>CAWEAQ010000003.1:0-1468863 GCA_963807205.1 uncultured Solibacteraceae bacterium | reverse complement strand
GTAAGCCAGGAGTCCGGACGTCGATTGACCCCCTCCTGGGTCCTGACAAGGCTGTTGAACTACTATTACACCGAGCCGGGATTCATGCGTCGGCTTCTGATCCAAACCCAACCGGGCTGGCGATGGTTTGACGCGGTCCACGCCAGCGAGCCGGCGGTGGACCTTGTGGCACTGGCGTGGAATAGATAGGGCCGATTCAGCCCCATAGACACCTTCGGTGGCCTGGTGCCTCAAGGCTTGCATACGTGGTCAGCTCCAGCCCTGCCTGGACCCCCACCTCTGGCTCCAGTCGCGGGCTTGTTTGGGTCGCCACTCAGATTCGATTCTGCCGAGGTGCCCTTCCAGCCTGTCGGCGCGGCCTAGTGTCGTCCTGCTATAGTGTCTTCTGGTGTTTGTCGGCCTCCGTGCAGCTAGGCTGTTTGGAGTGTCATCTGGCGGTCCGGGGCAGGACCGCAGGACGGCTCAAGATGGGCCGTCTGGCGCTTGTTGAGTGTTTCAGTTTCAGTGTATTGGTCAACTCGTGTCGAGCCGGATTCGGTGTTGCCTCGAGCTGACAGGGGCTGTCCCTGGGCCATGTAATCTTCGATTGGAGACCACAGAACAAGTGACCGCATTCTTGCTCGCCTTAGCCATCTTCAGCCTGTGGAGCATCGTCGGCTTCGGTTTCGTATCCTTGCTCAATGGCCGGAGCAACCTTCTTCGAAATGTGCTGCTGTCTCCCGCTATCGGAGCATCCCTGACGGTTCTTCTGGTCATCTGGGCAAACCGAATGGGTGTGCCCGTAAGGTATGCCGGGCCGGCGGTCACGCTCCTCTTGCTTCTTGCCACTGGCTTCATTCTGTGGCGTGTCAAGCCGATTCTTCCGGTTTCTCGAGTGAAGCCCTTCCTGGCAGTAGTCTTGTCATCCGCGATTCTGACTGGCTACCCGATGTTTCTTTATGGTTTCAACTGGGTCAGCTACTGCAACGACGACATGGCGAACTATTGCATGAGCGGAAAGTTCTTCCTGAATCACGGTTTTTTTGATGTGCTCAACTGGCAGGATATCATCACAAATCGAGATGCCAGTCTGGTTTACTGGTTCCTTGAGGTGTTTTCGGGAATGCGCGCCGGCTCCGAAGAACTAATCGCATGGACGGCTAGTCTTACCGGGCTGACGACTCACCAAATCTTCATGCCGACGATCCTAGCTCTTCAGTTGGTCCTGACAACCGCAGCGGGAGCGATAGTGCTAAGAAATCGAACGCGGCGAAGGGCAGCTCTCCTGGTAACGTTCTGGACTGCGTTCTCCGCACTGGTGGCACTTGGTACCATGTACCAGCTCATTGCTCAGGTTTTTGGACTGTCACTGCTGGCCGGCTTCACTGCCCTGTTTCTCAACCCGTATCGCCGTGAGCCGCGCCGCCTGCTTGCTCGAACCTCTCTACTCCGCGCCATTCTCGCCGCTGCCATGTGCGTGGTCTACCCGGAAGTGCTTCCGTTTGCGGGCCTCTCATTCCTTCTTTACCACGCTCTTCTGCTAGTGCACCGCCGGGAGTCTTTGGGTGCTCTCGCACGCAGTCTAGGCCCCATTCTGGGCGGCATTCTCCTCTTGACTAGCGTGTTCCTGCCCGGCGTCGTCTCTACGGTCATGGTTCAAGCTGCCAGTGTCCACGGCATTCGGGGCTCCGTAAGTCTCTTCCCTTACTACCTTATGCCAAGCGGCTTCGCCTACCTTTGGGGTTTCAGCTATATCGGTGGCTCGGTCGGGGCGGTGAGCCTTAACGCGTTCATCCTGCTCGGAATGCTTCTCACTGCTGCATGCCTGGCTGGCACTCTGGCAATAGCCTGGCGCGGGGAAGCCGCAGCCGTGATGACTCTTATTATGGCGGCACTCGCACTCCGCCTGTTTCTGGGGCGGATGGATTTCGGCCTGTTCAAGATCGCCATGTACGTTCAGCCATTTCTGATCGCATCCGCAGTCCTCTCCTGGAACGCCTTCATTGGGAAGCGAGTTGCGCGTTTTGGTAGACGAACGAGGATCGCCCTAGGGTTGGGCCCCATGGTTCTGGTCGCGGCGCTGGGCATGAGGGCGGAGTTCTTCTATGTTGCTCGAAGCACGGGCAAGACCGGATCGGGCTTTATTGAGATTCCGAATGCTTCGGAATCCGGGCTGGTTTCGGAACTCGAGGGCCTTTCTCGAAGTCCCCGGCGGTCTATCATCTTGACGGACTCACCCAACGTTGTCCTAATGAAGTTCGAAAGCCTCTATTTCGCCGGCTCGTCCTTCTGCGCGCCGGCATTCGACTATATGGACTCGATACTTGGAGCGCGCCCGGTAGGTGCTTGTCAGAGGTTCCTGCACCTGATCAAGCCGTCTTTGGAGAGTGAGGCCGTCTCCGCCGTGATGCGCCGTCAGGATGTAATCAAGCATCGTCAGTTCGAGATGCATGGAGTGGTACCCCTGGATAATCGCTTCGATATCCAAGGCAATGCCGATGGAGTTGCATCTCAGGAGTTCACATTGCTAGCAAGTGGTCCGCGGCAGGGAATTGTGAACCGTAGCAGATCCCTTCGAGAAGGTGGTGGCGATGATGTGAGACTCGTGCCGTCCGAGCACGCGCGGAATTATCTGATTTTTGTATCCTCCCGTTTGGGAACAGGTTACTACTCCAGTGAAGGCCGTGCACAGGGACTGGTCGCCATGTATCAACTGGAAAGCGATTATTACCGCCCAGGCGGGACCATGTCAGCTATAGGCCGGGACATGCTCTTCCAGGTACTTCGGCCTTCGAAGGAAATGCGGGTTGTGCTGGAGTACACTGCAACCCTAAACGGCGACGGCAGGAATCAAATACCTCCGGTCAGCGTCATCGGAAACGAGTGCGTTCGAGTTGGTGCTGTGGGGAGGGGGTCTGCCCGCCTGTTCTCTCCGCCAATCGTGCCTCAGGTTGTCGAAAAGGGGCAGTATGTCCTTCTTGACATGGGCGTTCGGGGATCGATGTTCCCGGACGGCCGCTGGGGACTCATGCGGTTGTACGGAATGGATTTGCCCAACGATCCCCGCCGGATTGCAGGTTTTGCCCGCGATGTTTCGGCAATCTCCGATGAGGACTACCGCGCGTTGCAGGCTCCTCAGCAATTGAGGAACTTCCCCGCCGACCTTTCGAACCGGGATCTCGAGTATTCCGGGATTTACGAAGATGGTTGGGTTGGAGAATCGATTCTTGCGGTGCTGGACCAGCCGCGGGACTGTCCAATGCTAGCAGTGTCTTTTGCGGTTCCTGCCATCTCGGGAACCGGGGCCTCATCTGTTGCCCGGGTTGTGCTTGATGGAGAGGAAATCGCCAAAAGGACCTACGTGCCGGGGAAAGTTCAAATCGACATTCCCGTGCCGGCTGTCTCCGGGAAACACCGCGTTGAGATTCAGTTCGACCGTGCTGTACGATTGCCTTCCCCTGACAACCGGCCCGCTTCGGCACAACTGCTTTTCGTCGGGTTCAATGGCACAGCGGCCACGGCGCCGCCGGCTTCGGGGCATCGCTGAAGGATGTGTTTCGAACGGTCCGTGAAGGCCCCAAACCCCTTCCCAGGCCGGATTGGGACATGCCTCCCTTCCCCGCATGCTATCCTGGCACCAACGCGAGGGCCATGTGAAATGCACCCGGATTCTGTAACTCGCAGCCACCCGCGGCGCGTCTAATCCTTAATCGCACAACAGCCTGACGTGGACCTCATGTTCGAACTCCTGTTCAAATATCCGGCCAGCCTCTTTCATAAGGGCCGCTTCGTCCTGCTGACCCCCTGGCCGGCGTGGATGCTGGCCATCGCCATCCTGGCCGCGGCAGCGGGGCTGTATTGGCACATCCGGCGCCATCGCGGCATGCTCGGCGGGACGCGTCCCCTGGCCGTCTGGCTGCTCGAATCCTCCATGGCCGCGCTGATCCTCTTTCTGCTCTGGCATCCCGCGCTCAGCGTGGCAACTCTCCGGCCGCAGCAGAACGTGGTCGCAATTCTGGTGGACGATTCGCGCAGTATGTCGATTGCGGATGGCTCCGGCCCCGACGGCTCCGGCACGCGCGAGGCCGCCGCCAAGAAGGTCCTCGACGATGGCCTCTTGCGCAGCCTGAGCGCCCGCTTTCAGGTGCGCCTGTACAAGTTCGGCGCCACCCTCGATCGCATTCAGAACCCCGGCCAACTTAAGGGCGCGCAGCAGGCTACGCGCCTTGGCGACACGCTGGAGCAGGCGCTGGCCGAGTCGTCGTCGCTGCCTCTGGGTGCCATGGTGGTGCTGAGCGATGGCGCCGATAACGCAGGCGGCATCGATCACGGCACCATCGCCGCCATCCGCCGCCAGCGCATTCCGGTTCACACCATCGGCTTCGGCAGCGAGCATCCCGATAAGGACGTCGAAATCGAGGACGCCGTGCTGCCCGCCCGCGCGCTCCCGCAATCGCGGCTGAGCGCCACCGTCACACTGCGCAGCTACGGCGTGAGCGGCGTCAAAGCCCGCCTGAGCGTCAAGGACGGCGGCAAGGTGTTGGCGTGGCGCGAAATCGCGCTCGGCTCCGATGGCGCGCTGCAGAGCGAGACCCTGATTTTCAATTGCGGCGACGCTGGGCCGAAAGCGCTCGAAATCGCCGTGGACCCGGTTCCCGGCGAGCCCAATACGGCGAACAACACGGTGACCCGGCTGGTGGAAGTGGAGAAGCGCGTGCCCCGCATTCTGTACGTGGAAGGCGAGCCGCGGTGGGAGTTCAAGTTCATCCGCCGCGCGCTCGACGACTACAAGGAAATCGAGCTGGTCACCATGCTCCGCACCACGCAGAACAAGATTTACCGCCAGGGCACGCCCGATCCGCCGGAGCCGCACGAATTGGAAGACGGCTTCCCGTCCCGGCCGGAGGACCTCTTCCGCTACCAGGCCATCATTTTCGGCAGCGTGGAGGCGAGCTATTTCACGTCCACTCAGCAGCAGTTGATCCACGATTTCGTGGACCGGCGCGGCGGCGGCGTGCTCTTCTCGGGCGGACGCGCGTCGCTCTCCGATGGCGGCTATGCCACTTCTCCGCTGGCGGATCTCGTGCCGGCGCAGCTACCGCCGGCGCGCGGCGTCTTTCATCGCGATTTCACCAGCGTGGAGCTGACCCCCGAAGGCGCGGCGAGCGTGATCTGCCGCCTGGACGACGACCCGGCCCGCAACCGCGAACACTGGGCCCGCATGCCGCAGATGGCCGACTACCAGGAGGTGGGCGAGCGCAAACCGGGTGCGCTGGTGCTGCTGGAATCGGCGCCCAAGGGCAAGCCCAAGACGCCGCTGCTGGTGACCGAAAACTACGGGCGCGGACGAACCATGTTGTTTGCGACCGGCGGGAGTTGGCGCTGGAAGATGTGGACGCAGCACGACGACAAGACGCACCCGGTTTTCTGGCAGCAGATTTTCCGCTACCTGGTGATCGATACGCCCGGCCAGGTTTCGGCCTCGACGCCGCGGCAGGTGCTGTCCGATACCCAGCGCGTGCCCATACGGGTGGAGGTGCGCGACACCCAATTCAAGCTGGTGGCCAACGCCGCTGTGCAGGCGCGCTTCTCGGCGCCGGACGGATCGACTGCCACCTTGGAACTGGCGCCCAAGCCGCTTGAAGAGGGCATTTACGAGGGCGAATGGACGGCGGAGAAGCCGGGAACGTACGTGGCCGAAATCGTGGCCGGCCGCGAGCAGCGCGAACTGGGCCGCGACATTGTGAGCTTCCGCCGTGAGGACGGCGTGGCCGAGAGCTTCCACACCTCGCAGAACCGCGAATTGCTGAGCAAACTGTCCGAACAGACCGGCGGGCGTTACTATTCGCCCGATCAAGCGTCTAAATTATCCGGGGAAATCTCCCACTCGGAGGCGGGCATTACCACGCGCGAGACGCGCGATCTGTGGGACATGCCCGCCGTCTTTCTGCTGGCTCTGGGGATTCGCGCCTGCGAGTGGCTGCTGCGGCGGAAGTGGGGCGTGGTATGAAGACTCTGGCTTTGCTGTTGGCCGCGGCGCTCTCCGCGCCCGCCACCACCTTTTACCTGACCGTCTCCGGCTTGGGTGGCGAGGCCGATTACACCCAGCGCTTCAACATGTGGGCTCGCGATATCGACGCCAGCCTCAAGAAAGCCGGGGGCGACGCGAACATCGCCACGCTGGAAGCGCCCACCCGCGAGACCATCCGCGCCAAAATGGCGGTGATCGCGTCGCAGGCCACCGCGGCCGATTCGGTGGTGGTGATGCTCATCGGCCACGGAACGTTCGACGGCGTCGAGTACAAGTTCAACGTTCCCGGCCCGGATATCTCCGCGGCGGAACTCGCTTCGCTGATGGACCGCATCCCCGCCGGGCGCCAGTGCGTGGCGGTTATGACCAGTTCGAGCGGCGGGGCCGTCGAGTTTCTGCGCAAGCCCGGGCGCGTGGTGATCGCCGCTACCAAGAGTGGCACCGAGAAGAACGCCACGATCTTCGCCCGCTACTGGGCCGAAGCGCTGCGCGATCCGGCGGCCGACACGGACAAGACCGAATCCGTCTCCGCGCAGGAGGCGTTCCTTTACGCCCAGCGCAAGACCAAGGAGTTTTTCGACACCCAGAAACGTTTGGCCACCGAGCACGCCGTCATCGAAGATCCGGGCGGGCTGGCGGCCATGTTCCCCCTGATTCGTCTGGGCGCCAATGCCGCCGCGGCCAATGACCCGGCGAAGCGCCCGTTGCTCGACCGGAAGGAAGCACTGGAGCAGGCCATCGACCAGTTGAAGTTCCAGAAGGCCGCGCTGGCGGCGGACGAGTACAAGAAGCGCCTGGCCGCGCTGCTGGTGGAGCTAGCCCGAACCCAGGAGGCGCTGGACAAATGAAGACCTGGGGACAGACGGAACGTTCACCTGATTCTTGCGCCAGCCGCTTGCCGAAACCAGGTGAACGTTCCGTCTGTCCCCGGGTTTCCCTGTTCGCCGCCTTCTTCCTGGCATCTCTACTCCCTGCACAAACCCTGCAACAGGCCGAATCGCTCTGGCACCAGCACCGCATGCTCGATGCCAACGAGGCGTTCAAGGCGGCTTGCGACCGGGCGCATCCGCGGGACGCCGGGTGCAAAGTCCGGTGGGGCCGCATGTACATGGAGTATGGGCACTCGGACGATGCGGCTTCACTGTTCCAGGAAGCGCTGGCGCTGGACGGAAGCAACGCCGGCGCCGTTCTGGGCGAGGCGCTGCTGGCCGCGGACGAGTTCTCCGGATCGGCTCCCGCGCTGGCCCGGCGCGCGCTCGAACTCGATCCGCACCTGATCGAGGCGCAGGAACTCCTTGCGCGCCTGGCGCTCGAAGACAACGACAACCCCCGTGCCACCGAGGAGGCCCGCAAGGCCCTGGCCATGGACCCCAATTCGGTGGAGGCCAAAGCGGTGCTGGCTTCCATAGACCTGCTGGCCGGCAAACCCGAATCTTCGTTCGATCCGCGCACCGCCAAAGGCTACGAGACCATCGGCCATTTCTTCATGCTCAACCGGCGCTACGAGGAGTCCATCGGGTTCTATCGCAAGGCCATCGAGCTGGACCCGCAACTCTGGACGGCGCGCGCGGAGCTGGGCATCGACCTGATGCGCCTGGGCCGCAACGCCGAAGCCTTCCAGCAACTGCAGCTCTGCTGGGAGAACCACTTTCAAAGTAAGGCCGCATCCAACTCGCTGCGCCTGATCGAGAGCTTCGACAAGAAATTCGTCACCTTCACCACGCGGCGCACCATCCTGCGATTCGACAAGAAGGAAGGCGAACTCCTGCGGCCGTATTTCCAGTCCGAACTGGACCGCGTGATTGCAGTGTACGAAAAGAAGTACCAAATGAAGCTGGCGCACCCGGTGCAGGTGGAAGCCTATCCCGATCACGAGGATTTCGCCGTGCGCACGCTCGGCATGCCCGGTTTCGGCGCACTCGGCGTGACGTTCGGGTACACCATCGCCATGGACAGCCCGTCCGGGCGGCCACCGGGACAGTTCCACTGGGCCTCCACCTTGTGGCACGAAATGAGCCACGTCTTCACGCTCGCCATGACGGATTCCCACGTGCCGCGCTGGTTTACGGAAGGCGTCGCGGTGTACGAGGAGACGGCCGTCAACCCCGAGTGGGGCGACCGCCTGGGCACCGGGGAACTCGCCTCCATCAAGGAACATCAACTGCTGCCGGTGGAAACGCTCGACCGCGGGTTCATTCACCCATCGCGGCCGCAACAGGTGGTCATCAGCTATTTTCAGGCGGGCCGCGTCTGCGGCTACATCGTCAAAAAGTGGGGATGGGACGCCATCCTGGCCATGCTTCGCAATTACGCCAAGGGCACGGAGACGGCCACGGTTTTCAGGGAGGAGTTGAAGATCGAGCCCGCCGACTTCGACCGCGAATTTCTGGCGGCGATCGAGGCCGAGACCAAGCCCATCATCGAGCATCTGGACGAATGGAAGAAGTCGGCGCGGGAATTGGCGGACGCGGCGTCGAAAGCCGACAAGGGCAAGGACCTGCCCGCCCTCGAAAAGGCCATCCAGTTGGGTCGCAGGATCGAGAGCTGGTACCCCGAATACGTGGAAGAAGGCAGCGTGTACGAATCGCTGGCGGACCTGGATCTGGCCGCTGGCGACCGCGCCGCGGCCATCGACGAGTTGTGGCGCTATGTGCACGCGGGCGGCCGCAGCCCGGCGCGCATCGAGCTTCTGGCCGCGAAGTTGGTGGACGCCGGCCGCCCGGTGGAAGCCGCCGCCGCGCTCGACCGCTTGAATTACATCTATCCCATGGACCCCGAGCAGCATCGAAAACTCGGAGGCCTGTGGCTGGACCAGGGCAACGCGGCGGGCGCCATCCGCGAGTACCAGGCCGTGCTGGCGCGCAGCCCCATGGACCCGGCCCAGGCGCACTTCGACTTGGCGCGGGCTTACCGTTCGAATCGCCAAGCGGACCTGGCCAGGGATGAAGTGCTGGCCGCGCTGGAAATTGCGCCGGGTTTCCGGCCCGCGCAGAAGCTACTGTTGGAGTTGAACTAGGATCGAGACCACACATGCCCATACCCAAACCGCAGGCGGATTCGGAAGCTTTGAAGGCGCGCATCGAGCGCTTCCGCGAGGTGAAGTCGGAGATCGTGACGCAGGTGCGCCGCGTCATCGTCGGCCAGGAGGAGGTGCTGGAGCAGGTGATGATCGCCCTGTTCGTGGGCGGCCATTGCCTCATCACCGGCCTGCCCGGCACGGCCAAAACGCTGCTGGTGCGCACTATGGCGCAGACGCTCGGGTTGATTTTCAAGCGCATTCAGTTCACGCCCGACCTGATGCCCAGCGACATCACCGGCACCGACATCATCGAAGAGGATCAGGCCACCGGCCACCGCACTTGGACTTTCGTGCCCGGTCCGATTTTCGGCAACATACTGCTGGCCGATGAAGTGAACCGCACGCCGCCCAAGACGCAGAGCGCACTCCTCGAAGCCATGCAGGAGCGCGCCTGCACGGTACGCGGTACCAACTACCTGTTGCCCGCGCCCTTCTTCGTGCTGGCCACGCAGAACCCCATCGAGCTGGAAGGCACCTACCCGTTGCCCGAGGCCCAGTTGGACCGCTTCCTGTTCAACACCGTGCTGGATTATCTCACTGCCGATGAGGAGCTGGAAGTGGTGGACCTCACCACCGTGACCACCGTGCCCAGCGCCGACGCGGTAACCAACTCGGCCGAGATCCTGGACTTCCAGCAACTGGTGCGCATGGTGCCCATCGGCGAAAGCGTGGCGCGCTACGCCGTGGCCATGGTGCGCGCCTCGCGCAGCAGCGACGAAAGCGCGCCGGATTTCGTCCGCAAGTACGTCAACTACGGCGCCAGCGTGCGCGCGGCGCAGTTCCTGGTGCTGGCGGCCAAGGCGCGGGCGCTCATGAAGGGCCGCTACCACGTGACCTATGATGACATTCGTGCACTGTACATCCCAGTGCTGCGCCACCGCGTGCTGCTGAACTTCCACGCCGAATCCGACCGCCTTAAGCAGGACGACATTCTGCGGCGCATTCTGGAGTGGAAGCCGGCGCCGCGGGAGTAGGGGCCAACGCGATGCTGCAGCGATTCCTCGACCCGGCCACGCTGGCCTCCATTTCGGGCCTGGACCTCATCGCCAAAACGGTGGTGGACGGTTTCGTGGCGGGCCTGCACCGTTCGCCGGATTTCGGCTTCTCGCAGGAGTTCGCGGAGTACCGGGCCTACTCCGAGGGCGACGACTTGCGCCACGTGGATTGGAACGTCTTCGCGCGCACCGGCCGCACTTTTCTGAAGCGCTACCGCGGCGAGACCAACTCGCAGCTATTGGTGCTGCTGGACGCGTCGGCCTCCATGGCTTACGGTTCGCACACGGTTCACAAATTGGACTACGCGCGCTACGTGGCGGCCTCGCTGTGCTACCTGGCCCACCAGCAGCGCGACGCCGCGGGGCTGATCGTCTTCGACGAAGAGGTGGTGAACTACGTGGCGCCCTCGACGCGCCAGGGGCAGCTTTTCCGGCTATTGCACGCCGTCGAGAAAGCCGAGCCTGGAACGCGCACGGACTTCCTCAAGCCTTTCGTTCATTTCCAGAACTACCTGCACCGGCGCGGGATTGCGGTGGTGATTTCGGATTTTTACGAGGACCCGGAGGCGATCGTTCGCTGCATCGAGCCGCTGCGCTTCAAGGGCAACGAGGTGATTTTGTTTCACGTGCTGGACCCGCGCGAGATCCAGCCGGTCTTCCGCGAGCCGGTGCTGTTGGTGGATATGGAAGATGCCGCCAGTTCGCTCGAGGTGTCGCCGGAGTACGCGCGCGGAGAGTACCGGGAGAAGATCGATGCGCACATCGAGGCTTTGCGCAGCAAAGCAAGAAGCGCTGGGTTGGACTATTTTCTGATGGACACCAGCCGTCCCCTGGATGAGGGGCTGCGGGAATACCTGGCCGTGCGGAGGGGCAGGCTGTGATGGAGTCCTGCGCCAGTTTTATGTGGGGCAGGCTGTCAGCCTGCGGCGGGTTGTCAACCCGCCCGGCGAGCGGAGCTCGCCTGCGCGTGAGAGGAAACCTCCTTGGAAGCCCCGGCATCGCTCGTGATTCGGTTGCCGCTTTCCACGAGGCGGGAACTGTAGACAACCGTCAATCCGGCTCGTGCCAGCCTCGGATGACTGGTTGGCGCGGCCCCGCCAGACTAGTCGGCAGGCGGGTTAACAACCCGCCGCAGGCTGACAGCCTGCCGCACAATCCCGGAGGAGCGGCATGGGCTTTCTGACGCCCTGGTTTCTGGCCGGCCTCGCAGCCGTGGGCCTGCCCGTGTGGCTGCATCTGCTGCGCAAGCACAGATCCACGCCGCTGCCGTTCGCCTCGCTGCGGTTCTTCGAACGGCGCACGCAAAGCTCCATCAAGCACCGCCGTCTGCGCTACCTCACGCTGCTCGCCCTGCGCACCGCGCTCTTAGTTCTCCTGGCGCTGGCCTTCGCCCACCCCTACATCCCGCGGCGGCTGCTGCCTATTGACCGCTCCGGCGCCATCACCGTGCTGGCTATAGACAACTCGCTCAGCATGCGCGCCGGGGATCGGCTGGCGCAGGCGAAGGACATGGCACGTTCGGTGGTGCGCGGCCTCGGCCCTGCGCAGCGCGGCCAGGTGCTGGCGTTTGGATCGCGCGTGGAGGCCATGAGCGAGGTTACCAGCGACCCCGCGGCGCTAACCGCCGCCATCGCCGCTATCGGTCCCTCCGACACGCGCACCTCCTTCGCCGAACTGGCGCGCGCGCTCGGCTCCATGGCCAACTCGCTGCGTCTGCCGCTCACCGTGCACGTTTACTCAGACATGCAGCAGACGGGCATGCCGCCGAATTTCAACGACCTGCGGTTGAACGCCGAAATCAAACTGGAGACCCACTCGATTGCCGCCGGCTCCACGCCCAATTTCACGGTGGAAAACGTGGTGGCGCCGCGGCGCGTCTACGATGCGAAGAAGACGCGCGTGCTCGCCACGGTGGCGGGCTTCAACACTCCGAAGGCCGTCCGCAAGGTCACGCTCAAACTAAACGGCCGCGAGGTGGAATCGAAAAGCGTGGAAGTGCCCGCCGGCGGACGCGCATCGGTGGAGTTCCTCTCTATGGATGTGCCCTACGGACGCAATCGCGGCGAAGTGGCCATCGACGGCGCCGATACGCTGCCCTCCGACGACACGTTTTACTTTTCGGTGGAGCGCTCCGACGCGCGCCACGCCCTGTTCGTCGAGGCGCCCGGCAGCACCCAGGCGCAACTCTATTTCAAGGCGGCGCTGGAGGCATCCGGCCAATCGGCTTTCGCCATCGACTCCGCAACCCCGGACCAGTTGGCCAATGCCTCGCCCGCGCAGTACGCCTTCGTGGTTCTCTCCGACGCCGCGCCACCAGCGGCTTTCGAGACCCGGCTGGCGGAATACGTCCGCGGCGGCGGCAGCCTTCTGGTGGCCCTGGGCCGCACCCTGGCGGAGCGCTCCAAGGTGCCCGTGGCGGACCTCCCCATCGCCGGCTCGGCTTACTCCGGGCGCGAGGGCGACCGATTCGATACGGCCGTGTGGCTGGATCCGTCGCATCCTTCCATCCTTAAGAACAGCCGTTGGGAGGACGCGAAATTCTACCGCGCGGAACGCGTCCAGCCCATGGGCTCGCGCGTAGTGGCGCGCCTGGGCAGTCAACTGCCGCTGCTGCTGGAGAGCCGCGTGGGCAACGGACGCGTCCTGGTTTTCGCTTCGACCTTCGACAACGTGGACAACGATTTGCCGCTGCACGCCGCCTGGGTGCCCTTCGTGGAACAGACGGCGCGCTACCTGGGGCGGATGGACGACACCTCAGCCAGCGTCTCTGTGGGTGCGTTCGCCGAACTGCGCGACTCGAAGGAAACCGGAGCGGCCGTGGACGTGGTGGATCCCACCGGCAGCCGCGTACTTTCGCTCGATGAGGCCACCAAGGCGCAGAACATCCAGTTCACCATGGCGGGCTTCTACGATATCCGGCGCCCCAACGGCCCCCCCGAACTGGTGGCCGTTAATTCCGACCGGCGCGAGAGCGATTTGACGCCCGCACCGCCGGAGACCCTCCAACTGTGGCAGAATACAGCCAAAGGGAATGCCACCGGCGGAGGGGCCATGGCCGAATCTCAAAACACTCTATCGCTGTGGTGGTACGCGATGCTGGCGGTGTTGGTGCTAGGGTTGGCGGAGAGCCTGCTAGGCAACCGGCATCTCTCGGTGGACAAGGAGGCGGCATGAATTCTCTGGATCGCTTGTCGACTTACCTCAACGCCCTGGAGCGGCGTCTGCGATGGCTGGCGCTGACCCGCGGCGCCGCGGTCACGGCGCTGGCGGCGTTGGTGCTGACGGTGCTGGCGGTGCTCTGGGCCAATGGGTTCGCCTTCTCCGGCGCGAGTGTCGTGGGCGCGCGCCTGTTCCTGTTTCTGGGTCTGGCCCTGGCCATCACCGCCGCGCTGGCGCTCCCCGCCATCCGTCTGAACCGGCGCCACGCCGCACGCCGCGCCGAAGGCCGCTATCCGCAATTCGAGGAACGCCTGCTCACGTTCGCCGAAAAGCTGGAAGCCGATCCGGGAGATCCGTTCCTCCCCCTGCTGGCCGGCGACGCGCTGGCAGTGGCGCAAGAGGCCCCGCCTGCGGAGATCGCGCGGAAGGCGGCGTTTTTCAGCTTCGCTTCGGCGGCCATAGCGGCCGTACTGGTGCTGGTGTGGCTGGGCACGAGCGGCCCCGGCTTTCTGGGCTACGGCACCTCGCTGTTGTGGGCCGGTCCAGCTAAGAGCGACGCCAGGCCTTTCTACGCCATCCGCGTGGACCCCGGCAACCGCACCGTCCGCAAGCGCGCCGACCAGGTGATTTCGGCGCAACTCACCGGCTTCACCGCGCCGCGCGTGCGCTTCTTCGCCCGCTACTCGAGCGCTTCCCAATGGGAACAGGCCGAGATGCGGACCCAGGCCGGCGGGTCGTCGTACCAGTTTCTGATCGCGGGCGTTTCCGAAAGCCTGGACTATTACGTGGAAGCGGGAGGCATGCGCTCGCCCACTTACAAGCTGACGGTGGTGGACCTGCCTTCGATTAAGAACCTGCGCGTGACATACCGCTACCCGGCATGGACGGGGATGAAGGACACGGTCGAGGATCCTGGCGGCGACCTGCGAGCCGTCGAAGGCACCACGGGCGTGGTGGACGTGGTGGCCTCCGGCCCGCTTCCTCACGGTGTGCTGATGCTGGACGATGGATCTAAGCTCGACCTGCGCGCGGGCGCGGCCAGCGTGCCGATCATCAAGGATGGCATGTTCCATGTGGCCTCCATCGAAAACGGCGAGGACGTCCGCCTCAGCGACGACTACTTTATCGAAGCCATCAAGCCCCGCCCGCCCGAGGTGAAAATCGCGCGGCCGCGCGGAGACTTCCGCGCGTCGCCCATCGAGGAAGTCACCGTGGCCGTGGATGCCACGGATGAGTTCGGTTTGAAGAGCGTCGACCTGCTGTACTCCGTGAACGGCGCGCCGGGGAAGCGCGTATCGCTGCTGCAATCCAAGGATGGGAAAACCTCTTCGGGCAGCGCCACACTTGCGCTGGAGGATTTCAAGCTGTCGCCGGGCGACATCGTGAGCCTGTACGCCGTGGCCAAGGGCGCGCTGCAATCGTCCACCACCGATATGTTCTTCATCGAAGCGCAGCCCTTCGAGCGCAACTATTCGCAGTCGCAGCAGATGGGCGGCAACTCGCCGGGCGGAGACGACGACCCGGCCAATCAGCAGAACCAGATTTCCAAACGGCAGAAGGAAATCGTCACGGCCACTTGGAATCAGTCCAAGGGCCAGGGCGCCAAGGGCACCGATGCGGAGAACGCGGCGTTCCTCTCGCAGGTGCAATCCAAGCTGCGGGACCAGGCCGCGTCGCTGGCCGAGCGCATGAAAGCGCGCCAGTTGCAGGAAACCGGCGACGCCTTCAAGAGCTTCGTGGACGATATGGAGAAGGCCGCTGCCGAGATGGCTCCGGCCGCGGCCAGCCTGAAGGGCGCGAAGTGGCAGGATGCCCTGGGGCCGGAACAGCGCGCCCTGCAATACCTGCTGCGCGCCGAAGCCACCTTCCGCGATATTCAGGTGGCGTTTGGCGGGCAGGGCGGTGGTGGAGGCGGCGGCCGCGGGGGCGGGGCCACGCGCGATCTGGAGGGCCTGTTCGACCTGGAATTGGACACCGAGAAGAACCAGTACGAAGGCGCGCGCCCCAACCAATCCGGCGAGCAGCGCCAGCAGCAGGTGGACGAGGCCATGCAGAAACTCCAGGAACTGGCCCGCCGCCAGCAGGAGTTGGCCGAACAGAGGAAGCGCGACGCCCAACAGACCGCCGAGCAGCGCTGGCAGCAGGAGCAGTTGCGGCGCGAAGCCGAACAACTGCGGCAGCAGATGGAGCAGATGCAGCAGGGCGGCCAGCAATCGGCCGGGCAGCAGCAGGGTGGCCAACAGCAAGGAGGTCAACAGCAAGGCGGCCAGCAGGCGGGCGGCCAACAACAGGGTGGGCAGCAGGGACGGCAGAGCGATTCCGAGCGGCTATCGCAAATGGCCCAAGGCCAGACGGGGCAGCAGGGTCAGCAGCAGCAGAGCGGTCGCCTGCGCAACGCCGATTCCGCGGTGCTGAACAAGGCTATCGAGCAGTTGCGGCAGTCTCTCGACGATATGCGCAATGCCAACTCGTCGCTGCGGGCCGGATCGCCCGAAGCCGAGGCGGCGCAGCGTCGGGCGGCCGATCGCCTTAAGGAAGCCGGGCAGATGATTGCAGGCATGAAGGGCCAGCAGGCCGCGGGCGCGGTGGACGACGTCGCCCAGCAGGCCGGCGAACTAGCGCGCCAGCAGCAGGAGTTCGAGGGCCAGATGCGCCGGGCATTCGCCAACGATCAGAGCCCCAACCGCGAGCAGGCCGGCCAGTTGGCGGACTCGACGGACAAGGAACTGGCGGCCCTGCGCAAGCTGGAGCAGGACATGCAGAACGCCGCGCGCGATTTGCAGTCCACGGAACGCCAGGCCTCGGCCAGGATGCGCGAAGCGCTGGGCAACATGCAACAGCGGGAAATGACGCGCGATATGCAGCGCAACTCCCAGTGGATCCGCCGCGGGCTGGGAGAGTACGCGCTCATGTCGGAATCGGAGATCACCGCCGGGTTGAACCAGTTGCGCGAGGAGTTACAGAAGGTTCAGCAGGCGCTCGGCGCCAGCCGCGACAAAACCGGCCCGGATGACAAGGCGGTGGCGGAAGCGCTGGATCGCACCGAGCAGTTGCGGCAGATGTTGCAGGCCGCGCAGCAGGGCCAGGGGCAACGGGGCCAGCAGCAGGGTCAGCAAGAGGGCCAGGCGCAAGGCCAGCAGCAGGGCGGACAACGGGGCGATGGGCAGCAGGGAGGCAGGCAGCCCGGCGGCCAGCAGACCGGCACCTGGGGCCCCGGCGGAGCCATACGCAACCCCGGCGGCGGCTGGGACGGCCAGGACTTCGGCCAGTTCTATCGCGACACGCTGCAAGACCTGGGCCAGTTGCAGCGCCAACTCAAGGACGATCCGGACACGCAGCGCGATATCGCCAACGCCCTTCGCGATCTGCGGCCACTCGATCCGGCGCGCTTCGGCAACGACCCAATGCTCGCCGAGCGCATACGGGCGGCGCTGGCTAACCTGGAACAGGTAGAGCTGGAACTGAGGCGCATGCTGGACGCCTCCGGCAACGGCGGCACGGTCCGCAGCCCCGGGAACCAGCCGGTTCCCGAAGGCTACCTGGACGCCGTGGCCGAGTACTACCGCCGGCTGAGCCGCGCGAAGAAGCAGTAGGGCTCATGCGGGGTCGGGCGTCGGCCCAAAAAGCCGGCCGCTACCGCTTCGGCGCCCAAATGCGGAATTCGCCGCTGCAGTGCAGGAAGCCCATGATGTACCACATGCCGTCGTAGTAGCGCCACAGGCCGGACGGAACCGGAGCGTTCCACAGCGCTTCGACGAACTTCTTGGCGCGCACCGGATCGGTAGCCGCCAGGCCGGCGATCGCGTTGGTCGCTACCAGCGCGAGATCGTGAGAGGCCCTGCCAGACGGGGTGCCGTCGATCGAGAAGCGCGTGGGATAGTCGTCCGGCTTCGCCGCGAAGAAGGCTTGGATCCGGTCGCTCAACTGTCGTTCACGCGGATCGGCATTCCACCAGGCCCAATCCACGCTCCAGTTGGCCTCGGTGCGCCAGGCGTCGTCGGCGAAGGGACTGGGGCGGTTGCCGAAGCCGCCGGGGGTGCCATCGAAGTTGGCATAATTCGGCGCAAGCCCGGTGGCGGGGTTGGTGACCTTCGAGAAGAAATCGCGGCTGGCGGCGGCTGCCGCGGACCAGAACGGCCGGTCGGCTTCGGGACCCCAGCGCGCCCACAATTCGTAGAACGCCGGCAGATGATAGGACGGGTCCGTCGAATCGGGGCGGCGGTTATTGGGAGTGAAGCGCACCATCTTGTACTGCGCGTTGAACTCCGCGCCGTCGGTCTCTTCGCCGCGCGTGGTTTTTCCGGTGATCACTTCGCGGTTCTTCATGGCGTCGAGTAACTGGTCGGCCTCGGCCTTGTAATTGTAAATTCCCTTCCCACTGCCCCAGCGGTTGGCGGCGAAGTACAGCGCCATGGTCCAGTATTCCTCGCCATCCGGCGCGGGCGAGTTGTCGCGCGCGGTGCCGTTGGTGTTCATCGACCACGAGAAAAACTTGTAGCCGGGCTCCTCGGGCTTGCCGTGATACATGAAGGTCTTGGCCCAGTTCCAGAGCGCGTCGAATTCCGCCTTCTTATTCATCTGGACCGAGATCATCATGCCGTACGACATGCCCTCGGAGCGCACGTCGTGGTTGCGAAAGTCGGTCAGGTAGGCGAGCGGGCCGTTTTCGTTCTGGCCGGCTTCGTAATAAACCGTCTGGTTCTCCTTCTCGCCGTGGAACAATTGCTGGAACGCGGCGTCGATCTTGCTGTCGATTTCCTTTTGCGTATGGCCGGCTTCACGGAACAGGTTCCTGTATTTTCCGGTGTAGAACGCCCCTTTGGTGGCTGGTGTTTTGGCTTTCTTGGCGGTCTTGTCCTGGCTGGACGGCGCGCCGGTCAATGTCACGCAGAGGAGGACGGCCACCAGTGGCGTGGATAGGATCTGGGTTCGGGTTCTCATGGGATCGACTGTGGACTGTTTCAAAACGCTCAGTTGAACAGAGCGCTTGGCCAAAGTCAAACGGCGGGCGCGTTGCGGGTGCGCGATACAGGAGTGAGAGCAAAGGCAATTCCCCGGCATAATCGCATGAATCGGAGCGCAGGCGGGCGCCGGTGGATCCACTGCCATGGCGCACGCCCGCTCGTTGTGAGTGCCCGCGGCGCGCGTGGCCGTGGGCCGGCCGGCGGGATCTGTCCGGGATGGCAAATCGTCGAACCGGATTCGCGAGCGCTACGGCATTCGGGTAGACTGATCTCGTGAATCCACGATCGAACTTACGAATCGCCGAACGGGCCGTTCTTTTGGCGCTGCTCCTTTGCGGATGCGGACTCCGCCAGAACGGGCGCGCGGACCTGGCTGACGTGGAGAACGAGGTGCGAGCATTCACCCGATCCGTTGCGGAAGGCGTGACCAAGCATGGCCCCTCCGCATGGCAAGACTACTTCGCGAACAGCCCTTCATTCTTCATGGCCGTGAATGGCCGCGTACAATTTGCGGACGGCGCTGCCGCCCAAGCGGCTATTCCCAACCTGAGCCGCGCGATCAAAAAGATCGGACTGCAGTGGGGGGATGATCTGCGGGTCGATCCCCTTACACGGGACCTTGCCGTGGTTGGCGCCCCGTGGCATGAGATTATGGATCTCGCCGACGGCAATCGCATGGACGTTTCGGGTTACTTCACCGCCGTCGCCGAGAAACGCAATGGGCGTTGGCAATTACGGAACGCGCACTGGTCCACCGCGCAGTCCGCGGGAATCGCAAAGTGACGGTGGGATGAACGATTGCGCCGCGGCCGGTTGCTCTCATGCGCCTTGCACGCGGCAATCGCATGGACGTTTCGGGTTGCTCCACCGCCGCCGCCGGGAGGCGCAATGGGCGCTGGCAATTTCGGAACGCGCGCCGGTCCGGCCCCCGATCCAGGTAACGTACGAAAATAATCCTTGACATACGATTTTGATCGTAATACGATACCGCCATGCCCCCACTTCCGACTGGCGCGGAGTTGGACATCCTGGCCGCGCTGTGGCGTTTAGGCCCCAGCACGGTGCGCGAAGTTCACCAGGCGCTCGAAAAGGACAGCGGATACACCACCACCCTGAAGCAGATGCAGTTGATGACCGAGAAGGGCCTGCTGGCGAGGAGTGAGCGCTACCGCTCTCACGTGTACGAGGCCGTCGCACCCAAGGAGCAGACCCGCCGCCAGATTGCGGGCGAGATGCTGCATCGGGCCTTCGAGGGTTCGGCGAAAGACCTGGTATTGGGTGCGCTTGAAGCGCAACCGGCATCGGACGAGGAACTAGCGGAAATCCGCCGCATGCTGCGCGATTTCGAGAAACGGAACAGGCCACGATGAATGCAATCGAACATCTCTTGAACCAATCCTGGACGGCGCGCCTTGGTTGGACGCTGGTCCACTTCTTCTGGCAGGGCACGCTGATTGCGGCCCTATTCGCCGCGGTGCGAAGCCTGGCCGGGCGGCGGCTGGCGCCCGAGGCGCGGTACGGGCTGGCGTGCCTGGCGCTGGCCAGCCTGGCGGCGGCTCCCGCGCTCACGTTCCTGGCGGCTGGAGAGCCGGGCCCCGGTTCCGGTTTCGAAACGGCCGGGCGCGTGGCCGCCGCCCAGTGGCAACGGATACTGCCGTATCTGGTGCCGGTCTGGATCGCGGGAGTTGTGGCGTTTCCGTACGGCTGCTGGCCGGATGGCGCTGGACCAGGCGGCTGCGGTCGGTGGGCGTCAGTCCCGTGGCCGCAGAATGGCAGCGGGCGCTGAATGAGCTGATCCACCGCATGCGCGTGGCCGCGCCGATTCGCTTGTTGGCGTCGGAGCTGGCGGCCGCCCCGGCTGTGGTCGGATGGCTGCGGCCCGTGATTCTGATGCCAGTGGAGGCCCTGGCGGGCCTGCCGATCGAAAAGGTGCGCGCGGTGCTGGCCCACGAGCTGGCTCACATCCGCCGCCACGATTACCCAGTGAACCTCCTGCAAAGCGTGGTGGAGACGGTGCTCTTTTACCATCCGGCAGTCTGGTGGATCTCGGCACAGGTGCGCGCGGAACGGGAAGCTTGCTGCGACGATATGACGGTAGCGGCCACGGGCGACGTGCTGGTTTACGCCAGCGCGTTGGCGGACCTGGCTTCGCGCCGGCGCGCACGCCTGCAAGCCGTTTTAGCGGCCTCCGGGGGATCGCTGGTGAACCGCATCCGCAGGCTGGTGGGCGAGCCGCAACCGGAATCGCACGACCTGTCGGGCCCGGGCGTGGCGTGGGCACTGAGCGTGCTGTGGCTGGCGGGAATCGGCGCGGCCGCGCTGCACAGCGCGCCAACTCTGCCGGAGCCAGGCGCCGGGGTTACCCACCGGCGCTTTGCCGCGCCCCAGGCCGGCACAGCGGCGCCGTTTCTCCCGGACCAGGCGCCGCGGACCAAGGCCGCGCCCCTCTCGCCGCTGATTTCCGCCCTGCTCTTCGATCCTCTGTTCAGCCTTGCGGCAGCGCCGGCGCCTCCAGCCGCCGCCGCGCCCCAGGCGCAAGCCGCTCAGGCAACCCTGGATGGCCGCGTCGTCAACGCCGTCGACAAGACGCCCATTGCCGGCGCGCGCGTGCAGATGGTTCAGCCCTACGGCGAGGGCGAGCCGGTTTACGCCAAGACCGATGCAGAAGGCCACTTCCAGTTCCCTCGAACCGCGGTCGGCTCCTACGCGCTGGTTGCCGAGGGGCCCGGTTTCCTGAGGACTCAGGAGCTTCGCAATGCACACGACACGGTCTGGCTCGTGGACTTAGTGATGCCAGCCGAAGGCTCCCCCTGGGTGCGGCCTTTGGGTACGACCGAGATCCCCGGCGTAGGGGCGTTCACGAAGTCCGTCGATCCCGATGGTCCCGACGGTTCGGTGCACGGCTCGGTGGTAATTCCACTCACGCCATACGCCGTCATCGCGGGTAAGGTAACGGAGCCCAGCGGCATGGCGCGCGACAACTGTCCGGTCCAGATCGTCGCCAGGTCCGGCGATACCACGGTTTCGGTAACTACCGTCCACACCGACGACCGCGGGGAGTACCGGGCCGCGCGTCTGGCCCCCGGCACCTACTTCGTGCTCGCCAACAAGACGGGACCGTGGACGTCTACGATGCGGGTCTTCCGCGATACTTTCTATCCGCGGGCGCTCAATGTCGCATCGGCTGCTCCAATCGCTCTGGCGGCCGGCCAGCAGGCGCGCGCCGATATCCGGATGATCTCCTCCTCCGGGGTCGACATTACGGGCCGGATTGTCAGCGCCGCAGGCGCCGGCACCGGGGATTCATCCACCCGGGTTCTGCTCTATCGGCCGGAGAGCCTTCAAACGCCGGGCGGGGGTCTCGCCGAAGCCGGCGGCGGCCAATTCCTGCTGAGGAACGTTCTGCCGGGCAAATATGTACTGATGGCGCTCACTCGGGCTAGCGCCACCGGCGGCACGGAGGGCAAGCCACTGTACGGCGCGCTGAGGCAGGTCGAGGTGGGCGACCAGAACATGGACGGCGTGGAGGTGGATCTCCAGCCGCTAGGCGACCTTCCCGGATCGGTCACGATTCTGCCCGGCTGTAGCGCGGTCCCGGTTCGGGTGCTCGCGGCGGGCAGGAACCGGCTCGGCCCGTCGCAGGCGGAGACGGCCGTCACGGGCGGGGGGGGAGTTTACCTTGAGCGGCCTGACTCCGGCCAAACACAGACTGACTGTCGTGGTTCCGATCGGATATTTCTCCTCCGCGCGGCTGGGCGACCTTGACGTATATAAGGACGGTTTCTACTATCCCGCCCCGGAAGGAACGGCGCTGGCGATCACCGTGGGCTGCGGGGAGAATGGAAGGGCAAAATGAAACGATATCTTCTGCTGGCGGCTTGCAGTGGAATCTGCGCCGCCCAATCCATCGATGGGTTCATCGTGGACAGCGTCACCGGTCAGCCGGTTATCGGAGCGCACGTGGCTTTCGGCGGCGCGACGGTCAACGACCACTACATGTCGTTCAGCGACAAGGGGGGCCACTTCCAGAGAATGTTTCCGCAGGCAGTGAGCTATGACGTGGTGGTGAGCCGGGCCGGCTACCTGACTCCGGAGCGGCCACTCCAGATTGCGCCCGGCCAGAATTCCTCCAACCTGCAGATCCAGTTGACACACCAGGCGGCGATCTCCGGCAAGCTGGAAGACGAAGACGGATTCCCGATGGAACGGGCGCGCGTGGAGGCACTGCCCTACGACATTGCGAACGGCCAGCGAAAACTGCGCCCCGCCATGGCACGCGGAACGTCCAACGATCTGGGCGAGTACCGCATCGCGGGCCTGCCCGCGGGCAGTTACTACATTCGCGCCACGCCGTCCGACATCAGGAAGTGGGACAAGCGATACGGGCCCCAATATTACCCGGCCGGCTCGACCGATGCGCTCGAAGGCAGCGCCATCCAGGTGGCGGCGGGCCAGGAGCAGAGCGGCGTGGCCTTCACGATGAAGAAGCACGAGGGCGTGAGCGTGGCGGGCCGCATCGTGCTGCCGACGGGAACCGAGGTTACGCCCGCCATGCGATCCCTGTTTCTGCAGTCGACGGACGGAACCGGCTTTACCGCCGGCTCCATCGTCTGGCAGCCGGACCAACCGAGCTTCATCTTCCGCCACGTACCGCCGGGAACCTACGCCGTAACTGCGTCGTCGGTTGGCGCCCGAACGCCGAAGCCCGGCGACTTGATCCTGCGGCAGGAGGTACAGGTAGGCGGCACGGATCTGACCGATGTGGTGGCCGCGTTTCACGCCGCGGACGCGTCGGGAAAGTAGCGGCTGACGGGCGGTTCCGGCCCGTTGCGCACCATGCAACAGCGCGTGGCAGAGGTTGGCGCGGCCCGCGGTCCAGCCCCGGCGGGTACAGCGCCGTCCGGGCTGGCTCGACTTGAGCCAATTTTTCGTTGAGCCTAAAGCGCTTACGGGATTAAGTTGGCTCCACTTGAGCCAACTGGCGCCTGAACAGCCCGTTCCCGTGGGCGGCAGAGGCCTTGCGCGTCTATCGGAACTGGCTGCGCGCCGGCCGGGATCGGCGCGAGGACGCCGCCCGTATCGACCCGGCGCCGGGTCTTGCAATATAGTAGGGAATGTCACTGCATTGTGGAGACGCCCATGAGCAAAGAAACCTCTGCCGCGGACGCCATTCGCCGGTTCTCGGAACTCCTGCGAACCGTGAAAACGGGCGCAAGCGTCGTGGTGACGAGTCACGGCAAGCCCGTGGCGAGAATCTCTCCCGTCACTGAGAACGATCGGGCCGCGGACGGCGCGCGCTCCGCCCTTTTCGCCCGGCTCCGTAGAGAACGGGTTGGGAGCGCGGGGCGATGGACGCGCGACGAGCAGTACGACCGTATCTCATGAGAGTCGCGTTGGACACCAACGTCCTGGCCTACGCCGAGGGCGTCAACGGTGCGATGATGCGGGACAAGGCGCTGCGCGTGATCCAGCGATTGCCGCCGGAGGCCATCGTGCTGCCGGCTCAGACATTGGGCGAGTTGTTCCACGTTCTTGTTCGAAAAGCCAAGCGGCGCCCTGCGCGTGCGCGCGGAGCAGTATTGAGCTGGCACGACGCTTACGAAGTTGTTGAGACGTCGGCAGCCGTAATCGTCAACGCAACGGATCTGGCATGCGGTCGCGGCCTGACGATTTGGAACTCGGTCGTGCTGGCCGCGTCGGCGGAGGCCGAGTGCCGATTGCTGTTGTCGGAAGATCTTCAGGACGGGTTTACACGGCGGGGAGTAACAGTGGCCAACCCGTTTGCGGCGGCACCGCACCCGATGTTGGTGGCAGTGCTTGCGCCGATTGAGGAGTAGCTCAGTTGGTGTCTGGCCGGTTTGGGGGTTCCGCAAGGGCAACCTGCGGAGTGGATTTCTCTCGGCTAACAACGGCCAGTATTCTACATGGTGACAGCCCGTCAAGCCGGAAAACGGTGTCCGCGCCATGGGGCACCCGCAGCGGTCGCGGGGAGCACTGTTCCCAAGCCGCGGGTGGCAATAGGCGGCATCTGGCCGGGGTGGCGGCTTCGTGCTCACGTGGACTTTTTCCGGGTCGACGATACAGCTAGACGTGTTTCCACGCATCGGTGCATTGATTTACTGGGGGCGGGGTTGAAGGGTCTCTCTCGCGTGGGAAACCGTCTTCGACCGTGGTCGTTTGTCAGATGGCACTGTCGGGCGTGTCAGCAAGACCACCTTGGCGTGTAACCCGCGAAGCTCGTCGATAGCCTTCACAACGGGCCCCCAGTCAATTTCCGGGTCTCCCTCGACATACACTGGCCAGGTTGAGGGGCGGGAGGCAAGCCCGTTCCGTAGCGCTCTGTGGAAGTCTTCAGGAGGTAATCGCTGCGAGCCGATATAGAGGCTTCGGACCACGCTGCGTCCGTCAGACCCTACCCGGACCAGCAACGGCTCGGCACCCGGTCGGGGGGTCTCGGCCGCGATTTCCGGCGTCAGGAGTCGGACAGCTAAGCCTCTAGGCGCAGGGGGCAGATAGAAACAGATCCATATCAACAGCACGGGATAGATTACAAATGATGCGATCAGCCCAAACCAAGGTGCCTTCTGAAACGGCCACACGTATGATCGCCGCAGTTCCAGGTTATTGTACTCGCTGGCTCTTGCCGGAAAGGCCAAGTGCGCGCTTCTGTTACTTCTTGCGCCCGTTTCAGGTGGACCTGAGTCGCGGCCGATCAGGGGCGGCTGCGGCCCCGGCTCAGTCAGCGAGCAGGCCGGCTCTTGATGACGTCGAGCGCTGTATGAGCGAATGAATAGGTTAAGACCCGTAACAGCTAAGAGGAGTGACAGGAAGAAGGCACGGCTTAAATTGCCGTCGACCTCCGGGTGCTCGTATTCGAAAGCCGCAATCACCAGGCTTGGCGAGGCTGCGTTGAGACAGCTCCCATCATCCCGGACATCGAGATCCAGGGTGTATCTCCCGGCTGTGACAGAGAAGAAACCACCCAGCGCTTTGTCTCCACCCCCGTCGCCACTTGTGATGACCTGACCTTGTTCTGAGACGGACCAAGCCGTCCTGGGTGGTGGAGAAGGGCAGCGCAAGCCGCCGGCACCTGAACCGTTGTCGAATACCGGCTTGAATTCGACATAGAGCTCATACGTGCCCTCTAGGTTGATCCTGAATTCCGCTGTTCTGATGTGGCCCTGCGAGAGGGAAATGGGCGTCTTCAGGGGCGCCCAGATCCGGCTACCCGCCCACAAGGCCCAACTGCCGTACCAACAGACCCCGATTAGCACCAGGCCAAGTCCGATTCGGGCCGTCAACGGCAATCGGGCGATCATAACCACTTGGACACCGGCCAGGCAGAAATGTGCCCTAACTGCTGCGTACCTGGTGGCCCATGTTCCCCACCTTTTCCCGTCGCCAAGCGCTGGTCCCGGGTGACACGCCGCCTGGAAGTTGGCCTTGTTCGGCGTCAGGTTGACGGAAAACGGCCGACCCGCAGAACTACCACTACGAGCCTCCCCTTATGCGGCAGAGCATTTGGGCCGCTGCTCGATCCACCCACACAGCCCCGGACCGCAGGCCCCTCACCCCTACAGCAAATCCTCCCGCTCCCTCGCCTCCAGCGCCTTCACCACCTCGCCCACCTGCTGCGCCCTATCGCGCGAGGCCACCAGCAGCGCATCCGGCGTATCCACGATGATCAGATCATCCACCCCCAGCAGCGCCACCAGCTTCCCTCTCGCGTCCACGAAGTTATCGTGCGCGTCCAGGCACAGCGACTCGCTGCCCGCGGCGTTGCCGTCGGCGTCGCGCGGCAGCAGTTCGAAGACGGCGTTCCAACTGCCTACGTCGCTCCAGCCGAAATCGCCGGCGGGGATGCCGCTCACTTGCCTGGCGGCGGCGGCCTTCTCCAGCACGGCGTAATCGATCGAGATGTTATCGCACAGCGGAAACGCCGCGCCCAGCTTGCCTGCGAAATCGCGCGCGCCGAAGCGGGGCAGGGAAGCCAGGACGGTGGCCGTCTTCGGTGCGTGCTGCCGCAACTGGTCCAGCAGCGCTTCGGCGCGCCAGAAGAACATACCGCTGTTCCAGTAGAAGTGGCCCGCTCTCACATAGCGCCGGGCCTTGGGCTGCGCGGGCTTCTCGTGGAACTGGCGCACGGCCACGGGCTCCGTGGAACCGGCCTCGCACCCGCGCGGGAACTCGATGTAGCCGTAGCCCGTCTCGGGCCAGCGCGGCTGTATGCCCACCACCATCAGGCGCCCGGCCGCGGCGCCCTTGAACGCGCTTTTTACGACGGCGCGGTAGGCCGCGGGTTTGCCCACCACGTGATCGGAGGGGAACACGCCCATCACCGCTTCCGGGTCGAGCGAGTTCAGAATGTGGGCCGCCAGGCCAATGGCCGGCGCGGTGTTGCGCTGGATGGGTTCGGCCAGCACTTGGCGCTTGGGAACCTCGGGAAGCTGGCGGATGATGGCCTCGCGCAGATACTCGTTGGTCATCACCCAGATGCGCTCCGGCGGAATCACCGGCGCCAGGCGGTCCACCGTGGCCTGGATCAGCGAACGCTCGCCGACCACGTTCAGCACCTGCTTGGCGGAGCGCCTGCGGCTGCGCGGCCAGAAGCGCGTTCCGCGCCCTCCGGCAAGGATCAAACCGTAGTTATGGCGATTCATAGCGTCACCTCAATGGGTAACCGTGGATAAGGCGGAACGTTCTGTTCCACCGCGTCTTGGTGGGGAAGTGCACCACCATGTCGAGCAGGTGGTCGATGGCGAAAGGGCCGGCCAGCGCCGCGGTGGGGGCGTCGTAACTCCAGTAGACGATCAGCGGCTTGCCGATGATGTTAGCGCGCGGCACGAAGCCCCAGTAGCGGCTGTCGGAGGAGTTGTCGCGGTTGTCCCCCATGGCGAAGTAGTGGCCTTCGGGCACCACAACGTCTCCATTTTCGACGTGCCGGGCGAGCATCTCGCGCGCGCCGGGCAGGAGGAAGTGAATGTACGGGTCGGAGGGGAAGTTGTCGCGGTAGGCGTCGATGTAATCGGTTTTGTGGTAGACGTAGGGCTTGTCGATGGGCTTGCCATTGAGCCAAAGCTTCTTGTCCACCAGGTGAATGCGGTCGCCGGGCACGCCGATGCAACGCTTCACGAAGGTTTGGCGGATCTCCATGGGATAGCGGAACACGATGATGTCGCCGCGCTGAATATCCTGGTAGGGCAGCAGGGCTTTCTCGGCGCCGCGCGCGGGCGAGTAGGACAGTTTGTCGACCAGAAGATGGTCGCCAACGAGAAGGGTATCTTCCATGCTTCCGGTGGGGATGACGAACGCCTGCACCAGGTTGGTGGTGCCGAAGAGCAGCAGGATGATGGTGACGGTCCACTCGGCGATGAAGCTGCGCTGCGGGGGGCCGGCCTCAACCGCTCCCTGACGGTCGTGGCCACCGGCCGCACATTCGGTTTGTTCGGTTGGGGGTTGGGGTTCGGCGGACTGCCCTGTGTCGTCCGCCGCCGCGGGTTCGCCCGCGGCCGGGTTCTCTTCACTCACTGCTAACCATTCTAGCTGGAATCCTTGCTATCCTGTGTCTAGTTGACCACTCCAGGCACCGAACCCACCCAACCTGTTCCCGCGACCGCGCGGCGGTCCATCGTGCTGGTGTTCTTCTGCACCCTCATGGGAGCGGGGGCCCAGATCCTGTTCAAGTACGGATCGGCGCGCTTTTCCCTCAACTTGCTGGATGCCCTGACCAACGTGCCGCTCATCGCCGGGCTTGCTCTGTACGGCGGGTTCACGCTGCTCATGGTGCTGGCGCTGCGCGAAGGCGAGCTGTCGATGCTCTACCCCATCATCTCGCTTACGTACGTCTGGGTCACGCTGCTGTCCTATACCCTGCTCGGCGAGAAGCCCAATCTGCTTAAGAATATCGGTATCGCGACCATCGTAATTGGCGTTGGCGTGTTGGGGCGCGGAGGCCGCAAATGACGCCCCTCATGAAGTCCATGCTGCTGGTCTTCGTCGGCGGCATCATCGGGAGCTTCGGCGCGGTGTTCCTGAAGCTGGGAGCGGACAAGCTGACCAAATCCATCTGGAGTTTCCTGGACATCCGCCTGGCGACCGGCGTGGCCATGTATCTCGGCTCCACGGTCTTCTATGTCCTGGGGATCAAGGGCGGCCAGCTTTCGGTACTGTACCCCATGGTCTCGCTCGGTTACATCTGGACGCTGCTGTGGTCGCGCCTGTTCTTCAAGGAAGCCTTCTCGAAGCAGAAACTCGTGGGCCTGTGCCTCATCCTGGTGGGCGTAGTGTTCGTTGGCCTGGGCGGATAGCACCGTTTCCCGGCGCCGAGGCATCCGGCCGGCATGGAGCGTTGCGAGAACACGGCGCGGGCGCTGTTGGGGCGCAAGCGGGCTCCGGGTTGCGCGGAGTCCCGGCCGGGAGCGAGGAGTTGCGCGGCGCGGCGCGATTGGTTACATTGGGTAAGAACCTGCCACGCAAGCGCCCGTAGCTCAGTTGGATAGAGCGTCTGGCTACGAACCAGAAGGTCGGGTGTTCGAGTCACCCCGGGCGCACCATGTCATTCAAGTATTTCGAGCCCTGACGGCCACTCCGGATTGCGCCAGCGGGCTGGCGGCTTCCGCCTCGCAGCGCCCGTGGCCGAAGGCTAACGGCCAATGGCTTTCAGAAACTTCTCCTGGCAACTTCGGGCGGCATCGCGATGTTCCGCGAATTCCGGGTTGCCGCGCAGGCTGGCCAATAGTGGGTCCTTCTCGATGGCCGGATAGGCGCAGTAGTTTTGGAGCGGCCGCCGGACCCCTTCGGTTTAAGCTCAGCGCGGCCGACAGGCCAACCATCGCCGCGAACACGGCGGCGGCCGCGGTGACCATCTTCCAGTTCCGCCGCAGGAATTTGCCCATCCGGTAGGCCAAGGCATCTGGCCGCGCTTCGAGCGGCTCGCCCATCAAGTAATGGTCGATATCGCGGATGAACGCCGCGGCCGATGCGTACCTCTCCCGCGGATCCTTGCGCATGCCAGTCAGACACAGAACATCCAGGTCGGACCAGGATGGGCGCGTCCGGCCGCTCCGGGCGGCGTGCTGGCGGGCGATGGTAGAAGGTTTCGCGGGTTTCTCCGTCGTAATAATGGCCTCCGTTTCGGCGGCCGTCTTGTGTGAAAGGTCGAACGGCAGACGTCCGGCCAGCAATTCGTAGAGGATCACTCCCAGCGCATAGACATCCGTTTGGACTCCCACACGGTCGCCCCGGATTTGCTCGGGCGCGGCATACGCCGGCGTCATGGCGCGGATGGCGGTCTGGTCGACCGACGTCTCCTTCGGATCGAACTGCTTGGCGATTCCGAAGTCCAGCAGGCGGACCGATCCGCCGGGCGTCACCAGAATGTTCGACGGCTTCAGATCGCGGTGGATGACACTGTGCTGGTGGGCGTAGTGGACCGCCTCGCACACCGCCCGGAGAAGTTTGAGCCTCTCTTCGATACCACAGTTGTGGACGCGGCAATACTCGGTCAACGCCACGCCGTCCACGTACTCCATTACGAACCACGGAGTGCCGTCGGCCCACGTGCCAGCGTCATAGAGACGCGCGATGGAGGGGTGATTGAGTTGGGCCAGGGTCCGCCGCTCGCTGCCGAACCGCTCCCGCCGCGCGGGCGAGAGCCAGGCATCGCGAAGAACCTTGAGGGCCACCAGGACGCCAAGATCGTCGCGGCTGGCCAGGTAGACCACGCCCATTCCGCCCTCGCCGAGCACGCTGTGAATGCGATACGGGCCGAAGGTCCGGGAGGGAAGCCCGGGAAGCGAATCGCCGAGCATGCGCCGGGCCATGTGAACTACGTCCCGATCCAGCAACGACTCGCCCGTCGTCTCCTCTTCCAGCAGCGATAACACTTCGGCGCGGATGCCCTCATCGTCGCGGCAGAGGCCATCCAGCGCGGCGGAGCGCTCCGCCGCCGGCAAATCGGCGATTTGGTGAAAGACCGTCTGGATCCGTTCCCAGCGCGCGCTATCCATTACGGTGCCTGCCGGAGTTCACGGGCCAGCCAGGCTTTGGCGGTCCGCCAGTCGCGAACGACGGTAGCCTCGGAGACCTCCAGCAGTTCCGCGATTTCGATGTTGTTCAGCCCTCCGAAGAAGCGGCTCTCCACCATCGCCGCCTGACGTGGATTCATGGCCGCCAACTCCTCGAGCGCGGCGTCGAGAGCCAGCAGGTCGCGTTCGCAGGATCCGGCTACGCCCAGCCATTCGTCGAAAGTGACCAGGATGGCGGAACTGCCCGCGGCCCGCTTGGAGGCGTTTCTACGCCTGGCGATTTCCACCAGTACCTGCCGCATGGCCCGGCCTGCGATTCGCTTGAAATGCAGTTGCGAAGCGGCCGCGAAACGCTCCGAACCCGCCAGTTTCAACCACGCTTCGTGAACCAGCGTGGTGGGGCTGAGGGTGGCGTACGGATCGCTCCGGCGCACGATCGAGGCCAGGCGCCGCAGTTCCTCATAGGTTGCCAGGAACAGTTGGTCCAGGTCCCGCCGGTCTGGATCGTAAATATTCCTAGGCCCCATGACTGGATTCTCCGAGGTGTTTCGTAATGCGTGGGTAGAGCCCGGTACTTTCGGGAATGCTATCACCCGCGCCGTAGGCAGCGCAAGCGGCGGGGCCATTGCCGCGCGTGGGCAGCCAAATTGGAGGAGGGGAAAGATGCAACTTGTAAAACTTCTGGGAGCCGCCGGGTTCGCTCTCGCGCTCCCAGCCTGGACGCAAACCATCAAGACGGTAGCCGGGGCGGGCCCCAGCATCGCATATACCGAGGGTGCCGCCGCAACCTCCGTCGGACTGGGGAATCCCTTATTCGTCAAAGCGGACAGCGCCGGAAACTTTTTCGTCTGGGACGGGGCCGCAGCCATCCGCAAGGTGTCGAGCGCCGGCACCATCGTGACCTACGCGGGCAACGGGCACGCCGGCTACTCCGGCGACGGGGGAGCCGCCACCAGCGCCATGATCTTCGCCAGCGGCACGGTCCACGGACTGGCGGTGGACAGTGCCGGCAATCTCTATTTTTCCGACGGCGAGAACCAGCGCGTTCGCAAGGTGGACACCAAAGGCATCGTCAGCACGGTCGCCGGCAACGGAAACATGGGCTTCTCCGGCGATGGCGGACCCGCCACCAGCGCCATGCTCAAATTCCCCGGCGGCCTGGCGGCCGACGGCTTCGGAAACCTCTATATCGCCGACGAATTCAATGAGCGCGTGCGTAAGGTGGACGCCACCGGCACGATCACCACGGTTGCCGGCAACGGAAACTCCGGCTTCAACGGAGACGGCAGTCAGGCCACCGCCGCGGCGATCGGGGAATGTATCGGGGTAGCTGTGGATGGGTCCGGCAACCTATACATCTCCGGCAACTTTCGAATTCGCAAGGTGGACACCGCGGGCGTAATCGGCACGGTGACCGGCACTGGCTCGAATGGCTACTCCGGCGACGGTGGCCCGGCGGCGGGCGCGGCTGGCGACCCGGTAGGCATGGCCGTGGACGCCGCCGGCAATCTCTATTTCGCCGACGCCAACGCCCAGCGTGTCCGTAAGATCGACACAAGCGGCAACATTACCACCGTTGCCGGCAACGGGAAGTACGCCGACACCGGCGATGGCGGGCCAGCGGCCAGCGCCTCAATGGAGACTCCCGAAGATGTGTCGTTCGATGGCGCCGGGAACCTGTATATTGCCGAAACGAGCTACTACATCCGCAAGGTCTCCGGCGCCGCGGGAACGGGCACGGCGATTCAGGCCAGCCCCGCGACGCTGACGTTCTCCTATTCCACCGGGGGTTCCGCGCCGCCGAGCCAGAACCTGACCGTCTCCAGTTCCGGCGCCGTCTTGAACTTCTCGGCCGCCGCCACCACCACTTCGGGTGGTGGTTGGCTCGGCGTAACCCCATCCAGCGGATCCACTCCCGCGACGCTCACCGTCTCCGTTTCGCCGGCGGGGCTTGGGTCGGGCACGTACCACGGAGCCATCACTATCACGCCCAGCGGAGCCGGCAATAGCCCGCAGTCCATCGCGGTGGTCCTGAACGTCTCCGGGGCCGGTGCGCCGACGTTCACCGCGAACGCGGTGGTCAACGCCAGCGGATACCAAAACACCCTGGCTCCCGGCGTAGTGTTCGTCATTTTCGGTAGCGGCATGGGGCCGGCCACGCTAGCCGCCGCGACGGGGCCGAGCTTCCCGAATTCGTTCGCCGGCACATCGATCGCCTTCACACCCGCCTCCGGAGGCGCTCCGATTACCGCCCGCATGGTGTACACGGTTGCCACTCAAGTGGCCGGAATTCTGCCTTCCTCCATCGCACCGGGAGCCTACCAGGTGGTGGTGACCTATAACGGCATCGCCAGCGCGCCACAAACCGTTACCGTGGTGGCCCGCAGCCTCGGCATCGCCACCGCCAACAGCGCCGGCACGGGCACGGCACAGGCCACCATCGGCAACGTCAATGGCGGACTCAGCCTGACCCGGTTTACCGCCGGTAGCGTGGCCTTCGGCGGATACACCTGGACGCTGACTCCCGCTCATCCGGGCGATACCCTGGTCCTGTGGGGCACCGGTGGCGGCGCCGACCCGGCCAACGACACCGGCGGCACCTCCGGCGACCAGACCGAGGCCGGCAATTTCATGGTCACGGTGGACGGCCGCGCGGTTACGCCCCTTTACGCCGGCGCGTCTTCGGGCTACCCCGGATTGTGGCAAATTGACTTCACCCTGCCATCGGACACCGCGCCGAATTGCTTTGCCAACGTCCAGGTGAGCGCGGGCGGATCTCTAAGCAATGCCGTTGTGGTTCCCATCGCGGCCAGCGGCCAGAGCGCTTGTGCCGATCCCCAACTGAGCGCGGCCTCGCTGGCCAAACTGGACGCCGGCGGCGATATCGTGTTGGCCAGTTTCGCCCTCACCGAGGTGAGCACCACTACAACATCGGTCACAGGTTCGGTGACCACGGGCACCGCCGAGAGTGCCTTCGGAGGAGTGGACCGCTTCAGCGCGGCGGAAATCGCTGCAATCCGCGGGCAATTCATCGACGGCTGCACTGTGTCCAACCGCACGGCGCCCGAGACGGCCCCCGTTCCTTCAACTCCGGATGCGTACCTCACGGCGGGGCCGCCCGTGACCGTTAGTGGACCGAGTCTCTCGCCAGCGTTGGTTCTGGCGCCGGAATCCATTCCCGGAGGCGTGTTGTACTACTCGCAGATCCCCAACGGAACGTTGACCGGCGGAACGTACAACCTGGCGACCGAGGGGGCAACCGCCATAGGACCGATCAGCGCATCTCTGAACTTCCCCGGCTCGTTTGCAGTGGCCAACTTCGCCGGCATCGACAGCATTAATCGCACCCAGCCGCTTACCATCACCTGGACCGGCGGCGGATCCGGATACGTAACGATCGGCGTCAGTACCCAGGCGCCGGTCAGCGGCACTCCGGGCAATCCATCCACCTACGTGCTGCACATCGTGAGTTTCCAATGCACCGTTCCTGCGGCCCAGGGGACCTTCACCGCGCCCGTCGCCCTAACCTCGCTACTGCTGCCCGCCACGCTTGACGCCGCCAGTGGCACTGAGGCCATTCTGTCGGTAGAGGCCGTCTCCGACCCCAACGCTCCGAACTTCACCGCGACGCTGCCCGCCGGCGGTTCCATCGACGCGGGCTACTGGGGCTACGTGCTCGGCGTGTCGAAGAATCTGGTGGTCCAGTAACACGCCAGTAACCGCGGAGCTATATGAAAATGAATGCGGCTTTACTCCTGCTGGCCCTCCCCGTGGCCATTCACGCGCAAGCCGGCTTCATCGCCACGGTGGCAGGCACCGGCACACCCGGATTCCCGGGTGACGGCGGCCCGGCCACCAGCGCTGGACAGCGCCGGCAACCTGTACATCATCGGAGCCCTGTCCTGTGTGCCCGATCACTGTTGATAAGGTGGTGGTGGGTGGAGTGGGTTCGGGGCCAGTCGATCCAGTCCGCCGCACGGAGTTTCTTGAGGATGTTCCGAAACTGACGGTTCCGCAAACAGACTTCCTTCGCCAGGGTTTCCCCGTTTGGGGTGGCAGCGGCCGTCCGTTTTGTTGCCGACTTCCGCAAGTGGTTGATAGGAAACAAAGTTAGCGCGTGGTGGAGCGTGCTGGAACGGTGCGGTTGTTGGCCAAGGACCTGAAGGTCGGGTGTTCGAGTCACACCGGGCGCACCTTTCGAACTGAGCCGCCTCCCCCTATCCGGGCAATCCCAGTTGCCCCTGCGCCCGGCGGAAATTTCCTTGACAAGCGGGCACAGCCGGGCCCGTTAGATGTACAATCGATGCTGATCAGGATGGCGCGAGGAAATCCTGACAGACTACGACTTGGGGAATCCCTATGAACTACTACATCAGCCGCGGAGGCCAGCAGTACGGACCGTACACTCTGGCAGACGTTCAGAAGTACATTGCCCAGGGGTCCATCAGCCCGGGCGACTTTGCAAGAACTGACACCATGACCAACTGGGTGCCGTTGTCGCAACTGTTGGCAGCCGCGGCGGCGCCGCCTACTCAGCCTCCTGTGCAGCAACCTCCAGTACAGCAACCGCCGGTGCAGCAGGCGCCCGTTCAGCAGCAGCCGGCCCAACCGCAGTGGTCCGGCTACCAGCCGCCACAACCGCAGCCGCAAGCCCAGCCGCAACCGCAGCCTCAAGCCGCCCCTTATGGCCAGCCCGCGTTTACGCCGGGGCCCATTCCCGGCATGCAGGCTTCCACGTTCGGCCAAGGTGGCGGGACCGTTCCGCCGTCCCTGCATTGGGCGCTGGTCCTGGTGATCGGCATGGTCACCTGCGGCATATTTACCTTGGTCTGGCTCTTTATCCAGGCGGCATTCGTCAAGAAAATCCGTCCGGCGAGCAACGCGACCATGATGTACATCGCCGCCATAGTTTTGGGATTAGTCGGGTATGGGATGGCTGTCGGCTCGGCGCTCGCAGATGTGCGTATTCTAGGGGCTCTGGGCGGCCTGATTTATTTGGGGGCTGCCGTCGTATTCATCATGACCCATTTCAAGATGCGCTCGCTGCTTCTGGAGTATTACAACACGGTCGAGCCCATCAACCTGCGGCTCAGTGGCGTGATGACGTTCTTCTTCTCGATCTACTACTTCCAGTATCACTTCACGCGGATTGCCGAGTGGAAGCGCACCGGCGTGCTGTCTCCGCAGCAGTGACCGCCCGCGCGCAAGCGCTCGCGCTGGCCGCGGTGGCGGCCGCCGGGGCTGCGGTGCTGTATGCGTGTCCGCCCGCGGAGACACGCTGGTATCCGCGGTGTCCGTTTCTGCTCCTGACCGGCTGGCGATGCGCAGGATGCGGCGGATTGCGGGCCATGCACGCCTTGTTGCATGGCCGCGTGGCGGAGGCATTCGCCTACAACGGGTTTTTGGTGGCGCTGCTGCCCGTGGCGGCGCTGGCAGCGCTGTGGGAATTGTACGGGGCCTTGCGCTGGGGAAGGTTTCGCGCCGTCCCAGCTCTGCTGCCGGCGCTCTGGGGGGTGGGCGCGGCGGCGGCGGTTTTCGGCGTATGGAGAAACGTCGCCTGAGCGGGGGGAAGGAGGCGGTTTGTCCGCATGAGTTATTACATCAGCCGCGCGGGCCAGCAGTATGGGCCATACTCTCTGGCGGAATTGCAGACGTATATGGCCCAGGGCTCCATCAGCCTCACCGACTTTGCCAGAACCGACGGCATGGCCACCTGGGTGCCATTGTCGCAACTGTTGGCAGCCGCGGCGGCGCCCCCGATCCCGCCGCGGCCGCCCGTGTACGGCCAGCCATACAAAGGCGTGCCACTCTCCCTGCTGCAGCAGCCCCAGGCCGCTTCCTTTGGCGGACCGGTTCCACCATCGTTGCACTGGGCGCTGGTCCTGCTGTTTAGCGTGCTCAGTTGCGGCGTATTCTGGATCGTCTGGATTTTCATTCAATCGTCCTTCATCAAGAGGATCCGTCCGGAAAGCGAAGTCACGCCGCTGTACGTGGTCTACATCGTGCTGGCGTTTGGCGGAGGGATTTTCGCGGGGATTGGCTCGGCAATGGATACGCCGATGGGAGAGGGCCTGGGTCGATTGATTGAGCTGACCGGGGCCGTTGTCTTCATCGTGGCCAAGTTCAAGGCGCGTAGACTGCTGGAGGAATACTACAACTCCGTGGAGCCGATTGGCCTGCGGCTCAGCGGCGTGATGACATTCTTCTTCGACATCCTCTACTTTCAGTACCACTTCACGCGCATTGCCGACTGGAAACGCACCGGGTTCCTGCGTCCGCAGGGGTGAACGGGCGCGTGCGCGAAGGCGTCCGGAGCCGTGGCGACCGGCGGTGGCGATGAGATAAACTGAGCGGTGCTCCGCTCCACTCATCGTGTGCGAGGTTATTTGACGAGACTTCCGCTCATCCGCACTCCAGCCGCACGGAACGGCCGGCCGGCGATTCCGGGAAAGCCGGGCTGGTGCGAAACCACCGCGTGGATCGCGCAGTGCCGCACCACGCCGCTATGACGATTCTGGTCACCGGCGGGACGGGATTCGTGGGCGGCCATCTGATCGAGCGGCTCATGGCAACCGGCCAGCCCTTCCGCTGCCTGGTGCGGCGCAACGCCACGCGGCGGGCCCTGCCGGCGGGCGTTGCCACCGTGGAAGCCTCGCTCGAAACCGGGGAGGGGCTGGAAGCCGCGCTGGACGGAGTGGATTCGGTGATCCACCTGGCGGGCGTCACCAAGGCGCTGCGGCGGGAGGATTACTACACGGGCAACGGGCGGGCCACGGCGGTGCTGGCCCGGGCGATGGCGGGGAAGGGGATTCGCCTGGTGCAGGTCAGCACGCTGGCGGCGGTCGGGCCCAATCCCGGCTCGGCGCCGCTGGACGAGGACTATGCGCCCCGTCCCTTTTCGCATTACGGAATCTCCAAACTGGTGGCCGAGAAAGCGGCGCGGGAGGCGTTGCCCGGCACGGTGATCGTGCGTCCCCCGGCGGTTTACGGTCCCCGCGATACCGACGTCTTCCAGATTCTGAAGACCATCTCACGGGGCTTCATGTTGCAGATCGGCCAGGGCGAGCGCTACTTCAGCGCCATCTACGTCTGCGACCTGGTGGAGGGTTTGCTCGTGGCCGCGCGCCATCCGGCGGCCTCCGGCAGAACCTACTTTCTGACCCATCCCGATCCTCTGACCTGGACCGCGCTGGGAACCTCGGCGGCGCGGATCATGGGACGCAAGTTGCGCGTGGTGCGCATCCCGGCGGGATTGGCGCGGGCCGTCGGCTTCGGAGCGGAAATGTTATCCTGGATCGAACGGAAACCGGGGATCGTATCTCGTGGAAAGGTCGCCGAGGCGCAGTGCCGGTACTGGACCTGCGACTCGCGGCGTGCCGCCGCCGAGCTTGGCTTCCAAGCCCCCACGGACGTGGACACCGGCTTGGCACAGACTCTGGCCTGGTATAAGGGAGCAGGTTGGCTGAAATACTGAAACCCGGATCCGATACCCGTTTCTGGCCGGTCGACAAGGTTGTGCTGGCCTACTACGCCTTGTGCTGCGTTGCGATTCTGGGCTGGTGGACGCGCCTCGCCTTGGCCCCCTGGCTGTTGCTGGGGCATGTGGCGCTGGGCGCGCTGCTGCTGTGGGAGATCAAGCGCCCCAACCGCACGTCGCACTTTTTCCGGCACTGGTACGCCATCGTTTACGTAGGTCTCTGTTATAAGGAGATGGCGCTATTCATCCCGGCGATACGGCATTCGGACAGCGACCGCTGGCTGGCGGGGCTGGACTACCACTTCTGGCACGCCAATCCCACCATCTGGCTGGAGCGGATTTACAGCCCGCTGCTAACCGAATACCTGCAGTTGGCGTATACCCTATTCGTGCCGGCGGTGCTGATGGTGGCGGTTTTTCTGTGGCGGCAGGGGCGCTTCCAAGAGTTCCAATATTACGCTTTTTTAATCGCCGCGGGCTTTCTGGTGTCGTACCTTGGGTACCTGGTGGTACCGGCGCGGGGGCCGCGTTTCCTGTTGAAGAATTTGGAGCACGTGCCATTGCAGGGGTTATGGCTGTTCCGGGGGATGCAATCGACGCTGGATACCCTGGAATCGGCCCATTTCGACTGTTTTCCCAGCGGTCACACGGAACTTACGATCCTGGCCTGGTGGGGGAGCCGGATGGTATCCCGGCGGCTGTTTTTCCTATATTTTCTCTACACTCCGAGCATCATTTTTGCTACAGTTTATCTTCGATACCACTATACGGTCGACGTGCTGGCGGGGATAGTCACGGCTGTGGCACTGATCCGCGTCTCCCCGCGGGTTTGCCGCTGGCTGCAAGAAGGGAATTGAGCGATTTGGGAATTGACATTGTTCCAGTAGAGGGCAAGAAGGCCACCGGGCAGTTTGTGCAACTGCCCTATGACCTCTACCGCAACAATCCCCATTGGGTGCCTCCATTGCGGATGGCCGTGAAGGAGTTGCTGGACCGCGAGAAGCACCCCTTCTACGCCAACGCGGAGGCGCAACTCTACCTGGCGATGAAGGACGGCCGGGTGGTGGGGCGGGTGGCGGCGATTCTGGACCGGGCGCACAACCGTTTCCACGAAGAGAATGCCGGCTTCTTTGGCTTCTACGAGAGCATCGACGACGCCGAAGTGGCCCACGACCTGCTTTCCCAGGCGCGGACGTGGGTGAAGGGCAAGGGCGCGGACTTCCTGCGCGGACCCGTGAATCCCTCGACCAACTACGAATGCGGGATGCTGGTTGAAGGGTTCGACTCAGATCCCATGGTCATGATGCCGTACAACCCCGCCTACTACCCAGCGCTCATGGACAAGACGGGGCTGCGGAAGTCGAAGGACCTGTACGCCTACCTGAGCAGCACCCAGGCCGTGGACAGCCGCAAGATCGACCGCGTGGCGGACCGCGTCCTGGCCCAGACGAAGGTGCGGGTGCGGCCGATCGACATGAAGAACTTCCAGGCCGACGTGGAGCGGGTCTGGGAGGTTTACAACTCTGCGTGGGAGAAGAACTGGGGATTCATCCCCATGTCACGCGAAGAGTTCATGCTGATGGGCAAGGAAATGAAGATGATCCTGAAGCCCGAACTGGTTTTGATCGGGGAGGTTGGCGACCGGATTGTGGGTTTCGCCCTGTGTCTCCCGGACGCCAATCAGGCCATGAAGCCGGCCCGGGGGAGACTGTTCCCCACCGGGCTGCTCAAAATACTGTATTATCAACGATTGATACGAAGTGTGCGAGTTCTCGCTCTGGGCATTGTGGAGGAGTACCGGACTTCGGGCCTGGGGGCGGCTTTTTATGCAGCGCTCATCCGCAACGCACGGAAGCTGGGCTACGGAGATAGTGAAATGTCCTGGATTTTGGAGGACAATACACTGATGAATCGCTCCCTGGAGGTGATGGGGGCAAAGCGGTACAAGACGTATCGACTTTACGATTGGAATTGAGGACCATGCGCGTATCGACTGGCGACATCACCGGCAGAAAAAAGGGCAGCGGAGCGAACGACATTTTCGAGAAATGCCGTAATTTCACTCGTCCGAGTGATCTGCAATCCGCCGGGCTCTACATGTACTTCGAGGTATTCGGTGACCGCGAAGGGTGCGGGCCGGGCGAAGTCCGCATGGGCAAGCGCAAGGTGCTGATGTTCGGGTCGAACGACTATCTCGACCTGATCCCCCACCCGGAAGTGAAAGAGGCCGCGGCTCAGGCCATCCGCAAGTACGGCAGCGGATGCAGCGGCTCGCGCCTGCTCAACGGAACGCTGGATATTCACGTCAAACTGGAAAGCGAACTGGCGGCCTTCGTTCACAAGGAAGCGGCCATAATTTTCGGCACTGGCTTCCAGGCCAACTATGCCACGCTTTCGGCCCTGACGGAAAAGGGCGACGTGATGATTTGCGACCACAACCTTCACGCCAGCCTGGTGGAAGGCGCGCTGCGGTCGCCCGCGCGCACGGTCCGTTTCCGTCACAATGACATGGACCACTTCGAGCGCTGCCTGGAGAACTGCCCGCCGGACGAGAAGATTTTCATCGTCAGCGAGGGCGTGTTCAGCATGGAAGGCGACATCGCCGACCTGCGCGGCACTATGAAACTGGCCAAGCCCTACGGCGCACGGGTGTACGTGGACGAAGCCCACGGCATCGGCGTACTGGGAGAGACCGGAGCGGGCGCCGCGGAGCACCTGGGAGTGCTGGACGACGTCGATATCGTGATGGGCACTTTCAGCAAGTCGCTGGCCTCCGTGGGTGGTTTCGTGGCCGGCGAGCGCACCGTGATCGATTACCTGAAGCACACCGCCCGGCCGTTCGTGTTTTCCGCCAGCCTGCCGGCCGCCAGCGTGGCCGCCGTGGCCAAGGCGCTACAGATCATGCGCAAGGAGCCGGAGCGCCGGCTGCACCTGCTGCACATCGCCAACCTGTTGCGCGACGAACTGCGCGCGCGCGGTTTCTCGGTGCTGCCCGGAGAGACAGCCATCGTGCCCGTGGTGATTGGCGAAGAGCTGGATGTTTGCCGCCTGTGCAAGGCGCTGCTGGAGCAGGGAATCTACGTGAATCCGGTGCTGCGGCCGGCCGCCGCGCAGAACCTGCTGCGCATCTCCGTGACCGCCGGTCACACCGAGGCGCACGTGGCGCGGCTCATCGAGACGCTGATGAAGGTGTCGGCGAAGCTGGGGATCGAGCCGTAGGGCGCCAGCCCTCTCAGCTCCCCTGCGGCACCGCCGCCATCGCCAGCGGCGTCTCCAGCCCGTGGTCGCTGGGTATGACGATCCAGGCCACCAGATAGGCCAGGAATCCCAGTCCGGTCGAGAAGGCTACGATCAGCCAAACCACCCGCACCAGCGCCACGTCCAGGTCCGAATAGCGCGCGAACCCGGCGCAGACGCCGCCGATCTTCTTGTTGGTCTTATCCAGCATCAGGCGGCGCGGCGCGGCTTCGACGCGCCCCACTCCCGTGATCTGGCCGCAGCGCGAGCAGAAACAAGCGTCCGCCTGGAGTTGAACCCCGCATTTCGTGCAGTACATGTGTGCCCCCACCAGCAGCATACGCGCACGGCGAGCCGGATGTTCCAAGGCTCCGGCCCGCCGCGCGCGAAGCGTCTAGTGGGCTGCCACCGAGATCAGCGACCCCACCGGCGAGTTGGCGCCGTTGTAGAAGGCAGCCACCGTGGCATCCCCACCTGCAACGGACTGCGGCACCGCGACGTTGAACTGGTATAGCCCCGGCGAGACTACCCCGGCGTACCAGACGGTGGCCGGCAATCCGCCGATCAGGAACGTGGGTTGGCCGGGCAGTGCGCCCGTCTGCGTCGACAGGCCGTCCACCAAGCCTCCCGACGGCAAACCGAAACCGGTGCCGTAGAGAATTACGATCTCGCCCGGCTGGGCCGGCGTAAAGGTGTAGCCCGGAACCGACATGGATGCCGGCCCCAGCAGGCTATAGTCGTTGTGCTGCGCCGCAATGTACTTCGTGGACCCCACCAGCAGGAAGGATGGCGCCACCGCCCCCATGTTCACGTTGAACGGCGTGCTGGTGGTGCCGCCGGTAGTCACGGTGACCGGCACCGAGCCGGTGGTGGTGTCGAGTGGCGTCAGCACGTTGATCTGGGTGGGGCTGACGTAGTAGACATACGCCGGCTTGCCATTTACCTTCACGCTGACGCCGGAAAGCGTCGTGGGCATTTTGCCGGATAGGAAATCCGGAGCGTTGCTCCAGGTGATGCCCGCGGCCGTGGCCGCCGGCGCCAGACCCGTTCCGTAAATCTCGATCCAGGTGTTCTGCGCGATATTCGTTCCACCGCCCGAGACCTTGATGGAGTTGACCACCACCGGGACAGGGGGCGAAGCCGACATGTCGATCTTCTCCAGGTAGATATCCTGCCCGCCGCCCGGATTGGCTTGCAGGGCCGGCAGCACCACGGGCATTCCCTGCACGTTGGTACCGAACAACTGGTATATGTGTCCGGCCGCATCCATGCCGATGGCGCCTGCCCAGGAGACGCCGCCCTTGCCCAGGTACGTGAAATACGGGACGGCACTTCCCGCGGGGTTCAACTCAGCCAGGTAGCCATCCGTCCCCGCACCGAAGGACGGTTGAATGGCGGTGAGATTGGCGCCCAAGGCGGCCGGGGTGAGATTAGTGGACTGCGTGAATCCGGTCACGAACGCATCCCCCGCGGCGTCCACCTTGATGCCCGAGATCACCTCGTCTGCCGAGCCGCCGAAGAAGGTCGAGTAGATTTTGGTGGAGAGCGTGGGATCCAGTTTGGTTACGAAGCCATCGCCCCAGTAGCTCCCACCAATGCGCGCGGTCTGGTAGGCTCCCGCGGTGGTTGGGAAGAACCGCGAGGTGGTCCAGCCTGCCACGTAGACGTTTTCGGAGGCGTCCAGCGTCAAGGCCAAGGCTTGCTCGTCGCTCTCCCCTCCCAGGTAGGTTGCCGCCACGGCCACGCCGGCGATGGTCGGTGACTGGGGATTCACCTTGGCTACAAACGCGTCTCCTAGAAATCTAGGCCCGGAGCCTCCATTTTGCTTTTGAACGGCATTGGGCGAGACGGCCAGGTCGGTGGAAGTGGTGCCGCCGGCAATATACACCATCCCCGACGGCCCAACGGCTATCGCGTTGGCTCCGTCCCAGCCGCTGCCGCCGACAAGTGTCGAGAAGACCATCGAGCCGGTGGGACTGAATTCGGTGACGAACGCCTCGCCGTTGTTGGGCAAGTGGGCGACGGCGGTATAGGGGTAGTCCGCCGAATACGTTAGTCCCGTAATATAACTGTTGCCGGCTGTGTCAAGCGCAATGGCGTAAGCATAATCGTCAGCCTCGCAGCCGCACGGCTGGCTCATCCCCCCACCGATGTAGGTCGAGAACAGCAGGACTCCGTTGGGGTCCAATCTGAATATGAAAGCGTCCCAGGCCCCCTTGTTGTACCTCTGGTAGTAGTTCAGCACGGGAAAATCGCCGGAAATGGTGGCGCCGGCGACATAGGCGCTGCCCGAGGAATCCACCGCGATGGCGTGGGCCTCGTCCGCCAGATTGCCGCCGAGCAGCACCGAATAGAGAACCTTCTGCCCGGTGGGGTCGATTTTGGTGACGAACACATCCTCGCTGTGGCCCGGTCCGTAAGTTGTGCCCGCAGGGACCACCGGATAATTTGGCGAAGTGGTGTAGCCGGTGATGTAGGTATTGCCTGCCGCGTCCACGGCCATGGCCTGCGGATTGTCGTCGCCGGAGCCGCCGAAGTAGGTGGCATAGACCAACACAGGATCGATGGTCAGCCCCTCGGAAGAGTCGTAGGGGTCGAGCGCGAACCGCACCCGCTTGCCCTCCACCACGTACCGGCCAGGCACCTGGCGGCGACCGCCGCTCGCTTCCTGGTAGATGGCGGGCTTCTTCTGCCACAGGACGCCGGACGCCGTCTCGATGCGCAGATCGCCGTTGGCTTCGAGACCCAGCTTCCGCGCGCCGTCGAAGCGCATGCGGATAGCGCCGGGAGCGGCGTGCGGCGCCAGCACCAGGTCATACTCGAGTTGGCCAGCGTTGCCGTAGAACACCATGTCGATACCGGGATACACCGCGCGGTATCGCACCTTGGCGAAGTTGGGGACGTTGGTCCGCCAGAGCTTGGGGTCGTTGCCGAAATAGTAGAAGCTGTGTCCCGGCTGCTGGTCGACGCCTTCCATCGCCGGCTGCCGGTTGGCGCCTTCGAGGCGGATACGCAGGGGCGCCGCCGCGCCGGAGGGCAGCACTTCAAGCCCGGCGGGCGAAAGGCGCAAGGTGTACTGGCTGTTCCGGCCCACGAATTGGGCCGGGGACCCAGCCGGGCCGCCGCCGGGAGCGAAAACCAGGGGCAGGGGAACGCGTTTGGCCGTGGGAACCGGCACGGCGCCAAATAGCCCCGGCGATAGAAGCAGGCCCAATGTGACCGTAGAGTTCAATCTCGACATGAAGATCCTCCATTGTCGCAATGACTCCTCCAAATCTCCATCTGTTAGATAGATTGTAGCCTAGCTTTGCAGTCTTAATTCTTCATGGACCAACTCGCACTGCCGCAAACTGTACATTGACGCGCAGTTGAGGGCAGCGTCTCGCCGCAGCCCAGGCAGTAAACCACCGGCCCCTTGGCCGGGTGGCGCGCCCGCAGGAAGCGGTAGCCCAAGGCCAGCGCGCCGGCCGCGGCCGCCAGATACGCACCCGCCTCCAGGCCGACGCTACCCGCCACCATCAGAGCCGCCATAAGGCCCGCCATCGCCACCAGCCACCATCGCTTGCCGGTCATCGCCCTCATGGTAACCGCAATCCGCCGAAGCCTGCTATCATTCCCTGCGTGGTGGAATGCTCCAAGCCCGGCAGGATTGGACCCACGGGTTCGGTCTCGCCTCTCCGGGGTTACCCCGGGGGATCGTGTTGAACTGGCATTTCGTCGCGTGAGCCTCGGTACGGCTACCACCGTACGGCCACTCACGCAGAGTCAGACTCGTTGGAGCATTCCGCCACTGCCAGCGATGCCGTGCCCGACGCCCATTTCGGTCCTCGCCCGAGCGTTCCTCTCCTGCCCGCCAGAGGTGCGCCAGGTTGCCGAAGCCGGGGCGCGGGTGCTGGGCCATAATTGGCGCTGGTTGCCGCCGCTCGCGAAGCGCTTCGCCCAGGCCTATGGGCGCGGTCCGCGTCCGCGCCACCGCGATGTAGTGGACTTCATAAGCCGCGACGCCCGCTTCCGCGAAGCCTGGACCAAGTACCCGCAGCGGATCACCCTGGCGCAATACCTCACCGCACCGCAGCACATGCAGCCCGTCGCCGCTGCCGCCGGGTGGGAGATCCCCGCCATCGAGAGCGTGGGCGCGCTCGCCCAGTGGCTGGAGCTGGACCCGTCCGAGCTCGACTGGTTCGCCGACCTCAAATCGTTTACGTACAAGGCTGCCAGCCAGCGATTGCGCCACTACCATTACCGCGTGCTGCTCAAGCGATCCGGCAGTATCCGCCTGATTGAAGCCCCCAAGCCGCGCCTCAAGCAACTGCAGCGGCGCATCCTGGCGGGTATCCTGGACCGCATCCCGCTGCACGCCGCCGTTCACGGCTTCCGCCGCGGCCATTCCATCAAGACCTTCGCCGCCCTACACACCGGCCGGCGGGTTGTGCTGCGCATGGACCTGCGGGACTTCTTCCCCTCGATCATCGGTGCGCGGGTGCAGGCTTTCTTCCGCACCGCCGGGTACCCGGAAACCGTGGCCGACCTGCTGGGCGGAATCTGCAGCAACGCCGCGCCGCACGATGTGTGGCGGGGCGCCCCGCCACTCGATCCGCGCCTGCTCCACGATGCTCGCGCCCTGTACTCCCGCCCGCACCTGCCACAGGGCGCGCCTACTTCGCCGGCGCTCGCCAACCTCTGCGCCTATCGCGTCGATTGCCGTCTGGCCGGGCTCGCGCGCTCCGCCGGCGCCGTGTACACGCGCTATGCCGACGACCTGGCATTTTCCGGAGGCGAGGAGTTTGACCGCTCCGTGGAGCGCTTCTCCGCGCAGGCCGCCGCCATCCTGAGCGAAGAAGGCTTCGCGGTGCACCACCGCAAAACGCGCATCATGCGCCAGGGGGTGTGCCAGCGCCTTGCTGGCCTGGTCGCCAACCAGCGTGTCAACGTCCCGCGCGCCGATTTCGACAGGCTTAAGGCCACCCTGACCAACTGCATCCGCCATGGCCTGGAGCGCCAGAACCGCGACGCCCACCCCAGTTTCCGCGCTCACCTGGAGGGGCGCGTAGCGTTCGTGGAATCCATCAACCCCGCGCGGGGCGCGCGGCTGCGCGGACTGCTGGAACGGATCTCCGAGGCTTGACCTGGGCGTACTGCATTCATATACTGAATCTAGTGAATGCACTTCACCTGACTGTTCGCAATCTGCCCTCCGATGTCTCCGATGCGCTGCACCGGGAGACGCGCCGGCGCGGAACTTCTCTCAACCGCACGGTCATCGACCTGTTGCGGCAAAGCCTGGGGATTTCGGGAACCCGTAGCAACGGTCTGGCACGCCTCGCGGGCACCTGGACCGCTGCCGAGGAGCGGCGGTTTCTGGAGAAGATCCGGCCTTTCGAAGAGATCGATCCCGAGTTGTGGAAGTGACGCGCTACTGCATCGACACGGTCGCCTACAGCCGCTTCAAGCGCGGCGATCCTCGGATCGCCGGCCTGCTGGACAGCGCCGAGTGGGTAGGAGTTCCGGTGACTGTACTGGGCGAACTGTTTACCGGTTTTGAAGGCGGCAATCGGAAGCAGAAGAACCTTGCGGAGTTGGATGCGTTCCTGTCGGTACCGGGGGTCGAGGTGCTTACAGTGGACCGTGAGACCGCCGAAATCTTCGGCCGCATGGTGGCCGGCCTCCGCCGCTGGGGCCGTCCCATCCCGACGAACGACATTTGGATCGCCGCCGCCTGTGTGCGCGCCGGGGCGACGCTGCTCACCGGGGACCCGCACTTCCGCGACATACCGCTGGCGGGCGCGCTGATCTTCGAGTCGGAGTGACCCGCTCCGCCGCCCCGCTCCTCAATCCAGCATCTCCCGCAGCCGGCGCACGCCTTCGCGGAACGCCTCCGGGCGAGTGAGCAGGCTGACCACCAGAAATGCCTCGCCCTCGAAATCGTAGAAGTAACCGGGCTGCACCAGCACGTCCTGGCGGGCCAGCAACTCCATAGCCCACTCCTCTTCCGTGCGAATCCGCGGAACTTGCAGCGTGAGGTTCCAGCCGCCTTCCACAGCCAGCAGGCTGGCCGCGGTGCCGTACAGCATTTCGCGCGCGGTGGCCAGGTTGGCGGCGGTGCGCTCGCGGATGGCGCGCCGCACCTCGGCGCCCGCTTCCAGCAGCTTGGCGGCGGCGCACTCGACGGGCGCGCCCACGCTGAGAAACGTGTCGGCGATCCACTCCAGCTTCTCCATGGCCTCGCGGCGCAGGCGGTCCGGACCGGCGCATACAATCCAACCCAGCTTCATCTGCGGCAGGCCGGCCACTTTTGAGAGGCCGCTCATGGAGAACGCCAGGCACTCCTCGACATCGGCGAGCGAGGCGGCGCGGCTGGCATCGGCGCCGAAGGCGTAGTCGGAGAACACTTCATCGGAGATCAGGGCCAGTCCGCGTCGCGCCGCGAGTTGCGTCAGGGCCGCCAGTTCCGCGCGCTTCACAAAGGAACCGGTGGGGTTGTTGGGGTTCACCAGCACCACGGCGCGCGTGCGATCGGTGATGGCCGCTTCGAGCGCTTCCATGTCGACGGACCAGCCGCCGAAATAGCGCAGCGGGTACTGCCGCGGCACCAGCGATTCCACGCTGGCGAGGAACTCGAAGAGCGGATAGGAGGGGCACGGAACCAGCACCTTGTCGCCCGGGTTGCCCAGCAACTTGAACAGGTAGGCGTAGGCCTCGCTGGTGCTGGCGGTGAGCAGGATGCGGCCGGCATCCACGGCGCACCCGCGCGCGGCGTAGTAGCGGGACACCGCTTCGCGGGCGGCCAGGGAGCCGGCGGGCGACGGCGCGTAGACCAGCATGCGCGGATCGGCGAAAGCCGCGGCGATTTCCGCGGGATAGCGCAGCCCCGCGCGCGTGGGGTTGGATTCGGTGAGATCGAGCAGGCGCGCGCCAGCCGCCCGGCGGGCTTCGAGCGCTTGCGTCAGACGGTTGGGGCTCGAGTCCCAACGTAACCGCGATGAGAACATGTGTACCTGATTGTAGGCCGCCGAGAGCATATCGCCAAACTGATACAATTTCCTTTTGAGGCATCCACCCCAGTTCGATGAGCGGGACTGCCAGCACCGATAGCCCTCGCCGTGCTCCAAAGAGTCTTCAAGGCCTTTCAATATCGCGATTTCCGGCTGGTCTGGATCGGCGCCTGCACCTCCAGCATCGGCACCTGGATGCAGGTTCTGGCGCAGAGCCTGCTGGTCTACGACCTCAGCCACCATTCCGCTTTTATGCTGGGGCTGGACGCATTCCTCGGCAGTATCCCGATCTTCCTGTTTTCGTTGGTGGGCGGGGTGCTGGCCGACCGTATCGACCGCCGGCACCTGCTGCTCGCCTCGCAATATACCCAGATGGCCTCGGCCGCCACCCTGACCGTGCTGGTGGCCTTCCACCTGACGCACGTGTGGCCCATCCTGTGCCTCTCGTTCCTTTCGGGCTTCGCGCAAGCCTTCGGCGGCCCGGCTTACCAGGCGCTGGTCCCCACGCTGGTGGACCGGGAGGACCTGCCCAACGCCATCGCCCTGCAATCCATCCAATTCAACGTGGCAACCATGGTCGGGCCGATGGTGGGCGGACTGGCGATGGCGCGGCTCGGGAACACGTGGTGCTTCGGGCTCAACGCCCTATCGTTCCTCGCGCCCGTCATTTCGCTATCCATCATCCGGCCTCATTTTCTCCCGCAGAAGACCGGAAAAAGCATCCTGGACGACATGAAGCTCGGCATCGCCTTCGTCCGCAAGCAGCATGCCATGGAGGCGCTGATCGTGCTGGCGTTCTGCCTGACCGCGCTTGGCATCCCGTTCCGGACCTTTCTGCCGGTTTACGCCAGAGATATTTTCCACGATCCAGGCGGCGGCAAGCTCACCATCTTCCTCTCGTGTTCCGGCGCGGGTTCGATTCTCGGCGCGCTCACTGTCGCGGGCCTGGGCAACATTCGCCGCAAGGGCATGGTGGCGCTTACCACCATAGGTCTTCTGGGCCTGTGGATCGCGGCCTTCTCCCTGTCCACCAACTTCGTGCTCAGTTGCGCCATACTCTTCCTGGCCGGAGCGTCGCTAATGGTGGTGTTCGCCATGGTGAACTCGCTCGTGCAACTCATCACCACCAACGAAATGCGCGGGCGGGTGATGAGCGTTTACAATCTCGCCTTCCGCGGCGGCATGCCTTTCGGGAACCTGATCACCGGACAGTTCGTGCAAATGTTCTCCGCGCCGCCAGTGCTGGCGGTCACGGGAGTGCTGCTGGCGTGCCTGGGCGGGTACTTCTTGCTGGTGGAACAGCGGGTTTCGAAACTCTGACGAACTGGCTATGAGATTCCTTCTAGTATCGGCCGCACTGTTTTTCGCCGCCACCCCTCCGCCGCTCGAACAGGCGCGGGACCGCCAGGACCCGGCCGCGCTCGGCAAACTGCTGGATGCCGCCGCCGCGGCCGCCGCCAAAGCGCCCAACGACGCCCAGGCGCAATACCAGGCGGCGCTGGCAGCGTCCTATCTGGCGGCCGTGCGAATCGAAAAGCACGATACCAAGCCGGCGCGCACCGCCGCCGCCGAGCGCGGCATCGGCTTCGCCGAGCGGGCGGTCGCACTCAAGCCCGACAACGGCGAATACTACCGCATCCTGGGCGCGCTTTACGGGCAGGCGGTGACCGACCTGATGAGCGGCTTGCGCTACGGCCCCAAGGCCAAGGACGCCATCGCCAAGGCGGTGGAGAAATCGCCGCGTTCGTCCAACGTGTATGTGGCGCGCGGCGTGGGCAATCTGTACCTGCCATCGCAGGTTGGCGGCGGGGCCGAGGTGGCGATTCCGGACTTCCGCAAAGCGATCGAGTTGGACGCCGCGAACGCCGAAGCGTGGGTCTACCTGGGCGTGGCGCTGCGCATGGACAAGAAAGAGGACGAGGCGCGCAAGGCGTTCAACAAGGCGCTGGAGATCAACCCAAACCGGTTTTGGGTGCGGGAACTGCTGGTTAAGAAATAAATGGTGTCAGACGCCATTTATTGCGAGTCGGCCCTTTCCAACTGGCGAAGCGCCAAGTATCGCCGATGCCTCCTCGCATTCCTTCGGCGTTGCCGTTTAAGGCCGCAGTACGATATTGAGCCGCTCCGACTCCTCCGCCGACCACCCGTAACCCGTGTCGATGTCCCTGTGCTGACGCGAAAAAAGGTGTCAGACGCCATTTATTGCCGCCTGCATCTAGCGCCGCGCCGATGCGCAGGGAGTGCCGTCCCCCCTGGCGGTGGAGTACTACGATTCGCGCGCGGATGCCGGCCTGATCGTCACCGAAGGCACCGGCCCGAGCGCGGCGGGGATGGGCTACGCGCGGACTCCCGGCATCTACACGCCGGCTCAGATCGCCGCTTGGCGAAACGTGACGGAGGCGGTTCACGCCTGTCGCGCCACTCAACGCGATCGACAAGGCCAAATTGTACACGCCTGGCCCCGAGGGCTACACCGATTACCCGCTACTGGAAGAGACGGCTCGGAGCGCCGGCGGGGCTTGATAGAGTTAGTGGATGACGCTCACCCTCGCCGCCGCGCAAACGGCATCCGTGCCGGGCGACGTGCCGGCAAACCTGGAAGGGCACCTGCGATTCTGCGACATTGCCGCCGAGCATGGCGTCCGGCTCCTGGTGTTTCCCGAACTGTCCCTGACGGGCTACGAGCCAACCCTGGCGCGGGCGAACGCACTCACGACGGATGACCCCGTGCTGCATCCCTTGCGGCTCGTGGCCGAGACGGCCCGCATGACGGTGGTGGCCGGGGCGCCGGTAATGGGCGCCGGGGACGAGTTGCATCTAGCGGCGCTGGTTTTTCGTCCCGACGGCTCGGTGCACACGTACGCGAAGGAGCACCTGCACGCGGGCGAAGAGCGATTCTTCGTGCGGGGACGCGGTGGACTCACGCTGCCGGTTGCGGACGCTACCGTTGCCCTGGCCATCTGCGCGGACACGACCCACCCCGAGCACCCGGCCAGCGCCGCGGCGCGTGGCGCGACCGTGTATGCCGCTGGCGTCCTGATCACCGAAGACGGGTACGCCTGTGACACGGCCCAGATGGAGCAGTACGCGCGGGAACACCGCATGGCTGTCCTGATGGCGAATCACGGCGCACCGACCGGAGGATGGGTCCCGGCGGGCAAGAGCGCCATTTGGAGCGAAGATGGCGGTCTGGTCGCGGCGAGCCCGGGAACGGACGAGGCGCTGGTCATCGCCAGCAGGCGGGACGGCGTGTGGAGCGGTGCGGTCGTTCCCGCGTGACCGCGGACGTCCCAATCGCCGGCCGCTTTGCGCGGGATTCTCGGGCTCTCGTTTGAAGGACTCGAGTGCGCTATCGAATTCGGCGCGCCGGGCGGGCGGAACTTTGTCATAGGCCAGGTTCGGTGAAAACACCTGCCAGAGGTTGACCTGTTTCGGCTTGAGGTTGTCCTCGCGCCATAGGAGCGCGGAGCCCGCGAGGTGTCCACGCCGGATCGTGTTTCGGTCGGACTCCGTCGAGGAATCCAGGATATGCTCCGAGTTTTGGAACATCGGTATCCTGTACATTCCGCCGCACTGCAGGACGATGTACGCCCCGTCCGGGTAGCGAAGCGTGGTGAGTGTTCCCTCGCGGTAGTCGTACAGCTCCACGTGGAAACCGGTCGGCACCGTCAACCGCCCGATCACGCGCGGTCCGATTCTCCAGACGAACTCCTGCGTGGAGGCAGCTTGCGCCGCTACCAGTGCAGCGAAAACAGCGACGGTGCGAATGCCGGTAAGCATGTGCTCACCGGGTTTGACACCCCGGACCGGGAAAAGTTCCCCGGCCTATCTGATGTTCAGCCCGACCACGTTCGACGCCACGCCATCGGCCACCAGGTACACGCGCACGTCGCCCGCGCCGGCGAGGCTCTTTGGGATGGAAATGTTCACCTGGTCCTCTCCCAGGTATCCCGACTTGCCGTAGTAAGCGACTGGTACGCTCTGGCCGGCGACGAAACATTGCACCGAAGCGGCGCCTCGGATGCCGGTGCCGTAGAGCGAGACGTACAGCGTGTCGGTTGCGCCGCCCTGGCTGAGCGGCGAGGGTAGGCAACTGCGCGCGGCCGGCGGATTGCAGGCAAAGACCGGCTCAGCCGTGATCTGGCCCGTTGCCGAGTAGATGGCCGCGGTGGCTGCCGCCACACCGGAACCGCCCGCGTTGGCGCTGTAGAGCCCAGGCTGCGAAGGCGCGATGGTCAATTGCGCGGTGGGCTGCACGGCCGCGCCAGTCTGCACGGTCACGGTCGCCGGTCCAGCCGCCATGCCCGCCGGAACCAGGATGTTGTCCTGCGTGGAAGAGACGTAGAAGGTTGGCGCCACCTGGCTGTTGCCGGCGCTATCGGTGAAAAGGAACGAACTGCCCTGAAGCCCGCTTCCGAACAGCGACACAATCTCCTGCGGCGCCACCGGGCCCGCGGCGTAGCTGGCGTTGTTCACCACCGTCACGGCGGTTGGCGTGTTCAGATCCACGCGCACCACGCTATACGCTGGCACTGTCAGCGGGTTCGAAGTCGTGGATGCCTGCACGGCAACCGCACTGGGACTGGCAGCCGTGTTGACCGCCGTTGGGTCGGCGCCCGAAATGAGTTGCAGCGGCAGCGTTCCCGCAACCGCCGTGCCGTTCACGCGGATAGTGACGGTTTGTGCCGTGGCGCCCTTGTTCGTGATCACCACGCTCCGCTGGCCGGTGGGGCTGGTGTAAGCCTGCGCGTAAAGCGCCGGGATCTGGCCGATGCCCGAAGCGGCCACCGTGGCGCCGCCGGATAGGGTTGTCGAAAGCGTTGCGTTGGCGTTGCGCATAACGCCGTTCAGCACCGCCAGGCCCAGCGGCTGCGCCTCCAGGAAGTAGCCGAAGTTGAGCGTCAGCGTATCGATTGTGGTCCCCTGCGCATAGGCGTTCTGCACGTCGGCGTAGTGCGCTTGGGCGGCATAGACGCCGCGCGTGCCGGTGAGGGCGTGCATTCCCACGTACAACATGGACGGCACCGCCGACATCCGCATCACGTATTCGGCGGCGTAGATGGCGCCGTAGAGCGTGCCATCGGTGACGGAATCGCCGGCGCCCATGCCGTCGTTCGAAGGCAGGAACTCCGAGATCAGAAACTTTGTCCCCGGCATCAGCGGCGCCAGGTAACCGGTAACGTAAGCCGACGAGCGGGAAAACAGCACGGCATTCTTGTCGGCCATCCACTGGCTAAACGCACCGGTGCTTTTCGGCGGATAGTGGTGGTAGGTGACCGCGTCCCAATACTTGGACGGGTAATTGGCGATGGCTTGGTCCCAGGGCGGGTTGGGGGTGGTGTCGCCGGCATCCATGGCGAAGATGGCGACGGTGGCGCTGGGATCGGCCGCTTTAATGGCGTCGCGGAACGGCTGCATTTGTTTCAGGTAGGCGGTGCCGGAGGCGAAGAACCCGTTGTAAAGGTACGGCTCGTTGGACAGTTCCCAGACGGCGACCGGAATCCGGTTGGCCTTGGCGAACGCGGCCATTTGTCCGGCCGACGTTGGCGTGTCGGTGTAGCCGTTGATGCAGACGATCAGTTTGGCGCTCAGGAAATCCGCGCGGTTGGCGCCATCGACGAAGGAGCCGCCGCCTTTGCCGTTCACCCAGCCGACCGACTGGTTGAGCAGCGTCGAGACGTCGGTGCCCGCAAACTGCGCTACCCAGGCGGGCTGCATCATGCCGGTCTGCCAGTTTAACGCCTGGCTGAAGAGGCCGCTGGGATAGCGCACCCAGCCGGGAGAAAGCTGGGCGGCGACGTTGTTGAGCCGGTAATCGTAGAACTCGGCCGGGAAGACCACCTCGTCGTTGAACCCGCTGAAACTGGCGTTCAGCGGCGTGGCGCGGGTGGCGTCGATATCGATGGTGGCGGGAACCTGCGCCAGCGCGCACAGCCCGGCGGCCGCGAGTGCAAGAGGGAGCCAGACGGGCAGGAGTTTCATATCGCTGAATTATAGAACCCTGGGAGTGAAGCGGAGTTTCGGAGCTGCGGGGTGGCGGGTGGCCTTGCTTCGGGCCGCTCGCTTACGCTCGCGGTTCCGTGTGGCGCGGCCCGGAACCGCGAGCGTAAGCGAGCGGTTTGAAGGAAAGGAACGCTGCCCTGCGGCCGCCGCGCTCGCGGGCAAAAACACGAAGGGCCACCGGGTCGAGCGAACCGGTGGCCCCTCAGAAGACTCTACTGCTTCTTGGCCGGCGGAGGCGGGGGCGGAGGCGTCCCGGCATTGCGGCGGCCCTGGCCCTGGCCACCCGGCCGCGCCTGCGCCTGCAGTTTCTGGAACTGCTCCGGCGTCAGCACACCGCGAATGCCCAGAAGCATGCGCGCGTTGGCTTTCTCCAACTCGGCGCGGGCCTGCGCAACCTTGTCGATCTGCGCCACGATCTTAGCTTCATCCGGCTGATCCGCAGCCACCAGCGGCTCCATGGTCAACTCCGCCTTCTGCACCGTGGCGTTCAGGTCAACCAGTTTCAGGCGATTCTGCTGGAAGATGTCGTCCATCTTCTTCTTCTGGTCGGCGCTCAAACCCAACTGTTCGGCCACCTGCGGATTGTCCCACCATTTCCCGTGCGGCCCCGGGAGCAGGCGGTCTTCGAACGCCCGGCGCATGGGCTGCATGCCGCCGTCGCGTCCCGGCCCTTGCTGCATCATCCCAGGGCCCATTGGACCGCGCATCTGCATGCCACCGGGCCCTTGCGGTCCCCGCCGCTGGGCGGCCGGAGGGGGAGGAGGAGGCGCCTGCGGATCGCCCGGCGCCGGCGGCTGCGCCATTGCTACCACGCCCGCTCCCAATAGGAGCAACGTCAATCTGAGTCTGCCTGTTTTCATTGATTCTCTCCATTCTGTAAACTATCTTGTGAACTGTCCTGGGAGCCATCCTGCGATGCGGAGCGCCAACTCACCAGTTGCGCCAGCGGCTCCATGGCGGTGGGAACGGAGCCGGAGACTTCCCGGTTTACCTGCTCGATCAACTGCGCATCCGCCAGCGCCTGGGCCGCCCGCTGGCGGTCGCGCACCGTCTTGTAGACCGGCGCCACTGCCAGCGCCAGCGCCGCCACTGCGACTGCAACAACCGGCCAGCGGAACCACCCTCGCGCCGGCCGCCGCCCGGCCGCTGCCCGCGCCTGAGCCAGCGCCCACTCGCCCTGCCCGTCGCTCCAGGCGTGCATGGCATGGCGGAAATGCCCGAGAGCGGATTGCAGCCGTGCCACCTCCTCGCGGCACTGCGCACATTCGCCGAGGTGCCGCTGCTCGTCCGGCCCCGCCGTCCCGCCCACGCATTCCGCTAACCGGCTACCCGCCAAATGCTCCGTCATTTCGCGCTCCCAACCCGCTTGCGCACGGCTTCCAGCGCGCGCGACAGGTGGGTCTTCACCGTGCCCTCGCGCAAGCCCGTGGCCGCTGCAATCTCCAACAAGTCCATGTCCTCGACGAACCGCAGCAGGAACACCGTCCGCTGCCGTTCGGGTAGACCCGCGGCCGCCTTCCAGACGGCCTCCACCTGTTCCCGCGCCGCGGCCCCGGCTTCCGGGCCAGGACCCGTTTGCGGAATCCGCCGGACCCGGTCGTCCCAATCCGCCGCGCTCTCCCGCGTCCGCTTCCAGAATTGCAGGCGGCGGTTGCGGGCCTGATCGCGGACCAGGTTGACCGCGATCTGCATCAGCCATGTGCCCACGCTGGATTCGCCGCGAAAACTGGCGGCCTTGCGGTGAGCCCGCAGCAGGCAATCCTGCGCCACGCTGCCCGCCGCATCCGGATCGCGCAGCGAAGCCAGGGCGAAGCGGAACACACGGGGCCAGTAGCGGCGCACCAGGGCGTCGAAGTCGTCGAGTTCGCGAGCCGCGTTCCCGGCGCCCTCCGCCGGGAAGTCCGCGCTGGCCACCGGCTGCATTCGATGGTGTAGACGGAATTTCAAGGGGTGGGGATTACATGCCCCCGTGAGAAACAGCTCCAGCCGCCGTTTGTGCCGCCCATAGGCGGCCAGTATCTTACAGCTTGTAGATGGTCAACCCCGAAAGCAACTTAGGATAGAAATCGGTGGATTTCTGCGGCATAACACCACCAGCGAACGATGTCGCGGCCACTTGCTCCACCGAAACCGGCTTCAGCAGAAATGCCGCCTGCGCCGCGCCCGTGCGCGCCTGCTCGACGGCCGCTTCCAGGCCCCGCATGTAGCGCAGGTGTTTCTCGTCGCGTACCGCTTCAGCGCCGATGCCCAGCAGTTTTCCTAGCACGCGCTCGTGCAACACGCGGACGTCCAGTTCGCCGGCCGCCTGCCGGTCCTCCAGCAGGTAGAGCGCATCGCCCACGGCCACTCCGATGACGGTTGGCCCGCCCGCGGCCCACGCCTGCTTCAGACGATCCAGGAAATCCAGGCGCTCCACGCGGAACTCTCGCTCCGCCGCCCGAAGAAACTCCTCCGGAAAACCGGTCGCGGCCAGGTTGTTCACCAGGCGGTGCGTGGCCAGGATGCGCAGGCCCGGCGAGTGCATGTTGACGAAGGTCATCACCACCCGGTCCGCGCCCTCCAGCCCGGGATTCTGATCGCGAAACGCCAGCGCCGTTTCGTAGCGGTGATGGCCGTCGGCAATCAGCAGCTTCTTATCCGCCATCAGCGCCCGCACGCTGGCCGCGCCGCTCCCGGCGATCTTCCACACGCGGTGGATCACGCCGTACTCGTCGGTGACTTCGGCCAGCGGCGGCGCCGCGGAGGCGGCATCGAGCAGCGCATCCACGGCGCCCTCCGGGTCTGGATATAGCATGAAGAGCTGCTCGCAGTGCGCGTGCGTCTGGCGCAGCAGTTCCATACGGTCTTTCTTGGGTCCGGAGAGCGTCTGCTCGTGCCGGTAGACGATACCGGCGGAGTAATCCTCCACCGCGCCCAGCGCGATGAACCCCTTGCGCACCAAGCGCTCGCCGGTGTCCGGTTCGGTGAACTCCTGGAAGTAGGGGAACACTGCGGGCTCTCGGTCGCGCGCCAGAATGCCGCCATCGATCCACGCCGCCAGGCAATCGCTGGCGCGCGTGTAGACGTTATTCGTGGACGTGTCGGCCGGCCCCGGCTCGCCCAGAATTACCCGCACCAGGTTGTACGGGCTGAGCGACAGATACCGCGTCCGCATAGCGGGCGATATCTTGTCGTAGGGCTGAGTGGCCAGGTTCCCCAGCGGGCCGGCCTTTTCGGAGTATCTATAGGGTTGAAACGGATAGATTCGTGCCACTCCCCAGGATACAACGTCCTAGTGCCCGTCTCCCGGCGGGATGGCATCCGGGGCGCGCTTCACCACGCCCGTGCGCGCCTCTTCCAGGTCCACCTCGTTAGCGTCCAGGGTCTTGCCCTCGATCTGCTGCAGGTTGGTTCGCGCGCGCTGGTACTGGTTGCGTGCGTCCACTTCCGAGAGCTGGCGAGCGGTGTCGTCCCGCTGTGCAACCATCACGTCCAGGATGGTGTCCGTGCCCAGTTCGTATTTGCGCCGCGTGCCCGCCAGTGTCTCGTCTTGCAGTTTGCGCGCCACGATGCTGGTTTCATACGCCGCCCGCGCGTTGCGCAGGGCCGTCCAGGCGTTCAGCACGTTCAGCTTGATGTTGTTCTGCAATTGCCGGTCCTGGATTTGCGACTGGCGGTAGCCCAACTCGCTGGTGACCAGGTCGGCCTGGTTGGCGCGGTTGCGCAGCGGAACGGTCAGCGCAATGCTGGCACTGTAACTCGGAAAGTTCCGTGAGAATACCTGGTTTACCACCGTGCCGTAACCGCCGGCGAAGTAGTAATTGATGCCGTAGGGTCCGGCATTGGCTGGGATGGGCGTGCCGGCCTGGCCGGCGTCGGAGAGATTGACCACGGCCTGCAACGTGGGCCGCAGATTGTTCTTGACGCCCAGCAGGTCCAGGCGGGCATTCTCCAGGGCGATCTGGTTCTGTTCCACCTCGGGCCGGCTTTTCAGCGCTTCGGCGATCAGGTCCTGAACCGGCATCAACGCATCCTGTTCCGGCACCACGATATGGTCGGTGGGTACGATCCGCGCCGCCACCACCAGCGGATCGTTCAACCCGCTGCGCGTCAGCACGCTCTTGAGGATCATCTCCTGTTGCAAAACCTGCGATTCCTGCGTGATCACGTTTTGCTGGGCGGTCTTCATGTCGGCTTCGGCCTGAATGACGTCGATGGGAGCGAGGGCGCCCAGTTCCGCCCGCTTCTTGTTGTCCTCGTAGAGTTGCGTGTCCAGCCGAAGGGTCTCCTGCTGGACTCTCAGTTCGTCATCGAAAGTGACCAGATCCCAGTACAGTCCCACCACGTTGGTCACGGTGGCGATCACCTGCTGCTTGAAGGAGAGGTCGTTGGCCCGAAGGTTGTTCACCGCCTTATGGTAGGCGCGCCTGTTGACGGCCAGGCCGAAACCGTTGAGCAGGTTCTGCGTGATGCTCAGATTCAGGCTGCCGTAGTCCACCGGGTTGAACTGCGTGGTGCTGGCGTTTTGGTTGTACCCGAACGTGCTGCTGGTGTACAACTGCACGGTGGTGCCCGTCCAGAAACTCTGTTGGAGGCCATAGACCAGGCTCTTCCCCGACGCGGCCAGCGCCGCCGTTCCGGAGACGTAGTTGGAGGCGTTGATCTGGGTGGTGTGACTGAACCCCAACTGGGCATACACCGTGGGCTCGACGTTGGGAATGGCCGCGCCCGCCAGTTGTACGCTCAAACCGCTAAGCACGCCGCTGTTGCTGCTCGACCCGCTGGATCCGCTGACGTTGTTCACGGCCGCCGCGCTCGACTGCACGTTGGGAGACGCCGAACTGGCGCCCGAACTGATATTCGTGCTCACGTTGCGAATCAACTGACCGGCACTGGCTCGCAACAGGTCGGCCCGCGCCAGTTTGGGCGAGTAGCGGACGCTTTCGATATCCAGATTGTTTTCCAGGGCGAGGGCGATGGCGTCGCGGAGCGACAGGTAGATGGAGCCGGCGCGCATCAACTTCTCGACGCGGAGCGAGTCGGCGAAACTCACTTCCGCCACCGGCCGGGCGCGAAAGTTCCTGGTGAGACCATAGATCAAGCCGTTACCGGTCTCCAGAGTCAATCCCTGGGTCTGCCCGAAAACGGGCGAGCCCATCAGGAAGCAAAGCAAAATGGCGACAACCGATTTGACACGAGACATATGTTGTTGAGACCTCAAGTCGTCTTTAGAGTACCTACGAATCGGGCGGCCCGCCAGTTCGATAATTGTGGTGCCCGCCGCGGAGCGGAAACTGCCCCTCCAGACATTCTACATGGTGGGGTGGACCCGCCGGCCCCTACGCGCCAGCCCTCTGGTGGTCGAGCGCGGCTCGCCCGGTGACTCTACTTGAAGTCGATGTGCGGGGCATTTGACGCGATTCCGTCCACCGTCAGCACAATCTGCCGGTTGCCGCTGCCAGCCAGACTGCGTGGAACCAGGACGTTCACCTGATCTTCGCCCGGGAATTGGGTCATGGCGGCGCCCAGCACGGTAGCAGCGGTGGTTCCGATGCGGCACGTTACCGCGTTGCCGTGGTGGATGCCCGTGCCGTACATCCACAGGATCAACTGGTCGCCGCCGGAGACGTCGAGGGGAACGGTGACACAACTGCCTGCCGCATTGCGCTGGAAGACACTGGGCTGACCGGTGATCGGCCCCGCAAAGCTGTAATAGAACGCGTAGGCCGCGACGGGAGCGGTTGGCCCGCTACCCACCGGGAATAGCGCGGGCGCGACGGCGCTCACGGCGATCGGTGCGGAGCCCAGGGCGCCACTGGCGCCGCTAACCGTGAGAGTGGCGGCGCCCAAGGCGGTGCCCTCGGGGATCATGGCGTTGATCTGTCCGGGTGACACGTAGAACAGCGTCGCGGGGCGCGAGACGCCGGCTGAGTCGGTCACCGCGACGGCGGTGCCGTTGAATAAGGTGGCCGAAGCGCCTGGGCTACCCGTGGACGTAGCCAAGCCGAAACCATAGACCGAGACGATTTGGCCCGGCGCCAGGCGCGGGTCGCCGCTGGCCGCCGACGCCACGCTATCGACCTGCGCGCCCACTGTCAGTGTAACGGACACCAGGGCGGTCGCGGAGCCGGCCGAGATCTGCACGCTACCCGAGTATGCGCCCACCCTCAACCCGGCCGCACTGCATGTGACGCTTAGCGACGAAGGGGTGGATCCGGACGCCGTGCCAATCGATAGCCAGTTCGCGGCGGTGGAAACGCTTGTGACCGCCGACCATGCCACGCCCACGGCAGGCGAGGTGCTTGACAGGGCGATGACCTGGGAGGTGCACGCCCCGCCAGGAACGGCGCTCAGCGAGATGGCGCTGGGCGAGGCAGCCAGCGTGGGAGTTGGAACCTGGGAGAGGAAGTACACCCAATTGCCGTTTGCGGCGGCTATCTGCTTCCCGTCGTCCGATATCCAGGCATAGCCGGCGAGCGGTCCGCGATGGATGGTGGAATCCAGGGAACCGCTATTCCACAACTCCCGCCCATCGCGGCCACCCACCTTGAGCCACGTCGTTCCGACGTCGCCGCTGCCGATATTCTGGCCGGTAAGAAGCATGTACGATCCGTCGGCCGAGAGAGCGCCCGAGGCGGTGCTGTCGTCGTGGTCCAGAAGGACTCCGCTGGGGTCGATTAGGAGGGTCCCGAATCCCGCGCTGGTTCCCTGTATCATCAGATACGATTCATCCGGCGCGATGGCCCCATTGAAACCGGTTTGCACTCCGGGATACTGCCACAGGGTTCTGCCCGTAAGGCGGTCCAGGAGCGAGAAGAAGTATCCAACCTTGACGCCAACCAGGATGTAGTTCCTGGAAACGGTGAAGACGGTCGACCATGCGCCTACGTAGGTCCGCCAGTTAAGAGTGCCATCGATGTGAAGCGAATACAGGTACCCGTCGCCGCCGCTGGCATAGAGCGTTCCGTTATCGCTTTCGAAAACAAGCGTGCGTACCTGGCCATTCAGGAAGCGCTGCCAGACCAGTTTCCGGGCCGCAATATCGTAGAGGTACAGGTTTCCGGCGGTGTCCCCGATCGCCAGATATCGATTGTCGTGGGAGATTTGCACGTCGTAGATGCTGTACAAAACGTCTCCCACGTCATCCCGCAAGGAGGGAACGCTCACCGGGCTCACAAACCAGACGACGGTTCCCGCGTTGTTCAACAGGTACACGCCGGCATCGGAGCGGGAAGTGTCGCACCGCGCCGTTGCCACCAGCGAGCCATCGTCCGATACCGCGACCGCGGGGGTTTGGGTATAGAGCGGGAACTGCCACAGCAACGTGCCGGCGGTGCTGAAGAACAGCAGTTGGGCCTGGGCGTCGTAGCTCTGGGCATCCGCGCCCGCGGGAGTGATCGAATGGAATGGAACCAGGGCAAAGTACTTGCCATCCTTGGAGCCCTGGCCGGCATACTGGTTCAGAACGCCATCGAATTTCGACTGGACGCGATAAGTGGGTCCCGGGACGGCCGGAGTCATTGGCGCATCGATCCAAACGGTATCGCCCGAATGCGGAGCGACGGCGGTGTGATAGTCGGCGTAGCCGAACGCCCGGATCGTAACCCCGTAGTTCTCCCAGAGGCCATTGGGAACGCCTTGATAGGCGGTGACTGGAATGCTGTATTGTCCCGAACTGCCGGTTTGCGGCGAGAAGGTGCTTTGAGTGCTAGAAACCAGCCGGACCTCCGCGTTTGGGATCGGCGCCCCGGTCGCCGCGTCATGCACCAACCCGGCAATGGCGGCGTTGTTATCGCCCATCGGTTGGCTGGTAAGTTGGGGGATGCCGGTGTAGGCGACATGGACCGTGTTATGCAGGGAGACCACCTGCGTACCCGGCTGAACGCCGAGTGCCGGATTGGCCTTGGGAGACACGGTGAAGTCGTAGCGGTAGTCGTACACGCCTCCGGCCTTCCACTGCGATTGATCGAGTTGGCTCCAGTTTACGAGTATCCAGGCCCGCTGCGATTCATTCGGCTGAAGATACGGGTAAGACGGCTGCGGAAACGTCGCGAGGCCCGACGTATTACCCGATAGCGTGAATCCGTTCGGACCGTTCACGGAGACCGAGAACTCGAGCTCCGTGTAGCCGCCGTTGTTCTTCACGGTGATCCAGCGAATCGGGTCCGGATCGTAGGGATAGACCAAGTCGGGTGCCGGATCGTACTGAATCTCGATCGCGGGTTTTGCCGGCGCCGGCCTGGTCGTGGAGACGGTGTTCTGCAGGAGCGACGGGTTGAGCGCGGGCAACTGGACGAGCGTGAAATCGCTGGCTCTAGACCTCCGCGCCGAGGCGTCCACCGTGGCCTGCGACCGCGCCGGCGTCGAAAAGACCGCGACGGCTATCGTAAGCGCGAGACAACTCCACAGCGGCCGGTCCCCGCGGGTCCAAATAGAAAGACGATTCATTCAATACCTCATCCCTGAGACAAAACGCGACAAAAGCGGAGCACGGGGATCGCGCCCCCGCAGGTCAGATCGCGGCGGCTCTGGAGACTTGAAGATCGGCACCTGAATTATGGTGTCCTGCAAGCTGCAATTGTCTCGGGGATTTCCGGCACTGAGCCGCAACCGGCGGGAAGCGGAGGGCCCCGGCGCGGGTGCGGTGGACTTCCGCGCCGGCACCGCGAACATCGCGGCGGCCATCGCCAGCCCGTACTTCTTCATGAGGGACTCCTTCCTTACTCCTTACGCGACAATAACCGTGTGCGGGGCTCGCGTTGTCCCCCTCGCGCCGGCCGGCGGTAACGGGCCGCCCTGTAATCCAAAAGTTGGCACCGCGCTCCGACGCACCGGGCCGCAGCGGTACAATCTACCAATGCGGGTTCGCGAATTGGCGGAATGGCTGGGCGCCACCTTCGAGGGCGACGGCGAGAAGGAACTGGAGGGTGCGGCCCCACTCGAGACGGCCGGCGCGTCCGAGATCGCGTTCGTGGGCTCGCGCAAAGCCGCAGCCCTTGCGGGGCGCTCCGCGGCCGGGTGTCTGCTGGTGCCCCTCGACTGGCCCAGCCCCAGCTACCGCACGGTGGTCCGTGTCCCCGAGCCGCGCACCGGCTTCGCCCGCGCCATGAGCCGGTTCTATCCCACCGCTGAAATCAAACCCGGAGTCCACCCCACCGCGGTCGTCGGGAAGGACGTCACGCTCGGCGCTTTGGTGTACGTGGGGCCGCACGCCGTCATTGGCGACGGATCGCGCATCGGCGTCGCCACCAGCATCGGCGCGGGCTCGGTACTGGGCAAGCGCGTGGTGCTCGGCGAGGGCTGCGTGTTGCATGCCAACGTGACGGTCTATGACAACGTCGATATCGGCCGCGGCGCCATCCTGCATGCCGGCGTGGTGATCGGCGCCGACGGTTTCGGCTACGTTCTGGAGGACGACCGCTGGCACAAGTTTCCCCAGGTGGGGCGCGTGGAGATCGGCGATTTCGTCGAGATCGGCGCCAACTCCTGCGTGGATCGCGCGGCCCTGGGCGTCACTTCCATCGGCGAAGGCACCAAGCTCGACAACCTGGTGCACGTGGCCCACAACTGCCGCATTGGGCGCCACGTGGTGGTGGCGGCGCAGACCGGGTTTTCGGGCGGCGTGGTGGTGGAAGACCACGCGGTGATCGGCGGCCAGGTGGGCGTCGGCGACAAGGCCCGCATTGAATCGCGCGCCGTGCTGGGCTCGGGATGCGGCGTTCTGACTTCCAAAATCGTGCGTTCCGGCGAGACCGTGTGGGGCACCCCGGCGCGTCCGTTGCGGCAGCATTTGGAGCAACTGGCGTGGCTGGCGCGGTTGCCGGAGTTGCGGGGAGAGTTGGCCGAGATCAAGCGGCGCCTGGCCGCTCTGGAATCGGAAGGCTGAGGCGCTAGACCGGTTGAGCCGAGAAGGCCGCCACCTGGTTCCGCCCCAGGTTTTTGGCCACGTAGAGCGCGGTATCGGCTTCGCGTATGAGCGAGTCGGCATCCTCGGGGACGGGCTTTTCGCGGCACGCCACGCCAATACTGCAACTGACGCGCAAGCGCTGGGAATCGCTTTCCATGGCGCTGGCCGCCACGGCTTCGCGGACGCGCTCCGCCTGTTGGCAGGCCGACGAGGCGCCGCATCCGGGGAGGACCATCAGGAATTCCTCTCCGCCGTAGCGCCCCAGCGCGTCGTAGCGGCGCAGGGCGGCTTTCATGCGTTGAGAGCTTTGCCGCAGCACGGCGTCGCCGGCGAAATGCCCGTAGGTATCGTTAATCATCTTGAAGCGGTCGAGATCGGCCAGCAGTACGGCCAGCGGCTGTCCCTCGCGCCCGCTGCGTGCCAGTTCGGTGCGCAGGATGTCCAGAATGGCGGCACGGTTGTGCAGGCCGGTCAGAGCGTCGTGGGTGGCTTGCATGCGGAGCTTCTCGCGCGCCCGTAAGAGCTCATCCTGCAAGTCGAGAATGCGTATTCCGGCGCGCAAACGAACCCGCAACTCATGGTTACGGAATGGCTTAGTGAGATAATCGTCGGCTCCGGCGTCCATCCCCTCCACCAGGTCGCGCGACTCCGTCCGGGCCGTCAACAGCACAATATAGGTGTAGGGCTCGCGTTTCGCGGCGCGCACCCGGCGGCAGATCTCCAACCCGTCCAACCCCGGCATCATCCAGTCCATAATCGCCAACTGCGGCGAATTGTCCGATTGCAGGATTTTCCAGGCCTCCTCCCCATCGCGCGCCGTCACCGCGTCGTATCCCCATTTGCTCAAGATGTTGCGCAGCATGGCCTGGAAAACCGGATTGTCCTCCGCGACCAGGACCCGCAATGCCGGCCGCTTTGGTTTGTCCTGTTCGGTCTCGCATTCCGCTCCGGTAGCTTCGGCTAGCGAATGCAACTCCCTGGTGACCTCGGCGTTCTTATCCACAACTCTCTTATCGGTTCCAGGGCGGGTTTTCTGAACATTGTCCCCCGATCCTCCGGACGCCACCCACTCGAAGGGGGTGTTCGCCGGAGAGAGCCTCTGTCCGGTAGTCCGCCCATAATGGTACCGAAGTACTCCCACATCAGCCTTTGGCTTGCGGCCCATCGGGCCCCATGCCATCATAAGTGTCGATGCAACCGGCCTCGGGAGGGCACGTTATCGGACGCCGTCTCCTCGTGACGGCAGCTTAAGCGGCCATCGCCGCGCGCGCCTTACGCGCGGATCTCCCATAGGCGGCGCTGATCGTCCGAGTCATGGATGTGCGCACACGGTCCTTGCCAGCGGGCGGCGGGTGCCCCGGCGGATTCCTGGAGGGCTTGACGCAATGGCCCCCGATTGCCACCCTGTGAAGAGAGGAAACGGCGATGTCCAGCGTGTACTGGCTGCTTGTCGGCCCCCGGGAGACCGGCAGCTCGCGGATTCACGGATACAGGGTTCACGAGCACCTCCTCGCCGGAGGTTGGCGATCCGAGATCCTATTCGCTCCCGCCCACTGGATGTTGGATCCGCCGATAACGGCCGGCGACGTGACGGAGGGCGGGGTGTTCGAGCACGGCGACATCGTGGTGTTTCAGAAGGTGTTCGGGCCGCGGACCGTGGCCGCCATGAGCGCGCTTCGATCCATCGGGGCCAGAACGATTTATGTGGATTGCGATCTGCCATGCAAAGTGCAAGAGGCTCGCCTGGCGGATCTGACCGTTTGTTCCTCGCGCCTTCTGGCTGAAGAGTACGCGCAGAGCGGCGTGGGCCCTGTCCGCTACATTCCCGATGCCTGGGAATGGCAGGCCGCGAAGGCCCCAGCGTCGCACCGGCCCGGGGCGCCGCGGTGCGTCTGCTTCGGCGGGACAAGTTCCGACAGGTGGGCCGCGGTCGAAAGGCTGCGCGCACAAATTCGCGAGTGGGTGCCGGACTGGACCTTGGTGACGATTTCCGACGACCCGGAGGCCGACATCGAGTGGGATCTGGGAACCGCCTGGCGCCACATTTCCGGGTGCGACGCGGCGGTCATTCCGGCAGCCGGCGGGGCGCGCTCGCTGGCGAAGTCTTCGAACCGGGCTATCCAGGCCATGGCGCTGGGCCTGCCCGTGGTGGCGTATCCCATCCCGTCGTACCGGGAAGTGATTCACCAGGGGCGGAACGGGTTCCTTTGCACCACGCCCGAGGAATGGCACGCGGCGTTTGAAGCACTGGCGGACGCGGAGCGGCGGCGGCTCATGTCGCGCCTGGCACACCGCTACGCGCGGCGGTACTTCTCGATGGACCGGGTGGGGCCGCTGTGGGAAGCGGCGCTGGCGGAGTTGGGCGGGGCTCCAGGCGGGGGCGCTGATGAGCGGCGCAGCGAACGAGTGCGGCGGCTGCGCGACACGCTCAAGGCAAGAGAGGCCGCCGAGATAGCCCGGCAGGACGGAGACTTCGCAGTGGCACGCGCGTAGCCTACGCCCGGAGCGGCACACCCCGCCAGGGGACCGGCTCGTCGCTCCAGCCGCTGGCCGGACGCCAGTGCCGGATGGTGAGTGGCTGGGACAGCTCGGGACACTTGCTCAAGGGGTGATCCAGTTTGCCCTCGGCTTGGAGGCGGGCGTGCGCCGGCCCGTTGCTGCCGCCGGGCATCACGGCTCGGGCCTCGGTGCGGGGCGAGAACTCATAGAGGAGCGCCGCCTTGTCCGTGTCTCCAGCATGCACATAGGTGACGAATCCTCCGTCACCGGTGACGGACAAATCCGTTGCGTGGCCGTATGGCGCATCGGTAGCCCGCAGCATCTCGGTGGTAGGGAACAATACGTAATCGCGCGGGGAACCGGAAGGCGCATTCGCGAAGCTGCGCCGGTTCGGTCCACCGGCGGGCGAGGACGACGGAGGGTCGCGCACACCCAGCACCGCGGCAAACGAGCGGTCGAACGCGTTGTTCTCGCCGCACACAGCCACGCAGTTGCCGTCCCGCCTGGCGAGGTTGCACAGCCTTTCGACAAAACCGGTATTGGCAAATTGGAGGGAAGCCGCTCCGCCGGCATCGAGCCGCATCACGCATCCTGGAAACCTCCATCCGTGGTGGATGCCCGCCCAGAGTTCCTGCCCCTTCCTGGAAGGCACCGCGATCAGATGGGTGCAGCACCAGAGGGGCTCGAACGCTTGGCCGTCGAAATCCAGGAGGCCGGGTTGGCACACGTAGGTCCAGCGAACTTTTCCTTCCGGCCCTACGTAGACGATTTCGTCGTTTTCGGAATGGGGTGGATGGAATCCCGCCCCGTGGTTGCACGCGGCTACCACTCCCGGATGTCCATCCCCTTCCAAATCGAGTATCTGAACCCGCCAGATCGAGTCGCCGGCCGACGGGGGATCGAGCATTCCGCGGAAGCGCTGAGTCCAGACCGTCCTCCCCAGTCCGTCCATGGCAGTCAAGAGATCCCCGGATAGCACGGCCCGCTCGATGCGGCGGACTCGCGAGCGGACCAGCAGTGCCGCGCCTGCCAGGACGGCGGTCCCAGCGGCGCCGAGCACCATGCGCCGCGTCCATGGCTTGGATGCCGGCTGGCTCGATCCCGGGGCGGGCTCGGGCGGCGGCGTGGCGGGCACGGCGCCCACTTCCTCGGCGGTGGCAACGAAGCAATATCCCTTCCCGGAAACTGTCTGGATGAAGCGGGGTTCGTCCTTGTCGTCCTGCAACGCCAAGCGGATCTGCCGGACAGCCTGCTCTACGGTGTTGTCGCCGCGCAATTCTCCCCAAACTGCACTAAGTAACTCCTCTTTGGGAACTACTCGGCGGTTGCTGCGGGCCAGGTAGGTAAGTACCTCAAACGGTTTGGCTGTAAGCCGGACCCGCTCCTCACCGCGATAGAGGCTCCGGCTGGAGAGGTCCAGGGTGAAGTCCCCTATCTTCAACAGAAGTTTAGGGTCTTCAGCATTCATAAGCGGGCTCGCGAGGCTTCGGGCGGTGGCTTCAGGACTTTTCAGCAATGTTCAGCGCGAATTCATAGCACTTCATTGTACGATCTGGTTCGGATGCACGCCACCTGGGCGGCCAGGAAGCCGGATCCGGTTCGAGTCTCGAACCCGTTGCCGCGTAGGCGCGGCGTGAAGTGCGAACGAGTCCGTAACTTGGCGGTACCGCCAGCGACAGTGCCTCGGCGAGCCCTGTGCGACGGCGACTCAACTTCCGGTGCAGGCTTGGCCGGGTTCAGGAGGTCAGGAATGAGCGAGAAGAAACCAACTGGGAAGATGCAGTCAATCCGGATCGTCAAGAGAGCGGTGTCCATTTCGGCGCTGCTGGCTGCGCTGGCAGCCGGAGCCGGTGGGCAGGGGTTCAGCTTCGGCAAGAAGAAGATCCCCGTCACCATCAATCATCCACCCACCCTGGGAATCAATCTAAAAGGCAAAACCGTGGCGTTCAACCCAGCTACCGGCAATGCCTGCCGGCAGCAGTTCGTCGACTCGCTTGCGGAGGACTTCGGTGCGCATGGAGTGAGCCTTGTCAATCGGGCGAACTTGAACGCCATCCTCAAGGAGCACCAATTCCAATTCAGTTCGTCCGCTGACCAAGCATCGGCAGTGGAATTTGGCAAACTCTCCGGGGCCGCTTTGATGGTCTTTGTCAATGTCACCCGGTGCGAACCACATAGGGCGCCACCGATGGATGCGGCGCAAATCATAGGTCAACCCATCCACATTTCCCGCATGGAAGCGCACGTGCAAGCCTCGATCCGCACCGTCGACCTGGCAAGCGGGCGGGAATCCGTGAAGAGCGTTCAAAGCGACCAGCAGAAAGACAACCAGAGTCAAGGTCTCCAGCGACCCGTGTACCCCAGTCCCGAGGAGGTAATCGACTTGGCGGTGAAAGACGGCGTGGCCCAAGCCAGCCGCCTTTTCTTCCCGTGGACCGAAACCCAGCAGGTTGCCTTCATGGATAGCAAGGACTGTAACCTCAAACAAGCCTATGACCTTCTGAAGACAGGCGACATCGACGGCGTGTTGAAGCTATCACTCGAAAACGTCGAGCGGTGCAAAGCGGACCCGAAACCGGCTCATCAAGCTGATGCGCTGTACAACCTCGGTATTGCCTACACGCTGGCCCATGACTATGACAACGCGCTTGATGCCCTGAACAAGTCGCAGGCACTCCACAGCGACAAGGAGGTGCTACAGGCGATCGTGGAGTGCCGCAAGGCCAAGGCCGGCGACGAGGCTGTGATACGGAAACAGGGCGAGAATGATCGAGAGGACGACAAGCGGAAGGAGGATGACCATCTGAAGAAGGTTGCTGAGGAGAAGCGGATCGCGGAGGACGCCATCACGAACGAGTACATCGTGAGGTCCCTGAAGGAAGGCATGGGAGAAGATCTCCTGGTCGTGATGATTCAAACCAAGCCGGCCAAGTTCTCCACGAGCCCGAATGACTTGCTGGCTCTTAAGAAAGCCGGAGTGCCGGACAAGGTCATCGCGGCGATGCTCACTAAGAAGTAGGTGCCGCCGACGACTCAGCCCGAGCGCACGGCAGAATAGGCAAGAACATTGTTTCTCGATTGGAACCTGGAGGACTCATGTTTTGCATGAACTGCGGACAGAATATGCTTGGTGTTGCCCAATGGTGTCCGGCTTGCGGAGCGCCGGTGACTGTGGGAACGTCAGCAACGCCCGGGGCCGGTGGCGCGGCATCTCAGGCGAGCGCGCCGGAGCCGAACACGACCGCGACCGCCTTGTCACTTTCCAAGCACATCGGCGAAGAGGTCAAAGCCCGGTCGCGGGATGCGTGGTCCGGAATCAAGCTCTTCGCGAAGAGCCCCGTGGGCGGCCTCGCCCAGTCGTATGCGTCGTTCGAGCCGGAACGCGCCATGCAAGTCGGCGTGGCATTCGCGATTCTCCACGAAATCACGTTCTTCCTAGGCATGTACATGATGGCGTCGCGGGCGGCGGGGCTGTTCGGTTTCGGCATCCCGGTGTCCGATGCGAGCGTGGGCACTCTGTTCAAGCTTCTCCTCATCGGACTCATTCCATTTGCGAGCCTGGCAGGCGCTGGCGCCATCGCCAGGAAGGTGTTCAGAGGGACGGGGGGCTTCGCCGGCGATGTTTTCACGGCGGGAGCGTCGCTGTTGCCGTACGGTCTTGCCGTACTGGCCACAGCCATCGTCGGCGCCGCGAACTTCGAGATCGTGGCCGTTCTGTTCGTGTTCGCCCTCAGCTACAACATTCTGATGCTCTACTCCGGCTGCTCCCGGATTGCTGGCATTCCCGAGGCGGGCGCGGCTCCCGCCGTCCCGGTGATGCTTCTGATCAGCGCATGGCTCACTAAAGTAATTGTCGTAGCGATATTGTAACCAGAGCATCCGAGCCAGCCGGCCAGACGCCTGGGGCGGTTCCGGCGAATATGCGGTGTCAACGGCCCGATTTGGGCGGAGGTGCACATTGAAACGAAGAGTCCCGACTATGTTCCTTATTTGGCTGTTCGTCGCAGGCTGCGGCTCACACAGTCCGTTTGCCAACGGCCCTGGCGATGTCCTGAAGAAGTTCGTTATGGCGGCCAACGCGGGCAAGTACTCAGAGATGAAAGAGTTCTTCTCCGCCGACCTAAACAAGGCTTTCGAAGGACCGATGGCAGCCATGGGCGGCGGACTGAAGGCTCACGCGGACGAATTCACAAAGAACGGCAAGGTCCAGAGAGTCGAAATCGTAAAAGAAAACATCCGGGGAGAAGGCGCGAAGGTCACCGCCAACATCTACTATACGGATGGCACTGTTAGGTCCAATGACGAGACCAACATGATCAACGAGCATGGGGTCTGGAAGGTCGCTCCATGAAGATGAAGTGAGGCGAAACCAGGGCATTCAAGCGGAGCGGCCATTTTGCGGGCGGTCTCCCAGCGCCGGCGCTCGGATGAACGGCCGGCGGCCCACAGGTGCCGAGTTCGAGAATGCGCCGGCCAGGGTAACCAGGAGAATGTCGTGCTGCTCATTTGTGGATCGCGATGGCGAAGTACAAACCTAGGCCAGCTTCCCATGCACTGTGCCCGCTGCGGGAGGCAAATGCTTCACACGGCCCTCATGCAGACTGGCAAATTCACGCTCTTCTTCGTGCCATGTTGCACCTTGCGTCGAAGCTATCGCATTGTGTGCAATCTGTGCGGTCAAAAAACGGCGGTTCCCGGGAACCCGGGTGCCACTTCACCGAGCGCTCCTCCTCCACCCCCACCGGCGTTTGCCGCGCCAGCCGCTGCCACGACACCGGCGGCCTCGCAGGCTCGATTCTGCGGTGCGTGCGGGGCCCCAGTCCTTCCTAACTTCCGATTCTGTGAAAAGTGCGGCGGGCACGTTTGAGCCCGAAAGCCGTTCCAATCGCCTCCCTACTTCTTCGCCACCTCCAACAGCACCGGCCGCGCCACCGACTGCACGTCGGGAGCGTAATACTCATACGCCCTCGAGGCGAACGTGCGAGCGCGGATCGGGTACTTCGCCCGCAGACGGTAGCTCAGTGTCACCTGCGCCCCCGGGGCCAGCGAGTCGAAGTACAGGATCGCCTGCGTCGCCGTCTGGCTGAACTTCTCCAGCCGGCCGCCCTTCTGCCGCGCGGTTTTCTCCTGGTACGCCTGCAGGTCCTCGCTGAGTAAGTCGAACCCCGGTGGGATGCCCAGGTCCACCATCACCATGTTGGCTTGCTTGTCCAGGTGGCTGCGCACCGTGGCCGTCGCCGTGGCGATGTCATTCTGCGCCAGGCGCGTGCGGTCGTAAGCCACGTCGATCGATAGCGGCTCGTGCGCCGGCCGCTCGCTCCACGGCACGAAGTAGCGCCCAACCACCTGGTAGGCCAGGCCGCCTTTGCCTTCGAACTTTACCTCGACCGCGCTGTCGCCGCGCGAGCCCAACTCAGAGCCCTTGAAGACGAACTGATGCAGCAGGTCGTTGTTCTCCGGCGTCAGCACGAGCTGCCGCACCGGCCTGCCGTCGAGGGCAATCTCGACGCGGCCCCGTACGTCAGATCCGCCTTTCTCCGTCGCCAGCAGCAGTGCACGCAACGCCATAATAGTGGCCTGCGTGGTGCTCCACGCGCCGTTGGCGGTTTTCTTCGAGGCGATGTAGTGCAGCGCCTTGCGCGTCACTTCGCCCGCCTGCCCCCACTTCAACAGGGCCTGCGCGGCCAGGCCGGTGGTCTCCGTGGCGGCGCTCGCGCCGGTCGCGTAGACGCTGGTTTCGTCGGCGTCCCACCAGGCGTCGTCGCCCTTTTCGGTGCGCGCGTCCAGCAGCAGGCGCATGGCCTGGCCGGTGAATCCGCGGTCTTTGGCGTAGTCCGCGGCGAAGTTAGCCACCACCGCCAGCGTGTACGGGTCGGCCACCGCGCTCATGTGCGAATCGACATACTGGCGCGCCTTCTCGACCGCCGGCCCCTGGTAGCCGGTATTCTGCAGCGACCACGCCAGATATGCCGTGATGCGCAGTACGTTCGAGTTGTACCTGTTGGTGGCGCCTTCGTTAATGAATTGCGTGTCCGGCTTCCAGCTTCCGTCGGCCTGCTGCTGAGAGGCCAGCCACTGCTGGGTGCGCGCGATCAGCCGCGGGTCCACTTCGTATACCTTCGCCATGTCGGCGAATTCCATCAGCCCGTACGCCGTCAGGATCTTGTTAGCGGGCGCGTCGCCGAACCACGAGAAGCCGCCGCCCGGCACCTCGAACGTCACCAGCCGCTGATACCCGTTGGCGATGAAGCCCTCGGCCTTGGCGTGCACCTCCGGCGTCAGCTTTTTGGTGCGTTTCATGTAGTCGAGCGCCAGCACGTTGGGGTAAGTGCTCGAGGACGTTTGCTCGAAGCAGCCTCCGGGCATTTGCAGAATGCTGTCCATGCCCTCGATCACCTGGCTCAGCGGGCCCGGATAGAGGCGCACCAGAACGGCGTTGGCCTCCGCAATAGCCGACTCCGGGAAGCGCACCGTGTGGCTCACCGAGCCCTCCAGCCGCCCGTTGAACACCTGGCTCTGCTCGCGGCCGTTGGGAACCACTTCGATCTCGCGCACCACGATATCGGCGCGCCGGTCTGCGCGCTGCCCGCCGCCCACCAAAGTCGCCGCGAGCGTCAGCTTGAACTTGCCGATGCGCGTGGCTTCCAGCGTGAACTGCGACCCGCCCACGCGGCCCGGTTCGACGGCGACGCTCTTCGCCGCCACGTCGTCCACCAGGCGGTACCAGTCGGCGGCCTCCAGTTGCAGGCTGACATCGCCGCGCGCGCCGGAGTAGTTGTACGCCGCCACGGGGATGGACACGCGGTCGCCCTGGGTGAGCGTGACGGGCAGGTCGAGATCGACGAAGAAATCCTGGAAGACCTTGAGGCTGGAGGCGCCGCTGCCGAGAGCGCCGTGCGCGGTTGAGGCCACCATGGCCATGCGCCAAGTGGTGATGGAGTCGGCCAGCGGAATGGAGATGCTGGCGTTGCCGTGGCTGTCGGTGAGGATCTCGGGGTTGATGTAGAGAGCCTCGGGGAAGTAGGAGCGCACGTGCGGGGCCGAGCCGCCCGAGCCGGAGTCCTCTTTCTGGAGCATCTCCGCGGATTTCGGCGCGGACATGGGCTCCAACAGGTGTCCGGCGCCGAACTCGCGCATCGGCATGGCCTTCCGGAGCGGCACCGGGGCAGCCATGGGCCCGTCCGCACGCATCACCCCTCCGAGGACGCCGCCCGGGACGCCGCCCACGACGCCGCCGTCCATCAACATGGGGGCGGCCGCGGCAACTTCCACCTGTTCCGCTTCCTTCACCATCGTCCCTGCCGGTTCGTGCCGGAAATGCACCGAGAGCACCGCGCGGTCGCGCTCCGCCAGTGCGATATTCTTCTCAAGCCGCGCCGCCCCGTATGCCGCGTGAATCTCGTACTCGCCCGCGGGCAAGGCCGCCAGGGTGAATTGTCCGTCGGCTCTGGCGCTTACCGCGCGCCACTTGCCGGTCGCTACCTCGCGCACGTTTATAGTGGCTCCCTCCATCGCCCCGCCGTTCTGGTCCATAACCGTTCCCGAGATTTCCGCGCGCCCGTTGTATGGCCCGCGATCGTGCTCGGTGCTGACCTCGATGGCGCTCTCTCCCGTGGTCGGGCGGCCGACGATCTTGCGCGTCTGAACCACCAGGGTTGCCCACAGATCGTCTCCCGTACCGAACCGCCCGTCCGGGCCGGGGCTTTGCGCGTTGTAGTAAGCCGTGCCCGCCGTGTGTTGCACGCGGATCTCGCCGCCCCACGCATCGCGGCCCGCCGCTCCGCCCGCCGCAACCCTGACGACCGCCTCGCGCGCAGTTTCCTGGAACCGCGTCCGGTAGCGCTGCAAGTACTCCCACTGTTTGGCCGTCGTGACGGCGCGCCCGTATTCCGTCTCGGACTTGTTAGTGTTCACCATCTCCGTGGCCGAGAACAACGCCCGCGCCGCGCGGTCCCGCTGCTCCACCTGCCCGGCCGCCACCGGCTCGACCACGTCCGGCATGCCGATGGAGTGGATCTCATACCGCGGCTTCATGGCCTCCTGCTCCAGGTAGAAGAAGACCTTGGCGAACCCCGGCTGTTTCTCCGCCAGCGCGAACACCGCCTCGTCCACCACCTGCAGGCCCAGCGCTGCCTGTACGCCTTCGCCGCGCGAGTTGGTCACACGAAAACTAACGCGCGCGTCGCCGCCCGGTTTGTAGACCGCGGCATCGCTGGTAGCTTCGATTTTCAGATCGTCCGCCGGCTGCACGAACACCAGGCGGTGGTCGCCCACCGGGCGCGCATCGCGGCCGAACAGGTAGGCGTTGATATCCAGCGTGCCCGCCATGTCCGGCGACGCGGTCAGATCCAGCGACGCCTGCCCGCCCACGATGTCCAGATCGCGAGTCAGCACAGTCTGTCCCTCGCGCCCCACGTCTACGTAAGCCGTGCCGCGCGCCTTGCTGGAAAACACTCGCAGCGCAATCCGCTCGCCGCTCTTGTACACCGCGCGCTCGGTGCGCAGCAGAATCTGGTCCTCGCCCGTGCGGGCTTGTAGCGAGGGCGCCGCGGTCACATGGTTGCCTTGCTTGTCGCTGGCTTCGATCTGCACCACAGCCGAGCCCGCGCCGCACCTGAGCCGCACCACAGCCACGCCACCCGCATCCGTCGTCGCGGTCTGCTCGCCGCCCAGCGGTCCGCGCACCCGCGCGTCCGTCACCGCCGGCTTGCCGTCAGCATACGAAGTGAGGATGAACACCTCGTTCTCTATCCCCGGAATCAGCGTGCCGCCTTCCGGAACCGCGGTCACGATCAGCGGCGATTCGCTCACCGTAATCGGTTCTCCACGCGATTCCGAGTGGCCCGCCGTATCCTTCACCGTGGCCTCCACCAGCACGCGCGCCGCGCCCTGGCTCAGCGGCCGCCCGGCGAAGTACGCGGGCAACCGCAGGTCGAACTTGTAGGCGCCCTCGCCATCGGTCTTGCCCGCGGCCGATGCGGCTTCGAACAGCGCCACGTCCATGCCCGCCGCCTTCACCGTGACCTCGCCGCCGTCGACCGGCTTGCCGAAGAAATAGTTGGCGCGCACCGTTCCCGTCACGCGATCGCCGGGCCGGTAACCGTGCCGCGCTTCGCTCCCGTCGCCCGCCAGGTCCACCGCAACTTTGAACTTCGGAAGCACGTACCGCTCCACGCTCAAGGCCAGCTCGGAACTGTTAGTGGCATCCATTAGCGCGCGCAGGTGGTAGGTGCCCAGGTTGACTTCGTCGGCCAGGCCGAATTCCGCCGAGGTGATGCCGTACTCGTCGGTCTCGGCCGCCTTCTTGAAGACCTTGTTGCCGCGCGAGTCCTCCACTTCGAACGTCAGCTTGCGGCCGCGGGCGGCCTGGTGATTGGCGCGGTCGAGCGCCAGCGCGCGGGCGTGAATCGTCTGTCCCGGCTGGTAGAGCGGTTTCTCCGTGGTCAGCAGGATCGAGACCTTGTCCTCCAGCCGCACCTGCCCGGTGAATTCGGCCGACCCGATGGGCGTATCCACCACGAAGCGCAGCGCGTGCGTGCCCACAAGGCCGGCGGGGAAGCGGAACTGGGGCTCGATGGTGCCGCGCCGGTTCAGCGCTCCGCTAAACAGCACGGCCATGGCCTGCCCCGAATCCAGCAGCTCGATGCGCACGGAGCCGCCTTCCGAGAGAGGCTCGTTCCTGGCGTCCGTGACGATCACCCGCACCGCCGCCTTGCCGCCCACGAGATAGGAGTTCTGGCCCATCACGTGGACCACCGGCGTGCGCAGAATCTCCGAGATGGATTCGGTGCCCTCGATGGCCGCGGTCTTGCCGTCGCTATAAACGAAGCGGTAGCGCAGGCGATGCCACACCAGGTCCTCGGCCGCCAGCGGCTTGGCGAGTTTGATGTCGTCTTGCCAAAGCCCGGGGGCGCCGGTCAGTTCCGTGTGCCGTTCCACGCGTCCCAGGACCTCGTCCTCCGGATTAAGGACTTCCATGGTCAGTTGCCCGGCGCCCGCGTGGGCCGCCTGGTATGGAATGGCCGCGTGCAGCGTGCCTTTAGAGTAAGTGACGCCGGCCGTTTTGACGTCGGTCGGCCTGCCCTGGAAGGCTCCCACGATTCCCAGGGACACCAGGACTAACAGGGCGGTAGCGAACAACCATGGCTTGCGTGAACTGACTGAATCTCGGTGAGCGTTCATGATTCGTTCCTGTCTCTCTGACTCCGCCGCCCGCCGGATTGTTCCCGCGCTGGCGCCGGGGCGTCACCCATGAATGCCGCCGCGGCCGGCTTCCTTTCACCCCTCGCACCCCGGTTGCTATTCTTCCCTCAACCGTGTATACAGAAGCTTCGGAGGCTTCCCGTTGCCCAAACAAACCTTGAACAAGTCGATCTTCGCCAAGAAGCTCCACCACCGCACGCTGACCCCGCTGTCCGAGCCCGAGATCACCATCCCGTTCGGCGCCATCGTCGAAGATGTACGGCCCGACCGCGACATGATGGTGTTCTATTACCTGACCGAACCCTACACGTGCCCCCGCGATGCCTTTCAATCGGCTGCGTCGGGCGGAGGGGCGAATGAGCAGATGTCCGCCGCTCCGGCGCGCGCAGACGCGCCCTCGCCGGAGCCGGCCAGGCTGCACTTCGAGGCGCTGTCATCCAATGTCCAGGGACTGTCGCGGGCCAAAGTGACCGGCGGGTGGTTGGTCTCTACGGAGCAGGGCAGCGTGGCGTACTATCCCGACCCAAAACACGTCTGGAAGGGCGATTCGCTGTAGCGGCGGGCGGGTTGACCGGCCGCAGATCAGTCCAGCGGTGCGCTTGCAGCGTCACTGCGCCGTGGCGGCCGCGGCTTCTTGGGAACACCTACGTAGGCGTAGGGATCTTCCGCCTCGGGCTCCGGCTTCGACAGGAAGCGTTTGAGGCGGAGCAGAAATTGCTTCACGCGGCCTGGTTCGGGGTACCGTCTCATTGAGGGGCCCTCCCGGGAACCATGATACCGCTCAACGTCCGGCCTCAGCGGCTGGCAACCGACTCCGCATCCCACTCCATCAGGGTCGAGGAAAGCGCTCCCGAGACTCGGGCATATTCGCTGCCGGGCGCCATTGCCCGCGATGCTGCGTCTTTATCCCCGGCCAGCGCCAGCGACAGGACATCTCCCGCGGCGGCATGGAAGCGGCGATGCAGTTCCAGGCAACGCCCGTACTGTTCGCTCCGCTTCACTCCGCGTTCCAGCGTCTCGCCGTAGAGCCACTTTCCGAAGGCGCACTGGTCGTCAACCCGGGCTGTGCCAACCGCAATCGCGCTCGACCGCTTCTCGATGGCATCGATCAGCCGCTGCTTCCAAGCGCCATGCGCCGACAGAGCGAGCTGGATTTGTTCATGAATGCTGGAATCGGTCTTGCCGGTGATCATAGCTCCCAGCCGCAGCACCACCAGATTGATCGCCTGGGCGTTGGTGGTCAGATCCTTGCTTGCGGTGGCGCTTCTTTCGGCCTGTGCCGCTGTGGACTGTGTCACCTCCTGAATCCGGGTTATGGCCTTTGAAATCTGTTCGATTCCGCGGGCCTGTTCCTCGCTGCCCAGTTTCACTTCGTCAACCAGCGTCTTAGCCTTGCCGGCGCTCTCCGTGATCGACCGGACGGCAGTCGCCACCAGTTCCAGCTTGGTCTTTCCGTCGTGCGACCGGGAGATGGACTGCTCGATCAGCACCGCCGTGTCTTTGGCCGCCTGTGCCGAACGCTGCGCCAGATTCCGCACTTCATCGGCCACTACGGCGAATCCCAGACCCGCTTCCCCAGCTCGCGCCGCTTCCACCGCGGCGTTCAGCGCCAGGATGTTGGTTTGGAAGGCGATCTCGTCGATCACCTTGATGATCCTGGAGATCTGGCCGCTGGAGGCGTCGATCTCATTCATGGAGACCACCATTTGCTCCAGGTTCCGGTTGGCTTCCTCGATGCGTAACGATGCTTCCACGACGTTGCCGGCGGCCGATTTGGAGTTCTGCGCGTTCTGGCTCGCCATGGAGTTGATTTCTTCGCTCGACGACGATGTCTCCTGAAGCGATGCCGCCTGCTCCGAAGCCCCCTGGGCCAGGGACTCAGCGGATCCCGAGATTTCCGACGCTCCGGCTGCAACCCGGTGAGCCACATCACCCAGTTCCCGGACGATGTTCCGCAGCGCGCGGGTGATGTTGCGGGTAAGAAGAAATGCCAGCACCACGCCCAGGAGCAAACCTGCAATCGACGCGGCGGCAATCAGGTTGGTGGCTCTGTGCAACTGCTCGGCCGCCAGCTTCGCCGAAGCGCCCGTGGTCTGGCTGCCGTTGCGGCCAAGCCGTGCAGCGGCGTCCACCATCGCGCCGCCAAGCCGCGCCCACTCTTTTAGCAGATCCGCGAACTCCGGGCCCGTGTTCTGGCGCTTTTGCACCACGTCGATAATGTGCACCAGCACCGGTTGGTAGCTGTCGAAATCGCGGCAGAGTTGCTCCACATCCGGACGGATATCGGCGAACACGGCGGAGTTCTTCACCAAAGCGCGCAACTTCGGCAATGCCTGCTGGGCGTTCCGGAACCTTTCCCAACCCTTTTCTAGAGAGCCATCCTTCTGAATCGTTACGAAGTAGATGAAGTTGATCCTCGCGTTGAGAAGCTCGCGTTCGATCTGGGTTGCCAGTTCGGTTTCCGGCAGAGACTCGGTCCAGACCACGTTATTAGCGGCCCGGTCCGTCATCCACACGGAAAACGACTCTGCCGAAAGGGTCAGTAGCAAGACAGCCAGAAACCCTCCCGAGATCTTCCTGCCAATGGTCCATGCGGACATTCCACGCCCTCCTATTGACGTTCAATTGGTCTATCGGCGGAAATGCGCCTGGGCTGTACACCGGACCGCCCAGATGACCGGGGGGGGGCCGCGGCGGAACAGGAGTTACTGGCTCCCCAAAGCAATCGCCGGGCTGGTTCGCGAAGCGCGCAGAGCGGGTGCCGGAGCGGCCGCCACCGGCAGAGGGACCGTGCAACTGCCAGGCTCGGATCTGGCCGGAGGCAAACCTGCCACCGGCGCGGCTGGAACTGCCCGGAGCAAGCCGCCACCGACCCTTCAGCCGTCCGGGGTGCTGGGTAAAGCGCCGGATGCCCCCACTTTTCGGTGACGCTCACAAGCGCTTTTTGCCTCCCAAAGGCCTCCGTGGAGGGTCCTATCTCTGCCAGCGCCCCCAGTAGTAGCCCATTACGGGCAAAAATGGTCTTGACAGTAGCCCCACCGTCGGGTACAGTTTCAACAAGTCGGAGCGTTAGCAATTCAAGACACGTATGTGTGGTTCTTTGTGCCGGCCTCGGTGAGGCGCAGGTATATAGTTTGGTGGGTGAACAAAACAACCGACTGTGACGACACGGCAGGGCAGTGAAGAGTAGTTCCTGCGCCGAAACGGCGAAACGCAAGCCCGTAAGAGGACGGCCAGCCGCTCAGGAATGAGGTTTGGGCTGACCGCCTAACAGAAATGGCGGATGATGTGTCAGACAGCGTCCGCCGGCCCCGATGGAGTTTTCGGGATGCGGGGGGCGTTCGCGAACTCGCTCTACTGCTCCTCGCGCCGATGCGTCCCAGCGAGACGGGGAGATTCTCAATGAAGAAAGTAGTTCAGCTATTTTGTGCGGTCCTTTTGATTGCAGCCTGCGCCCTTGGCCAGGGCGGAAACGCCTCGATGTCCGGAACGGTCAGCGATCCCACGGGCGCGACAATCTCCGATGCCCATGTGACGATGATCCAGGTTGGCACCGAAGTGAAACGCTCGGCGACTACGAACGCCAGCGGTCAATTCACGATCTCTTCGCTCCCTCCCGCGACGTACCGCGTTGCGGTTGAAGCGAAGGGGTTTAAGACTTACAACCAGGAGGTCACGCTGCTGGCGGACCAGAACGGGTCCCTGATTGTCCCCATGCAGTTGGGGGCTTCCTCGGAGCAAGTCACGGTGGAAGCCACGGCAACCCTGATTAACACGGTTGCGCCCGTGCTGAGCCAGGTGATTGAGCGCTCCCGCGTGGTCGAACTGCCCCTGAACGGCCGGAACGCCGCCGACCTCACCAAGATGGTGGCGGGTGTCGTGGATTCGAACAACGGCGCCGGCACTTCGCAGGGCGACACGAAACAAATCCCCGGAGCCGGTCTCACCCAGACCGAGGCGGTATCGGCCAACGGCGCGCGTCCCGACGAGATCAGCTACAACCTCGATGGCGGAACCAACCAGGATCTGATGAGCAATACCAATGCTCCGTTTCCGTTCCCGGACGCTCTGCAGGAGTTCAGCGTTCAGACCAACAGCTTTGACACCCAATACGGCACGAACGCGGGCGCGGTGGTGAATGTGGTCACCAAGTCGGGATCCAACCAATTCCACGGCGGCGCGTTCGAGTTTGTGAGAAACCGTGAGTTCAATGCCCGCAATTATTTCGCCGCGGCAACCGATCCGCTGAAGCGCAATCAGTTTGGCGGAACGGTAGGTGGGCCGATACAAAAGGACAAGACGTTCTTCTTTTTCGGGTATCAGGGAACGCGCATTCGGACGATCGGAAATGCCAACAACACGATTCTCCCCACGGCCGCCAATTTGACCGGCGACCTGTCGAATTATCTGAATCCGAGTTCGACGGTCAATCCGCAAAACAAGGTGATACAGATCAACGATCCCACGACGGGCCAACCTTACGCGGGGGACTTGATTCCGCAAGGTCAAGTCAGCCAGGTCGCGGTGAACATGGCGAAGTATCTGCCCATCGGGCAGGCCGCGGCAAACGGCCGCATCACTTATGGCGTCCCCACGGTGCAAAACTGGGCTGAGTATATCGGCCGGTTCGACAGGGTATTCCGTGCTGGACAGGACAAGTTTTATAGCCGTTTCTATACGGACAAGTACCATCACGCGCCCGGCTACTGTTGCAATAACCTGCTGCTTTCCGGAACCGCGGGATCCGATGTCAGGTCGATGAACGCTACCGCCGGTTATACCTGGGTTGCCGGGCCCACCCTCGTGAACAACTTCGTCGCAACCTACATGCGCGACGCTTCCGACCGTGGACAGGGCGGCGCCGTTCCGCAGTTTAACGACTTCGGCGCCACGGTTCCGCAACTCCCCAAGGCGGAAGGTGGAATCCGCGGATTCAGCATCACCAATGGCTATTTCGGCCTGGGCACGTTCACCGACGCCAAGTTCGTCCGCGACACTTACGAGATCCGCGATCAGGTCATCCTGACACGCGGGGCGCACACGTTGATGTTTGGAGGGAACGTCGAATACGACCAGTCCAACATCCGGAATACCGATATCGAAAATGGCAGTTGGGCGTTCGCGGACACCCTCAGCAATCTGGGACTGGCGAGCTTCATCGCGGGCCACTTGCACAGTTACAGCCAGTCTTCGGGCGACTACTCCGATTCGCGTCAAAAGGTCGTCGGGTTTTTCGGCGAGGATAAGTGGAGACCGCGCAAGAACCTGACGATCTCGCTCGGACTTCGCTGGGAGCCCCAGTTTGTGGAGAAGGAAATCTACGGGCGCACGGAACAATTCTGGCCGTCGGCATACTACGCCGGCGTGCGTTCCCGGATCGTACCGAGCGCGCCTCCCGGCATGATGTTCGTTGGCGATTCGTACAACGGCCTGAACTTCCCCGCCACCGGGAACAGACCGGATTACAAGAACTTCGCGCCCCGCATCGGAATTGCCTGGGACGTATTCGGCAACGGCAAGACCGTGGTCCGTTCGGGAGTCGGGGTATTCTACTCCACGCGGCTTCCCGGTCTGTTCTTGAACGATGCGTCGATCAATCAGCCGTTCAGCCTGGCGACCGCCATTACCGAACCGAACACGGCCAACAACCTCATTCCCTTCGCCAACCCGTTGGCCAGCCAGCCTCAGTACGCGGCGGCATGGCCCTTGCTGTACAAGCTGAAGGAAATTCCCTCGACGGTGCCGTTTATCGCGCCGGTCAAACTCTTCAGCCTCGAGCCTGGCGCGAAGTGGGAGACGCCGAGGACATATGACTGGAATCTCACAATCGAACGCCAGTTATCGTCGGACGTCATCGCGAACATTTCGTATGTCGGCCTGCGCGCTATCCATCTCCGCCAGGACATCGACTATAACCCCAGGACCGCAGGGGTGGGAACCGATGCCAGCCGGCCCTTCCAGGGGTACACCGACATTCTCGAGAACCGCAACACCGGCATGTCCAACTACAATGCCCTACAGATCAACGTCCAGAAGCGACCGGGCGGCGGCAAGGGAATCCTGAAAGACCTGACGATTCTCGGTAACTACACGTATTCCAAAGCCATGGAAATCGCGCTGGCCTCCAACGGCGGCATTACGGACCTGGGTTCCAGCGTCGGTTCCGGCATGCCGTACGGCTATCCGAATCAGGGCAAGTTCGATACCGGCCCGGCTACTGGCCAGGACCGTACGCACCGCTTCGTAGCCTCTTACGTTTGGGACCTCCCCAAAATGGCTGGAAAGGCCCCGGCGATTCGCGCCGCTCTCGGCGGTTGGCAGTGGACCGGCATCTTTACGTACATGACCGGTGACGCCATGACCGTGGTTCTCGGGAAAGACATATCCGGAACGGCGCTGAACGGCGATCGCGCGACCTTCATCGGGCCGCTCAGCCAGTACGGCGGGACTGCGGACGCGGGTTCACGCTCCGGCTGCGGTTCGGCCACTTGCGTACCTTGGTTGAACACGTCGTTGTTCCTGCCGGTTGCGCAAACGCCGTCCGGGAGCTTCGGAAACGTCGGCAAGGGCGCGTTTCGCGGGCCTGGGCAGTTCAACGTAGATACGGGGCTGATCAAGAACTTCTACCCGTTCGCGTCGAAGGAAGACATCCGGTTGCAGCTTCGCGGAGAGTTCTTCAACGTACTCAACCATACGCGGTTGAACGATCCCGACGTGACCAGAAACGACGGGAACTTCGGAGGAATTTACGGCGCAGCCGACCCCAGAATCATTCAGTTGGCTGTGAAGATTTTCTTCTAGCCGGAAAGTTAAGGGCCGGCTGTACGGGCGGCGGATCGCCAGTATTGCGGGGATCCGCAGCCCGTACAGCCGGCTTCGTGCGTTAACCTCGGGCCGCTCGCTCACGCTCGCGGTTCCGTGTGCCCCGCCCCGGAACCGCGAGCGGGGTACCCATTCGGGGTTCCGAGCGGCCCGAGGCAAAGGAACGTCGCCCCGCGGTCACGGACTTGGTCCAACGGCGGTCGTGCACGGGGGCATCTGGGAGTTACACTACCAACATGACGAAGCCCTTCTTGAGCAGGCGTTCTCTTCTAAAAGCCGCGGGATCGGCTGGCATGATGGCCGGGCTTCCCGAAGCCGCGCAGGCCTTCCAGACCGCGGGCCAGGTTGCGCATGAGACGGCCGCCGGTTCCAGCCCGCAGACGGCGCCGAAATACACCATCAAGTTCGCCGTGATCGGGTTGGATCACGACCACATCAATGGCATCACCGAAGCCCTGCTGCGGGGCGGCGGCGAGCTGTTTTCGGTTCACTCCACCAATCCCCAGGGGCTCGCCGATTTCAGGAAACGCCATGGCGATGTGAAGGTCGCCGCTAGCGAGGATGAGATCCTGAACGATCCGTCCATCCAACTGGTGGCGTCGGCCGCCATCCCGGACCTGCGCGCGCCGCTAGGTATCCGGGTCATGCGCCACGGCAAGGATTATCTGAGCGACAAGCCCGGCATCGTCACCCTGGACCAGCTTGCCGAAGTGCGCCGGACGGTCGCGGAAACCGGCCGCATCTTCGCCATCCTGTACTCCGAACGGCTCGGCGTGAAGGCCGCGGTTCATGCCGGCGAACTGCTGAAAGCCGGCGCCATCGGCCGCGTGCTGCAGACGCTGAACATCGCGCCCCATCAACTCAACGAGAATCTGCGGCCGGAGTGGATGTGGGACCCTGCCCGCTATGGCGGCATTCTTGGCGATATCGGGTCTCACCAGGTGGACCAGTTCCTCTACTACACGGGATCCACCACGGCGAGCGTTACGGCCAGCCAGATTGGGAATCTGAATCACGCCCACCGGCCGAAGTTTCAGGATTTCGGCGACATGATGCTTCATGGCAACGGCGGAGTGGGATATGTCCGGGTGGATTGGTTCACGCCGGACGGCCTCGGGGTATGGGGCGATGGCCGCGTGTTCATACTAGGAACCGAGGGGTACATCGAGCTGCGGAAATATGTCGACATCGCCGGGAGGCTGGGCGGCAATCACTTGTTCCTGGTGGATCGCAAACAGACCCGGTACATCGACTGCCAGAATATCGAGTTGCCGTTCGGACGGCAGTTCGTGGCCGACATCGTGAACCGCACGCACGTCGCCCAGGACCAGGAGCAGGCGCTACTGGCCGCGGAATTGGTTCTTACGGCGCAGAAGAACGCGCGGGTCCTTTGAAGAAGCGGAAGGGCGTGGTTATGGTGGGGAAACGGCAGATATCGAGGCGGTCGCTTCTGAAGACGGGTCTGGGAGTGGCGGCAACTGCGGGATTCCCCGCGATCGTTCCGGCCACCGTATTCGGACAGAACGCGCCCAGCAATCGCATTAACATCGGCGCCATCGGCGTGGGGCGCATTTCGCGCGAGCACGATTTGCCGGCCATCCGGAAATACGATTTGGCGCGGATCGTCGCCGTGTGCGACCTGGATTCGAAACGTCTGGAGTTGGGTCGTACGCTGGTCAACGGCTTCTACGCCGAGGGCGGCCAGCCTTCGAACGGCGTGAAGGGCTACTCCGACTATCGCGAATTGCTGGCCAACAAGGATATCGACGCTGTGGTGATTTCCACTCCGGATCACCAGCACGCCATCTTGGCCGTCAACGCGGTGCGCGCCGGCAAGGACGTGTACCTGCAGAAGCCCGCCTCGCTGACCATTGCCGAGGGCCGCTACATGGCCGACGCGGTCAAGGCCTCCGGACGGATCTTCCAGATCGGTTCGCAACAGCGCTCGTGGAAGCAGTTCCACCGCGCGTGCGAACTGGTGCGAAACGGGCGCATCGGCGAGGTGAAACATGTGGAGATCGGGCTGCCCGGCGACCCTTCGGGTCCCGAAGCCGCGGAGATGCCGGTCCCGCCCAACCTGAACTACGACGCCTGGCTGGGGAGCACTCCGTTGGTGTACTACACCGAGATGCGGGTGCATCCGCAAATCGGATTCGACCGGCCCGGATGGCTGCGCTGCGAACAGTTCGGCTCCGGCATGATCACCGGGTGGGGAGCCCACCATGTCGATACGGCTCATTGGGGAATGAACACCGAGCTGACCGGACCCGTGGAGATTTGGGGGAGTGCCGAGTTCCCGGCGCACGGATTGTGGAATGTCCACGGCAAGTTCAAGACCCAGGCGCGGTACGCCAACGGCATGACGATGGCGATCTCCGGCGACTACCCGAACGGCATCAAGTTCATCGGCAGCGAGGGATGGATTTTCGTGACGCGGGACGGGATGGCGAGCCCGACCGATCCGAACGCCCGGAACGATGGCCCGCCGCTGGTGGCCAGTAATCCCAAAATACTGGACAGCGTGATTGGGCCCAACGAGATCCACCTTTACCAGAGCGAAGAGCACCACGCCAACTGGCTGGACTGCGTGCGCAGCCGCAGGGAGCCAGCCGCCCCGGCGGAAATCGCGCACCGCGCCTGCAGCACTTGCCTTCTGCACCATATCGCCATGAAGACGAAGCGCACCTTGCACTGGGACCCGGTGGGTGAGCGCTTTCACGGCGACGACGAAGCTAACGCTATGCTGAGCCGTCCCCAGCGCAGGCCATACGGCTATGAATAGCTATCCCTCGAACAGTGGGCAGGATGTCCCATCCCCGGCCCAAAGCAGACGCGCGTTTGGCCGTTCCGTGTTGGCGGGCGCGGCTTCCACGCTCTTAGCCGGCCCGCTTTGGTCCGAATCACCGGTGAGCACGCTGAAGCTCGAATCGGCCACCGGCCGGCGGATCCCGCTGGACTACGTCGGGTTCAGCTACGAAACCGTTCAATTGGCGGACCCGTCTTTCTTCGACGCCGGCAACCGCGAACTGGTGGCCCTGTTTCGCGCGATCTCGCCGCAAGGGGTGCTGCGCATTGGCGGCAACTCGAGCGAGTTCTGCTGGTGGCGCTCTCGCCCTGACCAGGCGCCGCCGCCCGATCCCAGCTCGGCGGGCAATGATAACAATTGGATGCCGCACAAGGTAACCGCGATCGAGCCTGTAGCCGTGGACCGTCTGGCGGGGTTTCTGGACGCTACCGGCTGGAAGGCCGTCTACGGTCTCAATTTGGGAACCGGGACGCCGGAACGCGACGCCGAGGAGAGCGCCTATGTCGCGCGGGTCCTGGGGCCTCGGCTGCTGTACTTTCAGATCGGCAACGAGCCGGAGTATTACCGCAATTCCAACAATGGCCTCCGCCCGGCCGATTGGGGTTTTGACAAGTACCTGGCACAGTGGGCGGCGATTGCGCGTGCCGTGATCGAACGCGTCCCAGGGGCGCGCTTTGGCGGCCCGGATGTCGGTTCGGACGCTTCCTGGGTGGTGCGTTTCGCCCAACAGGCGCCCAAGCTGTTTCCGGAGCGCATTGTCGCGTGCACCGGCCACTACTACGCCGAAGGTCCGCCCGATGACCCGAAGGTCACCGTAGCGCGGTTGCTGGCTCCCGACCCGCGGGTTGACCGCGACATCCCGCGCAGCGTCGAGGCCGCCGCCAGCGCCGGCATTCAATACCGGATGACGGAGGGGAACTCCTGCTATCGGGGAGGCAAGCCTGGCATGAGCAACGCATTCTGCTCCGCGCTCTGGGTTGCCGACTACATGTTGAAGCTCGCCAGCTACGGATGCGTGGGAGTCAATCTGCACGGTGGCGGGTCCAAACAGATTCGGGACTCACTAGGAGGCCATCTGCCGGGCGAATCGATGGACCCGACGGCCGCCGCGGTGGCGAAGGATGGCAGCTTTTATACGCCCATCGCAGGCAGCCGCGAATCCGGCTTCCGGGCGCGTCCCGTTTTCTATGGCATGATGCTGGCCGGCCAACTAGCCGGCGGAAGCATGCGGGCAGCGGCCCTCGGCGCGGTGCCAGCGGGTGTATCGGCATACGCGGCCGACATGGATGGCGGCGGGACGCGGATCGTGATAATCAACAAGGACGCCTCGTCCGGTCTGACCGTTCGCATCCCATCCAAAACTGGAGTGAGAATCTGGAGGCTCGAAGCTCCGGGTTTGACCGCCACTACCGAAGTCGCTCTGGCGGGCGCCCCCGTAGAAGCCACTCGTCCCTGGAAGCCGCAACGCGAAGAGCGCGCCGCGAGCCAGGAGGGATTCGTCGAGCTGAAAGTCGGCGCGACATCCGCCGCCGTCGTGTTCTCGGACGGCCGCCTGGCTTGATTGCGCGCGGCAATTCGGGATCGGTTGCAGCCTCGGTCTCTTCGTCGGGCCGCTCGCTTACGCTCGCGGTTCCGTGTCCGGCACTGCGCACCACACGGAACCGCGAGCGTAAGCGAGCGGCCCGACGAAGGCACCGGTCAACACGGTCGAAGGCGTATCCGCCATTTGTCGCACGCGGCGGGCGGAAGTCCCCGGCGGTATGCGGGGAGCGTCTTCGCAACGCTGTGCAAGGCGCAGGCACTTCGATGCACCAGGAATCACCCCCGGAAACCCGGAACCGCAAATCGATTGGCGGTTTTTTCGCTCGTAAAGTGTTGATTCCAAACAAGTGTGGAGCCTCCACGACCGCCACGCGTAGCGTTTTCCCGGATTCCGCGGCCCGGCGGGAACGGCACCGTATCTTGCGGCCAGGGCGCTGACGGCGCACTGCAGCCGCCCTACGCGTTGGCGGCCGACGGCGCACGTGCCGCGGTCAGCAACCTGTCGTCGAATTCGAATCCGGCGGTGCGCGGCTTATGGTGGCGCGTGTACCAGCGCCAGGTTTCCTTCAGCCCCTCGTCGAACGGCGTCAGCTTCATCTTGAACACGCGCGTCACCTTGCCGATGTACATGGTGATGGGCGTCAGGTCGTAATACTCGCCGAAATAGAAGGGCTCCGCCATTGCGTTGCCGCCCACCTGCTGGATGGTGTCGCGAGGGACGCGCACCAGCGACGGCTCCACGCCCGCGGTCCTGGCCAGGCGTTCCACCAGTTCCACCTGGGTGAGCGGCTTGGGGTCGCCCACGTTGAAGGCCTCGCCCACGGCGCGCGGCTCGGTCATGGCCCGGCGCATAGCCAGGGTCAGATCGCCCACGTAGGCGAACTGCATCAGCCGGTGGCCGTCGCCGGGGATGACGATGGGGCGGCCGGCGCGCATGCGGTCCCAGAAAAACTGCTCGCGGTAGTAGTTCGTGCCGGGGCCGTAAACGAAGGCTGGGCGGAAAGTGACCACCGGCAGGCCGATCTTGGCGTGCATGCGGAAGAGCAGGCGCTCGGTGGTGGCCTTGTGGCGGACGTAGGGCTCGGGATGGTAATCCGGCGCCAGCGGATCGCTCTCCTTGTGGTTCAATCCGTCGCCGTAACAGGCCACGCTGGAGAGGTAGATGTAGCGTGTGAGCCGGTCGCCGCAGGCCTGTACGGTGGCGGCCACCTGCTCGGCGGTGGTGCCACGCTCGAAATCGTAGACGTTGTCGAAAACCACCTCGAAGCGGCGGCCAAGCAGGGCCTCGCGCACCTGCTCGGCGTCGTTGCGGTCCGCCATGATATTCTCCACGCGCCGGCCGAAGTCGTGCTTCGGCTTGCGGTGTAGAACGGCGACGTCGTGGCCTTCCTTCACCAGCTCCTCAACCAGCAGGCGGCCGATGAATAAGGTTCCCCCGATGACCAGTACCTTCATATGCTCCCGAACGAAAAATGAACCGCCCCGCCCCGCCGTTTCGCCGCCGGACCGGATGTGCCCTAGCCCCCGCCCCGCCGGTTTTGCCGCCGGACCGGATGTGCCCTAGCCCCCGCCCCGCCGGTTTTGCCGCCGGACCGGATGTGCCCTAGCCCCCGCCCCGCCGGTTTTGCCGCCGGACCGGATGTGCCCTAGCCCCCGCCCCGCCGGTTTTGCCGCCGGATCGGGTGTGCTCTAGCCCCCGCGCCCGCCGGTTTCGCCGCCGGACCGCGTGTATGCTGGCCGCCCCGGCCCGCCGGAATTCCGCCAGGCCGGGCGTACTTCACAAGATACAGCGGTTAGTCGTAATATTCCAGACCTAAGTGCGTGATCAGGTCTTCTCCCCGCATCCAGCGCAGCGTGTTCTTTAGTTTCATGAGCTGGATGAAAACGTCGTGCTCGGGGTAGACCTCTGGAGCGTGCATGGGGGCCTTGAAGTAGAACGACAGCCACTCCTGTATCCCGCGCATGCCGGCGCGCTGCGCCAGGTCCATGAACAACACCAGGTCCAGCACCAGCGGCGCGGCCAGAATCGAGTCGCGGCACAGGAAGTTGATCTTGATCTGCATGGGGTAGCCCAGCCACCCGAAGATGTCGATGTTGTCCCAGCCTTCCTTGGCATCGCCGCGCGGCGGGTAATACTCGATGCGTACCTTGTGGTAGATGTCCTTGTACAGGTCGGGATAGAGCTTGTCCTGCAGGATGTATTCCAGCGCCGACGATTTGCTGACTTCCTTCGACCGGAACGAGCCCGGTTCGTCCAGCACTTCACCGTCGCGGTTGCCCAGGATGTTGGTGCGAGAACCACCCGCTCACGCCCAGCAGCCGCGATTTCAGGCCTGGCGCCAGCAGCGTCTTCATGAACGTCTGCCCGCTCTTGTAATCCTTGCCCGCGATGGGCAGGCCGTTGTTGCGGGCCAGTTCCAGCAGCGCCGGCATGTCGGTGGTCATGTGCGGCGCGCCGTTGGCGTAGGGCACGCCGCTCTTGAGGGCGGCGTAGGCGTAGATCTGGCTGGGCGAGATCTCCGGGTCGTTCTTCCGTAGCCCGTCCTCGAAGGTCTTGAGCGTGGCGTGTACCGGGGCGGCTTCGTGGAAGACCTCGGTCGAGCCGCACCAGATCATCACCGTGCGGCTGACGCCGGTGCGCTTTTGGAACTGCTTGATATCGTCCGTTACGCGCTCGGCGTAATCCATCTTCGACCCGCCGCTCATCACGTTGGGCCCGTGGATGCGCTTCACGAAGTTCTGGTCGAATACCGCCCGCATGGGCTTGACCGCCGTGAGGGGTTCCTTCAGTTGCTGGAGCAGTGCCGGTTCCAGCACGCCGGCCTTCACCGCGGCCTCGTAGGCGTTATCCTCGAAAATATCCCAGCAGGCGATTTCGAGATCTTCCATCTTCGCCAGCGGCACGAAATCCTTGATCGCGGGGCTGCGCCCCTCGGTCCGTTTCCCCAGGCGGACGGTTCCCAGTTGGGTCAGCGACCCGATGGGCTTTCCTAATCCCCGTTTGATGGCTTCCAGCCCGGCGATGAACGTCGTCGTCACCGCGCCCATGCCGGGAACCAAAACTCCCAGCTTGCCCTCGGCGGGCGCGATTTGGACGTTGTCTTGAGTGGGCAAAACAGTCTCCTTTAGTCGAAATGATATAATACCAACTCCATGCGAGACCGTGCGACGGCCACCCTCACGACAATCGTCGTGGACGACGAGCAATTGGCCTGCGACGAGCTGTCTTTCCTGCTGCGAGATTTCCCGGAAGTGGAAGTGATTGCAACGGGTTCCAACGGATTGCAGGCGCTCGAACTGATCGGCAAAATGGAGCCGGAAATAGTTTTTCTGGACGTGCACATGCCAGGCCTGGATGGCATGGGGGTGGTACGGCGGCTGCGCGATTCGGGCGCCGATCTGCCCTACTTCATCTTCGTGACCGCCTACGACCAGTACGCCGTCGAGGCCTTCCGACTGGAGGCGCTGGACTACCTGCTCAAGCCCTTGGACAAAGCCCGCTTGGCGGAGACCATCGAGCGCGCGCGCCGGGCCATTCAGGAGAAGAAAGCGCCCGAGGAAGCCGCCGCTCCCAAGAGCGCCGCGCCCCCCAGCGCATCCGCGCCGCGCAGCCAGTTGCTGGTGCGGGCAGCCAACCGCCAGTTCATCGTGCACGCGAGCGAAGTGATCTACGCGACTATCGACGATGGCCTGATCACGCTCGTGACCGCCAACCTGGAAGGCCAATCCAACTACAAGACCATCGAGGAGCTGCAAGCCAGCCTGGACCCCGAGCGCTTCTGGCGCGTGCACCGGTCGTACCTGGTGAACGTGAACCATATCAAGGAAGTGGTGCCGTGGTTCAAGTCGAGCTACCAGCTTCGAATGGACGACCGGAAGCATACCGAGATCCCGGTGAGCAGGGTGCAGACGAAGCGGCTGCGGGAGTTGTTCAAGCTGTAGGGGGCTTGCACTGGATAAGGTTTTCCCTTATTATGGGTGCATGAACGTCACGCTGTCCCTGGAAGATAGTCTCATCAAGAAAGTGAGGAAGATCGCCGTGGATCGGGACACTACCCTGGCAGGCATGGTTCGGGACTACCTGGAGAAAGTCGCCGCCGAGGAGGCCACCAGCGGCCGCAAACGCCGGGAACGTGAGGCGCTGGAGCGCAGCTTTGCTACCTTCAGTTTCGAGGTTGGCAAGCGGACATGGAGCCGGGCGGACCTGCATGCCCGCGCCTGATTTCCTCGACACGAACATCCTGGTCTACGCCTACGACCCCAGCGATCCGCAGAAGCAGCGCATCGCGCAGGACCTAGTGAGGAAAGCTCTGGCTGGCGAAAGCCAGGTTTCGGCACAGGTGCTGGCGGAGTTCGCCGCTACCCTTCTTCACAAGATGCAGCCACCCGCGCGTGCCGAAGATGTTGCCGCCGTGCTCGATGCGCTGGGTCCGATTGCCGTAGTGTCGCCCGATGCCGATGTCGTCCGGCGTGCCGTGGAGGTCCGCGGCAAGTACGGCGTACACTTCTACGACGGCATGATCGTGGCCGCCGCCGAGCGGGGCGGCTGTGGGCGCATCTGGTCGGAAGACCTGAACCCGGGGCAGAAGTACTTCGGGATCGCGGTTGAAAACCCGTTCCGGTGAACGACGCAATGCGAGTGATAAAAGGCAGCGGGAATGTTTTTGTGGACTGCGGGTTTCCACCCGCCGAAGCGGAAAACCTGCGTATCCGCGCCAAGTTGATGATGGCGCTGACCGGTCATATCGAGCAGAGTAAGCTCACGCAAGCGCGCGCGGCCAAGCTCATGGATGTCTCGCAGTCGCGGATTTCGGATCTGGTGCGCGGCAAAATTGGGCGCTTCACCATCGACACGCTGGTGGACATGGTTTCCGCCGCCGGCCTGAGGGTGGATGTCGACATTTGACACGCGCCCTGAAAGGAACCGCCGCCTTAGGGAATTGTCCAGGATGAATGGGGAGGTGGCGGCGAATGCAGCGGTTGCGAATAACTCTCGGAATTCCCGCGTTGCGGTGGAGTGCGGCCGCCTGTTGCGCGCTCGCGGCAGTCGCGGTCTGGGCGACTCCGCCCACGCTTCCCTTCGCCGACGCCCAGCACGCTTACGATCTCGGCCAGGTCACCGAGGCTCGCGCGCTGGTTCGAAAGCACCTGGGTTCGTCGGAAGCCGCATTGCAGATGGCCAAATCGGATGAGGAGCGGTATAGCGCCGTATATCTGATCCAGCGCGCGGCCCTGATCGCGCTAACTAACGAATCGTCGTTCCCGCTGGCCGGACGCTTTCGCAATACCGAAGACTTACTCCAAGAGGTTGACCGGGCGCTGGCGCTGGCCGAGGGTGCCGCCATCCCCGCGCAATATAGGGAAGGCGCCCGAAACATGTTCGCGACGGCCTACCGCTACCTGCTGACGGCGTCAACCGGCATCTGGTCGCGCTCTCAGCAGGCCGAGTTCTTCCGCACCCATGCCGATAGGTTGGCCGGGGCGGCGAGCCTGGAGTGGTTCTTCCCGCTGGCGGACCGCTACCCGGAACCGAACACCGTTCAATGGGTCGCGGGAGTGGCTGGGAAGTTCGTCCGCGGCTACGGCGGGCGCGATGCGGCGGCCATCTCGGCTGCCACGCGGCTAAGCGCTGCCGACGCCGCAAGCCGCCTCAAGGACAACGACCTGACCTTCTTCGCCGGAACCGCCGACCGGGTTTCGAAGATCGCTTTCCGGCCGGTCAGCGGCGAGTGGGTTCGTACGGATCAGGGGACCTTTCTGGTCTATCTTCCCGATGTGGAACTGCAACTGGTGGCGCCCGACGGGACGGCCCACTCAAAGACTGTCGACCGCGCGCTGACCCTGTACGTGGCCTCCCCGGACAAGTCGCGGCTCGAAGTCCGCGTGGACCAAAGCCGGGCCGAGCGCGAGAAAATCCTCTACTGAACGCCGGACGCCATTCGTGAAAGGATTCGGCGGCTGAAGGAATTGTCCCTGATGTAGAGGAAGAAATGGCGGCGAACTGTGCGGTGGGCTCCCAGCGAGCCCCCGCCCGGCGGAAACCGGATCGTTGCCACCGGAGTCCAAACGAACTATGCGCCTCAAATACCTCAGCGGGCTGGCGGCCTGTATGGTTTCGCTTGCCCTGCCGCTTTCCGCGCAGCCTGCCGCCGCGGAGAAGAGCGACCCGTGTGCGGCGGCCGTGACCGCGCCGGGCGTGCACTTCGAACTTGCGCTGCGGGACCACGGCGCTACCTTCCAACAAGGCGAGATTATCCCATTGGCCTTGTCGTTCACCTCGGAAACCAAGGACCGCTACTGGGCCGACGTGCGCAATTACGACCGCAGCGGGCGCCTCGATATCGAGCGCTACTGCGTGGAACCAGCGGCGCCGGACCCGCTGGAATCGTGGTTTACGCTGGGACACGCGGGCGGCGGCCTTGGGGGACAGCAGGCGCTCGGCGCCGCGCCGCTAACGGCGGAAGCGGAGCTGAACGAGTGGCGCACGCTGGGCCCGGGGCGCTACCGCGTTTTCGCAATCAGCAGCCGGGTCTGGCGGCCGCCCGATGCCCGCGAGCAGACATCCTACGGCCGCGTCTCCGAGGTGGTCCGGTCGAACGCCATCGAGATCGTGGTGAACCCGGCGAATCCCGGTTGGCAAAGCGGGCAACTGGCTTTCGCGGTGCGGACGCTAGCCGACCCATCCTCCCCCGAGGAGTTGCTCCAACGGGCCGCGCGCACGCTCCGCTTCCTGAGCACCCAGGATTCCACCAGGCAACTGGCCAAGCTTTTCTGGGGACTCAACCAGCAGCAACCCGCTGGATGGAATCTCATGCTGGGTCTCTATGGCTCGCCCTACCGTCAACTGGCGGCCGATTCCATGCACGCCGAACTGGCCGCGCCCGGCCACGCCATCACCCGCGAGTTTCTGGACACTTTGGTGAACCTGCGCGTGATGGCCGACGCCACCTGGGATCCGCCCCATTTCGATCCCGCGCAGGGCGAGGCGGCGCAGGCATTCTGGGCCCGGCGGCAGGCGCACGAGGGGGAGATCGGGAAGACCGAGTTGCGGGCCGCGGCCGCGGGGCTCGATCGGAAAACCGGCGCCGCCCGCGCGCTGACCCTCATAGGGATGCTGACTGCGCCCTGGGGCGACCCGGCCGTTGGCCAGACCGTCCGCACGAAGTTGATCGCCGCCTGGGCCGATTTGCCGCACGATACGCAACTGGAACTGGCAGCAAACGAGTGGACCCGCATCGGGGGTCCGGAGATGCTGCCGATACTGCGCCGATTGGCCGCCGAGCCACCGCCGGCCGCGCGTTCCATGTACGCCGATGCGCGCGGCGCCGTGCTGACGCACTTGCTCGAACTCGATCCCGCGGCGGGCCGCGCGGCTATCTTTCGCGATTTCCAGGACCCGCAGGCCGGCCCAAGCCTGAGGGTCATCCAACTTCTTCCGAAAGCGGACATCGCCACGGTCATGCGCAGCGTGGTGGAGCGAATCGCATCCGGGAATACAAAGGAGCTGGACTATTCTCTGCTCGACCGCTATGGCGACCCCACCGCCTTGGCGCCCATTAGAGCCGCGTTCGAACGGCGCGGAGCCGGCGGATGGTCATGCGAACCGCAATCGGCCATGCTGCGCTACTTCCTGCGCATGGATCCCGGATATGGGGCCCGGCAAGTGGCCGCGGTGCTGAGCGTCCGGAGGAACACGGACTGTTACCGGTCGCTGCCGCAAGACCTGGGCGATCAGCTTCCCAAGGCCGAACGGAGCGCCATCGATGCGCTCGACGATCCCGACCCGGAAGTGGCGCGGGACGCGGCCATGGCGCTGGGGCGTTGGGGGTCGGCCGCCGCCGAGAAGGCGCTGTGGGGGCGGCTGGAGCGCTTTCACAAGGAGTGGGAGGGCCGCCATGATCAACTTCGTCCGACGCCCGATTTCCAGAGCCAAGGCATGCGCGCGTCGGCTTTGGAAGACGGGCTCGCCTCCGCTATAGCCAAAGGCACCAACTGGCTCTGCCCGCCCGAAACGCTGAAACGGCTGGCAGGGCTGGTCTGGGTGAAGGTTCGACAGCCGACCTTCGAAAGCATGTCCCAGCAATGGGAGCATGAGCCGGCCATCATCCACTCGGATTGGTTCTCCGACGACGAACTGCACTTTCAGGTTCTCCAGTACGACAAGCTGACGGAAGCCCAGTTGCTCGCGAAGTTGGCGCAGTTTCCGCCCAACACCCGGTTCCGCTGGCAGGTCCAGCAAACCGGCGCAGGTGCCGTGCAGGAGGCGGTATACGAACGCGTGCTCGCCGCCGCCGGGCAGCACGGCATCGCGCTAGAGAAAGCCAGCCTCCCGTAGGCTGCGCCTGACCCACCGGGCGCCCGAATACCGGCTGGTTGCGCGGGCCGGCGGAAGCGCGTCGGCGATTTCGGAGTACCGGTACTTTTGTTCTTGTATGGGGTACTTTGGTACCGCGGTTATGTCTATCCATCCTAGCCTGCAAATGCTAGTTTTGAACTTGCGCCGCGCGAAGTCCCGGATGTCCGTTCGCCGGCCGAATCCAGGAGGATCGATGTTCAGGTTCATTGCAGGTCTGGCTTTTAGCGCGTTGGCTCTTTCCTTGGGCTTCGCACCTAACGCTTCCGCGGCCGCCATAAGCGGCGCTTACGCATACCAATACGTAAGTTCGACAAGCGCCACGGGCTGTTCAGCGTACGGGGGCAACCCGTGGACCGATAACTTCAACTCGACAGGCGGCGGAAATTCCATTTCCTCGGCCCCAGTCTCTTTCAGCATCTGCGATGGCGTCAGTGGTGAGTTGGCGGGAGGGGCGTTCTTGGTCAGCGATGGCTTGGGAGACACGTTCTCGGGCACCTTTACGGGCGTGCTCACGGGAACCAGCGCGGGCGGCGGCGATATTTTTGACGGCACCTTCGCGGAAACTTCGGCAAGCGGGACCTACGCCAGCTTGACGGCCGTCCACGGAGTTCTTGAAGTTGTCACTGGCCAGGTAGAGACGCCGGCTTTCCTGACTGGATCGTTCGATTTCCAATCGACGCCCGAGCCAGTCCCGACGGCGCTGGGCGGATGCGGCCTGCTGCTGATGGGCCTGTCCCGCAGGCTACTGAAGCGACGCGCGTAGATTCCGTATCTCCACCCCGAACGCAATGCGCCGGACCGCCGGGAGAGCCAGCCCGGGCCGGCGCGCGGTACGGCGGCTGATCGGCTGCCCCGTGATTCGCCTGCCGTGAAATAGCATTGGCCCCTCCCCGTTTCTTTCCACCAGTAACCCCAGTTCACTGTCTATGCTGCCCTAAAGGAAAGCACGGTCTCCGCCGATAAACTATATCGGCGCCTGGAAACTGGCTCGAAATTCGCCATGCCCCTCATCAACTCCGGCGCCAGAAGCGACACACTCGATGGCTGGCACTATTAGCCGGATGATCGATGCGATCACACAAAAACGATCCCACGGAAACCCCACGATTATGTACAGCACCAAGGCGAAGTTCATTTTCAAAGGCGTGAACCCCGACCGTTTCGACGCCACCTCGCCCGATGACCCTGTCGTCATTGACAAGGTCCGGGCCATTGCCGCGGAGCTGGGCATCCAAGTCTAACGTGACGCCGAGGAGAAACCGAATGCCGTTCATGACAACGTATTCCACAAAATGCCTTCCCGATGCCGTAGAAGATCTGCAAAGACAGTGCGGCGGCTGCCGGCCGCGAGCCGTAATTTTCTTCGCGTCATCCAAGTACGATCCGGCCGAGCTTAGCCGCCGGATGCAGACGGCGTTTCCGGACGCCTGCGTCGCAGGCTGCTCCACCGCCGGCGAAATTGCGGGCGGCAGGATGATGACCAAATCGGTGACCGCCATATTCCTGGATGGTGAACTCGTCGGACAGACCGCGTGTTCCGTGGTGGAAGACCTCCGCCATGGGGTGGCTGTGCCGGCTGCCTTGACCGCGATGGGGCAGCAGTTGGGTGCGCCGGTGGCGTCCCTGGACACGGAGAGGTACTTGGGCCTCGTCCTGGCGGATGGCATGAGCGGCGCCGAGGAAGCCCTGATGGAAAAGATCGGGGACCTGACTGACATAGTTTTCGTCGGCGGCTCCGCGGGCGACGACCTGAAGTTCCAGAGCACCCAAGTGATGGCCGGCGGCGAAGCGTACACCAACGCCGCGGTCCTATTGATTCTGGAGCTAAAAAGAGGCTTCGATATCGTCAAGACTCAGAGTTTCCGGAGCACCGGCAAGACGCTGCTGGCGACCCTGGTGGATGAACCTATTCGCCTGGTAGCGGAGTTCGACCACAAGCCGGCATTGGAGGCTTACGCACAGGCTCTTGGCGTCCTGCCGGAAGAAGTTCCCAATCTGTTTATGAAACATCCGTTGGGGTTGATGGTTGACGGCGATCCTTTCGTGCGCAGCCCCCAACGGGTAGATGGCCGCGGCATCCCTTTCTACTGCCAGGTCAAGCAGGGGATGGAGCTTGAGGTGCTAGAGGCCACCGACATCGTGGCCCACACCCGGCAGGCCATCGAGGCCCGAAAAGCCGCAGGCCAGCCAATTAGCGGCATGGTCGATTTCCAGTGCATCCTGCGCACGCTGCAGCTTCGCGGAGAGAGCCAGTGCGGGCAGTACTGCTCCATCTTCGATGGTATTCCTATGGCCGGTTTCAGTACCTATGGTGAAGCCTATCTGGGCCACATCAACCAAACCTCGACCATACTCGTGTTCCGTTGACCCGTGCCGAGGCGGCGCAGCGGAACTGAGCGTCCCAGCCACTTGGTTCCGCGGTGCAGCCCCGCGGCCGGTCAGCAGTGCGCTGTTAACTTTCGCCAACCTCGCGGGAATTGACATGTCGAACTTCGAATCGCTATACTTCAGAGTCCGCGCTGGAATCCCTTTCCCCAAGGCCCTGCAACCTTTGAGGAAGGAACTGCGTCTTATCAATCTGACAGAATTTTCCGGAATCGAGCAGGATTATGAAAATCGGACTGAAGTCCAAGCCCGCCCAGTACCGTAAGGTGCTGGAGAAGAAAGCGGAGGAAGTTCGCCGCAGTATGTCCGCACAAAAGGCGGCCCAGGTCGTGGCCCGGCTGGACATCCCTTCCGACGAGGGCGATCTCAGCCAGCAGCACCACGAAGAGTGGATTTTTCTGAACCGCAACACCATCGACATGAAGCTGCTGCGCGAGATCTCGGGCGCGCTGCACCGTATCGACGGCGGCTCGTACGGCATCTGCATGGAGTGCGAAGAGCCGATCTCTTCGAAGCGCCTGGACGCGGTGCCCTGGGCGCGCTATTGCGTAGCGTGTCAGGAGCGCATCGCCGCGCGCATAGCGGCCGGCGAGGAAGTCGACGAGTATCAGGAAGCCGGGCGTTAGTGGACGGCCCTTACATTCCAGCCGCGCAATCGTTGTACAATTACAATCGCTGAGTGGTAAGCGGTAGTTCTACTTGCCCGAAAGGGCCTTTTGGGGGCTGCTATGGAAAGTAAGCCGGCGCAAAATATCCAGGATAGTTTTTTGAACAACGCCCGGAAGGATAAGAGCGTCATCACGATTTACCTGATGAGCGGCGTCAAGTTGTCGGGCCGGATCAAGAGCTTCGACAAGTATTCGCTGGTGCTGGAAACCAATAACCAGGAACAGTTGATCTTCAAACACGCGGTGTCTACGGTGGTGACGCAGAAAGCGCCCCACAGCCTGCACGCCGCACCGCAACAGGCTTCCGCCGCCGCGGCGTCGGGAGGCAGCGTGCCGGGTACGCCGGCCCATCCGGAAGCCTCGGAGGCATAGCGCACGCCACGGGGCAACGCGGTTTCCGAACGGACCATCCTGGTCGCGCTGGATTGCACGGCCCGAAGCGCCTCCGCGCGCAATCCTCGCGTTCCGGTGGACGAATCCCTGGACGAACTGGCGGAGCTGGCATCCAGCGCCGGTGCCAGTGTGGTGGAACGCCTGGTGCAATCCCGGCCCGCTCCCGATGCAGCCACTCTGGTCGGCCGCGGCAAGGTGGAGGAAGTGTCCGCAGCGGTGCTCTCGTGCGACGCCGATGCGGTGATCTTCGACCACGACCTGAGCCCCACCCAGCAGCGCAACCTCGAGAAAGCCATAGGCTGCAAGGTCATCGACCGCACCCAGTTGATCCTGGACATATTTGCCTCGCGCGCCCACACCCGCGAGGGCCGGCTGCAGGTGGAACTGGCCCAATTGAACTACCTGCTGCCGCGCCTGTCCGGGCACGGCGTAGAGATGTCGCGGCTGGGCGGCGGCATCGGCACGCGCGGCCCCGGCGAAACCCAACTGGAGACCGACCGGCGGCGGATCGGCAAGCGGATCAAAAAGATCGCGGACGACCTGGAGGGTGTGCGGGCCGGCCGCGCCCTGCACCGCAAACGGCGCGGAGCCGTGCCGCTGGCTACTCTCGCCCTGGCCGGGTACACCAACGCCGGCAAATCCACGCTGTTCAACCGGCTGGCGGACGCCAGCGTGCTGACCGACGCTCGCATGTTTGCCACGCTCGACCCCACGGTGCGGCCCGTGACGCTGCCGTCGCGGCGGCGGGTGCTGGCCAGCGACACCGTAGGGTTTATCCGCAACCTGCCCACCACCCTGGTGAAAGCCTTCCGCGCCACGCTGGAAGAGGCGCGGGAAGCGGCTATGGTGCTTCACGTGGTGGACATATCGTCACCCTCCGCGGAGGCGCACACTACCCACGTGGAAAAGGTGCTGGAGGAGATCGGCGCCGCCCAGATTCCCCAGATCCTGGTGATGAACAAGGTGGACCGGCTGCCGGCGGGCGAAGTGGAAGCGGGCGGCGAGCGAGGCGAGGAGACACTGGCCCGCAGGTTGCTGGCCGGAGCGGGACTGAAGACCGACACGCGGGCGGTGGCGATCTCGGCTCTGACCGGGGCCGGGATTCCGAGGCTGCTGCGGGTGATCGACGAGGCTCTGCCCCTTGATCCGGTGGTGCGTGCCAGTTTCCGGCTGCCCGTGGGCGACGGTGCCACTCTGGCGCTGCTGCACGAATTTGGCAGGGTGCTGGAGAAGCGTTACGGGGAGGAGTGGTGCGAAGTGGAGGCCGAGATTCCGGAGTCGCTCCAGCGGCGCCTGGCGAATTCCGGGCTGCGAGAGAGCTGATCGCGGAATCCACAGATCTGTGGAAATCCCTGTGGGAAAGCGCGCTTGCAGGTCGGCGAACTGAAACCAATCGCAGCACTTACCACGCTTTGCACCACGCCACAGCAATCCCGCGAAGTGGCTTGGGCAGAATAAGTTAGCATAACCAAGGGAAATGTCAAGGGTGCGCGGCCGCACAGTTTCGTTGGCCGCCAGTTAACATCTGGGAATTTCCACAAGATTCAATTTGAAAAGTGCCTGCCAGCGGACCGATTTGCGAATCGGAGCCAGGGGCGGTGGGCCGCAACCGGACCAAACCGGGTCCCCCAATGTCTGCCGCCCGGCCCGATTCGCGAACCCAACCGTCGATTTGGTAAACTGGAACACGCAGGGCGGCGTAGCTCAGCTGGCTAGAGCGAGGGTCTCATAATCCCTAGGTCCGCGGTTCGAGTCCGCGCGCCGCCACCAAATTCCTCAACAACTTGCGGGCAGTCCTGGGAAGGCCTCGGGTTGCCGTCGTGCCTGCCACGGTGGTCGTGAATACTGAAGCACGAATCCGCACCCTGCCCCCCACCCCCACATACCTGCGATCTCCCTGTATATAATTAGCGAAAGACATGACCAAGCTAGCGGAATTCCGGCGCTTGAACACGCGCAAAGCCTCCATTGTGCACGTGGGCGGTTTTCGCCCCACGGGAGATCCCCTGGCTTCGAATTTCGGGATGCGGCCGCTCGGAGCCGCGGGTGAAGCCTGGCCCACGAACGACGGAAATCCACTGCGGTTCGTCTGTCAACTAAACCTGACTGCCGCGCCGGCAGTTCCCCCGCTGCTTCAGGACGTCGCACTGATCACCTTCTTCGCCGATCCCGAACGCGGCGAACTGGCCAAACACAATGGAGTGGACTGGTGCCTTCGTGCCTACTCCTCGCTGAACGGCCTGGAGCCTATGGTTCCCCCGGCCATCGGACCGGCGCGCAAGCGCGGATTGGAATGCCGTTGGGAAGCTTGCGACGATCACCCCAACCACGACGATCCCGGACGGATCGTACCGGATGGATTCGACGATTCCGAAGTGGAGTTGGAGAACCTGGCCCGAACCAAGATCGGCGGGTATGCCACTTCCATTCAGTCCGAGCCATGGTGGGGCTACGAGGACCACCCCGCCGCCCCGGAATTCTGTCTGCAGATCGCCAGCGAGGAGAAGGCTGGGTTGGCATGGGGCGACGGCGGCATCGTCTATCTGGCGCGGGGGACCGCGGAAGGATACCGGGATCAGTGGTTTCTCGACTGGCAATGCTACTAGGCGGGTCTCCGCTGCCGGTTCAGGGCTCCGCCACCCAGACCGCAACGGCGGCAAACAGCAACGGGATCAACTGCGTCATGGCGTGATCGCGGCCGAAGATACTGGCGGCCAGTCGCCCGCTGGGGCAGCGCGGAGCCGGACCACGCTGGCCGGAATTCGCCAGCCACTCCTCGCATGCGTCGACGTCCGCGCGAAGGGCCTCGATGTCCTCGTTTTCCGCGTCATCGTCGCTGTCGGCCTCTTCCGCTTCGATTAGGAAGCCATCGACCTCATCCAACAGGTCCTCCAGGCATCCAGTGGTGGGCACCGGCTGAAACCAGGCATTGCCGGCATTCTCGATGATCGCATCATGGCCCGCCGTGCCCAGGCTCAGGCGGACTTTCCGCGTCGGGCAGCCTACGGTGCAATGGTCATCGGCGTTCTCTACGGCCAGCACGTGCAACAGATCGCCGGAGCACACGGTTCGTCCGAGGGCATCGGCAAAGTCGCGCCCCACACGCACCAACAGTCCCGGGAAGAAATGGCGGACGCGAAGGTGCGGCAGCTTGGGCGGCTCCTCCTCCATGTGTGGAGCATCCGCCGTTTCGTCGTCCTCGGGCTCCTCCGATTCGCCGGGTGGAGGGGGCAGCGGCGACTTGGCGATGCGCTCGTCCCATTCGGCCTGGGTCACGGTTTGGGCGGCGGCGGCCAGTTTCCAGGTAAGCCCGTCTGGCGTCAAAGCGCAAGGCTCACCCGCCGCGAGGGCGTCGGCGGCACGCCGCAAACGGGCGCGGCGCACGCCATCGCGGCAGCTTTCCCCGGTGTCGCGGAGAATCGGGGCGGCCACGGGGCGCAGCCCTTCATCCGCAACGCCGACCAGCGCATCCAAGGCGACCAGCAGACTCTCTACCGCTTCCGCCGGCAGGCCCGGCAGAAGGCGCACTATGGACTCCGCGGTGTCTTGGCCATCCATGGATGAATGGTAGCGTACCCGCCGCGCCGGGGGGCGCGCTTCCTCCCCATGGTGTAATGGAAACTGCCGGCCTGCCGCGCCGGGAGACTCCATGGAGCTGAGCTTCGGCAAAGGCGCGCTTCTTCTTCTGCTGGTGGCCGCGGTTGTGGCCATGCTGACGCGCCGTCTGCGCCTGCCCTATAGCGTCGGCCTGGTATTGGCCGGGATGGGCTTGGCGTTCCTGCCGCTGGCGCCCAGGATCGGCTTCACCCGCGAAATCCTCTTCGACGTGCTGCTGCCCCCGCTGCTTTTCGAAGCCGCGCTAGCGCTGCGCTGGGACGAGTTGCGGCGTCAGTTGCCGGTGGTGCTCACGCTGGCCAGCGCCGGCGTGGTGCTTTCGGCCGCGGTGACCGCGGCGGGAATGCACTACCTGGCCGGTTGGGAGTGGCAGGGCGCAGCGGCGTTCGGAGCGCTCATCGCCGCCACCGACCCGGTTTCCGTGATCGCCGCACTGCGCGAAGCGGGGGCGCGGGGACGGCTGCGGTTGCTCATCGAATCGGAGAGCCTGTTCAACGATGGTACGGCGGCGGTGGCCTTCGGCATCGCCGCCACGGTCGCCGCCGGGCAGGCCATCTCGGGCTCGGCGGTGGCCTTGGCGCTGCTGGCCACCATTGGCGGGGCCCTCGCGTGCGGCGCGGCCACGGGTATCCTGGCGTTGCTGCTGGCCGGGCGCACGGAAGACCACCTGGTGGAACTGACGGTCACCACGGTGGCGGCCTACGGCTCGTTCCTGCTGGCGGAGCAACTGGGTTTCTCCGGCGTGGTGGCGGTGATTGCAGCGGGGCTGGTGATGGGCAACTCGCGCCGCTTCGGGGCGATTTCGGAGCGTGGGCGCGAAGCCGTGCTGGAGTTCTGGGAGTACGCCGCCTTCGCCGCAAATTCGCTGGTCTTCCTGCTGATCGGCATGCAGGAAGCCGGCCGGAACTTCGCCGGGGTTGGGCGGCCGTTAGCCGTGGCGCTGGCAGTTGTCATGTTGGGACGGGCGGTAACGGTCTATCCATTGTGTGGGCTGTTCGGCCGCTCGGCGCTACGCGTGAGCCTGTGGCACCAACACCTGCTGTTCTGGGGCGGATTGCGCGGGGCGCTGGCGCTGGCGCTGGCGCTGGGATTGCCAGCCGGAATGCCACGGCGGGCGGAGATCGTCACCGTCAGTTTCGGGGTGGTGGCCTTCTCGGTGTTCGTGCAAGGCCTGACCATGCGGCCGCTGCTGCGAAGGGCGGGGGAAATTCAGTAGGCTACCGTTGGCCCCAGGCACCGCGGGCGACACCCCCTCGGCTCACTTGCAGGAGGATTCGTAGATAGCCATAACTACCCACGCCACTTTCTGCGCATCCTTGGCATAGAACGACAACCAGTAGGGCTTATGCACAACTACGGTGTAGCTCTCCTTCTTGCCACCCGGCTTCCATTCGTATATGTCACGCCCAGCCATTTTTCGAAGCTGGGTCATGGTGACCGCCGCCGCGGGATCCAACTTCAGAAGGCCGGTCAGGGCATCCGTGCCAACCCGCACTGGGTCGTCGAACGACCACGCGCGCGGTCCCACTTCGGCCTGCTGCTGGGCCGCGATCCCGTCCTTGGAGGCCTCCTCCAGGACAATCTTGACTTCGCATCCGTTGTTTACGGCGGTTGGCTGGTCGGGCGAACTGCGGTAGTCGACGTCGGTACGGGTCTGGGGATCGACCGCCATCACCTGCCGGATCATCAGCAGGCTGCAACATCCCACTTGCCCGTAACCGGTTGCGCCAGATGCAGTTGTGTTGTGGCCCGCGGCAAAAAACGTACCGTTAAGGGTGGCGTGAACGATGGATTCGGGTGGCTTTCGAATGAGGCGATCAAACTCGTGAAACGGCTTGTCGTCCACGAGAGGGATAGAGAGCCCGTCCAGTTCGACGGGTTTTCCGTGCTTCCGGACTCCCGCCACGTCGCAACAGTAGGCGGTTCCGGACGCGGTGGGGCCGCCATACTCCAGCCAAATCTCGGGCCAGGACTGGCAGCCGGGATCGAAGAGGACAAATTTCTCAGACCCCCGGATAGCGAAGGCGGTCAGTTGGACCGCTTTGTGGTCGAATGCCGTAAGATTGCTCTTGATTTGGCAGACTGTGGTCTGCTCGGGTGCTTGGGCGCGCGCGGGGGTCCCGGCGGCCAAAACCCACGCCAGAGCCACCCACACCCCGGCAGGTCGAACGTACACTGAGCGCATCTGTAGGCGACTCTACCTCTTTCCCAAACCGGGAGCAATGGGTAAAAACGGCACACAGTTTGGGACGTTCTAGTACCCGGCTGCGGGAGCTGCCGGGCTGGTGCGGCCCGCAACCGCTCCGCTTGGTCCCGTAACTACCCCCCAGGTCCTTGCTATGATATTCACTAAGGAGAGGATTGGGACGCGACACTTTCTCCGGTACACTTTTCCGTGCGGGCCGTCGTCACAGTATTAGGAGGATTCCGGTGAGGGTCGTGGAAGCGGCACCGTTTCCGGTCGTCCAGTGAGAACCATCATGAAGATGAAACAAGGCGTGAGCGTGGCGGCCTTGGTCGCCTCGGCGGCCCTATTGGCGCCCTTTTATGGTCCGGTGGTTCTCGCACAGGCGCAGCCGCTGGCCCGAAACACGGATGACGTCGAGGCCATTAACCACGCGGTGATGACCGCCTACCGTCTGGTGGAGACCAACTTCGCGGACAAGGTGGAATCGGAGAAGGTCTTCTACTCGGGCGCCATCCCGGGCATGTTGCGCACGCTCGATCCGCACTCCAATTTCGTGGACCCCAAGGAATACGACGAGATGCAGCGCAAAATGCATGCGCAGTATTTCGGCGTGGGCATGGAAATCTTCATGGATAACGGCCACGTGGTGGTGATCCGGCCGTTCCCCGGTTCGCCGGCATTCAAGGCCGATCTTCGCCGCGGCGACACCATCGCGGCGGTCGATGGCAAGGATACCAAGGGGCTGGAGTCCGGCGCCGTCGCCGACATGCTGCGCGGGAAGCGCGGCACCAACGTGCGCGTCACCGTGAATCGGGAAGGCGTTGCCGATCCCATTTCCGTTGAAGTGACACGCGACGCCATCGAGACCAGCATCGTGGATGCGTTCTGGCTCCAGCCGGGAATCGCCTATCTCAAGGTCGACAGCTTCGAAGCGCAGAACGTGTCGCGCGACGTGGAAGCGGTCATGAGCCGCCTCGGCGAATCCGGCGTGAAGGGCATGGTTCTGGACTTGCGGGACAACCCCGGCGGCCTGGTGAGCGAAGCCGTCAACGTGGCCGGCCGGTTCCTCAAGGACGGAGTGATCGTCGTGTCCCACCACGGCCGCGCCGAGGCCGAGCAGGTGTTCCGCGCAAAGGCCGTGGCCGCCGCCCAGAAGTACCCCATCGTGGTGCTGGTGAACGAACGGTCCGCCTCGGCGGCGGAGATCGTTTCGGGCGCGTTGCAGGATCACGACCGCGCCTGGATCTTGGGCGCCACCACGTTTGGAAAGGGCCTGGTGCAGGCGCAGTTCCCGCTGCATGAAGGCGCCGCCCTGCTGCTCACCATCGCCCACTACTACACGCCTAGCGGACGCCTCATCCAGCGCGACTACTCGCATTCTTCCTTCTACGACTACTACACCCATCACGGCGACAGCCAGCCCACCCAGGACATCAAGGCCACCGACAGCGGCCGCAAGGTCTACGGCGGCGGCGGCGTAACTCCCGACGAGAAATACGCCTCCCACGTCTACAACCTGTTCGAGCGCCGAACGCTTGGCACTCTGGCCTTCATGCACTTCGGAAATGTGTACTGGAACGGCGCCAAGCCCACGCTGCCCGCCAACTGGGAACCCAATTCCGACACCGTGGAGCGATTCAAGGCGTACCTGAAGACCACGCCGATCCCCTTCACCGACGAGGAGTTCGCGGCGAATCTCGACTTCGTGAAACGGGAGATCCGCTACGAAATGTACTTCCGCGCCTTCGACAAGAACACCGCCGAGCGCGGCCGGTGGGCCGAGGACGCCGAGGTGGGCAAGGCCGTGGAGAGCCTGCCGAAAGCGCAGGCGCTGCTCGATACCGTGCAGCGCGTGGTCACCGAACTGGGACTTCGCGGATAGGCCGGCCGGGCGCGCGAGAGCGAATCAGCACCACCGTCCAACCAGGGCCGGCGGCACGATGTTCTTCGGCGCGATAGCCGAACCGACAATCGCGCGAAACGCTTCCATGTCATCGGCGCTCTTGAAGAAACGCTTGGGCACCAGGTACGCCATGCTGGGCGCGTAATAGAGCGCGAACAAGGTGCGGGTTTCCCATACGGAGAGGATGGTTCTCCAGCCGGCGGAGAAAGAACTGTCCGCCGCCTTGACGCCCAATCCGCCCTCGTCGAACCGCACCGTGGCGGGTTTCCGCAGGTACAACTGAGTCTTCCACTGGCGCGCCGCCTTCCAGTGCGGGGCCAGCAGAATGCACACCAACCACACGAAGGACATGCCGGAGAACGGGACCAGGCGCGCCACCAGCAGGCGGTTGGCGCCGAAAAGAGATAGCGCGGGATCGAGCGCCGCGCAAAGCGCGGCCAGCGGGAGAAGCGGCCATGCCCGGCGGAAGGTGTGGAAGCAGTGAAATCCGATGCAATCCCGGATGGTCCAGGCGCCCGGGATCTCGATGGCGATGGTGGCGGCCATGAACTGAGCGTAGCACGGGGTCCGGTTATCTGAAGCTCTCGCCAAGACGCAAGGCCGCCAAGAACACAAGGCGGTTCTCTTTGCGGCTTGGCGTCTTTGCGTGAGGTTTCATCCTTCGCCTCCTACCTCCAATTCGGGAACGGGTCCACCCGCCCGCCTCGACAGACTGAGATCAGCTCGGGCAGGCGCTTCCTCCGCTGGTACAACCGCTCCAACAGTTCCGCCAGCGCGCCTTCGTCGTCCTCGATCCACTCCGGCGGCACGGTCTTCCAGGCGTGGTCCACGGCGGCTTCTGGGAAGTTCATCACCATGCCCAGCCAGGGTTCGAAATCGTCGATGCGCCGTACGCCCTGGTAGACCATCTTGCGCGCGTAGAGGCCCTGCAGCGGCGACTCCGGGAAGTCCCAGTTAGGGCCGTTGAAGGCGTAGCCGTGGTCGATCATGCGCGCCACGAACGCCTGGTGGCCTGCGGCGCCGCTGCGGACCATGGCGCGGTGGAACACTGCCTGGCGGCCATCGGCATTGCCCACCCACTTGTCGAAAACCAGGATGGCGCGGAAATCCTCCAGGTTGGCGACGCCGGTTAGCAGGGCGTCGGGGAGGAAGTCGTAGACCGCGATGCGCGCCGGGTCGCCGGGGTAGCGCGAGCCGAAATGCCAGCCGGGCGCCACTTCGACGCGGCGGGTGCCCAGCGTCAGGCAGACCTCGGGGTTCGCGGCCAGGAACTCCGGCGTGACGCGCAGCAGCGCGGCTGGCGGGGCGGAGACGCTCAGGTAATCCAGCAGGGCGGTGGCCACCAGTTCGTTGATCAGTACGCGGCGGTGCTGCGGGTTGTTGCGGAACTTGACCACGTACCAATGGCCGTCGTCGGCTTCCATGAGGTGGGCCTGGGCGCCTCCTCGCATTTTGCGGATGTGCCGGACGGCGGTGAGCGGCATGAGGAAGAAAATCGAGTACCCTAGAGTTGTATCACAGGGAGGACCGACCTTCGATGCTGGAACAACAAACGAACGACAAATCGGAAGAACGCGATTCCAAGGCCCCCAGCCCGGCGCGGAGCGACAACGAAGTGGCCCTGGAGTTGATGCGGTTCATTGCCACGACAACGGCATACGGCAAATCGCCGCAGGCTTCCGCGGGGTTCTCCGGCAAGCCGCAGACGCGCACCGCCGAGGAGCAGGCGGAAGCGCTGTTAGACCTCTTCGACCGCTGCCGGCGCGCCGTCCGCGAGAAGTAGAGCCCGGAGACGGTTAGCCGGCGGCGCGGGGCCGCCGGCCAATCCATCGAACAGAAGGCTAGCCGCTACTACTTTTTCTTCTTGCCACCCTTCTTGGCCGGAGCTTTCTTGGCGGCCTTTTTGGGGGGCGCTTTCTTTGCCGCCTTCTTCACCGGAGCCTTCTTGGCAGCCTTCTTAGCCGGGGCTTTGGCGGCCTTCTTTGCCGGAGCCTTGGCGGCCTTCTTCGCCGGCGCCTTCTTGGCCGGAGCTTTCTTAGCGGCCTTCTTGGCGGGGGCCTTCTTGGCCGGAGCCTTCATCGGCGGCTCCTTCTTGGCCACGGTGGCCTTCTTCACCGGCTTCTTCACGGGGGCCGGTGCTGGGGGAGCCGCTACGGGCGCGGGTGCGGGCGGGGGAACCGCGGGAGGCGATGATATCGATACCGCCACCACGTCAATTTCCTCCTCCTCTTCTTCCTCGTCATCTTCGAAGTCGTCTAGCTTCGAGTCGAGTTCGGAGTTCTCTTCATCTTCGTAGTCGTGGAAGTCTTCCATCTCTTCTTCGTCCTTCGGAGCGATTTTTGACTTATCGATCATTCAGCGAGCCTCCTGCAGTCAGGCACAATCACACATAGAATACCCCTTTTTCGCGATGAGGCAATAGTGAAAATCGACGGAGTGCCGGAAAAAATCGGGAGATTGCGACGTTGCGGGCGCGCCGGCGAGCGATACTGCACATACGCAGAATTCGCGGAAGGGGCGGCGCGAGGCGGGGCACGGCAGGAGGCCAACAGGGAATCAACTTGCTGGGCGGCTGTGTCTGGACCCCGGAAGGCGGGTTGCAAACCCGCCGCAGGCTGCCAGCCTGCCCCACATAAGAACGGCTACTTCGCCACTGCGTGCGCCAGCATGACTGCGGGCGGCGCGACGGGCGAGACGGCCTTCCGGAAACTGGTGGCCACTGGCTTGGGCTGAGGCTGGGGCTTGGGTGGGGCTGTCGAGGCGGCTGCCGGTCTGACTGGGGACTTAGGTGCGTTAGAGGCAGGGCCGGCCGCGGTCTGCCGTTGGGCAACTGCCCGGCGGCTTGCCGAGGTGACGGCCGGCCTTCTGGCGGGCACCACCGGGCGAACGGCCGCGGGGATCAACAGGCAGTCGCCTTCCGGGGCTTCGGGAGCCTTCAGGTTGTTGGCGGCCACGATGCCAGCCGGGGCCACGCCGAAGCGCTTGGCGATGGAAGCCAGCGTCTCGCCGCTCTCCACGCGGTGCACGCGCCAGGCATCCCGGTGCTCGGCCGGGACCGGCTCCAGGCCGCTGGAGAGCTGCGTACCGGTTCCCTTGGGCACGTGCAGGGCATACCCTTGCGGTGCGACGCCACCCAGCACGGCGGGGTTCAACTCGGTCAGTTGGGGCAGGGGGGTCTCCGTCAGATCCGACACCAGGGCCAGGCTCGTGGGAACGGTGAGATCCACGGTGTCGTATTCCAGCGGGGCTTCCATGACGAGGTCGCCCAGCCCGTACTCGGCGGCGTTCTTCTCGATGATGGTCATCGCCAGGATGATGGGAACGTAGTTGCTGGTCTCGGCGGGCAGCACGCCGCGGCTCCGCAACTCCCAGTAATCGGCGAACCCGGTTCGCTCGACGGCGTTCTCCACCACGCCCGGCCCGCAATTGTAGGCGGCGATGGCCAGGTACCAGTCGCCAAACTCGTTGTAGAGATCGTGGAGATGGCGCGCGGCGGCCCGGGTGGCCTTTTCGGGGTCCATGCGCTCGTCGATGTACTTGTTCCTGGTCAAGCCGTAATCCTGGCCGCGGAACGGCATGAATTGCCACATTCCGCCGGCCGCCATGCGGGACATGGCGCGCGGCATGAACCCGCTCTCGGCCTGCGCCAGATGGATCAACTCGCGGGGCACGCCCTCTTCGTCCAGAACCCGGTTGATCATCTGCCGGTAGCGGCCCGAACGCTGGGTGGCCACGGCGATGGTGCCGCGTCCGCGATTGGAGAAGAAGTTGATGTAGCCGAGGATGGTGTCGTTGACGGTGAGGGGGAGTTGGGAAACCGTGGCCGCCACCTGCTCCCGGACGCGGCTTTTCAACTTGGGGTCAACCGGGAAGGTGAGCTGCAGGATGTCTTCCAGGGGTGCCTTCTCGAATCGGCGGTCCTGGCCGCCGGGGTTTGCGCCCATGCCCGCCACGTCCAGCTCGTGGACGATCTCGACCATGTCTTCCAGGCGCCGCTGGTAGTCCTGGCGGTCGGCCGGATCCAAGTCGGAAGCTTCGATCATCTGGTCGATGGCTAGATCGAACCCGCGCCGCGCGCCGGCAAAATCTTCGGCCTGATAGAGCTTCCGGGCGGAATCAAAAGTGTTTTCAGCGAGTTGCACCTTGCTGTCGCCGGCGGTCCAGCGGGGCAGAATTGCCGGAGCCTCCAGTGCTGGGGGCATCCAAAACCGGGTGGTAGCGAGATTTGCAGGCGGGGCGGCATCCGCCAGCACGGGCCGGTGTAATGGCACAATGGCAGGGGGCACGTAGGGCCGAAAGTGGCCTTTGGATTGCTTGGCTTCTACGTAGCCGGCAGTGCTAAGCGCCGCAGCGACTAGCGAACAGGAGAAGACAGTCTTCATCCACACGTCCATCAAGAGCTCCAAACGATGAAAATAAAGCTGCTTCGATGGGCCGCCTCGCGGCACAATCGTTAAAAGCCTACTACAGAACCGTAACTCGGCGCAACCCTATCCCGTACTACTGAAGGGATAGGTGTGTCGTTTTTGCCCGAATTCTCTCCTAATTTACACGGGTGTTGCGGTGGTTCGGGCGGTTTTGCGCCCGCTTCCCGGGTCATTGCGCTGCCACAGGCGGTGGTGTGCCCTCTCCGCTACTCCTCTTCTTCCTCGACGCCTTCCTTGGCGGCCTTGGCGGCGGCGATGATCTTTTCGGCCTGGAGTTGCGGCACGTAATCGTAGTGGTCGAACTCCATGGTGAAGGACGCCCGGCCCTGGGTGATGGCGGTCAAGTCGTTCTGGTAGTTCAGCATGTCGGCCATGGGCACCTGGGCGCGGATGAATTGCGTGCTGCCCTTGGTCTCCATGCCGGAGATGCGGCCGCGGCGGCTGTTGAGGTCGCCCATCAAGTCGCCGGCGTATTCCACGGGCGCCTGAATCTCCACATTCATCACGGGTTCGAGCAGGGCCGGCTTGGCTTCCAGCATGGCGGCTTTGAAGGCCTTGCGGGCGGCCAATTTGAACGCCAACTCTGACGAGTCGACGTCGTGGTAGCTGCCGTCGTACACGGTGACCTTGAAATCCACCATGGGGTAGCCTGCCAGGTAGCCGTTGGCGGCCGTTTCCACGATGCCCTTTTCCACGGCCGGGATGAAGTTCTTGGGGATGGAGCCGCCGAAGATCTCGTTGGCGAACTCGAAGTTGCCGCCGCGCGGCAGGGGCGCCATCCTGATCCAGCAGTCGCCGAATTGCCCGTGGCCGCCGGTCTGCTTTTTGTGGCGGCCCTGCACGTCGGCGGTGCCGCGAATGGTCTCGCGGTAGGGGATCTTGGGCGCCTTCAGGGTGACGTCCACGCTGTAGCGGCGCTTCAGCCGGCTAACCACGATTTCCACGTGCTGCTGGCCCGATCCGGCCAGGAGAAACTCGCGGGTTTGCGGGTCGCGGTAGAACCGCAGCGAGAGGTCTTCTTCCAGGATGCGGTGGACGGCATTGCCCATGCGGTCTTCGTCGTTGCGCGACTTGGCTTCGATGGCGAAGGCGATGGAAGGTTCCGCCAGCTTCACAGGCACGAAGGTGAAGTTCACGCCTTTGTCGGCCAGGGTGTCGCCGGTCAGGGTGTCCTTCAGCTTGGCCACGGCACCGAAATCACCGGCATGCAGTTCGGTGACCGGCTGCAGCGTCTTGCCCTGGGGGCTGCTGAGGTGGGCCAGGCGCTCGGAGCCGGAGCGGGTGAGGTTGTTGAGGTTGGCATCGTTCTTTACGACGCCGGTCATGACCTTGAAATAGTTGATGCGGCCGGCGAAGGGGTCGGCAGTGGTCTTGAACACGAATAGGGAGCAGGGGCCGGTGGCGGAGATCTTGCGGGTCTGCGGCTCGGAAGAGCCCTCGACCACCACGGGGACGGCCTCGCGTTCGGTGGGAGCGGGCAGGTTCTCGACGATGAAGTTCAGGATCAGGTCGGTCGCGACGTTGTTCAGCCCCGCGGCGCACATCACCGGGAAGATGCGCATTTCGCGGACGCCCAGCTTCAGCCCCTCGATGATGCGGTCGGCGGGCAGGGTGCCCTTATCGAAGAACTCCTCCATGAGGGCGTCGTTGCCCTCGGCCACCATTTCAATCAGGGCTTCCTGAGCCTTCTGGGCGGCCTCGGCGAGGTGGGCGGGGATGTCGCCTTCCTTGCCCTTGCCGTCGCCCCCAACCGTGTAGGTGTAGGCCTTCATGCGGATCAGGTCCACCACGCCGGTGAAGTCGCGCTCGCTGCCGATGGGGATGTGAATGGGCACGGCCGCGCGGCCGAAGTTCTCGTTGACGCTTTCCATGGTGCGGGCGAAATCCGAGCGCTCGCGATCCAGCTTGTTGACGACGATGGCGCGGGGCAGCTTGAAATCGTTGGCGAAGGCCCAGACCTTCTCGGTCTGCACCTCAACTCCGGCAACGCCATCCACCAGCACCAGGGCGGCGTCGGCGGCCGCCAGGGAGGCCCGGGTGTCGTTGATGAAAATGTTGTAGCCGGGAGTATCGAGGATGTTGATCTTGGCCTTCTTCCACTCCGCCACGGCGATGGCGGTGGAGATGGTGATCTTGCGCTGGATCTCGTCCTCGTCGAAATCCGTGATGGTATTTCCCTCGTCCACCCGCAGCAGGCGGTTGGTGGCACCCGAGGCGAACAGCATCCCGGAGGTGAGCGTCGTCTTGCCGGAATCGCCGTGGCCCACCACACCGACGTTCCGAATGTCCTTGCTCTCGTATACTTTCACGATTTTGCTCCCTGGCTTTTTGGATCGGAGGAATTAAAACGGAATAGTAACACAGGGGACGGGCGGTGGCGGGGCGGGTGCGTACTGGGGGTGGATTAGGCGGCTGGCGTTCGGCGGGAGGACCCATCGTCCTGGGCCATTTTCGTTCGCAAGAAGGCGCCCAGAATCGGATCGCGCGACAAGCGCTCGGCCCGCAGCCTTTGAGCTTGCTCCTCACCCAGGTCGGCAACTTCGCGCAAAAGCCGCGCCTGAATCTCCGCCTTCATCTCGACACAGTCGAATGCCTTTCCGGACTTCATGGCGTTATAACCTCTCGCGGCGAGTAGATTCTTGGGCTGCGGTAGCCGCGCAGACTGTTCACTCCTTCGTACCCTCCTATCTTCTCAAAATGGACGATGTGTTTGAAGTTCCAACTCACCACCAAATCCACGCCGGAAACCGTCGCCACGGCAATGTGGGCCGCGTCGTTGCTCGATGCCGGCCCCACAACCGCCGCCTCCAGGTACGCACTCCGCAGGCCGTCCGATTCCGGCGATGTGCTCACGACCTCGACTTGCTCGGGGGGCAACGCGGCGAGCACGGAGCGCACCGGATCCGGAGCCAGTTCCAGTTCGTCGAGAGTGACGTTGGATACAACAACGACGAACTGTCCCTGCCGGGCCTCGTCGAAGAACCGGACGCTCTCGGCCTTGAATTCGTCGTCGAAACATCCTCCGAACACGGACGTATCCGCGTAGACTCGCAGGGGCCTCTTCACAATTGCCATTATGGCTCCGTTCGGACCGGGGTGTTCATCCGGGGCTCGGGTCTCCCGCGCATGCACTTCGCGCCGGTCATTCGCCGCTGTTCCATAGCGCCGAGAGCACCGCGCGCGCGTTCGCCGGGTTTTCGCCGACGCGGTGCATGGTGTACGGCCACCAGTCGGTACCAAACGGCACGTACAGCCTGAGGCGGCGGCCCTCGGCTACGATCTGGCGCTGCAGCGGTATTCGCACGCCGTAGAGCATCTCGAACTCGTACTCGTCGCGCGACCAGTGGTTCCGCTCGGCGGCGTCCACGACGGCTCGCATGGTGGCCTCGTCATGCGTGGCGAAGACCGGGTAGAGGCCGCGGGATTTGGCCTCGGCCGATAGCAGGTAGGCGGCGTGCCGGAGATACTCCCGGTTGATATCCGGTCGCCGCGTCCAGGCGCGGTCCGGCCTCTCCAGGAAAGCGCCCTTGACCAGGCGAATGGCGGCGGCGCCGTCCTCGACCAGGCCGCGCAGGTCCGCTTCGGTGCGGTGCAGGTACGCCTGGATGGTGATGCCGGTAGGGCAGCCGGAGTGCGCCAGCCGCGCCCGCAGGTCCAGGGTCTTTTGCACCAAGGCGAAATCCTCCATGTCCAGCATCAGCAGCCGGCGGCGGCCGTTGGCGGGTTGCTCGGCGACCACCTGCCCGAGGCGCAGTCCGTTGGTATCGCCCATTTCGTCCGAACGGGCGTAGCCGATCTGGGTGGGGTAGATCGAGATATGAACGTCCAGAGCCGTAGGGCCCATCAGCCGGATTGCCGCCACGATCTGCGAGACGTTCTCCTCGACGGCCGCGGGCGAGGTGACGTACTCGCCCAGGTAGTTCAGCGAAGTGGTGACGCCGCGCCCGCTCAATTCCACGCACTGGCGGATGGCCGCGGGAGCCGAGTCGCCGCCCACGAAGCGCAACGCCATGCCCCGCGCGAAACGGTTGCCCAGCATGAAACCGGCGATGGCCTTGCTGCGCGCAAGGGCGGCGAAGGTGCTCTTCCAGAGCGGCATCGGCTATGTGTGCTCCAATTGGCGGACCGGAATCGGACGTTCCGCGCGCGATTAGCCTTCGATTGTCGCATGGCATGCGGCAGTCCCACCCGGAACCGCGACTGTCAAGGAGCGGCCCGAGCGTCAGGCAGCGGCCGGGCGCCAGCGGGCCGCTCGCTGACGCGCGCGGTTCCGTGTGGGGACACGGCCGCCGCGCGCGAGGTTTCCGCGCGGAGTTCCGGCGAACGCGGGCCGCGGGACGGTTGTATACTGAATGGGACTCCCGAGTCCGAAATGTACGCTGCGATCAAAGGAGAACGCCGTGAAACTCGATTGTCATGAAACCGTGCGAATCGTCCGCCTAGTTGCCCTTGCTATTGCATGCGCCGCCCTACTGACCGCAGCTCCGGCCATCACCGGAGTCTACAACAACTCCAGTTTCGCGCCTCCAGGGTTGCCCAACTCCGGGATCGCGCAGGGCTCCATCTTCGCGCTCACGGGGAGCGGGCTCGGTCCATCCGCTTTGTTGGAGGTGCAGAGCTTCCCGTGGCCGTCCACGCTGGGGCTGGCGGGAACCACGGTTCAAGTAGCTGTCGGCAGCGTGACCGTGAACTGCATCATGATCTACAGTTGGACTTCGCAGGTAGCCGCGGTGCTGCCCTCGGCCACGCCAGTTGGGACGGGGACGCTGACGCTCACCTACCAGGGCGTCAAGGCCTCGACCTCCATCCAGGTGGTGGCCGCGAATTTCGGCACGCTGACGCTCAACGGGGGCGGCACGGGGCCGGCGGTGGTCACCGACGTTTATTACAACGCGATCACCATGGTCAACCCCGCCCATCCCGGCCAGACGCTGATCCTGTGGGGCACTGGACTGGGCGCGGTGACGGGCGACGAGACCCAACCGCCGCCGCAGTACGACCTGGGTTCGGGCGTGCAAGTCCTGGTCGGGAACCAGCCGGCCACGGTGCTGTACGGCGGGCGGAGCAGTTACCCGGGGCTCGATCAGATTAACTTCACGTTACCTGCCGCGGCGGCCAGCGGTTGCAAGACGTCGATCGCGGTGGCGGTGAAAGGAATCACGGGCAACGTCACCACCACGTCCATCGCCCCGGCCGGGCAGACCGTTTGCAGCGACAACTTCGGCATGTTGACGGCGGCCAACCTGCAGAAAGCGGCCGCCAAGGGCGCGCTGAACATGGGAGGCATCGGGCTCAGCCGCATAGCCAACCTTAGCGACTCCGCGCTTGCGTACTTCGGGAACTTCCCGCTCAACACGCTCATTCGGTCGTACGGCGGATCTCCTCTCCCGTCGACCGGCAGTTGCGCAGCTTACGAGGGCGCGGGAAGCACGGCGGATACGGCACTGACGGACCCGATTTCGCCGGCCTATCTGAATGCAGGATCGGCGCTGACCGTTACCGGACCCGGCGGAAGCCAGAGCGTTCCGGTAGGCTCCGCGGGTTATTATACGGGCACCTTGTCAACCGCCATTGCGCCGGGAGCCTTCACGGTTAGCGATGGCTCGGGCGGAGCGGGCGTGGGGTCGTTTACGGCGGCATTGACGCTACCGGCTTCGGTGGTGCCCACCAACCCTCCAGCCAGCGTGAATCGCGCGCAGAACCTGACGCTGAACTGGACGGGCGGCGCGCCGTTCAACGAAGTGGGCGTCTTCGCCTTCAACGGCGTCCCGTTGGGATCGGGGATCAATGCCTATGTGTTCGTGGTCTGCAATGCCAGTGCGTCTTCGGGAACGTTCACGATTCCGTCGGCGTTTCTCAACCTGCTGGCGCCCAAGGGCTACGGTATCCAGGGCCAGCAGGGGGTGAACCTGCAGATCGCCGGCATTCCCGAGAGCCCCTACGCCGCTTCGGGAATCGACGCGGGCATGCTGACGGTGTTCGTGACTAACGGTGGGGTGGTGCCGCTGCAGTAGGCGGCGGTTGCGGGTGTGGCACCGCGGCGCGCGGTCCTGCTGCCGCGCCGGCGAGACCGTTCCAGGCCGCCGCGGGTCCGCTTTGGACATGCCGCGGTGGTATAGTGCTAACAGGTAACACCTTGGAGCACTTTCCATGCCGGCTCTTTCGACGACCAGTTTGAAACTCGATGGCGCGATGAAGGAACGGGTTCAGCGGCTCGCCTCGGCCCGTCGCCGTTCGGCGCACTGGATCATGCGCGAAGCCGTCGAGCAGTATGTGGAACGCGAGGAAAAGCGCGAGCGCTTGCGGCAGGATGCGCTCGCCGCATGGGCCGGCTATCGGACCACCGGCCTGCACGTCACGGCCGCGGAGGCCGACGCCTGGCTGGCCAGGCTGGAAGCGGGCAAGGACGCCGCCGTTCCGAAATGCCACGTCTGAGATGGTCCCAGCCGGCGCTCGCGGATGTGGCCCGTCTCCATGCGTTCCTGGCCCCCAAGAGCCGGGATGCCGCCCAGCGCGCCGTCAAGACTATCCGTCAGGGCGTGAAAGCGCTCGGCAAGCACCCGGAGATTGGCCGTCCCGTCGAAGAGCTGCCACCGGAGTTTCGCGAGTGGGCGATTGAGTTCGGGCAGGGGGCCTACCTTGCCCTATATCGCTACGACGGGAAAGAGGCTGTCATCCTGGCGGTCCGCCACGGACGCGAAGCCGGATATTGAGCGGATCTCTCGATATGAGGCTCAGCCGGAAAAGCGACGGGTTTTCCGCCGGGTTTTCCGTGCGGCGCGCCCGAGCGCAATGATATACTGCGGGCACCGAGCCCACTATGTCCAATCTCCTCATTCGCAAGCCCATGAGCATGCTCACGGCGGAAGCCGGGGAGGAGGGCGCGCGCAGCCTTAAGCGCACGCTCGGGGTGTTTCAACTCACCGCACTGGGAGTGGGCGCCATCATCGGCGCGGGAATCTTCGTGCTGTCGGGACTGGGCGCGCACTATGCCGGACCGGGCCTGATGTTGTCGTTCGTGCTCTCCGGATTGGGCTGCGCTTTCGCGGGCTTGTGCTACGCGGAATTCGCCGCCATGATTCCGCTGGCGGGCAGCGCTTACACCTACGCCTACGCCACGCTGGGCGAACTGTTCGCCTGGATCATCGGTTGGGATCTGACGCTCGAGTATGCCATGGGCGCCAGCACCGTGTCCTCGGGATGGAGCAACCACTTCATCGAACTGCTGGACATCCTGCACATCAAGATGCCGCTATGGCTGGCCTACGATCACTGGACCGGCCTAGCCATGGCGGAGAAAGCCATCGCCCGCCAGATCGCCCTCGGGGACCATACGCTAGTGCCCGGATCGCAGGCCTTTCTGGAAAAAGTGTCCGCTATCGTGGCGGCGCAATCGCCGGACTTGCTGCGGCGGGCCCACAACCTGCTGGGCGCACCACGGCTGTTCGGATGCGAGATCGGCTTCAACCTTCCGGCGTTCCTGATCGCGCTGGGGATCACGGCCATTCTGGTCATCGGCATCAAGGAGAGCGCGCGCTTTAACGCCACCATCGTAGTGGTGAAAGTATCGGTGGTCCTGTTCGTCATCGGACTGGGCGCCATGTACGTGCATGTTGGCAACTGGGGTCACAGTTGGAGCACGTTCGCTCCCATGGGCTTCTCGGGAGTGGGCGCGGGGGCGGCGTACATTTTCTTCGCCTATATCGGCTTCGACGCGGTCTCGACCACCGCGCAGGAGGCCAAAAACCCGCAGCGCGATCTGCCCATCGGGATCATCGCCTCGCTGCTGGTGTGCACCGTCCTCTACATCGCCGTGGCGGGCGTGCTGACCGGCATGGTGCCGTGGCAGAACGTCAACATCGAGGCGCCCATCGCGCGGGCGTTCATGGACCGCGGGCTCGACGTGGCGGCCGACGTGATTACCCTGGGCGCGCTGGCCGGGCTGACCAGCGTGATGCTGGTGATGCTGCTGGGACAGACGCGCGTGCTCTATGCCATGGCCAACGACGGGCTGCTGCCCAAGAAGTTCTTCGCCGACATCCACCCGCGCTTCCGCACGCCCTGGAAGAACACCATCCTGGTGGGCCTGCTGGCCGCGGTGGTGGGCAGCGTGACGCCCATCGACGATATCGGCAAGATGGTCAATATCGGCACGCTGCTGGCGTTCGTGATCGTATGCGTGGCGATTATGTTTCTGCGCCGCACAGACCCCGACCAGCCGCGCCCCTTCCGCACGCCTTGGGTGCCAGTGGTGCCGATTCTGGGCGTGCTGTTCAACGGGTACATGATGTACAAGCTAGGTTGGGTCAATTGGGCGCGGCTGATTGGCTGGCTGCTGATCGGCCTGGTGGTGTACTTCACCTACGGGCGGCATCATAGCCGCGTGCGGGAAGCGGCGGACGCGCGGAAGTAGGGCTGCGCGCCCCTTTTACGCCTTCATGTTCTTGGCGGCGAAGTCCCAGTTGACCAGCTTCCAAAACGTCTCGACGTACTTGGGCCGCGCGTTGCGGAAGTCGATGTAATAGGCGTGCTCCCAGACATCGCAGGTGAGCAGGGGCTTGTCGTGGGCGGTGAGCGGTGTCGCGGCGTTCGAGGTGGCCCGCAGTTCCAGGTTTCCGTCGGGCATCTGCACCAGCCATGCCCAGCCGGAGCCGAACAAGCCCACGGCGGTATCGGTGAACTGCTTCTGGAAATGTTCGAAGGTGCCGAAGTCCCGCTCGATGCGGTCGAGTAGCGCGCCCGATGGCTTGCCCGTGCTATTGGGGCAGAGGCAGTTCCAGTAGAAGGTGTGGTTCCAGACCTGGGCGGCGTTGTTGAAGATCTTGCCTTCGGAGGTGCGCACGATTTCCTCGAGCGGCAGGTTCTCGTACTTTGTGCCGGGAATGAGTTGGTTCAGGTTATTCACATAGGCTTGATGGTGTTTGCCGTAGTGGTAATCGAGAGTCTCGGCCGAGATGTGCGGGCTGAGGGCGTCCTTGGCGAATGGCAGCGGCGGCAGTTGGATCATGGGTGTGTCCTCCTCGGTGTTGGTAACTCACAAATCAGAATAGCGCCAGCCGCCACCCGTTGCCGGGCCGCGGCGGCGCCCGAGGGTGGCCGGGCAGCCCCTCAGCGCTCGCCCCATTTGAGCTTCTGGCGCAGCACGTCGAAGAACATCTGGTGAGGCGGACGGATCAGCCGCAGGGAATAGTTGGAACTGCGAAACACGATGGTATCGCCCTCGTGGATCGGCGTGCCAACCTGGCCGTCGATGGTCAGGTACACGCTTTCCTCGGGGCCGCGCGAGTGCACCCGGATCACGCTGTTATCGGGCACCAGCACGGGGCGGTTGGTGAGCATGTGGGGGCAGATGGGGGTGATGCAGATGGCCTCCACCTTGGGGAAAATGATGGGCCCGCCGGCGGAGAGCGAATAGGCCGTCGATCCCGTGGGCGTGGAGATGATCAGCCCGTCGGCCTTGTAGGCGCACACGAATTGCTCGTCGACGTAGGTGTCCAGGTCGATCATGCGGGCGAGCGCGCTCTTGGTGAGCACGGCATCGTTAAGCGCTTCGAAGGAAGCCACCACCTGGCCGCCGCGCTGCACTTCGGTGTTCAGCAGGCGGCGGTTGGCGATGCGGTGCTCGCCGCGGAAAGCGCGCTCCAGTTCGGGGTAGATCTCGTCGCGGCTGATGGCGGTGAGGAAGCCGAGGCCGCCCACGTTCACCGGGAAGAGCGGGATCTCGCGCCGGCCAATGGCGCGCGCCGCCGAGAGCAGCGTGCCGTCGCCGCCCAGCACGATCACCAGGTCGCAGCCCTCGGGAACCTCTTCGCGTGCGATGCCCTTCACGCCGCCCGCGTAGAAGGCGGTGTCCTGGTCGATGCGTACCCCCAGGCCGCGCCCGTGCAGCCAGTCGAGCAGCCGCGGCACGATGGCGGTGGCCGCCGGCGAGTTCGGCTTGGTGATGATGCCAACCGTCTTAATGATGGGCATGTAGGAGGAACTCCTTGTTCCCTTCCGCGCCGAGGATGGGGCTGTCCATGATGCTGTTCTCAAATCCCAAGTCCGCCACAGCCTGTGCCACCCGCTCGCAAGCCGCCTGGTGCAGCTCGGGCTGGCGCACGATTCCGCCTTTTCCCACCTGACCCTTGCCAACTTCAAACTGTGGCTTGATTAGTATAACCATTTGTCCACCCGGCTGGAGAAGCGGCACGATGGCGGGCAGAATCAGGGTTACGGAAATGAAGCTGACGTCGCAGACCGCGAGATTCACCCGCTCGCCGATTTCCGCCATGGTCAGCTCGCGCGCGTTGATGCGCTCATGGAGCACCACGCGGGGATCGGTGCGCAACGCCCAGGCCAGCTGGCCGGCGCCCACATCCACGGCGTGAACGCGCGCCGCGCCGGCCTGCAACAGGGCGTCCGTGAATCCGCCGGTGGAGGCGCCAACGTCCAGGCACACGGCGCCCGCGGTGCCGATCGAGAATTGGCGCAGGGCGGCCGCCAGCTTGAAACCTCCGCGGCCCACGTAGGGCGGGCGCGCCAGAACTTCGATGGCGGCTCCTGGGTCCACGGGTTGGCCCGATTTGGCGGCTTTGTGGCCATCCACGCGAACTTCGCCGGCCATGATGAGCGCTTGCGCCTTTTCGCGCGACTCGGCCAGGCCACGTTCCACCAGCGCGCGGTCCAGCCGTGTTTTCATGATTTCCGCTGAACGATCAGGTCGGCCAGTTCGTGCAGGCGCTCGGCGCGCGGCCCAAACTGCTCGAGCGTTAGGTGCGCGCGGGCGCATTCCTCTTCGGCCATGCGGCGCGAGGTTTCCAGTCCGTAAACCGCCGGGAAGGTGATCTTGTGCTGGGCGGCGTCCTTGCCGGCGGTCTTGCCGAGCGATTCCGAAGACGCCTCGACGTCGAGGATGTCGTCCACGATCTGGAAGGCCAGCCCCACGTGTTCGCCGTAACGCGAGAGCGCGGCATACTGGTCCTCGGACGCCCCGGCATAGACCGCCCCCAGGCGCAGGCTGGCGCGCAATAGGGCGCCGGTCTTGGCGCGGTGGATGGTTTCGAGCAGTTGGGCGTCGGGCGGTTTGCCTTCTCCCTCCAGGTCGGCCACCTGGCCTCCCAGCATTCCGCCCACGGTTCCGCTGGCGGTTGCGAGTTCGGCCACCATGAGGGTGCGGCGCGCGTCGGAGACGGCGAGCTGGGCCAGCACCTGGAACGCCTGGGTGAGCAGCGCGTCGCCCGCCAGGATGGCCATGGCGTCGCCGAAGACCTTGTGGTTGGTGAGCTTGCCGCGGCGATAATCGTCGTTATCGAGCGCCGGAAGGTCGTCGTGGATCAGCGAGTAGGTGTGGATGAGTTCGAGCGAGCAGGCGGCGGCGGTGACGCCTTCCACCATGTCGGAGACCGCGTGCGCGGCCTCGATACACAGGATGGGGCGGATGCGTTTTCCGCCGGCGAACAGGCTGTAGCGCATGGCCCGGTGAATGGTCTCCGGGGGTGTGGATTCGGTGGGGACCAGACGGTCCAGTTCCGCGTCCACCAGTTTCTGCTGCTGGACGAGGTATTCACGCAGGTTCATGATGGTTCGGACTTTTCGGGGCGGAATGGCTCGGCCGAGAGTTTGCCTTCCTTGCGGATGAGCATCTCGATCCGCGTCTCGGCTTCCTCGAGCCGGGCCCGGCAGCGGTCGCCGAGCGCCATGCCGCGCTCGAAAAGTGCGAGCGAGCGATCGAGCGAGAGGTCGCCAGCTTCCAGTTCCTTGACCACCTTTTCGAGTTCGTCAAGCGAGGCTTCGAAGCTCTCGACAGGTTTCGCGCCGGGCTGGGTTTCCGCCATTGTCCGATTCTAACAAGAAGCGGTGCGCGGCCCTGGTGGTCAAGACCGGCCTAGCGGTCCTGGGCAGCGGCGATCACCACGGTATGGGGGCTGCCAGCGATGGGATGCGCTTTGATCCGCCCGAATCCGACGGCCTTGTGCATGGCTTCGAGTTCGCGAATTGTGTAGGTGTCGCCGGCGGGGGTGGAGACCAGCATGGTGAGGCTGAAGGAGGCAGCCATGGGAGGAGTGACGCGGTCCTCGTTGGGGACGAAATCCAGGGTGGCGGCGATGCCGCGCGGTTTGAGGGCATCGCGCACCCGCCGCAGCAGGCCCACGCAGGTGGCCGCATCGAAGTGGTGCAGGAAGTTCGTCAGCAGCACCACGTCATAGAGGCCGCCATAGTTCACTTCGAAGGCGCTGCCCGGCAGTAGCTTGTAGCGGCTTTGCACGCCGGCCTGGCGGGCGTTCTCCTTGGCCACGTCGAGCACGCGCGCCCAGTCCAGAGCCACGATGTGCGCCTGGGGGTTCTGCCTGGCGATTTCGATGCCGAACAGCCCGTGCCCGGCGGCGATATCGAGCACTCGCATGGGACCCTTGCGGCCATCGAGCACGATTTGGCCCAGCGGCCCCGCCAGAGGAGCCATCATGGGCGCCATACCATGGGCGAAATCCACCCAAATGGGGTTCTCTGGCGAGATGCTGCCCTGGCCTGGCAGTTGGCTGTGACCCGTGCGAACGACTTCCGTGAGGTCGTCATAGGCCACTCGCAACTCGGCTACGCCCAGGAAGCGCGCCATCGAGTGAAGCGAGTTGGGCGAGCGCGGATCCAGGAAGAGCGCACTGGTGGGCGTGTGGCTGTAGATGCCGTCCCGTTTGTTGAGCAGCCCGGCGGTAGTAAGAAAATCGCAAAGGATGCGAATGCCGCGGACCGACGCGGAACACCGGGTGGCCAGCGCGGCGGCATCGGCTGGACCCTCGCCCACGGCACCGAATACGTTGAGTTCGATGGCCGAACGCAGCGCGGCGGAGCGCTGGTGGGCCAGTAGGGTTTCGAAAACCAGCGCCGGATTCGGCGCGGCAGCGGCGGCCGTGGTTGGCAAGACGAACCTCCCCTTCTTCCTAAGTTAAGTGCACGCTTCACCCGGAATACCCAGTTCCGGACCCAGGTTGATGCCAGTATACACTGATCGGCCCGCCGCAGTATTACGGCTGAGTCCCAGTACGGCTGATCCGGGTTGGAGTTTCAGGGCCCCTTGCAATAGCTTGGAGACCGTGTTAGACTCATAAACAGGTAAGCGTATGTACGTTTACGGGAGGGCCTATGATTGAGAGAATCCGTTGGTCTCTGGTAATTTCGAGGGACACCGACATGACACTGCGTACCTACTTGGGACGCCACGGCATGCGCAAGGGCGATCTCTCGAAGTTTGTTGAGGATGCAGTTCATTGGCGGGTTCTGGATCTGGCCGTTGCGGAAGCCAAGGCCGCGAACGCCGATGTGCCGCCCGCGGAGATCGAGGCCGCCATCTCCGAGGCTGTCGACGCCGTCCGTGGCTCTGGCGTGGGCGCGTAGGCGCTCGTGCGGGTCATCCTCGACACCAACATCCTCATCAGTGCGCTGATCGTGCCGCACGGTGCGCCTAGCTACTTGTATCAGTGTTGGCGCAGGAACCGCTTTGCGCTCGTTTCCAGCGAAGAGCAACTCGAGGAATTCCGCCGCGTCACTCGCTACCCGCGGCTGGAGCGGTTTCTCAACCCGGCGACCGCGGGCACAATGGTGAATGAAGTCCGCGCTCTGGCCGTGCTCACTGGCCCGCTGCCGCGCGTCGAAGTCAGCCCCGACCCCGCGGACAACTTCCTGCTCGCCATGGCGGTGGCCGGGAAAGCCGACCTGCTGGTCACCGGCGACGGCAAGCACCTGCTGAGCCTGGAACGGCACGGGACCGCCCGCATCGTCACGGCGCGGGAAGCGGCGTTCGCCTTGGGCCACGTGGAACGGTGAGGCTGGCGGACTTTTCGCCCCCGCGCCGCGTCCATAATGGGAGAACCACAGGAGAGTGCGCCGGATGGCGATCATTGAAACGATCCCCCCAGTCACCGAGACCCGCGCGGCCAGGATGATCCGCGAAGCGTTCGAATCGGGACGCCCGATCACCTATATCCACTCGGCCGAGGAGCAGCGCGTGGCAGGCGTTCTGGCCGAGTTGAGCCCGGTGCTGCTGGCCGGCGCCGAGACACCGGTTTTCACCTGGACCCTCACGGGCGGGATGCGGCGCGCCGCCCTGGAAGCCGAAGCGGGAACGGACACGCCGCGCGGTGCGCTGGATTTCATCGTGGATTACCCCGGCGCGGCCATCTTCCACCTCAAGGATTTCCACGACCCGCTGCGCGAATCGGCGGAGATCCGTCGCCGCTTCCGGGACGCCTACGACGCCTGCACGGACCGGCGGAAATTCGTGGTCATCACCTCGCCGATCCGGTACGTCCCCGAGGGGATCGAGCGCAACGTACTGTTCCTGGACCTGCGGCCGCCAGACGCGGTGGAACTGCTGGCCTTCGTGCGTCAGGAGACGGCGCAATCGCCCGCGGGCACCCCGGCCGATGACGTGCTCTACCAGATGGCCCGCGCGCTACAGGGGCTGACGCTGGACGAAGCCCGCTACGCCCTGCGCCGCGCCCTGGCCGGAGGTCGCCCGCTGGGTCCCGAGTCCCTGCCAGCTCTGCTCGAAGAGAAGCGGCTGCTGGTGAACCGCGGCGGGGTGATTGAGTTCATCACCACCAGCACCGGCATGGGCGAAATCGGCGGGCTGGAAGGCCTCAAGAAGTGGCTGGGCGAGCGCCGCAATCTGTTCCAAATGCGCGACAGCCTGAGCGCCGAAATCGTCCCCAAGGGACTGCTGATGATGGGCATTCCCGGCTGCGGCAAGAGCCTGGCGGTGAAGGCCATCGCCAACGATTTCCAGCTTCCGCTCTACCGCGTGGACATGATCGAGATCTTTTCGGGGCGGCACGGCAAGCCGGAGGGCGCCTTCGTGGCGGCCTGCCGGATGCTGGAAGACATGGTGCCGGCGGTGCTGTGGTTCGACGAAATCGAAATGGGCATCACCTCCACCGAAACCAGCGGCGAACAGGGCCGCATCTTTGCGTTCTTCCTCACCTGGATGCAGGAGAAGACGCCCGGCCTGTTCGTGGCGGCCACCGCCAACCGCATCGACCTGCTACCCGCCGAAATGATCCGCAAGGGCCGCTTCGACGAGGTGTTCTTCGTCGATCTGCCGACGGAACGGGAGCGCATGGAGATTTTCCGGATCCATCTGGGCCGCCGCGGGGTGGACCCGGCGCGTTACAACATTGAGCAGTTAATGGAGTTTACAAATGGCTTTGCCGGCGCCGAGATTGAGCAATGCGTGGTTTCGGCCATAACTAAGGCCCGTCTGGAGGACCGGGAGGTGACCGACAACGACCTGGTGGGCATCGCGGCCCGTACGGTTCCGCTGTCGCAGACCATGAAGGAGCAGATCAACCACATCCGGGCCTGGGCCTTCGAGCGGGCGGTGCGTGCAACCCCACATACGCCGGGTGGGCGGTAAGTGGCACAGCCGGGGGGCTTCCGAGTCCCCCTAAGTTAGTGTCCGATAATAACCTTTGTCATCTAGCCCGGAGCGCGTATCGCCGGTACCATGGTGCTGATGATGGAAGTTGTCATGCTGGTTGTGCTTCCCGGCTTCGCGGCTGTCGTGACCGGTGTAGCGGCCTGGCACTTCATGCAGTCGCGGATGGAGGTCAAGCTGGCCGAGCAGCGGGCCGACCTGGCCGAGGCTCGCGGCGCACTGGACGCCGAGAAGAAAGCCATCCAGGCGACCCTACCTTTGGCCGTGCGGGCCGCCGAGGAATCCGCCCGCCGCCAGTCCTTCGACAACTTCCTGAACGAGCTCTCGGTCGAACAGCGCCACTACATGCGCGAGAACCGTATGCTGCTGCAGAACCGCAAGAGCCTGGTCCTGCAGGAGCGCATGTACTTCCGCAACATTCCGCTTTCGGACTGGATCGAGCACGAGATCGCGGTTGACGACGCCGCCGACGTCGAGCGCATGGTGCAGGACATGACCATCTTCGGCAAGTCCGTGGTCAATATCGCCGAAGCCCCGCGCCCCCGCAAAGCCCTGGCGTAGGCGCCTCGCGAGCCTTCCGTTTCGGCCCCAACCCGCCCCGGTTAATATAGTGGTGGAGACCCCATATTGAAGAAGCTCCTGTTCCCGTTGCTGGTCCTGGTGGCAGCCGTCCTGGTTTGGGGAGTCATCCGCAGGAACGCTCCCCCGACAGTGAAGTTCGTCCGTGCCAGGCGGCAGACCCTGGTCAGCACGCTGCCCACCAACGGCAAGGTGGAACCTATCGAATGGCAGGCGGCGCGCGCGGTGGCTTCCGGCCTGGCGGTGCGCGTGCCGGTTCACGAAGGCGAGTACGTGGCCGAGGGCGCGGTACTGGCCGAGATTTCGGACCCGGCGCTTGAAACCGACACGCAGTCGGCCGAGGCCCATGTGGCCGAAGCGCACGCCAACCTGATGGCGCTGGAGAGCGGCGGGCGGCCCGGCGAGTCGGTGGAAATCGCCAATAGCCTGGCGATAGCCCGCGCCGACCTGGCCCGCGAGCGGAGGGAGTTGGAAGCCCGCAGGCGCCTCCAGCAGCACCAGGCCGCGACCGCTTTCGAGGTTCAGGAGCAGACCGACAAAGTGGCGCGTATCGATGTCGAGATCGCAGGGCTGGAAAAGCGCCGCGGCGCTCTGGTATCGGCCAACGAAGTGGAGGCGGCGCGCGCCCGGCTGCTTTCGGCCCAGGCCGATCTGGAAATGGTGCGGAAGCGGCGCGTGCAGACCGCTGTTCGGGCACCCATGGCGGGGGTGGTATACGCGCTGGCGGCACGCGTGGGCGGTTACCTGAACGCCGGTGACGAAGTGGCCAGCGTGGGGCGCGTGGAGCGCCTGCGGGTGCGCGTCTATGTGGACGAGCCGCTGCTGGGCCGCGTGGCGGTGGGCCAGCCGGTGGCCATCCGCTGGGAGGCCTTGGCGGGTAAAGAGTGGCAGGGCCGCGTGGACCGCAAGCCCGCGGCCATTCAGGCGCTGGGAACGCGCCAGGTCGGCGAGGTGCTGTGCGCCATCGAGAACCCCGGCCGCGACTTGGTTCCGGGGGCCAACGTGGATGCCGAGATCCGCACCGCCGTGGTGGAGGGCGCGCTGGTCATTCCCAAGGAGACCCTGCGCCGCGATTCGGCCGGAGACTACGTGCTGGCGTTGGAGGGCGACACGGCGCGGCGGCGCGCGGTCAAGACGGGCAATTCCACGGTGGCGCTGATGCAGATTGTCGATGGCCTGGCGGAGGGCGACGCCGTGGCGCTGCCGACGGCGGTGGCGCTCAAACCGGGGGATCGTGTAACGCCGGAGATGTAGGGCATGCTTTAGATTGCCAGGCTCGACCATGCGAGAACCCAAGGTCCAAACCAAACTCGGCTCGGCCGCGGCCCGGATCTTCACCGCCAACGACCGCATGAACCAGGTTCTCATCGAGCATCTTGACCCTGCCGCCTGGCAAGCGAAACCGCCCGGCAAGGCCCGCACCATCGCCGCGATCTTCACCCATGTGCACAATATCCGCTGCAAATGGGTCCGGCTGACCGCGCAGCACCTGACGGTCCCACGGCAGCTCAACCGCGCGCACGCGACGCCCCCGCAGACCCGCGAGGGATTGGCCGAAAGCGCCGCCCGCTGCGCGGAGATGCTCGCCGAAGCGCTCGGCGGAAGCGGGGGCCGCGTCGAGAAGTTCCGCCGGGACGATTGGGCCAAGCCTTGGCCGGTGGGCGTGGAGATGCTCTGCTACATGCTGGCTCACGAGGCCCACCATCGCGGCCAGGTCTGCATGCTGGCGCAGCAGCTCGGATTCCCCTTGGCCAAGAATGTGACGCTCGGGATCTGGAACTGGGAGAAGCTGTGGCGCGAGTGCGGGTGGCCCCAAGACCTGGGCTGAACCGGCGCGCCTCTCAGCGGTGCCGCAACTCTTCCAGTTCGTCCAGCGTGCGCGGCCAGTCGGCGCCCAGGAGCCGCGACAGACCGCGGTCGGCGAGCACCCGGCCGCCGGTCTGGCAACCGGCGCAATAGTTGGTTTCGTTGTCCGCGTAGCGGATGCGCTGCACCGCGGCGCCGCACCGGGGGCACGGCTTCCCGTAGCGCCCGTGAACCGCCATGCCGTCGCGAAACGCCGTGACCTTTTCCGGGAACCGCTCCCGCGCCTCCGCGCCCAGCCGCTCGCGCCACAGTTCGAGCGTGCCGCGCGCCGCCGCGAACAGCCGGTCCCACTCGCCGGGCGTCAGCTTGCGGGTCAAGGTGAGGGGCGACAGCCGGGCGGCGTGCAGGATCTCATCCGAGTACGCGTTGCCGACGCCGCTCACGATGCGGGGATCGGTCAACGCCCGCTTCAGCGTCCGGTTCTCGCGGGTCAGGGCCGCGCGGAAGGCCGCAACATCGGCCGAGAAGATGTCGATGCCGCCCGGGTCCATGGCGAGCAGTCCGGCCTCGCCCGCCACCACGTGCAGCGATGCCCTCCGCTTGCTGCCAGCCTCGGTCAGCGTAAGCGAGCCCGCGGGAAAATCGAAAGCCGCCAGAATGTTGCGCCCCCCGATGGTCGCATTGGGCGGTTTCCAGTGGAGGCGTCCGGCGATCATCAGGTGCAGCACCAGCCAGAGTTCGCCATCCAGGCCGATGGCGATGCGCTTACCCACGCGCCGCAACTCGCGCACGACACTTCCTTTGGCTTCGGTGAGCGGAGGTGTGGTGGTGCGAAGCAGGAACGGGCTGGCGAGGCGGACGCGTTCGAGCGGGTGCCCGAGGATACGCGGTTCGAGCGCGGTGATGTAGGCCGCGATGTCCGGTAGTTCGGGCATGTCTATCAGCTTGCAGGGGCCGGAGAGATTTGGCAAGGGCTATGGGCAGGCGGGGAAGCGCCATGGGCGGGTGTCAGACGACCACCAATTGCAGATCCGGTGCGATCCGCCTGAGATCCCCGGCGTCGCTGGTGACGACGGCTTGGCCGGCCCTTTGCGCACAGACCACGACGTGAGCATCCACGATATCGGCCGTCGCCGTTCGTGCCAGCAAGAGCCCAACTGATGTTGCGTCCGGTCCGTTGAGGGCCATGAGGTCCGTGCCAGCCTGTCGAATCAGTCGGGAGAGACGGGCCTGCCTGGCAGGGCTCCGAATAGCCTGCGCAAGGGCCGTCGCGGGAATCGTGATGCGTGCGCCGCGCTCCGCTGCGCGTGCCAGCAATGCGAGCACGCGGCGATCGTTCCGGTCCAGAGCGATCAGCCCGCCGGCGTCAAAGGTGATGCCCTTCACGCTGCCTTCCCACTTCCCGGACCGCTCTTGTGCCCCTTGGGGGAGAGGACCGTGTCGGCCCACGCGCGCTCCTTCTTGGTCAGCGAGCCACCGGTTTGCCGTAGCGCATCTCCCAACATCTCCCTCCATCCCGCGGCATCGAAAAGCGCGACTCCCACCGCATGCTTCACGAAGGCGGACACGCTCGCCGCGCCTCCTGAGCCGACCAGCGCGCGGATCTCTGCAAGCTGACCGTCCGGAAGCGTGATCGTGATCTTGGTGGTCGCCATACCAAAGACCATACCACAGGCGCGGTCGCGTTCCAAGCCGCCTCCAGAAGATTCCAGCGCGTTCACCGACCCGCCTTCCTATACAATGACTCTGCATGTCATCCCCCGCCGCCGCCCCGCGCCGCGCCTGGTACCGCGAACTGAACCGCTACCACTGGTTCGTCCTTTCGGTGGTGTGCCTCGGCTGGATGTTCGACACCATGGCGCAGCAGCTCTTCAACCTGGCGCGCAAGCCGGCTCTCCGAGACCTGCTGGGCGGGCACGCTTCCGGGGCGGCGGCGGACGAGCAGGGCGCCATCGCGACCGCCGTCTTCATGGTGGGATGGGCCGCGGGCGGGGTGCTCTTCGGAGTCCTGGGCGACCGCATCGGCCGCGCCCGCACCATGACGATGACCATCCTGTGCTACACGGTCTTCACCGGACTGAGCGTGCTTTCCATCGGCGTATGGGATTTCGACGCCTACCGCTTCCTGTGCGGGCTGGGCGTGGGCGGGCAGTTTTCGGTGGGCGTGGCGCTGGTGGCCGAGGTCGTGCCGGCTTCCACCCGGCCGTTCGCGCTGGGGATGGTGCAGTCGTTTTCCGCGGTGGGCAACATGGTCGCGGCCCTGACGGTGATCGGGTTGGGCAAACTGGAGCAGACGGGCATCATCCACACGGCTTGGCGCTATACGTTTCTGGCGGGCGCCGTGCCCGCGCCGCTGGCGCTCGTGGTGTTCCGCAAGCTGAAGGAACCCGAGGAGTGGCTCAAGGCGCGCGCCGCCAAAATGCGGCTGGGGTCATATGGGGAATTGCTGGGCGACCCGCGCTGGCGCCGCAACGCCACGGCCGGGTTGCTGCTGGCCTTCGCTGGAGTGGTGGGGCTGTGGGGCATCGGGTATTTCAGTTACGATTTGCTGCGTCCCGCGCTGGAGCGCAGCTTTCGCGGCCAGGGCTTCACCGGCGCGGATCTGGCCGGCCGCGTCACCATTTGGATCGGCGTCACCTCGCTGCTGCAAAACCTGGGCGGCTTCTTCGGCGTGCAGGCCTTCACGTATCTAACCCAATACACCGGCCGGAAGAAGGCTTTCGCCGCCAGCTTTCTGGCCGCCATGTTCATGACGGCTTACACCTTCTGGAATCTGAGGGACATCAGTGAGACGCCTGGCTGCGCGCCAGCGCAATGGGACTTCGGCGGTCACCTCATTGGCGCTCGGCCGCCACGGACCTCCGAGACAGGTCCGAAAGTGTTGAAACCGGGAACGGCAGTTGGCGGGGCGCCCCACCGCGTTCCCCGGCCGCGTATTCCAACTGCTGCGCGGGCCGCCTTCCGGGTAACAACCGGCGTTTCTTCAAGCAGGTGCGGCCACATGTCTGAGCGGGCGGTAGCAGTTTCCTTCTGGATGTGGTTGGGTCAAGGGACCGTGCGCGTCCGAGGACAGTTAATCCTGAGAAGCGCGACCGTGAGCGAGTGTCCATGGGCCTGCGGCCCGCGAAATCCCATGAAAGCCACCGCGCCGCTCCCGGTTGTGCGTCGCGTGGCGGGGCGCCGACTTCGACGGAGCTGCCCGAGGCAAAGGCACTAAGTGGCGCGGTCAGAGAGCAAGTTTCCCCACCGGCATCAGCCGAAGCCAGCCATCGGGGTCGCCGCTCCCAACGTCAGTCCGGACGGGTAATATCGCCGCCATGTTACTTCGACTTGGCTTGTTGTTCCGGGGCGGACAGTTCGTCTTGAATGCGCTTGAAGAAGTCGCCCTTATCGTTGTGAACCAGCCCCGAGAAATGCCCTGTCATGGAGACGGTGCAGGAGTCGCCGCTGCCACTCAATGAAAACGTGAGCGTCCGAACTCCCGTCCAGGCGTTGCCGGTAGTGAACGATCCCGATTGCGACTGGTCGTTGAGGCTCAGCGCTTCGTAGCCGTTCTTTACGGCCGTCTTAGCGGCTTCCCATACTTTGGAACAGGGCGCCGCATAGTCTTTCGTCGTCGGTTTGGGCTTGGCCCACGCCGCTAGGCTCAGTAACGCGGTAAAAGCGATGATACGTAATTTCATACAAACGTCTCCTCTGTGATGGTTAGGTATGCCGGCACGCATGGCGAGTGCCAATGGCAGCCATGAAAACCGATCCTGGCTTCCCAGGGCCGCCTCGTAAGAGGATCGAGTCCTCACGTCCGCGGCCGGTGCGATCTTTCTATTTGAAGCGAAGGACGAGCCCGATCCGCGCGTCCACTAGCTGGAAAGTTACGCCTTGGGTACGGCCCACGTTATCGCGGAATTCGAAGAGCACGCCAACCCTCTGGGCCGGCCAGTAAGTGATGCCTCCCCCGAAATTGCCGCCGTTCATGTCGAGGGCGTCATTGCCGTAGACGCGGGTGTACCCTCCCGTAACGAACGGTTCTATCTTGCCGCCTTGTTTGAAGACGTAGTAGCCGTTGGCGCTGAAAGCGCCGAAATTGTAGAACGACCAGTCCTTCGTGGGACCCGCGATACCGGCTTCCGCCCCCACGCCGAGGCCGTTGTGGAAGATGTACTTTCCGCCGCCGCCAGCGTGAATCGCAAATTCGGAGGCAAACCCCAAGTCCGCACTGGAAGCTCTCACTTGACCTGGGGAAAAAAACGCGTAGAACTGGCTGGATTGGCCGAAAGCCGGAAAGCACAGGCTGAAGCCAACTGCCAGGAAAGCAACGTATTTGATCACGATCTATCTCCTAAGCGCTAACGAAAGCTAACATGGAACCGGCGGCGTCGCGGATTCTAAGATGTACTGTGATCCAGCGGGAAAGCATTACAGAGTTTTGGGCCTGGTATCCTCATGTCTCTCCGCTGAGGAACGGGAAATTGTCGAGACGCCTTTGGCGTTGGGTTGCCACCATCGCGTTTGTGGGCTCCCGATTGTACGTAATGGGACAAACGGCGCCCGTGGAACTGGGCCAACCGGGCGCCTGCGCCGACCTGGAACCGGGGCTGGTTGTCGAAAGCGCCGGGAAGTATTCCGAGGGCGGGAAGGCCGGCTTGACGGAGGGAGACGTCGTTCATAGCTGGGTTCAAGGCGATCGCCGCGCGGCGCTATCTTCGCCCTTTGATCTGACCGCCGCGGAAATCGAGATTGCGCCGCGGGGAGCCGTGACTCTGGAAGGGAACAGGGGGACGGCGAAGCTAAGTTGGGTACTCGGACCGGATAAGTGGGGCATTGAGGTACGGCCGAATTTTGCGGGAGACCTTCTGCCGGCTTATCGCGAGGGCCGCGAACTGGCCAAGGCCGGCAAAGCGCTTGAAGCCGTCCAGCGCTGGATTGCGGCCGCAGCCGTCGCGGGCATGCGGCGGTGCGCGTGGCCATCCGTCTGGTTGCTGTTCCATGGGGCGGAGACGCTGGCCGGGAATCGGCAGTGGGAGGCGGCAGACTCAAACTACCGGGAGGCGCTAGCGCGGGCGGCGGGAATGCCCATGATCGAGGCACAATTGCGGCGGGCCTGGGCTGCCACCTTTCTGCGGCGAAGCGAATGGGACGGCGCCACCGAAAACTACCGGGCAGCGGTGGCGGAAGCCACGGGGCCGGATTCGGAACTTGCCCTCGCCGAAGGACTCACTGGCCTCGGCAGGGTGGCTCAGAGCCGCGATGACCGGGCCAAGGCGGAGGACTACTACCGGCAGGCTCTCGCGATCCGGGAGCGGGTCGCCCCTGGCAGCCTGGCCGTGGCGTCCAGCTTGAACGATATTGGGCAGACCACATTCGACATGGGTAAAGCGGAGGAGTACTACCGCCGCGCTCTCGCCATCCGCGAGGAGAAGGCCCCCGGCGGCCTTGGCGTAGCGGCAAGCCTGCTGAATCTCGGTCTGCTGGATTACTATCGCGGGGACTCGGACAAGGCAGTAGAATACTACCGCCGGGCCCTGGTCATTGACGAGAAGCTGGCCTCTGGCACCATAAATATGGCGGCGGACTTCAACAACCTCGGCTTGGTCGAAGAGGATCTCGGTAACCTGGATCAATCGGAAGCTTACTACCGCCAGGCCCTGGAGATCGTTGAAAAGCTGGAGCCCGAGAGCGTGAAAGTTGCCAGAACTCTGAACAACCTTGCCAACGTGATAAGTAATCGCGGAGACATGGTTACCGCGGAGCAGTATCATCGCCGGGCGCTCGCCATATTCCGGAAACTTGTCCCGGACACTCCGTTGGTGGCCGCAAGCCTGCACAATCTCGGAGATATCGCGATGGACCGCGGAGATCTGGCAACGGCGGAGGAGTATCACTTGCAGGCTCTGGCGATCCGCGAAAAGGCCGATCCCGGCGGCCTCGCCGTGGCGTTCAGCCTTACCTCTCTCGGGAACATTGCGTTCGCGGCGGAGGACTTGGCCAAAGCCGAGGATTACCACCGGCGGTCGCTGGCAATTCGGGAGAAGGAATCGCCCGGCGGCCTTCGCGCGGCGGCCACGCTGGATGACCTCGGAAGCGTTCTGTACGAGCGGGGGGACTTAGTCAAGGCGAAGGAGTACTTCCAACGGGCCCTGGCCATCTTCGAGAAACTGGCGCCCGGCAGCATCAACATGGCGGCTACCGCCAACGGCATGGGCGACGTAGCACGGCGCAGCGGCGATCTACGCGCTGCCGAGACGTACTACCGGCAGGCGTTGGAGATCCGCAAGCGGCTGGCTCCGCGGAGTACGGACGCTGCGGAATCGCTGGCCGCGCTGGCCGCGGTCATGCGCGAAAAAGGACAACCCGATGCCGCCGGGGATCTCTTCGCAGAGGCGCTCGACGCGCTTGAGGGCCAGGCCGCCCGTCTAGGCGGATCGAGCGATGTGCGCTCCGGCTTTCGCGCCAAACATGCCGCTTACTACCGCGACTATATGGACCTGCTGATGTCGCGCCATCGGCCGGACCTTGCCTTCGAGGTGCTGGAGCGGTCGAGAGCGCGGACCCTGCTGGAGTTGCTGAGCGAGGCCCGCGTGGATGTCCGCCAGGGAGCCGATCCCCTCCTGCTGGAGCAGGAGCGCCTGTTGCGTGCCACCATCCGCGCCAAGACCGGCCGCAGACTCGAAGCCGCCGAAAGCGGGAATGAGCCCCAGAGCGCCGCCACCAACCGGGAGATCGACGGTTTGCTGGTGCAATACGGCGAGATACAAGGACGAATTCGATCCAGCAGCCCGGGATACGCCGCCCTGACGCAACCCCAGCCGCTAACCGCAAAAACGGTGCAGGAGCGGCTGCTGGACCCCGGCACGGTGCTGCTCGAGTACGCGTTGGGCACGGAGCGCAGTTACGTTTTCGTCGTGACCCAAACCACGCTGGAAGCCTACGTATTGCCGAAGCGCGAAGAGATCGAAACCGCCGCCAGACGCGTTTACTCTTTGTTGACGGCCCCGGACCGGCCGCTGGCGGGCGCCTCGGGGAGGCCAGCCGCGGCCCGTTTGGCAGACTCCGAATCGGCGTATTGGGCGGCCGCCGCCAGTTTGAGCCGCATGGTGATTGGCCCCGCAACCGCACGGATCGAGGGAAAACGGCTGCTGATTGCCGCCGATGGCGTGCTGCAGTACATCCCGTTTGGGGCTCTTCCCGTTCCAACCTCCGGACCGGATTCCGGTCAGCAGGCGTCTTCTCATCCAAACCCTCCGCTGCTGGCCGGGCACGAGATTATCTACTTACCTTCCGCCTCGGTCCTGGAGGCGATACGGCGGGAGCGGTCCCCGCGGGAAGCCGAGCCGCGGAAAATGGTCGCCGTCATCGCCGATCCGGTGTTCGACAAGGACGACCCGCGCGTCCTGCGCCCAAACGATGGAGCGCGACCTGCCGCCGCCGAATCTCTTTCGAAGCCAGCTCTTGCACTGGAGGACCGGCCATCGCGCCGGGCTGCAGGCATGGGTCTGCGGACCGAAAACGGATCGTTCTCGCTGGCGCGCCTGGCATTCTCGCGGCGGGAGGCGGCGGCCATTATGGCGCTCACGCCGCCAGGGCTGGGCCTGGAGGCGGTGGACTTTCAGGCCAGCCGCGAGACCGCCACCGGCCCGCAATTGGCCGACTACCGCATCGTTCATTTCGCGACCCACGGCGTTCTGGATAGCAGGCATCCGGAATTGTCCGGACTGGTATTGTCGATGGTGGATGAGAAGGGCAACCCACGCGATGGCTTTCTCAGTCTGGACGACGTGTACAACCTGAATCTTCCGGCGGATCTGGTGGTGCTGAGCGCCTGCGAGACGGGGTTGGGAAAGGTAATCGACGGTGAGGGGCTGGTCGGGCTGACCTCGGGCTTCATCTACGCCGGTGCGCGGCGCGTGATGGCCAGTCTGTGGAAGGTGGACGACGTGGCGACCGCGGAGCTGATGGAGAGTTTTTACCGCGGCGTGCTGCAACGCGGAATGACTCCCGCCGCGGCACTGCGGCAGGCGCAACTCCAAATGTGGAAGCAGAAGCGCTGGGCCGCGCCGAATCATTGGGGCGCGTTTACGCTCCAGGGGGAGTGGTGATAGCGGACATGAGCGAGAACGGCGCGTCCACCGCACACCGGGAATCGGAGTCCGCCGATCTCCAGCCGCTCCTCGACCGGTTGGGCCCGGATCGAGCCGAAGCATGGGTGGCGTACGACCGGCTGCGCCGCAAACTGGCCAAGTTCTTCGAGTGGAACCGCTGCCAGGATGCCGAAGAGCTTGCCTGCCAGGCTCTCGACCGGATCGCCATGCGGCCGGACGTCGGCCAGCTCCGCTCGATTCCCGAGTTTGCCGTCGGCGTGGCCCGGAATATGTGCAAGGAACGGCGTGCCATGGAACGGCGGATCGGTTCCGTCGAGGATTTTCCCGACGGGGCGGAATCTCTGATCGACCCAAACAGCCGCGGGGAGCATATCGCCGACAGACTCGATCTGGCGCCGCGGCTGGACTGTCTGCAGAGATCGCTTGCCCGGTTGAACGAACGGGACCGGATCATGGCCATCGAGTACTACAACGCGGAAGGCATCAAACAACACGTCAAGCGGAGACTGCTGGCGCTCCGCTACGGGTTCACGGCCAACGCCTTGAGGGTTCACATGAACCGGTTGCGGGAAAGGCTGGAGCGGGACGTTACACAATGCCTGATGGACTCCCGCCCTAGCGGTGCGAGGCGCGAATGAGATGCCGATGGCCAATGTAACGTTCTTTCCATTGCGAGACAGTATTGGTGGAGCCGTTCGCCGGGCTGCCGGAATCCTGCCGCTTGAATTCTCCGGGATACCGGAAAGCCTCTCTGGCTGGCTGGGAAATGCGAATGAATAAGCGCGCCAAAATCAGGCGATTCCTGCTCGGCGGCTTGCCGCCGCGGGAGCAGGCCGAATGGGAGGACCGTTACTTCGGCTCCGACGGCGCCTTCGAAGACCTGGTAAGCGGCGAGAACGACCTCATCGATTCCTACGTCCGCGGGCGTCTTTCGCCCGGCGAGCGCGAGCAGTTCGAAAAGCGTTACTGCGACTCTCCCGGCCATATTGGGCGCGTGAAGTTCGCCGGCGCGCTGCTCCAGGTTCGCAGGTCCGGTCCCGGCGCCGCCCTCCGCCGGCCGGCGCGGCTTTCGTTGGCATGGGCGGTAGCCGCCGCGGTTGCGATTGTGGGAGGTGTAACCTGGCTCGCAATCCAAAATCCCTGGCTTCCCGGCCGATCGCAAAGCGCCGGATTTCAGCGGAAGGGACCCCGCCCGCCTGGGCCCGAGCTTCAACCAAATGGCGTACCCGTCCATCAGACGGACAACCGGACTACGGCCAGCACGGTTGCCAAGGAGAAGCCGCCGGGGATCGAGTCTCCCGTTGCCGTATTGACCTTGACGCCGGATGTGTTCCGAAGCGCCGGAACCTCGCAAAAAACGGTGGCCGTGGATTCGCGGAAATCGTGGGTGGAGATGCGACTTGCTATCGAAGCAGACTATCCCCGGTATGCCGCGGAACTGCAGACGGTGGAAGGCCGGACCATTACGCACATAGGAGACTCCGGCATCCGGACCCGTGCAGGCGAGGAGACGGTTGTATTGCGTGTGCCAGCCGCTCTCCTGTACCCAGGCGACTACGTCTTGAAGCTGAACGGGCTGGGCAAGGATGGAAAGCCCGGCGCGGCCGAGTTCTACAGCTTTCGGGTGCTGCGCTGATATCGCCGCCAATGCGGCCGGAGCCGGAGCGGCACGGCCGGCCGGAATATTCGACTCCCGTCACAACGCGCGTTTGGGATGCTGGTGCGAACGCCACGCCCGGCTGACAACCCGCCGCCTGCAAGGATTACCGCTGGATCGTGGCCGACCCCGGACTCCCGGGGCGGAGAACTGGCCGGCAGCCGATAAGGAGAGCGTGAGATCTCCGCGGTTGCGCATCGCAGGCGAGCGAAGCACCGGCAGACGCCAGCACATCGTGGCCATGACCGCGCACGCCATCAAGGGCACGACCAACGGTGCCTGAACGCCGGCTTGGACGGCTGCTTGGCCTAACCGATCTGCGGCGGGAAACCCACGCCCTGCCGGACGCCGTCCCGAGAGGACCGGCGCCGCGGAAACTCCCTCAGCCGCGCGAGCGCGACCTGGCGGCCCAGCCGAGCCCGCTGAAGCAGGGCGTGTTTCCAATGCCAGCCCCGGCCGGAGTTCCTGACCGTGCGCTGCATCTTCCGGTTCCATGGTGCGTCCGCAGGCGAACGGGCCGTCTGCCGCCCCTTGACAATCCTTCCCTTTAGCCGTAATATGTGGCAGTACGATATATGGAAGACAAAGCTATCGATCGCGAATGGAAAAAAGGCAGCGCGGAACTCCTCCTGCTCTCTTTGATCGAGGCGGTTCCCCGCCACGGGTACGAGATCAGCAGGCTGATCGAGCAGCGATCGGATGGCGCGCTCCGTTTTCACGCGGCGTCACTGTACCCGTTGCTGTATCGCCTGGAAAACCGCGGCTGGATTCAAGGCCGGTGGGTCGAGAAGAGCGGCCAGCGCCGGCGGCGCTATTACCGGCTGACTTTGCGGGGACGGAAAGTCCTGGCTTCGCAGCGGCGGGGCTGGCAGGCGTTTGTCGAGGCCATCGGCCGGATCACCGGAGTCGAAAATGCCTGACTGGAACGCACTGATCCGCGGGCAACTGGCGGGTTTGAACCTCGCTCCCGCCCGCGAGGCGGAGATTGTCGAGGAGTTGGCTCAGCACGCCGAGGATCGCTACCGGGAACTCCTAAGCGGCGGGGCTGCGGAGGCGGAAGCCCGCCGCATGGCGCTCGACGAGACCGGCGGCCACGAGTTGCTGGCCAACGAACTGCGCTCCGTCGAGCGGCCGGATGCGCCGGAGCCTGTCGTGCTGGGTGCGCGCCGCCAAGGCCGCGGCCTTTTCCTGGCCAGCCTCGGGCAGGATCTTCGCTACGGAATCCGGACGTTGCGCAAGAACCCCGGCTTCACCGCCGTCGCAATGCTGGCGCTGGCGCTCGGCATCGGGGCGAACACGGCCATTTTCAGCGTGGTGAACGGCGTGCTCCTGCGGCCGCTGCCGTATCCCGACCCAGGCCGGCTGCTAACGATCTACGAGACGGCCGCGGAGTTCGGCCATGCTTCGGTCGCCTACCCGAATTTCCTCGATTGGCGGCGCGAAAGCCGGTCATTCACGGATTTGGCCACGTTCCGCCGCGATGACTTCAACTTCACCGGCTCTGGCGAGCCCGAGCAGGTTTCGGGCGAGTACGTTTCTTCGAGCCTCTTTCCGGTCCTCGGCGTCACCCCATTCCTGGGGCGCAATTTCCTGCCCGAGGAAGACCGCCAGGGCGCGGCTTGCGCGGTGATGCTCAGCTATGGCTTCTGGAATCAGCGGTTCGGAGGCGACCCAAACATCCTCGGCAAGATCCTGACGCTCAATGCCGTGGACTGTGCCGTGGCCGGTGTCTTGCCCCAGGACCTGCGTTTCCATGAGGACGCCCGCATCTACGTGCCGATCGAGCAATGGGCGCGCTCCGCCGAACTGCGCACTCGGGAGTCACATCCGGGACTCCAGGTCATTGGCCGCCTCAAGCCGCGATTGACCATCGAGGCGGCACAGACGGAACTCGCCTCCATCTGTAGCGGGCTTGCCCGCCAGTACCCAAAGACCAATGCGGGGCGCGGCGCGAAGGCGGTCCGGATGAAGGACGACATGGTGGGGTACATCCGTCCCACGCTGGTGCTGCTGCTCGGTGCCGTCGGATTCGTCCTGATCATCGCCTGCGCCAACGTGGCTAACTTGTTGTTGGCCCGCTCGACGGCTCGTACGCGTGAGTTCGCCATTCGCGCCGCGCTCGGCGCCGACCGCGGACGCGTGGTGCGCCAGTTGTTGACGGAAAGCGTCCTGCTGTCTCTGGGCGCCGGGACAGCCGGTTTGCTGATGGCACGCTGGGGGACCAGGCTCGTCCTGGCCGCCGCGCCCGGCAACCTGCCGCGCTCCAGGGAGATCGGAATCGATGCCTACGTTCTGCTCTTCACTCTCGCGGTTTCCGCCGTTACCGGCATCCTTTTCGGCCTCGTCCCGGCCTTCCACGGCGCGAATGCGAGTCCGCAAGAATCCTTGAAGGATGGCGCGCGCGGCGCAGGCGGTGGACGCCGTCGCGCGGAGGGCTTCTTCGTGGCCGTGGAAGCCGGCTTGGCTGTCATCCTGCTATCGGGCGCGGGGCTGATGATCGAGAGCCTTTGGCGGCTCTGGCAAATCGATCCTGGGTTCAACACACGCAATGTCCTGACAGCGCAGGTCGCGTTGTCGCCCAGAGTGATGGCCAGCCCAGGGGCCATCCGGCTCGCCTACCAGCAGTTGCTATGGCGCGTGGCGGCCGTCCCGGGAGTTCAGTCGGCTGCCATCACGGCGGTGGTCCCGCTGAGCGAGAGGAACACCGAGATGCCCTTCTGGCCGGGCGCCGGACCCCAGCCTCCGCAGGACCGGATGACGTCGGCTATGTTCTATCTCATCACTCCCAATTACCCCAGCGTGATGCAAATCCCGTTGCGGCACGGACGGTTTATTACGGACCGGGATAACCTGGCATCGACTCCTGTGACGGCGATCGATGAGGTCATGGCACGGCACATCTTTCCAGGTCAGGACCCGGTTGGCCGCCAGATCAGCCTGATGGGAGTGGGCCCAGTCCGGATCGTCGGCGTGGTCGGGCATGTGAAGCATTGGGGCTTGGATTCCGACGATACCGCCAAGATCCGCGACCAGATGTACTTCCCTTTTCTGCAAGTGCCCGACCGGTTCATGGGCGGGGCCGTGGCTGGATTGACGCTCGTGTTGCGCACCGCACCCGAACCTCTGAGCCTGGTCTCCGCGGTGCGCGCGCAGGTGGCCGGTCCGACCCAGGATCAGCCCATTTACGCGGTACGAAGCATGGAGCAGATCGTCTCGGGTTCGCTCGCCGAGCGCCGCTTTGCCATGCTGGTGCTCATCATCTTCGCGGCCGCCGCCCTGCTGCTGGCCGCGGTCGGCATCTACGGCGTCATGTCATATGCGGTGACCCGGCGCACTCATGAGATCGGAATCCGCGCCGCCTTGGGAGCGTCCCGCGGAGAGATCGTCGGGCTGGTTCTGCTCCAGGGTATGAGGCTGGCCGCTGCCGGAATGGCCGGAGGTCTGCTTGCGGCCCTTGCGCTCACGCGCTTCATGGCTGGTCTATTGTACGGAATCCGCCCGGCCGACCCGGCCACGCTTGTGGCCGTGACGCTGCTTCTTGGAGGGGTTGCGCTGCTGGCATGTTATATCCCAGCGCGCCGGGCCACCGCGATCGATCCCATCAAGGCCCTGCGGTGCGATTAGGTGGAGGAACAAATGAACTTGAACCGAATTAAGAAGGCCTTGCCGGTGCTCCTGCTTGCCCTGATGGTGGTGCTGTTCGCTCAGGACCTCTCGGGCACCTACACTGGTATCATGAAGGCCGACACGCCGGACGGACCCAGGGAGGAGCGGGGCACGATCGTTCTCAAACAGAGCGGCGAGAAACTTGCCGTCACGGCCGGGCCCAGCGCCGAAGAGCAGTACTCCGCAGCCAAGGTGGAACGGAACGGCGAACTGCTCAGATTTGAAGTCACGCCACCCGGTGAGCCCGTGAAGGTCCTGCAATTCGATGTCATCGTGAGGGCAGGGAAGATCGCCGGCAAGGTGCGGTCGAACAGCGGCAACCAGAGCACTGTTGCCCAGCTCGAGTTTCACAAGCAGTAAGTAAGACCTCCGCTTCCCGTCGATCGCGCCGCTCTTGGGAAACCCGAAAACCGAACCGCCGTACCCGCGGGGCAGACTGAAAAAATCCGCGCGCCTACGCCGCCGTCCAGCCGCCGTCGATGGTGACCACCGAACCGGTCACGAATTCGGCTTCCGCGGTGCACAAATAGAGCACCATGTGGGCCACCTCCTCGGGTCGGCCCATCCGCCCGATGGGCTGGCGGGCGTGCAGTTCCGCGCGGACCTTGTCCTTCTCGTGCTTGTGGAACTTCTCGAGATAAGCCTCGACGAAGGGCGTCTCCACCGTGCCGGGGCAGACGCAGTTGACGCGCAGCCGGCCGGCGTAATCGATGGCCAACTGGCGCGACAGCGCGATCACCGCACCTTTAGTGGCGCAGTAGGCGAAGCGCCGCTTGACGGCTACCAGGCCGCTCACCGAGCCGATATTGATCACCGTCCCCTTGGCCGCCAGGAGCTGGGGCATGGCCGCCTGCGTGACCAGGAACACGCCCTCGACGTTGACCCGCATCAGGCGCCGGAAGTCCTCGGACGCGGTTTCCTCGATGCCGCCCACCAGCCCTATGCCAGCATTGTTCACCAGGATATCGATACGGTCTATGGCGCCGATGACCGAGCCCACTTGCGCTTCGTCGGTAACATCGAGCTGCAGGGCGCGCGCCCCGGGCAACTCGCGGGCGACGGATGCGGCGCGCTCGCCGTCAATGTCGGCAATCGTGACGGTGGCGCCGGCCTTGGTCAAGGCGCGGCACACTTCCAGTCCGATTCCGCTGGCGCCGCCGGTCACCACCGCGGCGCGTCCGTCGAGACGGAAATACGAATCCATGCCCACGAGTCTAGCAGCCCGCGTCCGGCGGCCGGGTCCCCGCACACTTCGGAGGTAGTCCCCAACCTGTCCACCAGCCTACCCACACTTGTCACCTCGCGAGGCTCGAAATCTCATGAGACTCTGGGCGCCTGCGGGCAACTTGAAATCTGAACCCACATGGGAGCGTTTCGGAGCTAACCCTCGATATAGTACCGCCGCCGTTTGGTGATACCACTTCTTGGGTGGCGAGGTGTTAGGCAAGGCCGAGCAAGTCGAGGTGGCAACGTGATCGGGCTGGTACACGACGCGACCGACGTTTTCCGGAGCTACTGGCCGGACAGCGGCGTAAGACGGTTGGCGGAAGACCTGGCAGTCCGCTATCTGCGGCGTCACGGGTGTGTCGTGCTGGACCGCAACTACCGGTCGCCAGGCTGCACGGGCGAGATCGACCTGGTGGCTTGCCAAGGTGCCACACTGGTCTTCGTGGAAGTAAGGAAGCGCACCACCGACGAGTACGGGGCGCCGGATTGTTCGGGGAATCCCCTGACGCGAAATGCTTCGGAGAACGCCGCTCGCGATTATGTCTACCGCAACGGGGTGGAGTGGTTGCACTGGCGGTTCGATGTGGTGTCCGTGATGCTCGGCAACCCGGTGCGCGTGGCCTGGACGCGGGATGTGTTCCGGGAGGAAAACGGGCGGTCGGGTCGGCGCACTGGGTCTGGCGGTACCCGCATTGGGCAAATCCGGCCCACCCCGCTACCGCGTTCGTCGCTATAATCGTTTTCTGGTACATGCCGGAACTGCGTAAGGACCCCATCACGGGCCGATGGGTGATAATTTCGACCGATCGCGCGAAACGCCCCAGCGATTTTATCCACCAACCGGTGCCTCCGGCCAAGCCGTGCATCTGCCCCTTCGACACCGGCAATGAGAGGAAAACGCCGCCGGAAATCCTGGCCTACAGGAACTCCGGCAGCCGCGACGAACCCGGTTGGCGCGTTCGCGTGGTGCCCAACAAGTTTCCGGTGCTGGGCATCGAGGGCGAGCTGAACCGCGCCGGCGAGGGCATGTACGACAAGATGAACGGCATTGGCGCGCACGAAGTGATCGTCGAGACCCCCGACCACGGCGCCACCATGAGCGACATGCCGGAGCGGCAGATCGAGGAAGTGCTGTGGGCGTTTAAGGAGCGAGTGAACGACCTTAAGAAGGACCGGCGTTTCCGCTACATCCTGTTGTTCAAGAACCACGGTGAGGCCGCCGGGGCCTCGATGGAACATCCGCACTGCCAGTTGATCGCCCTGCCGGTGATTCCCAACCGGGTAATGGAAGAGGTGGATGGCGCGCGCCAGTTCCATGAATTGAAGGAGCGCTGCATTTTCTGCGACATCCTGCACCAGGAGGCCGCCGCGGGCGTGCGCATGGTGATGGAAACCGACCGGTTCACCGTGCTGAACCCCTACGCGCCGCGCTTCCCCTTCGAGACCTGGATTCTGCCCAAGCAGCACGAGTCGCACTTCGAGGAGTCCGACGCCGCCACGCTGCAGAACCTGGCGTGGGTGCTGCGCAGCACTATGCGCAAGATCGACAAAGTGCTGGACCGGCCGGCGTACAACTTCATTATTCATAGCGCGCCATTGCAGGATGCGCGCCTGCCGTACTATCACTGGCACGTGGAGATCATCCCCAAGCTGACCAAGGTGGCGGGGTTCGAGTGGGGGACCGGGTTCTACGTGAATCCCACGCCGCCGGAGGAATCGGCGAAGTTTCTGCGGGACGCGGGTTTGGGGTAGGGCAGGGCGGGGAGATCGCGTGAAGAACAGCGGCTTTTGTCCAAAATGCGGTTCGACCGCAATCATTGGGTCCGCGTACGCGGTCGCCGAACCGAGCGTCACGGTGAGAATCGCAGTCGATGGCGATCCGCGCGCGGTCATGTTCAAGGAACGCGAGTATTCCGGCTTGGAGGCGCGCGTTTGCTCGCAGTGCGGTTACGTGGAGTTCCATGCCACGGACGCCGGGCCGCTTTCCGCCGCCGACCAGCAGGCTAAGGGCCGGTCGTGATCCGGGCGTCCGGCCGGGTGCTTGGCGGGGAAGCCCCGCGAGCGGGCGGAATCCAGGAGAAGGTGCGCGGCAATAAGTGCTAGGGGCGGCGGGTCCACCATACGTTAGCGAATGGTGTGGCGGGCGAATGCCTGGCGCGCCACTCAGCCTACTCCGCAGGTTGCGGAGCGCTATTCCTTGCGCCGCGGTACCGGTAAGGAGCGGCTTTTCCCGGCGGTCCAGGAACGGGCGCATCGCCTGCCCGGCTTTCCCGGCCAGGCGTGCCCCCAGTGATGCGGCGCCTGATGGCGGTCTTGCCGATGGAGTTTCGCCGCGGCGGATCAGACGGTCGAGAGCGGTGCGTCCTGCAGAACGCTATCGAGCAGGCCCACCAGCGAGGCCGGGTTCAGCGGCTTAGCGATATAGGCATCCATGCCGGCGGTCAGGCACATGTCCTTATAGCCCTTCATGGCGTGCGCGGTCATGGCGATGATGAGTTGATGTCTTCCGGTGGCGGCCTCGTTCTTGCGAATTCTGGCAGTGGCCTCCAGTCCGTCCATTTCGGGCATCTGGACGTCCATGAAGACCAGATCGAATTCCGCCTTCTCCAGAGCGGCGAGGGCCTGGAGGCCGTTGGTGGCGATCTCCACGGTGTGGCCCTGTTTTTCGATGAGGCGGGCGGCGACTTTCTGGTTCACGGGGTTGTCTTCGGTGAGCAGCACACGCAGCCGCCGCCGGTTATCGAGGGGCTGGTGTGCGGTCCGGGGCGCGCGGTCCGGGGAAGATCGGCCGCCCAGCACGGTGAGCAGCGTGACCAGCAGATCGGCCCGGCAGACTGGTTTGGTCAGGTAGGCATGGACGCCCAACTCGCGGCAACGCGCGGAATCGCCGTTGCGGCTGGCCGAAGTAAGCAGGACCACCCGCAGGCCTTCCCAGTCCGGATTGCGGAGCACTGTGGCGGCGAGGGAGAAGCCGTCGATATCCGGCATATGCACGTCCGAGATCATGAGCTGGAAGGGAATTCCCGCAGTCTGCGCACGGGCGAGGGCTTCGAGTGCCGCCGCCGCGCCGTCCACGCAGATGGATTCCATTCCCCAACGCCCCAGCAGGCCTTCCAAGACGCGGCGGTTGGTGGCGTTGTCGTCCACAGCCAGTACCCGAACGCCGGCCAATTGGGGGGCCTCGACCGGCCGGGCTCCTTCCGGGGCGAGCCCGCTTACGCCGCACCGCGCCGTGAAGTGGAAGCGGCTGCCGAGTCCTGGCTCGCTTTCCACCCAGATCCGGCCTCCCATCAGCTCCACCAGGCGGGAGGAGATGCTGAGGCCGAGTCCGGTGCCGCCATACCGGCGGGTAGTGGAGGCGTCGGCCTGACTGAATGCACCGAAAATGGAGGTCAGCTTTTCGGCCGGGATGCCAATGCCCGTGTCGGAGACCACGAAGTGCAGAACCACGTCCGCGCCTTCGGTTCGCTCGACGCCGGCGTGGATGGCCACCTCGCCGCGCTCGGTGAATTTGATGGCGTTGCCGGCCAGGTTGACGACGACCTGACGGAGCCGGGAGGCATCGCCCACTACGGTTTCCGGGACGTCCGGGGCGGCCTCGCAAACCAATTCCAAGCCCTTCTCATGGGCCTGCACCGCTATCCCGCGGACCGCCTTATCCAGGGCGTCCCTCAGGTTGAACTCTTTGGGGTCGAGTTCTATCTTTCCTGCCTCGATCTTGGAAAAGTCGAGGATGTCGTTGATGACGGTCAGCAGCACTTCGGCCGATGCGCGGGCGGTCTCGATGCAATCGCGCTGCTCGGCGGTGAGGTCCGTATCGAGAGCCAGTTCCACCATTCCCAGGACGCCGTTCATGGGAGTGCGGATTTCGTGGCTCATGTTGGCTAGAAATTCGCTCTTGGCGCGGCTGGCGGCTTCGGCATCCTCCTTGGCCGCGCGGAGTTGCGCGGCTGCCGCTTTGCTGGCCGTGATATCGCGGCCCAAACCGACCAGCCCCTGGACCTTGCCCGACCCATCGCGGAAAGGAACCTTGCTTGTCAGCAGCCACTTCGCGGCGCCGGTTTCGAGATCCACGCAGGGCTCTTCCTGGTTGATCAGCGCTTGTCCGGTTACCAGAAGGCGGCGCTCGTCGGCGATGTACTTGGAAGCCAGCTCCTCGGAATAGAAGTCGCGGTCGGTCTTGCCCAGCAGTTCTGCGGGCGGGCAGCGCCCGATCATCCGCGCCCCGGCCTTGTTCACCAGCAGGAACCGGCTCTCGGCGTCTTTCGCGTAGATGTAATCTGGCAGGCACTCGACCAGCGTGTGCAGCAGCGACCGTTCCCGGTCCAGAGCCTCTTCGGCGCGCGCCAGACCGGAAACGTCCGAGAAATACCAGATGCGCCCGACGGCCTTTCCTCCCAGGCGCAGCGGCTCGGAATGCCGCCGGATCGCCCTTCCATCGGCGAACTCCAGCGTGTCTTCGCTGCGCGCCTCGGGGTCCGCGTACAGATCCTTGACTTTCGCCATAAAGCTCCCGGGGTCCTTCAGTTGCTTTGTCGCGAACGCCAATATCACGGAGTCCTCACCCGATCCGAAGAGGGACTCCGGAATCTTCCAGATCGCCGCGAACGCCCGGTTGGAGGCGGCAATCCGCCCGCGGCGGTCCACCACCAGCACGCCCGTATGCGAGGAATCCAGCGCGGCGCGTAGGATTCCCGCCAGCGTGCGAGCCTTCCGCCGCTCCCGCGCCAGCCAGATCAGTCCCGCGACTGCCGCCAGAAGCAGCGCGATAAGGTCCGCCGGAGCGGTATGGATGAGCTCGTTCATTAGCCGTTGGGTCGTGGGTGCACGCACGATCACGCCCAGGTCGCCTCGAGTTCCATATCGGCTTGCTTCGCCAAGACTTTAGAGCCGGGGCCGATGGACTGCGGGTCGGGTTGGGCGGGCCGGCCCGCGGCGCCTGACTTACTGTCACTGGCACATGGAGACCGTCTCCAAATCGACCAAGCCTGAGGAGTTTGCGCGGGGGACGGGGCTATACGTCAACCCCACGCCGCCCGAGAAATCGGCGACGCCTCCGAGGGATTCTGGTTTAGGATAGGGTGGGGATGCGGCCAGTCGCCTTGTGCCCCGAGGCTTCGCCGTGTGACCATTGATGTAGAGGCAAGCCGATGCCGGGAGAATACGTTAGGCTCGTTGACGGCCAGTATCAGGTGGGAGGCACTCGAGTCTCCCTCGATTCCCTGGTGTACTTGTTCCGCGAGGGGATGTCGGTCGAGGGAATGGTGGACTCCTATCCCGCACTGACGCTCGAACAGGTGCTTGGCGCCCTTGCGTTCTATTTGGGGAACCGGCAAGAGATTGACGCCTACCTAATTGAAGGCCAACACGGTGCTGAGCCGGAGCACCAGCGGTCGCGGCGGACCAACGCGGAATTGATAGCGAAACTCCAGCGGGCGCGCCATGCGAGTCAAGTTCCATGCTGACGCCGATTTCTACTGCCGGGTGCTCCGTGGGCTGCGCACGGCTTCCCCAGGGGTGGACATTCGAACGGCGGTAGAAGCCGAACTCGCGAATCTGGACGATCTTGATGTCCTGCGGATAGCCGCGGATGCCGGACGCATCCTCGTGAGCCAGGACCGTCGAACCATGCCGTTCCACTTCAAGCGCTTCGTGGCGGGTGCACAAAGCCCGGGAGTAATCCTGCTACGAGAGTCGATTCCCATTTCGACTGCTATCGAAGAGCTTGCGTTGATTTGGAGCGCCAGTGAGGCCGAGGAGTGGATTGACCGCCTGGCGTGGATTCCGCTTTGAAATGGCCGGCCCTGCGCTGCGGCGTCGATTGATGCGGGTGTAACTCAGTCTTCGCCCCGAGGTATACAATGAATCCAAAGCCAGATGAAGTCGATATACCTCGTCGCGTGTGTAGCGCAAAAGACAAAGAAGCCGGGGCCGGCTGAAGACTTGTACATATCGGACTGGTTCACAAAAGCGCGGAGCTACGTGACCTGCCAGATGGGCACCCAGGACCGCTGGTATATCCTCTCGGCGAAGTATCATTTGGTCGAGCCTGGCAAGACAATATCCCCATACAACGAAACGCTGAACGAAATGCGAAAGCCGGACCGGCTTCGATGGGCCGAGTGCGTTCTCTCTCAGCTTCTGCCTTCCGTGGATGTGGGCGACACTATCATCTTGTTGGCGGGCAGCAGATATCGCGATGGTTTGGAATCAGCCCTTCGGGACAAGGGCTGTACGGTTGAGGTTCCCATGGCGGGATTGGGCATTGGCAGGCAGAAGGCTTGGTTACTGTCCCACACGGGTGCCCGGGCCGTTCAGATGTGAGCTGGCTGTCGGAGATTGTCCGATTCCACGAGGTTCTGGATCTCGCCAAGGGTTGGAACCGCTGGAAGCGAACGCTGTCCGGGTGCCACGCCCGCATGCCCAGGCCCAAGCGCGGCGTCTATTTCTTCTTCGATCCTGGCGAGTTCCAAACGGAGCCGGGCTACGGACTTCAAATCGTTCGTGTTGGCACACAGGGTGTGCCGATCGGCTTAGGATTCAGGCGAAACTGAGCGGTTCACAGAAGACGATCTCGTTCCACAGCCGGGCGTCGACAAATCGGGCGAGGTGCTTCGGGTTGGTCGTGGCGATCACCGCCGAGGGCGCTTCCGCTCCGAATGTCAGCACTTGGGCCGCGATCAGAACGTCTATGTCGAGGTCCTTCGGGTCTGCGGCCGGCCGGCCGCCCTGCCGCGATTTGGCCCAAAGCTGCGCCGCGAGTCGAAGGGCTTGATCGGAAAGCGGAAGGTATCGCCCTGGGGCGGCATTCGCGAAGGCTTCCAGCCTGGCGGCGCTGAACGCTTTGTTCGCCCGCAGAAGTTCCCGCCGCACTTCGTAGAACACGATGGCGGGTACGATCACCTGCCATCCGCTAAGCAAGCAACCCGAAAGCCAATCGGTCACGGCGATGACCTCGGCGCTGCGTTGTGGGTGCGTGATCAGCCCGAGCGGGCCGGAGTCCAGGAAGAGGATCACGGAAAAAGGATGGGCTCTCCGGCGGCTGTGCGGTTCTCGTTCATCGCCCGCTTGAACTCGGCGACGTCCTCGTCCGCGTCGCGAATCACCGAGGGGTCGTCGGTGGCATCCTGCGACCGCCAACTAGCGAGAAGCCGAATGGTCGCGGAGTCAGCCTGCCCTTCTTGGCCGTGTCGCGAATCGCCGGTCCTTATAGCCGTTTGGCGCCGCATCGTTTCGACTCCTTCTTCTTCAATCCTGCACCCGCATGCACGTGGACGCTCACCAGTGTGACTATTGGTCAGGTTCCAGGCTGACACCGATCTCGACGGCCTACGCCGCTGGGTCGATGAGCTTCGGGACGATGTCTTCGATCTTGGCCGCCCGCGCCGAGACGTCCGCGATAGTCTCCTTCAGCCCCGCTTGTTTCCGCAGAAGTTGGGCGGCCAGCGACCCGAAATCGAGGATCGCTTTAGGGCAGGCTGCCTGGCATCGAGGCTCGCCAGGGTGGACGCAAGGACGTCGAAGCGGTTGTCCATCGCCTGCAGGCGCGTGGCAGCCTCCCGACGGAAATCCAGGATGTACTGGGTAAGCCTCTCAATGGAGGCATCCACCCGGTCGAAGCGTTCATCCGTGCTCATTCCGCCTCTAATCCTACACCCGCTTGCACTCCTCCCGCCAATTCTGCTATCTTATAGAGGTTTCGCGAGAACAGCTTTCAGCTCCTGTGCTACCACCCTCTTTTTGGGGGTCCGGCCGGGGGTGAGGCCCCGAGGTTCCACCGGTTACTCCGGTTGGTGACATGGGCCTGTCCGAAGCAGAAATCCTCGCTTTTGCGACCGTAGTCGTAGTGGGTTGCGTCACTTATTGATAAACATCGCGATGAGGAAGATTCGTGCCAACGTTTAACCAACTTGTGCGTATCGGCCGCAAGCCGCCACGCTGGAAGACTTCGAGCCCGGCGTTGAATAGCTGCCCGCAAAAGAGGGGTGTTTGCACGCGCGTATACACCTCCACTCCCAAGAAACCCAACTCGGCATTGCGGAAAGTGGCCCGCGTGCGCCTCACCAACGGAATCGAAGTGACCACCTATATTCCGGGCGTCGGCCACAACCTGCAGGAGCACTCCATCGTGCTCATCCGCGGAGGCCGCGTGAAGGATCTCCCCGGCGTGCGCTACCACGTCATTCGCGGCGCGCTCGATACCGCCGGAGTGGCCAACCGCAAGCAGGGACGGTCGAAGTACGGAGCCAAGAGGCCGAAATCGTAGTGTCGAGACGGTAGAAACGTATGCCACGAAGAAGAAGAGCCGTTGTTCGTGAGGTCCAGCCGGATCCGGTGTTCAATTCCACGCTCGTCGAGCGATTCGTGAACTCCATGATGTGGCAGGGAAAGAAGACCGTCGCCCAGGGCATCTTTTACGACGCCATGGAAAAGCTGCGCGAGCGCACCAGCGACGATCCGCTGAAGGCCTTCAAGAAGGCCGTCGAGAACGCCAAGCCGCTGCTCGAAGTGAAGACCCGGCGCGTGGGCGGCGCCAACTACCAGGTGCCTATCGAAGTGCCGCAGAACCGGCGCACCTCGCTCGCGATCCGTTGGATCGTCACGCAGGCGCGCGGGCGCGCGGAGAAGGGCATGCCGGAGAAGTTGGCCAATGAGTTGAACGACGCCGCCAATTTGCGCGGCGGAGCCATCAAGAAGAGAGACGACGTACATCGCATGGCGGAGGCCAATAAGGCATTCGCACATTACCGCTGGTAGCGGTTCGGCCGCGCCGCCGCGGCACGAGAGGAATTCAGGTACTAACGGAAATATGGCAAGAACGGTCCCACTCGAGCGCATGAGGAATATCGGCATCGCCGCTCACATCGATGCCGGTAAGACCACCACGACCGAGCGCATCCTTTATTACACGGGACGCACCCATAAGCTGGGCGAGGTCCATGAAGGCACCGCCATCATGGACTGGATGGAGCAGGAGCAGGAGCGCGGCATCACCATCACCAGCGCCGCCACCACCTGCGAATGGCGCGACATCCAGATCAACATCATCGATACTCCCGGGCACGTGGATTTCACCGCCGAAGTGGAGCGCAGCCTGCGCGTGCTGGATGGCGCGGTGGCGGTGTTTGACGCCGTGGCTGGTGTGCAGCCGCAGTCCGAGACCGTCTGGCGCCAGGCCGACAAGTACAACGTTCCGCGCATTTGTTTCATTAACAAGATGGACCGCGTGGGCGCGGACTTCTACCACTCGGTCGAGACCATCGTCGACCGGTTGAAGTGCCGGCCGGTGGCCATCCAGTTGCCCATCGGCGCCGAGGACCAGTTCAAGGGCATCGTCGACCTGGTGGAGATGAAAGCCGTGGTCTGGCGCGACGAGACCCTGGGCGCCGAGTTCGATATCTCGGAAATTCCCGCCGACCTGTTGGACAAGGCCAAGGAATACCGCGCCCACATGATCGAAGCCATCAGCGAGTTCGACGACAAGCTGATGGAGAAGTTCATCGAGGGCAAGGCGGTTTCGAACGACGAAATCCGCGCGGGCCTGCGCAAGGCCACCATCGCACTGAAAATCTTCCCGGTAATCTGCGGTACGGCATTCAAGAACAAGGGCGTGCAGACCATGCTGGACGCGGTGGTGGATTACCTGCCCTCGCCGCTCGAAGTGCCGCCCATCGAAGGCGTGGACATCGACGACCCGGAGAAGACGCTGGTGCGCCACGCTTCCGACAAGGAGCCCTTCGCCGCGCTGGTGTTCAAGATAATGACCGACCCGTACGTCGGCCAGTTGGCATTCTTCCGGGTGTACTCGGGAACGCTGAAGTCCGGCGATTCGGTCTTCAACGTGGCGAAGTCGCGCAAGGAGCGCATCGGCCGCCTGCTGCGCATGCACGCCAACAAGCGCGAGGAGATCCAGGAAATCCTGGCGGGCGATATTTGCGCCGCGGTGGGGCTGCGTACCGTGTCCACGGGCGACACCATCTGCGACGACGAGCACCCCATCGTGCTCGAGTCCATCGATTTCCCGACGCCGGTAATTCAGCTCGCGGTCGAGCCGAAAACCAAGGCCGACCAGGAAAAGATGGGCATGGCGATTCAGAAGCTGGCCCAGGAAGATCCCACCTTCCGCGTGAACACGGATCCGGAAACCGGCCAGACCATTCTCTCGGGAATGGGCGAGTTGCACCTGGAAATCATCGTCGACCGCATGATGCGCGAGTTCGGCGTGGGAGCGAACGTTGGCAAGCCGCAGGTGGCGTACCGCGAGACCATCCGCAAGAACGCCGAAGCGGAAGGGCGCCACGTAAAGCAGACCGGCGGCCACGGGCAGTACGGCCACGTGAAGATTCGGGTAGAGCCTTTGCCCTCTGGCAGCGGCTTCGTCTTCGAGAACGACATCACTGGCGGCCGCGTGCCCAAGGAATACATCAACCCGACCGAAGTGGGTATTAAGGAAGCGCTGGAAGGCGGTATCCTGGCGGGCTTCCCCATGTCGGATCTGAAGGTCACGCTATACGACGGCAGCTATCACGACGTGGATTCGTCGGAAATGGCGTTCAAGGTGGCCGGCTCGCTGGCCATCAAGGAAGCCGCCCGCAAGGCCAAGCCGGTGCTGCTCGAGCCCATCATGTCGGTGGAAGTGGTGGTGCCGGAGCAGTACATGGGCGACGTCATCGGGGACCTGAATTCCCGCCGCGGGCGCATCGAGGGCATGCAGCTTCGCGGTACCACGCAGATCATTAAGTCGATGGTTCCGCTGGCGGAGATGTTCGGCTACGCCACCGATCTGCGTTCGCGCACCCAGGGCCGCGGCAGTTTCACCATGCATTTCGGGAAGTACGAAGAGGTTCCGGGCTCTCTGGGCGAGGAGATCATCAGCAAGGTCCAGGGCAGGTAACGAGATAAGGAGATCAGTTCTCTTATGGCAAAGGAAAAATTCGACCGTAGCAAGCCGCACGTGAATATCGGAACGATCGGGCACATCGATCACGGCAAGACCACCCTGACGGCGGCCATCACCAAGGTGCTGGCGAAATCCAACCCGAAGATCAAGTTCCGGAGCTTCGACTCCATCGATAACGCGCCGGAAGAGAAGGCCCGCGGAATCACGATCGCGGTGGCGCACATCGAGTACGAGACGGTCAACCGGCACTATGCCCACGTGGACTGCCCGGGACACGCCGATTACATCAAGAACATGATCACCGGCGCGGCGCAGATGGATGGCGCCATCCTGGTGGTGGCGGCGACCGACGGCCCCATGCCTCAAACCCGCGAGCACGTGTTGCTGGCGCGGCAGGTGGGCGTGCCCTGCATCGTGGTGTGCATGAACAAGGTCGACATGGTGGACGACCCCGAGTTGCTGGACCTGGTGGAGCTGGAAGTGCGCGAGCTGCTGAAGAGCTACCAGTTCCCGGGCGACGAGCTGCCGGTGGTGCGGGTCTCGGCGCTGGGCGCGTTGAACGGCGAAGAGAAGTGGGAGAAGACGGTGCTGGAGTTGATGGCGGCCGTGGACTCCTACGTACCGATGCCGGAGCGCGTGACGGACAAGCCGTTCCTGATGCCGATCGAGGACATTTTCTCGATCCAGGGCCGCGGGACGGTGGTGACGGGGCGCATCGAGCGGGGCATCTGCAAGGTGGGCGAGGAAATGGAAATCGTGGGTTTCCGGCCTACGCGGAAGACGGTTGTGACGGGCGTGGAAATGTTCAAGAAGCTGTTGGACCAGGGCATGGCCGGGGACAACGTGGGGCTTCTGCTGCGCGGCGTGGAAAAGGACGAAGTGGAGCGGGGGCAGGTGATCGCCAAGCCGGGGTCGATCACGCCGCACACCAATTTCAAGGGCGAAGTGTACGTGTTGAGCAAGGAAGAGGGCGGGCGCCACACGCCGTTCTTCAAGGGATACCGGCCGCAGTTCTACTTCCGGACGACGGACGTGACGGGAGTGGCGCAGTTGCCGGAAGGCACGGAAATGGTGATGCCTGGGGACAACGTGAACCTGACGGTGGAGTTGATCACGCCGATCGCCATGGACAAGGGGTTGCGCTTCGCCATTCGCGAAGGCGGCCGCACGGTGGGCGCCGGCACGGTCACGGAGATTATTAAATAGGACGGGCTCTGCCCGCGGGGAATTATGGCTTTACGAGAACGCATTCGCATCCGTTTGAAAGCGTACGATCACCGGGTGCTCGATCAATCGACCACCGAGATCGTGGATACGGCCAAGCGGACCGGCGCGCACGTTGCCGGTCCGATCCCGCTGCCCACGTCCCGCAGTATCACGACAGTATTGCGCTCCCCGCACGTGGACAAGAAGTCGCGGGAGCAGTTTGAGATCCGCACTCACAAGCGGCTTCTGGACATTCTGGAGCCGACCCAGCAGACGGTCGATGCGCTGATGAAGCTCGACCTGCCGGCGGGTGTGGACGTGGAGATCAAGGCGTTCGGGAAATAAGAGGCATCGGTGGCCGGCGGGCGGCTGGAAAGCCGCGGGGCGTGGCCGGCCGCTGAGAACTGAGAACTACTATGAGTCCAGGAATTCTTGGCAAGAAGATTGGAATGTCGCAGGTGTTCCGGCCAGACGGCCAGGCCGTGCCGGTCACGCTGCTGAAGGCGGGTCCGTGCATGGTGGTGCAGCGCAAGACGCCCACCACGGACGGCTACGACGCCATGCAGCTCGGGTTGATGGAGTACGTCAAACCGCAGCGCATCAACAAGCCCCAGACGGGCCACCTGAAGAAGGCCGGCGCCGAGGGCGCGAAGTTTTTGCGCGAGTTCCCGCTGGGTGAAGGCACGGACGATGTCAAGGCGGGCGACAAGATCCTGGTGGACCAGTTCAAGCCCAAGGACATGGTGGACGTGATCGGCATCAGCAAGGGCCGCGGGTTCGCCGGATTGGTGAAACGCCATCACTTCCGCGGCGGCGAAGGCACCCACGGATCGATGTTCCACCGCGCTCCCGGTTCGATCGGCGCATCCAGCTTCCCCTCGCGCGTGGTTCCGGGGATGCGCATGGCCGGCCACATGGGCCACGCCCAAGTCACGGTGCGCAACCTGGAAGTGATCGAAGTGGACACCGAGGACAACGTGCTGGTGGTGAAGGGCGCGGTTCCGGGGCCGAACGGCGGGTATGTCGTTGTACGGAGGTCCAAGAGGTAAGCCCATGCCCACAGTCGACGTAGTGGATTTGAAGAACGAAAAGGTCGGCGAGCTGGAACTGGCCGACGAGGTGTTCGCGGCCGAGGTCAACGAGGCATTGCTGTACGAAGCGGTGCGGCACTTCAGCGCGGCCGGGCATCGCGGCACGCACAAGACCAAGGTGCGCAGCGAGGTAGCGGGCAGCGGCAAGAAGCTGTGGAAGCAGAAGGGCACGGGCCGCGCGCGTGTCGGGTCAGTGCGCTCTCCCGTGTGGCGCCACGGCGGCACGGTGCACGGGCCGGTGGTTCGAGATTACAGCTACAAGCTGCCGCGCAAAATGCTGCAGGGCGCCCTGCGCTCCGCGCTTTCCGCCAAGGTGCGCGACGGCGAGTTGAAGGTGGTGCAGGCGTTCGACCTGGCGGATCACAAGACCCGCAACGCCATGGACACTCTGGCGACGCTCGAAGCCGGACGCACGGTGCTGGTAGTGGACAACGCGGAGAACCGCAACCTCACTCTGGGGCTGCGCAATCTCAAGGGCGTCACCCTGATGCCCACGAAGGACGTGAACCCCTACCACCTGCTGGGGCATCGCAGCGTGCTGCTGTCGGCGGCCGCGGCGCTCAAGTTATCGGAGGCGCTAAGCAAATGACCATCCATGAGGTTTTGCGCCGCCCGCTCGTCACCGAGAAGGGCGTGGACAGGAAAGACAATCAGCGCACGCTGTGCTTCGAAGTGCACGGCGGGGCCAACAAGACGCAGGTGAAGGCCGCGGTGGAGAAGCTCTTCAAGGTGAAGGTGGCCGAAGTGCGGACCGCCAACATGGACGGCAAACTGCGCCGCCGCGGGCGCTTCGCCGGCTACAAGCCGGACTGGAAGAAGGCCTACGTCAAACTGAAGTTGGGCGAAAAGGTGCCCGAGTTCGCGGAGATCTAAGGGAGCCAGGTACATGCCAGTCAAGATATACAGTCCGCACACCCCTTCGCGCCGCTTCATGACGTCGGTGTCGCGCGACGACATTACCAAACAAACGCCCGAGAAATCGCTGGTCGAAAGCAAGAAGCGCACGGGCGGCCGCAGTTCCACGGGGCGGGTCAGTTCGCGGTTCATCGGCGGCGGGCACAAGCAGGCCTACCGGGTGATCGATTTCAAGCGCGACAAGTTCGGAGTTCCGGCGGTGGTGGCATCGGTGGAATACGATCCCTGCCGTTCGGCCCGCATCGCCCTGCTGCACTACGCCGATGGCGAGAAGCGTTACATCCTGCAGCCCGACGGCCTGAAAGTGGGCCAGAAGGTGATGAGCGGACCGGAAGCCGACATCCTGCTGGGCAACGCGCTGCCGCTGAAGAACATGCCGGCGGGTACCATCGTGCACAACATCGAGCTGCGGCCCGGCAAGGGCGGCCAGATGGCGCGCTCGGCGGGATCGCAGGCTCAGTTGGTGAACAAGGAAGCCGGCATGGCCCTGCTGAAGCTGCCCTCCGGCGAGGTTCGCCGGGTGACGGTGGAGTGCATGGCGACGGTTGGCCAGGTGGGCAACGTCGACCACGAGAACGTATCGCTGGGCAAGGCCGGGCGCAAGCGCTGGATGGGTAAATCGCCGCACAACCGCGGCGTCACCATGAACCCGGTGGACCATCCGCACGGCGGCGGCGAGGGACGGAGCTCGGGTGGACGCCACCCGGTGACTCCCTGGGGCAAGCCCACGCGCGGCTTCAAGACGCGGAACAACAAGAGCACCGACAAGTGGATCGTCACGCGAAAGAGCAAGAAGAGGTAGCTAATGGGAAGATCCGTCAAGAAGGGGCCGTTTACCGACACCCACCTGGAAGCCAAGCTGGCGGTGCTGAATGCCGCCAACGAAAAGAAAGTGGTCCGCACATGGTCGCGGCGGTCCACCATTCTTCCCGAATTCGTGGGGCACACGGTCGCCGTGCATAACGGCAAGAAGTTCATTCCGGTTTACGTCACCGAGAACATGGTGGGACACAAGTTCGGCGAGTTTTCGCCGACGCGCACCTTCAAAGGGCATTCGGTGAAGGCGGCCACGGAGAAGACGGCTAAGCCGGCATAAGAGGAAGACCATGGAAGCGAAAGCGGAAGCAAGATACATCCGGGTTTCCCCGCAGAAGGCCCGGCTGGTGGTAAACCTGATCCGGGGCCAGAAGGCGGGGGCGGCCATCAACACGCTGCGCGCCACCAACAAGCGGATCGCTCCCTCGGTGGAGAAGGTCTTGCAGTCGGCCATCGCCAACGCGCAGAACCGCAGCGAGGAGCTGGACGTGGACAAGCTGGTGGTGAGCGAGGCCTACGTCAACGAAGGCCCCCGCCAGAAGCGCGTGCGGCCGGCGCCGATGGGGCGCGCCTTCCGGTATCAGCGGCGGTCCTCACATATCGTCATCAAAGTGGCGGAGAAAGAAGCATAGATGGGACAGAAAGTTCATCCGTACGGATTCCGGCTGGGCTTCAACAAGCCGTGGCGTTCGCGCTGGTTCGCCAAACAGGGATATGCCAAGCTTCTCCAGGAAGATCTGGAGTTGAAGGAGGCCCTGCAGGAGCGGCTCAAGAGCGCGGGCGTGAGTTCGATCGAAGTGGACCGCCCGGGCAACAAATTGCGGGTGACCATCCGCACGTCGCGTCCTGGCATCATCATCGGCCGCAAGGGCGCGGAGATCGAAAAGCTCAAGCAGGACATGGCCAAGAAGACCAAGCGCGAGGTCTTCATCGACATCCAGGAAGTGCACAAGCCGGAACTGGACGCGCAACTGGTTTCCGAATCCATCGCGCTACAGCTTGAAAAGCGCGTGGCATTCCGCCGGGCGATGCGCAAGGCCGTCGATTCGGCGCTGCGTTTCGGCTGCAAGGGAATCAAGGTGCGCGTTTCCGGGCGCCTGAACGGCGCGGAAATCGCCCGTAGCGAGTGGTACCTGCAAGGCCAGCTTCCGCTGCACACGCTGCGCGCCGATATCGACTACGGCACCGCCGAGGCGCACACCACCTACGGCGTGATCGGCGTCAAGGCGTGGTTGTACAAGGGCGAGATTTTGGATCTGACCAAGCGCCGGGGCGGTTTGCTGCCGGAGCCGGAGCCCCGCCGCGACCGTGGCGAACGGCGCGACCGCGGAGACCGTGGCGACCGCGGTGGCCCGCGTGGCCGGGATCGCGACCGCGGCCCATCCGACCGTCCGCCCATGCAGCAGCAGGCGCCGCCGCCGGTTGCGGCCGATGCCGGTGGTCCCGCAATGCAGGCGCCGCCCGTGGATCTGCCGCGTCCCGCGGTGCGTCCCGCGTCGCCCATTCTGCCGCCGCTGATGTCGCCGCAGGCGCAGCAGCCGGCCTGGAAGCAGGAAGCCAAACAGGAAGCCAAACCGGAGCCGCAGGTGGAAGAAACCAAGCCCGTGCCGCCCTCCGGCGAGGAAAAGTAAGGATTAGGAAATACCGCCATGATGATGCCAAAGAAGGTCAAGTTCAGGAAGCAGCAGCGTGGACGCAGGTCCGGCAAGGCGTGGCGCGGGTCGGCAATCTCCTTCGGGGAATTCGGGCTCAAGGCCATGGAATGCGCCTGGATCACGGACCGGCAGATCGAAGCCGCCCGCGTGGCTATGACCCGGTCGATCAAGCGCGGCGGCAAGGTCTGGATCCGGTTATTCCCGGATAAGCCCATTACCAAGAAGCCCGCGGAAACCCGCATGGGTAAAGGCAAGGGCGCGCCGGAGCAGTGGGTTGCGGTTATCCGGCCGGGCAAGATGTTGTTCGAAATGGAAGGCGTGGACCGGGCGACGGCGATGGCCGCCATGCGCCTGGCCGCTCACAAGCTGCCCATCAAGACCAAGTTCGTGAGCCGGGAAGAAGCGGAGTAAGGCGGAGTTTCATATGGCGCAGAAGCTTAAGGTTCAGGATCTGGACGACAAGGAAATCGGGCACCAGTTGGGTGAAATGGACGAGCAGTTGTTCCGTCTGAAGTTTCAGATGTCGATGGGCCAGATGGAAGGGCTGAAGAAGGCGCGGTCCATGCGGAAGGACCGGGCGCGCATGCTCACCGTCCTGCGGGAACGGGCCATTGCGGCCCAGGCTGGAGGAAAGAAGTAACCATGGCCGAGCAACAGGCGCATTCGTCGAAGAACGAGAAGATTGGCGAGGTGGTCTCGACCAAGATGGCCAAGACCATCGTGGTGGAAGTGAGCCGCCGCGTGCCGCACCCTCTGTATAAGCGCATCATCGGGAAGCGCAAGAAATTCTACGCTCACGACGAGCAGGGCACGGCCAAGACGGGCGATGTCGTGCGGATCGTGGAGTGCCGGCCGCTGAGCAAGCTGAAGCGGTGGCAACTGGCGGAAGTGATACGGCGCGCGGCGCAGGTGGGCGCGCAACCGTCGGAACTGGACGTGAAAGTTTAGCCGCGGTCCTTCGGGTCGCCCGCCGCCGGCTTCGGGCCGGGCGCGGCGCCTACGAAGGCAATTGGCTGGGAGCTGATTTTTATGATTGGAATGCGAACCATTCTCGAGGTGGCCGATAACTCCGGCGCGCGCAGGCTCTCCTGCATTCTGCCGCGCGGCGGCGACCTCGGATTGCGCGCCGGCCTGGGCGACGTCGTCACGGCCAGCGTGAAGGAAGCCGCGCCGGATTCGGCGATCAAGAAGGGCAAAGTCGTGCGCTGCGTCATCGTGCGGATGCGTAAGGAAACGCGCCGCAAGGATGGCACCTACATCCGCTTCGATTCCAATGCGGCGGTGCTGATCAGCGACATAGGCGAGCCGGTGGGAACGCGCGTCTTCGGGCCGGTGGCGCGCGAACTGCGCGACAAGAAGTTCATGAAGATCGTGTCCCTGGCCCCCGAGGTAATCTGATGGCACTGAAGAAAATTCCGGCGCCGCCGGCGCGAGTGGATCTGAAAAAGGAAGACACGGTCAAGGTGATCGCCGGCCGCGACAAGGGTAAGACCGGGCGGGTTCTGCGCGTGGACCGCGAGACCGGGCGGGTGCTGGTGGAGCACGTGATGATGGTGAAGCGCCATACCCGGCCCAACCCGTCGAAACAGATCAAGGGCGGCATCGCCGAGCGGGAAAGTCCGATTGCGGCTTCCAACATCATGATCGTCTGCCCGGGCTGCAACAAGGCCGTGCGCATGGCGCATCGGGTGGATACGGTGCCCGGCGGCAAAACCCGGCGCGCGCGCGTTTGCCGGAAGTGCGGGCATTTGCTCGACACGAAGTAAGTAGCGAGGAGTCCGATGGCAGCACGATTGAGAGAGACATATCTGAAAAAAGCGGTTCCGGCCATGACCAAGGAATTCGGTTATAAGAACGTCATGGCCGTTCCCCGGCTGGACAAGATCACCATCAACATCGGAATGGGTGAAGCCACCCAGAACGCCAAGCTGATGGACGGCGCGGTCAACGAACTGGCGCAGATCGCCGGCCAGAAACCGGTTGTCACGAAGGCGACGAAATCGATTGCCGCGTTCAAACTGCGCGAAGGCATGTCGATCGGCTGCATGGTGACGCTGCGCGGCGACCGCATGTACGAGTTCTTCGACCGCCTGGTGAACGTGGCGCTGCCCCGCGTGCGCGACTTCCGGGGCGTTTCGACCAAGAGCTTCGACGGCCGCGGAAACTATACGCTGGGCATTAAGGACCAGTTGATCTTTCCCGAGATCGATTACTCCAAGGTGGAGAAGACCAAGGGAATGAACATCTGCATCACCACCACGGCGCGCACCGACGCCGAGGGCGTGGCGCTGTTGCGCCAGATGGGGATGCCGTTCCGGCAGTAACGAGAGGCACACGAACATGGCCACCACCGCAAAAATTGCCAAAGACCTGAAACTGGAAGTGGCGCGCAAGGCGAAGACGCCGAAGCTGCAATGCCGCCACCGCAACCGCTGCTGGCGCTGCGGGCGCCCGCGCGCGTACCTGCGCAAATTCGGCCTCTGCCGGTTGTGTTTCCGGAAGCTCGCCCTGAACGGCGAGATCCCCGGCGTGACGAAGGCTAGCTGGTGATGGCTGGCTATTAGGGAATGACGTAGGAGAGATATGACGAGCGATCCCATTGCCGACATGCTGACTCGCGTACGCAACGCGATCGGAGCCCGCCACCCCAAGGTGGACGTGCCGGCCTCCAAGCTGAAAGCGGAAATCGCGCGCATTTTGAAGGAGGAAGGCTACATTGCCAACTTCAAAGTGGCCGAAGAAGGCGCGAAGAAGACCATCAAGATCTACCTGAAGTACGGCCCCGGCAATTCGCCGGTGATCTCCGCCATCGAGCGCGTCTCGCGGCCCGGTTGCCGGGTGTTCGTGGGCCAGACCCAGATTCCGCGCGTGTTGGGCGGTCTGGGTATCAACATCCTGACCACTCCGCGCGGCGTCATGACCGGGCGGGATGCGCACAAGGAGCGTTTGGGAGGCGAGATCCTCTGCCGCGTGTGGTAGAGGGGTTTCGCGACGCGGAATCCGCGGGGCCATCGGCCTGCCGCGGAGGACGCACATCGAGGTTTTAGAAACTATGTCGAGAATTGGCAAAAAGCCGATCGTCCTGCCCGCCGGAGTCAAAGTGCAGATCGGCGATCAGATGGAAGTGACCGGCCCCAAGGGCAAGCTCACGGTTCCGATTCCGGAAGGCATCAGCATCGTGCAGGCGGCCGGCAAGCTCGAAGTGAAACGCGCGACCGACGACCAGGCCGCGCTTCATGGCCTGACCCGCGCCCTGGCGGCCAACGCCGTGCAAGGCGTGTCCGGCGGATTCACCCGCGAGTTGGATATCGTGGGTGTCGGCTACCGCGCAGCCGTGGCCGGCAACGTGGCCACCTTCACGCTGGGTTACTCCCATCCCATCGAGTTGCTGCTCCCCGATGGCGTGAGCCTGACCATCGACAAGCAGACTCACCTGGTGCTCAAGGGGCACGACAAGCAGGTGCTGGGGCAGGTGGCGGCAAATATGCGGGCGCTCCGCAAACCGGATCCTTACAAGAATAAGGGCGTCCGGTACACCGGCGAAGCGTTGCGCAAGAAGGTCGGTAAGACCGGGGCGGGTGCGAAATGATTCATCAGACCCAAAAGAACGTTATTCGCGTCCGGATACACAAGCGCATCCGGCACAAGCTGCGCGGCACGGCCGAGCGGCCGCGTCTGGCAATTTATCGCAGCGTGGCGCACATCTACGCGCAGGTCATCGACGATACCGGCGGCACTACGCTGGTGTCGGCTTCCACCGTGGACAAGGCGTCGAAAACCAACGGCGGCAACGTGGCGGCGGCCAAGACCATCGGCAAACTGGTGGCCGAGCGCGCCCGGGAAAAGGGCATCAAGCAGGTGGTGTTCGACCGCGGCGGATATCGCTATCACGGCCGCGTGAAGGCGTTGGCGGATGCAGCCCGCGCCGCGGGACTGGAGTTCTAATTTCATGGCAACGACAGTAAAACGCATCGATCCGGCTTCCCTCAACCTGAAAGAGCAGGTGGTGGCCATCAATCGCGTCACCAAGGTCGTCAAAGGCGGCAAGAACCTCAGCTTTTCGGCGCTGGTGGTGATCGGCGATCCCATGGCCAAGGTGGTGGGTTATGGCGTGGGCAAGGCCAAGGAAGTGCCTTCGGCCATCCGCAAGGGCATCGAGGCGGCCAAGAAGAATCTGCGCCGCATCCACACGCTCGAAACCACCATTCCGCACCAGGTGCTGGGCGTGTACGCCAGTTCGCGGGTGATGCTGAAGCCGGCCTCGGAAGGCACCGGCGTAATCGCGGGCGGCGCGGTGCGCGCGGTCATTTCGGCCTGCGGCGTGCCCAACGTGGTCACCAAGTCCATCGGGCGCCGCAACCCGCACAACGTGGTGAAGGCAACCATCGTCGCGCTGGAGTCGCTGCGCGAGAAAGCCGCCGTGGCCGAAATGCGCGGCCTGGCAGTGGAGAAACTCTGACATGCCGGGAACGATCAAGATCAAACTGTACCGCAGCCCCATCTGCACGCCCGAACATCACAAGCGCGTGGTGAAAGGGCTGGGTCTGCGCAAGCTCAACCAGGTGGTGGAGCGGCCGGATTCGCAGAAGTTCCGCGGCATGGTCAAGAAGGTGCCGCACTTGTTGAAAGTGGTGGAGTAGTGGATCGCCGGGGCCGTGCCTCGGGCGCATTGTGGAGATATTAGAGAAATGAACCTCAGCGGATTGAAACCCCCAGCGGGACAAGTGAAGGCCCGCAAACGCATCGGCCGCGGCATGGGCTCGGGGCGCGGCAAGACTTCCACGCGCGGCCACAAGGGCCAGCACGCCGGCACCGGGTTCAGCATGAGCCGCGGTTTCGAAGGCGGCCAGATGCCCATCCACCGCCGTTTGCCGAAGCGCGGGTTCACCAATATCTTCAAGAAACAGTTCGCCATCGTCAACCTGGGCCAGTTCGAGAAGCTGGCGGGCGATAGCTTCAACGCCGCCAGGCTGATCGAACTGGGCGTCATCAAGAAACTGGGCGACGGATTGAAGATCCTGGGCTCCGGCCAGTTGACCCGCAAGATCGCCGTCGAGGCCAACCATTTTTCCAAGTCCGCCATCGAAAAAATTCAGAAAGCCGGCGGCACGGCGCAGGTAGTCGGCGCGGTAGCCGGATAGCGCGGGAATCGAAGGGGACCATGAAGCTCTTTGAAGCGTTCGCCAATATCTTTCGCGTCCCGGACCTTCGCAAGCGGGTGTTGTTCACCCTCGCGATGCTGGGTGTGTACCGTCTGGGCGCCGTCATTCCCACGCCCGGCATCAACACCCAGAGGTGGACGGAGTTCTTCAACTCGGCGGCGGGTTCCATTTTCGGCTTCTTCGACATGTTCGCCGGCGGCAACGTCCGGAAGCTGACCATTTTCGCCCTGGGCATCATGCCGTACATTACGGCATCCATCATTTTGCAGTTGTTAACCGTGGTCGTCCCGACCCTCGAGAAACTGCAAAAGGAAGGCGAACTGGGGCGGCGCAAAATCACCCAGTGGACGCGCTACCTGACCATCATCCTTTCGGTTGTCCAGTCCGCCACCATTGGCCGCGGCCTGATGGCCATGGGGCAGGGAATCGTCATCAACCCGGGCATCGGCTTCACGCTGCTGACCATCATCTCGCTAACCACCGGCACGGCCTTCATCATGTGGCTGGGCGAGCAGATGAGCGAACGCGGCGTGGGCAATGGCATGTCGCTGATCATTTTTGCGGGCATCGTGGTGGGGCTGCCGAAGGCTATCGGAAGCATCTACACCAACGTGTTCGTGACCCGCGAATGGGGCGCGCTGACGCTGGTCCTGCTGCTGGCCATGATGATCGCAGTGGTGGCCTTCATCGTTCTGGTGGAGCGCGGCGAGCGGCGCATCCCGGTGCAGTACGCCAAGCGCGTGGTCGGCCGGCGCGTGATGGGCGGCCAGTCCACCCACATGCCGCTCAAGGTCAACGCCGGCGGCGTCATCCCGGTGATCTTCGCTTCTTCCATATTGGCCTTCCCCACGACGCTGCTCAGCGTGCCGTGGGTGAAGACGGTCCGGCCGCTTTACAACATGCTGGATTCCATCAAGCACGGCGAGCCGATGTACTACGTGCTCTTCGTCACCGGCATCATCTTCTTCTGTTTCTTCTATATTTCGATCATTTTCAACCCCAACGAAGCGGCCGACAACATGCGTAAGTACGGCGGCTTCATTCCGGGCATCCGGCCTGGGAAGAACACCTCGGATTACATGAACGCCATCCTGACCAAGATCACGGTGGTGGGCGGCCTTTATCTATCGATCTTGTGCCTGATTCCGGACATCATGATTTCCGGGATCAAGCTGCAGCACCTGCCGCTCATCGGGCAGTGGGTGGACAACGCGTTTACGGCGATTCATTTCCGCTTCCTGCTGGAAGGCCTGGGAGTGCAATTCTATTTCGGCGGCACCTCGCTGTTGATCGTGGTGGGCGTGGCCATGGATACCATCAACCAGGTGGAAGCCCAGCTCATCATGCGGCATTACGAAGGTTTTACTCCGCGGTCTGGCCGGATTCGCGGCCGGCGGAGCAGTTTCTAGCTGGCAGCCGCGGGCCGGGGCCCGAGCGGCGGCAGCGGCGGGGTGGTGATTCCCCTCGCGGTTGATTACAATGTAGTTATTGTGCGTTTGCAGGGAAGCGGTGGCTGTGTGTGCCGCCCAAGCTGACCATGGGAGCCGGATGATCGTTCGCAAGACCGCTGCTGAGTTGGATAAGATGCGGCGAAGCGGTCTGCTGGTGTACAAAATTCTGCAGATGTTGAAGGGAATGGCCGTCGAGGGAGCCACTACTATGGACCTCGAGGTGGCGGCGGAAAAGACCATCGCCGACGCCGGGGCCAAGCCGGCCTTCAAGGGCTATTATGTTCCGGCGGCCGGAGAAGCTTTCAAGTACGTGTTGTGTACCTCGGTGAATGAAGAGATCGTGCACGGGATGCCGAACCCGAAACGGGTCCTCAAGAAGGGCGACATCGTCTCCATCGACACCGGAGTGAAGTTGGACGGGTATTACGGCGATTCGGCCATCACGGTCGCCATCGGCGAGGTCGGCGAGGAAACCCGCAGGCTGCTGGAAGTTACCAGGCAGTCGCTGGAGTTGGCCATCGACCGGGTGCGGAATGGAAACCGCCTGTTCGACGTGTGCAGCACGGTGCAGGATTACGTGGAGACCAACGGGTTTTCCGTCGTGCGGGAATATGTGGGCCATGGGATTGGGACGCAGCTTCACGAGGAGCCGCAGGTGCCAAATTACGTGGACCGCAAGAACGAGAATCCGCGGCTGAAGCCGGGCATGGTGCTGGCGGTGGAGCCGATGGTAAACGCCGGGCGGCCGGAAGTGAAAGTTTTGAAGGACAAGTGGACGGCCGTGGCCAGGGACGGCAGTTACAGCGCCCACTTCGAACACTGCGTGGCAGTGACGGAGAGCGGGCCGTGGGTGCTGACCAGGCCGTGACGGTGCAGGGTACGGTGGTGGAGGAAAAACCCTCGGCCATCTATGCCGTGATGCTGGAAGGCCAGCGCCAGGTGCTGGCTCATCTGGCGGGCACGGTGCAAAGGAATTTCGTCCGGTTGGTTCCGGGCGACCGGGTCGAGGTGGTGTTGGCGCCGGACGATCCGACACGTGGAAGGATAGTAAAAAAGATATGAGCCACGGATGGACACGGATAAACACGGATAACGCAAGAACCTGGTTTTATCCGTGTTTATCCGTGTCCATCCGTGGCCAATAAAGGTTCCCCATGAAGGTACGAGCGTCAGTCAAAAAGATTTGCGACAAATGCAAGGTGATCCATCGCGAAGGCGTGGTGCGGGTCATCTGCGTCAACCCGAAACATAAACAGAGGCAGGGCTAATAACATGGCACGTATCGCTGGTGTGGATCTGCCGGCCGCCAAGAGGGCCGAGATCGGACTCACCTACATCTATGGGGTCGGCCGCACCCGGTCGCGCTCGCTGCTTCATCGCGCCGGGATCGACTTCGATAAGAAGGTGCGCGACCTGAGCGAAGACGAGGTGAACCGCGTCCGCCAGATCCTGGAAGAGGAAGGCGCCGTGGAAGGCGACCTTCGCAAGGAAATCTCGATGAACATCAAGCGTCACATCGAGATGGGTTCCTACCGCGGATTGCGCCACCGCCGCGGCCTGCCGGTGCGCGGCCAGCGCACGCACACCAACGCCCGTACGCGCAAGGGACCGCGCCGCGGCACCGTTGCCAACAAGAAGAAAGCGAGCGCGAAGACCTAAAATGGCAAAAGCACCGGCTAAAGGCGGCAAGAAGAAAAGCTTCAAGAAGAAGGAGAAGCGCATCGTCCACCAGGGCATTGTGCATATCCAGGCCACTTTCAACAACACCATCGTGACCATCGCCGATCAGGAAGGCAACACCATCTCCTGGTCGAGCGCCGGTTCGCTGGGGTTCCGCGGGTCGCGCAAAGGCACTCCGTTCGCCGCCCAGCAGGCGGCCATGACGGCGGCCAACAAGGCCAACGAAACCGGCTTGCGGGTGGTCGAAGTGCGCGTCAGCGGGCCCGGCTCCGGCCGCGAATCGGCCGTCCGCGCGCTGTCCACCGCGGGTATTGAAGTGCGCGCCATCAAGGACGTCACGCCCATTCCTCATAATGGCTGCCGTCCTCCCAAGAAGCGCAGGGTTTGATTTGGCGGCCGGCGTTTGCCGGCCAGCCGGACTGGTAAGCGGGAAGAAGGCCTGCCATGGCTGTAAACCGCACCTGAAGTTAGTGGGCCGCCCGAAGGCGAACCCACGGGTTAGGAGAAGAACTTGGCAAGATACATCGGGCCCGTTTGCCGGCAGTGCCGGCGCGAGGGCATGAAGCTTTATCTCAAGGGCGAGCGCTGCCACAGCGAGAAGTGCGCCATCGAAAAGCGCAACTTCGTTCCCGGGCCAGCACGGCCAGGCGCGCAAAGCGAAGATCGTCGGCTACGGGCTGCAACTTCGCGAAAAGCAGAAGGTGCGCCGCATCTACGGCGTGCTGGAAGCCCAGTTCCGCGGGGCTTATGAAAAGGCCGCGCATGCCAAAGGCATCACCGGCGACAACCTGATGTCGGGTCTGGAACGCCGCCTGGATAGCGTGATCTACCGCATGGGATTCGGCACCAGCCGGGCGCAGGCGCGCCAGATCGTCCACCACGGCCACATCGATGTCAACGGCCGCAAGTGCGACGTTCCGTCGGCTCAGGTCAAGATCGGCGACGTCGTGTCGGTCCGTGAGAGCAGCAAGAAGAACCCCACTATCCTGGCCGCCCGCGATGCCACCGCGCACGCGCCGGCGCCGAACTGGATCGACGTGGACCGGGAAGGCTTGACAGGCAAGATCACCAGCCTGCCGCAACGGAGCGACCTGGTTCAGATCCAGTTGAACGAGCAGCTCATCGTCGAATTGTATTCGAAGTAAAGAGCCGGATTTTTCCGGCTCGAAGCGAGGATTTCTATGTTCAAGGGCTTCCAGAAACCGAAGCGTTTGGTTGCCAATACCGAGACCCTGACGGACCGGTATGGCATGTTTACGGCACAGCCTTTTCAGCGCGGCTTCGGCACCACCGTGGGCAACAGCCTGCGCCGCGTACTGCTGAGTTCCATCGAGGGGGCGGCCATCACCGCCGTGCGGATTGAAGGAGTCGAGCACGAATTCAGTCCCATCCCCGGCGTGGTGGAAGACGCCACCGATATCATTCTCAACCTCAAGCAGATTCCCTTCAAGATCTCGAGCGAGGGAGTGAAGGTGGTTCGTTTGTCGGTGGATCAGCCGGGCGAAGTGCGCAGCGGCCAGATCGAAACCGATGCCGACGTGGAAGTGCTGGACCGCGACGTCCACGTGGCCACGGTCAGCGAGGGCGGCCGGCTCTCCATCGAAATGCGGCTCAAGAGCGGCCGCGGCTACGTCAGCGCCGACAAGAATTTCGACGAGGACCTGGCCCTCGGCTACATCCCCATCGATAGCGTGCACTCGCCCGTGCGCAAGGTAAACTTCGCGGTCGAAGCCGCGCGCCTCGGGCAGATGACCGATTACGACAAGCTCACCCTCGAAGTGTGGACCAACGGCGCCGTGTCCCCGCAGGACTCCATCGGCTACGCCGCCAAGCTCCTCAAGGACCACATGTCCATCTTCATCAACTTCGAGGAAGTGCCGGAGGCGGCCGAAGAGGTCTCCGAGCGCGGCATGGACAAGATGAACGAGGTGCTCAACCGCTCGGTCGAAGAGCTGGAATTGAGCGTCCGTTCCTACAACTGCCTCAAGAACGCCAATATTCAGACCATCGGCGAACTGGTGCAGAAGACCGAAGCCGAAATGCTGCGCACCAAGAATTTCGGCCGCAAGTCGCTCAACGAGATTAAGGAAATCCTGGCTAACATGGGCCTGTCTCTGGGCATGCGCATCGACGCTCACGGACGCCTGGTGGCCCCGCCGCCGCAGGCCGGAGGCTCGGGCGGCGCGCCGGCGGATTATCCGATGGAAGACGAAAACGGGCAGGACCAGATCGAGGAATAGGCCATGAGACACAGGGTTGCCGGGTTCAAATTAAAGCGGCCGGTGGATAGCCGCAACGCGTTGCTCAGAAATCTCGTCACCAGCGTGATTGAGCACGAGCGCGTCATCACCACCGTCGTCAAGGCCAAGGCCGTTCGTCCTCTGGTCGAGAAGATGATCACCCTCGCCAAGAAGGACACGCTGCATACGCGCCGCCAGGCCGCGGCCGTCCTCCGCACGCCGGATTCGCTGAAGAAGCTGTTCGACAAGTTGGGCACCCGCTTCGGCCAGCGCGCCGGCGGGTACACGCGCATCGTCCGCCTGGGACCCCGCAAGGGCGATGGCGCCGAGCAGGCCATGCTCGAACTGGTCGGTTCCGAACTGGTCAAGCGCGCCGCGGATCGCGCCAAGCGCCGCGAGGAGCGCCTCAAGGCTCGCCAGTCGGGCAAAGAGGAAGCCGAAGAGAAGCCCGAGGAATAGCCGGACCGGGCGCCCGGCCAGTTGCGATGCACGATGCCGGACCATGGTAAGACAGGTCCGTCCGTGCCCGGCTCGCACCCGGCGACAGCGCCGGGTAGCGGCAGCGAATCCGCCTCGTTGCCGCCACCAGGATCGGCGGGCCGAACGCCCGAGGGTGTTATCTTGATTCAATGACCGCGCGGAGTCGCACCTCCCACCCTGCCGCAACGCCGGCCCCCCGTGCGGCGTGGGGGCGCAAGATAACTACCATGTTCGCTCACGGCCCGTCGGGGCTGTGGCTGTCCACTCTGGCCGTCGCCCTGTTGCCTCTGCTGGTCCTGTGGCGCCGGGACGATGCCTTGTATAGTCCTCTCTGGTACGCCGATCCGTGGTTTTATCTGGGGTATTTCCGCGATCTGGTGAGCTTCAAGCGGGACCTGTTCCCCGACTACTACTACGGGAGCCGGTTGTCGTGGGTACTGCCCGGCTATCTGGCAAACCTGATAGTACAGCCGCTAGTCGCCAATGCTCTGCTGCACGTGGGCGCTCATGCGGCCGCCACCGTCTCCCTGTTCCGGATTCTCCGGTCCACCGCCGGCGTTCGCGCGGCATTCCTGACCGCGATCTTCTTTTCCGCCGATCCGTGGTTGTGGTGCGTCACCGGGTGGGATCACGTCGGGGGCGCGGCGACGGCGTATCTCATGATTGGCCTGGCCTGCCTTACCGCGGCGGCCGGAAAGAGCCGGCGCCGGTGGCCCCTGACGCTAGCCGGCATGAGCCTCGCCGCAGCCGTGGTGGCGCATGCGTTTCTGGTGGCTTTCGTTCCCCTCGTGCTCCTCTACTACGCCGGCATGGTGTGGGCGCGCCGGGATCCGTTGAAGCCCACCCTCGTACAGGGCTGCATCTGGCTCGCCGTGGGATCCGCCGCGGTGATCGTGCCGCTGAGTGCGATTAACGGCTTCCTGATCGACGGGAATTTCTGGTTCTGGTCGCCCTCGTTTCGTGCCGCCTCCAACGTTGTCTCCAACTACATCTGGCCGGTGAGTGTGTGGGAAGCGCACCGCCTGGTCCCCTGGCTCTGGCTTCCCGCCGCCGCCGCCGCGCTGGGGGTGGTCTTCGTCTGCCGATGGCGCAGCGCCCTGAGCCGCCGGGATCCCGCCGCCTTGTTGTTCTCGGTCCAGCTCCTTCTCGCCTTCGCTTTCATGGCGGTCTGGCAGATGCGGGGCATTACCTTGCTGGGACACTACTACTACACCTGTTACCTGCTCCCCTTTGCATTCCCGGTGATGGGCCATTCGTTCTGGCGGGCGGCGGAGCGCATGCGGACCCGTTCCTTCGTTCTGGCATGTGCCCTGGCGTTGGCGCTGGTGGCGGCGGCCTGGTACGACCCGGCCAGCCACCCCATCGGCGGCCTGGCTTGGCTCGCCGCCGCATTCGGCGCGTTGGCGGCGTCGCTGGCGATGTATAGGCGTCCGGCCGGCGTATTCCTTGGCGTCGCCGGATTCGCGCTTCTGATGTTCGCCACCTACGACGGAAGCAGCCAGGCGGGCCGTCTGCACGCCACGCGCGAAGAGTACCTTCGCGTGATGGCTGCCCGCCAGCGCATTGAGAAGCGGCGGGGAGACTCCCTCATTCTGTTCTGGTACGACAAGCGGGAGCCGGCGTTCTACGAGTACTTTGCGCTGAACGCCAGCTACATGGCGGAATTCAGCCGGATCGGCGATCGTTTCCCGGCGGGCTGCCCGGAACGCGTCTTCCCGCGGAACCTGGTGGTGGTCAGTTCGGTGCGGACGGACGCCGCGGAAACCGCGCGCGCCGCGTTGAACCGTTGCTGGAGCGGCACCGGTCTGAAGGCGGCCGTGGAAGACGCCTTTCCGGGCAGCCAGTGGCCAAATCCATTCACTATCACGCTGCTCCGAAGCGGAACCGATTACGCCGTGCAGCGGCCGCTCCACGCCAGTTTCGATCCGCGGTCTGGAAGGGGATCTCTCAGCCTGGTGCCGGACCCCGATCGGGACGATGCCTTGCCTCTGTATGTCTGGGCCACGGGCGAGGGCGCCGCGCAATCCATCACATCCGAGGGAGTCGAAGTTAATACGCCCGCCAGCCGTTCCGGCTACGCCCTGACCTATCCGCGCTTGGAGGTGCCCGTGACCGGCCGTTACCGTTTCGTGTTGCGGTACTCGCTCCGCTCCGGCCAGTTCGTTTTCGGAGCCCTTCCCGCGGATCAATCGCGCTGGCTGGCAAGCGTCAATTCCCGGCGCTCCGGAGAGGGCGCCGGCGAGGCGGTCTTCTCCCTGGATCTCAAACAGGGCGAAGTCATCAGTTTGGGGGTTGCCAACTGTAATTCCACCGACCGGGCGTCGTCATTCCTGCTGGAGGAAGCCGCCGCGTTTCTGCTGGTCCCAGCCCGCTGACGCGGGGCCGCGCTCCATCCCCACAAAGCCCGGCTTGCCCTGGGCTCCGGCTACCGGAACGCCGCCGCGACCGTCTACAATACAAAAGACGGGCGGCGGCGTGGAGTGTATCCCGCCCGCCCCATTTCCGCAAGGTCGCATGGACGACAACCCCAGCGTGTACGAGCCGCATCTCGATCCAGTCCCCCGGACTGGAACCGAGCTGGCGGACGAACCGCCCCCGCGCACTCGCTCCGTGTTCTGGAGCACCCTTTCGTGGGTTCGCGACCTGGCGTTCGCCTGTCTTATTGCCGTCGTGCTTGTCGTGTTCCTGTACCAACCCGTCAGGGTGGAAGGCCCCAGCATGGAGCCCGGCCTCACGGACCAGGAGCGCATCTTCATCAACAAGTTCACCTACAAGTTGGGCGGTGGAATCGCGCACGGCGACACCGTGGTCTTCATCTATCCCCGCGAGCCGCACAAATCCTACATCAAGCGCGTGATTGGCGTGCCCGGCGACCGCATTCGCATCGTCTCGGGCCAGGTCTTCGTGAACGGCCGGCCGATCCAGGAAGACTACGTGGCCCCGGAGAACCGCGATAACATGACGTGGCCGCCCGCCGCGCCCGGCGCCATTCCCGATGACCGAGAGGTGCCCACCGGCCAGTACTTCGTCCTGGGGGACCACCGCAACAGTTCCAGCGACAGCCGTTCGTGGGGATGGGTGCCGCGCGACAATATCTTCGGCAAGGCGGTGTTCATCTACTGGCCGCCGGATAAGATCGGCCGCCTGCGATAGCCGTCACCCGCGCAGCCGCTTCCCTACATCCGCGCGAAACCGGTCCACGAATCCCAACACGTACTCCGCAACCGGAAGCTCCGCGTCATCCACCAGCGGCGTCAGATCCATGGCGAAGGTAAGTGCGCTCTCCCGGTCCGTGCCGTGCGAGGCGAAATACGTGGCATGCGCCAGGCGGCGGCCGGCCGTCGCCAGGTCGTAGCGCTTCCCGCCGCTCACTTGCGAATCGAACACGCCCAGCAGCGCGGCGGCCAGACTGGACCGCTCGGAAACCGCCAGCGCCTGCTTGTCCTCATCCTGCAGCCAGTCCAAGTCGCGCCACACCTCGCAGCCGTATACCTTCTTCGGGCGCGTCTCGCCGCGCACCGCCCGCAGCGCGGCGATGGCCTTCAGCGCCACGCCAATATGCGTGTCGTGCTTGTCGGCGAGGTTGTGCAGGTACACCACCTCGGGCCGCGCGGCGCGCAGAATCGCGGCCAGGTTATCGGCCACCTGGGTTTCGTGCCGGTCCTTCACCTGGGCGCTCGAGAACCCCAACTGAATCTGGCAGGCGTACTCGCCCACGTAGGCTGCCTTGCGCTGTTCCACCAGGCGGATGCGCTGCATCTCCGCGTCGGTGCAATCGCCGTAGATTCCCGTGCGCGGGCTGCCCGCGCCATCGGTCGCCACCACGCCGGTGAACCACTTATCGCGCCGCCCGAAGCACTCGGCGATGCCGTGGTAGGCCATGATTTCGATATCGTCCTGATGCGCGGCGATGGCCAGATGCGTGGTGCGCCCGATGGCACCGGGCAACGGCAACCCATCGGGGACGAAGATATCGGCGTCGGTCTTTGGCAGGTTCATAGAGGTTTCTCCTTGGGCGGGGCGGCGGGTGGAATGGCCGGCAGGCTGGCGGCCGCGATGGCCTGGCCGTGGCGCTTCTCCCGCTCGTCCGGAACGTGGAAGTGGATGCGCTCGGCGACCGCTGGGAACTCCTCGCGCAGCACACGGCCCGCACTGACTAGAATCAGGGCGCCGCCCGAGCCGGTCATCACGCGCCCCAACACCACCAGGTGGCGAACGTCGTAGAACTCGGCGTAGTGGGCGATGGCGTAGCCGAAATATACGCCGACAGTCGCGTAGATATCGCGTGCGCGCGGGTCGCCAGAGGCCTGCATGGCCTGCACGCGTTCCAGTTTCTCCGCCAGTGGCATTTCGGCGGGCAGTTCGATCCCGGCGGGCGCGAGCAGCCGCCCCACCGCCTGTTGCGAGAAATACTGCACGCCCACGCCGCGGTCGCCCGACCACTCGTCGGCGGGCGCGTCCTCGCGATAATCCACCGGCGCGAAGGCCAGCTCGTTGAGCCATGTGGTGATGCCGCCCGTGGGGGTGACGAACCCGGCAGCCATGCTGGTGCCCATGGCGATGCCCAACACGGAGGGTTCGCCGAGCGCCATGGACCCGGCCAGCGCGGTCACTTCGCCATCGTTCACCACTTCGAAAGGAATGCCGCCCCAGGCCTCGCGCAGGTCGAAAAACATGCGGCGGATGCGCGTGTCGAAAAGCTCGCGCGGCACCGCGCGGTAGAGCGACCCCACGCGTACCTCGTTATTCACATACACGCCGGCCGCGCTGCCCCCGATGGCGTCCACGCGCGGCAAGTGCGCGGCGGCGCGCCGCAGCGAATCCTGAATGCCATCGAAATGGTACTGCGGGTCGGCCTGTGCGCCGGGGCTCCAGGGCACTTCCTCGCTGAACACAACTTGGCCCCCGGCCACCGCGGCGCACTTCCGGTCGCTGCCGCCCAGGTCGAAGCCGATGCGGTACCCGTCCAAGTGGCGGCCCAGGGGCGCGGCGGTCTCGCGCTCCTCGGGGGCGCGCTCGTAGGGAACGCTCGCGATCTCCATCGGCTTGCCGTAGACCCGCTGGCCCATGAATTCGTAATCGAATGCGCGGGCGCCGGTGGGCGAGTAGGCGCGGCGGATGGCTTCGCCAATCCCCTGCGGCCCGGCAATGGTGATGCGGTACCCACCCTTTTGCCAAAGTAGGAATTTCACCAGCCGCTCGACGTAGCGCTGGTTCAGCCGCGCTCGCTCGCCTTCATCGGGCAGCACCGCCGTGCGGAAAACGGAGACCGCGCCATCGCCCCGCTCGAGCGCGATGGCCAGCGGCACCGTAGGCCCCAGCGCGCGGTAACTCCGGTTCCATAGCGCGGCCGGAACGAAAGCGCCGTCAAGCGGCGGGCGGAAGAATTGCGAAACCTCGGGCAATGCTAGCATGGCGCAAAACCCGTTTGTACCATCTTTCGGTATCCGCGTTATAGTGTTAGGTCTATGTGGCTCGGAATCGATATCGGCACCGGCGGCTCGCGCGCGCTCCTGGTGGATGAGCGCGGCGTCGTCCGCGCGGGTTTTACGGCTCCTCACGAGGAGATGCGGCAGGAACGCCCCCTGTGGGCCGAACAGCGCCCGGAGAACTGGTGGGACGCCTCGCTCGCCGCCATCCGCGGCGTGCTGGCGCAATCCGGCGTCTCCGGCAAGGACGTCAAGGGCATCGGCCTCTCGGGCCAGATGCACGGCCTGGTGATCCTCGATGCCGCCTCCGCTGTCATCCGCCCGTCCCTCATCTGGTGCGACCAGCGCAGCCAGCAGCAGGTGGATTTCGTGAACGCCCACGTGGGCCGCGACGTCGTGTTGCGCTACACCGCCAACCCCGTGCTCACCGGCTTCACACTTCCCAAGCTGCTGTGGGTGCGCGACAACGAGCCCGAGAACTTCGACCGCGTGCGCCACATGCTGCTCCCCAAGGACTACGTGCGCTTCCGCCTCACCGGCGAGTTCGCCTCGGAGGTCTCCGACGCCTCGGGCACCGCCGTGTTCGACGTGGTGAACCGCCGCTGGTCGTTCGAGATGATGGATGCGCTCGGCCTGGACCGCGACATTCTGCCCACCTGCTACGAATCGGCCGACGTCTCTGGCGGCATCACCCGCGAAGTGGCCGCGCTCACCGGCCTCGCCGAAGGCACGCCCGTAGTGGGCGGCGGCGGCGACCAGGCCGCCAGCGCCGTGGGCAACGGCATCGTCGAGCCCGGCATCGTGTCGTGCACGCTGGGCACCTCCGGGGTGGTCTTCGCGCACATGGAGCAGGTGGCCTACGATCCCGCCGGCCGCGTCCACACCTTCTGCCACGCCGTGCCCGCCAAGTGGCACGTCATGGGCGTGACGCAGGGTGCCGGCCTCAGCCTGCAATGGTTCCGCAACCGCCTGGCCCCCGGCACCAGTTACGACGCGCTCACTGCCGAAGCCGCCACTTCGCCGGCCGGCGCGCAGGGCCTCTTCTGGCTGCCGTATCTAATGGGCGAGCGCACGCCGCACCTGGACGCCACTGCGCGCGGCGGCTGGATCGGCCTCACCAACAGCCACACCCGCGCCGATCTCATCCGCGCCGTGATCGAGGGCGTCTCCTACAGCCAGCGCGATTGTCTCGATATCATCGAGGGCTTGGGCGTTGCCATCGAATCCGTGCGGGCCTCCGGCGGCGGTGCGCAGAGCGCTTTCTGGCGCGGCCTGCTGGCGGACATTTTCAACAAGCGCGTGGTGCGGCTGGAAACCCAGGAAGGCTCGGCCTACGGCGCGGCCCTGTTGGCGCTCGCGGGCACGGGCGCCTACGGATCGGTGCAAGAGGTTTGCCGCGCCACCATCCGCGAAGTGGATTCCGAGCAACCGCGCCCCGCCGAGGCCGCCTTCTATGCCCGCGCGCACAAGATCTACCAGGCGCTGTACCCTGCGCTGAAGCCGGCGTTCGGCCAGATCGCGGCACTATAGAGGAATGCCACTCGGGCGGGCGCTGATCCTCGCAGGAATCGTGCTGATCGTGGCCGGCGTGCTTATCACCGCCGCAGGCCGCCTGCCCATCCGCTTGGGGCATCTGCCGGGCGACATCCACATCCACGGCAGGCGCGGCTCGTTCTACTTCCCGGTAACGACGTGCATCCTGCTGAGCGTTCTGCTCACGCTGCTGATGCGGTTGTTCCGGCGGTAGTCTCCTGTCGAGAACGGCTGCGGTAAGCAGCCGATACGCCGCCGCGGTTTCTTCAGCGGGCGGAGTGGCTCCGCAGTTGAATCGCACCCGCTCCGATGGTCAGCATCGCCAGCAGCGCCAAGGCCCAAGTGGAGAGCGTGGGCACGGCGGTAGGAAAGAACGACGCCGGAATGGAAGCCCGCGCAATCGAGCCCGCACCATAGCTGCCACCCGTAAACCACATCGTGACGCCATCCGGGCCCTTCGCAAGCGAAAAAACAGGGTTGCCCGCCGGGTACAGGTTGATGGTGCCAGCCGTGGTGATCCGCCCGACGAGTCCGCTGGCCGCGTTGGTGAACCACATGGCCCCGTCCGGCCCCGCCGCGATGTCAATGGGAAAGTTGGCCGCGTTTGTGGGGAACTCGGAAAATCCACCCGACGTAGTGATCCGGCCAACCTTGCCACTTTGGGCCTCGATGAACCATACCGCCCCGTCCGGCCCCGCCGCGATGCCAATGGGGCTGCTGTTCGCCGTCGGTATGGGGTACTCGGTGAATGCGCCAGAGGTGGTGATTCGCCCAATCTGGCCACTTTGGTATTCCGTGAACCAAAGCGCGCCGTCCGGCCCCGCCGCGATTTCGTAAGGCCTGGCGTTCGCTGTGGGTACAGCGTACTCGGTAAAAGTGCCGCCGGTGGTAATTCGCCCGATCTTGCCGATTTCCTCCGCGAACCATAAGGCGCCGTCCGGCCCCGCCGCGATGCCAAGGGGAGCGCTTCCAGACGTCGGCACGGGATACTCAGTGACGGCGCCCGCGGTGGTGATCCGCCCGATATTACCCGCGATCTCGGTGAACCACAACGCCCCGTCCTGGCCCGCTACGATGTAACTGGGCCCGCATGCAGGTGTAAGCACGGGGTATTCAACGATTGCGCCGGCGGCCGTGATCCGCCCGATTTTGGTGGAGGTATACTCCGCAAACCACATTGCCCCATCCGGCCCCGCCACGATGCCGGTAGGAGAACTGAGCCCGGTCGGAGTGGGATATGTATTGAAAGAGACTTGGGCGGACGCGGCGCCGGCAGCCGCCAGCAAGATAGCCACTCCCCAAGAACATCGCTGGTACCTTTTTTGGGTCTGCATAGGAACTGCTCATGCTAGCAGGCCTTTGTTACAAACCGATAAATCGTGCCTCCGCGCGCCGGCCGCGCCTTCGGGGTTGCAGCGCGCCCTCTGTGATGGTCAATACTGCGAGTGACGTGAGGACCCAGGCCAATAGGGCGCGCATGGAGACCGCGACGATGGCGGCCACCTTGAGTTTCAGAATGCCGGCGATTTCCTTTGCTCAGCAGCCTCGCGACGATGTCGGGGCTGCTCTCGCGCAATTCTAGTACGCCTTGGCAATCACCGCGCGCCGGTCCACCGTTTCGCCGGTGACGATGCATTTTCCCGGCCCGTCGAATTCGTCCACCAGCGGGATGTTGCGAACGGTGGCCTTGAATTCGCGGATGCGCGCGTCGCATTGCGGATCGTCCTTGATGTGCGCCATCACGAACTTGCCGCCGCCCTTCTCCGCGCTCACTTCGGCTAGTATGGATTCCACTTCCTGGAGAGAATTCGCCAGCACGGTGTTGTCCTTCAGCCGCTGCCGCGCGGCCTTCAGCAGATCGGCCTGCATGGCTTCGAGCGTGGCCGGCAATCGCGCCGCCAGTTCGTCCTGGCCGATGGGTTCCTTCACGCCCGTGTCGCGCCGCTTCACCACGATCTTGCCCGCCGCCAAATCGCGCGGACCCAGTTCCAGCACCACCGGCACGCCGCGCCGCTCCCAGTGGAAGAACTTCGCGCCCGGGCTTTGGCCTTCGCGGTCGTCTACCTTCGCGCCCACGTCGGCGGCGATGCGGTTGGCAGCTTCCAGCACCTGCGCCCTCTCGGCGTCCTTGCGGTAGATCGGCACCAGCACGCTCTTCACCGGCGCCAGCTTGGGCGGCAGCACCAGGCCCTTGTCGTCGGAGTGCGTCATGATGAGGCCGCCGATCAGCCGCGTGCTCGCTCCCCAGCTCGTCTGCCATACGTAATCGAGCTGCCCTTCCTTGGTCTGGAACTTCACGTCGAAGGCACGACCGAAATTCTGCCCCAGGTCATGGCTGGTGCCCGCTTGCAGCGCCAGCCCGTTCTGCATCATGGCCTCGATGGAGTAGCTCTTCAGCGCGCCCGCAAACTTCTCGGACTGCGACTTCACGCCTTTGATCACCGGCATCGCCATCACGCCTTCGGCCACGTCGGCGTAAACGTCGAGCATGCGCAGCACTTCCGCCAGCGATTCCTCGTGGTTCGAGTGCGCCGTGTGGCCCTCCTGCCAAAGGAACTCGGTGGTGCGGAGGAACAGCCGCGTACGCAATTCCCAGCGAATCACGTTGGCCCACTGGTTGAACAGCATGGGCAGGTCGCGGTAGCTCTGAATCCACTTGGCGAAGAAGTGCCCGATGATGGTCTCCGACGTCGGCCGGATCACGTACGGCTCTTCCAGTTTCTTGCCGCCCGCGATGGTGACCACTGCCAGCTCCGGCGAGAACCCTTCCACGTGCTCGGCTTCTTTCTTCAGAAAGCTTTCCGGAATGAGCAGCGGGAAGTAGAGGTTCTGATGGCCGGTGGCCTTGAAGCGCCCGTCCAGCTCGCGCTGCAAGACTTCCCACACGGCATAGCCGTTGGCCTTGATGACCATGCAACCCTTGACGATTTCGGCGGGTTCCGCCATGTCCCCCGAGAGGACGACATCTTGATACCACGCGGCAAAATCCTGGCCGCGCGGAGTGATTGGAGATTCAGCCATATGTTTGTGAGCTTGAACTTCTAGGGTACGACGAAACGCCATCGGCGTGCCCGCTCACCCCGCCGCCAGTCCCCGCTCTACTACGCCGCCGGCTTCAGCAGCCCGATCATGTTCCCTTCCGGATCCGTGAACCACGCGAACGTGCCAGCCGGGAACTTGACCGGCCCCACTACTTTCTTGCCGCCCAAATCGACAGCCTTGTCGAGCGACGCCTGCACGTCTTCCACGTCCACGTAGAATATCGTGTAATGCTCCGGCTCGTGGCCGAGCGCCGTGATGTGACCCGGTATGCCCTGCGGACTACCGGTTTGAATATTCGACGACATGCCGGCCGGCGCGATCCGCCATCCGAAAAGCTTCGAATAGTACTCGCCCGTTTTGGCCTGGTCGTGGCATCCGATCTCAAAATGAACCACCGGGCGCCCCATGGGCTTCTCCCCGCTCTGCCCCAGCAGCGGTGAAGCTGCTGCCGCCAACATCAGCGCCGCGCGGCGCGTCAGCATGTCCGTCGGTTGATCGTCGTGCATCCCGTTCCCTCCTCTCCCTGAGATGCAACGGAGGGCCGAAAGTTTCCGGCCCCGGCCCAGATGGTGCTAAACTCGGCCCGTTATGGATTTCGACGACGTCAGGCAGGGAGACGGTTCGATAATGGTGCGTCTGGACGGCAAGCCCCTCACATGTCTGGTGTGTGGCCATGACCGCTTCAAGAAACGCGGCTTCCAACTGAACACCCGTGGTGGCGAGCTCCTGGGCCTGGGTTGGACCGAGGACAAGGCAACGAACTATGTCTGTACGCGCTGCGGCTATGTCTTCTGGTTTTCGACCCCCAAGAAGCCGTTGCCAACTTTAGAAGAACTGCCGGGAATCGCGAAGAAGCTCTTCTAGCTCCTTGGCCGCGGACCTGCCGCTAGCGCTTCCCGAAGTGCCGCGGCGCGCGGGATGCGAGGGCGCCGGCTTGAACCCGCTGTGCGGTGGTGCGGTGTGCGGCTCGCCGGGCCGCCGCCGCCGCGAGGCTGCGGTTCTCGACCGGATCATGAGATAACCAAATTTGCTATTTTATGCTCATTCAGGTAGGATTGAAGGCGGAACCGGAGACCAGCCCAATGAACGTTTCTCTGACCCCTGAGCTCGAACGGCTCGTGACCGAGAAGGTTGAGAGCGGAATGTACCAGACATCCAGCGAGGTGATTCGCGAAGGGTTGCGCCTTCTTCGGGAGAGGGACGAACGTTTTCAGTCCCTCCGAAGAGACATCCGTGCGGGGTTTGAAGCCGTCGATCGCGGCGAATTCACCGACTACAGTCAGTCGAACGTTCAAGAACTCGCGGATCGCGTGGGAAGCCGGGGCCGCAAGCGGCTTGTTGCTGATAGGCGGAAGACCGGCACTCGATGAGATGAAGCGCATCCGAGTCTCGCATCCCGCCGAGCAAGACCTTGACGACATCTGGTACTACATCGTCAGAGAATCTGGCAGCATTGAGATCGCAGACCGCCTGATCGAGTCCATTACAGAGATGTTCCCGCTTTTCGCGCAGGCTCCCGAAGCAGGAACGAGGCGCGATGCGATCGCCCCCGGCCTTCGAGGATTCCCGGTTCGGAACTACATCATCTACTATGCCGAGACTTCGCATCACGTTGTGATCTCGCGAATTCTCCACGGGATGAGGGACCAGAAATCGGCCTATCGAAGGCAGGCCGAGTAAACCGGCAGTCCCACCGGTGCCGCTTGCCCCGCTTCAGTGCTTCCCGAAGTGCCGCGGCGCGCTGGGATGCGAGGGCGCCGACGGCCGCGATGGCGCCGGCTTGAACCCGCCGTGCGGCTCTCCCGGCTTCCCTCCGCTGCCGAACTGGTGCGGGCTGTGGTCGGCGCCAGGGTCGCGCGCTCCCGGCGACGCGTACGGCGAACTGCTGTACCCGCCCGGCTTGCTCGCATACTTCGAGCCCTGGAACCCACCGCCTTTGGCGTAGCTGCTGCCCGAGTACCGCTCTTGCGTGGCCGTGCCCTGCGATCCGTAACGCGGCGCGCCCGTGGCCTGGTCGTTGCCGTAATAGGTCCGCCCCGTGCGCCGGCTCTCGTAGTAGCCGTCCCAGTCGTAGCGCTCGAGCGGGCGGTAGGAGCGGTTGAACAGCAGGTCGCGCATCAGCGCGTACTGCCCGTAGAACACCCAGAAGTCGCGCCCGTCGCGATGGTCCCAGTAGCCGTATTGATTGGTCTGGCCCGGTGGCGCCATGTAGGCGAACCCGGCCGGCTGCGCGGTGCGCTCGGCTTCGGAATCGAACTGCCCCAGGTTCTTGTGCTCGGCGGCCATGCCCAAATCGTTCTGCATGGCGCGGTAGGTGGCCTGCGGCACCGTCACCCAGCGTTCGTCCGACGTGGTGTCGCCGTTCTTCGCCGTGGCGTCGGGATAGTGCGTGGTCACGGTGCGGATCTGCTGCTCGTACTCGCCGCCGCGGCTCCGCATGTCCACCAGCAGCTTGTCCCACGAGTTGTAGAGTTGCCCAGCCAGCGCCTGGATCTGGCTGGCGTCGCGCGGCAGCGCTTCGGCGGCCGAGTGCAGCGACTCCTCCGCCGCTTCGAACGCGCCGAAATCCAGGTGCGCGAAATCGCCCACCGCGGCCGCACGCCGCGTGTCCGCGCTCTTCTGCCATAGCGCCTCATCCTGCGCGATCATGCCCCGCAGGCCCGCCGCGCTGGCGTCCAAGTCGGCCTTCTTCCGCGGCCAGTCCGTCTCCGCCCTCTGCACCGCTGCCATCAGCGGCGCGGTATCGAATCCGTGGATGGCGCCGTAATCGGCTTCCAGTTGGCGCAGTTCGTCGGGCAGGCGGCGCTTGACGTCGATCCAGTGCGCGGCCTCCCGCTCCACCCCGTCGGCCCCGGCCAGCGCCGATGTGCGAATGCTCCGCTCGTGAGATAGTAACTCGGCGGCGCGCTCGCGATCCGTGCGGCGGTTGGCCTTCTCGATGGCGGCGAGCGCCGTCATGTCCGCGGCGGCGGCCTCCAGCATGGTCCTCCGCCCAGCCAGCGCGGCGGTCCACTGCCCGCTTGCCGGGATCGAGCGGAACAGCTCGGGCTCCGCTGCCAGGTCGCCCGCCACAGCCGACGCGGCGGTGTCCACAGCCTGTTGCGCCGAGGCCAGCGCGGCGCGTTCCGTGTCGATTTGCGCGTGCACGCCGCGGGGCAGATCGTCGAGGCCGGCGAACAGCACGGCCACGATCAGCACGCTGAGAAGCACGGCGAGAAACTTCAGTCCGGACCGGCTCATTCGCCTACCCCTTGCCCCGGTACACGGTCACATCCTCGGGAGCGATCGTCTGGTACAGGGCCGCTGCGAAAGGCTCGTCCTGGTCCTTGCGCACCGCCAGCAGCCCGCGGCCATTCTGTTCGCGGAACTCCCATAGGTAGAATCCGCGCGGCTGCGGCAGGTTGTTGCGCGTGGCGTGGGACTCGCGGCTCAGCACGTAGAGCCACACCTTGCCGCCGAAGTCGAAGGTGTCGGCGGTGTTCTGCCGCTGGTCCATCTGTGCCAGGTCGTCTTCGGACAGGCCCAGGTCTTCGAGCGTCAGCTTGCGCGGGTCCACGTGCACGGCGGCCTCCAGTTCGTCGCCGCTTGCGTCCACGCGCAACGTCACGCGCCGCGTTTTGTAGGGGCCGCTCAGCTCGAACCAGCGCCGCGGCCCGCTTTCGATCCACGTGCAGCCATCGGCGGTGAACTGCAGGTCGGTCATGTCGTCGCCCACGCCCGCGATGGAAATGGCGTCTCCAATGCGGGCGTCGGAGGCCTTCAGATTGGCCAGGTCTTCCACCGGCGCGGCCGGCGTCTTCGACTTCCCGAATAGTTGCATGAGAACCGCCACCAGCAGCACGCCCAGTATGGCGACCACCGTAATTGTGATCATTGGGGTCCGGACAATCCCTTGGGAATCTCGGGCGGCGCGGGTTTCTGCCGCTCCAGCTTGAGGGCCTCGAGTTCCTTGTCCACGCTGTGATCGCCCAGTTGCGCGAACTGCTTCTCCAGATCCTCGTCCTTGCCGGCCGACGCCAGTTGATCGAACGCCTTCGCCGTGGCTTCCTCGCGCGACACCGATTCCTCGAAGCGCCCCAGGGCGGCGAACGCGTTATCCGCGTGCCCCACACCGGACATGGCTTCGGCCACCTTGCGCTGCGCCATGGCGGCGTTGCGCCGCGCCACCAGCGTGGTCGCGGTGCGCTCGCCTTCCTCGATCTTGCCCTTCAGTTCGGTCACCTGCTGGCGCAGTTTGTCGCTGGCCGCCTGCGCGGAATCCACGGCGGTCTTCATGGAGGCGATCTGCTGGTCGCACTCGGACTTCTTGGCCAGCGCCTTGCGTGCCAGGTCCTCGTTGCCGGCGTCGAGCGCCTGCCCGGCGCGGTCTTTCCACTCCTGCGACTGGCGGACGTACTTCTGATACTCGGCGTCCAGGCGGTTGAAGTTGCTCATGGCCATCGCCGAGGCCTGCACCACTTTGTTGAGCTCGGTCTTCATGTCCGCCACGGTCTGGTTCACCGTGGCTTCGAAGGTGGCGTCCTCGAGAGCGCCCACGCCCGCGTTGGCCTGGCCGCGCGCCACACGGCCGGCGCGGCTGAAAATGTCGGATAAAAATGGCATAGATGTTTTCCTCCGTTACGCTTTCAACTCCGAGAGCAAACCGCGGGCGGCGATCACGTCCACCAGCAGGAAATGGACGCAGGAGAGAATCTCATCCTCGTCTTCCGGCTCCAGGTTGTGCAGTTTGCAGAAGTTGGCCAGAGTCACGGCGACGCGGTTCTGGCCGGCGTCGTAGAGCTGGAAGTGCGAAGTGGAGATGCCGTTATCGGCGGCCAGCATTCGCCCCATGATGTCGGCGGTCAGGGCGGCGCGCGGCGCCACCGTGCAGGTGAGCGACAGGAACAGCACATCGCCCTGCAGCACCGCCTGCAGGCTTACCCCGCTATGCGTGTCCTGAATCTTGAGTGTGTCCGCGGCTGGTTCGGAGACTTGGTAACCTCGCTCCGCCAGGAAGGCATGGATCTGCCCCAGTTGAGGGCTGGTTGTGGGAGTCATGGATGTTCGCTACTCATTATGCCCTACGCAGCCGCCGTTGAGAAGTTCAAACAACGCGGTCCGTGTGGGGCAGGTTTTCAACCTGCGGCGGGTTTGTAACCCGCCTTCCCTCTCGCGCGATGGGGCCGCACATTCTTCACATGCCCGGCCGAATTACCAGACTCCAGTAATCGCGAATCCTTGTATCTTGTTGAATCCAAGCGCCAGACGCTCTCCGCCTTACTGGACTCCAGTAATGCCCCGCCCGCCGCCTACGTTCTCCCCACAAATTTCAACGCCGCCGAGTTGATGCAATAGCGCTGCCCGCCCGGTCCCGGCCCGTCCGGAAACACATGTCCCAGATGCGCGTCGCATTTCCGGCACAGCACCTCGACGCGCTCCATCCCGTGCGAGCGGTCAGCGCGGTTCTCGATGTTTTGGTCCGCCACCGGCGCCATAAAGCTCGGCCATCCGGTACCCGATTCGAACTTCTCTTTCGCTTCGAACAGCGCCGTGCCGCAGCAGGCGCAGCGGTAGATGCCCGGCTCGTGGTTGTTCCAATGTTCGCCCGTGAACGGCTGCTCGGTAGCCTGCTGGCGCATCACGCAAAACTCGGTGGGCGCCAAATCGGCCACCCAATCCGCTTCGCTGCGCACGATCTTCTTCAGCCGGATGGTCTCGCGCCGCTGGCCGTCGTCGCTGACGTCCACCAGTTCCACCTCCGGACCCGTACCGTTTTCTCTGGGGTCAAGCATGCTTCAATTCTACTGCTTGACCTGGACGCTTTTGGGCGCGCCCATCGCCCGCCGGTATACCAGCTCGAAAGCCGGTTTGCCCTCGATCGAAACCGCGGATGTGGTCGTAGTAGCTGCCACCGGTCTTTCGTTCATGCCCACCGGCGGTTCCTTGGCAGCCTGCGGATCTTCCGTGGTCGTCTTGCTACCCACCTTGACGCGCCCCGCCGCCTGAGGCCGCGCTTCCACGCGATCCACCTGATTCTTGGGGATGGACTGCTGTTCGTTCTTGACCACCCACACGAGGTGCTCATCGTTGGCTTCGGCGAAGTTGCCGGTCACCGGCTGCGTCGAGCCCTTCTTCACTACGCGAATCTCGGTACCGCTCTTGAGCTTCACCACTGCCGCCCATGGATCGTCCGCGCAGATGGCAGCCACCGCCGCCGTCAGTAACAGGAACAGGAATCGCCGCATGCCAATGCCTCCTATCGCATTCGAGTCTAGCAAACGCCGCGCCGCGGCCGCATGGCCCTTTGGAGCTGTGGGGGCAGGTCGAGGACTGCCGCTATCGAAAACGGAAGCCCTCACTTAGGCGGCGTCCGGTTCGAGAGCGGATGCGACACGATCCATTCCGCATATCGATCCAGCGCTTCCCGGGGAGCCGCATTGTACCAGGCGTAGCCATTGCGCCGCTCGACGGACAGTTCATTCACGTCATCGTGAATGGTCTTGTCGCGGTCGCCGAAGACGGGCCGGCCGGTGCCGATTTCGTAAAAGCGCGCCCATATCGGTCCCGCTCCCTCGACGGATACCAGGCGCCGCCCGCCCGCGCCGCGCTGGAACGCCTTGCCGTAGATGGCGTTCTTGCGAAACCATGCCGCCGCCGCGTGAACCGCGCTGGCCACCGCCGGGTTGGAGTTCGGCAGCCGCATCAGAAACAGGACCAGCGTGGCGCTTTCGCTGGCGCATTGCGCAGCCGGCTCGTAGTTGCGGCCCGCCACGGGTTGCAGAGTCAACGCGTCGTGCTGCTGCGCCCAGACCGTGCGGCGGCCGTTCTCCGCGATCTGGGTCGCGAGGATACACTCGATACCTTTAGAGACGCTGCTTGCGGCCCGCCCGCGCACTGTTTCCGGCACGAACGCGAACGCGCCCTTTCCGTCCGCCACATCCCGCAGCAACTCCAGCGTCAAGGTCACGGCGCCGTCGTTAAACGTGATGGCATCGTGGTAGCCGCCTTCGAGCGGCCAGACCTGGGGCCAGCCGCCATTGGGAAACTGGGCCGCAAACAGGTACTCCAGCCCCCGCAGGAACGATGCGCGGTACGCCTCTCCATCCTTCGCCGCCGCGGCAACCCTTGCCAGGAACCGCAGCTCGGTAGTGGTGGCATCGTTGTCGAGCGTCCCAACGTAGTTCCAGTTGGGATCGCGAGGGGTATCGAAATCGCCCGCTCCCAGATGCGCCGAAAGATTGCCGCCAGCGAAGCTCTCACCAGGTCCGCGAGTGTGATCGGCCAAGTCGATATTCTTGCTCCACCCTCCGGCGGGTGTCTGGAACGAGACAATAATGTCCGCGATTCGCCGCGCTTCCACGCTGCCGTACCATTCCGCGGGCCGGTTCAAAGGCACGCTTCTGGCCGAAAAGTCATGTGGCGGCACCAACGGCGATGCCAGGCCCGCGCTGTGCAACTCGGCTTCCAGAACGGCCCGGTCGGCCCGCATCTGCCGCGCGGAGCGGGTCAGATAATCCCGCCAGACCGCCTGCTGCGCCTGGGGCAGAACGGCGATTCGTTCCTCCGTGAGGGACTGCGCCGGAGCGCTTGTGCCAGTTACGGCAGCACACAAGTCCCTTGCCGAAAGGGTAAGCGCGAGGAGTAGCATGGACCGGCGGGTGGGCATGGTAATTTGCCCTCCATCGTAGCATTTGGCCTGCCAAGGGCTGCATTCTGAGTCGCAGCCCGCCGCGAAAGCGAAACCCCTTGACGTCTCGCCTTTTTTAATATATATATCAATCAGTACAGAGACAATCCGATGAGCAAAACGCCACTTGCCGAGAACTTCCTTCCCCTGAAACCCCACTGATTCTATATCCTGCTGGCGCTTGCCGGTCGGGAGCAGCACGGCTACGCCATCATGCATGATGTGCTGGAGCGGACCGGCGGAAAAGTGCGCCTCTGGCCCGCCACGCTCTACACAACGCTTAAGCGGCTGATCGAGGCGGGGCTGATCGAAGAGTCGGACGAGCGGCCGGCGCCGGAACTCGACGACGGGCGGCGGCGCTACTACCGCATCGGCCGGTTGGGGCGCCGGGTCCTCTCGGCGGAAAGCCACCGGCTGGAGGAACTGGTGCGGGTCATCCAAGCCGGAAGCGGGCTGTTGCCTGAGGAGTCCTGATGCTGGAAGCGCGATCCCTCACCAAGAACTACAATCACCGGCCTGCCGTCCACCAGGTCAGCTTCTCCATCGCTCCGGGCGAGACCCTCGGATACCTGGGCCCCAATGGAGCCGGAAAAAGCACCACGGTCAAGATGCTGGTGGGTTTGATCGAGCCATCCGAGGGCCAGATCTTCTACCGGGGCCGCAGCGTGTACCAGGATTTCGCGGCGTATCAGCGGCGCATCGGCTACGTGCCGGAGGAGCCGCGCCTTTACTCGCACCTCTCCGGCCGGGAGTATCTGCAACTGGTGGGGCGGCTGCGCGGGATGCCTCGGCGCGTGCTCGAACCCAAGATGGACGAGTTCCTGGACATTTTCGGGCTCGCGAGCGATAGCCACAGGCCCGTGTCCGCATACTCGAAGGGGATGCGCCAGAAGGTGCTTCTTTCGGCGGCGCTGCTTCACGATCCGGACGTGCTCATTCTGGACGAGCCATTTTCCGGCCTGGATGTGACCTCCGCCCTGATGTTACGAAGCCTGCTGCGCGCCCTGGCCAACCGCGGAAAGATGATCCTGTACAGTTCGCACGTGCTGGAAGTGGTCGAGAAGATCTGCTCCACCGTGATGATTCTGCGCAACGGAGAAGTGGTGGCGTACGGCTCGATCGACCGGCTTCGCGAACTGATGCGCCAGCCATCGCTCGAAGGCGAATTCGCTCACCTGGCCGACGTGGACGACGGAGAGGTGGTGGCCAACCGGGTGGTGGAGGCGATGAGCTACGAAGGCACGCCGGCACGCCAAACGGAGCGGCCGGTGCAACTCGGCATGCAAGCCTACCGCGCCATCGCCGGCGCCTTTCCCGGTGTATTCAACGGCAACTATGGAGGCGAGATGCTGCAAGCTGCGGAAGATACCATTGGACCCGTCTGGCGGCAGCAAGGCGTCATAGGGCTTGCGCGCCTGCTGCTGGACGCTGCCATCCGGGTGCCGTTCGAGTACTTGGCCGAACTCGGCCAGAACCTGCGCTACGGCTTGCGCACGCTTCGCGGATCGCCGGGGTTCACCTGGGTCGCCCTCATTTCGCTGATGCTGGGCATTTGTGTAGCCACATGCGCCTACAGCGAGATGAACGGATTGCTGCGCGACGTACCAGGCGTGAGCCATGCGGACCAGTTAGTGGCGCTGCACACCCCGGTATCTTACCCCACTTATGAACAGTACGGCGAGTTACACGACATTTTCTCCGGTTCCTTCGCCTACGTGGCGCCGGTCCCGTTCGGCATGACAGCGGGTGGGCGCACGGAGCGGACCTGGGGACATCTGGTTACGGCTTCCTACTTCACCACGCTGGGCGCGCACCCGCGGTTTGGACGGTTCTTCGAAGCGGCGGACGAGCAGCCGGGCCGTGCGCCCACGGTAGTGGTTAGCTACCGGCTGTGGGAGGACCGGCTGGGCTCCGACCCATCCATCGTGGGGAAGACGCTCGATATTAATGGATATGCCGCCACGGTGATCGGCGTGGGCCCGAAGGAGTTTCGAGGGGCGTCGCCGGCGATGTTCCCGGCGGACTTGTGGCTGCCAGTCTCGGTGGATGGCCGCCTGGCGCCAGAGTTGGCCGGCAATGCCCTGGAGCGGCGCGATCTGGCCATGTTCCAGGTGGCCGGCCGGTTGCGGCCAGGCATTACGGAGGAGCGGGCGAGGATCGAGCTGGATGCCGCCGGGCAGAGGCTGGCGGAGTCCTACGGCGAGTTGGACACGAGTCATAAGGCCGACCGCGTGGAATTGCTGCAAGGCGGCAAGATTATTCCCGTGCGGAAGCGGGACCTGCCGTTCTTCCGGGATTTCTTCATGATTCTGGGCGGCCTGGTGCTGCCGATCGCCTGTGCCAACGTGGCCAACATGATGCTCTCGCGCGCGGCGGCGCGGCGCAAGGAAATCTCGGTGCGGTTAGCTCTGGGAGCCAGCCGCGGCCGCCTGGTCCGCCAACTGCTGACCGAAAGCATGCTCCTGGCCGTGGGCGCGGCGCTGCCGGCGTTTCTGCTGTCCTGCTGGCTGATGCGCCTGGCCTCCAGTATGAAGATGCCACTTCCCATTCCCATGGCGCTGGATTTTACACCCGACTGGCGGGCACTGCTGTTCACCTTTCTTCTGACCGGTTTGACCGGCCTGGTGTTCGGACTTGCGCCGGCTCTGCAGGCGACGCGCAGCGACCTGACAACCGCGTTCAAGGAAGGCGGTCAGGTCCGCTTACGCAGATTCCGCGCGCTGGGCCTGCGCAACATATTGGTGCTCGGCCAGGTGCCGCGTCGCTCACGCTGCTGCTCTTGACCGGATACCTGGGGCTGGGGATACAGAGCTCGGTGGGTGTGCAGGAAGGCTTCGATCCGAAGAACCTGTACCTGGTTTCGCTGGACCCGGTGCGCGATGGCTACTCCGGCGCCCGCGCGGCGGCATTCTTCGACAAGCTACTGCAGCGCGTGAAAACGGCGCCGGGGGTGACCTCGGCGTGCCTGACCGACACCCTGCCGGTGGCCACCGACGGCAACGCCGGCGTGCGCTTCTCCACCGGCGCCATCGAGCGATACTGGGCGCGCAAACACATGGTGGGGCGGGACTACTTCGAGACCGCGGGCATCAAGGTCCTCTCCGGACGCAGTTTCCAGAGCACGGACGAGCAAGGCGGGAGAGCCGTTGTGGTTGTCAGCCGCCAGGCGGTCCGTGACGTTTGGAAGGGCGAAGACCCGGTGGGGCGAAGCATAGAACTGTCGAATGCCGCGGCGACTGGTGGCATTGCATTGTGGCCCGGGACCATCGATAACCGCTCCAACATGATGGCCCAGGAAAGCCGCGTCTTCGACGTGATCGGCGTGGTTGTGGACGTATCGGAAGATCTGGTGGCGAGCAAGAAGCATCCGGCCATCTACTTCCCGCTGCGCGCCGCCGACTATGCCCAGCCTTCGCTGCGCGGCATGACGCTGATGCTGCGGGCCGCTCCCGGCGTGGATGCCATCGGCGCTGTGCGGCGCGAGATCGCCGCCATCGACTCGGGCATTGCGCCCTTCAACGCGCACAGCATGACCGAACACATCGGCCAGTACATGTCCACACTGAAGGGAGCCTCCTGGACGTACGGTCTGATCGGCCTCTTCGGCCTGGTGCTGGCGGCGGTGGGAGTGGCCGGCGTGACGGCCTATTCGGTGGCGCGGCGCGGCCACGAAATCGGCATTCGCATGGCCCTGGGCGCGCGCCAGGGCAACGTGCTGCTGCTGGTGATGAAGGAAGGCGCGGCGCTGGTGATCGCCGGAACCGTGGGCGGGTTGGCGCTGGCCTGGGCAGGAATCCGGGCGCTATCTGGGATGTTCTTCAGCGTGGCCAGCGTGCGCAGTTCCGACCCGGTTTTGTTGGTGGGCGCTCCGGTGCTGCTCGCGGGCCTGGCGCTGCTCGCCTGCTATGTGCCGGCGCGGCGGTCGATGCGCATCGATCCCGTGGTGGCGTTGCGCCAGGAGTGAAGGCTGAATCATGAGACGCTGGCTTCAGGAAACTCACGGAACGCCGTTCGAGCTCTTTCGCCATTTCCTGTGGAGCTTCTTCGACAGCGATCTGGTGGCGGCCACGGGGCAATCCGCCAGCGTGCTGATCGGCGCCATCTCGCTTCTGCTGCCGTGCACCGGGCTGTTCGTGTTCCCGCTGGAGGCGAAGTACGCGGATCTCACGAGGCTTCCGGCTCCTGGGCCGTACCGAGAAGCGCTTCTGGCGGACGAACTCTGGATGATCGCGCTGCTGATGTCCGTCATGGGAGCGCTGGTGGCCATCAAGTGGCAGAGCCTGTTTCCGGGGCTGCGGGATTACCGTGCACTGGCATCGCTGCCGCTTCGCCCCGGACAGGTGTTCCTGGCGAAGGGGATGGCTCTGCTGGCCGTGGCCACGGCAGTGCTGGCGGCGCTGATTGCGGGACCCGGCTCGGTGCTTCCCATGGAATCCCACAGTCGATGGGCACTAAACCCAGCGGCGGTGCCCAGGTTCGCCGCCAACGCCGCCGCGTGTGCCGCCGGCTGCTGCTTCCTTCTATTCGGACTGATCGCGCTGCAAGGCGTGCTCCTGAACGTGCCGCGGCCGCGCCTGTTCACGCGGGTGACCGCGTACTTGCAGGGCACGCTGCTGGTGCTGATGCTGCTCCTGATGGTTCTGAGCTTCTCCATTCAGCCGCAATTCGCAGATGCCGCCGTGCGCGGGGAGTGGGCCCGCTGGCTTCGGCCGGTGTGGTTCCTGGGGCTGCACCAATCGATACTGGGCGATCCGGACCCCGCCATGCGGTCGCTGGGTCGCACGGCGCTGGCGGCACTGGGGATCGCCTTCGGACTGGCGGTATCGGTCTACCTGGTGGGCTATCGGCGGCATCGCACCCTGCTGGTTGAGGGAGCCGCCGCGCAGGCTCGCACCCGGCGTTGGCCGGCGGCAGCGCTGGAATGGCTGGTTCCGGATCCGCGGCAGCAAGCGGCGCTGGTCTTCATGGTGAAGACGCTGGCGGGTAGCGGCGAGCATCGCATGATCCTGATGGGCTACGGCGGTTTCGGCCTGGCGGTATTGTTGAGCGGCGTGTTGGGCATGCGGGAATTCGTGGAGCCCGCGCGCGTGGCCGCGGCCTGTTTCGTGTACGCCCACGTCATGGTTGTGACATTTCTGCTCATCGGCCTGCGCCACTTGTTCGCCATGCCCACGGACCTCGGAGCCAACTGGGTTTTCCGCATCACGGAGCGGGAAGGGCGCCGGCAATGGATGCGCGCGGTGGACCGCCTGGCGCTGGTTTCGGGCGCCGCAGCGCTGCTGGCCGTCCCGTTTCCCTTCGAGGTGAGGCTGCTCGGCTGGCGCGCAGTTGCGGAGTCGGCTCTGTTCGTTCCCTTCGCCCTGCTCTGCTATGAATGGGCTTTCGCTGCGTGGGAGAAGTTCCCGTTCACCTGCTCGTACCTCCCCGGAAAAACGCCGGCGTGGATCCTGGCGGCGGAGTTTTTGGGGCTGCTCGGTCTACTCCCCATCGTGTGCGCCATCATGCTCGCGTGCCTGTACAATCGCGCGGGCTACCTGGTGCTCTTGGCCGCGCTGATTGGCGTTTGGGTACGCGTCCGCGCCCTGCGCAGGGAGACCTGGGGAGAGGTGGCACTGCAATTCGAGGACCTCCCAAACGCCGCAATCCACGGGCTGGACCTGGGCAAGTGAGACGGGCGGGGCGCCGCCTCACCGGTCACAGTTTGAGCCACGCCGGAAAGGCCTTCGCCCGCCATACCACGGTGCCGGCAATGGCCACCAGAACCAGGCGGGCTTTGTCTCGGGAGTTGTCATAGAACTTCGCCGTGTCCGCCAACTGGAGCGCCTCAACGGAGTTGGCGATACTTCTGACGTAGCGGCGCCTTACATCGGCATCCGGAACGTAATGGCCGCCGCGCTCTACCCGGTTCTTGATGCGGGTGATGCATCGGTCCGGGCTGCCCAGTCCGATGAACACCAGGTGTGTCTCATACCCGCGGGATTTGGCGTCGCGGATCAGTCCCACCCTGCCATGGCTGGAGAGGGTCGTCTCGACTGCGAAGCTCAACCCCTGGCTGAGGTACTCCGCCGTCCGTTCCAGCACTTCCCTTCCGGCGGCTATCGCAACGGCGGACGGGTTCAGCGGGTTCAATCTGCGGGCAACGGCGTCGGGATCCAGCAGCCGATCCCGGCCTACCAGATCCAGCGATGTTGCGAGCGTGGACTTCCCCGATCCGTTCGGGCCCGCGATGATCGTGAGCTTTGGCACGCTGCCTTACGCGGCGTGCGCCGTCACTTCGCGAACGATTTCGTAATTCTCTCCGGAGGGCGCGCCCGGAATCCAGCGGATCTCGAACTTCCGGCCGTCGGGGAGCAGCATGGCATTGAGGCCGTCGTCATCCTCGTAAAAGACCGGAAGCCCGGCCGCCAGGGTATCCAGGAAGGCCTGGTGGGTCGCAGCCGCCACGGCTTCGTCGAACTCGGGGCTATTGAACTCGTAGGCCAGGGCCATAGCTTCATGATACCAACGCCCGCCCCCCGCAATGCGCTATCCTGCCCGACAGTGGACACCGCTTCGCTCAAACAGGTCTACCGCAACCGCGGCGCCCGCGGCCGGTTGCGCCGCTGGCTCATGCCGCCGGCGCCATTCATCATGAACCCGCGCGAGCCGCGCGACTTTCCGCTGGGGCGCTGGAATCTTTATATAGGCGGCGCCGGGCGCACGCCGCCGGGGTATGTCAATCTCGATCTGGTGGCCATGCCCGGCGTCGACGTGGCGGCCGACGCCGAACTGCTGCCCTTCGGCGGCGGCACTTTCGCGCGCGTGGAATGCGACGCGGTGCTGGAACACGCGCGCCATCCCGAGCGCGCGATGGCGGAGATCCATCGCGTGCTCGCGCCCGGCGGGTATGCCCACCTGGTGACGCCGTTCTGCCACCCGTTCCACGAGTATCCGCGCGATTACCGCCGCTTCACGCTCGATGGACTCAAGGAGCTGGCGGGGCCGCTCGAACCGGTCGCGGAAGGCTGGCGCACCGGCCCCACGGCCACCATGCTGGTGTTCGCCATCGAGTACGCCAAGCTGTTGCTGCCGTGGCGGGCGTGGCGCGTCGTAGCGCACGGGGTGCTCGGATGGCTGCTGTTTCCGCTGCGCTATCTGGACCTCGCGCTGCTCGGGTCGCCCTTCGCGGGACGCATCGGGAATCACTGCTACCTGTGGCTGCGCAAGCGCGCGTGATTGGCTCAAGTTGAGCCAGTTCTTGGCGTTTACCCACTTAGAATCAGTCGCTTACGGCGAACGATTGGCTCCACTCGGGCCAACCGCACCCCCGCCGCACCGCGCGCCATGTGCGGGCCCTTCACGCTGCGGCGTGGCCCGCACAGGTTCGCGGTGCCGCCCGAAATGGGAAGATGGGGACATGCGATGGCGCTTTCTTCTGGCCGTGCTGGCCGCCGGTCTGATGGCCCAGACCCAGACTATGACCGTCGCCCGGCTGGTGGACTGGCTGAGCAATCCCGCCAGCGCCAGCGAGAGCGACGCCAATTTGGCCGGCTTCCTGGCCCACGTGAAACTCACCGACCGCCTGGATGACCAGACCATCGAAACGCTGCACGGCAAGGTGCCGCTCGGCCCCAAGACCATGGACGCGCTGCGCAAGTTGCGCGACCAGTCCAGTGCCCTGCCCAAGCCCGCGCCGGCCGTTCCCAACGCCGCGCCGAAAGTGCCGCCAGTGCCGAACGCGGAAGAGCAGGCCGCCATTCTCGATGGAGTCCGCCAGTACGCCATGGACTACAGCCAGAAGCTGCCCAACTTTATCTGCCTGGAACTGGAGCACAGGTATCAGGCGCCTCCAGGCAACCGCCGCGGTGCGGCGGCCGGCGAGCCCGAATGGCACCAGGTGGACACCATCACCAAGCGCATGAGTTACTTCCGGCAGAAGGAAGAAGAGAAGGTCATCGAGCACAACCGCACTTACACCACCCAGGACATGAAGAGCCTGGGCGGCTCGCAATCCTTCGGCGATTTCGGCAGCATGATGCGGCAGGTCTTCGAGCCAGCCACCGCCGCGCGTTTCGAATGGGCCGGTTGGTTTCGCGTGGGCGGGCAGTTGGCGATGGGTTTCGATTTCTCGGTGCCGCTCGAAAGGTCGCAGTACCGCCTGGAAGTGGAGGGGCGCGGCATCGTGACCGCCTACCGCGGCCGGGTGGATGTCGACCCGCAGACCCGCGCCATTCTGCGGATCAAGGTGGAAGCCGTGAACATTCCGCCGGACTTCCCCTTGCAGAGCGCCTCCGACACGCTCAATTACGCAACCCAGACCATCTCCGGGCTTTCGTTCCTGCTGCCGTCGCAGGTCGATGTCCGCATGGGGGCGAAGGACTATCTCTCCAGAAACCTGAAAGAGTTTCAGGCGTACCGGAAATTCGAAGTGGAGTCGGGCCTCATCCCCGACTCCGATGCGCCGGCCAAGTAGGGGCGCAAGCATTCCCATGCGAAAATGGTCTCATATGCGCTTTGGTAGTTTGGTGATGGCGTTCGCACTGTGCCTGGCGGCGGCCACGCAGACGCCCATGACGGTCGAGAAACTGGCCGCCTTTCTGCGTAACGCCATCAACTCCACGGAGTACAAGTACACCGACCGCGACATCTCCGGCTTCCTCGTCAACGTGAAGATGACCGAGCGCCTGGACGAGCGCACCATCGAGGAACTGCAGGGCCAGATGAAGATCGGGCCGCTTACGCTGGTCCGCCTGAAGATGCTGGCCGACCAGTCGCAGGGCCTGGCGGCGGCCAAGCCGGTGGTGGCGCCGCTGCCGCCCAAGCCCATTCCGCCGCCCTCCTCCGAAGAGCAGGCCGCCATCCTGGACGAAGTCCGCGAATACGCACTGAACTACAGCCGCACCCTGCCCGACTTCATCTGCACCCAGGTGACCACGCGCTTCGCCGCGCCGCTGCCGGGTACGCGCTACGGCGGCTCGGCCGGCGACGCACCGCGCTGGCAGACGCTCGACCGGCTCACCATCCGCCTCAGTTACTTCCAGCAGAAGGAGGATTACAAGCTGATCCTCCAAAACAACACGCCCACCCAGGTGGACTACAAGAAACTGGGGGGCGCCACGTCCTACGGCGATTTTGGCACCATGATGCGCCAGCTCTTCGAGCGCCGCTCGGAAACCCGCTTCGAGTGGGACCACTGGGGCACGCTGCGCGGCAAACGCGTGATGGCGTTCGGTTACACGGTGGCGCTTTCCAATTCCGAATACCGCATCGGAGTTAAGGAAGATAACCTGATGATTACGGTGGGATATCACGGGCTGGTCGAAGTGGACAAGGAAACCCACAAGATCATGCGCGTAACTTCAATCGCCGACGACATCCCGCCAACCTTCCCCATCCGCCACGTGGAATCCACGCTGGATTACGACTACGTGGAGCTCTCCGGCCACCAGTTCCTGCTGCCGATGAAGGGGAACGTGATCGCCACGGGCGCGGATTTCCTGGAGAAGAACGAGAACGAGTTCCGCATCTACCGCAAGTACGAAGCCGAATCCACCATCAGTTTCGGCGAGGAAACCAACGCGCCGCCGGTCTCCGACGATAAGACCAAGGAGACCGTTGACCCCGGCCAGCAGCAGGGGAAGAAGCCGTAGGCGTCGCTCTCGGGGGGCCATGGACGGCGCCGCCAATATCGGACAGCGGCCACTTCGGATCGTCGGGCACTTCACACGGAACCGCGAGGGTCACCGAGCGGCCCGAGCGCGGAGTGTGCTGCCCTCGGGCCGCTCGGTGACCCTCGCGGTTCCGTGGCCGCCCCTCTGCAAATGGCGGCCAAGCGCCGGGATAACGGGCGTTTTCAAGGACGCACTAATTTAGGTGGTGGAATCCCGGCGAGATCACCGGCGGCTGTCGCGGGGCCGGTTGCGGATGGAATATAGGTGATTCTGGGTCCGCAGGATCAGACGATCGCCAACCAGGGCCGGCGTGGCCAGGGCCATTTCGCCAAGGTCGTTGGACCCGATCAATTCGTATTTCTCGCCGGCGCGGATGACATACGTCCGGCCTTCTTCGTCCAGACAGAAGATCTTGCCGCCGTAACCCCAGGGCGATGCGGTGTAATCGCCACCCGCGCCAATGCGAGTCTTGTAGGATTGCAGGCCGGTCTTGGCGTCGAGGCGCGTGAGGATGCCGGTGTGGGTGAGGACATAGAGCCCCCCATCATAGGCCAGTTCGGTGGGCAAATAAGTTCCGGCCGTGGGCTGAAGCCAGGCGACGTAATCGTTGAGTTTGGCGCCGTCCGGTGTGGCGAGGTCGCCCCTCGCGCCGGGTTTGATCGCGGCGAGGGCTTTACCGGCCCCACCGTTGAGGTACAGAAGGCCGTCGTAGGCGAAAGGGCTCGGGATGGGGCTGGTTGACATCCCTCCGAGGCGCCACAGTTCCTGGCCTTCGAGATCGTAGCTAATCGCGAGGCCAGGGCCGATGGTGACGATTTCGGTGCGCGCGGCAGTCTTCCAGATGTAGGGGCTCGACCAGCCGGTCTGGCGATCGGAGCCCGCCACGTGTATGGAGCGATTCGTGCGCCAGACTTGCTTGCCCGTGTTCCTGTCGAATGCCGCGATGAATTGCTGCTTCTCGTTGTCGTTGACGACGATGACGAGGTCATTGACGAGAGCGGGCGATGAGCCCGTGCCGAAATCGAGGATGGTCGGGAAGTTTTCTAGCGGGGTGTTCCAGACCTGGTTGCCGCCGAGATCGTAGGCGAAGAGGCCCAGGTTGGTGATGTAGACGTAAACGCGCTTGCCATCGGTGACAGGGGTTTCCGAGCAGAAGCTGTTCTTGCGGTGACGGCCTCCGGGAGGGTGACCCGAGTAGAATTCGCGCGTCCAGGCGACCTTGCCTGAGTAGAGATCGATGGCATAGAGGAAGTAGTGCAGGTTGACTTCGCGAGGGAGCTCGAAATCGCGCGCGTTCAGACGGTCCTCGATTTCCTTATCCTTGAGACCCTGCTTCGTGAGCTCGGCGACGTAATCGTTGGAGTAAGTGGTGCCAGCTTGCGGCTGTTTTGATTTGCCGTCGGTGGTTACGGTTGTGAGGAAGACGTACCTGCCGGCGGAGATGGGCGAAGACCAGCCGAGGCCCGGAAGAGTTGCGGTCCACTCGATGTTGGACGTCTTCGACCAGGTGCCGGGAAGATCGGAGTCGATGGAGGAAGGGTTGGAGGAGGGTCCGCGGAAACCCGGCCATTCGGGCTCCGCGGCGAAGGCGCAAGCGGCGAGGAAAAGCGATGCGATGGTCCTCTTCATGGTTCTATTGGACTACAGATGCGGCTGAACGACACGAATGGCGAGGCACGGTTCGCCGGGAGTGGGAGCGAGGTTTGGGAGGGTGGCGCGGGCCGGAAATGCAAACGCGCCAGTATCCGGCAATCCACGTCCCCATTGGCCTGGTGCTCGAACCGCTATGCCGGCCCGTCTTAGATAGGTCGCCGCAGTTTCCCGGCGGACGCCCGTGCTCTTCGGAATGCGCCGCAGCCGCCATCCCAGCCGCCCCAACGCAACGATCTGCCGTCCAAATTGATCGTTCAATACGTTGCCCACATCGACGCAGGGGACTCGCCCTCACGCCTGAGTTAACGCCCTGGCGTAGCGGTTTACCGTTGTGTTCGGCGTGGCCTTCTCCAAGGAGTTCATTTCGGCCACCTTGCCGGAGAAGTTTGCGGGCGCCCAGTACTTGCGGCGCCACGGCGAGCGGAGTACCGGGAGGCGGTTTCGAGCGGCCTTAGACCAGGTTCCCGGGGTCGAGCCCGAGTCGCACGACCGCTTGCAATAAGTCCGCGCCGCCCCCGCTGCTATCTCCGGGCTGCCCGGGCCTGGCGGCGCCCCAGCCATCCCACGGCCAACAGGCCGGTACCCAACAGGGCCAGCCCGCCCGGTTCCGGCGTCGGCGAACCGTCGAGGTCCTTCACTGGCGGGTTGCTCTCCAGGATGATGCCGAATCGCTGAATAGACGAACTATCCGGCACCCATTCGGGATAGAGACTTGCACCAGCGGCGCCCCAACTGCCGCTAGCCACCGCGGCGGCGGCCTGGTTGACGTAGGTCTGCGCCGCGGGGTCGTGATTGGAGGTCTGGAACGGGTTGCCGTCGGAATCGTTGGAGGACGCGTACATGATCTGCCAGATGGCCAGCGAGATCGCTCCCCTGGTGCCGAGAGGCGCCGCTAGTCCCCCATCGAGAACCAGCAGGTTATCCAGGTAGGTGGCCTCCAGGTCGGCCGTGGTGGGGCTGCCGGTCTCGAAATGGCCCGTGTATGAGGTGCCTACAGGCGTGCTGTTGTTGATGTCATAGCAAATCGAGTAGACCGCCGTATTGATGAAGAGCCCCTCGGAATCCGACAGCGTGGCCAGGTACGGGGACACCGCGTCGCTCTCGACCGAGCCGCCTACCGAGGTGTAGCTGTAGAAGGAATACTGCGACGGGTAGTTCGGGTTCAGCGTCAGGGTGACAGTATCCATGTCGGCACGGGCGCATGCAGCAAACAGCAGGACGCAGCATCCCATCTTCAACGTAACAGCGATATTACCTTTAGACGTCATCATTTTCCTCATAACCAAGGACTTCTCTGGGAAATCGTGGTTTTCTTTGGTACACACTGACATTCGTTGGCAGTTGGCCAAGTTGCTCTCTTGGCGCCTGTACTAAGGGATAACCCTGGGGCAGAGTCCCCAGGTGTAGGACTGTTGTACGGCGGGATTTCCTGCACCCGGCAGCGGCGGAGGCCGGCTCCTCAGGCTGGCCCAATGGCGTGGCCACGGACGCCACACAGAAGTTCGAGTCCGGATGGTGGCTATTGCTGTGAAAGGCGAGGGAGTAGTACAGCGGTTCCAGCCGGCGCCGGCAACGAAGCTGTCTTTCGCTGCCTGGCAGGCCGCCAGACGGGTCGGCGTACCGGTACTGGTGAGGCGGGTTGCGCGCCGCGGCGGGCTTCCGGCCATCGGCTCACCCCCTGCCGCTACAATGGAAACAGCATGAGGGCGTGGAACCGGGCAAAGCTGCTGTGGGGTTACCTCGCGCGCCGGTCCAGTCTGGCGGCGCTGCCGGTCGAATACATTGTCGAGACCACCGCCCGCTGCAACCTCTATTGCCCCATGTGCCCGCGCGAGAGCCATCCGCAGCCCAAGGCCGACATGGACGCCAGCATCTTCGGTACCCTGGTGCGCCAGGCGGCGAATACGGCCGAACACATGATGCTGATCGGCCTGGGCGAGCCGTTCCTGGACCCGCATATCATCGAGCGCATCGAGCTCTGCCACCGGCACAGCATCTCCACCCTGCTCTCCACCAATGGAACGCTGCTCGACGAGCGGGTGGCGGCGCGGGTGCTCGACTCGCCGCTCGAACAGATCACCCTCAGCTTCGACGGCGCCAGTAAGGAGAGCTTCGAGTTCTACCGCAAGGGCGCGAAATTCGAAAAAGTCCGCGACAATTTCGTGCGGTTTGCACGCATGAAGAAGGAGCGCCGCAGCCGCTTGCAGGTGGTGGTGCAGATGGTCCGCATGGACGGCAACGCGGGCGAGGTGGACGAATTCATCCGCTTCTGGAGCGCGGTCGCCGGAGTGGACCAGTTGCGCATCAAGGCCGACGAAACCAACCTCATGAACCCCGGCGCCGAGCGCGACCCCGCCGATTGGAAATACCCGTGCCACTACCTCTGGCGCGGCGCGGCTTACATCAAACAGAACGGCGACGTCTACCCGTGTTGCCAGAGCTACATGCTGGACGGCACGCCGCTGGGCAATCTCGCCGCGGAGCCGCTGGTGCAGATCTGGAATTCCGGGCCGATGCAGGAGATACGCCGCAAGCACGCCGCGGGCCGCGCTGGCGAAATCGATATGTGCGCGCGCTGCCGCACCGCCATCCCGCATCCTTTACTGGTGGCCGGCAGCCTGTTGCTGCACGGTCGCACGGTGCGCCGCCTGCTGCCGTTGGTGGAGCGGCTTGCGTACTTTTCGCGCCTGCCCTGGCGGCTCTTGAAATAAATAGTGTCAGACGCCATTTATTCCAGCCGCGCTACAATAGCCATTCGCGGCGTTCAAATGTGGAATGGCGACTACGGCTTCGTCCTAAGCAACCTGGTCAAAAAGGATTTCAAGGTCCGCTACCGCAACATGTCCCTCGGGGTTTTGTGGAGCGTGCTGAATCCGCTGGTGACCATGGGCGCGCTGGCGTTCGTCTTCACCCTGATCTTCCCTACCGCCAAGCACCCGCACATGGCGGTGTTTCTGCTGTGCGGCCTGGTTCCGTACAACTTCTTTGCCATGGCGTGGAATACGGGAACCGGTTCGCTGATGGAGAACTATTCCATCATGAAGCGCGTGACGGTGCCGCGGGAGCTGTTCCCCATCGCCACCGTGCTGGGCAACTGCGTCCACCTGCTGATTCAGATCGGCATCCTGTTCGCCTTCACGCTGGGGAGCGGGCTGGGCGTCAATCGTCATTGGCTCTGGCTCCCCTATGTGTGGTTCATGGAGATCCTGTTCGTCTGCGGGCTGGCCATGGCCACCTCGGCCATCAACGTGTACATTCGCGACACGCGCTACGTGGTGGAATCCGTGAACACCGTCATGTTCTACTTCGTGCCGATATTTTACTCGCACAAAGACATCCCCGTGAATTTGGTCGAAGTCGTCCACTATAACCCCGTGGCCGCGCTGATTCTGGCGCAGCGGAACATTCTGTGGGAAGGCATCGAGCCCGGCTGGCACTTGATTTGGAGGCTGACGCTCTGTTCGATCGTGACGCTGGTGGGCGGATTCCTGATCTTCCGCCGGCTGAAGACCGGATTCTTCGACCACATGTGACGCTATGGCCGCGATCGAATTCCAGAACGTCTCCAAATGCTTCTCCCGCTCCGGGGGCAGCAAGCTGCTGCGCGTGTTCCTCAAGGAGCGCTTGCAGAGGAGCAAGCAGGAAGCCTTCTACGCGCTGCGGGATGTCAGCTTCCGCGTGGAGCAGGGCGAAAGCATGGCGATCATCGGCGCCAATGGCGCGGGCAAGAGCACGCTGCTCAGCCTGGTGGCCGGCCTGACGCGCCCCAATGGCGGCCGCGTGGAAGTGAACGGCAGGGTGGCGGCGCTCCTGGAACTGGGCACCGGTTTCCACCTGGACCTGACGGGCAGCGAGAACGTATACCTGAACGCGTCCATTCTGGGGCTAAGCCGCAAGCGCACCAGCGAGTGTTACGACTCCATCGTAGATTTTTCGGGCATCGGCGATTTCATCCACCAGCCCATCCGCACTTACTCTAGCGGCATGGTGATGCGCCTGGCGTTCGCCGTGGCCATCCACGTGGAGCCCGATATTCTGATCATCGACGAAGTGCTGGCGGTGGGCGACGCGGCCTTCCAGGAGAAGTGCTTCGACCGCATCTGCGAGTTGAAGCGCGCCGGTAAGACGCTGCTGTTCGTCTCCCACGCTCCGGAGATGGTGAAGCACCTGTGCGACCACAGCCTGTGGCTGGAGCACGGCCGCGTGAAAGCCGCCGGGCCGCCAGCGGAATTGCTGGAAGCCTACTCGGGGCACGCGACGCGGGGGTAATGGCGGGGGCGGGCCCGCTATGCAGGCCGGCGCAGCGGCGGCGTCACGGCATCGCTTTCGGCGACCGGCGCGTCGCTCAGCAGGACGCTGAGGACGTCCACTTCGGGGTCGTAGAGAACTTTCATTTGGCTACGACGATCCGCAATCAGTATATTCTCCCGTCTTTGCGAGAGAGTCCTGGTTTGTTTCGCGTCGTGGCCCGTCCGCGTGTCCGCCATCTCCCCCCGAAATTACCGGGTCCCTTTGCGATATGATGTCACCTATGCGCTTGATTGTCATCTCGGCCATTTCACTCGCGGCGCTGCTCGCAGTCACCGCCGCTCCGCTTCCCCAAGGGGGAGCTCCCAAGAACCTGAAGGTCATTAAGCCGGACGATGTCCGCAATTCCATGCGTCTGGCAACGCAGGGCCTTGGCGTGCGCTGCGACTTCTGCCACGTCGCCGGCGATTTCGCGGCCGACACCAACCCCAACAAGTTAATCGCCCGCCAGATGTTTGAGATGACGCTCCACGTCAACGCAAACGTCGCCGGCGTCAAGGCACGCGTCACCTGCTACACCTGCCATCGCGGCGCCCACGAACCTGTGAATGCTCCGCCGGCGGCCGCGGAGGAGAAGAAGTAGGAGGTCCGGCTACCCCTGCGCCAGCCAGCGTGGGCGGTTCGCGTGGGCCATCCCGAGCAGCATCGCAAAGCCGAGCAGCAGGCCGGCCGACGAGCCGATGCCGATCCACTCGGGCCGGAACGAACCGAAGCCCAGCGTGAACGCCACGTTGAACAGCAATGGGACGGCGGCGGCGATCACTGGCGGCCACGGCCGGTCAAGCGCGAACAGGCTGCGCGAGGCGATTTCCATCAGGCTCCAGCCCACCATGCTGGGGCCGAGCCCCAGGAAAACCGCGGACACCAGACGCGTGGAATCGCCCGTGAAACTGCCGTGCTGGAAAAGCAGCGCGATGGCCGGGGCGCGGAACAGCAGGGCGAAGGCGCACCCGCCAACGGCCACCAGCGCCACCAGCCCGATAGTGCGGTCGATCAGCCGGAATGCGTCCTTCAACCGGAACAGGCTTCGCAGACGGGCGATCTCCGGTAGCAGCGAGTTGGACGTGGGGCTCACCAGCAGGGCCAGCGGCACGCCCACTCCGCGCATGCAATAGTCCAGCGCGGCGGCCATGCCCGGTCCGGCGTGCGTGGCGTAGGCGCGGGTGAAGGTGATGTTCAGCCCCAGCGCGGCGGCGTAGACCACGAATAGCGACGGCTTGGCCAGTATGTCCCGCCACGGCACTTTGCACTCCGTGGCGCCCGAAGTGTCCAGGCCGCGCCGCGCGGCGAGGTATACGATGGCCAGTTGCACCCAGGCGCCCGCCAGGTATCCGGTGGCAAACGCCGCCACGCCCAGCCACTTCCACAACAGCAGCGCGCCGGCCACCGTGCACACGTTGAGCGCCGCCTGGTAGAACGCCATGGGCGCGAAACGGCGGCCCGTATAGAGCAGGGCGCACTGCACCGCCGCCGTGCCGGCTGCCAGCGTGGAAAGCGAGAGGATGCGGAAGTTGAGCACGGCCGCGCCGAAATACCGCGGGTCCAGGCCGGGCGCCAGCGCGCGCATCAGCAACGGCGCGGCCAACGCCAGCCCCACCGAAAGGATGGCGAAGACCCAGGTGAAAACCCGGCTGAGTTTCAGGAACAGAGCCGTTCGCAGTTCGGCGGAACACGCTGTCAGCATGGGCACGAAGGCGAACACCATGCTGTTGATGAGCACCTGGTTCAGTGTATCGATCGGGCCCATGGCCACGGCGAGCGAATCCGCGCGGCTGTGCGTGCCCAGCAGATAGGCGATCGCCGCCACGCGCGCAAACCCCAGCACGTTGCCGGTGACGATGCCGGCCACGATGGTCAGTCCACCGCGCACCAGAGGGCTTTCCACCACGCGGGTGACTACTCCTCCAGTCTGCTCGGACTGCGATGTTAGCGCGGTGTTCAGTCGGGACCCCTAGGGATTGACGGGCGCCGGGCCCGCCGGGTTACTACGCGGTGGCCGCCCCGCTAGCCGCTCCGGCGGCGCGCACGGCGGCCAGGGCCGCTTCGTAGTTCGGGAAATCGCCCACTTCCTTGACGTATTCCGCGTGCAGGATGCGGTTGTTCGAGCCCAGAACGAAAATCGCGCGGCTCTCGATCCGCAGTTCCTTGATCAAGGTGCCGTAGTTGGAGCCGAAGGAGCCGTCGCGGTGGTCCGAGAGCATCTTCACGTTGTCCACTCCGAAGGCGCCGCACCAGCGCTTCTGGGCGAACGGAAGGTCCATGCTGACGGCCAGAATGTCCACGCCCGGCAGCTTGGCTGCCTCCTCGTTGAAGCGTTTGGTCTGCGCGTCGCAAACCGGTGTATCGAGCGAAGGCACCACGCTCAAGATGCGAACATGGTTGCCGGTGTCCTTGAGAGTGACCGTCTTCATGGTGTTATCCACCATGCTGAAATCGGGCGCCTGGTCGCCAACTTTAAGTTCCGGTCCGATCAGGGTGAAGGGGTTGCCCTTCAGTGTGGTTGCTCCGGGTCTTTCCATTTTTCCTCCTGAGAATTGCCGCCGGCCCGCTTGGTGACCTTGGGGCTGGCGGGTGCCACGAACCACCTCATTGTATCAATTCGGCAAACGCCCCCGCCTCGGTAGTGGGCAACTGGCACGCGTTGCCGCGGCAAACGTAAGCCCCCGGCTGAAACATGCCTGCGATGGCCGGCAACCCCGCCGCCAGAAACTCGCGGGCCTCTTCGGAATCCACGCGCAGCAGGATGCGGTTGGGCAGGAAACGGGCGTGTAGCGCGGCCAGAAGCGAGGCGAAATCCGCGCCGCCCGGTTCGCCCACCAGGACGATCCGCGGCGCATCGCCCAGCAGAAACTCGCACGCCGCCAGCATCTCCGGCAGGGCGGCGGGGACGGCGCTCAAGCGGCTATGAAACGCCGCCAGGGTCCGCATGGCGGCCTCGCGAAACCGCTCGCTGCCGGTGGCCTGCGCCATCCGCAGCAGGTTGCGCACGGCCACGGAGTTGGCGCTCGGCTCGGCGCCGTCGTAGTCCTCCTTGAGGCGCATCACCAGGCTGCGGTCGTCCGCGGCGGAGTTGAAGAAAGCGCCGTGGTCGGGGTCTTCGAATAGCTCGATCTGCTTTTCGGTGAGGCGGATGGCGGCCCGCAGGTGACGCAGGTCGAATTGCGCCTCGTAGATGTCGAGGAGCGCCTGGGTGAAGAACGCGTAATCGTCCAGCGAGCCCGGAATGGCGGCCTCCCCCTGCCGGTAGCGGCGCAGCAGCGCGCCCGTGGCCGGGTCGAACATGGCCGACAGCGCGAACTCCGTGGCGCGGCGGGCGGCGGCGGCATAGCGCGGCTCGCCCAGCACCGCCCCTCCGCGCGCCAGGGCCGAAATCATCAGCCCGTTCCAGGAGGTGAGCACCTTGTCGTCCAGATGCGGCCGGACCCGTTTCGAGCGCGCTTCGAGCAGCGTGGCCGCGGCCTTTTCCAATCCGGTGCGAACCTCTGCGACGGGCCGGCCGAACTGCCCGGCGGTCTCTTCGACGCTGGCGGCCCGATACAAAATGCTGCGGCCGGTGAACTCGGCGTGAGGGTCAATGGCCACGTTGCCGCCCTCGGCCACGCCGTAGCGGTGGCAGAACCGGGCGGCCAGCGGCGCTTCCAGCAGGTCGCGGATCTCCTCGGCTTGCCAGAGGTAGAACGCGCCTTCGCCCTTCACCGTGGGCTCGGCGGGGTCGATGGCGCTGTCGGCGTCCTCGGCCGAATGGAACCCGCCGGCCGGATCGCACAGATCGCGCAGCACGTAATCGAAGATCGCGCGCGCCGTATCGGCGTACCGCGCTTCGCCCGTAAGCTGGAACGCTTCGATGTAGGAGATGGCAAGCTGGGCCTGGTCGTAGAGCATCTTCTCGAAGTGCGGCACGAACCAGCGCTGGTCCACCGAGTAGCGGTGGAAGCCGCCGCCCAACTGGTCGCACATGCCGCCCTTGGCCATCTCGCGGAGCGTGGTGAGCGCCATGTCGAGCGCCTCGCGGTTGCGCGTGCGGGCGTGGTAGCGGAAGAGGAAGTTGAAGATCGCGGGCCGGGGGAATTTGGGTGCGTTGCCGAAGCCGCCGCACTGCGCGTCGAAGGTGCGGCGGAAATGCGCGAAGCCGTCATCCAGCAGAGCCGCGTCGGGCAATGCGGGCGCGGCATCGGGCTCGGCATCGGGCGCGGCATCGGGGGCTTCAACCGCGGACTGGAGGCGAAGTTGGGCCACCGCCCCTTGGCCCATCTCGGCGATCTTGGCGCGGTGGTCGCGCCAGGCAGCGGCGACGCGTTCCAGCACCGTGCCGAACCCAGGGCTTCCCGCGCGGTTCCGCGGCGGGAAGTAGGTGCCCCCGAAGAACGGTTCCAGATTCGGCGTGAGCCACACCGACAGCGGCCAACCTCCGCCGCCGATGGCGTTCTGCACGAAGCTCATGTAGATGCGGTCCACGTCGGGGCGTTCTTCGCGGTCCACCTTGATGGCCACGAAGTTGCGGTTCAACATCGCCGCGATGGCTTCGTCTTCGAACGATTCGCGCTCCATGACGTGGCACCAATGGCACGTCGAGTAACCGATGGAAAGGAAGATGGGCTTGTCCTGGGCGCGGCTCTTTTCGAAAGCCTCCTCGCCCCACGGATACCAGTCCACGGGATTGTGCGCGTGCTGCAACAGGTAGGGGCTCTTCTCCTGGGCCAGGCGATTGGTGGGCATAGTGGGGTGGCTTTCGTCGTTAGTGGGCTTCAGGCGTGTGCCGCGGCGCCGCGCAGGGCAACAGCCGGAAGGTACCCGGCCACGCGCAGAACGTCGAGCACGCGCGCCAGCTCGTCGTGGGCCGCGGGCGGAATGGGGCCGACGGGTTTGCGGCACCAGCCGGCGGGCAGACCGGTCATCAGCAGGGCTTCCTTGGCCGCGGCGGGAAAGGTATGCAGCGCGAGCGTGCGGCCCAGTTCGCCGGCCAGTTCCTGAAGCCGGTGGGCCGACTCCCAATGCCCGTGGCGGAACGCCTGGTAGAGATCCACGAATAGCTTGGGGGCGATCTGGCTGCCGTTGGCCACCGCGCCCGCGCAGCCGCACTCCAGGCCCTGCAGGAGCAGGCTTTCCGGCCCCACGAAAACCGCCATTTCGCGGCCGGGGGCGCAAGAGCGGTAGGCGGCCAGCCGCCTCAAGTCGCCTCCGCCGTCCAGGATGCCCACGAAATTGGCGCAGGCGGCGGCGATGCGCCCGGCGGTCGCCGGAAGCAGTTCGCTCGAGCCGTCGCGCGGTTGGTTGTACGCCATCACCGGCAACTGCACCGACCGGCAAACCTCCGCGTAGTGGCTGAACAATTCCGCCTGCGAGGTCTGCGAGTAGTAAGGCGCGACCACGGCCAGAACGTCGATCCCCACGCTCTCCGCCTGCACCGCGAGGCGAACGGTATCGCGCGTGGTGGCGCAGCCCACGTTGCCGTAAACCGCAACGCGCGAGGCCGCGGCCTGGCGGCAGAAACGCAGCGCCACGGTGCGCTCCCCGGCATCGAGCGTGTGGAACTCGCCGGCCGCGCCGCAGGCGAAGATGCCGTCCACGCCCGCCTCAACCAGTGAGTCTATGATGCGCTGCCAGGCGCCGTAGTCGATCCGCTCATCGTCGGCGAACGGCGTGACGAGAGGCGTTACGATGCCATGGAGCACCAAATCTGGCACAGCTACCATGGTATCAGGGCCGGTCAAGGAGGTTACGAATGAATCGCAGCGATATGTATCGCCGGTTACAATTGCACGCCGGCCCGTGGGACATGATCGTGGTGGGCGGCGGCGCCACCGGAGCGGGCGTGGCCATCGACGCGGCCTCCCGCGGCTACGACGTGCTGCTGCTGGAGCAGAGCGACTTCGGCAAAGGTACCTCCAGCCGCAGCACCAAGCTGGTTCACGGCGGCGTCCGCTACCTGGAGCAGGGCAACGTGTCGCTGGTGATGGAGGCCCTCAAAGAGCGCGGTCTGCTGCTGCAGAACGCCCCGCACCTGGTCCACAACCTGGGTTTCGTGGTGCCCAATTACGACTGGTGGGAAGCCCCGTTCTACGGCATCGGCCTGAAACTTTACAACTTGTTGGCCGGCAAGTACGGCTTCGGCGCCTCGCGCATCCTCTCGCGCGAGGAAACCCTCGAACGCATCCCCACGCTCAACACCGAGGGACTGCGCGGCGGCGTCATCTACTACGACGGCCAGTTCGACGATTCGCGCCTGCTCATCAACCTGGCCGCCACCGCCGCCGAGCAGGGCGCGGTTCTGCTGAACTACGCACGGGTGCTGGGCGTCATAAAGGATGGCGACGGCTTCGTCAGCGGCGTCACCGTGCGCGACGCGGAAAGCGGCCAGGAGTTTTCCGCCGCCGCCAAAGTGGTGATCAACGCCACCGGCCCGTTCACCGACGATCTGCGCCGTATGGCGGAACCCGCGGCCGCGCCCATGATCGCGCCCAGTCAGGGCATCCACCTGGTGCTGGACGCTTCGTTCTTGCCGGGCGACAGCGCCATCATGGTGCCGCATACCAGCGATGGCCGCGTAATGTTCGCCATCCCCTGGCACGGCCACACGCTGGTGGGCACCACCGACACGCCCATCCCCGAGGCCGCGCTGGAACCCGTGGCGCAGGAGCGCGAGGTCGAGTTCGTGCTCGGCACCGCGTCCCTGTACCTGGCCAAGAAGCCCAGCCGCGCCGACGTGCTGAGCGTCTTCGCCGGCATCCGCCCGCTGGTGCGCGCCGGCGATTCCGGCAACACCGCCGCGCTTTCCCGCGACCACACCATCCGCATCGAAAACTCCGGCATGGTCACCATTTGCGGCGGCAAGTGGACCACCTACCGTCACATGGCTGAGGATTGCGTGAACCACGCCGCCGTTCTGGCCCGCCTGGAGGAGCGCCCCTGCTTGACCGCGACTCTGAACATCCACGGCTATCACGCCAGCGCCGCGCGCTACGGCCGCTTCGAAGTTTATGGCTCCGACGCGCCCGAGTTGATGCGCCTGATGGAGACGGACCACGCGCTCGCCGAGCCGCTGGACGCCGCGCTGCCCTACGTAGCCGCCGAAGTGGTTTGGGCCGCCCGCGAGGAGATGGCGCGGACGGTGGAGGACGTGCTTGCGCGCCGCACCCGAGCACTGTTCCTGAATGCCCGCGCAGCGATCCGCATGGCCCCGCGAGTGGCCGCCGTGATGGCGCGCGAACTGGACCGCGACGCCGCGTGGGAAGCCGCGCAGGTAAAAGCGTTCGGGCAAACGGCCCGCGGGTTCGCAAAAATGGGACTGGCTTGAATTTCGCCGCCCCTGCGAAATTCGTGCCTGTCCATGTTTTGCCCCGTAGGCCCGTCCCGATGTTCGGCTCGTCAGTCCGCATTGGGTCCCCGACGGATTCAAGTACCCCGCGGTTTTTTGTGTAGACATCCTACGTATCCGTGTAGTAGACTGTCTACAGAACCCAATGCCCAGGAAAAACGAATCCCGCATCGAGCTGTTGCAAGGGACGCTCGACCTGATGATCCTGCGGACGCTGCTGTCCGGTCCGGAGCACGGCCACGCCATCGCGAAACATATCCGGGCGGCGTCGGAAGACGTGCTGCAGGTGGAGACCGGGTCGCTCTATCCGGCGTTACACCGGCTGGAGGCTCGCGGCTGGATCGAAGCGGAGTGGGACATTTCGGACATGGGCAAGAAGGCCAGGTTTTACCGCTTGACGCGGACCGGGCGGAAGCAACTCGCCAGCGAGCAATCGAGGTGGGACGAACTGTCGGCGGCCATCGCGCGCGTACTGCGGCCAGTCTAAGATGGCGGAGCGGAGAGAGAAAACAAAATGGAGACGTTGCGGCGGGTGTTGCGTTGGCTGAGCTTCGGCTGGAACCGGCAGGTGCGCGAGCGGGACCTGGACGCCGAACTGCGGTTCCACCTGGAGCAGGAGGCGGAGGAACGCCAAGAGGCGGGAATGCCGCCCGAGGAGGCGCAGAGCCGCCAGGCTAAGTTTCGGAAACCCCACCGCCGTGAAGGAGTCGGCTCGCGAAGCCTGGGGCTGGGCGGCGATCGAGAGCTGGGTCGAGGACCTGCGTTACGGCGTGCGCACGCTTCGGAAGAATCCCGCATTCACGCTGACGGCGGTGGTTTCGCTGGCTCTGGGAATCGGCGCCAACACTGCGATCTATAGCGTCATCGATGCACTCATGTTGCGGACGCTACCCATGAAGAACCCGCATGAACTGGCGGGGCTCCGCATCGCCGGCAAAGAGGCCGGCAGCACCTTTACCAATCCGCAATGGGAGGCGATTCGCGATTCTCAGGACGCGTTCGCCGGCATGCCGGCGTATTCCGAAGAGCGCTTCGATCTTTCCCAGGGTGGGGATAGCCGCTTCGTTCACGGCCTGTGGGTGAGCGGCGGCTACTTCGACGCGCTGGGCGTGCCGGCACTGCGCGGGCGCGTGCTGACGAGCGGCGACGACCGGCGCGGCTGCGGCTGCGCCGGCCCGGTTGCGGTGCTCGGCTACAATTTCTGGCGGAGCGAGTTTCAGGCCGACCCGCGCGTCGTCGGGCGGACGCTGCGCCTCAACCGGCAGCCCTTCACCATCGTTGGCGTGACCCCGCCATGGATGAAAGGGCTCAACCGCGACCTGCCCTACGACGTGGCGATCCCCATCGGGTGCGACCCCTTGATGCGCGCGGAAGGAAGCGTCCTGGACCAGCGCAGTTACTGGTGGCTGCGGATCGTGGGGCGTCTCAAGCCGGGCGGCGGCCTGAAGGAGGCCCAAGGCCGGATGCGAGTTCTCGCTCCCGAGGTCTTTCGCGCCACGGTGCCCTGGTATTGGAGCGCCGGCGCCCAGCAGAACTACCGGAACTTCGGGCTGGAACTCAGCCCGGCCTCGACCGGATTCTCCGAGGTGGCGGAGCGCCATCGCACCGCTCTGTTTGCGCTGCTGGCGATTGCCGGGCTGGTCCTGCTGATCGCGTGCGCCAATATCGCCAATCTGCCGCTGGCGCGTGCGGCGGCCCGCCAGCGGGAGCTTTCCATGCGCATGGCGATCGGCGCCAGCCGCTGGCGGCTGATTCGTCAATTGATCGTCGAGAGCCTGCTGCTTTCGGGGCTGGGAGCGTGCGGCGGATTCCTGCTGGCCATCTGGGGCGGCCGGGTTCTGGTGGGCTTCATTTCGCGCTCGCCACTGACGATAAGGCCGGTGGATATCGACTTGTCGCCCGACTTCCGATTGCTGGCCTTCACCGCGGCGGCCGGGATAGCCACGGCCTTGGTATTCGGCTTGGTCCCGGCGTTCCGGGCCACGCGCGGCGGGCTGAACGACGTGCTCAAGGAGCGCGGGCGCGGTACCGCGGGCGCTCCGGGCCGCTTCCGTCTGGGAAAGGGGCTGGCGGCGGCGCAGGTCGCGGTGTCGTTCATTCTGCTGCTGGCGGCGGGGCTGTTCATCGGCACGCTGCGAAACCTGTTGAACGCGGACATGGGCTTTCGCACCGGCGGGGTGCTGCTGGTGAGCGCCGACGCACGGCACGCGGTCAACGATCCGGCAATGGGCCCCAGGGTTTTCAGCCGGATTCTGGACCGGCTGCGGAAACTGCCCGGCGTGGTTTCGGTGTCCGACTCCTATTTCACGCCCGCCGGCGAAAAATGCTGTTGGAACGAATGGATTTCATCCGACGGCTACGGGGCAAGCCCGCGGCCGGACGCGCTGCTCTTCCTGAACGCCGTCTCGCCGGACTATTTCCGGACGCTGGGGACGCCTCTCGTGGCCGGGCGCGACTTCGACGATCACGACGGACCCACTGCGCCGCCGGCGAGGGTAATCAACGAATCGGCGGCCCGGCAATTCTTCGGATCGGCCGACCCTCTTGGCAAGACCATCCGCGTGGGCAGCGCCGCGTCGGGAAGGCTCTGGCATGTGGTCGGCGTCGTCAAGGATGCGAAGTACCAACGCGTCGACGAGCCGGCGCCCATAGCCGGGTTCGTCGCCATTGGGCAGGCTCCATATCCGTATTCAAGCCTGGAGATCGAGCTGCGCCACACGGTTGCCTTTAGTGCGCTGACGCCCGCGGTGAGGGCGGCGATCGCGGAAGTGGGCGCGGATATCACGCTCCACTTTCGCAGCTTCGAGGCGCAGGTGGACGAATCCCTGCAGCAGCAGCGGCTGGTGGCGGCGCTCTCGGCGCTGTTCGGGGCGCTGGCGCTCTCGCTGTCGATGGTGGGTTTGTACGGCATAACCGCGTATTCCGTGGCAAGGCGCAGAGGCGAGATTGGTATCCGCATGGCCCTGGGCGCGCGCGCGGTGTCGGTAGTCTGGCTGGTCCTGCGGGACGTCGCCGTACTGCTCGGGATCGGGACGGCCATGGGAGCGCTGGGAGCGCCGGCGTCGCGGAGGCTGCTGACCAGTCTGCTTTACGGGGTGAAACCGAACGATCCGGCGTTGCTATTAGGGGCGGCGGCGATGCTGGCGGCGGCGGCCACCGTGGCGGCCTCGCTTCCGGCATGGCGGGCGGCGCGGATCGATCCCATGAAGGTACTGCGCGAGGAGTAGTGCTATGCGCGCTGGCGCCGCGCCTTCCGGAATCCGATCAAGCAGCCGAATGCCAACCCCGCAAGAGCAACGGATGCCGGCTCGGGCGTGGCTTCGTCCGCGGTGAACGTCTCCGAGGTGAGCACTCCGTCGGGTCCCTCGTTGCTCGCTCTGGGGATGCTGAGCAGGCCGGCAGTGGTTGGAATGTTCTCGAAGGCATCGAATATGGCTATGGGGATATCGTAGCCCGATATCGGCGCAAATGAGGAGTCCAACTGATAGTAAGTCAGGTAAGGTGGGCCCTGGGCAAAATTAGTAAACCCTAGAATCGGACAGCCTACGGGAGCGAAACATCCGTAGCCAACGGTGGCGCTGGCATCGCCGAAGAAGATGTGTCCGGAGCCGATCGGGTCCTCCCAAAAGGTCGTGCCCGTGAACGTCGCCGGCGAGCCCGGCGTGGTAACGCCCGCAATGTCGATGGTGGAACTGCCGGCAACCAATACGTAAAAGTAATCGGGGCTGACGCCGCCGGCTATGTACACATTGCCGGTGTCCGCAACCGAAGTAACCGTGATAAGGGACCCGGTAAAAGGCGTTGCCCCCAGGGTCCCGTTGACAGTAGCGGTCATGGTAAAGGTGATTTCGTCTGCGCGAGCCGCGCTTCCCAACAGCGTGGCGGCCAAGGCTAACTGTGGCAACCGCTTGATTCTCATGTCCGTGTGCTCCTCTGGATGCCGCGTCTCCATCATGGCACGCGGAGCCGCCGGCCCATGGTAATTTTTGATACAGTCGCCCGATGCAAGTGTAAATTGTTACGCGCTGAAGATGGCGTCAAAACCCCACCGCCCTCGCCACCACCCCCGCCAGCGCCCCGCCGATCAGCGGTCCGGCGATAGGTACCGCTGCGTAACGCCAGTCCGTCGCGTCCTTCGCTGGAATCGGCAGCAAGGCGTGCATGATGCGCGGGCCCAAGTCGCGCGCCGGGTTGATGGCGTATCCAGTGGTGCCGCCCAGGCTCAGGCCGATACCCCAAACCAGGCTGCCCACCAGGTACGGTCCGAGACCCGCCGCGGGCCCGGTTGCCGCCACGGCTTTTGAGAGGATCGCGTCCGCCACCAGCACCAGCACGAAGGTGCCGATCACTTCGCACAACAGGTTGGCCGGCAGGTTACGAATCGCCGGGTCGGTGCAGAAGCAGGCGTGCTTCAGGCCGGGCGCGGGCGTCTCGCGCCAATGCGGCAAGAAGTGCAGCCACACCAGGAACGCCCCCGCCATGGCGCCCGCCAGTTGCGCGGCGGGGTACCAAAACAGCTTACTGAAATCGCCGGAGTTCACCGCGGCCCCCAGCGTCACGGCCGGGTTCAGGTGGCCCTGGCCGCCGCAGGCCATGGCGGTGAACACGCCCGCCATCACGGCCAAGCCCCATCCCGTGGTGATCACCATCCATCCCGAGCCCTCGGCCTTGGATTTCCGCAGCAGCACATTGGCCACCACGCCATTCCCCAGCAGGATCAGCACCAGCGTCCCCAGGAACTCGCCCAACACTCCCTTTGGCATCTATTCCTCCAACCAGTCGAACGACCGCGCGACCGCCTTGTTCCAGAAGCCGTACATGCGCTCGCGGCGCTCCGCGTCCATTTGCGGCTTCCAGGTGTGGTCCACGCTCCATTGCGCGCGCAGGTCGTCCACGTTCGCGTAGAAGCCGGTGGCCAGTCCTGCAGCGTACGCCGCGCCCAGCGCGGTGGTTTCCTTCACGGCCGGACGCACCACCGTGCGGTTCAATATGTCCGCCTGGAACTGCATCAGGAGTTCGTTCACCACCATGCCGCCATCGGTGCGCAGCACGCTCACGGGCACGCCCGAGTCCTTCTCCATGGCCTCCACCACTTCGCGCGTTTGGAACGCGGTGGCCTCCAGCACGGCGCGCGCCAGGTGGCTCTTGTTGGAATAGCGCGTCAGCCCGGCGATGGTGCCGCGGGCGTTGTGCCTCCAGTGCGGCGCGTACAGGCCGGAAAACGCCGGGACGAAGTAGACGCCCCCGTTATCCTCCACCTGGCGGGCTAGCGCTTCAATCTCCGGGCTGGTGGCGATGAGTCCGAAATTGTCGCGCACCCACTGCACCAGCGCGCCGGCGATGGCCACGCTTCCCTCGAGCGCATAGTAGGCCGGTTGGCCGCCCAGCCGGAACGCCATCGTGGTCAGCAGCCCGTGTTTCGATTGCACGATCTCGCGGCCGGTGTTCATCAACAGGAAGCAGCCCGTGCCGTAGGTGTTCTTGGCTTCGCCCGCCTGGAAGCAGGTCTGGCCCACCAGCGCCGCCTGCTGATCGCCCAGAATTCCGGCCACGGGGACGCCGCGCACCGCGTCCAGCGTGGCCTCGCCGTAGACCTCGCTGCTCGATCGAATTTCGGGCAGCAAGGCCCGCGGAATGCCGAAGGCGCTCAGCAGCTCGGGATCCCAGTCGAGGGTTTCCAGGTTCATCAACTGGGTGCGGCTGGCGTTGGTGCAATCGGTGATGTGCCGGCCGGTCAGCCGCCACAGCAGGAAGGTGTCGATATTGCCGAACATCGCCTCGCCCGCTTCAGCCATCTGGCGCGCGCCGGGTACGCGGTCCAGCAGCCAGCGGATTTTCAGCGCGCTGAAGTAGGTGGCCAGCGGCAGCCCGGTCTTCGAGCGGAAGCGGCCCGCACCGCCGTCGCGGGCGAGCGCGGGAATGTACTCGTCCACGCGGGTATCCTGCCAGACCAGAGCGTTGGCCAGCGGCCGGCCGGTCGCGCGGTCCCACAGCACCGTGGTTTCGCGCTGGTTGGTGATGCCGAGCGCCGCCAGGTCGCCGGGGCGCAGGTCGCCCTGCACCATGGCCTCGGCGATCACCTCGCGGGTGCGCAGCCAGATCTCTTCCGGATCGTGCTCCACCCATCCGGGTTGCGGGTAGATCTGCCGGTGCTCCCGCTGCGCGCTAGCGGCGATGCGCCCGGCGCGGTCGAAGATCAGGAATCGCGTGCTGGTGGTGCCTTGATCGATGGCTCCAATGAAGTTCGCCATGCCACCCTCCCTTGGGATTCTCCAGAGTAGCAGCCCGGTGCGGAAGCGCCAACCCGCTCAAGTGGAGCGGACGGATGCGCGTTAAGTGCCCTGGGTTCAACGCGGAATCCGCTCGACTTGAGCGGGCGCAACGCGGCGCCGCTCGCACCGTAAGATAATAGAGGCCATGGCTACGCAACCGGTTTGTCCGAATTGTGGCGGCACGGGGTTCGTCATCGTGGAGGGCGCCACGCTCTCCGGCGCCAGGCCGTGCGACTGCCGGTCGCAGCATCGCGCCGAGCGGCTGGAAGAGCGCGCCCAGATCCCGCCCCTGTACCGCCAGGCTTCGTTCGACAACTTCAGTGTGCGCCCCGAGAACCCCATCGCGCGCCAGGAACTGACCACCATTCTGCTGGCGGTGAAAAACTACGTCCGCGATTTCCCCAACGAGGCGCGGCCTGGCCTGCTGCTCATCGGCGAGCCGGGGACCGGCAAAACGCACCTGGCGGTGGCGGCGCTTCGCAAGATCATCGAGAAGGGCTTCGACAGCCTGTTCTACGACTACCAGTCGCTGCTCAACAGCATCAAGGCCGGCTACGACCAGGCGTCGGATTCCTCCGACCGCGAGGCCTACCGCTCGGCGCTCGACACCGACGTCCTGCTGCTCGACGACCTGGGCGCGCACCGCGTCACCGGCTGGGTGGAGGACACCGTGGCTAGCGTCATCACCCACCGCTGCAACCAGCGGAAGGCCCTGATTGCCACCACCAACCTGCCCGACGGCGACGCCGGCAGCGCCATGGTGCAGCGGGGGCCGGTTGGAATGGAGTACCGCCGCACGCTGGCCGAGCACATCGGCGCGCGCGCCCGGTCGCGGCTGTTCGAAATGTGCACCGTGATCCGCATGCCGCTGGTGGAAGACTACCGCGTCCGCAAGGCCAAGACCTTCTGATGCGCGGCGTACAATATGTCTGACGGCAGCCTGCCGCCAAGACAAGGAGGTTACAGTGAAGAAGATTATCGGCCTGTCGATTCTGGTCTGCGTTGCCGCGTTCGCGCAGCGCGGCGAGCAGAAGGGCGGCAGCCACGCCACGGTCGGCGGTGGCCACGTTCCCGCCCGGGGTCCGGCGCCCGCCGCGGCTGCCAAGCCCGCTCCGCCTCATGCCGCAACCGAAAATCGCGTCAAAGTGGACAAGAAAGGCCATCCGGCCCTTCCCCACGTCGACGTCAAGGACGACCGCTGGGTCGGGCACGATAGCGGCCCGGGCGATGTGCACTACCACTTGGACCACCCCTGGGCGCATGGACATTTCAGCGGCGGTTTTGGACCGCAACACGTATTCCAGCTTGAGGGTGGAAACCGGGAACGCTTCTGGTTTAGAGGCTTTTTCTGGGACATCGCCCCGTTCGATTACAACATCGTGGTGGACTGGAACTGGGCCGGCGATCAGATCGTAATCTACGAGGATCCCGATCACGACGGCTGGTACCTGGCATACAATCCGCGCCTGGGCACTTACGCCCACGTCGAATATCTGGGAAGTTGACGGCCGCCCGCAGGGTGTAGACTAAATGGGATTCGGGAGCCCATGATGGAAACTCCGGTTGCCTTGGTTCTCGCCGCGTTCTACGCGCCCCTCGCCCTGGCCCAGACGCCACCCTACTCCGTCTCGACGTACCAGGGCAACGGGCAGTTGATCTGCCAGACGTGTTCCAGTAACCAGGGCTTTCAACCGCTGGTGGCACAGGTGGTGGATGCCAACGGCCTGCCAGTCGTGGGCGTTGCCGTCTACTGGCTGGTGGCCACCGGCAACGGCGCCTTGCAGACTTTCATGACCGTCACCGACATCAATGGCCTGGCCAGCAATAGTTACTCGGGCTCTACCGGATCCCAGACAACTCTGCCATCGTTCACCAGCGTGATCACCGCCAGCGTTGGCAACTCCACGGCCACGTTTTACGAAACCCAGGCGACCTCGGCCGTGCGGGTAGTTTCCTCGCTGCCAGCATCGCTCTCTGGAACGGAGGGAAGCGTCGGAGCGCCTATGACGGTCACGGTGGGCTCCAGCAGCGGCGGCCCGATCGCGGGCGTCGAGATGCGCCTCGTCAATGGCCGATCCAGCCCCAGCGTGTCCTGTGTCCCGGGCGCGGCGCCGGGCGATCCCGGGACCGTGCTCACCGACAGCACCGGCACGGCCACGTGCACGCCGCTACTGGCTGGCTCCGGCACGGGCCAGTTTTCGGTGCTGGTTGGCGGGACGGTCGCGGCAACCACAGGCGAGGCCGCCGGGTATGCGATCTACGGGCCGTTTCAACTTTCGGTCACCGTCGCCGTGGCCGGTTCGATCCAACCGGTCGGCGGGAACAACCAGACGGCCGCTGCCGGCCAATCGCTCATTGTGCCGCTGCAAGCCGTGGTGAAGGACGTGAACGGGAACCCGCTGCCGGGGCAGGCCGTGAATTGGAGCGTTTCGCCGGCCGGCGCGGGGACATTCAATTCCGCCTCGACGTTCTCCGACAGCAACGGCCAGGTGCAGAACGGCTTTACGCTATCCCTCACCGCCAGCGGGACGATCTCAATGACCGCGTCGATTGCGGCTAATCCCGGCATCCAGGCCAAGTTCGGCGCCACTGCCATACCGATGATAGTTGCGTATTTTCAGAAGGTTTCCGGCGACGGCCAGACCGCGGTGGCCGGACAGGCCTTCGCCAATCCGCTGGTGGTGCAGGTCAATGCCAGCAACGGACAGCCGATGGCGAACGTCGTTATTGCTTTCGCTTTGAGCGGACCGGCGACGCTGTCCAGCCTGACCGTGGTTACGAATAGCGCCGGCCAGGCACGGGTCCTCGTTACTGCCGGCGCTACCGCGGGCGCGGTTACCGTAACCGCATCCGTGGGCGGCCTCTCGGTGACGTTCAATCTCACCGTGATTCCACCCGGACCCTTGCCCACAGCCGGCAGCTTCGTAAACGCCGCCGACCAGAAGGTGGGTTCGATCTCGCCGTGCAGCCTGGCGACGGTGACCGCTCCCGGTGTGGCTCCCAGCGTTCAGGGAATCGTCACAGGCTCGCCCTTCGGGCCCGCGCCACTTACTTTGGCGGGCGTCAGCATCGGCTTCCCGAATAACCCGGCCACCGATCGCGCCGCGCCCATTTTCAGCGTCAGCAACAACGGCACGCTACAATCGGCGACTTTCCAGGTGCCCTGCGGCACGCCTCCGGGCAGCGTCCCCATCACCGTTTCGGTGGGCGGAGGTTCGGCGACCGTCACCGTGCAGGTGCTCGCGGCCAGTCCCGGTATCTTCGGCACCATGAGCACCGACGGCGTCACGCGCGCGGTCCTGGAGCGGCAGGATGGCTCCTTCGTAAGCCTGACAAACCCGGCGCGGCGGGGCGAAACCGTGACAGTGATCGTCACCGGCCTGGGACCGGTATCGCCCGCGGTGGGCACCAACCAACTTCCGCCGCTCGGGACGAGTGCCACTGTGACCGCGACGGTGGTCCCGGGTGTGAACAACGCTAGCGCCGCGCTGAATTCCGCGCGGCTCACCTCAAACCAGGTGGGAGTCTACCGGGTCTCATTCGCGATTCCGTCGAGCACACCCACCGGCAGCAACATCGGGTTTTCCATTGGGGTGATTCCGGCGGGCGCAACGGCGGCTATCTATAGCAACCTAAGCTATATCCCGGTCCAGTAACCGGCACATCACTGAATCCGCAGCGAAACGCCCGCAGCGCTCTTGACCGTGCCAAAATCCAGTTGGATGGGCTGATCTCCGCTGGGCGTACCGGACGGCACCGTGAAGCGCACCTGATACAGGCCGGGGGCCACCAGGCCGGCGAAGATCGGGACGATCTGGGCCGTGCCGAAATCGATGCTTACCGGCTGCGTCACGGGATAGGCGCCTACGAACTGGCTGCCGGTCGGGAACGGATTGGCCGGCCCCATGCCGATGGCATAGATGTCGATCAGCTCTCCGGCTTTCGCCGGCCGGGTCACCCGCGGGTCGGCCGCCGCGTCGCCCAAGTACTCACCGGTAACCGGGTTCACGGCGGTCACATGGTAAACCGGCGGCGCCGAGCCAGCCACCCAGTTACCATAGATCGCCGCCAGAAACTCGGTGCCGAGTATCTGGTAGGGAGCGCTACTTACTCCGTTGTTCGTCACCACAACGTTGATCTGCCCCAGGTGCGCGGCGGCGGGCGCCAGCACGTTGATCTGGGTGGGACCGGCATACTGAATCACCGCCGGCAATCCGTCGACCGTTACCGACACGTTGCCCAGCGAAGTGGGCAGCGCGCCGCTACCGGGCGGCGCCCAAACCGAGGCGGCGGGCGCCAGATTCGATCCGGCGATCTCCGCCCACACACCGGGCGAGATGCCCTTGACGTATGTCCAGACTTCGGCGATCCCTGCGATCGCCGGCATGGGACTGGCTGGCGCGGTGGCCGAAATCAGGGCTGGGTTGCTGTAATAGGTTACCGAACCGTTCGCCGGGAGCACGCCCACCGAGAACACCACGTTGTTGCCGGTGGCGACGTCGGCCGGGACGTTGAAGGATATCTCATACACCCCAATCAGGTCCTCGCTAAGCCGCGCATAGTTGACCGTGGCGCCGCCCGCCGATCCCTTGGCGTTGGTGTAACCGACCGTCACGGTGCCGGCCGCGGTGGCGGCAACACCGGGCGGCGGAAGTTGGTTCGTCGCCAGCGGCGGCACGGTCACGCCGAGCCCCGTGGCGAACAGCGTGATGGTCTCGCCGGCCCTGGCCGGGTTAGCCAGACTCACCAGACTCCCATCCTGGCGGACGGCAAGCGCGCGCAGGGTTCCATCGGTTCCGGCCACCCGGTAGACGCCAGGGCTGGCGGGCAGCACGGCGACACTCAGCGTCACCGTCCCGCCGGGAGTAGTTACGGTCACGGATTGCGAGCCAGGGACCAACTCGCAAGGCACCTGGAACGAAAGCATGCTCTGCCCGTTCACGTTGCCCACGGCCACTATCGGCGCCTGCACCTGCCCGAAGGCAACCGATGTGCCGCCAGACTGCGCCGGATATGCGCCCTCCGTAGCCGTCACGGTCCCGCCTGTGAAGCCCGGCGCGAGGATTGTCGCCATGCCGCACGGGGAGATCGCGCCGCTCTGCAAATCGGCGGCATTGTAGAAGTCCGTCGCGGCGATAGCCCGCGGCTGGCTTCCGCCACCCACCGCAGACCAAGCCGCCTGAAGAAAGAGGAGGGCTGCCAGATGGAGTCGCATCTTGCTCAGTCTACACCCGGCGGCCATGCCTCGCTTCCCGAATCGGGCCGCGGTTACCCGCCAAAGACCAACCGGACTATGAATTTGAGTTGGAAAATCCGGCACCCTCTGACGGTTTTTCCACCCCGTCTGCGGCGCGAGGACGCAGCCTCCGAAAACAGACTATTTTGTCCGGAATTGGGAGTATACTCTGTGGTAGCTGGGCTGTTCCGGATACCGCTCCCGTTCGCAATCCCGACTGTTGGGAGTAGCCCGTGGAGGTGTTGATATGGCACGTTTCCTGAAGATCGCCGGTCTGGCGTTGGCTACCTGGGGCAGTGGACTATTGGCAGAAACCGTAACTGGCGACGCGTCGCGTGGCGCGCAGTTATTGCGGGATCGCGGTTGCATCACTTGCCATCGCCTGAACGGTGCGGGCGGCAAGAAGGCCACCGATCTGGGCAGGTTGGCGTCGCGCAACTATTCTCCGGAGGGCCTGGCCGGCGTCATGTGGAACCACACTCCTACCGCCTGGGCGCGAAGCGCCGCCACCGCTAATGGCACGCTTGCCATCACCCCCGCCGAAGCGGCCGACCTGTTCGCGTTCTTCTCTTCCAGAAGGTATTTCGAACCCAGTGGCGACGCCAAGCGCGGCAAACATGTCTTCGACGGAAAAAAGTGCGCCAGTTGCCACGGCATCCGCGACATGGTTCCCGGCGCGGGCGATGCCAAGACCGTGGTGGAGTGGCGCTCCTCGCGCGACGCCATCGGTTTCGCCGAGGATATGTGGAATCTTCAGGAGAAGATGGATAAGGCCTTCGTCAACAAGGGCGTGCATCATCCGCGGCTCAGCTCCACGGAGATCAACGACCTTTTCGTGTATCTGGAAAACGTGCCGGAAGTCCGCGCCAAGGAACCGCAATTTCAGCTTGCGGGCGTGGAGGCCGGCCGCGCCGAGTATAGCGACCTGCAGTGCGAAACCTGCCATAAGGGCAGGTTGGCGATCGAGAAGCGCCCGGCGCGCCTTTCCATGGCGGACATTCAGGCCGCCATCTGGAATCACGCTTCCAGCAAGATGATCAAGCGGCCCATGGTGACGAGCGCCGAAATGTGCAACCTGGTGGCCTACCTGTCATCGCTGGGGCCGCGCGACGACCCGCGCCGCGGCGAACGCCTCTTCGCGAAGAATCAGTGCGCCTCCTGCCACGGCGCCGCCGGAAACGCCGCCCCGGCGCTGCACGGCCGCGACCTGTCTCCGGAGTCCGTGCTCTCGGCCCTGATGAATCACGGCACCACAATGCAAGCCGGCATGAACAAGCGGAGCTTCGCCTGGCCGCGCTTCGATGAATCTGAAATCGCCGACATCGCCGCGTACCTCAAATAAATGGCGTCTGACACCATTTTTCATTTTTCTACAGTACTACCATCGGGTGATATAGGTTCGGCACCACGATCTCGCCCACGGCCACTAACTCACCCTGCCGCGTGACGGCCTTCACATACTTCGCGTCGATCCGCTCGCGGAACGGCGATGCCGGGAAGTTACGGCCGTTGCGGATGTCGCGCACGCTGGCTTCTTCCACGTACACGCTGGCCATGGAGGGCATCATCTCCGCGGCCGGCACCAGGGCGTCGATCAGCCGCTCGTCCGCCGCCAGCGTCTCCAGTTGCGGGATGGTGCGCGCGCCCGCGATCTCGAACTCGCCGCTCGCCAGGCGCCGCAGTTGTTCCAGGTGCGCGCCGCAGCCCAGCAGCGTCCCCAGGTCGTGGGCGATCGACCGCACATAGGTCCCGCCCGAGCAGTGCACCCGCAACCGCGCGCCGCCGCCCTCCAGGCTCAGCAATTCCAGTTCGTGCACCTGCACTTTGACCGGTTCCAGCACCACCGCAATCTGCTTGCGCGCCAATTCGTAGGCCCGCTTGCCGTCCACCTTCTTGGCCGACACCGGCGGCGGCGTTTGCATGATCTCGCCGCGAAAACGGTCGAGCGCGGCTTCCAGTTCCGCGCGGTTCACCGTAACCTCGCGCTTCTCGCCGGCGGGCGCCCCATCGGCGTCGTAGGTGTTGGTGGCCCATCCGAAGCGCACCACGCACCCGTAGATCTTGTCGCTGTGGGTGTAGAACTGCGCCAGGCGCGTGGCCTTGCCCACCACCACCGGCAGCACGCCCGTGGCCGCCGGGTCCAGCGTGCCCAGATGCCCCACCCGCTGTGTGTCCGCGATGCGGCGCATCTTGTTCACCACGTCGTGCGAGGTCCATCCCGCCGCTTTATCGACTACGATAACTCCGTCCAAATGCCGTCCTTTTTACGCGCCAGGCAGACGTACCCCAGCGTGAAGTTCTTGTGCGGATCCAGGAAATCGAGGAATGGCAAGACCAGCGCCGGGGGGATCAGCAACAGCGCGGCCGGCGGGAAGCCCAGCCAGCGCCAGCCTCCCGTAAAGAATTGTAGCCCGTTGAGCAGGCGGCGCGCGAGCAGACGGAAGTAACCGCCCGCCGGCCGCATCTCGATCGCCTCCAGCCCCGCCTGCGCCAGCAGGTATTCCAGGCCGTGGCGCGTGTAGCGGTAGTAATCGTGCGGGGCCTGGTGGATCTCCCAATCCTGCGGCGCGGCCAGGAGCAGCGTGCCACCCGGCGCCAGCGTGCGCGAGATTTCCGCTAGTGCCCGCGCCGGCTCCCGAAGGTGTTCGAGGGTCACGACGTTCAGCGCGGCCGCGAACGCGCCATCGGGGAAGGGAAGCCGCGTGAGATCGGCGCGGACGTCCAGGCCGCTGTAGTCCCAGGCCGCGTCGCCCACCCCGAGATCGACGCCGCAGTAGCGCTGCGCGGAGAGGAGCCGCCGGTAGCGCCCCTCGCCCGCTCCCGCGTCCAGCACGCGCGCCCCCAGCGGAAGCGCGGCGGCCATAGCTTCGACCGCGCGCTCGATTTCCACTTCGAAGTGCAGGATGTGCCGCCGCAGCGGGCGGGGCAGGCGATAGGCTGGCGCGGTGTAGCTCATTGGGTCACTCCGCCGCAAATCGCAACCGCCATCTCAGCATGCGAACAACACAGTTTGAGCCACCGATGAACACCGATGAACACCGATAAGCCAACACTCTTCAATCGGTGTTCATCCGTGTTCATCCGCGGCCAATCATGCTTCTGCCCGCTCATACCCGCCGCCCTTCGATCATCACCGTCGCCCCGGCGCCGCAGGCGGCCTCCACCAGCGTAAAGGGCAGCGCGGCGGCCACCAGCGCCAGGTACGCGGCGTCTTTCAGCAGGCGTGCCCCGCGGCCCTCGCACACCCGCCGCACGCGCCGCGCCATGGGGTCCAGACCCGGCGCCAGACTGCTGGCCAGGCCCGCGGGATTATCGCGCAGCGAGAAGTACTTCCGCCGCACCACTTGGAACCCGCAGCGCTCCATCAGCTTCACTACGTCGCCCGCGCGGAAGTCCCACAGGTGCCGCGGCACATCCATGCCGTTCCACCGCCGGCCCAGCAACCTGCACTGCCACGACGCGGCGTTGGGCACCTGCACGATCAAACGGCCGTCCGGCGCCAGCAATTCGTGGGCCGCGCGCAAGTAGGCGCACGGATCCGCCAAATGCTCCAGCACGTGAAACAGCGTCAGCCCCGCCAGGCTCCCGGCGGTAAACGGCGCGGCTTCCAGCACCGCGCACACCGCCGGCACCCTCTGCCGCCGCCAGGCGATAGCCGCGGCCTCGCGGGAGATATCCAGGCCCAGCACGCGAAACCCGCGCTCCCGCATCATGCCTAAAAACAGCCCGCCGCCGCAGCCCGCGTCCAACAGCGGCCCGCGCGGCCCCGCGTCCAACGCCCGCCGCACGAAGCCCACATGGTCGCGCAACACCAGGCGGCGGTAGGCTTCCTCCAGGCGGCTGGCTGCGCTTTCGTCCGGCGCGAACCAATAGGCGTCGGGGTAGTAACCGCGCAGCGCCTCCGCGTCCGGCCGCGGCTCCATGCGCAGCAGCCCGCACGTCCGGCAGCGCGCCACCGTGAAGCGCTCCGCGGTGGTGTGGTACAAGCGGTCGGACGCCGTGAACACCGCGTCGCACGCCTCGGTCCCGCACACCGCGCAGGCGCTCATACCGTCTCCCACAGGGGCAGCCGGTTGGCCAGGATCAGCCGCCGCACCTCGCCCGGCGTCATGCGCCGCAACCGGCGAATCCCGCGCCGCTTGCGCAGGATGCGCGGCGCCATTCGCAAGGCTTCCAGATCGCCGCGCAGCAGCGCCCAGGCCATGGCCAGCTTCCCCCGCGCCCCCGGAAAATACGCCGTATCGCCCCCGCCGCGCGCCGCCTGCCACGCCCCCGCCGCTACCCGCACCGCGGCGTAGAACGGGTTCAGCCACAGCAGGCTCCACGGAAACAGCTTGAGCGCCAGCAGCACGCGGTTGCGCTCGATCAGCGTGAGCCGCCACGCCGAGCCCTTCCCCAGCGTCGACCCGCGATGGTGCCGCACCACCGCCCGCGGCGTGTAGATGCACGCCCAGCCGGCGATGCGCGCGCGCAGGCCCAGCTCGGCATCGTCGCCATAGGCGAAGAAATCCTCGTCAAACCCGCCGATGCGCTCGATCATTTCGCGCCGGTACATGCAGGCGCAGCCGTCGGGCCACAGCACCTCTTCCTCGCGGTCGAACTGGCCACGGTCGGGCGCGCCGCTGCCGCGCCCGCGGTTTTGCCCGTCCGGCCAGATGGAGTGGCCCACCTTGTCGATGCGCCCGGGCTCCTCCCACACCAGCACCTTGCTGGCCGCCATGCCCACGTCCGGCCGCCGCGTGCAGGCCTCGTGAAGAGCCGCCAGCCACTGCGGATCGGCCTCGGCATCGTTGTTGAGCAGCGCCAGAAACTCGCCCTGCGCCGCCGCCATGCCCTGGTTGTTGGCAGCGCAGAAGCCGCGGTTTTCCGGGTTGCGGATCACGCGCACGCCGAACTCCTCTTCGGCCATCTCCGCCGACCCGTCGCCCGACCCGTTATCCACCACGATGGTTTCGAAACGCACGCCGGCCTGGGCCGCGAGCGAGCGCAGACAGGCGCGCAGCAACTCCTTCCGGTTCCAGTTGATGACCACCACGGAGATCAATCGTCTATGCTAGCAGGGCTGGAACATGAAATCCGCTTCACGTTAATCCGCCTTCACCTGCGCAACTCCGCGGTGGGCTGGCGCGTTTCACCCCGTAGGAGGTTCGAGCGATGAAACGGAAATTGTGGGCCGCTTCGGCGGTACTGTTCGGCACACTTCTGACGGCATGTGGTGGAGGATACATGGTGGCCGCCTACGGCCCGCCCCCGCCTCGCTACGGTGTCGTCGGCGTTGCCCCGTCCCCCGGCTACATGTGGGCGGAAGGATATTGGAATCTCTCCGGCGGCGCATGGGTATGGGCGCCCGGCCGGTGGGTGCGCCAGCCGCATCCGCACGCCGTTTGGGTTGGCCCCGAGTGGCGCCGGGAAGGCCGCGGATACCGCTTTTATAGGGGATACTGGCGGTAGGAGCCAGAAACCCGCATGGCGCATCGCTATCTCGCCTTCGACATCGAAACCGCCAAGGACGTTCCCGGCGAGGATTTCAACTGGCGTCCCCACCGGCCACTGGGCATCGCCTGCGCGGCAACCATGGAGAGCGGCGCCGCCGGGCCGCTCCTCTGGCACGGCAAAACGGCCGAAGGCGCGCCCGCCCCGCGCATGAGCCAGGCGGAGGCGCGCGCGCTCGCCGAGTACCTGTCGAAGAAGGCCGCCGAGGGTTTCCGCGTTCTCACCTGGAACGGACTGGCCTTCGATTTCGACATCCTCGCCGAAGAGTCCGGCTCGGCCGCCAGTTGCGCGAAATGTGCGATGGAGCACGTTGATATGATGTTCCACGCCTTCTGCTCCCTGGGCTACCCGGTCGGCATGGAGAAAGCCGCGCAGGGCATGGGCCTCGCGGGCAAGCCTCCGGGCATGAGCGGCGCCAAGGCCCCCATAATGTGGGCGCAGGGCCGCTTCCAGGAGGTCCTCGATTACGTGGCGCAGGACGCCCGCACCACGCTCGAACTCGCCGAAGCCTGCGAACAAAAGCGCAAACTGCAGTGGATCACCCGCAAAGGCACCAAAGGCACCATGGCGCTCGCAGACGGTTGGCTCACGGTTCGCGAGGCCTTGCGGTTGCCGCAGCCGGACACTTCGTGGATGTCCACGCCCATGTCCCGCGGCGGCTTCACCGCATGGTTACCTATTAGTTAGCGGGCAAATAATACCGGTTGGGTGTGGCATCCGTCACGTATAGCATGCCACCATATGTGTATGGAACTCAGCTTCCGGAAACCGCGGCTGTCCGCCTCCCGTCACATAGTCATGTCTTCGTCCACTCTTATGCGGGCTCTGAGCCTCGCCCTGTGTGCGCTTCCCCTGCTGGCGCAGGCTCCTCGGGCGCGCCGTGTGCACCCGCAGGCGTCCCAGCCTAAGGCTTCCCAGGCCAAGCCGGCTCCCAGAAACGCGTCGATCGTTCCCGGCCGGTTCACCGTGATGCTGGACGATGTGCCGGTTGCGGCCCGCTTCGCCACGCGCGAGGAGATGGCGGGCACCGCCGGAAAATCCTATCAGGCGCAGGTGGAGGCGCGCCAGGCGGCCATCGCCCGCGAGATCGAAGGCCACAACTTCCACGTCACCGGGTCGGCTTCCCGCCTGGTGAATGCGCTCTTTGTCAACGGGCCGGCCAGCCGCCTCGAGGAACTGCGGAGCGTGCCCGGCGTGATCTCGATATCTCCAATGCGCCGCTTCAAGCCGGCGTTGAATTGCGCCGTGGCAGCATCGAATGCCTCCCCGGCTTCCACCGACAAGGGTTGCACGGCGGCGGCTTCGAGCGCTCCCCCGGCGTGGACCACCCTCGGAGGTTTGAGCAAAGCGGGAGCCGGAATCAAGATTGCCATCCTCGATAGCGGCATCGACCAGACCCATCCCGCATTCCAGGACGCTTCACTTACCGTGCCCGCCGGCTTCCCCATCGTCACTACCGGACACCCCGAGGACGCTGCCTACACGAACAATAAAGTGATTGTGGCGCGCAGTTACGTCCGCATGCTGGCCAACGAGTATGTGACCGGTTCGGCCAACCAGGCCGCCCAGTCGCAACCGGACGATTACTCGCCGCGCGACCGCGTCGGTCACGGCACGGCTGTCGCTTCCGTGGCCGCGGGCTTCACCAACTCCGGGCCGGGCATCACTGAGGCGGCTACCGCGGTGAGCTTCTCGGGCATCGCCCCCAAGGCGTTTCTGGGTAACTACAAGATCTACGGCTCGCCGGGAGTGAACGACTTCCCCTATGACGACGTGCTGATTCAGGCCGTCGAGGACGCCGTCGCCGATGGCATGGACGTGATCAACTTATCCACCGGCTCTCTCGCCCTTTCCGGTTGGAGTACCGACCCGGTGGCAAAGGCCTACGAAGCGGCTGCCCAAAAGGCCGTCGTGGTGATCTCCGCCGGAGATTCCGGGAGCGATACCTACGCCTACACCACCAACATCTATCCGTACTTCAACTCTATCTGGTCTCCCGGCACCGCCCCCTCGGCGATTACCGTGGGCGCCATTCTCAATTCGCATGTGTGGCTGCCGACGGTGAGCGTGGCTTCCTCTAGCGCGCCCTCCAACCTCAAAGGTATTTCCGCCGCCTTGGGAGACGCGATTCTTTTCCTGGATACCCGCGGGTATCCGTCCGTCGCCGGAGCCAATACCGCGCCGCTGGTGGATGTCGCCAATCTGGGCAACGACGGTACCGCCTGCAGCGCCCTGCCCGTGGCAAGCCTGCTCGGCGCGTTCGCGTTGATTAAGCAAGGCACGTGCACGTTCGATGCTCAGGCAGCCAACGCCCAGACCGCCGGCGCCATGGGCATCGTCTTTTACAGCCTGAGTAACTCGGCCCCGGCCGGCCCCAGCGGCATTGGAGGGGATTTCCAGGGACCGGTGGTGATCGTCTCGCTCGCCGATGGGACCAACCTAAAGACCTACATCGATGCCAATCCGGGACAGTCCGTAACCATCGACATCTCCGGCTCCGAACAGGACCTTACCGCCTTCAGCAACACGTACGCCGTCTCATCTCCACTGGCTGCCAACCAGTTTGCCAGTTACTCGTCGATGGGCCCCACGCCGGACGGCGCCATCAAGCCTGACCTGGTGGCCATCGGCGGCGCCGATTTCGGCGCTATGGCCGATCCGGTTTACGGGCCGCTTCTGGGAGGAGGCGCCGGCATGTACATGGCCACCCAAAGCTACGATCCCAACCCGCAATACTTTGGCTATTCGCCGGAGTTCTCTTACTACGGAGTCAGCCTGTACAGCGCCAGCGGCTATATGGCGGCGGATGGCACCAGCTTCTCGGCCGCCATGGTGGCCGGCGCGGCTGCGCTAGTCAAGCAGGCCCATCCGTCCTTTACGCCCGCCCAGATTAAGTCGGCCCTGGTCAATTCCGCCGCGCAGGATGTAACCACCGACGATTTCGGCACCCCCGTTGATGTGGAGTGGATGGGCGCGGGACGCCTGGATGCCGGCGCCGCGGTAAGTGCCAAGGTGATCGTGCAGCCCTCCACCGTTTCCTTCGGAATCGTGCCAGCCGCCGGGCCGCTGCCCGCCCCGGTGCAGGTGACCGTGACCAATGTCAGTTCCGCTAGCCTCACGCTGACCGCGGGCGTGTCGGTCGATACCCAGGGTACGGGCACCAATGTAACCGTCTCGCCGGCCTCGCTGACGCTGGCCCCCGGCGCATCGTCCAGCTTCACGGTGGCAATCACCGGAGCCGTCCCCGCGGCCGGTGAGTACTCGGGCTTCCTGACTCTATCCGCCGCCAACAGCGTAGTTGCCAACGTCCCCGGCATGATCTTCGTGGGCGACGGGTTGAATCCCAACGTGAACCTGCCTTGGAGCGCCGTCGCCGGCGTACCCGGGCAGGATGCCGGGCCGCTGGCGGTCCAGGTGGTCGACGAATGGGGCGTGCCCATGGCCGGGTCCCCGGTCTCATTTTCATCCGAAACCACCGGTGCCGTCACTTTTCGGAGTTTTGGCAACGGCGAGCCCGCCTGCTCGCCATCGAGCGCCACCACCACGGTAACCTGCAACACCGACAAGTTCGGTTTCGCCTATGTGGACGTGCTCCTCGGCACGACAACCGGCAGCTACACGATCGACGTTTCGGCCGGCGGCTATAGCCTTACCGCCGGCGCCTATGTCTCGGTGTCGCCCGCCATCGCCAGTATTCAGGACAACACCACCAACATCGTTGGCACCATCTCCCCAGGCTCCTACGCCGCCATCAAAGGCACCTACCTGCTCGACCAGAACAACGTCAGCAACTACTCCTACTACAACAACCTCACCTACGACCTGCTGAGTCAATACCGGCTGCCGCTCGCCATGGATTTTGTGAGCGTCAGTTTCGATGTCCCCTCGAAGGGAATCAGCCTTCCGGGATACGTGGAATTCGTCAGCCCCGGCCAGGTGAACGTTTTCGTGCCGTGGGAACTGGCCGGACAGAGTTCGGTGCAGGTGAAGGTCAACGTGGACGAAGGCCTCCTCAGCAACGTGCTGACCGTGCCGCTGGCTACTTACTTCCCGGGATTCTACTCTTACAACGCCAACAACGCCAACATCGCCATAGCCCAGGACACCGGTTACAATCTCATCACCACCTCCAACCCGGCGGTCCGGGGCCAGGCTATCACGCTTTACGCGGGCGGCATGGGGCCGGTCACGGTGACGCCCAAGAGCGGCGACGCCGCTTCTAGTACCCAGCTTTCCAACACCACGACGCTGCCGGTGGTAACCATCGGCAACCAGTCCGCCCAAGTCCTGTTCAGCGGGCTGACCCCCGGATCCATCGGTCTCTTCCAGGTGAATGTAACGGTGCCGGCATCCATCTCAGCGGGCAATCAGCCCATCACGGTTTCGATAGGCGGGGCCAGTTCGCCCACCGGCATCGTGCTCCCGGTCAAGTAGCCCCCCGGGCCTGCTATACTCGTCATTCACTATGGCGAATCCGAAGTACGCCGCCAGCGATAAGCCGGTCCCCGTGGCCGAGTTAGTGGCTACGCTCGCCGATGGCACCAAGGTGAAGCGCCGCATTCCGCGCATGCGGGCCTGCAACCAGAAGGACGACAAGGGCAAGCTCTGCGCCGGACATCTGAAGCGCTGGTACTTTTTCGGCGAGGAAGTCAAGAGCAAGTTCGGCGCCGATGCGGAGATCTACCGCTGCGAGCACTGCAAGACGCTGTACCTGCCGAATCTCGAGGAAGCGCCGCGCTCGGGAACGCTGTCGTTCTAGGCTAAGCGGCGGCCGGTCTCGCTTGGCGCCCCGCCGCCGCGCCCAATGCCACCAGCCACAGCACGATTCCCAGCGGCGCCGCCACCGCGCACCAACCCGCTATCGCGTGGATCACCGCGGCTCCCAGTCCCGCCGCGACCTGCCATACTCCGGTGTGCCTCGCCGCCTCCGCGGGAACGTGCACCAATCGTCCGCCCAACCGGCCGAAGGGCACCAGCAGCGCCCATTGCAACGGCGACGCCAACTGGTTCACCAATTGCATGGCGGGCAGGTTCAGCCGCAACACCACGGCCGCGCTCGCGCACAGCAGCGTGGGGATTCCGTACATCGGGAAAACGCCCAGCAACAGCGCCAGCGCCACGCTGAGCGCCATGGTCTCCGGCGCGACGCCTTTCAATGAGAACACCCTCAGCCGCCGGCCCAGGTTCACGGTAGGGCCTCTTCACGCCGCATTGCCAGCAACCGCACGGCTTGGCGCAGTTGGGTGGTTGCCGCCAGTCCCAGAACGGCAGCGGCCGCGCGCGCCATCCACGGAGCCCCTCGCTCCCAGACGGTGCCGAGCGGCCGTGCCACGCCGTCCTCGCCGCGGTAGAAGATCCGGTCGGTCCAGCGCTCCCGCCCCGGATATTCGGGATAAGGCCGCAGGATGTCCCAACTGGCTGCCAGGATGCGCATCGCCATGCTCTCCCGGTAGTGCGGCAGGAACGCCACCGTGCTCTCGCCCGCCTTCACCTCGGTGGCAAATTCCGCAAAGGTCGCCGCGTTGGTGAGGTTGATGCAGGCCGCCGGTTCGCAGGCGTGGCGGTCGCCGCCGCTGATTGCCGGTTTCGAGTGCGCAGCCGCCAGCGCCACGGTGTCGGTGTTTTCCCGCCACGGGCGCGTGCCGTTCATTTCGAAGGCGTGAATCCACCCACCGCACTCGCACAGCAAGCGCTCGAGCGCCGGCCCGTGGGCGGCTTCGGCCACGCCTTCCTCCAACCAAAACGGATGGTTCAGCACGTTGAGCGTTTCCGGCAGCGCCGCAAGGCCGCTCAGCAGTTCCGGTAATCGCGATTCGTCGGGCGCGGCGGTGTAGGCTGCCATCGCTCCCATCCACTCGCGCGGCAGGTTGTGAATTCCCAGGTGGAAAATCGAGTGCTCATAGGGCACCGTCCACTCCACCGACAGCGGAACCCGCCGCCGGTCCGCGGTCACTTGCAGGGCAAGGCCGGCTTCGATGTTGTCGTGATCGGTGATGGACACGATCGGCCGCAGACCCAGTCCGCCGATCTGTTGCCGCTCGACAGCCAGCGCCGAGGCCGGCGTGAGCGGGGGTGTCCAGTAAGCGCGCGCGAAATCCACGCCAGCCCGCTGATAGCCGCGGATGGCCAGCGCCACGCCCGGCACCATGCTCAGGTAGCGCGGTAGAAACCACAGGCACTCTTCCGAGTGCATGGTGTGTCCGTGCAGGCAGACGCCGGTCCGAAATCCCTCGGCCGCCTCCGGGTTCCGCCACAGAAACTGTACTCTGCCGTCTCTCATCGGATCCCCCTCTAGGGTTCAGCATGCTACGGCAGTAGTTACAATCCCTTGAACAGCGCAATAAGAAGACGCTTTTCGGCGATTATGTTTTATTCCTGTAACACCGGCTGACCACTCGCCGCGCAGGGAAGAACGCAGAAAAAAGGTGTCAGACGCCATTTATTTCCGCAGGGGCCTATTCGCCGCGCAAAGTTGTCATCGGATCGATGGAGGCCGCGCGGCGCGCGGGGAAGAATGCCGCCAGCGCCGCCGCGGCCAGGATGACGCCACAGGCCGCCGGCAGCAACCCGGGCTGCTGGATTGCCGCGCCCGGCACCAGGGACGCCAGCAGGCGATTCCCCGCCAGCGATCCAGCCAGGCCTGCGCACAGTCCGAGTGCCACCAGCACGCCAGCCTCCTTTAGGATCATCCGCACCACGTCGCCGCGGCGCGCGCCCAGCGCCATCCGCACGCCGATTTCGCGGTCTCTCGTCAGCACCGAGCACGTGAGCACGCCATAGAGCCCCACCACCGTCAGCGCCAGCGCGATGATCGCGAATGCTCCCAGCAGCAGCGCGTGGAAACGGGGACGGGCGATGCCTTCCGCGAACATATCGTCAAGCGTGCGTACCTTGTCGACTGGACTGGCGGCATCGAGCGAAGCCACCACGCGGCGGATGGACGACTCCAGCGCCAGAGGCGAGCCGGCCGTTCGCACCACGAAGGACCCGCAACACCAGGGCAGTTGTCTGGCCGCGAAGTAGTGGACGGGCTCGGGCGCGGTGCCAAGAGCGCTCTCACGGGCGTTTCCGACCACACCCACAATCTCGCGCGCGCCAGTGCGGACGCCGCTCGCGCTGACGCCCGGCTCGAGGCGCTTGCCGAGAACCCGATCGCCTGGAAAGAACTTCTCGGCGAAAGCCCGGTTGACCACCAGCACGGGCTGCGACCGCGCGTCGTCAGTTTCCGCGAACCCGCGGCCCTCCAGCAGCGGCACGCCCATCGTCTGAAAGTAGCCTGGGCTGACCACCGCGATGTCGGATACCGGCTTGCTGGAAGGCGTGGAAGGGCGGCCCTCAATATCGAACTCGACATTAATCTCCGTTCCGGTGAGCGGCAGCGGCATCGCGGCGGCGGCGGACACTACGCCCGGCAGTTGCCTGAGACGGTCGAGGAGCGCGTCGCCGAAATCCAGGTGCTTCGAGCCTTGCTGGAGGGCTTCGGGCAGTGCGACGTCGAACGACACCAGACCGTGCGGCTGGAAGCCGGGGTCGCGGCGCATGAGGTGCAGGAAACCTCCCGCCAGCAGCCCTGCGCCGCTTAGCAGCACCAGGCCGAGCGCGATCTGCGCCACCACCAGTGCGCCTCGCAGGCGGTCTGTGCCGCCGACACCGCCCGCCGAGGATTGCTTCAGCGAAACGGCAAGTGACACGCGGGCCACGCGAAGCGCCGGAGCGAGGCTGAAGAGCACGGTGGCGAGAACCGCGAGCGCCATGGAAAAGGCCAGTACGCGGCCATCGATGGCGGCCTCTGCGACGCGGGGAATTCCAGCTGAGTCGAGCGTCCCCGCCGCGCGCAGGCAAGCCGCGGCGAGGAGAATCCCCGCGCCGCTGCCCGCGGCCGACAGAACCAAACCCTCCGCCAGAAGTTGGCGCACCAGCCTTCCGCGGCCCGCCCCGATGGAGGCGCGCAACGCGAACTCGCGCACCCGCTCGGCGTTTCGTGCCAGGAGCAGATTCGCCATGTTGGCGCAGGCCACCAGCAGAACCAGTCCCACGGCGCCCAGAAGAATGAGGAGGGGATCTCGCGTGTCGCCCAGGATATCGTCGATCAGAGGCACAATCCGCGATCCGGCCAGCTTCGAATTATGCCGGGGGTACTGGCGCGCCAGCGCGGCCAGGACAACGTCCGTCCCGGCCCTCGCCTGGGCCAGAGACACGCCGGGCTTCAGACGCGCCACGGTCTCCAGGATTTCCATGCCGCGCTGCACAGTCATGGGCCTAACCGTATCGGAGGAAGCGTCGACGGCGAGCGTGGTCCAGAGGTCCACCTGCCTGCCGCCGGCCGGGAAATTGAAACCGCGCGGCGCCACACCCACGACGGTATAGGGTTGGCGGTCGAGATCGATGGACCGGCCGACCAGAGACGGGTCGGCGCGGAACCGTTCGGTCCAAAGGCGGTGACTGATAACCACCACTCGCTGCCCAGGTTTCTCCTCCTGGGGCACGAAGCCGCGGCCCAACGCGGGGCGGACCTGGAGCGTGTCGAAGAGATCCGCTGACGCGACGACGCCCGGGAGGTTCACGGGCTCGCCGGCCCCGCTCAGCCCCATCTTCTGGTCGCGGTAACAAACGACGTGCTCGAAGACGCGGTTGCCGCCGCGGAGATCGAAGAAATTCGGATAGGAGAAGTTATCGGGCTCGCCCTCCAGGGTGCGAGTCGCAACGGAGACCAGACGGTCGGATGCGGGGTACGGCAGCGGCCGCAGGATGACGGCGTTGACCACGCTGAAGACCGCCGTATTGGCGCCGATGCCCAGCGCCAGCGTGAGAATGCCGGCCAGTGCGAAGGCCGGGGCCTTGCGAAGCTGGCGGACGGCGAAGCGCAGGTCGGCGAGGAAATCTTCGACTGCGCTCCAGCGCCACACATCGAGGCCGAGTTCCCCGGTCAGAGTGACGTTGCCGAATTCGCGGCGGGCAGCCAGACGGGCGCTTTCGCGCGAGAGACCCTGCTCCATGAGGGCCTCGACCTTCTTGTCCAGGTGCTCCTGGATCTCCGCCGCAAGGTCGCTCTCGATCTGGCGGCGCCGCGGGAGATCGCCCAGCCAGCTCACGATTCCTCCGGAGTGAGCACCATGCGGATGCCCTCCAGCATGCGGTCGAAGCTGGAAACTTCGCGGTGCAGATGTTTGCTCCCGGCCGCGGTGATCTGGTACGTGCGCACGCGGCGGCCCGTGGACGACACGCCCCATTGCGCCTTCACCAGGTCCTCTTTCAGCAAGCGCTGCAGGGCGGGATAGAGCGAGCCCTCTTCGATCTGCAGCAGGTCGCCGGAGGCGGTCTTGATGTGCTGCACCAGCGCGTAGCCGTGCATGGGCTGGCGCTGCAAGGAGCGCAGGATCATCATTTCCAGCGCTCCCGGCATCAGGTCTTTGCGATTCGGCGGTTTCATGTCTACCCTATTTAACTCTAGGTATAGACTAAAACAGTGTCAAGAGAAAAAAGGTGTCAGACGCCATTTATTTCCCAAGCGCCCGCCGTCGAGCCGCCTGGTGGTCCACGATGGGCGGCGGATAGGTCCCGCCCTCCAGTTCCGGAACCCAGCGGCGCACGTAGCGCCCCTCGGGATCGAACTTGGCGGCCTGCGGCGCCGGGTTGAAGATGCGATAGTACGGCGCCGCATCCGCCCCGCATCCCGCGCACCATTTCCATCCGAAGGTGTTGTTCGCCAGATCGGCATCCACCAGCGTCTCGCGGAACCATGCCGCACCCGCCTGCCACGGGATCAGCAGGTGCTTCACCAGGAACGACGCCACCACCATGCGCACCCGGTTGTGCATCCAGCCCGTGTGCCACAGCTCGCGCATGCCGGCGTCCACCAGCGGATAACCGGTCATGCCCTTTTGCCACGCGAGCAGGCCGGCGGCGTCCACCCGCGGCGGCTGGCGCGCCGTCCCGGAGGAATCAACCGGCAGATGATGCGCGAACTCGCGCCACGCCAGTTGCCGCAGGAACGGTTCGGCCACCGGCCCGCGGCCGAGCGCCCGGTGCCACACCGTGCGCGCGCTCACCTCTCCGAAGTGCAGATGCGGCGATAGACGGGAAGTCCCCGCACGGTCCGGCCGGTTGCGATCCTCCGCGTAGGCTTCCAGCGCGCCCCGCAAAAACACATCGAGGCGTCGCCTCGCGGCCTCCTCGCCCGGCTGCCACGCCTCGTGCCACCCGCAGCCCCGGCCGGCCATTGGCTCAAGTCCCAACTCGCGCACTGCCAGCGATCCCGGCCATCGGGCCGGACCCGCAATCCGACGCGGGGCCGGCAGCGGCGCCTGCGGAGCCGGTGCCCGCTGGCACGCCTTCCAAAACGCCGTGAACACGCGGAACGCCTGCCCGCTGCCGTTCAGGATGGTGCCCGGCTCGAAGAGTAGATTGCCGGGAAACTGGCGCGCCGCGATGCCTGCGCCCTCAAGCGTCTGCGCCACCGCCGGTTCCGCCCGGCCGTTCCAGCAGACAGCGCCCGCGCCGCAATCCCGCGCCAGCCGCACCAGCACATCGGCCGCGGCACCACGCCTCACCACCAGCCGCGACCCGCGCCGTTCCAGTTCCGCGCCCAACTCGCCCAGCGACCGCTGCAGCCACCAGCGCGACGCCGCCCCCGGCGCGAGATCGCCTTCCTCTTCGGCCGCCCACACGAATGCGGGGATCACCGTGCCACCGTCCGCCATGGCCGCCCGCAGCGCCGGATTGTCCGCCAGCCGCAGGTCGCGCCGCAGCCACAGAATGGATGTCATCTCAGACCGCGTCCGGCCCCGCCGTACTCCGCTTCAACTGCCCGCACGCCGCGTAGATATCCAGCCCTCGCGGCTTGCGGACGAAACACGGCACGCTACGCCGCACAAGCTGCTGGAACGCGCCCACTCGCTCCGCATCCGGCGTCTTGTACGGAATCTCCGGCCCGGCGTTCAGCGCGATCAGGTTCACCTTGCAATTCAGATTCGCCAGCAGTTTCGCTACCCGCCGCGCGTCGGCGTCCGAATCGTTCACTCCGCCCAGCAGCACGTATTCGAAGGTGAGTTTCTCCCAGGGCCGCAGCGGATACGCGCGGCACGCCTCCAGCAGGTCTTTCAGCGGGTACTTGCGCGCCGTGGGCATCAATTCCCGCCGCGCCTCGTCGGTCGAAGCGTTCAGCGAAATTGCCAGCTTCGGCCGCACCGGCTCGGCACCAAGCTCCGCGATCGCCGGCACGATCCCCACCGTCGAAACCGTAATCCGCCGCGGCGACAGCGCGAACCCGCCCGGGTCCAGCAGAATCCGCGCCGCCTTCACCACGTTGCGCAGGTTCAGCAGCGGCTCGCCCTGCCCCATCATGACGATGTTCAGCCGCCCGCCATCCTGCCGCAGCCGGTTCTCCCGCGCCAGCAGCAGCACCTGGCCGACGACCTCGCCCGCCGTCAGGTTGCGCTCCAGGCCCAGCAGCGCCGTCATGCAAAAGGTGCAGCCCACCGCGCATCCCACCTGGCTGGAAATACACAGCGTGTCGTGCCCCTCTTCCGGCATGAGCACCGTTTCGACCGTCCGCCCGTCCCCCAGGCGCAGCAGGTAGCGCCGCGTTCCGTCCGCCGAATCGTAGCGGTGTGCGACCTCCGGCAGCCCCATGGCCACCCGGCCCGCCAGTTCCGCCCGCATCGCCGCCGGAAGCCCCGTCATGCGCGCAAGATCGTAGGTCTGCGCGCCATAGACGGCCTGGTAGATCTGCTTCGCCCGAAACGCCGGCTGCCCCGGCCCCAGCAGGTCCCGCAAGTCCGCAACCTCCATCCCCACGATCGCTTCCACCATGCTGGTACCAGTGTACCGGACACCCGCGGCCCGAACAGTGCTACAAATGAAGTAGGCCTGCTCCACCAATCTAAAATGACATCCACATCCACCCCTCTTCGGGACATCGATATGACCACGCTCCCGAACGGCGTCCGCGTCATCACCGAAACCATGCCCCATGTGCGCTCGGTCTCGGTGGGAGTGTGGATCGATTCCGGCTCCCGCCAGGAGACCCCCGAGCAGAACGGCATCTCGCATTTCATCGAGCACATGCTCTTCAAAGGCACCACCAGCCGCTCGGCCGAAGACATCGCCCGCTCCGTGGATTCTATCGGCGGCAACCTCGACGCCTTCACTGCTAAGGAATTGGTGTGTTTCAATACAAAAGTCCTGGACGAGCACCTCTCGCAGGCCTTTGATGTCCTGGCCGACCTGGTGCTTCACCCGCGTTTTGCCGAGGAGGATATCGAGAAGGAAAAGGGCGTCATCCTCGAAGAGATCAAGATGGAGGCGGATAGCCCGGATTACCTGGTCCACGAGATCTTCTCCTCCAACTTCTGGAAGGATCACGCTCTCGGTAAGCCCATCCTGGGCACTAGCGAAACGGTGCGCCGTTTCGATGGGCCCATGGCCCGCGCGTATTACGATTCCGTGTATTCACCCGCAAACCTGGTGGTGACCGCCGCCGGAAACCTCACCCACGACCGTCTGGTGGCGCTTGTGCATCAGTACTTTTCGAGCCTTCCGCCCGCCCCGCCGCTCGCCCCCGGCGCGCCTCCCGGCACCCACGCGCGCATCTCCCTGCGGAGTAAGCGCGCGCTCGAACAGGTGCATCTTTGCCTGGGAGTGCCGTCCTACCCGCTCCCCCACCGTGAGCGGTTCGCCTGTTACGTGCTCAACACTCTGCTGGGAGGCGGCATGAGCTCGCGTCTGTTCCAGAACATCCGGGAGCGGCAGGGTTTGGCCTACGCCGTGTTCAGCGAGTTGAGCCCCTACCGCGACACCGGCTGCCTCTCGATTTATGCCGGAACCTCTATCGAATCGGCGCGCAAAGTGGTTGAGTCGATATTGAATGAATTCACACAACTGAAACAGAATTCAATACTTCCCGAGGAGCTCCGGCGCGCCAAGGGTTACCTCAAAGGCTCGCTCATGTTGAGCCTGGAATCCACCTCCAGCCGGATGTCCAACCTGGCCCGCCAGGAAATGTACTTCCAGCGGTTCTTCACCCTCGATGAACTGGTGGAAAGCATTGAATCCGTTGATGCCGATGCCGTCCAGCGGGTGGCCCAGAAGTTCTTCGATCCCAAGCAGATCGGCCTCACCATACTGGGAAACCTAAACGGATTCCGCATCGGCCGCGACGATCTGGCTTGCTAGCCCCTAGTACCATAGTACCCAAGCCCCCCCGACCATGGTACGGTGGCAGTTAACATTCGTCGCTTTCTAGGTTGACTCCGCGTTAAAACTTGCTACCATGGAAACTGCACAGAATGCCAAGCGGGAAATGCACGAGTGTTTCCCGCGGCACCGGAGTGTTCTATGCCTGGGAGGTTCGGAGGAAAATGAAGAAGCTACTACTACTAGGAATCTTGCTGCTGCCGTTCGTGGCTGGCGCCACGGGGTTGACACCTTGCGGAAGTGCGCCCATTACCTGGGCCACCGTGGTTGCCTGGAATACGCCAACAACCGGCTGCGAGGCCGGCGACATTCAGTTGACGAACTTTCAAATGTCGGGGAGCATCGACACGCCGAATGTCACGGTGACCATCTCCACCAGCGGTGTAAACAACCAGGTGACGATCTTTAACATGAACGACAATAACGGCTTCTTGAACGGTTTCTCGATGTCGTACACCGTCACCATGGATTTCACCGCCAACTCGGTTCCGCCGTTGTCGTTGGGCGGGATGTGGGCAGTCATTCAGGCATCGCCGGGGCTTCAGGTCAACGGGAATGATTCCCAGGCAAGTTGGACGAAAACTCTCAGCAATGGAGCTACTGGATCGTCGACTGTCACCGATAATAGCGGTACCGTACCGGCTGCGGCTCCGATAGCCGTTGACTCGGTATCGTTCCAGGTTACGGATACCTACGTTCCCTCGGTGGGTGGCGATGACATCCTCAACCTGAGCAACAAGTTCACGCAAGGCCAGACTCCCGAGCCCTCCACCATGCTGCTGCTCGGTGGCGCGCTGGTCGCCCTCGGCGCGATCGGCCGCAAGCGCCGCAAGAACGTTTAGGGAACGGCTTCTTAATCCGATCCTTCAAACCGGCTCGTAGCCTTCCAATGGCTACGGGCCGGTTCGGGTTTTCCGCCACTTCACCCGCTATAATCTTCCTATGCCCACTCAAGCAACCTACGACGATGCCAATCTGTGCCTGCGCCTCTACGAGCTGCGGCGCGAGGAAACCATGCGCAAGGCGCGCGCCTGGTTCGTGCAGAACTTCGCGCCCACCACCATCGAGGAGCTGGCCAAAGTAGCGCCTCCCGGCAGCCAGGAGAACGCTTACCTGCGCATGGTGAGCAGCTATTGGGAAATGGCCGCCGCCTTCGTGGTCTCCGGCGTCCTCAACCAGGAGTTGTTCTTCGAAACCAACACGGAATGCCTGGTGGTCTGGGAGCGCCTCCGCCACATAGTTCCGGCATTCCGCGAAGCCAATAAGAATCCCACGTACTACCACAACCTGGAAACCGTCGGCAACGCTTTCATGAAGCACATGGCAGCCGCCGGCCCCGAAACGCTCGCGGCGTTCCAGGAGCGCATCAACTCGATGGTCAAGAAGTAGGCCGCCTTAGCCTCAGGCGCCCGTCAGATCCACGTTCTCGTTGAGATCGCGCAGGCCGATCCGGCAGCTCACCGGATCGAGGTCAGGCGAGCGCGTCCCCAGCGCACACTCCGCTGAACCAACGCTCGCCCCGTGCCAACTGCGACAATGTAAACCCCGGCCCATGTCTGGCGCCTCCGCGCCGCTACTGGGTGAGCGATATCCACGCCGGACTGCTTACCGCTCCGCCAACCTGCAAAGCGATGTAGAACTTGCTTCCGGATGGAAGCGGATTGGGCAGCCGAAAGTTCACCTGCATCAGCCCGGTAACCGTTTCCACGGGCTGTCCCGCAAACAGGATCTCCAGCGACGAGCTTCCGCCGAGGGTCGTGGGGCTGAAGAGGCTCAGCACCGAAACCGGCAGCGCCGATCCATATGCCTGCGGGGCGTGCGCCAACGCGCCGTCCGTTCCCCCGTAGACCGCCGCGCCGCTGGCGAACATGGTGACCACCGAGCCGGCCTTGGTGGGATTCGCTGCGGAGTTGAGGGTGCCGTCCTGGTTCAGAGCCGCGCAAGCCCCGGTGACGCTGTCCGCGAAAATCGATGGCTCGGCCGGCCGCACCGCCAGCACTGGGCCGTCGATCATCCCCGCGGGAGTCACTAATTGCACGGCAGAGTAGTCTTGGCCGATAATCTCGTAAGGCGCCACGGCGTTGATCTGTGTGGGGCCGGCATACAGCAGCGGCGCCGCGACGCCGTTGAACAGCACCTGGTAGCCGCCGAGCGATGACGGATAAAGGTAGGGCTGCGGCTGGCCCGTCAGCGCGGTTTGCGGCCCGATGCCGATTCCAAACAACGAGACGATCTCATCGGGCGCGACCTGCCCCGTGAGCGGACCGCCCGCTGCGTTCGCGATGGCGAGAAGCGAGGGACCGCTCGCCACCGTCTCCATCCACAACGTGCCCGAGCTACCCAACGAGATGAAGCTTCCCATAGGAGTCAGCACCACCGCTGTCCCCGCCGAGTTCAACGGCCCGGTGAACAACTCGCCGATGGTTGTGCCATCGCTGGAGAGCCGGGCGACATACGAGGGCCCCAATGCGGGAGTCCCGGAGAGCTGCGGCGTTTGGCTGACTCCGGCGTTACCGGTGAGCACAACTTGGCTCTGTGCATCCACGGCCACGCCCGCCACCCCCAGAGAGGCCATGCTGCTGCCCGCGGGCCCGCCGCCGATGGGCATCGACCAGGACAGCGCCGCTCCGGTCTTCGCTACCTTCCCAACAACGCCCGAGACGGCATTCGGCGCCGCCGCTTGTGGCCACGCAGCCCCGCCGAAAACCGGATCTCCCGCCGGGTCGAAGGCCAGCGTGGCGATCCCCGAGACACCCACGAAAGTGGACCAGGATAGTTTGAGCGGGGCGCCAGGAGCGAACACGGCCAGGAACCCGTAGGTACGGTTGACGGAGCAATCGCAAGTGGGGCTGAGGACTCCCGGAGTTGTGGGCATGTCGATGGCGTTTGTCCAGCCCGCCATGGCAACGTCGCCCGAAGGCCCAACGGCCAGGGCGAATGCCTGCGTCTGTGCGACGCCGTAACCGACGCTCGGGTCGCAGTAGCCGGGGCACGTCGTCCTGCCGCCGCCGAAGTAAGTCGAGTAGAGGAGACTGTCTCCCTTCGGCGAGATCTCCATCAGAAAAGCGTAAATCGTGCCGTGTAAGGGCGGCCCCTCGAAAATGGTAGGTGTGGTCTGAAACGCGCCGGGTGTCACCGGAAAAGCGGCCGACTGCGTCCACCCCGCCAAATAGACGTCTCCCGCCGGATCTACCGCCGCGGCGTTCACGTACCCGTCCAGAAAAGTGGAGAAGAGCACCGTATCGAGCTGGGGACTCAGTTTCATCACGAAGCCTCCGTAAGTGATGGAGGGGAACAGCGGCTTCACCAGCGGAAAGGGAGAAGCCGCGCCATACGAGCCTGCAAGGATGAGGTTGCCTTGCGCGTCCGTCGCAACCACGGCAGGCGAAACCCCCACATTGGCGCCCTCCGCGGGAATGTCGTAGACCGCCAGCCGCGTGCCCTTTGGGTCCGTCTTGGTGATCCGGGTGTGCTGCGCCCCGGCCTCATCCGCCGCGCTCGCAACGATGAACAGGTCACCCGAGTTATCGGTGGCGATTGCCTGGGCCGTGCCGTTGTCGCCGACATCGATATTGCGGAGGAGGACTTGATTCGGCGCTGACGCAGCGGCTGACAGCGCCGCGAACAACCAGGCTGGGATCGCAACTAACTTGAGCATTAGGTCTCACTACAAAGACCCGCCGGCGCCCGTTTCCACTACGGCGCTGCAATACCATCGCGCGGTCCGCTGTGTCCAAACGCACCGAGCAAGCGGCCGCCCATCCGCCTGCGCGGAATCTGCGCGTGAACCGGCGGCCCTTCACCGCACCGTGATAGTGATTCCGCTCTGAGACGCCTGCTCACCCACCGTGACGATCACCGGCACCGCCGCGCCCGGTCCCACGCCCGCCGGCACAATCGCATTCACTTGCATGACTCCTGCCACTTCGCCCGGCGCCGAGCCGCGATACGTAACCGCCGCCTCGATGCCGCCCATCGTCACCTTCACGGGCAACGTCGTGCTGTTGCCGCCGCCCGGAGTCACGCCTCCCGTAAAGTTGGCTGGTGTGGTTGCCCCTTCGCCAGTGCCGAAGATCCGAACCACCGAACCGCGCGCGGCAGGATTGGGCGCGCCATTCGGCGAGCCATCCTGATTGAGCACCGCGGCCTGCCCCACGCCAATCGATCCGGCCGCAAATACGCCGGGAGCCGCTGGCGTGAGAGGCACACCCCACAGTTCCGACTGGAATCCATTCGAGACCACCTCGACGGTCGCCGTTCCCGTGGTCCCCACCTCATACGGCACGATGGCATTGACCTGCGTGGCCGACGCGTAAAGAACGGGGGCCGTTGTTCCGTCGATCAGGACCTGCGTGCTGGCAAGGATGTCGGGCACCTTGCCGGACTGGTCGAACGAAAACGCGGTCGGCCCGGGTCCGATCCCCGTCCCGAACAGCGTGATCATCTCCCCGGGCGAAATGGCCCCTGGCAGTTCCGACGCCGTGTTAACGATACCGGCCAGAACCGGTGGCGCCAGCGGCGAGGCAGTGACGCTGAGCGTAAACCGCACGCTCAGCGAGCCACCAGTCCAGGTGATTGGCACACTGCCATAGTACGTACCCGGCCACGGGGCTCCGAACGATTCCTCCAGGGTCGCTGGCGTTGGAGTGCAGTAGACCCCGTTGCTGCCAAAAACCGCTGGGCCGTCTGGCGAGGTCACCGTCAACGTCTTGGTCACATTCTGGCCCGCGGGCACAGTAACTGAGATGCTCTCCGGGGACGCGCTCAATCTGGCGGGCGGCGGCAGCACGGTGAGCGTTACGGGAACCTGAAGCGCCGGGTTCGAGGGAGACGTGAGCACGACCGTGCCCTGGTAGGTTCCCGGCGCCAGACCCGCGGAGCTCGCCGTGACTGAGACGGTGTTCTGGTCAACAAAGACCGTCAACCAGTTGCCGCCGGACTGCGTCTGAACCGAGGCGCTGTAGCCCGAGCCCTGGAGGATACGCACAGACTTGGAGTATGGCGGGGGACATCCGGCATCGCCGTAAAACGCGATGGAAGAAGGAGAGAACGGCTGGGCCGGCGGAGCCTCAGGGTCGACCACGAACTGAGCCGGTACGGTTACCGCATTGGCCGGGCCCTGAATGGTGATATGGCCCGTGTACGTCCGGGGCACAAGGCCGGCGGGGTTCGCGCTCACAGTCAGCGTTCCGGGCGTTTGGCCGCCACTTGGCTTTACCGAAAGCCAGTTTCCGCCCGAGTCCGTCTGGGCCGACACCTGGAACTTGGCGGAACCTGTGGCTCCTGAAGCCGCACTGACCGAAACCGGCTGGGACAGCGACGATGGGCTGCCGACGCCGGTTTCGAACTCCAGCGATCCGTTGGCAACGATGAATGGCGCCGCGCTGACGTTGAGTTCGACCTGCATGATACCGGTAGCTGTTTGCAGCGCGGACGATGGCGGCGGAACGCAGGCAATGGTCACCGTTCCCGAGTAAGTGCCTGCGCTCAGCCCCGACACGTTCGGTGTCAACGTTAGGGTGTAGTTGTAGTTTCCTGGCGTAAGTTTGGCGTCGAGCCACTGTTGCGCGGATGGCGAAACAGACACGGACATTTGGGCGCCTTTCGGATTCGGCACCAACAGGCCTCCGCCCTTCGGCGGCTCGGTTCCCACCTGCCAATTCCATACGACCGGATTAGAGGGTTCGGTAACGAACGGCTCGACCTCCGGCACCGGTCGATCGCACACGAGCGAAGGGTAGCTATCCACGCATGCCAGCAGTCGAATCGGCGCGGACGCCGTCAAATGCGATTGGCCCACGAAGTCGCCGCCGCCGAATTGGTACAAGCCTCCCGGCGGAACGTCGGCGGACTCCAATATCGTGCTCATTCCCGTGCTGATCTGCCACGCCGTCACCATAACCGGCGAGAGCGTTGGGTTCAGCACCTCAAACCACCGGTCACCGCCTACCCACGGGGATACGACATCCCGATAAGTGGCGAGCGGAAAGACAAACCCGCTGGCGGACGAAGCGGAGAAGTAGTCGGCCTGCTCGCCTGCGGCATTGGCAAGGTGCAGGTGTTTGCCGGTCAACTCCGCCGTCGCGCCTAAGGTGACATTGATCTGTTGGGGATTCGCGAGGTGGACTGCCGGGACACTCACGCCGTCCAGTGCCGCGGTTGTCGACGCGTCGAATCCCGTGCCGGCGATCTGAACCACGGTGCCCGCGGGCAGCAGACCGCCGCCCGGAGTCACGCTCTGAATCGAGAGAGTCCCGCCGACCGTGATCGTGCCCGGAACGGCGGTGAGGGAGTATGGGTTCCCGTCCAGGCCCGTCACGCTCGAAGCCGACACGTCCACAGTTACGCTCGTGGTGCTCCCTCTGGCCAACCCGGCGGCCACCGGCATGGACACGACGAGCACGGGAAAGTCCGGCAGTTGTCCAATACCTCCGGACGGGGACACGAAGTCCGCGGACACCAGACCGGTATACACGTTCGGGTACTTCCATGCGTCGCCGGTTGCGCTGAACACGGCCGCGTCCCGGACATCGCCGAAGATCGCGGGATCGTACTTCAGCGTGAGAGTCCCGGAGGTAATCCGGCACGGCGTTGCCGCGAACACTTTGATCTGCACCCACCCGCCGGCGGGTACGGTCTCATTGGCCACGACAAAGGTCAGCGCAGACTGCGCCGATGACCCTACACACAAGAAGAGCGCGATCACGAGTAGCTTCACCATGACGTCCCACTACAAAGACCCCGCGCCCCCCCGTTTCCACTACACCCCGCCCAAACAAATCTCCCCCCGCGCCAACTGCGATAATGAAACCTCGGCCCATGTCTGACGCCTCCACGCCGCTCATGCGGCAATACAACAGCGTGAAAGAGCAGGTCCCCAACACTCTGCTCATGTTCCGCCTGGGCGATTTCTACGAGCTCTTCTTCGAGGACGCCGTCACCGCCGCGCGCGAGCTCGAAATCACCCTCACCTCCCGCAACAAGGAAAAGGGCGCGGCCATCCCCATGTGCGGCGTCCCCTATCACGCGGCCGAGGGCTACGTCGCGCGCCTCGTGCAGAAGGGTTACCGCGTGGCCATCTGCGATCAGGTGGAGGACCCCCGCCTCGCCAAGAAATTGGTCAAGCGCGAGATCACCCGCGTGGTGACCCCCGGCACCGCCATGGACGCGGCCCTGGTCCGCTCCCACGAGAATAACTACCTCGCCGCCGTGGCGCGCGCCGATAGCAAATCCGGCGTGGCCTACGTCGATCTCTCGACAGGCGAGTTCCGCGCCACCGATATGGAAGCCTCCGATGTGGCCGGCGCGCTCGAACAGCTTGGCGCGCGCGAAGTGCTCGCCGCTGCCGATTTGCCCCTGCTCACCGCTGCCGAACGCCCCGGCGCCCGCTTCGTGCGCACCGAAGTCGAGGACTGGGTCTTCACCCACGATTACGCCGCCCGCACTCTGCGCGACCACTTCAAGCTGCTCTCGCTCGATGGCTGCGGCCTCGCCGGCCACCCCGCCGCCGTGGGCGCGGCCGGCGCCATTCTCCACTACCTCCGCGACACGCAGCGCGCCGCGCTCGACCACCTCGACCGCCCGTCCTATTACAACCGCGCCGATTGCATGGTGCTCGATGCCGTCACCGTGCGCAACCTCGAGTTGCTGGAGCCCGTCTTCGCCGCCGATGCCGCGCCCGGAGGTGCCGCCGACCGCGCCACCGTGCTCGCCGTGCTCGATACCACGCTCACCGGCATGGGCGGCCGCCTGCTGCGCCAGCGCCTGCTGCGTCCGTCTATGGATCGCGCGGAGATCGAAGAGCGCCTCGACGCCGTTGGCGAGCTCCTCCAGCAGACCATCCTTCGCGCCGAACTCCGCAAACAGCTCGGCGGCATTCTCGATATGGAGCGCCTGCTCGCCAAGGTGACCCTGGGCTCGGCCGGCCCGCGCGACGTGCTGGCGCTGGGCCTGTCGCTCGCCAAAATCCCCGCGCTGAAACGCTGCTTCGACACGCAGCAGGCCGCACGCCTGCGGGGGCTGCACGAGCGCCTCGACGAACTGCCCGATGTCGCCAACCTGATTCTCGAAGCCATCGCCGACGAGCCGCCGCTCAACATCGCCGATGGCGGCACCATCCGCCCCGGCTTCCATCCCGAGCTCGACGAACTGCGCGACCTCAGCCAGAACGGCAAGGAGTACATCGCCCGCATCGAAGCTCGCGAGCGGCAGCGCACCGGCATCGCCTCGCTCAAGGTGCGTTTCAACAACGTCTTCGGCTACTACATCGAAATCACCCGCGCCAATCTGCAGCTCGCCCCCGCCGATTACGAGCGCAAGCAGACCCTCGCCAACGCCGAGCGCTTCACCACGCCGGAGCTGAAGGATTACGAGCGCAAGGTGCTGGACGCCGAAGACAAAATCCAGACGCTCGAAAAGGAGCTGTTCTCCGATCTGCGCAAGCGCGTCGCCGCCCAGGCGCAGCGCGTGCGAGCAGCGGCCTCGGCGGTTGGCGAGCTGGATGTCACCGCCGCGCTGGCGCAGGTGGCCGCCGAGAATCGCTACCACCGGCCGTCCTTTTCCGAAACCGGCGAGATGCGCATCATGGCGGGCCGCCACCCGGTGATCGAACGCATGGCCGATCAGGAAGCCGGCCGCTTCATCCCCAACGACCTGTATCTCAACGATTCCACCGACCTCATCGCCATCATCACCGGCCCTAACATGGGTGGTAAGTCGACTTACTTGCGCCAAGCCGCGCTCATCGCCGTCATGGCGCAGATGGGCGGGTTCGTGCCCGCCGAATCGGCCGCGCTGCCGCTCATCGACCGCGTGTTCACCCGCATCGGCGCCTCCGACAACCTCTCGCGTGGGCGCTCCACTTTCATGGTGGAGATGACCGAAACGGCCGTGATCCTCAACACCGCCACGCCGCGCAGCTTCATCGTGCTGGACGAAATCGGCCGCGGCACTTCCACTTACGACGGCCTGGCCCTCGCCTGGGCCGTGGTGGAGCACATCCACTCCCGCACCCGCGCCAAGACGCTCTTCGCCACCCATTACCACGAGCTCACCGAACTGGCCGGCCAGTTCGACGGCGTGCGCAATCTCATGGTGACGGTGAAGGAAGCCGGCGACCACATCATCTTCCTGCGCAAGGTGGAGCCCGGCGCCGCCGACCGCAGTTACGGAATCGAGGTGGCGCGCTTGGCCGGCCTGCCGATCGCCGTCATCGAGCGCGCCCGTGAGGTGCTCACCCTCCACGAGCGCAGCGAGCACGTGGTCACCGAAGAGCTGACCCACGCCGAAGAGCACGGCCCCGTGCAAATCCAACTCTTCGAGCCCGTAGGATACGGCATCGCCGAGCGCGTCCGCCGCCTGAAGCTGGACGAACTGCGGCCCATCGAAGCGCTGCGTGTGCTGAGCGAATTGCAGGAGGAGCTGAAGCGCAAGTGAGAATCGCGGGCATAATGAGCGGCACCTCGCTCGATGGCATTGACGTGGCCGTGGTGGAAGTCGCGGGCAGGCGCGTCGAGACCGTCGGTTTCCTCGCCACGCCATATCCCAAAGGCGTGCGCGAGGCCATCCTCGCGCTGGATTCCGCGGCCGCGATTTCACGCTGGAACTTCCGCCTCGCCGAGTTGTACGCCCGCGCCGTATTGCGCGCCGTGGTCCGCTGGGGCGCGGTCGATCTGATCGGCTGCCACGGCCAGACCATCTATCACGAAGGTGGCCGCCACACGCTGCAGATCGGCGAGCCCGCCGTGCTGGCGGAGCGCACCGGCGTCCCGGTGGTCTCGGGTTTCCGCGCGCGCGATATCGCCGCCGGCGGACAGGGCGCGCCGCTCGTGCCCTTCGTGGACTACCTGCTGTTCCGCCATCCCAGGCGGACGCGCGTTGCGCTCAACATCGGCGGCATCGCCAACGTGACCGTAATCCCGGCGGGCGCGGCGCCCGAGCAAGTCACCGCCTTCGACACCGGCCCCGGCAACATGGTGATCGACGCGCTGGCCCGCGAAATGGGCCACCCCTTCGACCGCGGTGGCCGCATCGCCGCCTCGGGCCGCGTGGACCGCGCGCTGCTGAGCGATCTGCTCTCGGACCCCTACTACCGCCGCCGCGGCCCCAAGAGCGCCGGCCGCGAACAGTACGGCGCGGAGTTCGTATCGCGCCTGAAGGCCACTGGCCTCCCGCTACGCGACCTCATCGCCACCGCCACGGTGCTAACGGCCTCGGCCGTCGCCATCGCCATCTGCGGCGCAGGGCCCGCCGATCTGATCGTCTCCGGCGGCGGCGCCCACAACCGCGAGATCATGGCCCACCTCGCCGCGCTGCTTCCGCAAATGTCGCTGGCCACATCCGCCGATTTCGGCGTGGACGTGGACGCCAAGGAAGCCGTGGCCTTCGCCGTGCTCGCGCACCAGACCTGGCGGCGCCGCCCCTCGAATCTGCCCTCGGCCACCGGCGCGCGCCGCGCCGTGGTGCTGGGTTCGATAACCCCCGCCGGCGTTGGGGCGAAGCCTCCCGTTGCCCAATCGCTGCCGCGTAGTAACATGGCCCCATGAGATTCGCCTTCCTGACCGTTGCGGCCGCTACCCTTCTGCCCGCGCAAAGCCTGCAGTTCGATTTCATATCCGCCAAGCCGGCCGCCGGTTTCCGCTACGTCGCGCCCGGTTCCGTGTACTCCGAAGACACGGGCTACGGTTTCGAAAACTCCGCCACCGAAGCGCCCGTCTACTTCTCCGTCCGCGTGCCCGAGGAGGGTAACTACAAGGTCACCATTACGCTCGGCGATCCCGCGGCCGATTCCGTAACCACCATCAAGGCCGAGTTGCGCCGCCTCATGCTGGAGCGCGTGCGCGTTCCCGCCGGCCAAACCGAGACGCGCTCCTTCATCGTCAACGTGCGCACGCCCAGTATCCCGGGCGGCGGCGAAGTCCGCCTGAAGGACCGCGAGAAGACCTCAGAAACTCGCGCCTGGGACCGCCGCCTCACCATCGAATTCACCGACTCGCATCCCGCCGTGCGCACCTTGGCCATCGAAAAGGCCGGCGGCATCCCCACCATTTACATCGTGGGCGACTCGACCACCACCGACCAGCCGGACGAGCCCTACAACAGTTGGGGCCAGATGCTGCCGCGCTTCTTCAAACCCGAGGTCGCAGTCGCCAATCACGGCGAATCGGGCGAGAGCCTGCGCGGGTTCCTGAGCGAGCTGCGCTGGGCCAAAGTGCTCAGCGCGATCAAGCCTGGCGACTACGTCCTGATTCAGATGGGCCACAACGACCAGAAGGAGCGCGGCGAAGGCGTGGGCGCCTTCACCATTTACAAGACCGACTTGAAGCGCTTCGTCGCCGACGCCCGCGAACACGGCGCCACGCCGGTGCTGATCACCTCGGTGAACCGCCTGACTTTCGGCCCCGATGGCAAGATCGTGAGCAGCCTGGGCGACTACCCCGAGGCCGTCCGCCAAGCCGCCGCGGAGACCGGATCGGCGCTCATCGACCTCAACGCCATGAGCAAGCTCTTCTACGACGCTCTGGGCCCAGCCGACGGCCACCTGGCCTTCGCCGGCACCGACACCACTCATCACAATAACTACGGCAGTTACGAGCTGGCTAAGTGCATAGTAGAAGGGATCAAGCTGGCCAAGTTGCCCATCGCTAAGTCGCTAGTAGATATGCCCTCCTTCGACCCCGCCCATCCCGACCCGGTCTCTAAGTTCGACATACCCGCCGAGCCCCCGCGCGCCGTGCAGCGCCCCTACGGCAACTAAGCCCGTCAAGACCTTCGTGCGCAGCGGTCTAGGCTACCAGCGCTCCCATGCCGGGAGGCCGCTGCGGACACCGTGCCCATTCCAACCGCGCCGCCCTTGCCCGTTGCGGCCGCTCGTCGATCTCCGTCCAACTCGCCTGAGTCTTTGGATCGGCTGCCAGACTTGCATTGGGAAGCCAGCACGCATCCTGGTTTGGATCTTAGACCACGGTCGCTTGCGCCACTGGTACCGGCCCAACGGTGGAGACGGACTAGGTGGTTTGGCCGGGGTCGCCTTGAGCCAGCGGCAAGCCCCCTCCCGAGGTGACGAAAGGCTGACCTGCGAGAATGCATCCGGGCACGCTGTGCACAGTCTTGAAGATCTCTAAGGGGCGATCGGCAGGACGATCGGGCCCGGAGGAATGGTGTTGATCGTCGCCGGAGAGGAAACTCCGTTGCATGAAATTGACAGGGGGTAGTTGCCGGCAGGCATGGAGGCGAATTGCGCGGGCACTGTGAAGTTGATCTGGAATTCGCCGACGGAAGGCGATTGCCCCGCGTAGTCGGCGGGAACCGTCACGTTCCCGACCGTGATGGTGACTCCGTTGATTATCTGGGTGGTCGGGATCGCGCCGCCAGGTTCCGCAATTAGACCGGTAGCGTAAAGTTCGATCGAGTCGCCCGGATGCGCGCTGCGGTAAATGGAAGCGGCGCTCGATGGGCCCGGATAGCCGCCGCCCACCGCAAACACCGCGGCCGGGTAGTTGACCCCGTTGACCGGGTTCGGAAAGAGACCAGGGGCGCTCGCCGCGGCGGCCGCCTCCACGAGGTTACTCGCGGTGCCTCTATTAATCACTGCGACCGATGCAGTCCCGCTGATTCCCGTCGGAACCTGAAAGTCGACCTGCGTCGGCGAGATGTAATAGACCGCGGCGGGCGTGTTGTTCACCATGACTTGGACGCCGCCCAGGCTCGTCGGCAGGGCATTGCCAATGTTGAGGAAATCGAAACCAGTCCAGATGCGAGTTACGTTGGCCAGCCCAGTGCCTTTCACTTGCGCCCACGAGCCGGGAACCAGACCGCCCGCAATGTAGGTGGCGCCGTTAGCCAAAGACCCCGGTGTCAGAGCGGGCGCAGGCTGCGGTTCCGTGACGATGGTGAATGTGCGGGATGAGAAGACCCGCGATCCCGTATCGCAGCCCTTCTGAAAGAAGACCGTACCGGCAAGTTTGGTATGGCCGGCCGCGGCTCCGGGCGACACGAATGACGGATACCAGCCGTCGAACTCGTTGCCGCTGATCCCTCCGTCACCACAATTCGGGACGAAGGGGAACCGCGAGTTGGCGATCAACTGGGGTGCGGTCCAGTCTTCAATGTCGAGGTTGGTTGCAGTGGAGTAATACCATGCCGCACTTCCGTTGGACTGACAGACGAAAGTAAGCAGGTACAATCCGAGATCGTCATTGAAGCTGATTTGCGGTTGCTCCTGAAGCACATTGGCGCCGCATCCTCCCCCCGGAGGGACGCCGCTGTCCAGACCGCCGGCGCCTGGCTGGCTGAACGAGCCGTTATACCACTTTAGAAAGGTCACGGGATCGCCGCCAAGTTTGGCGCGCGCGACGCGAATCAGACCGTCGGCTGTGCTCGAATGGTAGGTATACGCGACGTAGAGATATTGGTTGCCGTCGAGGCTTTTGTCGACGAGTGCGCTCGGAATCGCGTTGCCCATTGGCGGGTGGGACGTGGAAGGTTCCGGGTTATTGCTCACCAGAACGGGATGGCGCGCGGCGTTGCCCAGCGGACCGTTGGCCGGTGAGGGCCATGTTTTCCCGTTATCCGAGGAACGGGCAAACCCCACAGTGGCATAATATGGCTGCTGGTTCACTCCACCCGGACAGTGGTTCTCCGCCTCATAGATCATGATCAGATTGCCGGGGGGCAGAGTCGGGTCTTGCACCACGGAGCCAGGCGCGGCGTAGTTCTCGTCGAACTCCGTATCGTAAGTTGGATTGCACGCGGTGAAGGCTACCGGCGAGCTGAACACTTGTGGGTTGTAACCCAGCGATGTCGCAAAGGTAAAGGTAGTAAGGTCCGCGGTCTGTAGCACCACGGCTCCCGCGCTTTCGGTGCCGCCCGAAACTCGGCTGGCTCCAAACACCAAATAGGGAGCCGAACCGGAAGCGGACGGAATAAACGTGGTGTGTTCGTCCGGAAGGTCGAGCAGATACGGGGAAGGCGCCGCGTCGGGATACGTAAGCGCTTGATCCGTGCTCACCGAGAAGGTTGCAATCTGCGGTTGTGGCGCGGGCTGGGCACACACCAATCGCGAGGGCCCCAGGACCGCGATCAAATAGATCGCCACCTTCAGGCAGACAAGGGTGAACCCAGTGGTACGGCCCAGCATCAAAATCGTGGTTCGATTCTATCACACGAGTCGTGAAATCACGCTAGCCCGTTTCGGTTAACTCGTTAAATTCCCGCGGAGCCGCTTGGCATCTGTAACCAGATAGGTTACACTAATAGGCGTGGCGATCAAGGGATTCCGGCACAAGGGCCTCGAACTGTTCTTCGCCACCGGAACCAAGTCGGGGATTCAAGCGCAACACGCCGCCCGGCTCCGCCTGATTCTCGGCCTTTTGAATGTCTCAACCAGCACGCGCGACATGAACTTGCCCGGCCTGGATCTCCACGAACTCCACGGCCCCAGGAAGGGCACCTGGGCCGTCAAGGTGAGCGGCAATTGGCGCGTGACGTTCACCTGTCTCGGGAAGGATATGGATCTCGTGGACTACGAGGATTACCACTGAGGTGACCATGAAAATGCACAACCCACCGCACCCCGGAGAAGTGCTCAGGCAACTATGCTTGGAGCCCCTTAAACTGACCGTCACGGACGCCGCGCGCTCGCTCGGCGTGAGCCGCAAGGCGCTCTCCAGTATTCTCAACGGGCGGACGGGCATCAGCCCGGAGATGGCGGTCCGCCTCTCGATCGCCTTCAGCACCAGCGCGGAAAGCTGGCTGAACCAGCAGCTTCAGTACGACCTCTGGCACGCGGAGAAGAGCCGCAAGATGCTCCGCGTGAGAAAACTCTCCGCGGCGTGACACCGGTGGCCCAGGGCGCCTCCGCCGTTCACGCTCGGTCCAGCACCAGAACGCCCGCCTCAGGATCGGCCGCGAATTCCGTGATCCGTAAGGCTTCGCGCCGCAGCACCCGCTCTGCGTCCCTCGTCGGGTGCGCCCAGCGCCGCTGCCACACAACTTCGGGCGGCGGCCCGATGGTTGTGGCAAGGTCGTATAAGTCGGAATCAGTGCTCACGATCACGAAGCCCTCGGTCTTGGCGAACTCCCAGATCTCGCGATCCGGACTTTGCAGCAAGTCGACCGCCGAGACGTAAGCGGACCCAGGATAGGATTCAGCAAGCCGGGCGACGAGTTTGCGTGAGAGGTTCTTGTCGAACAGCAATTTCACAGAGCCACACGCCTACCCATCTTCGATGCAAAATCGTACACCGCACGGAAGTCGTCAGGCTCCAACTCCGGGTAGTCATCCAGAATTTCCTGCTCCGTCATTCCCGCCGCGAGCCAACTCAGCACGTCCCACACGGTGATCCGCAGCCCGCGGATACACGGTTGACCGGAGCGCTTGCCTGGCTTGATGACGATGCGGGCACCCATCCCTCAAGCATATCACCGGCCCCATATCGTGTCCCCGCCCCCCGTTCACAAAAACTTCTCCACCATTCCATTACCACTTACCCCGTTTTCCACAGCCTCCCCACCCCGCGTCTGCTACACTCCAATCGGGCACATCGAGGCCCCGCGCCGCCCACTCCGGCCCGCCGCCTCGGTCCGCCACAGATCGCAAATTGGCTTCGTTTCGCATGCACTCTCACACCCCCATTCCGGCCGGTAACACCTACGCCAACTGCCACTTACCCGCCCCGCCCTCCACCCGAATTGGGTTCGTTCGGTATTTTCTCTCGTGCGCCTTCCGCACCCCCGCCACGCCCGCCCACGCCCTTTCGCTACAATCGGATATAGTCCACCGCACAAGGATCTTCCCGTGACAGGTCACGAAACCAGACAGCGCTTCCTCGACTTCTTTGCCGAACGCGGTCACCGCGTCGTCCGCAGTTCTTCGTTGGTGCCGGCCAACGACCCAACCCTGCTCTTCGCCAACGCCGGCATGAACCAGTTCAAGGATGTCTTCACCGGCAACGAGAAGCGCGACTACTCCCGCGCCACCACCTCCCAGAAGTGCGTACGCGCCGGAGGCAAGCATAACGACCTCGAAAACGTCGGCTACACCCGCCGCCACCACACCTTCTTCGAGATGCTCGGCAACTTTTCCTTCGGCGACTATTTCAAAGCCGAGGCCATCGAGTTCGCCTGGGACCTCATCACCAAGGGCTACGGCCTGCCCAAGGACAAGCTCTACATCACCGTCTTCCGCGAGGACGACGAAGCCGAGGCCCTCTGGCAGAAAGTCGCGGGCGTGCCCAAGAGCCGCATCTTCCGCCTCGACGAGAAGGACAACTTCTGGCAGATGGGTGAAACCGGCCCCTGCGGCCCCTGCTCCGAAATACACTGCGACCTGGGCGTCGAAGCATCCGACCCCGGCCGCGAACACGAAGCCTTCCCCAGCGACGCCGGCGGCCGCTTCGTCGAGATCTGGAACCTCGTCTTCATGCAGTTCGATCGCGACGCCTCGGGCAAAATGACGCCCCTGCCGCGCCCCTCCATCGATACCGGCATGGGCCTGGAACGCGTCGCCGCCGTCTTGCAAGGCAAGCTATCCAATTACGAAACCGACCTCATCGCCCCTATAATCGACTACGCCGCCTCCCTGTTCGGCATCACCCACGGCGCCGACGCCCGCGCGGACACGGCTCTCCGCATCGCCGCCGACCACGCCCGCGCCGCCGCCTTCCTCATTCACGATGGCGTCGTCCCCTCCAACGAAGGCCGCGGCTACGTCCTCCGCAAGATCATGCGGCGCGCCATGCGCAACGTAAGGTTAATCGGCATCGAGGACACTTTCCTTTATAAGATGACCGGCTTCGTCGCCGAGCTGATGAAGCCCGCCTACCCCGAGCTGCTGGAGAGCGTCGCCCGCGTGGCCCGCGTGGTCAAGGACGAAGAGCACCGCTACGCCTCCACCTTCCTGGTGGCCGAGCGCGTCTTCAACGATTCCATCAAGTCGCTCGAAGGCCGCGCCATTCCCGGCAGCCTGTCGTTCAAGCTCTACGACACCTTCGGCCTGGCGCTCGACGAGCAGGAGGAAATGGCCCGCGAACATTCGCTCACGCTCGACCGCGGGGCCTTCGACCGCGAGATGGAGCAGCAGCGCGAGCGCGCACGCGCCAGTTGGAAGGGCGCCGAAAAAGGCGTGGTGGTTCCGGCTTATCAGAAGTTGCTCGAACTGGGCCGCACGAAGTTCCTGGGCTACGAGCGCACCGAGGCAACGTCGAAGGTGATCGGCCTCATCGTCGATCGCGAGTTGACCAAACAAATCGCCGCCAGCGCCAAGGCCGAGTTAGTGCTCGATTCCACGCCGTTCTACGCCGAGAGCGGCGGCCAGGTGGGCGACCGCGGCGCGCTGTTCTCGCCAGCGGGCGACAAGGTCGCCGAGGTCGAGTCGGTCTTCCCCGGCGTCCGCGGCCTCTCGGTGCACCGTATCACTGTGCTCGCGCCCATCCGCACCGGCGACACCCTGCGCGCCGAAGTGGCCGCGCCCCTGCGCGACGCGACGCGCCGCAATCACACCGCTACGCACCTGCTGCACGCCGCGCTCCGCCAGGTGCTCGGCACGCACGTGAAGCAGGCAGGCAGCGTGGTCGATCCCGGCCGCCTGCGCTTCGATTTCACCCATTACGCCGCCGTGGACCGCGCCGAACTCGAAGAGATCGAGCGCCTCGTCAATACCGAGATCCTGCGCAACACCGCCGTCACAACCGACGTGCTGCCCCTCGAACAGGCCATCGCCACCGGCGCCATGGCGCTGTTCGGCGAGAAGTACGGCGACGAAGTCCGCGTGGTCAGCGTCCCCGGTTTCAGCCGCGAACTCTGCGGCGGCACGCACGTCACGCGCACCGGCGATATCGGCGTCTGCAAGATCGTCTACCGAAGGCAGCATCTCGGCCGGCGTGCGCCGCATCGAAGCCATCACCGGCGAAGGCGCGCTGCGGCAATTCCAGGAGTCCTCGGGCGTCCTCAAGCGAGTGGCCGACTTAGTGCGCACCTCCGAGCCCGAGTTAGTCGAACACGTCGAGAAGTTACTGGCGAACGAGCGAACGCTGGAACGCCAGATCGAGCAGCTCAAGGAGAAGCTGGCCCAGGCCGCGTCGGGGTCGCTCGAATCGCAAGCCATCTCGGTGAATGGCGCCAAAGTGCTCGCCGCCCGCGTGGACGGCATGGACCGCGCGCAGATGCGATCCCTCGCCGATTCGCTGCGTAATAAGTGGAAGACCGCCGTGGTGGTGCTGGCCTCGGACGAAGAGGGCAACGTGTCGATCATCTCGGCCGTCACCAAGGACCTCACCGCCAAGGTCCACGCCGGCAAGTTGACCGGCGCCCTGGCGCAGGCCGTGGGCGGCAAAGGCGGCGGACGTCCCGACATGGCCGAAGGCGGCGGCAAGGACGTCGCCGGTTTGGATGCCGGCCTCGCGAAGGCTCTCGAAACTATTACTCAGGCGCTGGCATGAGCGAATCCTTCGATGCCCTGGTAGTCGGCGCGGGCCCAACTGGTCTCGCCTGCGGCATCGAGCTGCAGAATCGCGGCGTCAGGACCGTCATCGTCGAGAAGGGTTGTGTGGTGAACTCGCTGTACAACTACCCCACTTACATGACCTTCTTTACCACGCCCGAGCTGATGGAAATCGGCAACCTCCCGATGACCAGTCTCGGCGACAAGCCCAACCGCATCGAGGCGCTCAAGTACTACCGGCGCGTGGCGGACCACTACCATCTCGATATCCGCCAGTACGAGCGGGTCGACCGCATCGCGGGCGAGGACAACGCCTTCGAGGTGTTCACCACCAACCGCCTCGGTCAAGCGAAGACTTACTCCGCGCGCAAGATCGTGCTCGCCACCGGTTACTACGACATCCCCAACCGCCTCGGCGTCCCCGGCGAGGATCTCGGCAAGGTGCATCATTATTATAAGGACCCTCACCCCTACTACAACCACGATGTAGCCGTGATCGGCGGCAAGAACTCCGCTGCCATCGCCGCGCTCGAACTGCTCTGGGCCGGCGCCCGCGTCACGCTGATTCAGCGCGGCCCCGCCATCTCGGACCACGTCAAGTACTGGATCAAGCCCAACATCGAGAACCGCATCAGGAGCGGCGAGATCCGAGGCTTTTTCAACTCCCGCGTGATCGAAATCGCCGCGGACTCCCTCCGCATCGCCACGCCCGACGGCGACCTGACGCTGCCCAACGATTTCGTCTTCTCGCTCATCGGCTACCGCCCAGACCTGGAGTTTCTGGCCGCGCTCGGCATCGCGCTCGATCCCGAAACCGCGCGCCCGCGCACCAATCCCGAAACCCTGGAGAGCGAACGCTCCGGCATCTATCTCGCCGGCGTAATCGTCGCCGGCATGCACACCAACGAGATCTTTATCGAGAACGGCCGCTTCCACGGCGGCCTGATCGCCGAGTCCATAGCCTCAAGCCACTAACTCATCCGCCGCGCTTTGTACTACTCTCCGTTCGATTCTTCGCGCGCCGCGGCGATGCTTATCCGCTACTATCCGCAAGGCTTCCGGGCTTTGCGGCATTGTTATATGGGGCAGGTTGTCAACCTGCGGCGGGTTGTTAGCCCGCCTTCCCGCGCCCGCACTTATCCGCGCTGGGTAACTGGCCTACCGCCGCGCCGCCCTAACCATCGCCTCTACGCTGCGGTTCACATCCTCTTCCGTAGTCGCCCATGAGGAGACGCTGATGCGCATGGCCGTGCGACCCTGCCAAACCGTGCCGCCGCACCAGCACGTCCCATCCTCTTGTATGGCCGCGATAGCGCGCGCAGTTTCCTCGGGCGATCCGAACGATACCAGCACCTGGTTCAGCACCGCCTCGTTCAGGATCTCGAATCCCGCCGCCCGCAACTTCTCCGCGAAGCGCGCGGCGCAGCGGCAGTTGCTTTCGATCAGCGCCGCCAGGCCACTGCGTCCCAGGCTCTTCAGCGCCGCCCATATCTCGATGCCGCGCGCCCTCCGCGACAACTCGGGGACGTACTGCGAAGGTTCCCGGTGTTCGCTCTGGGGCAGGTACGCCGCCGTCATCGACATGGCGGCCCGGAGGCATTCGGCGTCACGCACGATCGCCAGGCCGCTGTCGTAGGGCACGTTGAGCCACTTGTGCGCGTCGGTGGCCCACGAATCGGCATCGGCGATGCCCCGCGCAAGATGCGCGTACCGCGGGCTGGCGGCGGCCCACAGTCCGAAGGCGCCGTCCACGTGGACCCACGCGCCCGCGGCGTGCGCGCGGGCGGCGATCTCGGTCACCGGATCGAACGCCCCCGTGTTCGCGTTGCCCGCCTGCACGCACACGATCGCGGGGCCGCGCAGTTCCGGCAGGCAGTCCGCGCGCATCCGCCCCTGCCCGTCCACCGGCACGCGCACCACGCGCTCGCGCCCCAGGCCGAGCATGCCCAGCGATTTGGTGACCGCCGGGTGCGCCTCCGCGCTCACCAACACCTGGATCTCCGGCGCGCCGAACAGCCCGCGCGCTTCCACGTCCCAGCCGGCCCGCTGGAGCACCGCGTGCCGCGCCGCGGCCAGCGCCGAAAAGTTGGCCACGGTGGCGCCGGTGACGAATCCTGCGCCGCTCGCGGGCGGCAGAGCCAGCGCGTCCAACAGCCAGCCGAGCGACACCTCTTCGAGAACCGCCGAGACCGGCGCGGCGGCGAACAGCCCCGCGTTCCGATCCCAGGCCCCCGCCAGCCAGTTGGCGGCCAGCGCCGCCGGGAGCGACCCGCCCAGCACAAACCCGAAGTGCCGCGGCCCGGCCGAGCCCGTGGTGGCAGGCGCGCCGAGTTCGTCGAGCATCCGCACGACGTCTTCAGCCGCCGACGGCCCGTCCGGAAAGGGCTCCGCGAACCCCGCCAGACCGGCCACCGCTTCGGCCGATGGGCTCACCCGGCGACCTTGAATCTCCTCGCGATACCGCGCCGCGCGCCGCGCCACCGATTCCAGCGGTTCCCGCATACCCTTCAGGGTAACGCCGTCCGCCCCTCTATTCCCGTCGCGGCATTCCGCCGATAGTCTCTGTATGAACGGCAGCTACCGTGGGATTGCTCCTGTCCATTCGCCTGGCGGGCGGCTCGCGACCGGTGCCTCGCGCGCTCCCAGCCGCCTGCGCGGCGCGTTGCGACTTCTGTTCGCTCTCACGCTGGGTTGCAGGCACCGGCACAAATCGTTCCCGTTCACTCCCGTGCAAAGGAGGGCACCCTCCGGTATCGATCGCACCGGCACCTACGTCGTATGCCTGGATTGCGGCAAGACCTTCGACTACGACTGGAGCCAGATGCGAATGGCAACGCCCGCGAACTCGCCGCCGATCCGCGGCAGCGCCTCCGTGCAACCGCGAATGCCGGCGATCAAGCTGGAGCCCTCCATGCCCCTCGCCGCGCAACACCGCTACGAAAACGCCCGCAGCCCGGTGCGCAGCCTCACGGCGTAACTGGGCCGGCTGCGCCGCCTGCGTCGGTTGCAGACGCGCCGTTCGCTTGACTCCGATTTCCCCTTGTGGCCGGCGGGCAACAGGGTGTTGCCCGGCAGGCTTGGTGTCCGGACGCTATACTCAGCTCTTTGATACTTAGACTCCGATTACTGCGAGGCCCCACTCATGCCGCGTCTGCTCTCCGCCGTCTCGCTCGCCCTGCTAGCTTCCTTGGCGGCATCCGGACAAACCTACACCATCTCGACATTCGCCGGCGGTGGGCTGCCGGCGAATGTGCCGGCGACATCGACCGGCCTGAATCGCCTGGTCTGCGTTACGGTCGATAAGAGCGGCAACGTCTTCTTCGCAGATGCGTTCGACGTGTTCCGGGTGGACGCAGCAACCGGAGTCCTAACCGTGGTGGCGGGGAACGGAACTGGCGGCTTCGGCGGCGATAACGGCTTGGCCACCAACGCCCAGTTGTCGAATCCCCAGGGCGTCGCGGTGGACTCCGCCGGGAACGTGTTTATCGCCGACACGGGAAACAGCCGAATCCGAAAAGTCACCAACGGGGTAATCTCCACGGTGGTGGGGAACGGAACGCCCGGCTTCAGTGGCGACAACGGACCCGCCGCCAGCGCTCAATTGGCAACTCCTTCAGGACTGGTTTTCGATTCCGCCGGCAATCTGTTCTTCTCCGACAACCAGCGCATCCGCAAGGTCTCGAAGGGCGTCATCACCACGGTAGCCGGGAATGGAACCCAGGGTTTCAGCGGGGACAACGGCCCTGCCACCGCCGCGCAGTTCAACGGCGCCCGCAGCCTCGCCTTCGACGCTGCCGGCAACCTGTACGTCTCCGACGTGTCTAACGGCCGCATCCGCGAAATCTCGAACGGAACGATCACCACGGTGGCCGGCGGAGGAGTGGCCGGCGGCGACAATATTCCCGCCACCAGCGCTCAAATTGTTTTGCCCGAGGGCGTGGCTGTGGACTCGACCGGCAACCTCTACATCGCCGAGAGTATTCCCGGCCGGATACTCAAAGTCTCAAACGGGGTGATTACCACCGTGGCGGGAGCAGGCCTCTATGGCTACGGCGGCGACAATGGCCCCGCAACCGCCGGCCAACTGAACGACCCGCAGGGCGTCGCGGTGGACTCGGCCGGCAATCTCTATATCGCGGACACGCAAAACGGCTGCATTCGTAAGGTCTCAAACAACGTGATCACCACACTGGCGGGCAATGGCGTGGTGGGCTACAGCGGCGAAAACGGCCCCGCCGCCAGCGCCCAGTTGAACCAGCCTTGGGGTGTTGCGGTGGATTCCGCCGGCAGCCTCTACATTGCCGACGAGGGGGCCAACCTGGTGCTCAAGGTCGCGGGCGGGGTGATCAGCACGGTAGCGGGAAACGGTACCGCGGGCAACAGCGGCGACGATGGCCCAGCGACCGCCGGCCAACTGAATGCCCCCATGGGCATAGCGGTGGACTCCGCCGGCAACCTGTACATCGCCGACAGCAAGAACTACCGCATCCGAATGGTCTCGAAGGGCACGATGACTACGGTGGCGGGAAACGGCCACAGCGGCTTCAGCGGCGATACCGGCCCGGCCACTGGCGCCCAGTTGGGCATACCTCAAGGTGTCGCCGTGGATTCTTCCGGCAACCTGTATATAGCCGATTTCTTGAACAACCGCGTCCGCAAAGTTTCGAACGGGGTAATTACGACTGTGGCCGGGACCGGAACCGCGGGTTTCAGTGGCGATGGTGGACCGGCTACCAGTGCCCAGTTATGGGGTCCCACGAACGTAGCTGTGGACTCCGCGGGCAACCTGTACATCGCCGACGCGGATAACGGCCTCATCCGCCTGGTTTCGAAAGGGGTAATTACTACGGTTGCCAGCTTAGGATCGAGCGGCATCGGGGTGGACGCGACTGGTAGCCTGTACGTTGCCAGCGGCGTCAGCGTAATCAGGGTGTCTGGCGGAGTAGTCTCTCGCGTGGCGGGAAACGGGACGCAGGGTTTCGGCGGTGACGGCGGTCCCGCCACCAACGCCGAACTCTTTTCCCCCGCCGGCGTGGCAGCGGACAACGCCGGTAATGTGTACGTTACCGACTCCTTCGAGCGGCGCGTCCGTATCCTGACGCCAGGCACGGCGCCCGCCATCGCTCGCGGCGGGGTGGTCCCCGTCTACAGCACGGTGCCCACGATTCAACCGGGTTCCTGGGTTTCCATCTATGGCACCGACCTGGCGAGCGGCACGGTCCTGTGGAGCGGTAACTTTCCTAAGACGCTGGGCGGCACGAGCGTAACTATCGACGGTAAGTCAGCCTATCTCTGGTACGTCAGCCCCATGCAGATCAACCTGCAGGTGCCCGACGATTCGGCGACGGGTACGGTGCAGGTGGTGGTCACGACGGCTTCGGGCACGGCGGCATCGACGGTGACGCTGGCGCCGTACGGCCCCTCGTTCAGCCTTCTGGGGGATGGCAAGCACCTGGCCGCGGAGATCGCGACGCCGAACGGCGCGGGCGGGTACGGAGGCGGAACGTACGACCTGCTCGGCCCGGCGAACACGTTTTCTTATAGCGCGCGGCCCGTTAAGACGGGCGAGACTCTGGTGCTTTTCGGAGTAGGGTTCGGGCCGACCGCTCCACAAGTGCCGGCGGGACAGGCCTACAGCGGCGCGGCATCCACAACCAGTCCGGTGACCGTGACCATAGGCGGAGTTACTGCGAACGTGGCGTTTTCCGGGATCACGGCGGCGGGGCTGTACCAGATCAACCTGACGGTTCCGCAGGGTATCGCGAGCGGGGACCAGGCCCTGCAAGCCACGGTCAATGGGGTGCAAACGCCGGCGGGCTCGGTTGTCAGCGTGCAATAGAGGTGAACTATGACGCGTCTACTAACTCCCCTTTTTCTGGTTGCTCTTGCGTCCTGGACGGCGTCCGGACAGCCCTATACCATCACGACCGTGGCCGGCGGTGGGCTGCCCGTGAACATCCCGGGAGCGTCGGCAAGTCTTACCGAAGTGCAGGGCGTGGTTGTGGACAAGGCCGGCAACGTCTTCTTTACGGAGGTGTACGAAGCCGCGGTTCTACGGCTGGATGCCACGACGGGCGTACTGACGCTGGAAGCAGGGAACGGCACATGGGGCTACAGCGGCGACGACGGCGCCGCCACCAACGCCCAGTTGTACGGGCCCGGGGGCTTGGCGATGGATTCCGCCGGGAACCTGTACATCGCGGACAGCTTCAACAACTGCATCCGCAAGGTCACGAACGGCGTGATCACCACCGTGGCGGGAAACGGGTTGGCGGGCTTCGGCGGGGACAACGGGCCGGCAAACCAAGCGCAGTTGAACCAGCCCTACGCCGTGGCCGTGGATTCCGACGGGAACCTCTTTATTGCCGACACGGGCAACCAGCGCATCCGCAAGGTCTCAAATGGGGTGATCACAACCGTGGTGGGGAACGGAACGCAGAGCTACGGGGGCGACAATGGACCGGCTATTAGCGCGCAGTTGAACCTCCCCTACGGCGTGGCCCTGGACACTAACGGTAACCTGTATATCGCGGACACGTACAACAACCGCATCCGCAAGGTTTCGAAGGGCACGATCACGACGATTGCGGGGACTGGATCGGCGGGACCCACCGGCGATAATGTCCCTGCCACGAGCGCGCAATTGCTTGGTCCGTACAGTATCGCCGTGGATTCCGCGGGCAACCTGTTCCTTGTCGAATCCAATGGTTGCCGCGTCCGCGAGATTTCGAATGGAACCATTACAACCATTGCGGGAAATGGAACGCGGGGAAGCGGCGGCGACGGCGGTCCGGCTACCAGCGCGCAATTCATGACGCCTATGGACATCGCCCTGGATTCGGTGGGCAACGCGTACGTCACCGACTGGAGTACCCACCGGGTGCGCAAGATTTCGGGCGGCGCGATCAACACGGTAGCGGGCGGGGGGAGCCCGATCGGAGACAACGGCCCGGCGGCTAGCGCCCGATTGGATCAGCCCGTGGCCGTCGCAGTGGATTCCGCCGGCAACCTCTACATCGCCGAGCCGAGCGACCATCGCGTTCGCAAGGTTTCGAACGGGGTGGTCACGACCGTGGCGGGGATCGGAACGGCGGGCTACAGCGGAGACAACGGTCCGGCTTCGAGCGCCCAGTTGAACAAGCCGTATAGCGTCGCGGTGGACTCGGCCGACAACCTGTACATCGCCGATTCCGGCAACGACCGCATCCGTATGGTGTCGAACGGCACAATCACCACCGTTGCCGGCAATGGGATATTGGGTTTCAGCGGCGACAATGGCCCGGCCACCAGCGCCGAGTTGAGCACTCCGGAGGGTGTCGCAACGGATTCCGCGGGCAACATCTACATTGGCACCGTCGGCGACAACCGGGTTCGCAGGGTCTCGAAGGGCGTCATTACAACCGTTGCGGGGAACGGAACCCGAGGCTTCGGCGGCGACGGTGGAGCGGCCACCAGTGCCCAATTTAACGGACCGGTCGGCATGGCCGTGGACTCGACGGGAAACCTGTACATAGCGGACAATGGCAACAACCGCATCCGCAAGGTTTCGAACGGCACGATTACGACCGTTGCGGGGAGCGGAACGCGCGGCTTCAGCGGCGACAATGGTCCGGCCACCGCCGCCCAGTTGAACGCGCCCTGGGGTGTCGCCGTGGACGCCGCCGGCAACCTGTTTATCGGCGACACCGATAACGGCTGCATCCGCGAAGTGTCAAATGGAGCGATCATCACGATCGCAGGCAGCGAAGTTTTCAGCGGCACCGGCGACAATGGCCCAGCCACTGGCGCCGTGCTGACCGTAACTATGGGTATTGCCCTGGGCTCGGCCGGCAAGCTGTACCTGACGGACACTTACAATAACCGCGTTCGTCTGCTGACTCCGGGCACGCCGCCAGCGATTTCGGCGGGTGGAGTGGTTCCCGTTTTCAGTGCCGTTCCGGTGATTCAGCCGGGCTCCTGGGTTTCGATTTACGGCAGCGACCTGGCGGGCGGAAGGGCGATTTGGAAGGGCGACTTCCCAATGTCCTTGGGCGGCACCAGCGTGACCATCGATGGCAAGCCGGCGTTCCTGTGGTTCGTCAGCCCCTGGCAGATCAACCTGCAGGTGCCCGACGACACCGCGACAGGCACGGTGAATGTAGCGGTGACTACGGCTTCCGGAACGGCGGAGGCGACGGTGAGCCTGGCGCCGTATGGACCGTCGCTGAGCCTGCTGGGGGACGGCAGGCATGTGGCCGCGGAGATCGCGACGCCGAACGGAACGGGCGCGTACGGCGGCGGAACGTACGATCTGGACGGGCCATCCAACACTTTCTCCTACGCCACGCGGCCGGTGAAAGCGGGCGAGACGCTGGTGCTGTTCGGCGTCGGGTTTGGGCCGACGAACTTGCGCGTGCCGGCCGGACAGCCGTTCAGCGGCGCGGCGCCCACGGCAAGCCCGGTGACCGTCACCATCGGCGGCGTGCCAGCGGGCGTGGCATTTGCCGGCCTAACGGAAGCCGGGCTGTACCAGATCAACCTGACGGTTCCACAGGGCGCCGGGAGCGGCGACCAACCGATCACAGCCTCCGTCAACGGAGTCCAGAACCCGCCGGGCCCGGTAGTCAGCGTGCAGTAGGCGCCCGCATCGCGATGCGGCGCGGACTGCCGCACGAAGTCCGGCGGATCCACCCTGTCACCTCGCGCCAGATTCTGCATCTTAGGCGGCGAGGATTCTGGATCCACCGAACCGTATGCGCACCTTTATCCTATTTCTGCTCGCCGTTCCCCTGTGGCCACAGGAGCCGCTGTCGCTGAGGGAAGCCGTCCGGCTGGCTCTGCGCGAGAACGCGGGCATTGCCGGGGCCGACGCCGGAGCGCGGGCTTCGGATGCCCGGCTGGCGCAGGCCCGCGCCGGGATGCTTCCCAAGGTCGACTATTCCGAGAGCTTCGCGCGAAGCGACAACCCGGTATTCGTGTTCAGCTCGCTGCTTACCCAGCACCAATTCGGCGCGGAGAATTTCGCCATCGGGCCGCTGAACCGGCCGGACTTCCTCAATAACTTCCAATCGCAACTGACGGTGGACCAGCCGCTCTACGACGCCGGCCAGACGCGCAACGCCGTGCGGTCGGCGGAACTGGGCCGCAAGCTGACGGGCGAGGAGCAGCGGCGGGTGCAGATGGAGACGGTCGCGGCGGCGGCGCGCGCTTACTACGGCGCGGTGCTGGCGGCGGAGATGCTGAAGGCCGCGGAGCAGGCGGTGCGGTCCGCGGAGGCCGACCTGGCGCGAGCCGAATCGGTTCGCGATGCGGGCATGTCCACCGACGCCGACGTGCTCTCGATCCGCGTGCATCTGGCCGCCATGCGGGAGCAACGGATCGACCGCTCAGCGGATTTGGACGTGGCCAAGGCTGCGCTTAACGACGCGCTGGGCCTGGCGCTCGATACGCCGCACGCGCTCGCCACGCCGCTCGAAGCGATTGCGTTGCCCGAGGCGGAGCTCGATGGGCTGGAGCATTCGGCATCCGCGTCGCGGCCGGAGGCGCGCGAGACGCTGCTCGCCACGCAATTGGCGCGGGCGCAGGCCGATGGCGCCCGCGCCGCGCTGCTGCCGCAAGTGAGCTTCCGCGGCGCGTTCGAGGCGGACCGGCAGCGCTTCATCGACCGCGGCGGGGCAAACTGGCTGGCGGCGGTTTCGCTGCGCTGGAACCTGTTCAACGGGTCGGCGGATAAGGCGCGCATCGCGGAGACCGCGCGGCTTGTGGAGCGCGCGAGGAGCGACGAGCGGCTGGCCGATTCGGCGGTGCGCCTGCAAGTGCGGCGCGCCTACGCCGCGTTGAAGGCGGCCCAGCAGCGCATAGAGGTGGCCAAGGCGGCGGTGGCCGAAGCCGAGGAAAGCCTGCGCATCACGCAGAACCGTTATGAGGCTGGGATGAACAACGTGACCGACCTGCTGCGGACGGAGACCGCCATGCTGGAGAGCCGCACGCGATACCTGGCCGCGATTCACGACCAGCGGATTGCCGCCACCATGCTGGAACTTGCCGCGGGAACGCTCAACGCGGATTCGGAGGTTTTGAAATGAGGAAGCCCTATTTCGCCCTGCTGCCGACGTCGCTGTTGCTGCTGGCGTCCTGCGGAAGCGAGCCGGCGCGCCGCGCCGCGCAATCGCAGGCCGCGCCCGTGGCGGTGCGGGTGGCCGATGTTACCACCGTGGATTGGCACGCCAGTTACGAAGCGACGGGTACGGTGCGCGCGCGCACCACGGCCACTATATCGAGCAAGGTGATGGGCTACGTGCAGCAGGTGAGCGCGCAGGTGGGCGACCACGTGGCCGCCGGCCAGACGCTCGTCACGTTGGACGCGCGCGACCTGGAAGCGGCGCTGCGGCAGGCCGAAGCCGGCCGCGCGTCGGTTGAGAGCGCCATCCCGGAGCTGGAGAACGCCGTGGCCTCGGCCAAAGCAAACCTGGATCTGGCGCAGGCCACCTTCAAGCGGATGGAGGAACTGACGGCCAAGAAGTCGGTTTCCAATCAGGAGTTCGACGAGGCTTCGGCGCGGCTCAAATCGGCCCAGGCGAACTACGACATGACGCGCTCGCGGCGCACGCAAGTGAATTCCAAAATGGCGCAGGCGGAGCAGGAAGTGCGCACCGCCGCGATCATGCGGGATTACGCCAAACTGGCGGCGCCGTTCGTGGGCGTGGTGACCGCACGGAGCGTCGAGCCGGGCAACCTGGCCGCGCCGGGGGCGCCGCTGCTCAGCATCGAGCAGGACGGGCTCTACCGGCTGGAAGCCTCGGTGGACGAATCCAAATTGCCCTCGGTGCGCGTGGGCCAGGCGGTGGACGCGGTAATCGAAGACCGCAGAGTGAGCGCGCGCGTTTCCGAAATCGTGCCATCGGTGGATTCGGCTTCGCGCACTTACACGGTGAAGCTGGATCTGCCGGCCATGCCGCACTTGCGCAGCGGCATGTTTGGCCGGGCCTTTTTCCCGCTGGGCGCGCAGAAGGTGGCGGTGGTGCCGCTTACGGCCCTCGTGAACAACGGCCAGTTGGAATGGGTATTCGTGGTGGAGGGTGGCGTGGCACATACGCGCATGGTGACGACCGGGCGGCGCGGCGGCGACATCGTGGAAATCCTCTCCGGCCTGACCGTGGGAGAGAAGGTTGCGGCGGTGTTCGTGCTGGGGTTGGAGGATGGCGTGCGCGTGGAGGCGAGGCCGTGAGCGCTCCGCGACAACTGGGTCCCGCGGGGCGCGTGGCGCAGGCGTGGATTTCGTCGAAGCTCACGCCGCTGCTCATCTGCGCCGCGCTGCTCATCGGCGGGTTCGCGGTGTGGAAGCTGCCGCGCGAAGAGGAGCCGCAGATCGTCGTCCCCATGATCGACGTGTTCGTGCAAATGCCGGGGGCTTCGGCGCACGAGGTGGAAGAGCGCGTCACGCGGCCGATGGAAAAACTGCTGTGGGAGATTCCGGGCGTCGAGTACATTTACTCGACGACAAGCCCGGGCATGTCGATGGCGATCGTGCGTTTCTACGTGGGCCAGGACGAGGAGAAGAGCATTGTCCGCCTGAACCAGAAATTGCTGGCGAATTTCGACCTGATCCCGCCGGGAGCCTCGCAGCCGCTGGTGAAGCCGCGCTCCATCGACGACGTGCCGATTTTGGCGCTGACGCTCTCCAGCCGCCGCTACAACGACTTCGATTTGCGGCGCGTGGCTGCGCAACTCACCGACACCATCAAGCAGGTGCCGGACGTTTCGGCGGTGACGCTGATCGGCGGGCAGCGGCGCGAGGTGCGCATCGTGCTCGACGCGGCCAAGCTGGCGGGCTATCAACTTTCGCCCCTTCAGGTGGTGAGCGCGCTGGGGCTTTCCAACCAGCGCCTGGCGTCGGGCCAATTCGATTCGGAAAACCGCGAGTACCTGATCGAGACCGGCGAGTTTCTGCGCACCTCCGAGGACGTTGGCAACGTTGTGGTGGGCGTAGTGGGCGACCGGCCGGTGTTCCTGCGCAACGTGGCGGAAGTGGCCGATGGCGGCGCCGAGCCCACCGAGTACGTGCGCATGTTGAACGCGGCGTCGAAGGAATCGCTGCCGGCGGTGACTATCGCGATCGCCAAGCGCAAGGGCACCAACGCGGTCGAGGTTGCCGGCAACGTTCTGCGGCGCATCGAGCCGCTGAAGGGCACCTCGATTCCGGCGGACGTGAGCGTGGACATTACCCGGCAGTATGGCGAGACAGCCGCGGAAAAGTCCAACGAGTTGCTGCTGCACATGCTGATCGCGGTGATCTCGGTGTGCGTCCTGATCGCGCTGGCCCTGGGGCGCCGCGAATCGCTGGTGGTGTTCCTGGCCATCCCGGTGACGCTGGCTCTCACGCTGGCGGTGTTCTACCTGTACGGCTACACGCTGAACCGGATCACGCTGTTCGCCCTGATCTTCTCCATCGGCATCCTGGTGGACGACGCCATCGTAGTGCTGGAAAACATCGTCCGCCACTGGCGTATGCCCGCGAACCGCGAGCGGCCGCCGTACGAAGTGGCGGTCGAGGCGGTAGACGAAGTGGGTAACCCCACCATTCTCGCCACGCTGACGGTGGTGGCGGCCATTCTGCCGATGGCGTTCGTGGGCGGGCTGATGGGGCCGTACATGCGGCCCATCCCCATTGGCGCGAGCGCGGCCATGGCGTTCTCGCTCGCGGTGGCGCTGATCGTGACGCCGTGGGCCGCGGTGCGCATTCTGAAGCCATCGGCTGCGGATTCGCACGGGGAACGCGAGGATCTGGTGACGCGGATGTACCGCGGCGTCATGGGCGCGATCCTTCACCACACTCCCCTGCGCTGGGGATTCCTGGGCGGCGTGGTGTGTTTGCTCCTCGGGTCGGTCTCTCTGTTCTATTTCGAGTTCGTCAAGGTGAAGATGCTGCCCTTCGACAACAAGAGCGAGTTCCAGGTGATCGTGGACATGCCCACCGGAACAACGCTCGAAGAAACCGCTCGCGTGGCTGGCGAACTGGCCCGCGCCGCGGCGGATCAGCCCGAGGTGGTCAACCTGCAAACCTACGTGGGCACGGCGTCGCCCTACAACTTCAACGGGCTGGTGCGGCACTACTACCTGCGGCGCGGGTCGAACGTGGCGGACATTCAGGTGAACCTGCTGGGGAAGAGCGACCGCAGGTTGCAGAGCCACGAGATCGCCAAGCAGGTGCGCGCGCGGCTGCTGCCGGTGGCCAACCGCTACGGTGCGCGCATCAAAGTGGCGGAGGTGCCGCCGGGTCCGCCGGTGCTGCAGACGCTGGTGGCGGAAGTGTATGGGCCGGCGCAGGAGGAACGCATCTCGATCGCCAGGCGGATTCGCGATTTGTGGAAGGGTACCGCGGGCGTGGTGGACGTGGATTGGTACGTGGAAGACGACCAGCCGGAGTACCGCCTGATCGTAGACAAAGAGAAGGCTGCGCTGAACGGCATATCGGAAGACGAGATCGCGCGCACGGTGCAAGTGGCGTCGGCGGGATACGAGGCCGGACTGCTGCACGCGGATTCCGCCAAGGAAGACGTGCCGCTTATGGTGCGCCTGGACCGCGCCAATCGCTCCGGCATGGAGCGAATCGAGGGCGTGCGGCTGGCCGGGCGCTCGGGCAAGCTGGTGGCGCTGGGCGAACTGGTTCACGCCGAGCAGGTCACAGTAGAGAAGAGCATCTACCACAAGAACCTGATGCCGGTGACCTATGTGACCGGCGACGTGGCGGGCGCGATGGAAAGCCCGGTGTACGCCATCCTGAAACTGGGGCCGGAGATGGACAAGTTGCGCGCGCCGGAGGGCTACGCCATCGAGCAACATATGGCCGCGCTGCCCACCGATGCCAGCCGCTACAGCATGAAGTGGGACGGAGAGTGGCACATCACTTACGAGGTGTTCCGCGACTTAGGCATCGCGTTCGCGGCGGTGCTCATCCTTATATATGCGCTGGTAGTGGGGTGGTTCCAATCGTTCGTGACGCCACTGATTATTATGGCGGCGATTCCGTTTTCGCTGGTGGGCATACTGCCGGCGCACGGGTTGATGGGCGCGTTCTTCACGGCCACGTCGATGATCGGATTCATCGCGGGCGCGGGCATCGTGGTGCGGAATTCCATCATCCTGGTGGATTTCGTGGAGCTGCGTTTGAAGGAGGGCATGGCGCTGGACGCTGCCGTGATCGACGCGGGCGCGGTGCGCTTCCGGCCGATGCTGCTGACGGCGGCGGCGGTGGTGGTAGGGGCCGGGATCATTCTCTTCGACCCCATATTCCAGGGTCTGGCGATTGCGCTGATGGCGGGCGAGGTGGCTTCGCTGGCGCTTTCGCGGATGACGGTGCCGATCGTCTATTTCATCGTGAATCGAAGGAGGAAAGTGGCATGAACGTGGAGCGGTATCTTCGGTTGCTCGCGGGTTTCTTTGTGATGGCAAGCGTGGCCATGGGCTACTGGGTACACCCGGGCTGGTTCCTGTTCACGGCGTTCGTGGGACTGAATTTGTTTCAGTCGGCGTTTACTAACTGGTGTCCGGCGATGACGGTGCTGCGGAAAATCGGGGTGCGGCGGTAGGGGTCGACCATGGCCATGTTCGGGCGGAGCTCAATTTCCTTTGGCTAACTGTTGGAACAGGGCACTATCGAACTCTTCCAATCCTGTGATGCCGTGTAAATGGTTGACGGAAATCCACGGCAACCAAGTACGGTGCGCTCCAATTCCTCTGGCGCCCGGACCCATCCGCCAGTGTTCCTGCTGCCAGCCGGGACCCAGCAAGTCGTACGTGCGCCCGGGCAGCGCCAACATCGCCTTCGTGCCGTGTAGAAGCAGGCGCGCCACATCGAGATAGTGCGCGTCGCCCGTGTATTTGTATAACTTGGCGTAGGACGGCACAGCCCAGTCGAGGTACTGGTCCACTTCGCCGGGTACGTTGGAGGCGATCCCGTTTGCGCCGACGGTGGGCACGCCCGGTTTCCAGCCCAATCCGGCGGGGTCGGCGCCGATCGGCATGGGAACGTTCCAGATCCAGATCCAGCTTTCGGTGTAACTACCCGCCGTCTTGGCATGTTCCAGCCACTTAGCGTCCCTGGTGTTTTCGTACAGAGAAAGAAAGGCCTCGAGGCTCAACATGCCGGATTCCTTATCGGCGACCTCGCCACCGGTTGCGCCCTGGAACACACCCTTGCCGCCGAAGTTGGTCCAGAGATAGTCTCCATCGCGAAGTGCCGCGGTCAGGTACTGCTTGCCGCCCGTCTCCTCAGCCATTCGCACCAGGAAAGGAATGGGGGCGTAACTGGTGACCGTCGATGTTCCTCTGGCTTCTCCCGTGGCCGACCAGCCGGTGGGGAAAGAGCCGTCCTCGTTCTGCTGCGTGAGCAGGAAGTCCGCATATGCCTTGCCCCAGGCGAACCACTCCGGGTGCTGCCGGCCGTGCGCGCGTTCGCGGCGCAGCATGTCGATCAAGATGCGCATGTCTTCCGACAGCGAGCGGAGAGACGCACCGGCAATCACCTTACCAGTGCGGATGTTGAAGCCGTCTCCGGCGGGATAGGGCGACATGGGCACGATGCGGACGAGACTATCCATGATGGTCTCGCCGAGTTTCCTCATCCTCTGGCCACGCGGGCCCGGATCGCGGCCGCTCTCCAGGAGGAACTGTTCGGCCACTTCGACGTGCTTTCCGCAGAAACCGATGACGATATTGGCCCAGATATTCAGTTCGGCGGCGTTGGGGTCCATATCGATGCCGATCGTCCTGGCCCACGCGGACAGTTCCCGCGTGTCGACCGGTTGGCGCGAAGCGCTCGGGCCCATCGGCGTGGCGTTACTCTGGCTTCCCCGCGGTGCGCCGCCGGCGCGGCTCGCGAGCACATAGGCGGGGCGGAACGAGCCGGGTTTACCGGAAACCGAATCGATGACGAAGGGGATACCGGCGCGGTCGTCCACCAACAGGACGCGGTCCGCCAGGTGATCGAGGAGCGCGCGGCGAGCCGTTTCGACGTCGATGGGCGTTGCCTTCGGCTTCAGAGTCTGCCAGGCCCAGCGCCACGCCTCGCGTTCCATGCCGCGAAAAGACTCGCCCTGCCCGAACCGGAACCCCACCTGGTAACTCTGCGAGAAGCCCGCTTTGACCGGATGATAGCGCCGCCGTACGAGTGGAGCGCCGGGAGCGCCCCGGCCCGCTCCGACCGCTCCGCGGGAGAATTCACTGGTCGTGCCTGGCAGCCAGAAGCCGAACTCCACACCGCCTTCGGCCGCTTCGCGCGCGCCCAGGGCACCGAATTGAAGGCGCTCGTCGATAATCGGCTTGGAGGCGGGCGAGGTGGTCTCCTCCTGCGTCGTGTCGCCGCGCGGGGCCATATCCAGCACGGCAGCCCAACGCCCGTCGCGGAAAGACATCGCGATCATAGGCGCAGAGAGATAGTCCTCGCGGATCGTCAGGCGCCTGGCCCGCAAATAGGCGGGGCCGGCGGGCGCATTGGAGCCGTGCGGTTCGGCGTAGAGCAGGCCCGGAACCAGATAATCGGCGTCTGTCCAGGCAATTGTGGGCGCGGTCGAAAGCCTGATTGCGGAGTAGAATCCCGCGCCATTCTCCGCGCGGGTAACGCTCACCTTCCGGCTAAGCGAGAGCACGGCCCCGGAAACCATCCAGCGGTCCTGGACTTCGAAAGCCGCCTGACCGTCTCCCGCCAGTTTGGCTGTCGCCACCACTGCGTCCGCCTCCTTCCGCACGGACTGGTAGCCGGCGGCAAGTTGGCTCGCGTTTTCGTCGCCGCGATAGACCTCAATCTGCGCGGGCCTGGGTTGGGAAAAGCGCTGACCACCGCCAGAGATTTCGATGCCCCAATCCGCGGATCCGGCGCGGACAAACGCAACGGCGGCTCCGCTCGCGAGCCGTCCCAACTCGATGCGGCTGGCCATAGGGGCGCCCGCCGGCTTCTGCTGCGCGGCCGCCAGCGCGGTCATGAGACAAAGAATCGCGCCGAACTTTGCGTATCCGATCATGATAAGAACTCCGGTGAGACCGATGCGGGGATTACTCTATAAAGCCTCTGCGAAGGAACCGCTATCGCAAGGACGTTAACACACGGTGAAAGCGCCAGCAACCCCGGGGGAGGCACTCCGGAGGAGGCGACAGGGCAAGGCAAGAGTGTCACCCTTCTTAGGCGGAATGCCGCGGAGTTGCGATATCGCAAGCGGCTACGGCAGGTACCAGGCCTGGCCCGCGTTGGCGTTGCAGTCCCAGATGCGGAGTCGCGTGCCAGCGGCGGTGGAGGTGCCGGTGGCATCCAGGCAGCGGCCGGATTGCGGGTTCACGAGGCGAGTCTGGTTTCGCCAGCGCCACTGCTGGGCGCCGGTGCCGTTGCAATCCCAGAGCTGAACCTGGGTGCCATTGGCAGTTGCGCCGCCGCTGACGTCCATACATTTCCCTAGGGTGCGCAGCGTCCCGTCAGTGGCGTTCCACGACCAGGTCTGCGCGGTGGTGCCGTTGCACGCGGCGAGTTGGACGGCGGTGCCGTTGTCCGTGGCCGCGCCGGCATCGTCGACGCACTTGCCGCCGTTGCCGCGGATGGGGCCTGGGTCGCGGTATTTCGCCTTGACCAACGAAGGCGTGTCGAGGTTGTAGCCCGCGTCGATGGATTGGGCGAGGCGCAGGTACTGGCCCTCGGCCCAATTAAGCGGGGCGGCGCTGCCGGTGGGGCGGCCGAGCGCAAAGCAGGAAATGTCGGCGCGATCCCAGACCTGCTCGGGAACGAAGTAGCCATCGTTAGCCGCATCGGCCATGGACTGGAGATAGACGCCGGCGGGGCGGCCGCTCGCCAGTTCGTACTCGCCGCGCTCGCCGGATAGCACCGGCCAGAAGCGCCCGAAGCGATTGGCGCTGTTGGCGGGCCAGCCTTTGCAATCGGTATTGCTCTCGCCGTAATTGTCGTGGTCATAGCGGTGGATGTAGCTGTCGCCGTTGGGCAGCGTCACCTGCACGGCGGAGTTGCCGTCCACGGCAGACGCGGTGGGCGCGAGCGAGACCGAGACGTTGAAATCGTTGGGCGCGCGCTCGCCGAGGCGGATGAGATCGAGGAAGCCGAAATCGACCACGTCGTGAGCCCAGAAGCAGCCTTCGTCGAAACAGATCTGGTCTCCGTCATTGGGGTTCGAGGTCTTGTCGATGCGCTCGTAGTATTGATGGGTGCCCCAGTAGCCGCTGGTGGTGAAGGTCCAGCCGGCGAGGCTCGAGCGCCACGAGTCGGCCGTCGCCTCCCACTTGGTGGCGTTGTCGGCGTCGCCATTCTGGCGGGCGATGTCGGCAGCCGCGACCAGGCCGGCGATTTCGGCAGCGATTGACGATGGCGACTTGCCAAACTGCTCCTCCCAGCGCTCCGTGGTATCGGGGCCGCCGGCCTGAATCAGGTTCGCCGTGAGCTTGATCTTCTGGTAGGTGGCCTGATCGGTGAGACCGGTCATCCAGGCGAGCAGGATCGCGAAGGAATCCTGGTCGAACTGCTCGCAACATCCCAGGTCTTGCGGCGGCGTGCCGCTGACTCCGCTGACCGGACTGTAACGCGGGAACGAGCCGGCGAGATACGGCGGCTTGGTGGCGATGGGGGCGGCGATGAACTGGTTGTTCCACAGGAATTGCGCCATGCGCAGGGCCTGCGGGGAATCGCCCGCGGCGATCAGGCCGGTGGCCTGCTGGTAGAGGTCGCGGCCCCAGACGCGGTGGTAGCCGTCGTTGACGTTATCGCCGTTGGTGAAGTCGCCCCAGGGCGTGGCGAAGCCGGCGACGCTGGCGCCGCGAAACGTCTTGTCCTCGGCGGCGTGTAGGGCCATCGCGGCGACGTAGTAGGCGCGGCGGCGCTGAGGGTCGCCCGACACGCTGGCGGGAGCGGGACGAAGGCCGTTAACAACGCCGTTCCAGCCGGCACGGTAGGCGGCTTCGGAGGGGGCGAACCCGGCCGCGAGAGAACCGTTGGCGGCGGCGATGGCGGACGCGGCGTCGCTGCCAAAGCCAAGCGCCACGGTGAACGTGGTGTCGGCGCCGAGGCCACCGACCTGGCCGCACTGCACGGCGTTGCCGTTGCCTGCGAGGCCGTCGAACTGGTTGCCGAGGGTGCGGTGCGCCGCGAGGTCGGCATAGCAATCGCTGGCCCGGCCTGCGTAGCCGTTGTCATGCGCGATGAAGCCGTTGGGGCTGGCCACCTTCAGCGCCGAGACGGCCGTAAGCTGCGAACCGAAGAGGGTTTCCGTGCCGCTGGCGAGGAGCGCCGAGTTGGCCGCGTCCCACCAGGCGTTGTCGTTGGCGCCCCCGCCCGCCATGGAGGGGTTGGCGAGTAAGTATAACTGGTAGGTGCCGCCATCGAGCGACTGGAAGCGCGTGCGGATAAGTAAGGTATTGCGGCTCGGGTCGGTGATGTAAGTGCTCGCGATGCTGTATTTGGGCGGCGTGCGCTTGTCGGTGTTGGTGATGGTGTATTCGAGCGCGCGCTCGTCCGGCATCGAAACCACGTGATTGGTTGCGTCGCGCTCGAGGTCGACGAAGGTGGACCCGCCGGTGATTACGTATTGCATGTCCTGCATGTTGGGTACGTCGAGGCGCGGATAGAAGACTTCGGTTGTGACGCCCTTCGCGACCGTGAACCAGACTTTGCTTACGGTGTCCGCGGAAGTGCCGACGGCCATCTTGTTACCCGTTGTCCATGCCGCGGGATCGCCGGGACCGTCGCTGGCAAGGCCGGCTGGCGCCGACGGCGCGGGCTGTACGAGCGCCAGGAATACGATTGTCAAGGCCGCGATGTTGCGGGGTATCAGCATGCGCTTGGAACGATTCATGGGAGCCTCCTGTTAACTACTATGCCCGGGGAAGGTAAGCGGCGTTTCCGAAAGAATAGGTCGAGTCTATCCTAAGCGAAGGGCGGGCGCAAGATAGGAATTGACCGGTGTACTTCGGGATGGAAGGTACGATTGTTAACAGGGGAGCAGCGGGGCAGGCGAAGAGGCGGGCTGACAGCCCGCCGCAGGCTGACAGCCTGCCCCACAAAGGAATGAGGAACTATTTGCGTTTCGAGAGGACTTGCGCTTCGTACTGACGGACTTCGTCGAACCAGGCCGCGCCCACGGGCACGCCTTTCTGGGCACAATAGTAATCCCAAACGGCAGTCCAGGGGAGCGACTTCATCTCTTCGAGACATACCAGGCGCTGGGTGAAGTCCATCTTGAGTTCGACGGCGCGGAGGGCGGCGGTGGGCTCAAGGAACGCGATCAGCATGGCCTTAAGCATGTTGCGGGTGCCGATGACCCAGGCGGCGACGCGGTTGATGCTGGCGTCGAAATAATCCAGCCCGATGTGGATGCGGTCCAGCTTGCCGCTGCGCACCAGCTCCTTGGCGATGGCTTGCAGTTCGTCGTCGAGAATCACGACGTGGTCGCTATCCCATCGCACCGGGCGGCTGACGTGCAGCAACAGGCCGGGGCAGAACAGGAGCACGGAGGAAACCTTCTCGGAGATAACTTCGGTGGGGTGGAAGTGACCGGCGTCGAGGGTCAGCAATTTCTGGCGCGACACGGCGTAACCCATGTAGTATTCGGCCGAGCCGGCGGTGTAGCTTTCCGCGCCGATGCCGAATAGTTTGGCTTCGACGGCGTCCAGATGATGCTTGGGGTCGAGGGGTTCGGCGAAGATCTTGTCGAGCGAATCGGAGAGGCGTTGGCGCGGGGCGGTGCGGTCGATGGGGATGTCCTTGTAGCCGTCGGGGATCCACACGTTGGTGACGGTGGTCGAGCCGAGCTGCTTGCCCATCTCCGCGCCGATCTTGCGGCAGCGGATGCCGTGCTCGATCCAGAAATCGCGGATGGCCTTATCGGAATGGGCGAGGGTGAAGCCATCGGCGGCCTTGGCGTGGGAGAAATAGGTAGGGTTGAAATCCATGCCGAGGCCGTTGGCCTTGGCCCAATCGATCCATCCCTGAAAGTGTTTCGGCTCGATTTCGTCGCGGTCGACGAACTTGCCGCCGTTTTCGAGATAGGAGGCGTGCAGGTTCAAGCGGTGCTTGCCGGGAACCATGGCGAGCGCCTTCTCGACATCGGAGCGGAGCTCGGCGACAGAGCGCGCCTTGCCCGGATAATTGCCGGTGGCCTGAATGCCACCGCCGGATAGCTGCGCGCCCACGGTTTCGAAACCGCCGACGTCGTCGCCCTGCCAGCAGTGCAGGGAAATCGGAATTTTGGCAAGGTCCGCCATGGCGGCATCGACGTCCACGCCCTGCGCGGCATACCGTTCCTTAGCGAGCTGATACGCCTGTGTGATCTTCTCGTCTTTCATTCGGCTTCTACCTCCCTTTTCTCGGGCGCCGCCCCGGCTGGCTCCCTACATACAGTAACACCGGTGTTCGCGGATGGGGAGGGCCGCGGCGTGCGTTTCGCGCTTCAAAACCCGAGGGCGCATTGCATGCCGGGCATAAAGACGCTACGATCTGAGCTTCGGGTTTGTGGCCGCTGGCGCTGCCGGTGCCGGACCTTCTTGCTTGAAGGGTCCGGGCGGCCGTGGTGCGTTGCAGGTTGCGCCGCGTGGCACGGACGGAACAAGGAGAAGGCATGCAATCTCTCGCGACGGGCGCCGCAAGTCCGGCGATCGGCACTCTGATTTTCGCTCTCGGCGGCCTGGCAGGCGCCGTGTTCTACCTGCCCTTCAAGAAGGTCAAGGACTGGGCGTGGGAGAGTTACTGGATGGTGTACGCGGTCTTCGGACTGGTGATCGTGCCGATGGTTCTGGCGCTGACTACGTCGCCGAACGTGTTCTCCGTGCTGGGGGCGGCACCGCCGAAACAAGTGCTGTACTGCGCCATTTGCGGGGTGATCTGGGGATTTGGCGGCCTGACGTTTGGATTGATGATCCGCTACCTGGGCGTGGGTTTGGGACTGGCGATCGGCCTGGGGCTGACGTCGGCGACGGGCACGCTGATTCCACCGATGCTGAAGGGGGCCGCGGCGATCCACGATATGTTCCACACGGCGGCGGGGCAGGCTTCGCTGGCGGCGGCCGCGGTGAGCGTGCTGGGCATCATCTTCGTTGGCATGGCCGGTAAGTCAAAGGAAGGCGAACTGCCCGAGGAAGAGAAGAAGAAGGCGGTGGCCGAGTTCAACTTCAAGAAGGGAATTGTGGTGGCGATCTTCTCCGGGCTGACGAGTTCGGGTATGAGCTTCGGGTTGCAGGGCGGGCCGGACGTGCAGGCACTGGCGCTGAAGACCGCGCCCGCGACGTCCATCATCTGGGCCGGGATGCCGGTGCTGGTGGTGGTGCTCTTCGGCGGGTTCCTGGTGAACGCGGGCTATTGCCTGATTCTGAATTTCAAGAACAAGACCGGCGGCGACTACGTGAAGAGGGGCGCGCCAATTCCGGCGAACCTCTTGTTTGCCGGCGTGGCGGGAGCCATCTGGTGCTGCCAATTCATCTGTTTCAAGACCGGCGAGCCGCGGATGGGCGCGACCTCTTATATTGGATGGGCGGTGCTGATGGCCAGCGCGATTTTCTTCAGCCAGATTGTGGGAGTGATCGCGGGCGAGTGGAAGGGCACGAGCAAGAAGACCGTCGGACTGCTGGCGGTGGGTTTGGCGCTGCTGATGGCGTCGGCAGCGGTGGCGGCTTACTCGGGGTCGCTGAAGGCGTAGCGGACCCCGGCTAAAAGGCGAGTTTAACGGCCAACTGGATCTGCCGCGGGGGAAGCTGGTTCTGAACGATGCCGAGAGTGGGGTCGTTCACGATGCGGCCGATCAGGGCGAAATTGGGGTGGTTCGCCGAGTTGAAGAACTCGCCGCGGACCTGGAGGTTGACTCGCTCGGTCAAGGCGAATTTGCGGGCAACGGTGGCGTCCAGATTGGAGAGGCCGTCGCCTACCATGGTGTTGCGGCCCACGTTGCCAAAAGAGTAGACCGGCTGCACGAAGGCGGCTGTGTTGAACCAACGTCCGGTGGAGCGCAGATCGCTGGGGAGATTCGGGTTCGCGTTGTTGCCGCCAGCATCGAGCGCGTAGTTCGGGCGCACCAGGATGCCGCCGCTGCCGCCGCCAATGTTGATGGGGTCGCCCTTGTAATCGATGGTGTAGGGGAAGCCGGTCTGCAATTGCAGGACGGCGGAGAATTGCCAGCCGCCGAAGATCTGAGCGGGCACGACCTGGCCAAGCAGTTTCCGCCCTTTGCCGAAGGGTAAGTCATAAACTCCGGAGGTGACCCAGCGCAACTTGGCATTGTAATAGGCCGGGCCGCGGTCGGCGGAAAGGTTGAAGGAGTTCTGCGGCGGCGAGTTTTCGTTGCCTGTGATGCCGCCGGCGTTGCGGTATTGCGGCGCATCGGTGAGGACCTTCGAGTAAGTGAAGGAACTTAGCAGTTGCAGGCCGCCGAGGCGTTGCTCCAGGCGCGCGGTGAGCGCGTGATAGTTACTGTGTGCCGAATGGGGGAAGTAGTTGATGGTGGTCACGGGCACAACGGTGGATGTGGCGGGATAGAGCAGGGCGGCTTGCACGGCGGGGGCCAGCGTCAATCCATAGTAGGGGCGCCTGACGGCCGTTCCGGGCATCGAGTTATTCACCTGGACGTTCTGCTCCATATCCACGCCGGAGGTGCCGAGATAGCCGGCTTCAAGAGTGGTGTGCGGGGCGAGGGTGCGCTGCAGGTTGAAGCTCCACTGCGGAGAGTAGGGCGTCTTCTGGTGCAGATCGATGGCGGCGGCGGTTATCGACGCGCTTCCGACGACAGCCGGTCCGAAGACGTTGGCCAGGGTCACGGAAGGAACGTAGGCGTTGTAGGTGAGGGTTTGATTGTAAGTGGTGGGCAGGGACTGGGCGAGTTTGAGAAGCGGGTTGCCATCCTGCGTGCCATAGTAAATGCCGCCGCCCACGCGGATGACGGTTTTCGAACCGAGCGACCACGCAAGGCCCAGGCGCGGGCTGAAGTTCTTCTTGTTGGCGTAGGCGCAGGCGTCCGGGTAGCCGTCCTTGCCGCAAACGAAAAGCTTGGGGCTGTAGACGCCGGTTTGGCCGGTGGTGAAGATGGTCTGGGGCGAAGGGGCGGTGGAGAAATCGATGGACGCCATCTGGTTGCGGATGTCGCGCATGGGCGGCGAAAGCTCGTAGCGCAGGCCGGCATTCACGGTGAGCGTGGGGGTGATGCGGATATCGTCCTGCACGAACGCGGCGTAGTTTTGCTGGCGGCCATCGATGCGGTTGGGGCCGAGGGTGCGAACAGCCGTCTGGGGAAGGCCGAGCAACGCGGAGGCCAGCGCGTCGCCGGATTTGTCGGTAGCTTTGGGAGCGGCGGCGGTCGAGTTGGTGTAACCCTGGGTGAAGGTGAGGGAGCCGAGCGGGTCGGCATACTCGAAGCGGACGTACTGGGTTTCGTCGAACTCGCCGCCGAGCTTGAGCGCATGACGGCCCTTCTGCCAGGCGAAGATATCCCAGACCTGGTAAGTGTTGTCGCGGGCCAGCGCGATGCCGCCGGGACCGGTGGCGTTGTAAGGGCCGGCGCCGCCGAAGTTCAATTGGCCGACGATGAAGTTAGGGAGCGTGGTGCCGGCGCCGCCGACGTTGAATTCGGGCTCGGGCAATCCGTAGAGGAAGTTGAGGCGGTTGTAGCCAAGGCGGACGTCGTTGATCTTGTTCGAGGAAATCACCTGGGAGAAGCCCACGGCTGCGTTTCGCGGCACGGCGTTATTCAACCCGGAGCGATTGGTGAGGGTGGCGGGATTGGAGGCATCCTCGCCGGCGCTGGAGTAACGGCCGAAGAGGCGGAGCGCGTCGCTGATGTTGTAATCGACGCGGCCGGAGTAGTTGTCGTTGGTCTGGCGCAGCACGTCGACGGTGTTAATGAACAGGTTGCCCGGCAGGTTAGGAAGCGGTAGGGCTTGCATGGCTGCGGAAACGGATGGATTGATGCGCGTTGTGGGAATGATGTTGCCGGGAAAGGCCGTGCGCAGGCCGCCGGTGAGGGTGCTGGAAGGATCGTAAATGGCGGTGGTGGCGAGCTCCTCGGAGAAGTTGCCGGTGCGCTGCAATTGATCCGGCACGGCGACGGTGGTGAGGTTGCCGGCGGCCTGGCGATTGCGCAGCCCTTCGTAAGCGAAGAAGCCGAATAACTTGTTCTTGAGAACGGGCCCGCCGATGAGCGCGCCGAACTGGTTGCGGCGGAACTCGGGGACATCGGGCGAGGTGGTGAGATTGAAGGGGCGCGCGTCGAGGCGGTTGTTGCGCAGGAACTCCCACGCGGCGCCATGCCACTGGTTGCTGCCGGACTGTGTGAGGACGTTGATCTGTCCGCCCGAAGCGCGGCCATACTCGGCGCCATACTGCGCGGTCTGCACCTGGAATTCGGCAATAGCATCGATTACGGGCACGTAGGAGAGCGCGTTGTAATCGGGGTCGGTATTGATGACGCCATCGAGCAGGTAGGCGGAGTCGTTGGTGCGCTGGCCGGCGACAGAAAGGCCGGCGACCTCGCCCTGGCGGAGCGAGTTCTGCTGCACGGCCAGGCCGCCGGAGTTAGTGCCGGGGGAGAGCAGCGCGAGCTGCAGAAACTGGCGGCCATTTAGCGGGAGCGCGCGGACGTTCTCCTGATTGACGATGGTGCCTTGCGCGATGCTCTCGGTGGCGAGCGGGGACACTTCGGCGGTGACGTTCACCGATTCGGTGGTGGCGCCGACGGTGAGCGCGGCATTGAAGACCGAGGATTGCGCGACGTCGAGATGGATGTCGGCGCCATCGAAGGTCTTGAAGCCCTGCATGAAAATGCGGATGGAGTAATCGCCCGGGGGCAGGAGGTCGAAGCGGTAGAAGCCGTCGGCGAGCGAGACGGAACTGCGCGTCGCGCCGGTGGAAGTCTGGACGAGGCTGATTTTGGCGCCGGAGACGGGCAGGCCGGAAGGGTCGGCGATGCGGCCGGAGAGGACGGCGGTTTCGTTTTGCGCACGGAGGGGGTAGAGAGACGCACTCAGTGCCAGCGTGGCGGCAAGCAGGGTTCGCATAAACTCTCAGGCTAGCCGGGGGATGTTTCGATTGGATTACGGTCTGGTTAAGTGGGCGTGTCGAGACGAGGATGCACGATCAAGATATTGCCGTCGGAACGCGTCATTCCGATTCGGGAGACGAATAGGATGCCCGGCATTGGGACAGAGTCTCCGCATTAGAATAGGGTTTCCGCTTGCGGCCGCGGTCGCCGATTCGAGCCAGTCCTAGTGTAGCGCGTCCGTCAAAACACCCGTTATCCCGGCGCTTGGCCGCCATTTGCAGTGGGGCTGCCACGGAATCGCGATGGTCACCGAGCGGCCCAAGGGCAGCACACTCCGCGCTTGGGCCGCTCGGTGACCCTCGCGGTTCCGTGTGAAGTGCCCGACGATCCGAAGTGGCCGCTGCCTGATGATCGACGGTATCTCGGCCGCAGACCACTAGTGGCGGCGCTCGATTTAGCGAGTCCTTTATGGGGCACGCCGCATCCAAGGGGGACGGGTTCTCCGGAACCGGCCGTAGAACATTGGAGGGATTCCGTGCTGAACATCACAAAACGTGCCGCATTCTGTTTGGTCGCAGCGGGCCTGGTTACGATTGCCGCTCCGGCTCGCGCGGAACTCATCATTGACCCTACGTTCGACTCCAGTATCACCAGCGATGCCAACGCCGCGTTGATCGAGGCCACCGTCAACCAAGCGATCGCGTTCTATGAAGCGAGTATCTCGACGCCGATCACCGTCAACATCCTGTACGCGGAGATGAGCAGCGGGCTGGGACAGAGCTCTACCTCCTTCGGCACCATCACGTATAGTCAGTATTTGGCCGCCCTGCAGGCTAATTCGTCGGGTGACGCGGTAGATACGGCGGCGTTGGCCAGCCTTCCCGCCGGGCCGAACAACCCAGTCAATGGGAACACACAGGTGGATGTGAACACCGCCAACCTGCGGGCGTTGGGATTCAGCGCCAGCGTGACGTTTGATTCCATAGTCTCAGTGAATACCTCGATCACGAACTATACCGGGATCCCATACGATCCCGGCAAGTATGGCCTCCTTGCGGTAGTCGAGCACGAGACCGATGAAGCCCTTGGCCTGGGCTCGAATCTGGATAGCGGCTCGACGATTGGCCACATTACTCCGCAGGATCTGTTTCGTTACTCGGCGCCCGGCGTGCGAAGCTATACCATAAGCTCTTCGGCGACTTCCTATTTCTCGGTGGACGGGGGAGTTACGAACCTTATCGGATTCAACCAGGCCGGGCCTCCAGGCGGCTCCGATTATGGCGATTGGGCAACGTCCGGCACGCCGCACGTTCAGGACGCCTTCGGAACGCCGGGGGCGAACCCGGCCTTCAGCATCTACGAGCAGGACGCGCTGGATTCCATCGGCTATAACTTCGAGGCGGGCGTTCCCGAGCCTGGATCGTTTTGGTTGTTGGCGATGGGCGTGGCGGGATTCGTGGGGTGGCGCGGAGTGGTGAATCGGCGCGAGAGGCAGTCTACGGAGCTGTAGCGGCTGCAGAACGGGCGGTTTACGCGGAACCGGTGCCTGGGGCAAAAAGGGGTACAGGCACGAATTTCGCAAGTGCGGCGAAATTCAAGCCAGTCCCCATTTTGCGGCTTGCCTACGCAAGGCAACTCCGGAGCCTGGTTCGTTTTGGTTGTTGGCGATTGCTGTGCCGGAATCGTGGGGCTGCGCATGAGAGTGGTGGCTCGGCGCGAGCGGCCGGTCACGGAGCGGTAGCGGACAAAGCACGGGCGGTTTGCGCGGAACCGGTGCGTGGGGCAAAAAGGGTACAGGCACGAATTTCGCAAGTGCGGCGAAATTCAAGCCAGTCCCCATTTTGCGGATTGTCTATGCGCCGCAGCGGGTCAGCCAATCGGGGTTGTCGCGGACGTGGCGGGCGATCTCTTCCAGAATGGACTCCAGGCGGATCTCGGGGCGCCAGGCAAACTCTTCGCGCACCCGGCGGCTGTCCATCACCAGCCAGGGGATGTCGAAACGGCGCGGGGTGTGATCGGGCGCGGGCGCGAAGGGGGCGTAGCGGCGGTCGCACCAGGCGGTGAGTTGCGCGAGCGACATGGAGTTTTCGGGGCCGCCGCCGGCGTTGTGGATGGCGCGCGCGGCGGGGGCGCCGCGGCGGATCTGTTTGGCGATGAGCGAGGCCAGATCGTCGGGGTGGAAGGCGTCGCGGACTTGCCAGCCGTGGCCGCCGAAACCGATGTAGCGGAGGGGGCGGCGGGTGGCGTGGGCGTGCAGCCAGTAGGAGAAAATGCCCTGCTCGGCGGTGCCGAACTGGCCGGCGCCCGCGAGGACGCCACAGCGATTCACCCACACGGGGAAGCCGAAAGTGGCGCCGTATTCGAGGGCGAGCGATTCGGAGGCTAGCTTGGTAGCGCCGTAAAGAGAAACGGGGGCGGCGGTGGAGAAGTCCTCGGAGACGCCTTCGGCATTGGCGCCCGCGGGGATGGGCTGGGACGCGTCGACGGTGAATGCGCCACTCTGCTCGTGCACGGGAATAGCGGCCAGGGCGGGGATGGAATAGACGCGGCTGGTGCTGAGGAGCACGAAGCCGGCGGAGGAGCGGCGCGCGTACTCCAGCGTGTTGACGGTGCCGAGGAGGTTGTGCTCGAGCAACTGGCGGCTGCTGGAACGGCCGTCCACGCCGGCGAGCACGCTGGGATTGGCGGCGGCTTCGATGACCCAATCGACGGGGGGAAGAACTTCGAGGTCGCTGGGCTGGCGCACGTCGCCGTGGAAAAAGCGGACGCCGGAGCGGCGCAGGCGCTCGACGTTGGTTTCCGAGCCGGCGCGCGAGAGGTTGTCGAGGCCGAAGATTTCCAGGCCGTCGATGCGCTCGCGGAGGGCGCGGGCCAGGCGCTCGCCGGTGAATCCGCAAATGCCGGTGATGAGAAGTTTCATGGGAGTGGGCTAACCTTGTTATCGCACAAGAGGGGCGGAGAATCGTGGCGGGCTTGGATGATGCGGGTTGAGGCGCAAAAAAAGCGGGGCCGCGTTGGCGGCCCCGCTTTTCGTGAGAAACCGAATCCTGTACTAAATGTCCGATGGCCGGTAGCTGCGTCCGATGCGCCACGCAGCGATCCCAATCAGGCAGCAAGCCAACAGAAGGAATGCGCCTTGGGAGAGGGTGGGGACCGAGGTGGTGCCAGTAACCGTGAAGAGGACTCCGTTGCTGGTCACGCTGTTGACAACCACGGTTACGTTGCCCGTCGTGGTACCTGCCGGGACGTTGGCTGTAATGCTGTTGGGGCCCCAGGCGGTGACCGTGGTAGCGAGGGTTCCGTTGAAATAAACTTTGCTGGTGCCTTGGGTAGCTCCGAAGTTACCGCCGGCGATCACAACCGATGCGCCGATCGGGCCGGAATTGGGGGTCAGGCTGGTGATGTAGGGGCCCGGCGAACCCAGATAGCCGATCAGGTTATACAAGTACTCTAGAGCGATTGGATCGCTCCCAGGCCCGACATAGGCGTTGTTGAGAAAGTCCCAGTCAAACACTACGATCAGGGTTCCGGGTTTCCCGAGCGCGATGGAGCCCCAGAGAATCGACGCGCCGATGTTACTCGAGTCTTTGGAAATGAAGGCGCCTGTGCCGGGTGAGGCGCTGCCCCCGGGGACCGGGAGCGTGACGGTCGATACTGAATATGGTGTGGTGGTGAAGGGGGCCAATACGACTGTCTGGGTGCTGCCGGCGTTGACGGGAGTGATCGTACCGCCTCCGACGGCTAATACGAGATTTGCGATCGATGTATCGCGGGTTGCGAAAAAGGTGGCATTCTCGCCTGCGATATAGAGCGACCCACCTGCGGAAAGATAATTGGAATACGCGGCAATCTCTCCGGCCGAGATAGCGGTGCCATTAACCCGGAGGTCCCAGACCTGCTTGTAACTGGTGAACGTGCCCGGGAGCCCGACGTTCTGGGTAACGGTGTACCCGGCCGTTGTCAGGGCCGTGTTCACGTCGGCCATGACAGTCCCCTCTTGAGCATTCGTACCGTCGCCGTCCCAAACGATCAATGCCGTGGGATTCGCGGCCTGACACACAGCCGCCAGAAAGACGAACAAAGTCAGCAGAATTCCCAACCTGGGACATAATGCCGACGGTGCTGGCCGACCGGCTATGAGCCGTGAGATGTAACTGTATATGTTGGGTTTATGCATATCAATTGCCTGTGTCCAGCTCAGTATACAACGCACCCTGAGGGTTGTATACCCTCAAGGTGTATTTCTGAAAGAAAAACAGCAACCTGAATAACCCGGATTGTAGTGGTTGACCATAACCGTATCTCCCCGCGCTGGGCGGGGAGATACGGTGGGCAAAGAAGGGAGGACGGAGGAGCACCTAAGTTATGCAGACTGATTCGCGGCGGCTGGCCTGCGCGATCTCCGGGCGGCGATGGCGAAGGCAATCAAAAGGCCACAGCCGGCAAATCCCAAAGTCGCGGGTTCGGGAGACGTGCTACCCAACTCGACCCCTCCCCCGCTTTGGGGCATGGAGAGGGTGACGGTGCTTCCACCATAATTTAGGGAATCACCGAAGCTCACGTGGAGATCCACGGAATAAGCGCCCATGGCGGTGCCCTGAATTGCCAACGGCACGGCCGCGGACGTCGAACCCGTGGCCGAACTAGACGTCTGCGCGGAGCCGTAGTACGTTGTGCTGTCGAAAATCGTGGCCCCGTCGAGCGTAACGGTTAGATCCCAGTGGAAAACGGCGTCGGTTGCGACATCGTTGATCGAGAAATTCCAAGACACAGGAATAGAAGTGGGCACGGTTCCTGTTCCGGTCCCGTTCCAAAGAATGTCGACGGAGCCGGTTCGCGAAGGCTCGGTGTAGGCCTCGGTCGTCGAGGTATAAAACTGGGCGGTGCCGGAGGTCGAACCGGTCTTGGCAACGAGGGTTCCGCCCATTCCTCCCACGCAGGCGCCGTTACTTCCTCCGCAAGACGTTGAGGTCGTGCTGGTGCCGAAATCGTAAATGGCTGTCGCCTGCGCGGATGCTCCGATGATCAGCAGCGGCAACGATGTTAAAAGTGCGGTTCTAATAGTGTGGTTCAAGGGGCTCCTCCTGGGTTCCTTAGCCTCTGCCGGTTCGCCAGCCTAGGGCTCTCCGATCTCGTTTAGTATACACCGAGTCGTAAAATTTTTCACCCTATGAGTAGTGGTATTTTGTTGTACGAATTGCACTTTCCGGTCGGAAAGTGAGGGCAGTACCAGCCCTTCCAAGGCCGGGCCGTCGGCGTGACCGAGGAGCTGCGAACGACAATAAGTAATGGTTTTTCAGCGTATTACGGCGTATTCTATGGGGGCCTTTCGGGGCTCGAAGCCGGTTGCGGGTGGGGAAGTTGCGGTCGGTTCCGGCGCGTAGTACACCGCGTACGCTATCTTCCGGCCACGAAAAAAACTTCGCTCAACGTGCAGAACCATACGAAGCAAAGAATCTTCCCCGGCCTCGGCCGCATCAGAACCAATCCCTCAGCCCTGCGAAGGACTCGATCACCAGCAGGCGGCTGGCCCCCGGACGCAGGTCCTGCTTCTCCAGCACCCAGGTGTGCGCGTGGGGGACGAAGACCGCGTTTAGCCCCACCTCGATGGCGGGGTTGATGTCGGACTTGGGGCTGTTGCCGATCATCCAGGTGCTCTCGGGCGTCATGCCGCGGCTGCGGACCAGGGCGCGGTAGGCGGCGGCGTCTTTCTCCTTGACGATGGCGGTGTGGCCGAAGAAACGGCCCAGGCCGGAGCGGTCGATCTTGAGGCGCTGCTCGTCGGGGTGGCCCTTGGTGAAAAGGGTGAGGTCGTGGCGGGAGGCCAGGTACTCGAGCGTTTCCGGCACACCGCAGATCACTTCCATTGGCGATTCCAGAATCCGTTCGGCGAAACCGACGACGATGCGCAGATCCTCCTCGCCGACCTCGCGTTCGGCCAGGTGCAGGTAGGTCTCGCGCAGGTTGCGGGCAAAGTTCAGGGTGCCGTAGCCGTGGATGCGGTTGTTGGCGACTTCGATATCGTCCAGGACGCCGCGCACCTGGTTGGGTGTGAGGGAGGAGTGCGCCAGGAACTCGACGAACTCCTCGAAGGCGCGCTCGAAATAGATATTGTTCTCCCAGAGGGTGTCGTCGGCGTCGAAGATCAGGGATTGGTTGGTCATCGGGTTGGTTTGGGGGCGAGGTGGAAGGGGACTTCGAACACGGCGTCGACCTCGATGGGCACGCCGTCGCGCAAGGCGGGCTCGAAGACCCACTTGCCCAGGGCCTCGACGGCGCTCGAGTCGAGGCGGTTATCGATGCCGCTGAGCAGTTCGATGTGGTCCACGCGCCCGTCCCTTCCGATGACGGCGGCCAGCTTGATTACGCCTTCAATGCGCTGGTCGGCGGCGGAGCGGATGTAGGCGGGGTCCACTTTGTGGCGGGGCTCCGGGGGGCGGACTTTGGCGGGTGACGCGCCGGGTTGGGGAACGCGCTCGGCGAACCACACCATCCAGCTACCGGAGTAACTGGTGATATTGGGCATCTGGATGGCCATGGCGTAGATCACGCGGCCCTGGAGGCGGGGGTCGGGGGCGGAGGAGACGCGCAACGCGCCGGGGGGAAGGGTGGGCGAGGCCGGGGAATGGGGGTCCAAGGGGGTGCGGAGTTCGGCCAGCAGACGGCCGCGGGCGGAGACTTCGGGCGCCGGCGCCAGGGTGGGCAGCGGGTCGCGGGCGCCGCCGCCAGCGGAGAGATTGGGGACCACCAGGGCGGCGCTGTCATTGGAAGGCGCGCCGGTGCTTTCGGGGTGCAACTTGGGAGCGCCGGAGAAGCCCGCCTCGTGGGACGCCGGGGGGACGGGGACGGCGGTGAACTTCGAAGGCTGCAGGCTGGCGATGGCGAACGACTGGGCGCCGGCGGCGGAGGGACTGGTGACCGGAGGCGCGGGCGTGTCCAGGGATGGCGCGGACGACTGGGGGGCCGGATCATTGGGCGGGGGATGGAACGGCAGAGGCTGAGGGCGGGGCGGGGTACCGGCCAGTTGCGGCACGGGGGCGGAAGGTTTGGCGGCGGTGCGCGGGGCGTCGGGCAGAGCGGGTGGCGGCGTGGCGTTGGCGGCGGGCTTGCGGTCCGGCGGCGGCTGGAACTCCCTGGGCTGCGGGCGGGACACGGCGGAAGTGGCGAGTTGCGGCACGGGGGCGGCAGGTTTGGCGGCGGTGCGCGGGGCGTCGGGCAGAGCGGGTGGCGGCGTGGCGGCGTTGGTGGCGGGCTTGCGATCAGGCGGCGGCTGGAACTCCTTGGGCTGCGGGCGAGGCGCTGCGGAAGCGGCGAGTTGCGGCACGGGAACCGCAGGCTTGGCGGTAGCGCGTGGGGCATCGGGCAGTGCGGGCGGCGGCGTGGCGGCGTTGGCGGCGGCTTTGCGATCAGGCGGCGGCTGGAATTCCTTGGGCTGCGGGCGGGACGCGGCGGAAGTGGCGAGTTGCGGCACGGGGACCGCGGGCTTGGCGGTGGCGCGTGGGGCATCGGGCAGTGCGGGCGGCGGCGTGGCGGCGTTGGTGGCGGGCTTGCGGTCCGGCGGCGGCTGGAACTCCTTGGGCCGCGGGCGGGGCGGGGACACGGACAACTGCGGCACCGGAACGGCGGGTTTGTCGGCGGTGGGCGGCGAATCGGGCAACTCCGGCGGCGGGGCCTCCTCGATCGGCGGATCGGGCGCCTTTTCAGGCGGCGGCAGGAAAAGGCGGGCTCGCGGCGGCGGGGCGGCCTGTCCGGCAACTACATTAGGAAGCGGCAGCGGCTTGGGCAACTCCGCCGGGGGAGCTTCGGTGACGATGGTTTGCGGTGTGCGGGCGTCGTCTTTCGGTCCGGAGACCAGGGCCTGCGAGAACTTGCGCCGGGCGCGCGGGCGCTCGGCGCCGGTGTGGCCCGGTGCGGCCGGGGACGGCTTGATGTCCGGCAGTTTCTCGTGCAGGTTGTACCAGACCAGGCGGGCCTCGCCGGGGCCGATCATCTGGTCATAGAGGCTGGGAGGGGCCTCGCGGGGCAGATGGGCGGCGGCAACGGCCAGCCATAGCAGCAGCGTGGCGTGGAACGAGCCGGAGGAGCCGAAGGATACCCAGGTTCGCAGCCGGTCCGAATTCGGACGCGCCCGTTGGAACATGATTCAGAGTCCCACGGAATGCCCACCGCAGCCGTTGGTGGGTGCAACCTCCCGCACGTGGGCAATGGCGCGTTGCCGGGGAATGTAGAGTGCGAGGTATTGATTGAGACGATGAAGGCGGTCGATTTCGGAATGCCGGGCGAGGAGCGCATTCTGGAAATCCAGATCGGGCAGACATTGTGCCAACTGGAAGCTGAGTTGCGAGTCGGCCAGATCCGGCTCGGTACGCCCGGCGAGCGAAACGAACGGGAGCAGGTCGCGGTAGAGGGCGAGCACGGCGTCGCGCAGGTCGGGCGGGACGGGCGAGAGGTCGTCATCGTCGAAGAAGGCGGGCTCGCCTTGCAGGTAGCTCAACTCCTCGTTGAGGGAAACGAGTTCGAAACGCCGGCGGCCGCGGACCAGGATATCCATGCGGCCGTCGGGATAGGCGTGGAGCACGCGCTCGACAACCACGGTGCAGCCGACGTTCGCAATGCCGTTATCCTTCGCCAGCACCACGCCGAACTCGCTCTTGTCGCGGATGGCCTCGCCCACCATGGTCTTATAGCGATCCTCGAAGATGTGGAGCGGCAGACCGGTGCGCGGAAATACCACCACCTGCAGCGGGAACAGGGGGATGAACCGCGAAGGCATGGTAACATTATGACCGATTCCCCACCATGCGGATCGATGGAAAAGTAACGCTTATCACGGGAGCCTCCGAAGGGCTGGGCGCGGCCTGCGCGGCCGAGTTCGCGCGGGCGGGTGCACAACTCTCGCTGGCGGCGCGCTCGGAAGAGGGGCTGCGGCGCGCGGGCGGGTCCGAGGCGCTGATCACGGCGGGAGACCTGACGGTGGAAGAGACGCGCCGCGCGGTGGTGGAGCGGACGCTGGAGCGCTTCGGGAAGATCGACATCCTGATCAACAACGCGGGGGTGGGCATCTACCGGCCGTCGTGGAACACGCCCATGGAAGAGGCGAGGCGAATGTGGGAACTGAACTTCTTCGCAGCGCTGGGCATGGCGCAACTGGCGGTGCCGCACATGCGCGAGCGGGGCGCGGGCACCATCGTCAACATGAGTTCGATTGCCGGAAAGTTCACGCTGCCGTGGCTGCCGCTATACAGCGCATCGAAGAGCGCGCTGGGCGCATGGACGGAGGCGCTACGCATGGAGTTGGGGCGGGATGGCATCCACGCCATGCTGGTATGCCCGGGCTACGTGAAGACGGAGTTTCACCGCCACGCGATGGGGGGGCATCCGCCGGGCAGGGTGGCCGCGGGGAAGCGCTTCGCCATTTCGCCGGAGGATTGCGCGCGGGAGATCCGCCGCGGTGTGGAACGGCGGGCGCGCACGGTGATGGCGCCGCCCTCGGGCTGGCTGCTGGTGGCGGCGGGGGTGCTGTTTCCCGGACTGGTGGAGAAGGCGCTCACGGAGCGCGTGAGCTAGGCCATGAACGCACGGCTCAAGCGAACGCCGGGGATCTACCTGGTGGGCTTCATGGGATCGGGCAAATCGACGGTGGGGCGGGAACTGGCGCGGCGGATGGGCTGGAGTTTCTTCGATCTTGACGACGAGATTGAAACGGCCGAGGACATGGCGATTTCGAGCATCTTCGAAACGCGCGGGGAAGAGGAATTCCGGCGCATCGAAGCGGCCATGCTGCGGCGGCACGTGAGCTGGATCGAGAGCGGGCGGCCGGCGGTGGTGGCGCTGGGCGGCGGCGCGTTCGTGGCGGAGGCCAACCGGGAACTGCTGCTGGAGAACGGCGTGGCGGTGTGGCTGGACTGTCCGTGGGAGACGGTGGAGCGGCGCGTGAGGCAGGCTTCGCACCGCCCGCTGGCGCGCGATCCCGGGCGGTTGCGCGTGCTGTTCGACGAGCGGCGGCCGGCGTACGCGCTGGCGGACGTGCGCGTTCCGGTGGAGAGCGACGACCTGGCCGCGACGGTGGAAGCGATTCTGCGGCACCCGATTTTCGCAAAATGACGAACCGCATTCTACGCAAGCAGGCCCGGCGGATTTTCCAGGCGGCGCTCGGGGCGGCGGACCCGGCGGGCGCGGTGGCACGCTATCTGAAGCGCCGGGATTATTCGCGGTATCGCAATGTTTACGTGATCGGCGCGGGCAAGGCGGGGGCGACCATGGCGCAGGCGGCCGAGCGGGCGCTGGGCCGGAGGATTGCGGCGGGCCTGGTGAACGTCAAGGACGGGCACACGGTACTGCTGCGGCGGATCGAACTGAATGAGTGCGGGCACCCGGTTCCGGACGAGCGCGGGGCGGCGGGTGCGCGGCGCATCGCGGAGATGGCCGCGGCGGCGGGCGCGGGCGACTTGGTGCTGTGCCTGATTTCGGGAGGCGCGTCGGCGCTGATGCCGCTTCCGGCCGCGCCCATCACGCTCGAAGAGAAGCAGGCGGTGACGCGATTGCTGCTGGCGTCGGGCGCGGACATCCACGAGATCAACACCGTGCGCAAGCACATCTCCGGGATCAAGGGCGGGCAACTGGCGCGGTTGGCGGCGCCGGCGGCGGTGGAGGCGCTGCTGCTGAGCGACGTGATCGGCGACGATATCGACGTGATTGGCAGCGGGCCGACTGCGCCCGATGCCTCGACCTTCGCGGCGGCGGCGGAGATTCTGCGGCGTTACGGGATCGTGGAGCGAGTGCCTGCGGCGGCGAGGGAGCGCATCGAGCGGGGCGAGCGCGGCGAGATCGCGGAGACACCGAAGCCCGGCGACGCGCTGTTCAAGCGGGTGCGAAACACGGTGGTGGGCGGCAATCGGCTGGCGCTCGAGGCGGCGCGGCGCGAGGCGCGGCGGCTGGGGTTCCACACGCTGGTGCTTTCGAGCGAGGTGCAAGGCGAGACGCGCGAGGTGGCGCGGATGCACGCGGCCGTGGCGTGCGAGGTGGCAAAAACTGGGCAGCCGGTGAAGCCGCCGGCGTGCCTGATCACGGGCGGCGAGACCACGGTGACCATCCGCGGAGGTGGCCTGGGCGGGCGCAATCAGGAATTTGTGCTGGCGGCGGCGTTGGACATCGCGGGGATGGAGCGGACGGTGGTGTTCAGCGCGGGCACCGATGGGACCGACGGGCCGACGGACGCGGCGGGGGCGGTGGCCGATGGGGAGACGCTGCGGCGCAACCCCGAGGCGCGGCGGTACCTGGACGGGAACGACTCGTATCGTTACTTCGAAGGGCTGGGCGATCTGGTGAAGACGGGGCCGACGGGGACGAATGTGATGGATGTGCGGATCATGCTTATAGGGGAGCGGGAGATTGCCCGGAACCGGCGGAATCCACGGCGGAATCCACGGTAGACACAAACCGTTACGATTTGGTACACTACTTGCAGTCCCTTTTTGAAAGTGCTCAGTGGGAGGTTCGTTTGCTTTTTTGCGAACCGCTTGCACCAATGAGGAAACATGTCACAGAAACCAGGAAAACAGTACCAAGCCGCGCGGAAACAGGTTGAAGCTCGCGAGTACTCACTCGAAGAGGCGATTCCGCTGATCAAGAAAATCAAGTTTGCGAAGTTCGACGAGACGGTGGAAGTTCACATGCGTCTGGGCGTCGACCCCAAGCACGCGGACCAGATGGTGCGCGGCACGGTGGTGATGCCGAACGGGCTGGGCAAATCCAAAAAAGTTCTGGTCATCGCCAGCGGCGACAAGCAGCGCGAGGCCACCGAGGCGGGCGCGGATATTGTGGGCGGCGACGACATGGTGAACAAGATCCAGTCCGAGAGTTGGACGGATTTCGACGCGGTGATCGCCACGCCGGACATGATGCGGTCGGTGGGTAAACTCGGTAAAGTGCTCGGTCCGCGCGGTCTCATGCCCAACCCCAAGACGGGCACGGTGACGGTGGACGTGGCCAAGGCGATCAGGGAAATCAAAGCCGGCAAAGTGGAGTTTCGCGTCGACAAGACGGGCATCATCCACGCCCCGGTGGGCAAGGTCAGTTTTGCGGCACAGGCACTGGTGGAGAATGCCGCCAGCCTGATTTCGGCGGTGATCAAGGCGAAGCCGTCCGTGGCCAAGGGGAAATACGTGAAGAACACCACCATCTGCTCCACCATGGGGCCGGGCGTGGCGGTCGACACGGCGCCGTTCAGCGCGAAGGCTGCGGCAGTCTAGAACCGACGGGTGCTCCCATGAAAAAGAAGGCAGACAAGAAGAAAGACATCGATTCCCTGCACGGCGACCTGGAGCGAGTGCAAAACCTGTTCGTGACGGGTTACGAGAAATTGCGGGTTGGGCAGGATTTCGAACTGCGCAAAGTGGTGCGGGGCGCGGGCGCGAAGTACCGGGTGGTGAAGAACAACCTGGCGGACGTGGCCAGCGAAGGAACGCCATCGGAGCAGGTGCTGAAGGGGCTGCGCGGGATGACGTCGGTGGCGTATACCACCAACGATCCGGTGGCTCTGGCGAAGGCTCTGACGGCGTACGCGAAGCTCAACCCGACGTTCACGTTCAAGGCGGGGCTGGTGGAAGGCCGGGCGATCGACGTGAAGTCGATCATGGACCTGGCGACACTGCCGTCGAAGGAAGCAATTCAATCCAAGCTGCTATACCTGATCAACGCACCGGCGCAACGGTTGCTGGGGACGATCAACGCGGTGGGCCGGAACCTGGCGGTTGTAGTGGACCAGGGAGTGAAGGAAAGCAAGTTCGGAGCGTAGCGATTCTGGCGGATTGGGGGCCCGTGGCAGTCTGTCCCGAATCCAGTCGATTTTACCGATTATCGAAGGAGTTTTAAGAGAAATGGCGGATATCAACGCAATTGCGGATCAGATTCAAGGGCTGACGTTGCTGGAGGCCTCTCAGCTCGTCAAGATGCTCGAGGAGAAACTCGGCGTGTCGGCGGCGGCTGCGGCCCCGGTGGCAGTGGCGGGTGGAGCGGCGGCAGCGGCGGCACCGGCGGCGGAAGAGAAGACCGAGTTCACGGTGGTTCTCATGGCTGCGGGCGCCAACAAGATCAACGTGATCAAGGCGGTTCGCGAAGTCACCAGCCTGGGCCTGAAGGAAGCCAAGGACCTGGTGGATGGCGCGCCCAAGCCGGTGAAGGAAGGCGTGAGCAAGGAAGAAGCGGAGACGATCAAGAAGAAGTTCGTCGACGCCGGCGCGACCGTCGAAGTAAAGTAAGGATTGGAAGCGTAGGGTGGGGTCTCGGGGCGAATTTGCGCCCGGCCTCGCCCGACGTGTGTTTTTTGGAGTTTGACGCGGGGCCTAAGTCCTGGTAGCATTAGTAGTTGGGCTTTGGATTCAGCCGGATTCGATCCCAATTGGTGACTGTGATTCCCAAATCCTGGTACTTCAATTGCAGGCCGGGCGGAACTGCACAGAGGGTAGTTTTGTGCATTTCGACGCCAGTGTCGAAGGTACGGGATTGGTGTCCCCGAAGCTCCTCCACGCCGGATTTTGTCCCCGGCAGTTCCCCGGCGCCCGTTTCCTCCCCGCCTCGGATTCATCTCTCGGCGCACCGAATGTTCCCCAACATCGGTGCGCCGTTGGCATTGTGCTGTTGAGCGCAGTTTCTGCGTGGCTGGTCTGCCGTCAGGAGTTATAACGAATGGATACGCAACTTAACGCCGCCGCACGTGAGCGAGTGGATTTCTCCAAGATCAAAACTTCCATTCCGATTCCCAACCTGATCGAAGTTCAACGGAAATCCTACGAGCGTTTCCTGCAGATGGATCTTCTGCCGAACGAGCGCGAAGACATCGGGCTGCAGACGGTATTCAACTCGGTGTTCCCGATCTCCGATTTCCGCGGGGTGAGCGAACTGGAGTTCGTGGATTATTCGATCGGCAACTGGGAGTGCAAGTGCGGCAACCTGAAGGGGCTGCACCACCTGCGGAGCACCTGCCGCAGTTGCGGCGCCACCATTCGCACGGATCCCTTTCACGCCGGCGACGTGCTGTGCAACCACTGCGGCACGTTCAACAAGAACGTGGTGACGTTCTGCAACAAATGCGGCGACCCGGTGGGCCTGCAACTGAAATACGACATGCAGGAGTGCCAGGAGCGCGGCATGACGTACGCGGCGCCGCTGAAGGTGACCATCCGCCTGACGGTGTATTCCAAGGACCCGGAGACGCAGAAGAAGAGCGTCCGCGACATCAAGGAGCAGGAAGTTTTCTTCGGCGAAATTCCGTTGATGACGGATAACGGGACGTTCATCATCAACGGCACGGAGCGCGTGATCGTATCGCAGTTGCACCGTTCGCCGGGCGTGTTTTTCGAGCGCGTGCCGGCGCAGGGCTACTTCCTGGGCAAGATCATCCCGTACCGTGGAAGCTGGGTGGAGTTCGAGTACGACAACAAGAACATCCTTTATGTGCGCATCGACCGCAAGAGAAAGTTCTATGGATCGGTGTTCCTGCGCGCCCTGGGGCTGAAGACCGACGAGCAGATTCTGCGGGCGTTCTATCGCGTGAGCAAGATCGGCATCAAAGACAAGAAGCTGTTGTGGAACGTGGACGAAGGCCTGATCGGGCTGAAGCTCTCCTACGCCATCACGGGCAAGGGCGGCGAAACGGTGGTGGGGCAGGGGAAGAAGATCACTTCCTCGGTGTTCAAGGAAATCCAGAAGGCCAAGATCCAACTGGCGGAAGTGGCCGTCAACGATCTGGAAGGCGCCTACGTGGTGGCCGATGTGGTGGACATGTCGACCGGCGAAGTGATGGTGGACGCCAACAGTGAGCTGACTTCGACGGCGCTGAGCAAGCTGATGGAAGCGGGGATCGAGGAATTCGAGATCTACTTCCCGGAGCGCGACGACGTGGGCACGGTGGTTTCGGCCACGATCCGCAAGGACTCGGTGAAGACTCAGAACGAGGCGCTGATCGAGATCTACCGCAAACTGCGCCCCGGCGATCCGCCCACGCTGGACACGGCCACGCAATTGTTCCAGGGCATGTTCTTCGACGCGCGCAAGTACGATTTCTCGCGCGTGGGCCGCATGAAGTTCAACATCAAGCTGCACGAGCACGCCGACGCCACGTCGCTCGACAAGCGCACGCTGGATGGCGAGGACTTCAAGGCCACCATCAAGTACCTGTTGAAGCTGCGCAAGGGCATCGGGCAGGTGGACGATATCGACCACCTGGGCAACCGGCGCGTGCGCGCGGTGGGCGAACTGCTGGAGAACCAGTTCCGCATCGGACTGGTGCGTATGGAGCGGGCCATCAAGGAAAAGATGTCGGTGTACCAGGAAATGTCGACGGCCATGCCGCACGACCTGGTGAACGCCAAGCCGGTGATGGCGGCCATTCGCGAGTTCTTCGGATCGAGCCAGCTTTCGCAGTTCATGGACCAGACCAACCCGCTGTCGGAGATCACCCACAAGCGCCGCCTCTCGGCCCTGGGACCGGGCGGGTTGAGCAGGGAGCGCGCGGGATTCGAAGTGCGCGACGTGCACCCCACGCACTATGGCCGCATTTGCCCGATTGAGACGCCGGAAGGCCCGAATATCGGACTGATTTCGTCGCTGTCGTGCTTCGCGCGCATCAACGAATACGGCTTCATCGAGAGCCCCTACCGCAAGGTCATCAAGGGCGTGGTGATCGACGAAGTGAAGATCCTCAACCCCGGCGACGTGGACCTGAAGGTGGGCGACGTGGTGCCGCGGCAGCAAGTGGAGGACTCCAACCGCAAGCTGAGCACCAAGAAGCAGCCGGCGGAATTCGAAGCTCACTGCGAGTACCTCTCGGCGTGGGAAGAAGACAAGTGGGTGGTGGCGCAGGCCAACGTGGGGCTGGACGAAAAGGGACGCATCGTTCCGGATCTTTCCAACGCACGCCAGGCCGGCAACTTCGTGCTGAAGCCGAGGGAAGAGATCGAATACATCGACGTGAGCCCGAAGCAGCTAGTCAGTGTGGCGGCGAGTTTGATTCCGTTCCTGGAGAACGACGACGCCAACCGCGCGCTAATGGGATCGAACATGCAACGCCAGGCCGTGCCGCTGCTGCGCGCCGACGCTCCTTATGTGGGCACCGGCATGGAGCACGTGACGGCGCGCGATTCGGGCGCGGTGGTGCTGTGCAAGCGCTCGGGCGTGGTGGATTCGGTGGACTCCGAACGCATCATCGTGCGCGTGGAAGGCGCCACCCACGAAGGGCAGCTCTCGCGCGAAGTGGGCGCGGACATCTACCAGCTCACCAAGTTTAAGCGCAGCAACCAGAACACCTGCATCAACCAGAAGCCCATCGTGAAGGTGGGCTGCCGCGTGCCTAAGGGCACCGTGCTGGCCGACGGTCCGTGCACTGACGAAGGCGAACTGGCTCTCGGCCGCAACGTGCTGGTGGCCTTCATGCCGTGGCGCGGGTACAACTTCGAAGACGCCATTTTGGTGAGCGAGAAGCTGGTCAAGGAAGATTACTACACCTCGATCCACATCGAAGAATTCGAAATCGAGGCGCGCGACACGAAGCTCGGGCCGGAAGAAATCACGCGGGATATTCCGAACATCGCGGATTCGTTCCTGCGCAACCTGGACGAGAGCGGCATCATCCGCATCGGGGCCACGGTGAAGCCCGGCGACATCCTGGTGGGCAAGGTGACGCCCAAGGGCGAGACGCAGCTCACTCCCGAAGAGAAACTGCTGCGGGCGATTTTCGGCGAGAAGGCGGGCGACGTGAAGGACGCGTCGCTGTACTGCCCGCCGGGTATCGAAGGCACGATCGTGGATTGCAAGATCTTCTCGCGCAAGGGGCAGGAGAAGGACGAGCGTTCGAAATCCATCGAGGAAACGCAGATCCAGCGCTTGCAGCGCAACCTGCTGGACGAAATCCGCATCCTGACCGACGAGCGCGCCAAGCGGCTGGCGGGGCTGCTTGAAGGGCGCAAGCTGCTGGCCGATCTGCACGACGAAAAGACCAACAAGCGGCTGCTCTCGAAAGACACCGAGCTGACGCGCGAGCTGATCGAGAAGATGAAATCGCGCGATCTGAAGCGCATGCGGCTGGCCAACAAGGACCCGCGGCTGAACGAGCAGATCGACGAAATCGAAGAGATGACCTCGCGGCAGATCGCGGTGCTCGAAAAGATCACCGACGAGAAGACCGGCAAGCTGCGCAAGGGCGACGAGTTGCCTCCGGGCGTGATCAAGCTGGTGAAGGTTTATATCGCCATGAAGCGCAAGCTTTCGGTGGGCGATAAGATGGCCGGGCGCCACGGTAACAAGGGCGTGATCGCGCGCATTCTTCCGGACGAGGACATGCCGTACCTGCCGGACGGGACGCCGGTGGAAATCGTCCTCAACCCGTTGGGCGTGCCTTCGCGCATGAACGTGGGCCAGATTCTGGAGACCCACCTGGGATGGGCGGCAAAGGCGCTGGGAGTGCAGTTCGCGACGCCGGTGTTCGACGGCGCGACCGAGCGCGAGATCAAGAAAGCGCTGGCCGACGCGGGACTCCCCAGTTCGGGGAAGACCAAGTTGTTCGACGGCCTGACGGGCACGGAATTCGAACAGCCGGTGACGGTGGGCTACATCTACATGATGAAGCTGTCGCACCTGGTGGACGATAAGATTCACGCGCGCAGCATCGGGCCGTACTCGCTGATCACGCAGCAGCCATTGGGCGGCAAGGCGCAGTTCGGCGGGCAGCGCTTCGGCGAAATGGAAGTGTGGGCTCTCGAAGCCTACGGCGCCGCCTACATTCTGCAGGAATTGTTGACGGCGAAATCGGACGACGTGTATGGCCGCGCCAAGATTTACGAGGCCATCGTCAAGGGCGAGGCGGCTATCGAGCCGGGCGTGCCCGAATCGTTCAACGTGCTGATCCGCGAGTTGCAGTCGCTGTGTCTGGACGTGGAACTGATGAAGAAGGCGCGGGAAACGCCGGAGCCGGCGCTGGCGGCCGACTAAGGCAATGGGTAAACGGGGTTTTTCGAACTGGAGGCCATTTTGAGATCTTCACCGTATGATCGAGCGAATTTGATCGCGGATTTCGATTCTATCCGCATCTCCCTGGCTTCTCCGGAAAAGATCCGGAGCTGGTCCCACGGCGAAGTTACCAAGCCGGAGACCATCAACTACCGGACCTTCAAACCCGAGCGCGACGGGCTGTTCTGCGCCCGCATTTTCGGCCCCACGCAGGATTGGGAGTGCCTCTGCGGCAAGTACAAGCGCATGAAGCACCGCGGCGTGGTGTGCGATAAGTGCGGCGTGGAAGTCACCCTGGCGCGCGTGCGCCGCGAGCGGTTGGGCCACATCGAACTGGCCAGCCCGTGCTCGCACGTGTGGTTCTTCAAAGGCCTGCCATCGCGCATCGGCCACCTGCTGGACATCACCCTGCGCGAGTTGGAGCGCGTACTGTACTTCGAAGCTTACGTGGTGGTGGACCCGGGCGATACCGAGGTGCTGTCGAGCGGCGAGGTGATCACGGACGAGCGCAAGCGCCAGCTCGACACGGAATTCCCGGGCCGCTTCATCGCCATGATGGGCGCCGAGGGAATCAAGGAACTGCTCAAGAAGGTCGACGTGGAACAGCTCAGCGAGGAAATTCGCGAGCACATGAAGACCGAGCAATCGGTGCAGAAGAAACTGAAATACGCCAAGCGCCTGCGCGTGGTGGAATCCTTCCGCAAATCCGGCAACAAGCCGGAGTGGATGATTCTGGACGTGATCCCGGTGATTCCGCCGGAGCTGCGCCCCTTGGTGCCGCTCGATGGCGGGCGTTTCGCCACCAGCGACTTGAACGACCTGTACCGCCGCGTGATCAACCGCAACAACCGGTTGAAGAAGCTCATCGAGCTGCACGCGCCGGACGTGATCGTGCGCAACGAAAAGCGCATGCTGCAGGAAGCCGTGGACGCGCTGTTCGATAACGGCCGCCGCGGGCGCGTGCTGCGCGGCGCCAACAACCGTCCGCTGAAATCGCTCTCCGATACGCTCAAGGGCAAGCAGGGGCGCTTCCGCCAGAACCTGCTGGGCAAGCGCGTGGATTACTCCGGCCGTTCCGTCATCGTGGTGGGGCCGGACCTGCGCCTGAACCAGTGCGGGCTGCCCAAGAAGATGGCGCTCGAGCTGTTCAAGCCGTTCATCTATCACCGCCTGGAGCAACGCGGGCATTGCACCACCATCAAGCAGGCCAAGGAACTGGTGGAGCAGCAGGACCCGGTGGTTTGGGACATTCTGGAAGAGGTCATCAAGGACCACCCCATTCTGCTGAACCGCGCTCCCACGCTGCACCGCCTGGGCATCCAGGCCTTCGAGCCGGTGCTGGTGGAAGGCAAGGCCATCAAGATTCACCCGCTGGTTTGCACGGCGTTCAACGCGGATTTCGACGGCGACCAGATGGCCGTGCACATTCCGCTCTCGCCCGAGGCGCAGATTGAAGCCTCGACGCTGATGCTCTCGTCGAACAACATTCTGTCTCCGGCGCACGGCGCGCCCATCGCCATTCCCACGCAGGACATGGTGTTGGGCTGCTACTACCTGACCAAGGCGCGTCCCGGGGCCAAGGGCGAGGGCCGCACCTTCGCCTCCACCGACGACGTTCTGATCGCGCTCGAAATGGGAGAGGTGGGAACGCTGACGCCTATCAAGCTGCGCTACACCGGCCGCGTGATCGACCTGGTGCACGCCTTCGACAGCCAGAACATTCTGCACACCGAGCCGATCGAGTTCATCAAGCAATACATGGAGACCACCGTCGGCCGCGTGATTCTGAACGACAGCCTGCCGCAGGACATGCCGTTCATCAACGGCCTGCTGAAGAAGAAGGGCCTGGCGCAACTGGTGCAGTACTGCTACCTGAAGTTCGGCCTGCAGATCACGGTGCAGATGCTGGACGAAGTGAAATCGCTGGGCTTCCTGTACGCCACGCGCGCCGGCATCTCGATCGGCATCGACGACATGGTGGTGCCCGAAGAGAAGAAGGGGCTGGTGGCCGAAGCCGACAAGGAAGTGGTGGCGGTGGAGAGCCAGTATCAGGACGGCGCCATCACCCACGGCGAGCGCTACAACAAGATCATCGAAATCTGGTCGAAGGTCACCGAGAAGGTTTCCGACTCGATGTTCCAGGCGATGGAGGACGACGACCGCACCGGCCGCTACCTCAACCCGATTTACATCATGGCGGATTCGGGCGCGCGCGGATCGAAGCAGCAGATCCGCCAGTTGTCCGGTATGCGCGGCCTGATGGCCAAGCCCTCGGGCGAGATCATCGAGACGCCCATCACGGCCAACTTCCGCGAAGGCCTCAACGTCCTCGAGTACTTCATCTCCACCCACGGCGCCCGCAAGGGCTTGGCCGATACGGCTCTAAAGACCGCCGATTCGGGCTACCTGACGCGCCGCCTGGTGGACGTGGCGCAGGACGTGATCGTGAGCGAGAACGATTGCGGCACCACCGAGGGAATCTACGTGGAGCCGATCATCGAGAGCGGCGAAATCATCGAGCCGTTGCGCGACCGCATCGTGGGCCGCGTGGCTCTCGAAGACCAGAAGGATTACGAAGGCAACATCATCGTCGCCATCAATAATGAAATCACCGAAGACCTGGCGGCGGCGATTCAGGCGGCGGGCATCGAGCGCGTCAAGATCCGCTCCGTGCTGACCTGCGAATCCAAGCGCGGCGTGTGCGTGGCGTGCTATGGCCGCAACCTGGCCACGGGCCGGCTGGTGGAGCGCGGCGAAGCGGTGGGCGTGATCGCGGCGCAATCCATCGGCGAACCGGGCACGCAGTTGACTATGCGCACGTTCCACATCGGCGGAACGGCTACCCGTATCAGCGAGCAATCCACGCAGGACGCCAAGAGCGGCGGATTCGCGCGCTTCATCGGCATTCAGACGGTTCGCAGCAAGCTGGGCGAACTGATCGCCATGAACCGCAACGGCATCATGGCGGTGGTGGACGACAAGGGCCGCGAGAAGGAACGCTACCCGGTGGTATACGGCGCGCGCATCACGGTGGATGACGGCGCCCCGGTGAAGAGCAACCAGATCCTGCTCTCGTGGGATCCCTACACCTTCTCGATCCTCACGGAAGTTTCCGGCGTGGTGCACTTCAAAGACCTGCTGGATGGGCTGACCATGCAGGAGCAGGTGGACGAAGTCACCGGCATGTCGCAGCTCGTGGTGACGGATTCGGCCGAAGAGAAGCGCCAGCCGCAGATCGTGGTGCGGCCCGATGGCGCGCAGGGTTCGCGGTCGGAAGCCAAGAAGTACCTCATGCCGACCCACGCGCACCTGATGGTTCACGACGGCGAGGAGGTTCACGCCGGCGACGTGCTGGCCAAGATCCCGCGCGAAACCACCAAGACGAAGGACATCACCGGCGGTCTGCCGCGCGTGGTGGAGCTGTTCGAAGCGCGCAAGCCGCGCGAGACGGCCATCATCGCGGAGATCAACGGCATCGTGAAGTACGGCGAAGTGACCAAGGGGCAGCGCAAGATTTTCGTGGTGGGCGACGACGGCGAACAGCGCGAGTACTCGCTGCCGCGCGGCGTGCACATCAACGTTCAGGAAGGCGAGCGCGTGAAGGCGGGCGAACCGCTGATGGACGGGCCGCGCAATCCCCACGACATCCTCGCCGTGCTAGGTGAGAAGGAACTGCAGAAATACCTGGTCAACGAAATCCAGGAAGTCTACCGCCTGCAGGGCGTCAACATCAACGACAAGCACCTGGAAGTGATTTCGCGGCAGATGATGCGCTGGGTGAAGGTGGACGACATCGGCGATACCGAGTTCCTGCCCGAAGAGGTGGTCGACAAGTTCAAGTTCCGCGCCGAAAACCTCAAGACGTCGGAAGCCGGAGGGCGTCCGGCGCAGGGCAAGGCCATGCTGCTGGGCATCACCAAGGCGTCGCTGTCGACCGATTCGTTCATTTCCGCGGCGAGCTTCCAGGAGACCACGCGCGTGCTCACCGAAGCCGCCATCAACGGCAAGGTGGACTACCTGCGGGGCCTGAAGGAGAACGTCATCATGGGCCGCCTGGTCCCGGCCGGCACCGGCATGGAGTATTATCGCCAGGTGAAGATCGCGGGCGAGGACGTGGTGGAAGAGCCCGTGGTCGAACCGGCGCTCGATGCGGTTCCCGGTTACGACGAGGAGACGCGGTTGCAGTATACCGGCGGACTTCCGGAGGATACCGGGGAGGAGTCGCTGGCGGAGTAGGGCGGCGGACAGTTTGTTATCTTGGAAGCCGGAGGTCCCGCGGTGGGATGCTCCGGCTTTCTTGTCTTATGGGTGCGGATGGCATGGTGAGCGTGAACGAATACCTCTCGACCACTTACCGCCCCGACTGCGACTATGTCGACGGGAGGGTGGTTGAACGCAACGTGGGCGAGTTGGACCACTCAAGCCTGATGGCGCGAGCGGGGGCGGCCCTCTTCAGCCGCGAGCGGGAATCCGGCACCTGGACGCTGCTCAGCCTGCGTATCCGGGTTGCGCCCACGCGGATTCGAGTCCCCGATGTGTGCGTGTTTGCCGGGCCGAAGCCCAATGAACAAGTCCCGACCCGGCCACCCTTCATCTGCATCGAGATTCTCTCCCGCGATCAGAGCCTCTCCGACATGCAGGAGCGCGTGCGGGATTTCCTGGGGTTCGGCGTGCCCTACGTGTGGATTCTCGATCCCCAGTCGCGCCAGGCATGGCAGTGCACACCCGGCGAGATGCGCCAGGTGGCGGAACTGCGTACCGAGGGCCCGGCGATTCTGGTGCCTCTCGAAGAGATCTTCGGCTGACGCCCGTCAGTTCCCCCACTTCCCGATGCGGCTTGAGTAATCTGGTGTAGTGCGTCCTTGAAAACGCCCGTTATCCCGGCGCGTGGCCGCAAATTGCAGAAGGGCTGCGCCACGGAACCGCGAGGGTCGCCGGGCGGCCCGAGGGCAGCACACTCCGCGCTCGGGCCGCTCGGTGACCCTCGCGGTTCCGGGTGAAGTGCCCGACGGTCCGAGGTGGCCGCTGTCTGATAATCGACGGTATCTCGGCCGCAGACCACTAGCTCTCCAGCCGATAGCGCGTCTGCGCCAGCACGTACAGCCGGCGCCACAAAAGGCGGTTGATGGTCACCACCATGGCAACCATCATGATGGTGGCGCCGTAGAGCAGCGGCAGGTTGCCCGAGTCCGTGGCGGCGCTGATGGTGGCGCCGAGGCCGGTGACGGTGAAGGTCTGGCCGTGAAAGTGGAAGTACTCCGCCAGGATGCTGGCGTTCCATGCCCCGCCGGAAGCGGTCACGAAACCGGTGAGCAGGTAGGGGAACACCGCAGGCAGCAGCAGCTTGCGCCAGCGCTCGACGCGGCCCAGATGGTAGATGTCGCAGACTTCCTTCAGATCCGTGGGAATCGCCATGGCGCCGGCGATTACGTTGAACAGGATGTACCACTGCGTGCCCATCAACAGCAGCACAATGGAGGCGATGCCCAATCCACCGCCCCAGCGGATCAGCACCAGCAGCACGATGGGGAAGAGCGCGGTCGCCGGCACCGACGCCGCGATCTGCGCAATTGGCTGCACCACCGCCGAGACCCGCGGGTTCAGCCCCACCCACACGCCCACTGGAATGGTCCACAACGCCGCCAGGACCAGGGTGAGTTCCACGCGCAGGAAGGTGCTGCCGGCGCCCGCCAGCATGTGCCGCAGGTCGGAGGGCGATAGGCCCGCCAGCATCTTGCCCATGCCAACCACGGCGTAGAGCAGCCCGAGCAGCGCCGCGATTCCGATGGCCGCCGAGAGCCAGCGCCGCGCACCAGGCGCGGACGGAACGCCGGCCGCCGCCGCGTGGCGCTTTGCCAGGCGCAGCGTGATGGCCTCGTATGCCGGATCGAGTGTCGCCGCCGTCACGCGCGCCAGCACCCGCGAGCGCCGCAGCAGTTCCAGGATGGGCGAGCGCGGCGCGTGCACGGATTCAACCTGCTCGAACTTGAACTTCTCGCTCCAGGCAATCACCGGGCGCCAGATGAACTGGTCCATCAGCACGATCACCGCGATCATGGCGCCCACGCCCCACAGAATGGCGCGCGTGTCGCCGGCGTTGGCCGCGGTTTGCAGGTACGAGCCCAGGCCGGGAAGGCGCAGGTCGCGGTTGTTGAGCACGAACATTTCGCACGGCATCAGGAAGAACCACCCGCCAGCCACCGACATCATCGAGTTCCACACCAGGCCGATGGTGGAGTACGGCAGTTCGAGCTGCATGAAGCGCTGCCACCAGGTCAGGCGGTAGATCTCGGCGGCCTCCAGCATCTCGTTCGGAATGCTCTTCATGGAGGAGTACACGCTGAAGGTCATGTTCCACACTTGCCCCGTGAAGATCAGCAGAATGGAGCCCATCTCCACGCCCAACTGGCGGGTGGGGAACAGGGCTGCCATGGACACCATGACGCCGGGAAGGAAGCTGAGCACGGGGATGGATTGCAGTGTGTCGAGCAGCGGGATCATCACCCGCTCCGCCTTGCGGCTGTGCGCGGCCACCCAGGCGTACACCATGGTCACCAGCAGGCTGACCACGTAGGCCAGCGTCAGGCGTGCCAGCGAGAAAAGGGCGTACTTCGGCAGGGCCCAAGGCGAGAGGCTGATTTCCGCCTGGGTGTTGAGCGGACTGGTCCAGTAGCGCGTGAGCGACAGCAGGCCGTAGAAGAGCGCCAGCCCGGCGGCCACGATGGGCAGATCGCGTGCCAGGGCCACGGCCCCGGTGGACAACTCGCTCCACGGAAGCAACCGCGCTCCGCGAATCACCCGGCCGGGCGTCACGCGTGTCCGCCCGCCGCCGCGGTGGCGCCGGATTGCGGAAGGGTGAGTTGGTCGCTCCCGGCGTCGTAGCGCAAAATGTCGGCGTAGATGCCCCAGTTGATGGCGGTATCCACCTGGCGCTTGCTCTCGTCGTCGGGGAAGTGTTCGTCCAGAACGTCGCGGAAGAACTCGGCCGGCATCTTGCGGTCGCTCTTGCCCGCGAGCGCCGACTGCATCTGTTGCAGCAGCGTCACGTGGGCCAGGGCGGCATCGCGGAAGAGGCGCTTGCGGGTTGCGATATCGGCTTCGGCGAAGGTCTTGCCCTCGGGAGTCACCGCCACATCGCCTTTGTCGGTGGTGGCGAATCCGAGCAGCGCCGCGGCTTCCACGATGGGCAATAGGTCGTCCACTTCAAGGCGCAGTTCGTCGGCCACGTGGTAGAGGTCGTCCGCGCCTCCGCGATCTTCGAGCAGTTCGAGCAATCCGCCGATCCCGCCGGGACGGGCGTGGGGCAGCATGGGATAGCGGGGCTTAGCTTTCGGTACGGCCAGCGGCGCGGCCTCCATCTGCGGCTGCGTGATCAGCTTGTAGATGTAGTCCACGTACATCAGGAATTCGGCCGACTCGCGGTCGCGCGGCTGCGCCAGCGGAACGCGGAATTCGGCGCGGATGTGCGCGGGGTTGCGTCCCAGAACCACAACGCGGTCGGCGAGCAGCACGGCTTCCTGGATGTTGTGGGTCACCATGAATATGGCGCGGGTGGGGATCTTCTTGCCCAGCCAGAGCTCCATCAGTTCGCCGCGCAGATTCTCGGCGGTGAGCACGTCGAGTGCGCTGAAGGGCTCGTCCATGAACAGGATCTCGGGTTCGACGGCGAGGGCGCGGGCGAACCCCACGCGCTGCTTCATGCCGCCTGAAAGGTCCTTGGGGTAGGACGATTCGAAGCCCTGGAGGCCCACCGTCTCGAGACTCCGCTGGGCGCGCGCGCGCCGTTCTTCGCGCTCCATGCCGAGCGCGAGCAGGGGCACTTCCACGTTGTCGATCACGCGCAGCCAGGGGAACAGCGCAAAGCTCTGGAACACGATGGCGACGCGCGGCTGCGCCTCGGCGAGCGGCCGGCCATGCCACAGCACCTCGCCGCTCGATGGCGGCGTGAGGCCGGAGAGGATCCGGAGCAGGGTGGACTTGCCGCAGCCCGATGGGCCCAGGAGGGCGATGATCTCACCGGCGTCGATGGCGAGCGTGGTGGGTGCGATCACCTGCACGCGGTCTCCGCCCGGCCCCTCGAAGAGCTTCTCGACGGCGCGAGCCTCGATGATGGGCTCGGCGGCGGGCGCTTCCGCGGCGACTGGCGCGGCCTCGGGCGCGGGGGCGGGCTTCTTCTCCGACAGCTCATCCATGAGCTGCCGCCAGGCTTCCTCGGGGAGTTCGTCGAAGAAGTGCATGCGCTCGCCCGGATGCATGGCGTCGACGATGGCGTTCAGATCCTCGACGGGCCGGGAGTGCAGAAGCACGTAGGTGTGGTAGTAAGGAAAGGCGCCGGCCAGCTTGGCGGCGAAGGGGACTGGCAGCTTGCCGAAGAGCTCCTTCTGCAGGGGGAACGGCACGGACATGAAGGTGTCCGCGGCCTCTGTGAGGTCGAATCCCTGGAGCATGTCGATGGCCTGGCTCCAGCGCTCCGCCGCCAGCAAGGCGCGGAACTTCTCCGCCACTTTGGTGAGGTTGATCAAGGTAGACCTTCAGGTTACTACGGCAACGTGAACGGCAGGTTACGGGGTGCGGCGGCGCGGTGCGCGGGGGTGCGAGGGCGGTGACGGGCGCGGCGGGCGCCTGGCGAAGCGGCGGCGCGGCGGGTTGGCGGGGCAGCGACGCGGGGCGAAACACCGCGGTCCCCGCCGGGTTTAAATCCTGGAAAGGCTGCTAACCTGATTTATATGAATCCGCGAACCCGCAGCGTGGTGCACTTTGCGCTGGCCTATAGCGCGGCACTGCTGGTGGCCGCATTCGGCTGGCGGGAGTTTGCCCGCAATCCGCCGCCGCGCTACGGCGACCTGCTGCTGCCCGGCGTGGCCCTGCTTGCCACGAAGCGGTCGTGGAAAGCCGGCGCGTGCCTGCTGGCGGTATCGGTGGCGATGATGCTGGCGGTGGTATGGCCGCTCAACGTGCGCAAGCTGCTTGGCTTTGGGATTCTGACGGCCACCGGTTCGATGATCGTCTGGGTGGTGGAACTGGCCAAGCGCCGCGGTGCCCAACCGCCGGACGGCCCGAAGGGGTAGCGGCGATTACGCGCTACGCTGGGCGCGCATTTCGCCGGCACTCGCGCAGGCTTTCTGTCCGGCGGCGCCGCCGGTCTCCATGAAGCGTGCGATCATGGCCGCGCGTGAACCTACCCCCATCTTGGCGAAGATGCGGCGTAGGTGGGTGCACACCGTCCACGAACTTATGCTCAGAACTCCGGCGATCACCTTGTTACAGTGGCCTTGCGCCACCATGCGGACGATCTCCCGTTCCCGCGGGCTGAGTAACACGCGTGGCGCACCCGGTTTGGGCATGCGAAGCAGCAGATAGCGGGTGCCATCCACGTCCATGTCCAGGAGCACCTCCTCGGCCTGCGAACCGTCATTCGGAGCCGCATCGGCCGATTGGTCCGCGGCATGAGCCAGCAGTTGCTTCAGCAGTTGCTCGGGAGTGGCTGGAGCCCGCCTTGCAGGGTTTGTTTTCGGACTCACAACCGGAGATGCCATAATACCGCTCAACTTCGAAATCCCTAAGAATTCCCGAGTGCTATTGCGGAATCCTATCACGGCGGTGGCGGAAATTACCAGTACCTTATTTGAGCGATCCCAAGATTTAACTAGCCCGTTTCGGTTGCTCTGTTTGTGTTCGCACAAACGGGCTACCCGGGACGGGCGAGGCTGAAATGGGCGAACCCGTTCCAGGTACCGGCAAAATGCGACTATCCGAAAACCGGAGGGCAACTTAGTATTGCGGGGTGGCATGATTTCGCGGGAGGTAAGTGGCATGGCGAGCATATACGAAAGCGAACTTGAAGCCGAGCTGGAGCAGGAACTCAGCGGGCTGCACGAAGGCGAATTGGAAGGCGAGGGCGAAGGCGAACTCGGCGGTCTCCTCGGCGGCTTGTTTGGCGAAGGCGAGGGCGAAGGGGAGCTGGAGTTCGAAGGCGAGGGCGAAGGCGAATTGGAACTCGAGGGCGAGAGCGGCGAGGCCTTCTCCTTCGGCGGCATGTTCAAGAAGATTGGAAACTTCGTGAAGAAGGCCGCGCCGATCCTCAAGAAGGTTGCGAAAGTGGCCGCGCCGATGGTGGGCACGGCGATCGGCGGCCCCTTCGGCGCCGTCCTCGGCAACCTGGCTAGCTCGGCTCTGGGCGAAGGCGAACTGGAAGGCGAGTTCGAACTGGAAGGCGAACTGGAACTCGAGGGCGAAGGCGAGCTGGAAGGCGAGATGGAGAGCGAGAGCGAGATGGCCCACGAGATTGTCAGCCACGAACAGACGCAGCACGAGGCGCTGGCCGAACTGATGGCCGAATCGGCGTCTCAGGAGATGCACGAAGGCGAAGCCGAGGCCATGGTGGGCGCGGCGGTCATGACCACCATTTCACCGGCCGACCGGCGGGCGTTGCGCAAGATCCTGCCGCACCTGGTGCGCGGCGTCGCCATCCTGACCCGAATCTTGCGGCGGCGGCGCGCCACGCGTCCGGCGGTAAGGGCAATCCCCACCATCGTGCGGCGCACCATGAAGACCCTGAAGAAGCGGGCGGCGGCCGGCAAGCCGGTGACGCGCCGCGCCGTGGCGCGCGCCGCGGCTACACAGGTTCGCAAGGTGCTGGGAAGCCCCAAGGCCTGCACGGCGGCGATAGCCCGCAACTTTAAGGCGAGCCGCAATTTGAAGCGGAAGCGCCTGGTGCGGGCAGGGCGCGGGTAGGGTCCTCGGGTCCGCCGGAAAGCCGGCGCAAATCAAAAGGAGCATAACCATGGCGGGCATATTCGAGCAGGAACTGGAAGGCGAGTTGGAGCTGGAACTGGAAGGCGAGCTGGAGGGCGAGCTGGAAGGCGAACTGGAGCTTGAGCTGGAAGGCGAAGGCGAGGGCGAACTCGGCGGACTCATCAGCGGGTTGTTCGGCGAGGGCGAGTTGGAAGGCGAGTTGGAAGGCGAAGGCGAACTCGGCGGGCTGATCAGCGGCCTGTTTGGCGAGGGCGAGCTGGAAGCCGAGTTCGAACTGGAAGGCGAGGGCGAAGGCGAACTGGGCGGCCTGCTCGGCGGCTTGTTCGGCGAGGGCGAACTGGAAGGCGAAGGCGAGTTGGAGCTCGAGGGCGAGATCAGCCCGGTGCGGAAGATCTACTCCGACGCCATGATGGAGCACCTTGCTCACATGGCGACGGAGTGCGAAACCGAACAGGAAGCCGCCGAGCAGTTTCTGCCGCTCATCGGGATGGCCGCCAAGAAGCTGCTGCCGATCGTGGCGAGACGCGTGGCGCCGGCGCTGCGGCGTGCGCTTCCGCGCGTGGTGCGAGCCGTGACCCGCGTGGAGCCGCACTTGACGAAGGGAGTGACGCGGATCGCGCGCATTCTGCACCGCCGTCCGGGAACGCGCGGACTGTTGCGCGCCTTGCCGGCCATCGCCCGACGGACGGTGGGCAGCATCGCGCGCCAGGCAGTGCACGGAAGGCCCATCACGATGCGCCGGGCGGTTCGCACCCTTGCGAATCAGACGCGCAGCGTGCTGGGGCACCCGCATCACCGCAGGCATGCGCTGCGGCACGCCCACCGGTTGGATCGCCGTTTCCATCGCCAGATGCCCGGAGTGGCTCGCCCGCACGGCCAGCGTTGGCGCAGGGGCGGGTGGCGGCCCGGAGTTCCCGGCGTTGCGTATCCGGGCGGCGTTCCAGGCGTGCACCCCGGCGCGGTGGTGAGGCCAGGCGGAGGCGTGGTGCGGAGACCTGCCGGTTGCCCGGCGTGCCCGCATTGCAGGGGCACTGCCGTCTGCCAGTGCTGCGGACAAGTGATTCGTTAACAGGTTGGGTCCCATGGCGGCCACGGCTGAAGCATTGGCACAAATTGCGGAAGAACTCGACCCGGGTTCGGCTGTCTCTCGGGCGGCCGTTCCCGGCGCGGGCTCCGGTTCCGATGCGGTGCTGCGGCCGTGGGTGTGGACCCAGGCGATCAACGTCACGCGCCACGCGGCGGCGTTGCGGCCGTTCAAGAGGGACGAGTTCGGCAGCAACTCGGCGGCGCCCACGGCCGGGCACATCGAGGCGGCCAACAAGCTGATCTCGGGTCTGCGCAAGGGGCTACTGGGCTACTCGAAACGGGTGAGCACGCAGGTGCAAAAGGTGGAAGCCGAGCCCTCCACGTCGGCCCTGCAGGCGCTGGTGAACCGCAAGGAGAAGGCGCACCACTGGGTGCAGGGGATCGAGAAGATCTGGGACTTTTACTTCGAGCTGTTCGGCCAGAGGCAGACGCGCTACGCCAACTGGCTACTGAGCTGCGACCGCATCGCGCTGGATTGTTACCGGGCCGCATACATGAACCTGGGGCGGGCGGCCTCGATTCCCGCGCCGCCGCCGTTTTCGTACATGCGGACGGGGTTCTCTCCGGCCACGTTTCGCCGCGGGATTCCACTAACGCGGCTGGGGAAGCAGCTCAATCCGTTCCCGCTGATCGAGCTGCCCTATCACCGGCTGGTGAATCCGTGGACGCTGGGAGCGGTGCTGCACGAGCTGAGCCACAATTTGCAGACCGACCTGGGGCTGAGCAAAGAGGTGCCGCGCAAAGTGGGGCTGAAGCTGCTCGAAGCCGGCGTGGACCGCAAGGTGGCGTTCACGTGGGTGCGCTGGAACCGCGAGATGTTCGCCGACATGAGCGCCCTGCTTCTGGGCGGCCCGGAAGTGGTGGGGTCGCTGATGGACGTAATCGCACGCGGCACGCGGACGGTTGTAAGTTTCAATCCGCGGGGGGTGCATCCGACGCCGTACCTGCGTATGTTGAACAGCGTGGAGTTGCTGCGGCGCATGGGGTTTGAAAAGGAAGCCTGGCAATACCAGGGAGCGTGGAAGCGCGTGTACCCCGGGGCGGGCGGCGGCAGCATCCCGGCTGCGATGTTACGTTCGTTTCCGAAGGCGTGCGCCGTGGCGGTGGATGCGATGTGTTTTCAACCGTACGCGCCGTTGGGCAACAAGACCCTGGCAGAAGTTTACTGTTTCGGCCGCAAGGAGCAGCAGATGATGGAGGAGGCAGCCAAGCGGTTGGCCTCCGGGACCGATCCGGGGATCATCCCGGAACGCTTCGTGATCGGGGCGGCGCGAATCGCTCTGCGGCGGCGAATGGCGCGGCCGGGTGTGATTGCGCACAACTTCTATAAGACGTTGGCCAGCGGGTGACCTATGGGACTCGAGAAAACATTCCGCGAATTCTCCAGCCAGTTGCACCGTCTGAACGACCGGTTGCGGGAGCTGCGGCTCACCGTGGTGGAGGACCGGCCGGCGCGCAACGACGCGGTGGTGGTGGACAACCTCGAGTACGCCGTGGAGGACTTGCTGGGCTGGGTGACCGAGAGTATCCGGCACGCGCGAGCGGCGGAGCGGGCGGTGGCGCACCCGGTGGATCTGGATCTGGCGCGCCGCGAACTGGGCGCGTGTCAGGAGCGGCTACAGCGCATGGACCAGGTGTATTCGGCGAACCTGGTGGCCTACGAACGGATGAAGGACCTGACGAGCTTCGGCAGCGAGCGGCGCGGCGAGTGGCCCTCCTGGGTGACCAGCGTGAAACAGGGGATCGAGCACTGCAGGCAGCCTCTCGATGGCAGCCGCGAACGTTTGGCGGAGTGCTGGCAGGATATGGCGGAGCGCGCGGGCACGACCTCGATTTCGGTGCGAACGACCAGCATCGGACAGAAGATCGAAACGCGCCAGCCCGTGGGGGCCGACGCCGAGGCCGAAGAGTGGGCGAAGCAAGGGATTACGTGAATGGCGCGCGGCGCAACCGGACCGCCAGAGGAGAACTCAATGGATACGACGCAAACTAAGGCTTCCAAGCCAGGCCAGAAGGCCGGCGCGCAGGCCGCGGAGCGAGGGCAGCGAACCCGGGACAGGATCCAGGAAGAAGTGGCCAGGGAATTCACGGCCGAAGTGAAGACCGTCAACGCCCTGGACCTGGAAGGCGACGGGGGAACCGCCGGACAGGTTTTCGAAGTGTGGACCGAGGACGGAACGAGCTGCCTGGTGGTGGCGGAGCCGCAGGCCATTTCTGCGAAGGTGATCGCGTGCCTGGAGCAGCCCGGCACATACCTTGTGAAGTACCTGGTAAATGGCCGGGTGGTGGAACAACGGAATCTGGAAACCGAGCCAATCGCACTGGCAGTCGAGCTTGACTGAAGGCAGGCGGGTTCGATGGCGGAAAATCCAATGACGGGAGCGACTAGCGATGGCATCTCATAAGTTCGGCGTCTCAAAAATACGCAAGTTTGGATCGGGCGGCGGCAGCGGCGGCTCTGGCGGCGTAAAATCTCCGCTGGTGGATCTCACGGCATTTCCGATTCTGACGGAGGAAGTGGGATACCCCCCATCGCCGCTGGCGCGGACGGGCGGAACCACGGGGGCTCCTTCCACCGGAAGTGGTGGAGGGTTGGGTCAAACAGCCTTGAAGGCGGTCGCCGACGTATTGGGTTGGAAGGTGAAAGCCGGAGATACCGGGGGGTTTCGCGGCGCGCTGGCGCAGGCGTTCACCTTGACCGAGGTCGAAGGCCACGTGCAAGCCAAGTGGGTGCCGCGCACGTACGCCGTGCAGAGCGATCTTTCGGGTGGGCTTTCGGGCGCGCAGGCCAGCATTTATATGCGGGCCAAGTATACGTTGGATCAGGCCCTGCCGCTGTTAGACGGTTTGAAAGCGCTGAATCCGGCGGCCGATCCCGAGGACCTGGAAGCCCTGCGCGCGGTGGTGCGCAGCCAGATGGTCGAACTCGTGGGTGAATTGCCGTTCGCCGGCGGCCCCAGGGTGGCGCGCGTCACGCAGTACTTCAACCTGTTACTAGGCCAGACCTTCAATCCCAAAGCGCTGGTGCAAACGGATCCGGACCTGGTGGGCGGAACGCTAGGCAACCTGCGCGACGTGTTTGGCCTGTCGACGCTGGTGTACAGCGGCGGCGTTGGAACGCCGAATAACCTGGTTAATACGGTCGACGACGAACAGGACACCACCAATTACCGGATGTTATCGGACTATCTTACTTCGTTGGCGCAAAGCTGGATCAGCAACCTGCCGTTCTTCGGCCTGGCCACGACAACGCCGTTCTTCGGCACGCAATTGGTGCTGATCTCGCGGCAGCTTTCCGTGGCGGCGGAAATGGTTGACGAACTGCGGTTCGCGCTGGACTCGGTATTCATCGGCCCGGCCGAGCGGCAGACGCTGGAAATCAGGTTCAACGTCAAGCATCCGAAGACCAACGAGTATGAGCAGCCGCTCTTCCTGGAGGACCTGCTGCTGTGGATCCAGACGCTGGTGACGGATGAGGCTCCCGCGACCATTCAGAGCGGCGGCAAATTCGGCGTATACCAGGTGTTGCAGGTGGTCGAGCAGCTTCAACGGCTGATTGCCGGAGCGGTGAACCCGCTGAACGCAGCGCAGATTCCGCCGGCGTACTTCTCGCCGCGCGTGAAGATAGCCCTGATGACGCTGGCGGACCAGCTTGCGGATCTAACGTCGATCGTGACGCCGGTGGCGACGCCGTCGTTGCCGATCAACCCGATTTAGCGGCTTGGAGAGACCTGGAATAGGAGACGCACGAAATGGCGACCGAAAAAGAATATCAAGGCCTATACGATCGGATAGCGGCGCTGCGCGAGACGGTGACCAGCCGGCTGGCGTCCGACCTGATCTCCAATCCGCAACTCGCCGACGCGCTCACCAAGCAGATCGACGACCTGCTGCAGGGGGTGGTGGATTCGGATGCGACCGCGCCGCCGCCGCCCGATAAAGGTCTGGCGGCCCTGGCGGGCATCGGCCCGGATGCTTCCAAGGACTTCGGGCAGACGCGCATTCCGCAGGGCGTCGAGGCATACGACGAGACCATTACTTCGGAGCGGATTGTCGCGGTGGGCGACCTGTACTACCTGTTCCAGCACGAGAAGATCGGCGTGTTCCGGGTGGTGCAGAAGCTGCAGGAGCTGTTCCGTGCGGGCACGGTGCGGTTGTCGGGCGGCGCGGGCGCATTCGCGCTGTACCAGTTCGACCGGCGCGAAGTGCTGCGCTACACCATGCGCGACCGCGTCGCGGCGTACCGGCGGCTGTTCGGTTACGGTTCTGGGACGGGACCGGTGGGCTCGCGTCCCAACACCGATTTCCACAAGCTGTTCGCGCACTTCGTGCACCAGGTGACGATGTTCTGGCGCGACAAGCGGATATCGGATGTGATCCGCGAGCGCGCCTACGACCCGAGCTTCGGCTCCATCGCCATCGTGCGCCGCGCCGGCCTGGACCTGCGCAACAACCTGAAGTGGCTGTCCTTCGGCCATCTAAACGTGATGCGCGTGGAAGTCATGCAGCTTCTCGAAGAGTCGTTCAAGATCCTGGACGCCGACGACGTGAAGCGCCTCTTCGGCGCCGACAACGCCTGGGACGTGGTGGAAGAAGTCCTGATCCGCTACTACAACGAGCGCCTGCAGACCTCGCAGCGGCAGCGCATGGGCGTGACCGGCCGCGAAGTGCTGCGCTGGCTGGCGCAGCCGCACATTCTGCAAACCACGCGGGCGCAATTCGAGACGCTGTTGCTGGAGATTGCCGAGCAGGCCGAAGAATGGCTGACCAGCGCGCAGGCGATGGACCTGGCGGGACGGCCCAACAGTGCGCGGGTGCTGCCGTGGTCGCAGACGAATCCTGTGCCGCAGAGCGCGGGCAAGTCGCCCGTCGGGGTTGCGCCGCGGCGCGCGCCGGCAAGGTCGCCGCGCATGGCGGAAATGGAGCTGTAGCTATGTGGGGCAGGTTGTTAACCTGCGGCGGGTTGTCAACCCGCCTTCGGACGCGCGTGGCGGGTCCACCCGCATAACCGACGCCGCGACGCGGCACGAGTACCGTGACCGCGAGGTAATATTCCATAACCTCGGGCCGCTCGCTCACGCTCGCGGTTCAGGGCCGGGCACACGGAACCGCGAGCGTGAGCGAGCGGCCCGAGGCAGAGGACCGTCACCTCGCGGTTTCGGCGCTAGAACGAGTTCAACCCTCATGATCGTCGACTGCCACTGCCACGCCGGCGAAGGCGACTTGCTGACGGCGCCCTGGAACACCATGGCCGCCATCGAGCCGTACCTGCGTCGCGCCAAGGCGGCGGGCATCGACCGCACCATCGTCTTCGCGGCCTTCAACACCGACTACGCCAAGGCCAATGCCGGAGTGGCCAAAATCGTGGCGCGCTATCCGCGGCGGCTGCTCGGCTTCGCCATGGTGCACGCCCGGCGCGATGCCGGCCGCATCGGCGAGATGATTCGGCGCGCCGTCGAGCAGTACCGCTTCCGCGGCATCAAGGTGCACGGCCACGAATCCATGCCCACGCGCGAAGTGTGCGAGGCCGCGCGCGCCTTCCGCATCCCCGTCCTGGTGGACGTTTCCGGCCAGGCGCACGTGGTGGACATGCTCGCGCCGCAGTATCCCGACGTCAACTTCATCATCCCGCACCTGGGCAGTTTCGCCGACGATTTCCGCGCGCAACAGCAGGTGGTGGACCAATTGGTGCGCTATCCCAACGTGTATGCCGACACGGCGGGCGTGCGGCGGTTCGACTACATCGTGCAGGCGGTGAAGCGCGCCGGGCCGCGCAAGGTGCTGTTCGGGAGCGACGGCCCGTGGTTGCATCCGGGACTGGAGCTGCACAAGATCCGGCTGCTGGGGCTCGCGCCGGAAGCGCAGGCGGCGGTGATGGGCGGGAATGTGCTGCGGCTGATTGGGCGAGGCGTTGTGGCGCGCCGTGATCGGCGGACTCGCTCTGTCCGCTCAAGTTGAGCGGATGTTCAAGGACAATCTGTCTTTGATTCAATGACTTAGCATGTTGGGTCCGCTCAAGTTGAGCGGGCAGCGTCGGTGGCCAGGCGTTCCACTCGGGTTAGGGAGTAAAATACTCGAAGGTGAACACGCGTATGGATGGAGACGTCGAGTACCTTCTGGAAGCCATCGAAGGCGCGTTTGACGTGAAGTTTGATCCCGGTGAGTTCGACGACCACTCCCGCTTCGAGGATCTGTACAAGGCGCTCCGGTCGCGACTCGGCAGCACCATATCGCACCGGTGCTTTACCAGTATCGCTTTCTGGCGGCTGAGACGGGCCATGGTGGAATTGCTGGGCGTTCCCAAGGGCTCGGTCACGCCCTCGACGGCCGTAGAATCCATAATCCCCGCATTGCGGCGGCGGCGACATTGGCGCGCGTTGAGCGAGGATGCCGGTCTGAGACTCCCCGGCCTGGAGTACTCGCGGGGGATGCGCCGCGCGATCTTTTACCCAAGTTTGGTCCTGGCTGTTGCGATCCTTGCGACCAGAGGCCAGATGCTTAGTCCGGTTTGGGTATTGGCGGCATGCCTCGCATTTCCGACTACGGCTTACCTCCTTTTCTTTCTTCTCAAGCCTCTTGCGGGCTCTCTTCCGGCTGGCTGCTGAACCTTCGGCAATCTTACGAAAACCGCGACTGGGCTCAATCACGGGAAGCTTGCTCGCGAGTTTGGCCCGTCCAAGGACGTTGAGCTTGTGGAAACGCTGGGGTACATGATCGGGGATCTCATTGACCTCGAACCCTGCGCGCTCGTTCGTTACCTGGCAGGCGATAACCCGGAACTGATCGACATAGTCCAGGCGCACGACGGTTTCCGCTACCCGGTCTAGCTCGAGCCCTGCTCCCTCGCCCACCCCTCCCCGCCTGAGACGGTACCCCGTCCCTCACACTTGTAACGCGAAATTAACACTAGGAAGCTATCATTGAGCGAGCCTCAGTGCTAAGAACGCCGTGCCCTCCGGGAGCCGCACACAAGCATGAATCTTCGCAAAGCCGTCGGACCCGTTCTCGCCGTCCTGTTGCTGGCCGGCGTCGGGATCGCCATAAGGTTCTCGATGCGCGAGAGGAAGGACGAGGTAAGCGCGGCCAACCGCATCATCGTCAGGATCCTCACGGGCTCCGAAAAAGAGAACTTTCTCAACGACCCGGAACTCGGCAGGGCGCTGGCGGCCGAGGGCATCGCCATCACGGTGCAGAAGGCCGGTTCCCGCGAAATCGCGACCAGGCCGGACCTCAAGAGCTTCGACGTCGCATACCCGGCCGGCGCCGCCGCGGCGACTAAGATCGCGCAGACCACCGGATCCAAACGGATCTTCGCGACGTTCTATACCCCGATGGCGGTGGCCAGTTGGAAGACGCTGGTCCCGGTGCTTCAGAACGCCGGACTGGTGACCCACAAGGATGGGTCCGATTACATCGTCGACATGGGCAAGTTGGTCGACATGATGCACAAGGGCACGAGGTGGAAGGACCTGCCGGGCAATACGGCCTATGCGGTTGGTAAGTCGATTCTGGTGACTTCTACCGACGTCCGCAAGTCCAACTCGGGAGCGATGTACCTGGCCCTGGCCGCCTACCTCGCCAACGGCAACAACGTCGTGGATAACGAAGCGGACGCCGACAAAGTGGTCGCCAGCATGGTGGGGCTGTTCTCGAAGCAGGGCTTTCAGGAATCCAGCTCGTCGGGGCCCTTCGAGGACTATACGTCCATGGGGATCGGCAAGGCGCCGCTGGTGATGATTTACGAACAGCAGTTCCTGGAATACATCCTGTCGCACCCCAATCCGAATCCCGACATGGTGCTGCTGTACCCGGTGCCCACCATCCTGACCAAGCACACGATTGTGGCCCTGTCCGACAAGGGCGTGCGGTTCGCGCAGGCGATGACATCCAATCCGAAGATTGCCTCCATCGCACAGCGGTACGGATTCCGTACGCAGGACAACACGGAACTTTTCGCGGCGGTGAAGGCCAAAAGCATGGTCATCCCGCAAACCATCGTGGACGTCATCGATCCGCCAAGTTATGACATCCTCGAAAAGCTGATCACTCGAATCGACACAGCGCTAACTCAGTAAGGAGTTCTGAACGTGACCCCAGATTCTCAGCAGCCCGCGGCGCTTGCCGCCCCCGAAGCTCCACTTACTCTGGCCATGCCGGAGCCGATGACCCCGGTGAAGCAGCCCGATGCCGCTTCGGCGCTGATTCCCCTGAAGGAGGAGACCAAGACGGCGGCCATCGCCCAGGCCGACCAGTTCATCGCCGACCTGCTGCAAATGGATGTGACCTCCGGCGATTTCCGCAACCGCGTGGACAGCGCCTTCCGCCTGGGCCGGAAGGAAATCGGCGACAGCGCGCTACTCACCGGCCGGTTCCTGGACAAGGACTTCGTGGGCGAAACCAATAGTCCCGCGTTTCAGGTGATGAACCAGATGCGGGAACTGTTCCAGGACCTCGACCCGGGCAAGGAAGGCGACCTGCTTTCGCCCCATAAGATACTGGGCATGATTCCTTTCGGCCGGAGGTTGGAAGCCTATCTCCGCCGCTTCGACAGCGCCAGCGGGTCCTTGCGCAAACTGATCGATAACATCTATGCCGTGGAAGACGAGTTGGCCCGCGACGACCAGGAGTTGTTCGCCACCATGAACAAGCTTCTGGAAGCCATGACCAAGCTGCGCTCGGTGGACGTCTTCGTCGAACGCCTGGACCAGACGCTAACCGACTCCGTGGCCAAGCTCAAGGCCACCGACCCGGCGCGCTCCAAAGCGATCGAACAGGAAGTGCTGTTCTACGCCCGCCAGGCCAGCATGGACGTGAAGACGCAGATGCTGGTTTGCATCAACGGCTACAAGATGCTGGAAGGCTTGCGGAAGACCGGCCGGGAGTTGCGCAACGGCTGTGACCGCATGGCCACCATCGGCATGTCCAGTTTGTCGATTGCCGTCACGCTGGCCCGCGCCCAGGGCTACCAGATGAAGGTGATGGACGCGCTCAAGCAGGGCTCCGCGGCGATCGAGGGCCTGATGGCGTCCACCGCCAGGATGTTCGGCGATCACGTGGACCGCGTGGTGGAGTTTCAGACCAACCCGCTGATCGGCGTCCAGACGCTTAAGGCTTCCTTCGACACGGTCTTCAAGGCCCTGGACAAGATGGACGAGTTCCGGTCGAAGAATATCGAGTCAATGGGCGCCAACATCACCGCACTCAAGAGCATCGTGGCGGAGGGGGAATCGCGCATGAACCGGGAACAGACGGCGGTGAAGGCCATTGCGGAGACGGCGCCCGCCGCGTCCGGCCCGGTAAGCCTGTGAGGAACGCAGCCATGAAGAAGCTACTGGTCGCGGCGCTGTGCGTCGCCGCGATGTTACTCCTGGTTTCCTGCCAGAAGAGTTCGGATGCGCCGTCTGGTGCGCCGTCAGCCGGGTCGTTTTCGATCCTGGCGGGCTCCGAGCTCAAGGACATTGAGAACGGTCTGAAGACGGATATCCGCCGTGCTACCGGACTCGACCTGGTTTTCACTTACTCGGGCACGCTGGACGCGGTGGACAAGATCTCCCGCGGCGGCACATTCGATGCACTATGGGTTTCGCATGGCAAGTACCTGGCGATGGATGACGCCTTGAAGGGGCGCATTCTGGCGCAGGAGAAGACCATGCTCTCGCCCGTACTTCTGGGGTTGAAAGCGTCCAAGGCGCACGCGCTGGGCTGGGACACGGCCGAGCCGACCTGGAAGGACGTCGCCGACGCCGCCCGGTCCGGCAGGTTCACGTTCGGCATGACGAACCCGACCTCCAGTAACACCGGGTTGACGGCAACCATAGGCCTTGCCGCCGCGCTGGCGAAGAACCCCGATGCACTTACCGAGGCGGACCTGAAGAATCCGCGTCTAGCGGACTTCTTCAAGGGCCAAGGGCTCACTTCGGGCTCCTCGGGTTGGCTGGCGGAGATCTATCAGAAGGACCAGTCGAAGGTGGATGGCATCATTAATTACGAGTCCGTGCTGCTGTCCTTAAACGCCAGCGGCAAGCTCGCGGAGCCTTTGACACTGGTCTATCCGAAGGAAGGAATCATCACCGCCGACTATCCTCTGATGCTGTTGAGCGGGGCACGGCGCGCCGACTATGACAGGTTAGTGGCATACCTGCGGAGCGCGCCGTTTCAAACCAAGATGTCCGCGCTGACCTTGCGCAGGCCCGTCAACGCCGACGCAGTACAAGCGTCCGCGATTCCAAAGCGCACCCTGATAGAGCTGCCGTTCCCTGGCCAGGCAGCTCTCATCTCGACATTGCTCGATAACTTTCTCTCGGACGTCCGCATTCCCGGTTGCTCCCGCTATGTGCTGGATCTCTCCGGATCGATGGGCGGCGGACGCATCGCCAGGCTGAAGGAGTCCATGCTTCTGTTGGCCGCAGGTTCCATGACCGGAAACGAGCGCTACGCCAGGTTCCAGAACCGGGAAGAGGTTGGCATCGTCACGTTTTCCACGGAACCGGCCCCCACCGTCCTATTCCCCATGGGTTCCACGCCGGATGAGAATGCCAGGACCAGAATGGCCATCGCCCGGTTCATCGCGCCGCTCGAGGCGGGTGGGGACACGGCGATCTATGCCAGCGTCCAGCGGGCGCTCGTCGAGCTGGGTCAGGAGCGCGGCCGCGGCACCGAAAAGCGCTACTATACGGTTGTGCTGATGACCGATGGAGAGAACAACCGGGGGATCTCCCAGTCGCAGTTCAAGCTGTGGTACCGGAACCAGGGCGACTGGATTCGCGGCATTCCCGTGTTCCCCATCGTCTTTGGAGAGGGCAACGCGGATGAGCTGCGCGAGCTCGCCGACCTCACTGGCGGCCGCCTTTTCGACTCGCGCTCCAGTTCGCTGGCCGCGGTATTCAAGGAGATTCGCGGTTACCAATAGGAGATGGATTCGCTAAGCATGCCGCAGCGCCTGCAACTGTTCTTGTACAGCACCGGCAACATCGTGGGATGCCTGCTGGCGCTGGGCGGTCTTGCGCTGTACTTCGGCGGTATCATCGGCGCCTGGTGGTGGTTGATCGTGGGAGGCCTCTACTGCGCCGGCGTGCTCGGCTGGCCGCGGAGCGACCTTGCCAAAATGGCGGAACAAACCGAACTGGCCGCGGATACGTTGGCGCAGCAGGTGCGCAAGTTAGTGGATAGCGTAGCCAACGGCTTACCCAAGGAATCGCTGGAACGCCTGCGCGGCATTCAGGGTACGCTTGAAGAGTTACTTCCGCGCATGCAAGAGCTGCGTGACCGTAGCGTGATTTCCGCGAAGGACTCTTTCACGGTGACCGAAACGGTTCGGCGATACCTGCCCGATACGCTTGGAGCGTACCTGCGGTTGCCGCGGTTTTACGCCCAAATGCAGCCGCTGGCGGATGGCCGGACGGCTTCGCAGACCCTCCTCGCCCAACTGACCGTGCTGGACAACTCATTGAAGGACGTGGCCAAAAGCGCTTTCGCCGGAGACGCGGAGACGCTGGTTACCAATGGGGAGTTTCTGCAGAGTAAGTTCTCGGAGAAGCTGGCGTTCCGCGCGTGAAGCGGGCCTACACGCCGGTCCTACTTATCCCCGGCTTGGCTTGGGTGCGCGCCGCAGCTTTCCGGAGCGGTAGGCCGCGACAAACTCCTCGGCGTTTCGCATTTCTTCTTCGATCCGAACCGTTCCGGTGATCAGATACAGGAATGCCGGCGGAATGCCGATCCCCGAATTAGCATCGGTACGTGTGGGCAGCAAGCCTCACGCCCCGTTCAGCAATTCCAGAAATGCCCGCGCCGCGCCGGTGAGCGCCTTCCGCTTGCGGTGCACCACACCCACAGGGCGCACCAAGCCCGGCGCCTTCAGGCGCACGGCCACCAGGCGCGATTGCGCGATCTCGGTCTGCATGGTGCGCGCCGGCAGGATGGCGATGCCGTTGCCGAGCGCCACCGCCTCTTTGATGGTCTGGATGTTGTCGAAGTGCATCACCACGCGGACCTCGACGTTGTGCGCGCGGAAGAAACGGTCCAGTTCGCGGCGGATGCTGAGGTCTTCGTCGAAAGCGATGAAGTCGTGGCCCGCCAGTTCCCAGGGCTCCACTTCGGCGCGCGCCGCGAAGGGGTGAGTGGGCGGCACGGCGAGCTGCATCTCCTCTTCGCGCCAGGGGATGGCTGCGATTTCGCGGCTGGATTCGGGGTAGCTGACCAGGCCGAGATCGGCGGCATCCGTGCGCACGCTTTCGTAGACGCGGTCCGGGCGCATATACTCGACATGCAGATGGGCATGCGGGTTGGCGGCGGTGAAGCGTTCCTGCAAGCGGTTCATCTCGGTCAGGCCGATCGAGTAGATGGACGCGACGCGCACCGTGCCGCCGCGTTCCAGGGCGTCGATGGAGCGCTCCATCTGTTCTTCGAGGCGCACCGCGTCCCGCGCGAAGGCGGCGTAGATGCGGCCGGCTTCGGTTAATTCCAGCGGCCGCTTGCTGCGGTCGAGGAGTACCGTGCGCAGGCGCCGCTCCACCTCCTTAACATGTTGAGTGGCGGCGGATTGGCTGATGCCGCACGCTTCGGCACCCTTGCTCATGCTGCACGAAGCGGCTATCTCCTTGAAAAGTCTGGGATCCCAGAACCACACGGCATCATCATAGCATTAGCCGTACTAATAACGCAAGGCAGTTAATTTTCTATTGCTAATAGTGGTGGATGCTGATACACTGGAAACTGTCCCGGCATACCTGCCACAAAATCGCGACCGCTATCGGACTACCCTCTATGCGGCGGCCCAGTTCCCTGAAGAACACCTATGCGCAAACTTAATGTGAGCACCGGTCTACCTATCGCCCAGGGTCTGTACGACCCACGCAACGAGCACGACGCTTGCGGCATCGGGTTCGTAGCCAGCGTCCGCGGCCAAAAGTCGCACGACATTATCGTCAAGGGAATTGAGGTTCTGATCAACCTGACGCATCGCGGCGCGTGCGGTTGCGATCCCCAAACCGGCGACGGCGCGGGCGTGCTGATTCAGATCCCGCACGGTTTCTTGGCGCGCGAATGCGGCAAGCTGGGGTTCACCCTTCCGCCCGCGGGCGAGTACGGCGTGGGCATGGTGTTCCTGCCCGTGGAGCCGCCCGCGCGGTTGCAGTGCGAAGGCATCGTGGAGCGCATCGTGCGCGAGGAAGGGCTGACGGTTTTGGGCTGGCGCGATACGCCCATCGATGGCGGCGCAATCGGCCGAGTGGCCCGCGTGTCGCAACCTTACATCGAGCAGGTCTTCGTGGGCCGCGGCAAGGGCATGAACGAGGCGCAACTGGAGCGCAAGTTGTACCTGGTGCGCAAGCGGGCGGAGGCGGAGATCGGCGCATCGAACGTGGTGGAGAAGGAGTTCTTCTACGTGCCGTCGTTTTCGGCGCGCACCATCGTATATAAGGGACTGCTGCTAGCGCCGCAGATCGCGCACTTTTACCCCGAACTGAGCGATCCCGAGGCGATCAGCGCGCTGTGCCTGGTGCACCAGCGCTTCTCGACGAACACATTCCCCACCTGGCAACTGGCGCACCCGTTCCGCTATGTGGCGCACAACGGCGAGATCAACACGCTGCGCGGAAACGTGAACTGGATGCAGGCGCGGCAATCCGTGCTTCGCTCGCCGCATTTCAGCGACGACATGAAGAAACTGTTCCCCATCATTCAGCCGGGCGGGAGCGATTCGGCGGCGTTCGATAACGCGCTGGAGCTACTGGTGATGTCGGGGCGGGGAATCGCGCACGCCATGGCGATGCTGATTCCCGAAGCGTGGTCGCGCAACGAGCACATGGACGCGCAGAAGCGGGCCTTCTACGAATATCACGCCTCGCTGATGGAGCCGTGGGACGGCCCGGCGGCGATGGCGTTCACCGACGGGCGTTCGATCGGCGCCACGCTCGACCGCAACGGCCTGCGTCCGGCGCGGTACCTGGTGACCAACGACGACCTCATCATCATGGCGTCGGAAACCGGCGTGTTGCCGGTGGCACCGGAGAACGTGAAATACAAGGGGCGGCTGCAACCCGGCAAGATGCTGCTGGTGGACACGGTGGAAGGGCGCATCGTCTCCGACAAGGAGTTGAAGCGCAGCCTGTATAGCCGCAATCCGTACCAGCTCTGGTTGAAGGAAAACCAGATCACGCTGGATAGCCTGGCCGATCCGCCGCGGCAGCACGGCACCGATCAAACCACCCTGCTGCGGCGCCAGCGGGCCTTCGGATACACCGACGAAGACATCCGCATGGTGATGGCGCCCATGGCGGCGCAGGGCATGGAACCGGTGGGCTCGATGGGCGCCGACACGCCGCTCGCCTGCCTCTCGGATAAGCCGCAGCCGCTGTTCAACTACTTCAAGCAGCTCTTCGCGCAGGTGACCAATCCGCCTATCGATCCCATCCGCGAAGAGATGGTGATGTCGCTCACCAGCTACATCGGCACGGAGCGCAACATTCTGGAAGAGACCGCGCTGCACTGCCACACGCTTAAGCTGCCGCAGCCTATCCTGCGCAATCGCGACCTGGAGAAGTTGCGGCGCGTGTCGCAGGGCGATTTCCTGGCCACGACCTTGCCCACGCTGTTCGCCGTCGAGGAAGGCGCCAAGGGCCTGGAGCGGGCGCTCACGCAACTGGCGCGGCGCGCTTCGCTGGCCATACAATCCGGCTACACTTTGCTGATTCTCTCCGACCGCGGCGTGGACGAAGACTACGCGCCCATCCCCAGCCTACTGGCGCTGGCGGCGGTGCATAACCACTTGGTGCGCGAGGAAACGCGCACGCAGGTGGCCCTGATCATCGAATCCGGCGAGCCGCGCGAGGTGATGGATTTCGCGCTGCTGATCGGCTATGGCGCCAGCGCCGTGAATCCGTACCTGGCGTTGGAAACCATCGAGACCCTCGAAGAGACGGCGGGTTTGGGGCCGGACAAGGCGCTTGACAACTACATCAAGTCCGTGAACAAGGGCCTGTTGAAGACGTTTTCGAAGATGGGAATATCGACGCTGCAGAGCTATCGCGGCGCGCAGGTGTTCGAAGCCATCGGGCTGGACCAGTCTCTGGTGGAGAAATATTTCACCGGGACGTCCTCGCGCATCGGCGGCGTGGGTCTGGAAGTGCTGGCCGAGGAGGCCATTCTCAAACACCGCCACGCTTTCCAGCCGCTGACGGATTCGAACACCGAACTTACCGTGGGCGGCAGCTACCACTGGCGGGCGGGCGGCGAGTATCACCTGGTAAATCCGCAGACCATCTCCAAGTTGCAGCACGCCGTGCGGCAGGATAGCTTCCAGACGTTCCAGGAATACACCGACCTTCTGGACAAGCAGAGCAAGCAGTTCGCCACGCTACGCGGCATGCTGGAGCTGAAGAAGTCCGACACGCCGGTGCCCATCGAGGAAGTTGAGCCGGCGTCGGAGATTGTGAAGCGGTTCGCCACCGGGGCCATGTCTTTCGGGTCAATCTCGAAGGAGGCGCACGAAACGATGGCGGCCGCGATGAACCGCATCGGCGGAAAGTCGAACACCGGCGAGGGCGGGGAAGACGAAGCCCGCTTCGGCACGGAACTGCGCAGCGCCGTGAAGCAGGTGGCCTCGGGCAGGTTTGGCGTGACCGCCAACTACCTGGTGAACGCCGACGAACTGCAGATCAAAATGGCGCAGGGCGCGAAACCGGGCGAAGGCGGCCAGTTGCCTGGGCATAAGGTGGACGCCATCATCGCCAAGGTGCGCCACTCGGTGGCTGGGGTTGGCCTGATTTCGCCGCCGCCGCACCATGACATCTACTCTATCGAAGACTTGGCGCAGCTCATCTACGACTTGAAGAACGTGAACCCGCGGGCGCGCATTTCCGTGAAACTAGTGGCGGAGGTGGGCGTGGGCACGGTGGCGGCGGGCGTGGCCAAGGCGCACGCAGACCTGGTGCTGATCTCAGGCGATTCGGGCGGCACGGGCGCCTCGCCGCTGAGTTCCATCAAGCACGCCGGCGCACCCTGGGAGCTGGGCCTGGCGGAAACCCATCAGGTGCTGGTGATGAACGATCTGCGCGGGCGCATCCGCGTGCAGACCGACGGCAAGCTGCAGACCGGCCGCGACGTGGCCATCGCCGCGCTGCTGGGTGCCGAAGAGTTCGGTTTCTCCACTGCGCCGCTGGTGGCCATGGGCTGCATCATGATGCGCAAGTGCCATCTGAATACCTGCCCGGTGGGCATTGCCACGCAGAACCCGGTGTTGCGCGCCAAGTTCCAGGGCGCCCCAGAGCACCTGATCCGCTTCTTTTTCTTCATTGCCGAGCAGGTGCGGCAGTACATGGCGTCGATGGGTTTCCGCACGTTCGACGAAATGGTGGGCCGCAGCGACATGCTGGAAACCCGCCACGCCGAGGAGCACTGGAAGGCCAAGGGCATCGACCTGTCGTCGATATTGTACCGCCCCGAAGCGCCCAGCCGAATTGCGCGGCGTTGCGTGCAGGCGCAGGACCACGGGCTCGGCCAGGCGCTCGATTACCAGTTGATCGAGCGGGCGCATGAGGCGCTCGAACACCGCACGCCCATCGAGGCCGAGTTGCCGATCCGCAATGTCCACCGCACGGTGGGCGCCATGCTCTCGGGCGAAATCGCGCGGCGGTACGGCTCCGAGGGCCTACCGGACGGCACTATCAAGTTCAAATTTACAGGCTCGGCGGGGCAGAGCTTCGGAGCTTTTCTGGCCAAGGGCGCGACGCTCGAACTCGAGGGCGACGCCAACGATTACGTGGGCAAGGGCCTCTCGGGCGGAAGGCTGATCGTGTATCCGCCGCGCAGTTCCATGTTCCTGCCCGAAGAGAACATTCTGATCGGCAACGTAGTTCTTTACGGCGCTACCAGCGGCGAGGCGTTCTTCAACGGCATGGCCGGCGAGCGCTTCGCGGTGCGCAATTCGGGCGCAACGGCGGTGGTGGAAGGCCTGGGCGATCACGGCTGCGAGTACATGACGAATGGACTGGTGGTGGTGTTGGGTAAGTGCGGCCGCAATTTCGCCGCGGGCATGAGCGGCGGTTTCGCTTACGTGCTGGATGAGAAGGGCGATTTCGCCGCGCGGCGCTGCAATACGGCGTCGGTGGACATCGAACCGGTCGAGGCCGAGGACGCCGCTATTCTGCGAGCCGTGATTACGAAGCACGCGGAGGCCACCGCAAGCCCGCGCGCCAAGTGGATACTGGAGAACTGGGAGCAGATGCAGGCGAAATTCCTGAAGATATTCCCGCACGAATTCAGACGCATTCTGGGGCAGCAGAAGACCCAACCCCAGGCCGTGGGGGTGCGGTAATGGGCAAGGCAACGGGTTTCCTGGAATACAAGCGCGAAGTGCCGGGGCGGCGTCCACCGGTCGAGCGCGTGCGCGACTGGTTCGAAATCTACCAGCCGTTTCCCGAAGAGAACCTGAGACAGCAGGGCGCGCGCTGCATGGATTGCGGCGTGCCGTTCTGCCACTCCGGCTGTCCGCTGAACAATCTGATACCGGATTGGAACGATCTGGTATACAAGGATAAGTGGCGCGAAGCCGCGCGCCAGTTACACTCCACCAATAATTTCCCGGAGTTCACCGGACGGGTTTGTCCGGCGCCCTGCGAGGCGGCATGCGTGCTGGGAATCGTCGAGCCGCCGGTGACCATCAAGCAGATCGAGAAGGCCATCGCCGACCGTGGTTTCGCCGATGGCACCATCAAGCCGGAGCCGGCTGCCAGACAGAGCGGCAAGCGGGTGGCCGTGATCGGTAGCGGTCCGGCGGGTCTGGCCGCAGCGCAGCAATTGGCGCGCGCCGGGCACCACGTCACGGTGTTCGAAAAGAGCGACCGCATCGGCGGGCTACTGCGCTACGGCATTCCGAACTTCAAGATGGAGAAGCATCTTATCGACCGGCGCATGGAGCAGATGCGCGCCGAGGGCGTGAAGTTCCAGGTCAACGCGCACGTGGGCGCGAACGTCCCGGTGGAAGACCTGCGCAAGCAGTTCGACGCTATCCTGCTCTCGGGCGGCGCCGAGCACCCGCGCGACCTGCCGGTTCCAGGCCGCGAACTGAAGGGCATTCACTTCGCCATGGAGTTTCTGCCGCAGCAGAACCGCCGCAACGAGGGCGACACGGTGCCCGAGGACCAGGCGATCCTGGCCACCGGCAAGCGCGTGGTGATCATCGGCGGCGGCGATACGGGCGCCGATTGCCTGGGCACCAGCCATCGCCAGGGCGCGCTTTCGGTGACCCAGTTCGAATTGTTGCCGAAGCCGCCCGACGAGCGTTCTCCCCTGACGCCGTGGCCGCTGTGGCCGCTGCAACTGCGCACGGAGACCTCGCACGAAGAGGGCGGCGTGCGTGACTGGAGCGTGATGACCGAGCGGTTTACCGGCGACGGCAGCGGACGCGTCAAGCAGTTGCACGCGGTGCGCGTAGGTCCAGCGCCGAAGTTCGAGCGCATCCCCGGCACGGAATTTACGCTCGATGCCGACCTCGTGCTGCTGGCGATGGGCTTCACCGGCCCCGTGAAGAGCGGCCTGATCGAACAGTTAGGCGTGACGCTGGACGGGCGCGGGAACGTGCAGGCCGACGACAGTTACATGACGTCGGTGGACGGCGTGTTCGCCGCCGGCGACATGCGGCGCGGGCAATCGCTGGTAGTGTGGGCGATCGCCGAAGGGCGGCGGGCGGCCGCGGGGATCGACGGGTACTTACGGCGCGGGAAGTAGCGGCCCGCTTACCGGCCTGCGGCGCCCGCAGTCTTGTCCGGCATCCTGATGCTCTCGGGAGGCCCCAGGTAGCTTGGACGCAATCCGCCGAAATCGACCAGCAGCTTTTCGAGCACGATTCCCGGATCCACCATCCACACCGTCAGCGTGTGGTAGCCAGGCTGGGCCAGCGTGAAAGTGGTCTTCACGTAACGTACGCTGTCTTTGACGGTGGTCGCCCAGTCACGGTTGGCGTTGTGTTCCAGCGTGTCGATGATCTTGGGCTGCTCGCCGTCGAACGCGAGGGCAAACCGCAAGCCCCGGCCCGGAACGAAATTCAGCGTCGGACTGAGAATGGCGGTGACCTCCGCCTGGCCGCTGTCGAAGGCGTACACCCGGTACTGCAGGGAAGGCGAACCAGGCCCGGGCGTAAGGCTGGGACCGTCCACAGGAAAGACCGTCATTGCGGAAAGAGTGCGGCCGTAATCCGGTAGGCACTCCCATCGCGCGCCGGCTGCGGATACGGCTTTGTCATAATGCTCGGCTTCGATCGAGATGTAGCCGTCCGATTCGACGGGGCCAGCGAGCGTTGCAGGGGCGGCGTCTGGCCGGAGGGCCGTTAGCTTAACCTCCACCGTGCTTCCCGCTCCAGCGACGCGTATCGAACCCGAACTAGCTCCCATCGGGGCCTTGCTCCAGTCGATCGTCACCCAAATGCGGCGGTCTTCGGAAACCTCGCCGTGGGTCGCGCTGAGCACGGTCCAGGGCTCGCTTGCGGCAGCGGTAAACTCGAATGCCGCCTTGCCCTCGTTGAATACCTCAAGGTAGTGGCCTTGCCGGTTGAACGGATCGAACCTCGGCAGCGCGGCACTTTCCGTGGGGCCGGGCCACGCGGCGTCCGAGCCCTCGACGGCGACGCCCATCGCAGCGGCTTCGGGAATTTCGATCTCCTTCACCGCCGGCATCGAGTTGCGGCGGGGCTCCTGCCAACCGGTGTATCCGATATGAGTTTGATCCATCATATGGTCCCACTTGCCGCCGGCGAGCGTGTGATTGTAGTAGTCCGTCAAATCGATATCGGCCTGATAGAGCTGCTTGACGCGATCGGCCTCCCGGTTCGTGGTGGCGCGCCCTTGCGCGGCGTACAAGCGGTTCCGTCCGGCGGCGATGTACAATTCGAGTATCTGGGCGTACGCTTTCGCGGGATGTAGCGCCAGTTCGAAAAAGGCGTCGCGCGCCGCGGGCGGCAGTTTGGCTTGCAACTGTTCTGCGCGCTTCACCAGCGAATCGAAGCCGGCCTCCACGCGCTCGGCTTCCCGATAATTCGTAAGGCTAAATATGCTGGGATCGAGCAGTTCCGGCTTCCTACGTCCGGCGTATTTCAGGTAGGTCGAGACAATTTCGGCGACTTCCGCCGCGTGCTCGCGTCCGAATTCGCGCTGGGCCCAGAGCTGTGTGAACTCGCTCAGTTTCTCCTTGGGCCAGCGTTGCGGGTTGCGCGCGAAGCTAAGGAAGAAATCGATGGGGAACTCCATCGGCTTGAGATCGCCCACGTTGACGATCCAGATCCGATCGGCCCCGTAATTCAGCGCCAGGTTCATCTGCTCCCAGACTTTCGGGATGGGATTGGTGTCGATCCACTTGTAGTTGCGCGGGTCGCCGACGTAGTCGAAGTGATAATAGACGCCCGCGCCACCGCTCCGCTTGCGTTCGGCGGGAGTCGGCAGGCGGCGGATGTTTCCCCAGTTGTCGTCGCACCACAGCAGCGTCACATCGTCGGGGACGCGCATGCCCCGGTCGTAGTACGCCTGCACTTCTTTGTATAGCGCCCAAAGTTGCGGGATCTTGGTCACGTCCGGACTAACTTGCTCGGCGAGAATGCGGCGCTGATCGGTGACAATCTGCTCCAGTAGTTTCGTATTGGCTTCGATGGAATCGCCGGCCATCGGCATGTCGCCATCGCCCCGCATGCCGATGGTGACGATGCTTTCGTAATCCTTGTTGCGGCGGACGCCGTCGGTCCAGAAGTTGCCGAGCGCCTCGGCATTCTTGGAGTAGTCCCATGGGCCCGAACCATGGCGCGTCCATTCTTTCTGCGACCGCAGCATGGGCTCATGGTGAGACGTTCCCATAACGATACCGTACTCGTCGGCGGTCTTTGGGTTCAGCGGGTCGTCTTCATTGAACGCGTTGTTCCACATGGCCGGCCAGAGATAGTTGCCCTTCAGCCGCAGGATGAGTTCGAAGACTTTGGAGTAGAACTCGTGGTTCATGTTGACCACGTCGCCCGGACGCGACGGGTAGTTCTTCACTGGCGCCATGCCGAACTTCTCTTTGACCCACCCGGTCAGCGCGGGAGATTCGTCGTTGAGAAAGATGCCGCGATATTTGACGGCGGGCGGCCCTTCCATGTATCGTCCCGGGGCGATAAAGAGCGCGCTCTTGTGGACCACCGGTACATCCGCCCAGAAATACCAGGGAGACACGCCGATCTGCTCGGACATGTCATAAAGACCGTAGATGGTCCCGCGCTTGTCGCTCCCTGCAATCACTACCGCCGAATCTAAACCCGGCAGCGGGCGGAGGATCGTCTGAATCACGAACGATTCCCATTTGCCCGCAACGCCAGTGACATCGAGTTTCTTTCCGGCAATCAGGCGGTCGATAAGCGGGCTGCGTCCGATCGTTCCGGTGATGATGGCCGTCGAACCGAGTTGGCCCTGCGCTTGCACAAGGGCCGGCTTGGTTCCGGTCACACGATCGATGTCGGACGCCAGATCGCCAGCCGCGCGGCGCACGCCGGGCCAATCGGCGGCGTCAACATAGATGGTGGCCGCGCCGCTCTTCTGCGCAATCGCGACGGCACCGGGCGCGGGCCGTTCACTTGCATATGGAGAATTGCCGAGTGCCAGCAACGGCAAGGGAGCTAGCGCCAGGACGACGCAGGGAAGCGTAAGTAGTGGGTGTTTCATTTTGGTGGGCGTTTCAGATTTGCTAGAGTTTGTGCAATAGCACCAGGAAAACATCGTTCTGGCGCAACGGGATGTCTCGAACCAGTGTTCCACCGGAGTGTTTCACCAGCACTTGTTCGACTGGCGTTCCGCTCGCATTGCTTTTCAATGCTTCCACCTGCGCGGGCGTGAGTTGATCCGGTTCGCCGATGTCCAGGAAAGCCGTGTAAGCGTCGTTGACCCGGTATCCGGTCTGACGCAATTCCAGCCAATAAGTTCCCGCCGGCAGATTCTCAACGCGCAGTTGCATGGAGCCGGCCGCCTTGGCAGGCTGCTCCTTCTTATAGAAGGATTGGTCGTTGGTCCCGACAGGGGGCACGATGGGCGTGTAATCCCAGATCAGAGCTTGAACGTCTCCCGCGGCGTTCCGGCATACCCACGAGGAATCGTCCGCGTTAACCAGTTCGTCCGGCCCAAGCCGGTTCATGAATTCGAAGGCAAAGTAGGCGGGCTTGCGGATGGCCTGGTAGTTCAACAAACCGAAGCCGCCGTGGAACGGCGTCATCCGCGGTCCCTGCTCTTCGAAGATGTCCGTGAACACCCAATACGACATGGAATCCACGGACTCCTGCGCGCCTTTGACCTTGTCGAGAATGAACGCGGCCTGATGATACTGATCGTGCACGTAGTCCGTGGGCGTGTAGGCGGAACTCCACTCGGTGAAGTGCAGTTGCAGGTTCGGCAGGGGAGAGTTGCGGATCAACTCGCGGGAATGCACCATGCGCGCGCGCACCGCCGTGCGGTCGCCATCGAGCACCGTGCCGCGTGAACCGGATTCGTCGAAGTAGCCTTCCTTGACGCCGTACGCGTGGGTCGCAATGAAATCGATCGGCACGCGCTCGCGGACACAGTACTTCAGCAACTCCTCTTCAAAACGGTAGGGCGACGCTGAAGCCGGGCCGCCCACGCGATACGACGGAGAAACGCTCTTCACCGCTTCCGCCGCCGCGCGGTACAGCTTGAGATACTCCGCCAGGTCGGCGCTCCAGAATGGCGAGATATCGGGCTCGTTCCACACCTCGAAGTACCACGTCTTCACTTCGGCATCGCCGTAGCGCTCCCGGAAATGCCGAACGAGATTGGTGACCAGTTGTCCCCACTTCTCATAGTCCTTCGGCGGCGTAATGTTGCCACGCCACCAGAAAACGGTTCTGGTACCGCTGGCCAGGTCATGAGGCATGAATGCGAGTTCCACAAACGGCTTCACGCCGTTCCGCAGCAAGGCGTCGTAAAGCTGGTCGACGTACTGCCAGTTGTAAATGGGCGTTCCGTCCGGCCGCTGGTGGTACACGCCCATATCGTCGTGCAGCAGGCCGTGCATGCGGATATAGCGGAAACCGATCTCCTTCTGGACCAGGGCGAGTTGTTCCTGCCAGTCGGCCCGCAGTCCCTCATTCGCGCGGCCCGCGCCGATGCACTCTTTCCAGACCGTGCTGTGCGGCCCGCGTACTTTCGAGAAGTCCACGGAAATGGTGCGTGTTGTGTTAGGGGCGGGTGACTGTTGCGCCCATAGGGTCCCGGCCCAACCGCAGAATAGAGTGGCCGCCGCAGCCGCCAATGGCTTCAATGGAAACATCGGATCTTACTCTCCTTCCAGTTCATCTCACTGAGGACGCCGCGCGGACCGCGCTGGCTTCCAGTCAAATCGAACGCCCTCCGGACCGTCTGGTTCGGGCCCTGGACTGTCCGCGTGGAGCGTACCTGTTTTAGAATCCACGCGGAGATACCGGTGGGTTTCCAGGGAAAGCAGCGTGAGCTCGCCGGTGAACGTTTCGATCCACTGAAACGTCTCGGCGTTCCCCGCGCTTCCGGACCGGACCGTGAGGTTCCCATCGGCACCTACGGAAAGAAACCCGCTTGTGCCGCGCAAGGCAACCCGGCCTAGCTTCCGATCCACCACCGCGAAGGCAGCGAACTGGCCGGCACGCGCCACAACCGCACCGGCCGCCTCTTCGATCCCAAAAGCAGGTTCGTGGGCGTGCGTCCTGAGCGTAATTTGCTTGCCGTAAGGAATCGGGCTTGTGAGGCCGTGAGGGGCCGGTTCCTGAATTTCAACCGAATCGAAATCGGCAAAGCCCGCCTCGCCCGCTTCGCGATGAAAACTGAATAAGGCGTAGCGAACCCCCTGGAAGGTTACGCCGATGCCCACCATGCGGAAGGGCTCGCCGATGCTCTGGAATTGCTTGCCGTCGGTGCTGTAGCTGAAGCGGGCGAATTGCGTGGTGTATTCGCAGTCCGCCCGCAGCCAGACCTTCGACGATGCGAGCGGAACGCGCTGGTCACGCATCGTCTGGCCGTCATGCTGCACCAGAACCGCGCCCAACTGGCCCTTTTCCACGCCGATCCAGGCATCGGGCTGAATCAACAACGCGAATCCCGCCACATCGCCCGCTTTGAGCGCGGCCGTCTCCATGGCCACGGTTGGAATGGAGCGCGGACCGATGCTGCGCTGGGTGATCGTGTTGCGCGCATCCCACAAGCTTCCGGCCGGTAAGGCATGCAGCCGCAGGAACCCCGGCCGCTCAGTGAGAGACCACGCGGTGTCCACTGGAACGTGGTTCCACTGCCAGACCGGCTGGAGTTGCGGTTTGGAGAAATCGTCATTGCGCACGTAGGGACCGTGCGGACTATCCTGCGCGCCGGTGTTCGGTTTGATCCAAACGCGGGGAGTCCTGCCCAGGTTGCCTGGAAGCCCGAAATACGGCCAGCCATCCACCCAGGTGATCGGGGAAAGCGCCGTGATTCGGCCGACGGCATTCTCTTCGCCCATCGTGAGCCCCCACCATTCGCCCGTAGGAGTGTCGACGAAACCGCCCTGGTGGAGAGCCATACGCCCGATCGAAGTGGGATCGGGCGGCGAAATGCGATACGGCGGCGTGGTCGTCAACGGGGGACGGAAATCGCTCAGCCGCCAGCCCAGCATCTGGCCAAACTGCTCGCCGCGGTCGATATTCTGATTCACTTCCCACGGGCCCGTGAGAGAGTCCGCGCGCGCAACCGGCAGGCGCATAATATCGAGATACCACGCGCTCGTCAGAAAGTACTTCCCTTTGATCTTGTACAGGTGCAGCCCTTCGCCCATTCCCGCATTGGCGCCGATCAGCAGCCGCTCGGAGCCGGGCACGATGTCCGTAAGGCCGGCGTCCAATTGCGCGATCTGGATGTCCTGGTAACCCCAGACGACGTACACTTTCCCGTCGTCATCGAACAGCACGGAGAGGTCATGGAAGCTCCGCTTCATCGGAGTGCGCGTCCACGGTCCGTACGCGCTTTTGGAGCGGAACATCTGCGTAGTCTGGCCATTCACGTTGGCGAAGACGTAGAAAGTGCCGTCATGATAACGGAAGCTTGGCGCCCATATGCCCTCGCCATAGACGTTTTTTCCGCCTTCCAAACGGTATTGGGGACCGAGGTCGAGCCGGTCCAGAGCATACGATGCGAACTCCCAATTCACCAAGTCGCGGGAATGCAGAACGGGAAGTCCGGGCATGGCGTGCATGGACGAGCCGGTGAGGTAGAAGTCGGAACCCACGCGAACGACGTCCGGGTCCGCAAACTCATCGTAGAACAGGGGGTTCGAATAGGTGCCGTTTCCGTTGTCGGCAGTCCACGTCTGCGCGAAGGACGGCGGCGCCAGCGCGAGCGCCGCCAGTCCAATCAGTGAAAAAAGCCGTAGCGCGTTCAACTTAGCGCAATCGAGTTGCATCGGAGGCGTCACCTATTTGAGATCGATTTCCAGCACCTGAATCGCATAACCGGGCACCACGTGCTCCAACCGCTCGCCCTTGAGGCTCAGTTGCGATCGTACCGGCACGACCCGCTCGGGGTCCTTGATGGTGTTCGTCGCCCAGGTCGTGTTGGCCTTGAGAGTCTGCAGCCGCGCGGCATGCAGTCCGCTGCCGAGGCCGTTCAGCGTAATCGTGACCGGCTGCGCGGTGGACGAGCCGTTCACCAGTTTCACGCAAACCTTCGATTTCGCCGATGCGGTGGCCGAGTAGAAGAGCTTGTCTCCTACTCCGGAGAGATCCGCGGACAGTATCTGGATCCCCACGCAGGAGGCGAACATCGCCTGTGCGTAATAGGCTGGCGACCCATAGCTGGTCAGCGCGTCGTAGCCGATCAGGTCCGTGGACCACTGCATGCCGCCGGGGTTCACGTTCACTAGTAGCGGCGCGTAGGCTGACATGATGACCAGGTCGCTGTTGCGCTCCAGTCCCGTCAGGAAAGCGGCATCGCCGAGTGCCGCGCCGAAGTTCGGCGTCGGATCGCCTTCGCGCGTCGCCCATTCGCCGACGAAGATCTTGGGGCCCTTGCGGTCGGCTTGGTCGTAGTGGTTCGCCATCGCGTACATGTCCTGCCGGCGCTTGTAGTAGTGGTCGTCCACAACGTCGGGGGTCATGCCTTTGACGGGCGTGGTGGCAATGATCTGCAGATCCGGATACTTCGCCTTGATCGCCTTGTAGTATTGCGCGTAGCGGTCGTCGTATGAGTGGCTGCGGTCGAAGGAGTCTTCGTTGCCGACCTCCACGTAGCGCAACGGGAACGGCGCGGCGTGTCCATGGCTGGTACGAAGCGCTCCGCCCTTGGTGCCCGGTCCGCCGGTGACATACTCGATCTCGTCCAGCGCTTCTTGCACGTAAGGTTCGAGATCGGGCCCCGGCTTGGCCACCTGTCCGCCCAGCGAATATCCGGCGAACACGGCGAGCACCGGCTCCATTTTCAGGTCTTCGCACCATTCCAGATACTCCAGCAGCCCCATGCCGTCGGTCGAGTGATAACTCCACGTGGTAGGGTGCGTGGGACGGTCCACCAGCGGGCCGACCATCTTCCGCCAGTCGAAGCGGTTGTCGATCCGGTTGCCTTCCAGGTAGTTGCCTCCGGGGAAGCGCAGGAAGGTGGGATGCATCGCGGCCAGCTTCTCCATGATGTCGATGCGGTTGCCGTTGGCCCGGTCATGGTACGTCGGAGGAAACAGCGAAACCAACTGCAGCCACAGAGTCGCGGGTTTGTCGACCGTCAGTTCGAAGTGGTTCTCCGCGGAGGCAGCCGCCGCCCCGGACTGCATCGAGAACTTATACTCCTTCCAGGCGGTGCCGGCGATCGAAACGGACGTGCTGGCGAGCACCTGCCCGGATTGATTGGCCACGAGCGCGATTTTCACCGGCAGCGAATCCTCTGCACCGCTCTTGGCGAACAGCGAGCCCGTGTATCGCGTGTTCGGGCGCACGGCCATGCCCCAGTAGCCTTCGTTGAGCAAGCCAGCCGGGCTGCTCGCATCCGCCTTGGTGACTTCGAGTTTCGCGCTATTGGCGAGTGCCTTGGATGGGCCGTCGTTCGAAACCGCGCTCACCTTCGCCGAAGCCGTCCCCTTCTCGATCAGAAACCAATTGAGAACACCGGTCCAATCCGACCGGAAGGTTCGATTGCGGATCAGCTCCGCATACAGGCCGCCGTCGTACGAGTAGTTGATCTCTTCGGTCATCAGGCCATAGAGTGTGGGGCTGACGGCGGCTTTCGGCCGGCTCAGGTCCACAGTAAGCGTGGCCGGAGCCTGACCGTGCAAAATCGATGTCGCGGTGGCGGCGACGAGAATTGCGGCTGACAGCATGGCGGAGCGATGGTTCATGGGTTCCTTTCGTTATTTCCAGGGTGCTAGGTGTGTCCCGCGGTTCTCGCAGAATCCGGTTGAAGTAGCGCACCGGCCGGGTACTTGGCTTGCGGAATATTCGGCGCCGAGGGCTTGCAACCGCCGGCCGGCCTCACGAGTTCTCATTTCAACACACGAACGATTAACCTATCACATGGCGGATTCCGGTGCGCCGCACTAGCGCGCCCTTTTCGTGGGGATGTTGCCGGCGGAACGCGCTTCTGAGGATCGAGCATCCCGAGAGCGCTCGAACAAGGTGGATTTCAAGAGGGAGTCTTACGCGGGCGCCCTCCCGGCTTCGGACCGGGAGGACGCCTTTGGTTGAACTACGTGAAGGCTACCAGCGAATGTGCGCCTGAAGCTGGATGAAACGGTTGAGCATCGACGAGCCCGCGGTGATGGCGCCAAAAACACCGACGCCACTGGTCACGCCCGTTCCAGGGCCGCCAAAGTACGAGTGATTCATCACGTTGAGGACGTCCATGCGAACTTGGGCCGTGAACGCGTGCTCTTTGGCGACGTTGAACTTGAAGTCCTTCATCAAGCCTCCATTGAGCTGGCCCCAACTCGGGCCGCGAACGCCGTCGACGTACAGCGGCATTACGCGGGCCTGGTAAGTGCCGGGCTGTAAGCCGGTGCGCTTGTCCCAGCCTGACGTACAGGGCTGACCTGCCGCAACGGCAACGTCTCCCGGTCCCTGGGTCGCTCCCGGCAGCACGCAGCCGGCGGTGTTGAACCACTCGCTCAACTTCGGGTTCGAGAGCTTGATGTTATTCAGATCGCCGTAATAGAACGCATTCGGCATGGAGATCAACGTGCCCTGCGACCACACGTAGTTGCCGGAGAGGATCCACCCGCCGACTGCGTAATCAAGGAACTTGTTGTGTAGCCAGGTTCGACCCTTGCCGAAGGGTAGGTCGTAAGAGAAGTCGAACGTGAACCGGTTCGGGTTGATGTTATTGGGCTGCCACACCGGCGATTGCGGAATGTTAGGATCGGTCGGACTCCAGTTCTGCAGGAAGCTGTTGGCGTATTTGCTATTAAAGTGGGTGTATCCGAAGTTCGCCACCAGTCCGCGGCTGAAGCGGTGGTTCAGGCCGACCTCGAACGCCGCCTCGCGCTCGAAGCCTAGCGGCTCTCCAACCGTGAGATTGCTGGAGGGGTACGGCTTCAGCAGAGTCGCCTTGGAAATGGTGGTGCTGGTGAAGAAACTGCCGACGGTGCTGAGCGCGTTGTAGAGCTGCGGGTTGCTGCTCTGCAGGGAAGTCAGATTGCCGATATTGAAGGGATTGGCAACGTTCGCCCCGAAGTTCGTGTCCTCCAGGCAGCCGCTCGCCGTGGCGTTAGTCACGCCCGACAGACAGGAGATGGTCGCCCCGGTGGAAGAAACCGGCCGGGAACCGCCGAAATAGTAGTCGAGGGCGGGAAGCGCCGACTTGTTGACGTTGATATTCAGCTTGCTGGTGTAAGCACCCGTGTATCCGAACGAGACCACGTCGTGCGAGGTCAACTGCCGTTCGACGGCCAGGCGCCAGCGTTGCATGCGCGGATGGCTGGCATCCGGCACCGTCCAACTGCTCGGCCCGTTGCTGAGCGCCAGCAGGCCCATGGGTCCATAGATATTGCCCACCGGCACGTTGAACCGGGTGCCGTCGGCGCGGACCGGGAACGGGTCGCTCATCGGGGACGTCATCGACGAGCCAACGTTGCACCAGGCGCCGCAGTTGGTGCCATTAGAGCCCCAATTGACGCCGTTCGTAGTGGTGAAGGTGGTGCTGGTGCTGGCCGAATACCCGGTCTGGTTCTCGCTGTAGTTCGACTGGTTCACATCCAGCGTGTCATAGTAGACGCCGTAGCCGCCGCGTAGAACCGTCTTCTTGTCGAGTTGGTAGCCGAATCCGACGCGGGGCAGCCACATCAGTTGGCTATCCCACATGCGGGACGGAGCGCCCTGCGTGCCGGCGTACATGGCGCCGCCCTGCACGATGAAACTGGAGGCAGGCAGTTCCGGGACGGCGCTGGCCGTATTGGCCGCAAAGGCCGTCTGCGCTGCCGCACTGATCGGCAGTTGCGCGGCCGGATTCCAGGCCACGATGTAGTTGTCGTGCGGCCCCTTGGCGCCGTTCTCCCATTCCGCGCGCAGCGAAAGGGTCAGGGTCAATTTCGGGTGGACACGCCAGGTGTCCTGTGCGAAGAAACCCCAATACTGGTTGGACAGGGTGTAGCTGGCGTTGTTGGTAACGGAATTGGACGTGGGCAGGCCCATCATGAACGAGGCCCAGCTCAAGCCGAGCGTCGCCGGATTGTAGTTTCCGTTCGGGCCGCTGTCGTCGTACTGCCGGAAGTAGTTGTTGCCGAAGGTGAAGCTTCCGTCGGTGTTGCCGTTGTGTTGTACGTGCGTCTGCTGCCGGAAGTCGGCGCCCGCCCGGAACTCGTGATTGCCGTGGTTGTGATAGATATCGGCATTGTAATCGTAGAACCGGTTGTAGCCCGGAGCGATCGTGCCGCCGATGCCGTTGATGGCGTAATTGTTGGTCGCGGTAGAATTTCCGCCGATACTCATGGTCGGCATGTAGCACCAATTGCCGCAGTTGTTGTCCAGATAGGCCGGCAGCCCGGCGTCCGATGGCTTGAACTGGAAGGGGTAGCCCAGCGTAGTGCTGTACGACATCCAGTTGCTGACCGAACCCGCCGCGTGGATTAGGGTGGAGGCGTTCAACGTATAGACGAAGTCGAAGACGCCATTCTGGTCGTCGCGCGTGACGCCGGTTCCCTGCGGGCCCTGGTTGTTGTAACCCGGCGCAATGAAATACGTCCAGTCGCTGCGGTACTCGACGAAGTGGTTGCGGGTAAAGCGGCCGAAAACGCGGGCCTTGGAGTTGAGATTGACGTCCATGCGGCCAGCCCATTGGTTGAAGTCCCAGTTGTACGGCGTGGCCGTGGCCAAATAGTCCGTCGCGCCGGCATTTTGGGCCAACGCCATGTTGCCCCAATTGTTGGGATCGGGCCAATACTTGGTGTAGTTCTTGTAGTACGGCGCGCCCATCGCGATATACGATGCGGGAAGAACGTTTCCGGGGAGCGGCGTGCGGATGTAGTGCGTGCCGCTGCGCGTCGGGTCCACCTTGACCGAGAGCGGGTCGTACAGTTGATAATTGAGACCGTCCGAAGTCACGTTGTACAAGTCCGAAAAGTTGCCGGTTTTGTCGGCGGCCGAAGGCACCACACGGGCGTAGACGCTGGGGTCTTCCGTCTTGTGATCGCGCTCGCCATTGTAATTGAGGCTCCAGAAGGCCTTGTTGCGCAGATCGATGAGGTGGGGGATGTACACAGGTCCAATTGCATTGAAGCCAAAGAGGTTTGAGTGTCCGCCCGGCTGAATCGGCGAGTTGGTGAGCGCCGCGGCGCCGGCGGTATTCCCTTGCGCCATCAGGTTGTCGACTTTGGTGTAGAAGGCCTGCTTGGTAAAGAGGTTGCTGCCCCACCACCGCTGTGCCCAGTAGTTCTCTCCGACGTCTCCGTGGAAGTCGTTTGTTCCGGACTTCGTGGTGATGGTGATACCCAGTCCCAGAGAGTGGCCAAAACTGCCGTCGAACGTGTTTCCAACAATTTTCATTTCCGCAACGGAGGTTACCGCGGGCAGGCTGGACGTGTTCCGGCCGCTGCCGTTGCTGAAGGCGCCGTCAATGGTCCACACGTTGCCGCCCACGCCACTACCGTTGTTGTAGTCGGAACCACCCTGGGTGGAGTGCGGTCCAATGATCTGCGAAGCGCTGCCACCCGCATTCACACCAGGTGTGAACTGGATCATGCTGGTGACGACGTTGGTCATGACCGGCAGGTCGCGGATGGTGCGGTCGTCCAACGCCGAACCGGACGACGTATTGGTCACGTCGATAATCGGCGCTTCCCCGGAGACTACGACGCTCTCGGTCGACGAACCGACCTCGAGATCGATGTCCACCGTGCGGACATCGCCCGTCAGCAGACTGATGTTGCTCCGCAGGGCTTTCTTGAATCCGCGGACCTCCGCTGCGACGCTATAGTTGCCGGGCATCAGGAGCGGTGCGATATAGCGGCCCGCTTCATTTGTTTTGAGGGCAAAGACTGTTTTTGTGGCGTTTTCGGTCACGACGACATTTGCGCCCGCGACCAAACCGCCTTGAGAATCCTTTACGGTGCCTTGTATGGTACCGCGCGATTCCTGGGCCCCCGCGACAACGGCGAGTCCCAGGACTATTGCGACGAGTGAAACTGAACGAATCATCGGCTAATACCCCTATCTGGATCGAATGCTTCGCGCCGCGGCGGATGATTGCCGCAACACGGACTAACCTCTGCCCTGACGGTCTTCGCCAGGACGCTTCTCCAAAACGTGCGCGTTTGATCTGTAGCCGTCTGAAGATCGAGCCCAACGCACCGGCGGGCAGTTCTGGCCTGCCGGGACGCGCCTAGGCTGCCAGCTCCCTGCGGAACACGCGCACCCGTGACGGTATGCTCGCGCAAGTTCAGGGGCTATCGAAAGTAACCCAACGGTGATTCAGCCGTTATATGGGAAGGCTAAGCCATGTGGAATCAGTTGGATGGTGGCTAACGTGAGGTTCTACCGCAGTCAGCCGTCCTGACAGGGGAAGACAGGAGTGCGGTAGGTACGCGAGGGTGGGAACGGCAGGACACGGCCCTTGCAACGCAGCCAGCCACCGGTCGAATGCAGCGGCCGAGTCTCCGCGAGGATCACTTCTTGGATTCGGCGGACTTGTTGGGGTATTCGGGAGCGGAGACCACGTGATGGGTGACGTACCGGATGCGCACCGGTACCTGCGATAGCTCCGTAACCCGTAGCACCAATTGAAAGGCCTCAGGAATCTGGCCGGAAGACTGTCTCAAATGACCCATGAGTTCGCGCACGAAGCGCGGATCTGTGAGGTATTCAGTAATGGCCCAGGGAAGTTCGGAGTGCGCCGCGCCTGCCGTCATAATGTAATGGCCGGGATGAGGACCGGGGAAACGGGAAATCAGCGCGAATTTGTCCCCATCGTTTCGGCCCGGATGTTCGACTGGATAAAAAGGCTGCTCGCCAAGCTTGGGATGCACGTTGACAACCCCGTCCACGGTTTCAATAAAGTCGCCGCCATCAAAGATCCTTTTCAACCTCGGCTGATTGGCGGCATCTCCGAGAAAGATAACATTATTGTTGAAGATATCGGTCCAGTCCACGTCCTGAGAACGTTTCAGGAACATTCGATTCTGGCGCCGGCCCACGGATCGCATGAGGAGAAACACCGCATTGATCGAGCCGAAATCGACGTAGTTCCGGTTCTCGCCAAGTTCCTTCGCTCCCGTGAGCCTTTGCAGATTTCTGAGCGACTCGGAAAAGGGCACTTCGGTCATATCGTTTATGCGGTAGTCGCGAACAATGAGGCCGGCGTTCACGGCATTCATGAACAGCCGGTTCTGATAGGCCAGCAGAACCGGGGTATCGTCGGACAAAAACGGCTTCCAGAAGGTCTCCATTTCGGGCGTCCAGGCGTCCGCCTGCAACCCTTTGTTTCTCCCGGGCCAGGTAAACAATATGAAAGCCGCCAGCGCCACGCTGACGCAACAAGACAAAATGAGCGCTGGCAGCATCCATCTCCTGGCATCAAGCCGCGGCGGTATCGGCCGGGTCTGCGGAGAAAACGGGAGGTCAGGCGGCGCTGCAATGGGTACGGAAGTGGGCCGGGTGTCTCGATTCCGGACAAATCGCGGGACGTAAGCGCCACGCTCAATTTCGATCCGGATCGCCGCGGCCGGTGCTTCCGTCACGTAGAACCGGGTGAGCTTGCTTCGAAGTTCGTACGCCCGCGTACGGACTATGGAATCCTCCGCTGGGTTGTAGGAGGTGGGGCGCCCGAAGACTTCAACGCCGATCAAGTACTCGTTCAGTTCCGCAGCGCGACCTTCGATCTCAGCCTCGCAGATGAACCCTAGCATCTTCTTGAGCTGATCGCAACGCCGGAGCACCCGGCTTTGGAACAACTCATCCATGGCGCCGCGTTTCTCTTCGACCGTCATCGCCAACTGCTCCGGGGCTTTACGTTAGCCCGAACGCCCATGATTCTACGGGTGTAAGCTGAAATCTCTAACAATCGTACCACCGTGGGGAAACTCCCACTCCGCGAATAATGGAGCTAATATGCCTTAGGCATACGCAGTGGCCGCCGGGAGGATGCTCGCCGGTACCATAATACGTCCACTCCGACTCGGTTCGCGACAGGTTTGGCTCCCGGAGGCACTCCTCCACTCAAAAAATCATGAGTCTCAACTTCCCGTTCCATATCCGCCGGACTTCATCCCCAAGGCCGGCCATATTCGTCTTGGCGCTTTTGTATGGTGTCCTCCCTGCCAGCGCCTCACCCAGCCTTGGGATGAACATCGGCATCGTGGCACAGACGGCCGGACGTGGGGCTTTTCCTCTGGTGCGGGAACGGAAGGCGGCGCGCCTCTTCGCCGACAGCGCCGATTTCCCGGGGGTGCGCCGCGCGGCCGCGGACCTTCAATCCGACATCGAGCGCGTGTCCGGAGTGAAGCCGGAGCTCGTAACGGACCGCGCTCCAAGCGACAAGGTGGCGGTCATCATCGGCGTGGCAGGAAAGAGCGCTTTGATCGATGCCCTCGTAAAGTCCGGAAAGATTGATGTCCGCTCCATCTCGGGCAAATGGGAATCCTTCCTCATCGCTACGGTTGCAAACCCGTTGCCCGGCGTGGAGCAGGCGCTGGTCATCGCCGGCAGCGACCGGCGCGGGACGATCTACGGCATCTACGAAATCTCGGAGCAGATCGGCGTATCGCCGTGGTATTGGTGGGCGGACGTCCCCGCCCAACGCCACGCGGAGCTGTTTATCAAGGCGGGAACCTATCTCCAGGGGCCTCCGGTGGTGAAGTACCGTGGCATCTTCATCAACGATGAAGATCCGGCGCTCGGCGGATGGTCGAAGGCCAAGTTCGGCGGCGTCAATTCCAAGATGTACACGCACATGTTCGAACTGCTGCTGCGTTTGCGCGCCAACTATCTCTGGCCGGCAATGTGGGGCAAAGCGTTCAACGAGGACGACCCGGACAGCCCGCGCCTGGCCGACGAATACGGCATCGTCATGGGGACATCTCACCACGAACCACTGATGCGCGCGCAACAGGAATGGACGAATCACCGGAAACAATACGGCAACGGACAGTGGAATTACCTCACCAATAAGGATGGTCTGCGGAAATTCTGGTCCGATGGCGTCGAGCGGAATAAGAGCTACGAGAACGTCTACACCATGGGCATGCGCGGAGATGGCGATATGGCCATGCCGGACGCCGGCGGCCTCGAGGCGAACAAGAAGCTGCTGGAGCAGATCATCGCCGACCAGCGGGAGATCACAGCCAGCCACGTGAATCCCGATCCGGCAAAGGTTCCGCAGATTTGGGCTCTGTTCACCGAGGTCCAGCAGTATTACGACGCGGGCCTGCGAGTTCCCGACGATGTCACGCTGCTGTTCACCGATGACAACGTGGGCGACCTGCGGCGCGTGCTCACCCCTGCCGAGCGCACGAGGAGCGGCGGCGCCGGTATGTATTTTCACATGGACATGAACGGCGGCCCGTTCTCCTATAAGTGGATCAACAGCAACCCACTCCCGAAAGTCTGGGAGCAGATGAATCTGGCCGTCGAATATGGAGTTGACAGGCTCTGGATCGTCAACGTAGGCGACCTGAAACCGCTCGAAGTTCCGCTGGAGTTTTTCATCCGCATGGCCTGGAACCCGGCGGCTTTTTCCAGAGACAACATTGCCGCCTACCAGAAGCGTTGGGCCGAACGGGAATTCGGCAAAGAGCACGCGGCCGAAATCGCGGAGATCGTTGCCCGGTACGCCAAGTACAACAACTGGCGCAAACCGGAATTGGTAAAGCCCAACACCTACAGTCTGGTGAATTACCGCGAGGCCGAACGCGTCTCCGAGCAGTGGAACGAGACCGTGGCGAAGGCCGAAAAGCTGTACCCCATACTTCCCAAGGAACAACGGGACGCGTTCTATGAGTTGGCGCTGCATCCGGCGAAGGCGGGCGCGACTCTCGTCGATATGTATATCGCGGCCGGGCGCAACGCCCTGTTCGCGCAACAACTGCGGGCCAGCGCGAATTCCGAAGCGGCGCGCGTGCGCGAACTGTTCGAGAAGGACAAGGAGATTGGCGACTACTACAATCACGAATTGGCCGGCGGCAAGTGGGACCACATGATGGACCAGATCCACATCGGCTACACGAACTGGCAGACGCCCAGGACGAGCGTCATGCCCAAGGTGACGGATCTTACCCTCCCGGATACCGCCGATTTCGGCGTGGCCATCGAAGGTTCCACCGAGGCATGGCCCGGCAGCAGCGCACAGGCGGCTCTCGCGCCCTTCGACTCGCTAAACCGGCAGCGATCATATATTGAGGTATTTGCACGCGGCAAGAAGCCGATCGAGTTCAAGGCCGCCGCCGACAAGCCCTGGATCGTAATCACCGAAGAGCTCGCGCCTAGTTCGCCCAATGATCGGCGCCTCTGGGTGGTGGTCGATTGGAACAAAGCTCCCACTGGACAGGCTGACGGCGCAATCACGATCAGCGGAAGCAGCGGCCCGGTGGTGGTGAAGGTGAGTGCGGCCAAGGCGACCGCGGAGCAGGCGCGGGAGGCGCAGGGGTGTCTTGGCGGTCTCACCGGACCGATTGCGTTTACCGCGGATCAGGCGGCGAAGAATGTACCCGCCGGTAATGTCCGTTGGGAGAAGATTCCCGATTATGGCCGAGGCCCCGCGGCAATGGAAGTTTTTCCCGTGACCGCCGCAACTATCCAACCTCCGAATCCGGCGCCGCGGCTCGAGTACCCGGTCTACTTCGCCCGAAGCGGCGAGTTCCAGGTGGACCTGATTACCGGCCCGACTCTGGACATTCTTCCCGGCCGTGGTCTCGGCGTTGCGGTCTCGCTGGACGATGGACCGCCGCAGGTGGTGAATGTGTTCACTCCCCAGACGACGAAGGACGAAACATTCCTCGGGCGGAAGTTCCAACGGAACACGGAAAACAACTCCCGCACCATGCATTTCACCCAGCCAGTTGCGGCGCCCGGCAAGCACACGCTGAAGATCGCGATGGTGGACCCGACTGTCGCTTTACAATCGGTCGTTATCCACGATGCTCCGTTGCCTCAGTCGTATTTCGGCCCGCCGCCCAGCGTGCCCAATGGCGAGGGGCGCTAGCGAAGATTTACGGGTTCCGTGAGCCACGGGCTGCGGGACCCGTGGTACGGCACAGACGCCGCGGTTCTCTCGCGACCGGCCCGCCGGCGGTTAAGTTAGGTTCCATTGCCTCGCCCGCCTTTCTTTGCGGTCCCCCGCAATTTCGCGGTGGGGCTTTGCGGCGCGGCCGGCTTGGAGCACAGCCTCACAAACAGCGCCGGATCGTACTCCTCCAGGCCCGTGATCCCGTAGAGGTGGTTCGCGGAAATCCACGGCAACCAGAAGCGATGTCCACCCACGCCGCGGCTGGATCCCTGCCCCATGCGCCAGCCCTCCTGTTGCCAGCCAATGCCTTTCATGTCGTACTGGCGTCCCGGAAGAGCGACCATACTCTTTGTGTCGTGCAGCAGGAGGCGCGCGACATCGAGATAGTGCTCGTCCTTCGTGAGGTTGTACAGCTTCGCGTAAGAGGGCACGGCCCAGTCCAGATACTCGTCTACGCCTCCGGAGACAGCCGCCGTGATGCCCTGAAACCCGATGGCCGGCACGCCCTTCTTCCAGTGAAGCTTGGCGTCGTCGGCATCGGGTGGCATCGGAACGTTCCAAATCCAGATCCAGCTCTCGGCGAAGTCCGCCGCGGCCTTGGCGCGTTCCAGCCACTTGGGTTCCCCGGTCGAGTCGTAGAGGCTCAGGTAAGCCTCCATGCTGAGCATCCCCGCTTCCTTATCCGTGATGTTCGGATTGTCGCTCGCGCCCCCGATGAAGACTCCCCGCGTCCCCCAACTCGCCCAGACGTACTCGGCTGCGCGGATCGCCGACAGCTTGTACTTCGGATCCCCGGTCTCTTCGGTCATCATGACGAGCAGCGGCACGGGATTGTAACTGGTCGTCCCGCTGGGCTCCTCGATCTCGTTGCTTCCACGCTTCCACCGCCTGGGGAACGAACCGTCCGGTCTCTGCTGCTGAACCAGCCAATCCACGTACTGCTTTACCCAGGCGAACCACTCCGGATGCTGCCGGCCCTGTGCGCGCTCGCGCCGGTACGCGCGCATCAGCACACGCATATCTTCGGTGGCGTTGCGCAGCCAGGGAGCGAGCCACTGGTGCTCCGGCTCCCAGGGCTTTCCGGTCTTGAGGTCATAGCCTGTCCCCTGAAGCGGCACCGTCGGAAGAGCCTGGATCATGGACGCGATGACCGCCAGACCGGTCTGGCGCATCTTCTGTCCGCGCTCGGTCTTGTCGCGGTCCCCCTCGCGCAATAACTGGTCGGCACACTCGATATTCTTGTTCACAAAGCCCATCGCAGCCATCGACCAGTTCCACTGCAAGTCGTCCACCATTGTGGAAAGGACGAAGGGGATGGCGGTCCGTCCGTCGATAGTCGCGGCCTGGGCGGCCAGGTGGTCCGTCAGTACCTGGCGCATCTGCTCGACATCAATGTAGGTGACGGGCGGGTTCAGAGTCTTCCACGCCCATCGCCAGGTATTCCGGGTCACGTCCCGGAACGACTCGTTCTGACCGCAGCGGAATCTCACCTGATAGCTATGTGCCACGCCCTGCGAGATCGGGTGATATCGCCGCACCCATCGCTGCCCTGCCGGTGTGCCGCGGCCGCCTGAATAACCGCCCACCGTTCCCGGGAACCGGAAGCCGAACTCGATGGAGCCTTCGTCGGCCTGCCAAGCCCCCAGCGCACCGAACTGAAACCGCGCATCGGTCATCGCGGCTTTTGCAGGAGTTTCCTCCACGGTCGTGTCGCCGCGCGGCGCAGGGTCCAGCACGGCGATGGAAGCGCCGTTGCCGAAGGAGAGCGCGAATAAGGGCGCCGGGAGAACGTCCTCGCGCATCATGAGGCGCCTAGCCGCGTAGTTCAGCGTACCTCCGGGCGACCGGTCGCCATTGTAGGTGGGATCTCCGTACAACGCTCCCGGCACCATGTAGTTCACGTCGGCCCAGCCTACGGAAGGGTCGACTGCGAACACCACCGACGAGCCGAAGCCACCCGGCGCGTTTCCCGTCACTTCCACCTTCCTGCGCAACGAAACCACGGCGCCGCTCAGGCTCCATTGGTCGTTGACGTGAAAGACGACACCATCGCCATATGCGATTTCGGCGCGCGCATCGATTCCAGCCGCGGTCTTCTGGATTCTCTGATATCCGGCTGCAAGCTGGCGCATGTCGTCTTCCGCCCGAAAGACTTCCAACCTCGCGGGTCTCGTCTGCGAAACGAGCGGAGCCGCCGGCGCTGCGATCTCGATTCCCCACTCGCCTGCGCCCGCCCGAACGAACGAGACCATTGCGCCCGTTTGCACTTGCCCAAGGTCCACGCGCGAACCCGGCTGAGCGAGCAACGCCGATCCGGCCAAGCCAAACCACAGTAGTACGTACTTACTGAACATCTCTCCTTCGTCTCCTCTCGTTCGCGCTCACTGACAGTTATTGCCGGAACACAGGTTCTTGGCGAAAAACGGCATTACGTGGTTCTGGAAGCGGTCGGCCACGGCGCTGGTGTGAGTGCCGGAATAGACCTCGAAAGTATTGGGGACGCCGTTGCCGTCGAGAATGTCGTGCAGTTTACCCGCATCGACCCGCAATCCGTCCTGGTCGCCGACGTCCATGGCGATGGCCCGGTACTGCTTCAAATTGCCGATGTACTGGTCGACGAAAGCCAACGGAGCGTTCGCGGCCCACTTGGCGAGTACATCCTGCCGAACCTGGCCGTCCTTGGTCGGCATATCAAGGTAGAGCGGTGGGTTCTTGGGATTGGGGGACCACGCAGCCGCGACGGCAAGTTGCGTGCTCAGATTGGGTATTTTGGCCGCCTCCGCGGGTGTCTTGGCCGCCGCCAAGGCCGCTTCCGCGGAAGGGTTGCCTGGTCCGGCTCCGCGGGCGGACATGCAGCACGGGCTCATTATGTATAGGCTGCTGAAGACCTCCGGGTGCTTCATGCCAATTCTGCTGGCGCCGTATCCGCCCATGGAGTGTCCCACCAGCCCCCGGCTCGTGCGCTTGGGTATCGTCCGGTAATGCGCATCGACATAAGCGACCACATCGCGCGCGATGAAGTTCTCGAAGTCTCCCGTGGTGATGGAACTGGAATACATCGAGCCGTTGTACAAGGTCTTGGAATCTGGCAGCACGACGATCGCCTCCTGGGCGCCTTGCGCGAAAGCGCCTTCGATCGTCTGGGGCACATGGATCTCCTGCGTCCACTGCGCGGCGCCGATAAAAAAGCCGTGAAGGGCGTACACCACGGGGTAGCGCCGCGACGTCTCCTTGGCATAGCTGGGCGGCAGGAAGACGATGACCTCGCGGTCGACATCGTCGCCTTCCAGATTGCCTTCCAGAGACTTTCCGTGAACCTTGATGTGTTCCACGGTTACGGGCTTGGCGCCGGGTACGGGCGGAGGCACATTCGTGCTAACCTGCGCCGAGGCGAAAGCCGCCAGTCCCATCGAAATTGTCAGTATGCCGAAAAGGTTGTTTCCCGTCATCGATTAGTCCTCGATCGTTCCTTCATTACCTACCTGTTCCCTTCCGTGGTGCCGGGGCACGCGCGAAACATATAGAATATCGCCAACCGGCCAATAAGGGGCGATTCAGCGCCGAACGGCTTTCCACGCGAAACAAGAACCATCCTTGCGGTCCGGAGCGGGACCGGGAAGGTCCGCGGCGACCGCTCCGGGATCCTTTGGAGCGACGATGTAGCGATGCGTCGCCAGGGACAGGAACAGGAACAGCGTTTCTCCTCGTTGCAGGTCCACCCACTGGAAGGTCTCCGCATCGCCCGGCTTGCCGGATTTGACCGTGACGTCGCCGGACTTTCCTTCGCCTCCGGCCGAAACGTATTTCCCATCTTTTGTCTGTAGCGCGATGCGGCCCGTGCCCCGGTCCACGACCCGGAACGCGGTGGCCTTATCCGTGCCGCTCACCGATTGCAGTTTCCCGTCCACCACGGCGAGCGAGTTCCCGTTGGCGAGGTCAGTCAGCGTGATGGACTGCGAAACCGGAATCGGCTTGGTCAGCCCGCGCGGCCGCGGTTCGTCCACGTTGAAGAAGTTGAAGTCCGCGTAGCCGCCGGGCGCCCCACCCGTGTTGTAGTGGAATAACGCGAAGCGGATCCCCTGAAACGTCGTAAGCTGGAACGCCATCACAAAATCGGGGCCGATGGGTTTATAGTCTTTTCCGTCGGAGCTGTAGCTGAACTGCGCGATTTCAGTGTCGAAGTCGCAGTGCACGCGCAGCCATAGATGCGGGCTGGAGAGCGGCTCGCGGGCGGTCTTTCCGGTTGTATGGTGGTACTCCGCAATCGCGTAGCCGCTGTCGTCGCGCAGCAGCCCGATCCACGCATAGGGCGAGTTCAGCAGCGCCAGTCCGGCGATGTCACCGGGCTTGAGGCCCGCGCCGTCCAATTCGGTGGTCGCCGTGGATTCCGGTCCGATGGCGCGCTGCGTCAGCGAGTTTCGCGCCCACCAGAAATCGCTGGCTGGAAGGGAATGCAGGCGAAGATAGCCCGGCCGCTCGGAAAGCGACCACTTGGTATCGTCGGGAACGTGATTCCACTGCCAAACCATTTGCAGCTTCGGACCCGAAAAGTCGTCGCTGCGATCGTAAGGAGACGTGATCGGCTCGGCGTGCCCCGTGTTCGGCTTCGCCCAGGTCGATGGCGAACGCCCCAGGTTTCCAGGCAGACCGAAATAGGGCCAACTGTCCACCCAGGTGACCGGGGATAGAGACGTCAGCCGCCCGATCGAGTTGTGGTCCTGCATGGAAAAGCCCCACCACTCACCGGACGGCGTGTCGACGATCCCGCCCTGATGCAGCGTCAGGCTGTGGCTCTCGCTGAGATCCGGCGGGTTCATCTCGAACGGCGGAGCCTGGCGCCGGCCCTTCGGCCTGTAGCCTTGGGCGATTCCCAGGCTCTCTCCCGAGCTGATCGTCTTAACTTCCCACGGTCCCGCGAGTGTGTCGGCCCGGGCGCACTTCATGGGCACGTGCGCGCCGGGAATGGCGCTGACGATGTAGTATTTGCCTTTGAGCTTGTAGAAGTGCGACCCCTCGCCCATGCCGAGACTTCTATCGATCAGCACGCGGTCGGTTCCAGGGACAAGATCGGTGAGGTCCTGGTTCAGTTCCACGATATGGATGTTGTTGGCTCCGTATACCGCATAGATCTTCCCATCGTCGTCGAAGAGTACGGACAAATCGTGAAGGCCCTGCCGGATGCGATTGTGAGTCCAGGGTCCGCGCGGGTCGGTGGCGCGAAATACCTGAAGGCCGAAACGGTTCACGTTGGCGAAGATGTAATAGGTTCCATTGTGGTAGCGGAAACTCGGGGCCCAAATGCCGCCGCCATAGATGTTCTTGCCGCTCTCCAGGCGGAAGTCCGGGCCGAGGTCCAAACGGTCGAAGGCGTAGGCGACGATGCGCCAGTTCACCAGGTCGCGCGAGTGCAGAATGGGCAGCCCCGGCATGGTGTGCATGGTGGTGCCGGTCAGGTAGTAATCCGAGCCGACGCGGATCATGTCGGGATCGGAGAATTCGTCGTAGAAAAGCGGGTTCGAATACGTCCCGTTCCCGTTGTCGGCGGCCCAGGATCGTCCCCTGGTTTGGGCGCCTCCCGGAATCGCGGCGCACAGAAGCGCCAGCATCAGTGGCAATGCGGCGCCCCGGGCGTCGCAGACGGTTGGCATAAGTACTCAGTATACTGTCCTGAACGGAGGCGCCGAGAGGTGGCCTTGACTGCCCCGGTGCCACACCCTACACTGGTACGTCGAAACCACGGATATGAAGGCACCCGCACTCCACCCAGGGGTCCTCGCCTATGTTCGCGCCGAGGACGGCACCCGGAACGTCACCGTTCCGCAGCAGGTTCCGGGCATCCAGTTTTACTGCCCGCAGGAATAGGCTGAGAGGAAAAACATGTCGAAAGCAAAACCGGAAAGCAACGCGGCGCTGAGCAGGCGCCAGGCACTTCTGTTGTCGACCGCCGCGGGCATGGGCGCCACGCTGGCTCCGCAGGCACAGGCGGCCGACAGCACCAAGACCGCGGCACATCAGGCGCCGGGCGGTTGCTCCACGCCAAAGTCCGCGGTCGCGAAGACGCAATATGGCAAGGTGCGCGGTTATGTCGATGGCGGCGTTCTCACCTTCAAGGGAATTCCGTACGGGCAGAATACCGGCGGAAAGAACCGGTGGCTTCCGGCCAAACCTCCACAGGCGTGGGACAACGAGTATCCCGCTCTGATCTATGGAGCGAATTGCCCCCAGCGTCTGCACGACTTCACGGCCATCGAACAATCGTTCATCCAGGATTGGGACGACGGCTACATGAGCGAGGACATGCTCAAGCTGAACGTCTGGACGCCCTCGCTGACCGGTAAGCGGGCCGTGATGGTCTACTTTCACGGAGGCGGCTTCAGTTTCGGTTCGTCGTACGAGTTGCCCTCCCACGAAGGCGCGCAGATGGCGCGAAATCATGACATCGTGCAGGTCTCGGTCAACCATCGCCTCAACGTTCTCGGCTTCTTCGATCTCTCCGAGATTGGCGGGCCGGACTACGCCGATTCGTCGAACGTGGGAATGACCGATCTGGTGGCGTCGCTACGCTGGGTCCACGAGAACATCGCGAATTTCGGCGGCGATCCGGACCGGGTCATGATCTACGGCCAGTCGGGCGGAGGGTCGAAAGTAACCTGCCTGATGGGGATGCCCTCGGCGGCGGGCCTGTTCCATCGCGCGTCCGTGCAGTCCGGCGGAGGCGGCAATCCTCCCATCGCCGAGCAATCCCGCGCGCTGGCGAAACAGGTCATGGTCGAGTTGGGGCTGGGACCGAACGACATCGGCGCCCTGCAACAAATGGAGTGGGCCAAACTGAACGCGGCCGCAAACGCCGCCGTTGCCAAGGTCAATCCTCCGGCGCAACGGACCCTTGGAATGGGCGCGCCGTCGGGGTCGACGCCGCGCGCCGGATTCGGGCCGACCCTCGATGGCCGCGTAGTGACGTTACGCTCCTTCTACGAGGCCGCTCCCGAGATCTCCAAGAACGTGCCGATGTTGATAGGCTCGGTCAGCGAAGAGGGCAACCGCATGTCGTCGCATCCGACCGAGGCGGAGTGGCATGCCACGCTGGCGGGCGTGATTGGCGATTCCAAGGCCACCGCGCTGATCGCCGCCATGAAGAAGGCGCACCCGGAGAAGAGCATCCGGACGCTGTCCTTCGGCGTGAGCGGTCTCCTGGTGCGCAACAACGTAGCCCGCATGGCCAAGCTCAAGCATGACCTGAACGGCGCGCCGGTTTTCGCCTACTACTTCACCTGGCAATCGCCGATGCTGGAAGACGCGGGCGCGTGGCACTCGGCCGAGCTCGCCTTCTGCTTCGATAACACGAAGCGGTGCGAACAGGGCACGGGAAACACGCCGGAGGCGCAGAAGCTGGCGAGGACCATGGCAACTGCCTGGGCCAACTTTGCTCGCACCGGCAATCCCAGCCAGCCGGGACTGGTTTGGACGCCGAGCGATCCCACGCGTTGCCAGACCATGCTGTTCGACAACCAATGCCGCATGGTAGACGATCCGGAAGGAGAAGTGCGCAAGATCTTACTAAGCTAGAGCGGTGGCCGCGAGGTAATGTTCCTTTGCTTCGGGCCGCTCGCTAACGCTCGCGGTTCCGGGGCAGGGCACACGAAACCGCGAGCGTTAGCGAGCGGCCCGGCGAAGGCACGGAGCCCCGCAGCCCGCTACGTGCTCCGAAACTAGATGCAACCGGTGTTACCAACGAAAGAGAGTCCTATGATCCGCATACGTTACGCTTCCGTAGTCTTCTTGACCATGGCAGGCCTTGCCCTTGCCCAAGCCCCTCCGGCTGGGAACCCTCCCGCCGGAATGCAGGGCCAGAACCGGCCCCGTTTTGTGCCGATACCGATTGGCCCGTCGGCGCCCGTTCCGCCCGAGGTGGCGATCCCGCATCCGACTCCCGCCGACGTGGCGCAGGTCAACCAGGCGGTGCAGAAATGGATCGATACCGATAAGTCCGCGACCAGCCCCCTGCTCAAGAAATACCAATCGCTGCTCATGCTTCAGGCTCCGCGCCTCAATATCGCGTCCACCTATACGGCCACGCAGATGCGGATGGGCGCCCGCCACGACGGCTTCGTCGAGACCGCCAAGAAAGGCAATATCGATCTGCTGTTCCACGGCGACTCGATCACCGACTGGTGGACGCAGGGCGACGAGAACAAGGCGATGTTCGAGAAGTACTTCGGCGGTTACAAGACGGCCAACTTCGCCATCGCCGGCGACACCACCAACGGACTCCTCTGGGGCCTTAAGAACGGCGAAGGCCAGGGATTCCAGCCGAAGGCGATCATGCTGATGATCGGCACGAACAACACTGGAGGCACCAACAACGCAGCCACCGCCACGGCACCCGAAATTGCGGAAGGCATTGGCGCCATCGTTCTGGAGATGCGCAACGACTTCCCGCAGGCCAAGATTCTGCTGCTCGCGATCTTCCCCCGCGGCGAAGCGGGCGATCCGGTGCGCGACAAGATAGCGGAGATCAACCGGCTCATTGCGAAGCTGGACGACCAGCGCCACGTCTTCTATATGGATATCGGTGCGAAGTTCCTCGACGAAAAGGGGACCTTCCTTCCCGATGCGTTCCGGCCCGACAACCTGCACCCCACAGCCAAGGGCTACGACATCTGGGGAGCGGCTGTGAAGGACAAACTCGCCGAGTTAATGAAGTAAGTCGCCGCTCCCGCTTTACCGTCGAACTACGAAATACGGCTGGCCCGTAAGTTGCTCGCCGAATCCCGGGTAGAGCGCCGCCCGCTCCGGCGCTTCCTTCAACTCGAAGTAGTACTGAAGCGGGTATGCGCTCCCGGTGTACTCGGCGGGAATCGCGGCGCTCCAGAGGCGGCCGGCGGATTGCATCGGCGCGCTCTGCCATCGCTCGGCCTGGTTCACGCGGCGGTAGTGAAGCTGGATATCGGCGTAGTCCTTTCCGGCGGCGAACTCAACGGGCAGGGGCTGCCCGGGCTGGAATCGCGCCGGCGGCGTGTGGCGTCCGGCCGCTGCGGGTCTCTGAGGCCGTCCGAGGGCTTCGGCGATGGCGTGGGCGATCCGCCCGCCCGCCTCAGCGGGCTTGGCGCCCTCCAGTTTGGCCGCAACCGCGGCGATATCGGCGTCCATGTCCGCGAGGCGGCCGGCCCAGTGGCCGCGCAACTGGCGCAACTCACCCACGGTGATATCGGCCATGTAGACGCCCTTGGTGCGGGCGGCGATTTCGGCCCACACTTCGCGCGCCGCACGGTAGGCCTTCAGGGCCTCCTCGATCGCGGCCCGGTCGCCGGTTCGCTCGAAGATGCCGTACAGAACGCCGGCGCGGAACTTGGCGCCGAAGAAGCGACCAAGGTCGGCGGAAACGGCGATGTCGATGGTCAAGCGGCGATGCTCCGGCCGGTCCTTCCGCGTCGCCCGCCCTTCGCCGCGCGCCAGCGCAGCCAGGGCCGCGGCGCCGTAATCCTCGATCCAGCGCGCCACTTCGATGGGCGTGTACTTGCCACTGCGCTCGCCCTTGAGCAGGTCGTCCGCGAAATCGTCCATGCGGTAGAACAACTGCGGATCGAGCGGGCTCACCGTGCCGAAGACCCGCGGCGAGGGGCTATCGGTGTAGGGGCCGGGATGCGCGGCATCGACGAGCGAGTGGTTCAGGTAGATCTCCGGCCAGTAGGTGTTGTTGCCGGCCGAGGGCGCGTGCGCGGTGGTCACGGTGGGCAGGATGCGGCTGGAGTTGGCGAGGGCGGCCTCGAAATCCGCGCCGGCCGGGCCGAACTCCTGGCGCATGGCGCGCCGCCAGACGTCCGCATCTGTGTCCGGGTTGTACAGCAGCCGCCCCCACACGCGAAGGTTGTAGACGTACTTCTGCCAGTCCCAGCGCGGATCGAGCGACTTGTCGGCGTAGGCGCAGCGCCCGCCCGCGATTCCGGAACCGCGCCGCCCCTTGAACGAAAGCGGCTCCATGATCTCCACGCCGTCGCTGCCGCAGAAGGAGAAGGCGCGGGAATGGGCCGCGGCCGTGACCGGGTCGCCCCAGATTAACAGCCGCTGCGTGCCGGGCCAGATGCGGTGCAGCACGCCCCACTTGCGGTCTTCGCGCAACAGGTCGCCGTAGCCGTAGCGCAGGAAACTGCGCGAGCCGCCGCTGAGTTTCATGAGGCCGGTGGCTTCGCGCCCGTTCTGCCGGGGCCGCTCCTGCTCGCGAATGTCCGCCTGGTGATACGGCATGCCGAGGTGCTCGGCCCAATACTTGGGAGAGATCTTCACCGGCTGGCCCGAGCCCAGCGCGGCGTCGATCATGCCCTGGTCCATACCCTTGGCGTGCATGTCGATCTCGACCCGGCGGCCGCACCCCGCCACGCCATCGAACACCGTCTTCCAGAACTGGTAGCTTCCCTCCGCCACGCCGCTTTCGCCGTGAACGCGGAACGTGACGCCGCTAATCTTCGGGACGGCCTGCAGCAAAGTGCGCAATGCGTCGCGACAATACGGGCCGTGGGTTTCGGCGGTGAGGCCTTCGATGGTGTAGTTCGGATTCGGGCTGGCATTCCACCGGTAGCCGTGCATCCAGATGCCCAGTTGGAAATCCATGCCGCACGCCGCGGTCTGCTCGGCGATGAAGCGCAGCATCTCCAGATTGCGGTCGCGCTCCGCGTCCGGCAACTGCGGCACGCGCACGTTGTACCCGGGCAGGGAGAGCAGGAACGGGTAGGCGAACAGGAAGTACGCGTCGGTGACGCCGTCCAGAAAGTCGTATCCGATGCCGAGCGCGAGGCTGAAGCGGTTGAAGCGCTGCGCGGCAAGCATGGAGAGATACGCCGGCCACATCTCGCGGTCGTTGTACCAAGGCTTGTCTTCGACATCGCTGGTGAACAGCCGCGTGATGCTGCGAATGGTGTTGGCCGGGCGTTCGGTCACCGGCTTGGGAACAGCCAGCGCGGCCAGTGGATCGGCGGCGTTTCGCACGCGGTCGGCGAGTTCCAGGAGGGCATACGTCAAGCCCCGCGCGTCGTGGCCGCACGCCCACACGCCTTCCTTTCCCTGGCATAGGGCAAGCGCCTCCGGCACGGCTTCCGCGCGCGCTCCCGCAGTCTTCAGCGCCGCCGCGGCACCGGGCCAAGCCATTCCGGCGGCCACAATTCGCAGATCCGCCGCGGGAGCCTGCGCGGCGTTTTCGAAAACGTGGGCCGCGGCGCCGCGTTCCGTGAGGGAGCGCTGCAACTCCCCGGCAGCCCATCGCGCCGCGCCCGAGGATGCCACGGCATCGGCGGGATCCACGATGATGGCGACGCCTCGCGTAGCGGCCGCCGCAATCGCAACTGCAGCGGCTGCGCCCGCCGACGACTGGACGAATTGCCTCCGGCTGAGTTTTCTGAGCATGTGTTCTCCCTGACCAGTATTGCAAACGCTGGGAGGGGACTTTGCCTCCCGTCCACTTCCTCGATCGCGTTCGAAGTCGATGACGGGAACGAAGGGCCGCGATGGTCGTCATCCGGGCTCCGCGTGCGCTCCTCCGCCTGGGGCAGTCCTGGCCCGAACCGCGCGTCCACTATGATCGGACGGAGTTCGAATTCTCCTGGGCTCAGCGTGATGGCGTGAGAGGAACTGGCGCCGTGACGCGCACAACGGAAACGGTCCGGCTTACCATACATGCCTCGTTCCAGAACGGCCAGATTGCGAATGGCGCCGGCGGGTTTACCCCCGAGGCCGCACCAACCTCCACCATCCTCGCTGGCGGACGACTGCCGGCGCTGGGGGGCAAGCTCTCCGCAGGTGATTGGGCGGCAGGTCCAGTGAGCAAGGGCGGCGCGAGCAATCGCGTCTTTCTCAACCGGGTGTATGATGGTGGCGGAATGAGGGTAAGCCGTAGAGAATTCGCCCGGTTTGCAGGAACCGCCGCTCTTGGTGGCGCGCCGCTGGTGGGCTGGTCCGCCCCCATCACGGCCCAGCAGGTGGTGGAGCGCATCCAAGAAAACCTGGGTGTTCCCTGGGGCGATTCGCCGCTCGACACGTTCAAATCCGGTGACCCCAACGCACCCGTTTCCGGCATTGCCGTCACCGGCATGGCCACGCTGGATGTGGTCAAGCGGGCCCTTCGTCAAAACGCCAACTTCATCGTCACGCTGGAGCCCACGTTCTTCATGCGTTCGGACGGACAGCCCGAGCCAACCGCGTTCCCCGCCGGCGATCCCGTGGTGAAAGGGAAGCGGGAGTTTCTCCAGGGGAATCATGTCGTTGTATGGCGGTTCTCCGATCACTGGCGCGCGCGCAGGCCCGATCCGATGAGGACCGGTCTCGCTAAGGCCCTGGGTTGGAGCCAGTACCAGGCGGGCGAGGATCCCGGAACCTACGAATTGCCCGGCGGAACTCTGGGCGCCCTCGTGGAGCACGCCGCCAGGAGTCTGGGCGCGCGCGCCGGCATCCGCGTCATCGGCGACCCGAAATCCCGCGTGCGGCGGGTCACGCTTCTGCCTGGCGTCACGGCATTGCCGGCGACCGCCGGGACCTTGCCGGATTGCGATGTCTTGCTCGCGGGCGAAGTGCGGGAGTGGGAATCCGTCGAGTATGCTCGAGACACCGTCGCCGCCGGTCACAAGAAAGGCTTCCTCCTGGTGGGCAAACTGGTGTCGGAAGAGCCCGGCATGAGCTTGTGCGCCGATTGGCTGAGACCTCTGGTACCCGAGGTGCGCGTCGACTGGCTGGCGGCCGGCGATCCCTATTGGAGGCCTTCCTAAGATGACCGCGGGCGAGGTGTTGGAACGGATCAAGAAGAACCTCGGCGTTCCCTGGAACGACCACACCTACAGGGATACGTTCAAAATCGGCGGTCCCGAAACGGAAGTCACGGGGATCGCGACCACCTTCGTGGCCAGCCTGGATGTTTTGCAGAGAGCGCATGCCGCCGGGCTGAACATGGTGATCCCCCATGAGGTCACGTTTTGGAACGACCGCGACGACTTCTCGGCTCTGCGGGACGATCCGATTTACAAGCTCAAGACGGAATTCTGTGCCCGGAACCGCATGGTGATCTTGCGCATGCACGATCACGCCCACTCCCACCAGCCCGATTTCATCTGGGTGGGACTGGCGCGGGAGATGGGATGGCTGGGTCACGAGGGGACCACCGCGGCCCACACGTTTTCGATTCCCCCCACTTCGCTCGGAGCCCTGGCGTCGGACATACGGCGCCGCACGAAGGCGCGAACGCTCCGCGTGGTGGGCGATCCGAAAGCGAAGGTCGCCACCGTCTCGGTCGGGCTGGGATACAACATGCCGCGCCCGACCGATGTGGACGTCACCATAGGGGGAGAGAATCCCGAAACCGACGGTGCCTTTGACGCCACCGAATACGTGCGGGACGCGGCAGAACTGGGCGTCCCGAAAGGGCAGATTATTCTGGGGCACGTCATCTCCGAGGAGCCGGGCATGGAAGATTTTGCGGCCTGGCTGCGGACTTTTATTGCCGAGGTTCCCGTGCAATTCGTACAGGCGGGAGAGCCGTTCTGGGCTCCGACGGCCGCGGCCACGCACAGGGATTGAGCCGGGAACGGAAGAACGGAAGCTACCGGTTCCTCACTACTCCGAAGAGTTCGACCTCTGAAAGCTGAATCGGTGTGCCAGGCGGCGCACTCTGGAAACGCAAGCGCACAAACCGCCCCGAGGCGTTGGACGGCGCGGTAGCCTCGATCACTGCCGAGACCTTGTCGTTGTTCGTCAGGTCCGCCAGAGGCCGCCAGTCTTTCTGGTCGTCGGAGGTCTCGATCTGCAGCCGGTAAGCCGCGGCGCGAGTGAAGCTGAGCCGCACCCGTGAAATCGCGAGGAACCGCTCGGTATCGACGGTCCAGGAAGGATTGGCGTCATTGTCGGCCGGTTGCCAATACGTCTTCGCGTCTCCGTCGGCGGCGGCTGCACCCGGGTGGCCCGCCAGCGCACTGCTGGGAAGAGTCGGACTATTGCGCCCGAAAGCTTGAACCTCTGGGGACTGCGCCGGGCGGTCGAACCTCACATAGGCGCGCGGCTCGGCGGGCGGCGTCCGTCCCTTCCGGTAAGGCACGGCGCCAACGAAGCGCAGCGTGATCTCGGCGGGCGCAAGGCCTGGCGACGTGGCGCGAATCACCGTGTCGCCGGCGTAGTACGAGCGCAGGGTGATCGCCGCCTGCCCATCCAATATGCGAATATCGCTGCCGCTTTCAAACGAGATGTCTGGCCCCGTCGGAAACTCGCCCGGTCCCTTCACCACGCTCAGTTCCACCGGCGGCGAGTTGTTGACGGGCTTCCCATCGGCACCGAGCACCGTCACCAGCAGCCACGTGTCGTCCGTGCCATCCGTGCCGATCTTCTCTCTCTTGTCCGCTTCCAGCTTCAGGCCCGCGGGCGCGCCAGCTTGCGGCCATTCCGGCGGCGGCAGGTTGGCGTACGCGTTCCGGTACCAATACCAGGAGCGTTTGGGGATTCGGAAATAGTCGACGATGCCCATCTTGCCAAACTTCGCGCCCATGATGCTGCCGTGATCGAATCCGGCCCAGATCGCCTGGCCGGCGCGCCAGTCATGGACAGCCTTGCCGTTGTCGCGCGCCAGGTCGCCCCAGCCCGGCGCGTAGTCGCCCGGGCGGTCGGACATCGTGCTGCCGTATTCGCTGGCCATGTTGGGAATGCCGGGGTTCTGGAACTGCGCGATGGTTGCGCCGTCGCCGTTGTATCCGGCTATGTCACCGATCTTGTCCAGCCGGTTCTGGTTGGTGGGGTGCTGCACGCCGCCCAGAGCGGCTGGCCGCGTGCCGTCGAGTGTGTGCGTCAGATCCACCATGTCTCGCAGGAACGATCTCACCTTGGGCATCACGGCGGCGGCGCTGAAGAAGGGTTCGTTGCACATACTCCACACGACGATCGACGGGTGATTGCGGTGGATTCGGATCATCTCGGCCAGTTGCCGCTTGGCGCCAGCTTCGAATTCCGGCTGGTCCTCGGTCTTGGTCGGATAGCCGCTGCCGTTCCAGTAGCCCTCGGGTTGGCCGCTGGCGGTGCTCCAGAAATCGCTCTCGGACCAGAACAGAATGCCCAGCCGGTCGCACGCTTCCACGAAAGCAGGAGCGTGCGGGTAATGCGAGCCGCGGATGAAGTTAAACCCGGCTTGCTTCATGAGCCTCACGTCGCGCGCCATGTCCGCATCGGTCGCCGCGTCTCCCCAGCCGGCCTGGTCCTGGTGGACGTTGGCGCCACGGAGATACAGATGCTCGCCATTGAGGAAAAAGCCCCGGTCCGCAGTCCACAGGATCGTACGGATGCCGAAGAGCGTGGCGTACTTGTCGGCGGTTCGCTTGCCTTCCAGTACGGTCGTCTTCAGGGTGTACAGAAATGGGTGGTCCGGGTGCCAGAGGCGCGGCCCGCCGATCTCGGGGCTGGTCATGTCGATGGTGACCGTAGCGCCCGCATCGATAGCCCGTGTGGTGGAGAATTCCGCCGCCACTTTGCCATTGGGATCGAGGATCTGCTGCCGGACAGTGATGTCTTTTCGGCTGCCCGATTGGTTGACCACGTCTGTCTTCACGTTCACCGTTGCGCCGTTCGCCGACGCCCGCGGGGTGGTCACGAACGTCCCGTACCAGTCTACGTGGAGGGGATCGGTAATGACGAGGTACACGTTACGATAAATGCCGCCGCTGAAGACGTGTTCACCCGCGCGCGGGGCCAGGCGGGGATTCCAGAGATTGTTCACCCGCACCGCGATTACGTTATCGCCCGGTTTGGCGGCGGCCGTGATGTCCAGCGAGAAGCCAGTGTAGCCGCCCTGGTGACCGCCGGCGCGCTTGCCGTTGACGAAGACCTCGGCCTCCTGGAAGACGCCGTCGAATTCCAGCGACACGCGACGGCCAGCGATCGAACCGGGTAATTGCAGGTGCTTGCGGTACCAGCCATAGCCCACGTAGAAATCCGGCGACATGAAGTAAGGAATGCTGAAGGAATGCGGCAGACCGATGGCCTGCCAAGCTGAATCGTCGAACGCGGGCGCTTGCGCTTCGGCAACGTCGCCCTGCCGGTACTTCCAGAACGAGTTGACGTTGGTCTTCTCGCGGCAGCAGCTCTGGGCGGCGGCCGCGGGGGAGGCGCAAGGCGCAAGGACGGCGCACAGGATCAGCGCCGCTGGAACCCGAACCGCCGCTTTCGCAGCTCCGAAAAGACTGTCATCGTTCACAAGCATATCGCTCCCGCATTGCCGCACGCTCTCCGCCAGCGGGAGCGAGACGATAGCCCCCGCTGACGGCGTGCAGAACGAAAAGGTCGCTTCCACTACGGTCTCAGGTTGAGTTCGTAAACGCTGATGCTGTAGGGAGGCAGCGTGACCCTTTGCGGGGCCAGTGGCAGCGAGGTCTCTGCCATCGTCGCCGGTGGGCCAAAACCGCCGCGGCCTGCCCCGGCTGCGGGCGCCGGCGTTGCGGTAGCGGGAGCGGTGATTTGCCAAAGCCTGGCGGCCCCGGCTGGCTCGGCGCCCGTCAGATTCAAATCGCAATCCTGCGGCTTCTCCGTGGGATTCACGATCGAAATCTCCAGCTTCTTGCGGTCGGCGCTCAGCGCGCCAACCACATCGAGCGGCCAAGTCGGACTTCCGGATGGTTTAGCGGGGAGGTCCACCAGGAGAGCTCCTTTGATGGCGTGCTGCGGCGAATTGCCGGTGACTGCAACCGGCAGCGCCCCCGTGAAATGGTCGTGAAGGACCTTGATCACCAGCCCTTCCAAACGGAACCCGGCGGCGTCGCCGTGCGCGTCGGTCGCCACCGTCCCCATGCCTCCCGTGGCCACGGCCAGGCCCACCATGTCGGAGTGCCGGAAGAACTCATGGTAGACCAGCGCATTGGTCATGGGATTCAACATCGGATTACTGATGACGGGAGCGCTGCTCGACGGGCCGACCGCCCGGTTCCTCGGCGCCCACTCGTCGAAAGCGAATTTGATGTCCTTCCCTTTGAGCGACGGCATCCTCTTCAAGTACTCGTCCCATGCTTCGAACTTCATCTGGACCTTGTTCGACATGCGGCGCACTCTGTCCACGATCGGATCGTCCGCCTCCACGAACGCCTGCTTGTCGACGTCAATCGCCAGGTTGGGGTAGCCATAGAAGTGCTCGCCGAGATAGTCGATATAGTCGGCCGAACGCTCCAGCAGCGCTCCCGTCCAGTCGTATTTCGTGCCAAAGCCGAACGGCACCTTGTCTTTCACTTCTTCGCGCCCCGCAAAGCTGCCCAACTGGCGGTTCTCGATGTAGGTCCACGACAGTTCCTCCGGCGTGGCGCTGGAGGCAATCACCTTCACCTTCGGGTCAGCCATTCTCATTGCCTTGACGATCAGGTTGTGCTTATCCGGGTACTGGGTCACGTCCATGTGGCCCCACTGCCAGGGCCCATACATCTCATTGCCCACGCCCCAAATCCTGACGCCATACGGCGCGGCATGTCCGTTGGCCGCGCGCCACTGCCCCAAACGGCTGGTGGCTGGACCGTTGACGTACTCCACCTCCTCTGCGGCCGAGTGCGCATCGCCGAGTCCCGAGTTAACCGCGATATAGGGTTCGGCGCCGATCAGGCGGCAGAAGGTCATGAAGTCGTCGATGCCCATGTCATTGGACTCCATGCCGCTCCACGCCAGTTCGCGCCGTGGCGGCCGTTTGTCGGCGTCGCCGATCCCATCGCGCCAGTCGTATGCGGAGACGAAGTTCCCGCCGGGCCAACGCGCTATGGAGATCCCCAGTTCCTTCAGCATTCGGATGTTCGCGGCTTTGAAACCCGAGACGTTGTCCGCGGGCATCAGAGAAGCCGCCCCGATATGAAACGTACCGCTGCCGGTTCCGGTAATCTCGAAGCGGCCTTCGGCGGTGTCCGCCTTGGCTGTGAACTTCAGGGGATACTTGGCGTAGTTCGCGGCAAGCGCGTTGAGGGTAACGGTCTCGCGATCCTGAGGATTCGGGCCCCATACCAGAGTCACCGTCACCTTGACGCCCGGGCTGCCCGCCAGCACGACGCGTCCTGTATAGGCCCGGCCGCCGACCAACTGAATCCCCGTCTGGCTAATGCCGCGCGGAGTGGCCTCCAGCCGGATGAGCGGAGTCCATTCACCCACGTAGGGGTTCTTGCCGTCCATGGTCACGTTTGCGTCGCCGCCAACAGGAGTCCATCGCCTCTGCGGTCCCCTGCGGCCGAACCCGCCCGTAGCCGGGGCGGCCGGGGGTTTGGACGTGATCTCGTTGAAGAACTTGCGGTCGGAGAGCATTTCGGCCCAAACCCCGGTAGTAGCTGGCTCCATGAATCCGCCGAACATCAACCTGGTAATGGGTGCGCCAGTGTGCGTGGCGTCAATGTTGGCCGCTACCGGTTGCGCCGCGGCAATTCCCGCCATACCCACACTCAAGGTCGCTATGAAGAACCACTGCCTGCCGTTATGCATATCAATCCTCCGAACGGAGATGGGCGGCCGCTCCGCAGAACCGCGGAAGCGGACGCCGCTCCTGATGCCGCCCGTAACGGGGCGCTACCATAAGACAGAAACTCGTGAACCGAATGCGACTGCCGCGGTTGAAAGTGGCAGATGAAACGAACGGCTCCGGTACGCTCGGCCTGGGACTAGTGCCGTGACCGCTCGGTAACGTTCCTCTGCATCGGGCCGCTCGCTTACGCTCGCGGTTCCTTGTGCCCCGCCCCGGAACCGCGACTGTTAGCGAGCGCCCATGGGTCCGCGGCCCGCAAAATCCCTGAAAGCCACCGCGCCGTGCCCGGTTCTGCGTCTCGGGACGGGGCGATGACTTTCGACGGAGCCGCCTGCCAAGCATCCATCATTCGAACTTCCGTTACCTCTGGCGGCGCTTCAAGATCTCCTCGATCTGATCCCGCGCTACCGGCAACTTGTCCATGTTCTCCTTCAGCCAGCCGGTGAAATCCGCCTCGATGGGCGCCGTCCAGCCAGTGTCGATCTGACCGGCGGTGTACTTGCCCTCGCGCAGGCGTTGGTGGCCGAAGAGGTCGCGCAGATGGGTGATCTCCGAGTATTGCACCACCTGCTCCGCCAATTGCGGCGGGATGAAAATCACGCCGCCATTGCGGCCCAGCACCACGTCTCCCGGCATCACGGTGGCTTTGCCGATGCGAATTGGGACGTTGATGCCCACCATCGTGGAATTCAGCCGCGCGCCCGTGGCGAGACTGCCGAAGTGATGCGAGGGGTCGTAGGAGCGGACGAAGGACGTAAAATCCTCCAATTCCTCAAGACCGTTAATGTCGCGGACGGCGCCGTCGTAAACAATCCCGTTGTGGCTTCGGGCGTAAATCGCATTTCCCACGTTGTCGCCGATCGACGGTCCGTCCTGCTTCAACCCGAAGTGGTCGCTCACATAAACGTCGCCGGGCTGGAGCATATCGACCGGCCAGGCGTTCTGACCCCCGATCCGGCCATCCTTCTTGCCCTGCTCTTCGATCACTTTCTGAATGTCCGGCCTGCCGGGCAGCCACTGCGAGGTTAGCGCGCGGCCCACCAGCACCTTGTCGGGATGGATACAATACCAGCCGTCCTCGTATTCGTGATTGAATCCGCTCGTACGCAATTGCGCCCACGCCTCTTCGAGCGTCACCGATTTCATCCGCTTCAGGATGGCGTCGGGAACCTTGGGACGGCCGTCGGCGAACCGCTCGCCTTTCCAGTCAGGAGTGTACTGGATCAGCAGTTCTTTGGTGAGAACTCCGGGCTGAGCTGGAGCGCTTCGCGGAATCAGCGAGACCGCCAGGAACCCGATCAAATAGAGTCTTTTCACGATGTCTTTATCTCCTTGCCGCCGGTTCGAACCAGGGAGTCCCTGCGACCTGCACTTTTCGCGCGGCGTCCTCGTTCATTTCCACGCCGATCCCGGCGCGTTCCGGCAGCCTGATGAAACCCTTGTCGATAATCTCGCCTTCCTTGACGAAGTTCCGCCACAATTCGGGGCTATCGATCCAGTGCCATTCCTGGACGAGGAAATTGGGAATCGCCGCACACACCTGCGCGGTTGCCATCATGCCGATGGGGGACGTCACCCCGTGGGGCGCCACAGGCACGTAATAGGCATGGGCCATGTCGGCGATCTTGCGCGCCTCCAGCAGGCCGCCGCACTTCTGAAAGTCCGGCATGATGATGTCGGCGGCGCGCTTTTCGAGAAGTTCGCGGAAGCCGTGACGGAGGTAGAGGTTTTCACCGCAGCAAATCGGCGTGCTGGTAGACGCGCGAATATCGCGCATCGCGTCGATGTTTTCGGGCGGCACCGGCTCTTCCAGCCATAAGAGCTTGAACTTCTCGACCTCTTTGGCGACGCGCTTGCCCGTGGTGGCGTCGTACCGGCCGTGCATGTCGACGGCGAGGTCGATGTTCTTGGGATAGTTCTCGCGCGTGAAGGCGATCTTCGCCAGCATGTGGTCGATCTCTGTGTTGTTTGCGGTCCAGTTGACCCGGTCGAAGCGGGCGGGATCCGCGGCGTCGTCGATATCGATTTTGGCCGCGGTAAAGCCCAGGTTTTGGATCTCCTTTATGCGCGCCAGAGAGCCCTGGTCGCCGGGGATCATCTCGCGTTCGCCGGAATCGCAATAGATGCGAACGCGGTCGCGCACCCTGCCGCCGAGAAGTTGATAAACGGGCAGGCCGAGAGCTTTGCCGGCGATGTCCCAGAGCGCGATCTCGACGCCCGTCAAAGCGGTTACGTACTGCCCGGCTTGCGCGCCCGCAAATATCCCGGAAGTGCGGATGCGCTCGAAAGCGGCTTCGACGTTCAGCGGATCCTGCCCGACCAGCAGCCGCGCGAAGGAGCGGATGATGGGGACGTTCCCCTGCGCGGCGTCCGTGGATTCGCCTTGACCGATAATGCCTTGGTCCGTGTGAATGTGGATATGCACCTGATAACCGTGGACGCGGACCTCGGCCGTGCGGATTTCCGTGATCTTCAGCTTGGGCCGGTTGTAGGGAGTGCTGGCTTGCTCCACCGCCGCTGAAAGCGACGGTAGCCCCGCCGCGCCCGCAATCGAGAGCAGCCCGCCCTTTATCAGACTTCTGCGATTCTGTCGTTCCATCAAAGTCCTCCTGCCAGAATGAGTGTAGCTGGCTGCGCGGACGAACACACACAACTCTTGAGCCACGGTTTGGCCAGTCGCGCGCTCTCACGGCTGTCGGCTCGGGCGATGCCACGGGCACGAGTTATGAACCCCAACCCCTCGGCCAGCGAGCGTAACACGCATGTCCCGGACCAGCTAGGTTTGGTACGGTATGCGCTGATCGATCCCAATGGAATCTTGCTCTTGTGCCGATCAGTAGGAGGTCGGCTGAGGTCTGTTTAACGGTTAGGAGAAATCCTTAACGGCCCGCCAGTGCGTCGGTCTCTCTTCGAGAGGGGCGCTTGGCGCCCCTCTCGACAATGACCGAATTTGAGGCCGGCTTTCACGGCCGGATTCAAGATCAAAAGGAGTACTTCAAGCCGAGTTGGATCTGGCGCATGGAGGTCGCCGTCCCCGAGACGACTCCGAAGTTCTGGTGGGCAGCCGTACTTGGCATTCCCGGTTGTGCCGCGCCCGCGAGAACGTTCAAGTTCGGCATCGCCCAATTCGGGTGGTTCATCACGTTGAAGGCCTCGAACCGGAACTGGAGCGTATGGCCATCCTTGTATGGCATCCGGAATTGTTTATGGATCTGAGCGTCGAATCCGATAATTCCCGGCCCCTCAATCGAATCGCGTCCGGTGTTGCCGAACTGTCCCGGGGGAGCTTCGGTATAGGCAGCCAGGCTGAAATACCGGGAGGGGGTGGGACTGGAGAGATAGGGGCTAATGCCCGTCGCGTTGGCGCGGTCATAGCCTCCCGCGGCTGTGCTGGCATTATCTACACCGCCAATCCCCAAGATGCCCGGCTGGCCGGTCTGCAGGGTCAGGATGCCACCCAATTCCCAGCCGCCGATCACCGCGTTCGCCACCGGGTTGGTTACGTTGAGCAGTTTGCCCTTGCCAACCGGCAAATCGTAGATGACGGACGTCACCATCCGGTGGTGTACGTCGAACGCGGAGAGCCCGCGCTCGCAGGACAGGCAGTAGCTGTTCTGCGGGTATAGCGTGTCGTTGCCCTGATTGCGAATTCCGCTGGTGGTGTCGATGGATTTCGCCCAGGTGTAGGAACCGATCACGCTGACGCCCTGGCTGAAACGCCGCGTGGCTTTGGCGCTGAGAGAGTTGTAAACGCCGTTGCCACCGTCCTGCACCATCTGGATATTGCTGAAACCGGGGAACGGCAGCCGAGAAGTGGCGCTGCCGACCGTGCCGGGAATGGCTTGGTTGAGATCCGCGAATCCCTGCAAGTGACGGCTCAATCCGCCCAAGTACCCGGCCTCGAGCGCCCAGTTGGGGGTCAACTGCCGTTGGAGATTGAGCAGGAATTGCCCGGAATAAGTGGTTCGATGGTCCGGCGACATGGCATAGGCGTAGGGCGATGGCACGTTGGCAATCGCGCCGCTGCCGCCTGGGACCGCGTTGCTGTAGAACAGGTTCGGGGTTCCGATGTTGGACGTGAGGGTGACGCGGCCGGCGATGTTCCGAGCCATGTCAAAGTACGCGTTCCCGATCTCCTGGTTATAGAATATTCCCACGCCGGCCCGAACCACCGTCTTGGAATCCGGCGAAAACGCAACCCCCAAGCGCGGTGCATAATCCCGATAGGAGGTTTGCAGCAGTTGATTGGGCAGCGCCCCGTCACTGCACTTGGCGCTAACCGTGGTCCATTTGATGGCCAGCGCGGGAGGGCCGGCATACGGATCGGTGCAATTCCCCTGGCGGAGCATGTACGGCGTGTCGGACGCCGGGGCATTCGCAAAAGCATCGATGTGCGGCACGAACGCCGTGAATTCGTTATTGAAAGTGTCGGTCCAGGGCGGCGTCAGTTCGTAGCGCAATCCCAGAGTCAGAGTCACTTTCGGCGTCACCTTCCAGGTATCGTCGACAAAAGCCGCCTCTGTGTTGCGCTGAAAGTCCGCATTGGCCAAAGCCACGGCCACAATCGACTGGTAGAGATCGCCCAGAATGAACTCGGCAAACGCATCGCCTCCCGTTTTGGTCGAGCTCTGGGTCGCGTTGGGCTGGAACGCAAACTGGCCTCTGGAAAACTGGTTGCCCATCTGGTTGAAGTTCTGGCGGTTGTATTCGAAGCCGAAGCGCAGGCTGTGCTTGCCGTGAGTCCAGGATACGTTGTCGACCAACTGGAGCGTGTTGTCGTTGATGAAATAGGGGCCGTCCTGCGTGTCGCCGATGGCCACGAAGCCGTCTCCCGCGAACGAAGCCAAAGGAACGCCCCATGAGACCGGGGTGCCGGGCTGGAGATTCGGTATCCCCAGCGCGGTGACGGTATCCTGGTTGTACGCCGAATACGTGCCCAGCGAATTGCTCAGCCGCGTATAGCCGAATCGGGCTTCATTCACCAGGGAAGGGGAAAGCGTGCGAGTGTTCGTCCCCAAGTACTGCTCGTAGTTCGTAAGAATCTTGCTCCCGGTGATGCTGATTCCCGTGGAAGACTGGTTTTCGTCGCCCCAGCTATAACGTCCCGTCCACTGCGAATTCGCCGATTCGACGAAGTCCATGCGCAAAGTAAACGCGTCGCGATTGTTGGGGGAGGAGTTCATCTGGGTGTAGTTGTTCGACAGGCCGGGCAGGTTGGAAGGGACATAGTAATTCAAAAACTTCTTCGAAATCGGGTCGATCCGGCTCGCAGGAATCAGGTTGCCTGAAAATGGCGTTTTGGTAGCGCCGTTGGCGCCCGTATTCGGGTCGTAGATGACCGTGCCGAGGGCGCTGCAATCGCCCCCAAACATAGCGGGTGTCGGAACGGAATAGGTTCCCTGCGAGTTCTGGCGCTGGGCTTTCCATTCGTCGTTCGCCATGAAGAACAATCTGTTGCGGCCGTCGAAAAGCTTGGGGAGACGAACCGGCCCATCCAGTTCAAAGCCGTAGTCGTTCCATTTGAAAGGCGACTTGACAGGGTGGGTGGCAGTGAAAGCGTAGGGTACCGCATCGAACCTGTCGTTGCGGACGAATTCGAACAGCGCGCCATGATAGGCGTTGCCGCCGGACTTCGTCACCACATTAATCTGTGTGGACTCGTGGCCGAACTCGGCCGGGTAAACGCCGGTCTGTACCTTGAATTCCTGGATGGCGTCGATAGAGGGGAGCACCACGTATGTCGAAAAATCGGGGTCCGTGTTGGCGACGCCATCCAGGGTGTAGAAATCGAACATGATCCGGTTGCCGCCGGCGGAGATGGATTGCGACGCGCGGTCGCCGCCTTGGCGTCCACCCGCCTGACCCGACCCCGGTGAAAGAGTGTTGGCGTTAGCCGACAGTGCGACCAGGCTCAGGTAGTTGCGCCCGTTCAGCGGCAACTCCGCTATTCCCTTGTTCTCGATTACGGTTCCAAGGGAGACATTCTCGGCTTGCAACATTTGAGCGGTTGCGGAGACCTCCACCGATTCGCTGAGTTGGCCAACCTGTAGAGTGAAATCGAGGCGCACTGTCTGCTGAACCTGGACTTGAACGTTATTGCTGCTGGATGTCTTGAAGGCGGTTTGCTCCACTCTGACGTTGTAAAGGCCGGGCGTCACGGAGGGGAACGTATAGTCTCCGGAATCCGTTGAAACGGCTGATCTTACAGCATTCGTTGCGACGTTTGTGAGGAAGATCTTCGCGGCCGGTATGGCGGAGCCGCTGGAATCCGTGACGTGCCCCGTGATCTCCCCGAACGTCTGAGCGAATAACGGGTACGCGCCAAGAGCTACGAATAGAGTCGTACACAGCAGAATACGTTTCTTCTCAGATTGCATTTGCACCTCTCCACCTCCGTGGGTGTTTGGCTGACATTGCCCAGAGCAGCCCACACAGAGCCACCCAGTTCCTCGGCGAAGCTTGCCGACTTGCCTTGCAGAAGCGATTCTCGACTAACCGGGAAGATTCTATCGCGCAAACACCGTACGGGCTAGGTGCGGTACGGTTTCCGCCAGCCCCGCCATTTGGAATCATACTGTTGAACTTCTGAGTACTGGCCGGGAGATCTCCCCCGCTAACCGTTAGTACGGACGGTTAAGACACGGTCGATTTGGGCGCGGGAATGTGATATTATTTAGCCCAGGTTGTAGGATGTCTGACAGGATACAGATTGCGTTCGACGAATCGCGACAGCAGGTCGTGGGGGCGGAACTCTCCCGTCTCCTCGAAAGTCCAACGTTTCGTAATAGCAAGCGATGCCGGGACTTCCTTGAATACATCGTCCACCACACGATGTCCGGTCCGAGCGGCACCCTGAAAGAGCGTTCGATCGGCGTGGAACTCTTCCAACTGCCGCCGGATTTCGATACCGGTCAGCACACCATCGTTCGCGTAACCGCCAACGAGGTACGGAAAAAGCTTGCCCGCCACTATCTGGCCGAAAACGGGTCGCCTCATACGGTGAAAATCGACCTGCCGCCAGGATCCTACAGCGCGGAATTCACCTGGGGGGTGCCCGCCGGAGAGGCGCAAGCTCCGGAGGAGGCTCAAGTTCCGGCAGGGATACCGGGCTCGTCGGAGATTGCAGCCCCATCCGATACTCATGTTCGGGAAGCCCCTAGGCCGCTCATCCGCCCGGTATTTGCCGTCGTTGCAATCCTCGTAATCGTTGCCGGAATACTCGTCTGGTGGCATCGGCCCGTAGCGAAACCGGTTGTCCGCGATGCCAAGTCCTCTACCGGTGCGGGCCAGGCTCGGATAGCGGCTTCGGTCGGTGGACCGTTGCGAATAGTCGTGGGTTCCAGGAGCGCCTACAACGACCGGAGCGGCCGGATGTGGGGACCGGACCAGTACTTTTCCGGAGGTTTAGCCTTCGCCGGTTCGTCGGAGAGGATACTCCGAACGCTCGATCCGGATATCTACCGGCATGTGCGCCAGGGCGAGTTCCGGTACGATATCCCGCTGCAGCCCGGTTCCTACGAACTGCATTTGCATTTTGCCGAGACGGGCCTGGAGGACTTCATCAGCGCGGAATCGAGCGGCGAGGGGCAGCGCCTTTTCTTCGTTTCAGCCAATGGGAAACTGCTTCTTCAGTTATTCGACGTGGTGGCCGACGCTGCCGGTGCGAATACCTCGGACGAGCGGGTCTTCAGGAATATTTCGCCCGCCGCGGACGGTCTCCTTCACTTGAAATTCACCCCGATGAGGGGCACGGCGATATTGAGCGGAATTGAGGTGCTGCCCGTCAGCCCCGGAAAAGTCCTGCCCCTCCGGATTCGAGCGGGCTGGACTGCGGCATGGCAGGATCCAAGTGGGCAGCAGTGGCAGGCCGACTCCTATTTCCTGGGGGGAAACGCGTTGGTCCGCGCGACGAATCCTGCCCGTAAGGGCAACTCCTCCGACATGGCGCTCTACGCGAGCGAGCGTTGGGGCCACTTCTCTTACGCGCTTCCCGTCGCGGAAGGCCGGTACACGCTGACGCTGAGATTCTGCGAAGGTCACTACGGACGCGGCAACTCCGGCGTCGGCGGACCGGGCAGCCGCGTCTTTGACGTGTACTCGAATGGCGTGGCCCTGATGAGAAACTTCGATATCATTAAGCAGGCAGGCGGGGAAGGCCGGCCGGTGGACCGGACATTCTCAGGTGTCGCGCCTAATGCCCAGGGCAAGATCGTCCTCACCTTCGTTCCCGTCGAGGGTATGGCGTGCGTGAACGGGATCGAGGTTGTGGAGGAGTCGAACTAGACCGAACCCTGGCCGCGATCCGGCCGCGAGCGCGCGCCTGCAGCCGCTATCGCGCCGCCCCCCAGAACCGATGCCCGCTGGGGATGGCGCCGGGAAACGCGTAGGCGTATAGCACTACGATCAACCCCACCACCACCAGCAGGGCGACGCTGTGCTTGAGCACGGCGCGGAACAAGGCGCCTTCCTGGCCTGCCTGCTCCGTAACCGCGCATCCGATGACCAGCGACTGGGCGGCTATCATCTTGCCCATCACTCCGCCCGCGCTATTGGCGGCGCCCATCAGAACCGGGCTGAGGCCCAGCCTACTCGCCGTGATGGTCTGCAAGCTGCCGAACAATGCGTTGGAGCCGGCATCGGATCCGCTCAGGGCCACACCCAGCCAGCCGATGGCGGTGCCGAAGAAGGGAAACAGGGCTCCCGTGCGAGCCATGGCCATGCCCAGGGTTGCGTCCATGCCGCAGTAGCGTGTGATATAGCCCACGCCTAGCATTGCCATAATTGCCAGCAGGCTCAGCCTGAGCCGCCAGAACGACATCAGGAAAATTCGCAAGGTGCGGCCGATGGACAGCCCGGCCACCAAGCCGGCCAGGATTCCCGCGATAAAGGTCCCCGTGCCCGGCGTGGAGAGCCAGGAGACATCGAAGAAAGCCGGTTCGGCGTGCGGTACGGCGACCACCGGCGGCATTCGGAAGACGCGCAAATGAAGGCCCGGGACATGCTGCTTCCACGAGACCTTGTCGAGCATCTTGACCACCGGTGGCGCTCCCCACAGCACTACGAAAGCCGTAAGCAGCAGGTACGGAGACCACGCCCAAAGGATGCGGCCCATCGTCAGATGCGGGGGCCTTTCGACCGGGCCCGGGGCTTCACCATAGCGCCAGATTTTCCGCGGACTCCACACCTTGCGGAAGAAGAACGCCAGCACCAGCAGCGTGAAAATTCCGCCGCAGATATCCACTAACGACGCGTCCATGAAATTCGACCAGAAGTACTGAATCCCGGCGAAGCTGACGCCGCAAAGGAGCAGCCCGGGCCAGACCGCCAGGGTATCGCGCCGGTTGGTCATGGTGCGAACGAGCCAGAATGGAAGCACCAACGTAGTCAGAGGCAGGATGCGGCCCAGCATGGCGCTGAAATCCGCTTCCGGCAAGCCGGTGACGGCGACCAGCGAGCGCACCGGATTCCCCAACCCGCCGAAGGCGACAGGGGCTGAGTTAGCGATGAGGCAGAGGACGGCGGTCTGGAAAGGCGGAAAACCGAGACCGACCATCATGGCGCCGGTCACGGCCACCGGTGCTCCGCCGCCGCCGGCGCCTTCCAGCAGCGCGCCGAAGGCAAATGCGACCAGCAGCACCTGGACGCGGTGGTCGTCGGAGACGGCGGCGATGGATTGCTTGATGATTGCGAACTGTCCGGACTCGACTGAAACGTCGTAGACAAAAACGGCCGCCAGGACGATCCACGCCATCCGGAACCAACCGAACACCAGGCCGTCGGCCACCGCGCCTGCGACCATCGCGGCGGGCATACGAAAGACCGCCAGCGCGACGATCACAGCCGCTGCGAATCCATACAAGGCGGCACGCCAGGCGGCGGAGCGCCTCACCGCCAGGAAGTAGAAAAGCGTGCAGACGGGAATCGCAGCCGCCAGCGTGGACAGCCAGACGTTACCTAGCGGATCGACACTCTGCTGCCAGATCTGGTTCATACCGTAGGCCGCCCGCGCGGTCCGAAGCCGGTCCGGGACCGATCCGACATACTATCACGCCGCCGGAATTCCGGCCGGCTACACGTCCCGGTACCGGATGCGTTCCCAACTTGTAGTTGGCGGTTCGAAGCGTTCTCAAGAGGCTGGCCAGGTGTTTGCCCAGCCAGCGGTCAGGCCGGAGGGTTAGGTATCCTCGCGGAACGCTAATTCTTCTGGCCCTCCCGTTGCCGGCCAAACTCGACGCTGTAAACGTGCCCTGCTTTGAGGTTCAGCCGCGCCGTTCCATTCTCCACCGCTGGCAACGGAAGCGAGCTCCGGCCATCGCGGATTGCCTGGATGCGGACGCCGGGAGCGATCCGAAGTTGCTGCCCGCTTTCGACCATAGGCTTTAGGGTAGCGGTAGCGGGCAGGCCATCGGCCCAGGTAAGGTCGAGTTCCACCCCTCCGCGCGCCCGAAGCCCGCTCACCTTGCCGGTACTCCAAGCCCGCGGCAGCGCCGGAAGCAGTTCGATTTCGCCGGCGTGGCTCTGCACCAGCATCTCGGCAATCGCGGCGGTGGCTCCAAAATTGCCGTCTATCTGAAACGGCGGGTGGTTGTCGAACAGATTCGGCAACGTGGAACGGCGGAAAAGCGCGACCAGGTTCTCGTAGGCTTTGTCCCTATCGGCCAGTCGCGTCCAGAAGTTGATGATCCAGGCGCGGCTCCAGCCCGTGTGGCCGCCTCCATTCGCCAGACGCCGCTCGATGGTGGCGCGGGCCGCGGCAGCCAATTCCGGAGTCTTTTGGCGCGTAATCTGGCTGCCGGGATACAGCGCGAACAACTGGGACATGTGCCGGTGGCCGGGCTCCGTTTCCTCGTAATCTTCCGGCCATTCCTGAATCTGGCCAAAGCGGCCGATGCGCAAGGGCAGCAACTTGTCCCGCGCCGCCGCTACCTTGGCGCGGAACTCGGCGTCCGTCCCAAGAACTTCGCTGGCTTCGATCACGCGGCTGAAGAGCGCGTGCAGGATCGACGTGTCCATGGTCGGCCCCATCGTGAGGACAGCCCGCTCGCCCGAAGGAAGCTTGTATTCGTTTTCCGGTGACGTCGAAGGCCCGGTCACCAGATGGCCTTTTCCATCCGGGACCAGGTAATCGAGGAAGAACTGCGCCGCCTCCTTCATCACCGGGTACCCGCGCTCGGCCAGGAATTTCCGGTCGCGCGTGAAGTCATAGTGCTCGGCCAGGTGTAGGGAAAGCCACGCCGCCCCCATGGGCCAGACGCCCCAGCGCGCGCCGTCGATCGGGACCGCGTCTCCCCACAAATCGGTGTTGTGGTGCATGACGAATCCGCCGGCGTTGTAGTAGAACTTGGCCACCTGGCGGCCGTTCTCGCGTCCGGCTTCGATCAGGCTGAACAGTGGATCCGTCAGCTCCGACAGGTTGCAGGTTTCCGCCGGCCAGTAGTTCATTTCGGTATTGATGTTGATGGTGTACTTGCTCCCCCAGGCCGGCGTCAGGCTGTCGTTCCATTTGCCCTGAAGGTTCGAAGCCATGCTGCCCGGGCGGCTGCTGGCGATCAGCAGGTATCTTCCGTACTGGAAATACAGCGCCGCCAGATCCTCGTCGGTCGAGCCGTTCTGAACGCGCTTTAGCCGCTCGTCGGTGGGAAGCGCGCGCGCCGCGGCATCCACTGGAAGTTCCAAGTGCACGCGCCGGAAGAAGTGCTGATGATCCGCTACGTGCTCTTTCCGCAACGTGTCATAGGGGCGCGCCGACCCGCCCAGATCGCGCGCGCAGGCGGCGGCGAGGTCACCCTCGCGGAAGTCCGTCGCGGCCACTATTGTGAGAGTCACGCTGTCGGCTTTGGTCACATCCAGATGGTCACCCGCATTCTCCATGTGTCCGCCGGCAATCGTCGCCTTCATTTCGGAACGGAAGCGAACGCCGGAGTTGACCTCCCCCGGGGCTCTCTTGGGCAGCGCCTGGCCGGTCATGATCAGCTTTCCGGCCGCCGATTCGGTGGCCGAATCCGCGGGGCGGTTCAGCGTGGCCCGGAACGAAATACTGCCGGGCTTATCGGCACTCAGCCGCACCACGATGCAGTGGCACGGCGCGGATGCGAATACTTCGCGTTTGTAGTGAACGCCGCCGGCTGTGTACTCGACGGATGCGATTCCGCTATCCAGGTTCAGGTCGCGGCGGTAGTTGGAGGATTCCGGCACTTCGCCGAAGTCGAGCCAGAGATCGCCGAGCGTCTGATAAACGGGGAGCGCCCGGGGGATACTGATCATGGTCTTATCCGCCAGGTCCTGCGCCTGCGCGGGGTGTCCTTCCGCCAGCAGCCGCCGGATTTCCGGAACGGACTTGGCAGCCTCGGGATTGCTCCGGTCGTGCTTATCGCCCGACCAAACGGTGTCCTCGTTCAACTGGAGGTGCTCTTTGCGGATGTCGCCGAAGACCATGGCAGCCAGGCGGCCGTTGCCCACCGGCAGCGCCTGCGTCCACTGTTGAGCGGGTTGCGCGTACCAGAGCTTCAGTGCGTTGTCATCGTCCGCTGCGAACAGTCCTGAGCAAGCCAGCAGCGCGAGTGCGGAGAGGTTGGTGAGAGATCGGAGACGCATCATATCTTCCTCAATACACCGTCTTCCCGAAAGTAACGCCGGGCCAATCGTCGGTGCGGAATGGCACCGCGGGAAGTCCGGCACCGTTGAACAGCGTGGCGAGCGGATTGGATTGCCAGGCGTAGCGCACGGCTTTCGGATTGGTAACCTCTTTCGCCGACACGATCACCGAATCGCCTTCGATGCGCGCCTCCGCCCAATACCATTTGCGATCGTCCGCTGCCACCGCGAACTCGCCAAGTTTGTCGCCCTTAACCACCAGGCCTCCGTCGGCGTGATCGAATTGGAGTTTCAACGCGCCGGGCAGTTGTTCCACTTTGGAGAGGGTTGGCCCAACGTAAGGCAGCTTGCCTCCGTAATGTTCCCCGAGCGCACAGAGGCCCAGGCGATCGCCAACCTCTCTCTTGTCGATGGGGTGAATATTATCAGGGTCGCCGGTATCGACGATCACGGCGAGACAGGTATGCGGCACGTTCTTCGCGGTAAGCTCCTGGGCTTCCCGCAACTCGGCCCACGAATCGTCTCCGGGGACGTCCTTGCGGTGCATATACGCGGGCAGGCCCACGATGTAGAACGGAAAATCGCCTTGGCCGAACAGCCTCCGCCAATCGGCGATCAAGGCCGGCATCAGCTTGCGGTATTGATACCCGCGCTCGGCGTTGGACTCACCCTGATACCAGATCGCGCCCGTAATGGCGAGCGGAACGACCGGCGCCAGCATGCCGTTGTACAGGACTCCCGGCATGGTCGGCAGGTTCTCGAACCCGATCGGCAAGGGTTGTGGCGGACGGCCATCCACGGCTACCTTGCCTTTCCATTCGCCGGTGAGTGGAATCGCCGTGCCATCGCCCAGCGTGAGGCGCAGTTCGCTAGCCGGGCTGATGAACCCTCCGTCGGGTTTCATCCGGAACAGGCGAATGGCGATGAGGTTGCGGCCGGGTTTCAGAGCCCCGGCGCCGTATACGCGCGGGTTCTCAACCCATGAACTGGAACCGATCTGCCGGCCGTTGATGAAAGTGGTGTCCATCTTTTCGACCGAACCCAGATACACACGGGCCGAGCCTTGCGGGAGCGTTTCGGGAAGCGTGATCTCTTTCCGCAGCCAGATCAGGCTGGGGACATCGGCGACGCCCAACTCCGCGAATCGGCCCGGCACCTGCACGGTCTTCCATGACGAATCGTCCATGGCGGGATCCGCCCAGGAACCGTTCTTGGAGCCGATATCGTATTCGTCGTACCAGTGCATGATGTAGTTGCCATACTGCTGGCCGCCCGCCTGCCGCCGGCGCTCAACTTCCGCAACTCCGGCGTCGAAGTCTTTCACCGGCCTCAAGCCTTCGCCGCTGACGAAGGTTTCGGCGGGAACGCCGCCGACGGCTTCCTGAATCAGACCGATAGGCACGTGCTCCGACTCGTGCACTTTTCGCGCGAAGAAATAGGCCACCGCCGAGATTCCTCCGAAACCGCCGACCGTGGATGGCGAAACGACCTTCCACGAGCCGCGCGGGACATCCACCGGCGAATAGGACACGCGCTGGGCAACCCCGTAGAAGCGAATCTGTGGATAGTTGGCGTTCTTGACTTCCTCCGCCCCGTTTCTTGCCTGCCTGAGGCCGAACTGCATGTTCGACTGGCCGCCGCAGATCCACACATCGCCGACCAGCACATCGTGCAGTTCGGCGGTCTGCGCGCCGGCGATTTTGACTGTGTACGGTCCGCCCGCCGCCGGCGGCTGAATTCGCGCCTGCCACTTGCCGTCCGTTCCCGCGGTGGCCGTCGCAGTGTTCTCACCGATCTCCACACGGACCGCGTCTCCCGGTTTCGACCATCCCCAGATGACGTTGAGTTTGCCGCGTTGCAGCACCATGCTGTCGCCGAAGATCGGGCTGACGAAAGGTAGCGGAGGATTCGCCTGAGGCGGCGCACCGAATGCGCTGGCATTCGTGAGCGCGACGGCGGCCACTACCACAGAGAGAACGAGCGTTCGCTTGAGGCGCTTCAATTTTGTTTTCATGTTCGTGAACCAACTTGTCGGGTGTCTTGGCCGCGTACAACCTTGAAACAGTATGACGCGACTCCCTTCGATAGGGTAACCCGATTGAGACGCATTTTTCGGCACACTGCTAGAAGTTATTGGCGTCCACCGCCCTACGCAGTGCTCTGGGCGCGCCGGACGGCGGGCGGTTGAGCGGCCGCCGGCTTCGTCTCACTGACGCAGGCTCACTTGCGGACGTCGCCCAGGCTCACGGTGAACCCCTTGAGAGGCTTATCCTCCGCGTCGAGAAACCGGGCGCAGAAGTCCGTAGCGCCGCCGCCGTTGACGACGCCCGCGCGTACCACGTTCGGGCCCTTCTTGAGCGTAAGCCGCTTGGAGACGCCGTCGTCGATGACGGTCTGGCGATCGCCGTAAATGCCGGCGACCTCCTGCCCGTTGACCCACCAGACCGAGGCCGCGTTCGATCCGATGGCCAGGCGCACGCCGGGCATCTCCCGTGGGCAGTTGACAATCGTCACAGCCCAGAACAGAACGTCGGACGTCGGCTTCCCCAGCGCGTGGGCGAAATGATAGAGGTTGACGTTGTAATTCTTCGTGTCCACGGCATGCCACGTGAGTTCGGCGTCGCCAACTTTCACCTTATCGCCGTCGTGTGGGATGACGGTGAACTGGTTCGGAAAATACTCCTTCTTGACGATCGCCTGAACGAGGCTATCGGTGAGTCCGTTGGCGCCAATCGGCTCCAGGAGCAGCCAGCGCGGGATGAAACCGTCGGCGCCGGGTGCGATTTCCGGCGTGGCGGGTTTCGTTAAAGTGGATGGAGGCACTTGGGCGCTGGCGCCGGACGCGGCGGCCATCGCCAGAACCGCCGTGCCGAGCAGGACGGCGAGTCCAGATACGTAACGTTTGCGGATGCAGTTCATGGTATGCCCTTCGCCATGCTTTTCGATGCTGTGGAACATAATCATTGCCCGTTTCCGATCGCCGCTTACGGCGTCTTGAGCTGCCAGCGCTGTTTAAGGCTCTTGGGATCGAACCTTGACAGCGTCGCGGAACTGCTTCCCACGGCCGAAAGAGCCATCGGCTCCTTGGAATTGGGGACCGACTTGGGCATGATGCGCCACGTGCCGTCGGCCAGTTGGTCGAAACGCCACAACTGTTCAGGCCCGCCGGTGAACGCCGGCAGGACGATCAGCTCCGCGTCCGCGGTAGCGGCCAGGGTGCGGTCCGTGCCTGCTATGGCGATCTTGAAATACGGCGAGCCGGGGTAGCCGCCAGCATTGGCAACAGGCGAAATCGACCACTTCTGCTGGGCTTGGCAAAGGTAATTGTCCATCCGTACATCGATGTTGCCGGCGGGCCATTTTGTAGAGACCTGCGCGACATCCTGCGGCGGGATCGGGCTGCCCGTGCCGCCGAACATCCCTCGTCCGCCCCCTGGACCGTTCGGTGCCGCCGCGCCGGGTCCCGCTGCCGCGGTCGGTCCTGCTGCCGCGCCGGGTGCCGCAGGGCCTCGCCCACCTCCGCCGGGTCCCGCTCCCGGGCCACCCCTTCCTCTGCCGCGCGGACCGCCGACAGGCACTCCCTCCACGGCAAGATCGAGCGCCGTGCCGGTCCGGACGGATTCAATCTCGTACGTGCCTTCCTTTAGGTTATCGCCAGCGGCGGGCCAGCCGTCTTTCCACAGCAGCGGGCGGAGATCGAGCACGCTGGAGCCACCCCTGTCGAGGTCGGCTTCCCAATGCATGGAAAACTTCTGCACACCCTCGCCGAGATCGAGGAGTCCGAAATGACCTGGAGCCACAAAGCGGCCGCCGGAGCCGATCAACAGCTTGCCGCCGCCTCGGATCATATCGATACCCTCGGCATCGAGGAAGGGGCCGGTCACCTTCCTAGCCCGTCCGACGCGGATGTTGTAGCCGGAGTCGGCGCCGCGGCAGCAACTGCCATGCGTGGCCAGCAGGTAGTACCAGCCGTCGTGATACATCATGTCGGACGCTTCGCAGTTGATCGCGAGATCGCGAGGCTTGTCGTTGGGGTTGAGACGCTTACCCGTTTTGGGGTCGAGCTCGACCAGCCGGATATAGCCGAAATAGGAGCCGTACGTAAGCCATAGCTTACCGTCGGCGGGATCCAGGAAAACGCCAGGATCGATGGCGTTGCAGTCCTCGATGCCGTCGGATGAGGCGACCACGCCGCCTTCTTCCCACTTGTAATCGGGCGAATTCGGGTCGAGACTCTTGCTCCATATCATGTTAATCTCAGCCTTGGGCTGCGCCCCGACGTTCCGGGCGATATACATATAAAAGCGATCACCGAGGTGAATGACGTCCGGGGCCATTCCGGTGCGGGCGGGTCTGGTTCCGCTCCGCCAAGTCCAACCATCGTCGGAGACCAGGGATCCACCACCGGTGCCATAGGTGTAAAATTTGCCGTCGCATATCACGACCGTCGAGGGGTCGTGAATACCGATTTGGCCATCCAGCGCAAGGGCTATTGAGGCCGAGATGAGAACTGCAATGAGAAGAGCGGTTCGCATAGAGATGTAATCCGAGATCTCCCTTTTGGAGGTTGGGAATTGGAAGTATAACGCGAATTGCAGTGAAACAGGTCTGATTTTCCTGTTCCTGCGTGCAGTGAAGGGGATTCTAACGGTCAGAGTTAACGGTTAAGGCCGTCGGCGGTGTGGCGCCCAACAGGAAGATTCTATGGACCTTAAGCTTAGTATACGGTATCGAACCTAGACTGGCCAGGACTTGGGTATTAAGATCGTGTCCATATCAGGGGCCGTTTACGAGTTGGGGGCAGGTGCAGTCCGCTACGCCGTCCTTGTAAGGCCTCAGCGACGGAATTCATGTCTCGAAAACTTGCTCTAGTCCTCCTAACCGTTTCGATTAGCCCCGCTGTGGGCCAGCAGACACCAGCCAGTGAACGGCCCCCGTACTTGAATCCGGCGTTGCCGGTTGACCAACGAGTGGATGACCTCGTCTCGCGATTGACGGTCGAAGAGAAGGCCACCCAGTTCAGTAGCACTTCTGCTGCCATTCCGCGTCTTCAAATTCCCGCCTACAACTGGTGGAGTGAAGCGCTCCACGGCGTCGCCAATCAGGGGACCGCCACCGTGTTTCCGCAAACCATCGGTCTTGCCGCCACCTTCGACGAATCGCTCATCCTCAAGATGGCGACCACCATCAGTACCGAGGCGCGCGCCAAGTACCACGAATACGAACGCAAACAGGAAGCCGCGGCTACCTCCGGCGCCAGCCTGCCCGGCAGCGGCGGAGGCATTCGCCCGGGGCCGGCCGGCCTCGATTATTGGTCTCCCAACGTCAACATTTTCCGCGATCCGCGTTGGGGTAGAGGCCAGGAAACCTATGGCGAGGACCCCTTCCTTTCCGGACGGCTCGGCGCCGCCTTCGTCCGCGGCTTGCAGGGCGACGACCCAAAATATTTTAAGACGATTTCCACGCCGAAGCACTATGCAGTACACAGCGGTCCCGAACCGGCGCGGCATAGAATCGACGTCAAGGTCTCCCTTCACGACGAGGAAGATACGTATCTGCCTGCTTTCCGGCAGACCGTCGTCGAGGGCAAGGCGGATTCGGTGATGTGCGCCTATAACAGCGTGAATGGCGAGCCCGCCTGTGCCAACAAGTTCCTGCTGCAGGATACCCTGCGTGGCGCCTGGAACTTCAGCGGCTACGTGGTGTCGGATTGCGGCGCCATCGGCGACATCAACACCAACCACAAATTCGTGGCGGCTCTTCAGGATTCCGCGGCTATCTCGCTCAAGCGCGGGACCGATCTGAGTTGCGGCGCCGACACGCCGGGATACCTGGCCGCGCTCCAGCAGGGATTGATCAGCCAGGCGGAAGCCGACGTGAACCTCAAGCGCCTCTTCAAGGCGCGCTTCCAGTTGGGCATGTTCGATCCGCCGTCGATGGTTAAGTACACGCAGATTCCCTTCTCCGAGAACGACAGCGCCGCCAACCGCGAGTTGGCGCGAAAGGTCGCGCGCGAGACGATGGTTCTACTGAAGAATGACGGCACCCTTCCGCTCAAGGTTTCGGTGAAGAACATCGCCATCGTGGGCCCGCTAGCCGATTCCATCCCGGCGCTCGAAGGAAACTACAACGGCACCTCGTCCCACTATGTAACGCCCGTGGACGGCATTCGCAAGCAATTCCCCAACGCCCGGGTTACCTACGCGCCCGGCACCAAGTTCCTGCGCACACCGTCTACCATTCCGGCTTCGGCGTATCGCACCGACGACGGAAAGCCCGGCATCACGGCCGTCTACTTCAACAACAAGGATTTCTCGGGCTCGCCGGCGGTGACGCGGGCGGAAGAGCAACTCGGGGCTGCCGGCCGAGGCGGGTTCGGAGCCGGCTCGCGGTTGCCTGAAGGCGTCGGCCAAGGCGATTTCTCCGTGCGTTATTCCGGGTCGCTGCGGGCCGATGACACCAACAACTACAGCTTCACCGTAAGCGGGCAGGGTGGCGTGCGCGTGTGGCTGGATGGCAAACTGGTAGTGGACGATTGGACCGAGCATCCCGCCGCGGGCCGGGGCTTTACCCAGGATCCGGCGGTAACGGCCGCCCGCAGCACGGATATGAAGCTCGAAAAGGGCAAGGATTACGCCCTCAAGGTGGAGTTCTTTCACACCGCATCGGCGGCGCCTCCCGCCGGCGGGCGCGGGCCGGGCGGCGGACGGGGCGGCTTCGGTCCCGCTGGGCCGACGCTTGCCTGGCGCCCCGGCGTCACCGACATCGCCAGTGCCGTGGCGGCCGCTAAAGAGGCGGACGTGGTGGTCGCGGTTGTCGGTATCACCAGAGAGCTCGAAGGCGAAGAGATGGGCGGCCGCTCCCTTCCGGAAGGTTTCGTAGGCGGGGACCGTACGTCGCTCGACCTTCCCAAGGACGAGGAAGCGGTGCTTGAAGCCGTCAAGGCGACGGGAAAACCCCTGGTGGTGGTGCTGATAAATGGCAGCGCCCTGGGCGTGAACTGGGCCAATCAGAATGCCAATGCCATTCTCGAAGGCTGGTACCCCGGTGAAGAAGGCGGCACGGCTATCGCCGAAACTCTCGCCGGCGCCAACAACCCCGCCGGACGCCTGCCGGTCACTTTCTACAAGAGCGTGAACGATCTTCCGCCCTTCGAGGAGTACTCGATGAAGGGCCGCACGTACCGTTATTTCGAAGGCCAGCCGCTGTACGCCTTTGGCTACGGCCTGAGCTATTCGAAGTTCGCCTACCGCAACGCGAAGCTCTCCGCGCCCACCTTGAAGGCCGGTGACAATCTGCGGGTGGATGTCGACGTGCGTAATACCGGCGCGGCGGCGGGCGACGAAGTGGTGCAGGCCTACATCGTGTTTCCGAAGCTGCCCGGCGCTCCGTTGCGAGCCTTGCGCGCCTTCGCGCGCGTGAACATTGGCCCCGGCCAGACGCAGCACGTGAGCCTTACGCTCAATCCCCGCGATCTGAGCATGGTGAATGAAGAAGGAACCCGGCTGGTGGCGGCGGGCGACTACAAGCTTTGGGTGGGCGGCGGCCAGCCTGGAACCGGCGTGGCCGGAGCCGAACTGCCCCTGAGGATTCAAGGTGAACAGAAACTGCCCAGATAAACCGGGGCGGAGCGCCGCTGGGGTTCCGCAACCGGGCTCCGGGCCGGCGGGCAGCCGCCGGCAATTTGCGTCGAGCACGGATTCGTGTATTTGGGTTAGAGTATTGGAATCGGGTTTTGGGACTAGGGGTCTTAATCGGACCCGATTTACGTCCCGTTGGTTTCTGCTGGCCTCTTAAAAGGTCAGTGGACGGGCCGGCTAACTGCCGGCTCATTTGGGGGTACGGCGTCCCGGGGGTTGGACAAAAATCGGGAGCCGTGGAGGTTAAGCGATGGAAGCAAATCGATTGGCGCGTATTTTGTGCGTCATCGCGTTACTGTGCGGCTGCGTTTTCGGCCAGTCGGCGACTGGCACTTTGAAGGGGACCGTCTTGGACCCCGACGGCGCGGCCGTGCCTGATGCAACGGTAGTAATCAAAAACCTCGGTACCGGAGCGACTCGCAGTACAGTCTCCGGAACGGATGGGGTTTTCATTTTCAACACCGTGGAACCGGCCACGTACGATCTGACGATCACAGCCAAAACCGGTTTCAAGACCTACGCTCAGAAGAACCTGCCGATCACATCGGATGAGAGGCGCGATCTGGGCAACATCGGTCTCACACTGGGATCTCTGACCGAAGAGATTATGGTCACAGCCTCGGCGACGGCTCTGCAGACGTCTTCGAGCGAGAACTCCAGACTCGTCGATGGATCGCAGGTGAACAACATCACCGTGAAGGGGCGCGACATGTTCGCCATCCTTCAGACCATCCCTGGGGTATCGTTTGGAAACCAAATGCTTTCCGGCCAGAACGCGGACGCCACCAGCAACGCGAGCGGCACCTTCGACTCCATGCAAATCAATGGCGGCGGAACGCAACGCACCAACTTCATGGTGGATGGCGTAATAGACTTGGACAATGGCAACAACGGCCAGGTCGATTTCGAACCGACCATGGACACCATCCAGGAAATCCGCGTGTTGACGTCCAACTACCAGGCTGAATTCGGCCACAGCTCCAGCGGCACGATCAGCGTAATCACCAAGGGCGGCAGCAAGTCCTTCCACGGCAGCGCTTATGCCAACAAGCGGCATGAGATGTTCAATGCCAAGGACTACTTCACCAACATTAACGGCAACCAGAAGTCGATTTACCGCTTCTTCGTGGGCGGTTACACCATCGGCGGCCCGGTATACATTCCTCACCACTTCAACACCGAGAAGAACAAGCTGTTCTTCTTCTTTTCGCAGGAATACACCAAGCAGAGACCGGCCAGCTACAACAATACGGCCATGGTGCCCACGGCCGCCCAGTTGCAGGGCAATTTCTTCGACCGCTGCCTGGTCAACACCGGCGTCAATGGTATCCCCTGCACCCCCGGATATACGGATAACAACGGGGCCGACAGGAGTACGTACCTGGTGAATCCCGCCCAGGGCAAAGCCCCGCTGGTGGGCGGTAATATGAATTCCCTGGTTGGGACCAACGTATACGATGGCGCTTCCGCCGCCTACGGCCAGGCGATGCTGAAGTACCTGCCGTTGCCGAACCTCTGCACGGCGGCAGCCGGCATTTACAACGGTATGGCGATCGGTCCGTCCAATTGCCCCTCCGGCTACTCCACCCACGCCATCACGAATTCTGCGTGGAATTACGGCGCCAACTACTTCTGGTCGGCCGTCGAAAGCCACCCGCGCCGCAACGACACGGCCCGCGTCGACTGGAACATCACCAAAAACCTCAACGCATTTGGCCGCTATTCGCAAGACTATGACCACGACTGGACAGGATTCCAGATCCCGGTCAGGGACTCGTCGAACAACTATAACCCGTACTCCCTCGATTTCAACAGGCCGGGTCATGGATACGCGGTCGGCCTCACCTACATCATGTCTCCGGTCATGGTGAACGAGTTTACCTTCGGGAAGATCTGGAACGGTGTGGCCTGGTATCCGCACGATAATAGCCAGCTTCTCCGCTCGAACATTGGCAATCCGCCGCAATTCAACAATTTGGCTACGGATCCGCTGGTCACGGGCGATATTGGAAAGCGTTGGCTGGAGGGCTCGAATGGCCCCATGAACTTCGCCAATTACGTGCCCTCGATCGGCTACGGCGACGCCGCCGGGCGGAACGAGAACTCTCCGAATACCAACACCGGCTGGGGCGCGCAGGCCCCCTACACCAACTGGGCCGAATCGTGGACCTTCGCCGACAGCGTCAGCAGGGTTCAGGGCAAGCACAACCTGAAGGCCGGCGTCTACGTCGAGCGTACGGCAAAGGTGCAGCAGGGCAACAACGGCAGCTACCTCGGATCGTACAGCTTCGGCAACGACTCGAATAACCCGCTCGACACCCAGGATGGCTACGCCAACGCCTGGCTGGGCAACTACCGGCAGTACTCGGAAGGCGAACGGAACATCGGCAACTGGTGGTTCTGGCAGATAGAGTTTTACCTGCAGGATTCCTGGCGCGTCAACCGCCGCCTGACCATCGATATAGGCGCGCGTTTCTACAACATGCCGCCCATCACCAACCTGAACACCGGCAGGAACGGCACGGCCGAATTCGTGGCTTCCGCCTATAACCAGAACCAGGTGGAGCGGCTTTATGTCGGGCAGTGCGTTACCCTCGCCACCATGACGCCGTATTCGACCGCAAATGGCGGCTGCCCCAACAACGCCACCGTCAACACCAGGGCCTACGATTCGGTGACCGGTACCTACGCCATTGGGTCTTTGGTGGGAACCTACGTTCCGACTTCGGTTGCCCACTATGCGTCCACTGCTACCCCGTGGCCGGGCATGTTGATCGCCGGGCAGGACCCGCGGCTCCCGCAGGGCATGTACACGGTTCCGACGATTTCTCCGGCAGGCCGTTTCGGCTTCGCCTGGGACGTATTCGGCACCGGCAAGACGGCCATCCGCGGCGGCGTCGGCCAGTTCCTGAACCGGCTCAGTTACAACCAGATTGCCGCCCCAAGCGGTTACCCGCCGCTTCTTTACGGTCCTATCAACCTATACTACGGGAACATTAATAGCAACGCGAACCCGGCCACGGCATCGCAGGCCGCCATTTCGCCTGCCAATTTCAACACCGACTTCACCGGAAACCAGCAGAACGAATCCGCTTACAACGGTAGCTTCCAGGTCCAGCAAAACGTGGGCTTCTCCACGGTGGTGGACGCCTCCTGGGTGTTCAACCTGCGCCGCCACGCACCGTACAACCTGCCGCTGGACTACTGGCCGGCTTACTCGCAGTACGATAACGGCGCCGCCTGGGTGAACCCCACGTCGCAATACCTGCAAAACAATGCGCTGACCGGGTACCCGGCGGGCATGAACACCGGTCTGGGGCTGCTCGGCGGCCAATACATCTTCAGCCCGAGCGTTTGTAGCACTTGCGTCTCGGGGTATGCCGGCATCGCCGCACAGGCTTTCCAGGAGACCGCGAATTACCACTCGCTGCAGGTCGGTGCGCGGCGTAGCATGACCAAGCACCTTTCCTACCAGTTTGCCTTCACGTGGGACAAGTACATGGGGCTTCCAACCACCGGCCTCAATAACGGCGACCCGGCCGGAAGCCGCAGCCCGATCTTCACGGATAAGTTCCGCAGTTGGGGGCCGATGTACTCGCCCACGCCGTTCTACCTGACGGTCAACTCCGTATACGAGATTCCGAACCTCGGACAGAAGCTGAACTTCAAGCCGCTGGGCTGGATTACCGATCACTGGGTCCTGTCCGGTTTCTACCAATGGCGCAGCGATGTCATGACCAGCGTACCCTCTTTCAACGGTAGTTTCGCCAACACCAACTCCTCCTGCTCCAGCGCCGCCACCTGCTACCCGGCGTGGAACTGGACGGGCACCAACTCCGAAGGCCCGAGGTATATCATCACCGGCGACTACCACCTGTCCAGCATCGGGCAGTCGGTGGCCATTAACCCAGGCGCCAGCACGGCCGGCACGACGTCCGGCAGCCCGGCAACCAACAGCTACCCCCTGCTCGGCGCGGCTGGCAACCGGCTCATCAACACGGCCGCCTTCACCATTCCGTTCCCGTGCAGCCAGAGACCCGCGGCCGACCCGCACTACGGCGTCGGCGAAAACTTGTCCTGCTTCGGCAACGCCGGTCCCGGTTCCATCCTCAACATTCCCGGCACCCGCGTCAGCAACCTGGACATGACCTTCACGAAGAACTTCCCGCTTAAGAGCGAGGGACGCAACATCCAGTTCCGCGCTGAGATGTACAACTTACCCAACCACACCCAGTTCAGCAGCTTTAACATCTCGCCGTCGTACGACTGGCGCAACTGGCTGGCCGGCAACATGGTCCAGACCAACAATAGCTTGAACCGCATGAATGGCACTCTGAACCCGCGGCAGATGTCGATGTCGCTGCGGCTTCAGTTCTAACTTGTAGCAACCTCGTCAAGCCCATCGGGGTTTGACGGTGTATAAAATCGGGCCGGTTTTCCGACCATAAGGGGAGGAAAGCCGGCCCTTGTTTTTGGTAAAGAGCGGTGAGCGTTTCGCTGGCAACGAGCCGCCGGGAGTTTGGGATCGCGGCCGCCGTGCCGCAAGGGCCGCCGCAAGCTGCGGCCGAGAGGGCAAGCAATAATGATAAGCCGAATTCATACGATCACACTGGGCGCAGCGTTGACGGCGTTGGCCTGCGCGGCATACGGTGCCGACGCCGCAGCCGTTTCCCTCCTGCCGGCGGACTCCGCCTCCGCGTTTGAACTGAGGGGTAGCGGCGGCGACTTCGCCAAGATGTCCACGGCGGCGGTAACTGGCCAGCCGTTTTCGAAAGCAATGCGCATTGAAGTGGCCAAGAAGCCGCAGCGTTCTGCCGACGTGCAGATCGCCGCGCCGGTCGATGCCGCCATGGCCAGCGGCGATGTCCTGCTGGTTTCATTCTGGATGCGGTCCGGCTCGGCCGGGGAAGCGACGCTCGATGCGGGATTCCGCACCGTGCCGGGAGCGGCAGGCGCGGGAGGGAGAGCAGGAGTGCCTGGAGCGCCCGGAGCGGCGGGAGCGCCAGGAGCCATGGCAGCACCCGGCGCACCAGCGCCCGGAGCGCCAGGCGCGGGAAGAGGAGCCGGAGCACCCGGAGCACCCGGAGCACCAGCCGCACCCGGCGCCCCCGGCACACCCGGCGCGCCCGGCAGAGGCGGGAGGGGAATGTTCGGCGGCCAGCCGGCGCTGAACGCGCCCGCCGTGGCTGGGATGGAATGGAAGAAGGTCCAATTCCCGTTCGCGCTCACGCGGGCCTACAACAAAGGAGAGGCCGAGGTCTTCTTCACGCTGGGATTGCGCGAGCAGACCGTGGAAATTGGCGGCATCGAACTGGTGAACTACGGGACCGCCAAGAAATTGGCCGACCTCCCGTTCACCAAGATCGGATATGCCGGCAGCGAGCCCGGCGCTGCGTGGCGCAAAGCCGCCGAAGAGCGAATCGAGAAGATCCGCAAGGGCGATCTCACCGTGGTGGTGAAGGACAAGGCCGGCAAGCCGGTTCGCGGCGCGGAAGTCGCCGTCAGGATGCGCAAGCACGCTTTCCTCTTCGGTACGGCGGTCAGCGGCAGCTCATTTTCGAGCGGGCGGATGAGCGCGGAAGACCTGGCGAAATACAAGCAGGAAATCGTGGGCCTGTTCAACTTCGCGGTGATGGAGAACGAAAACAAGTGGCCCCAGTGGGCCAACGCGGCGTCCCGCCCCGGAACGCTAGCGGTGCTGGACTGGTTGCGCGACAGCGGGCTGCAGGTTCGCGGACACAACCTGGTGTGGCCCTCCTGGAACAACACCAACGTAAAGGCGGCGCAGGACGCCAAGGGCGATCCAGCAGCGCTGGCAAAGGTCATCACCGACCACATCGCCGAAACCACCACCGAACTGCGCGGCCGCTTCGTGGACTGGGACGTAATCAACGAGACGTTTACCAATCACGACTTCATGGACATTCTGGGGCGCCACGCCATGGTGGACTGGTTCAAAGCGGCGCGGGCGGGCGATCCGAACGTCAAACTTTTCATCAACGACTTCAGCATTCTGGCAGGCGAGGACAAGCCGCACCAGGACGACTATGCCGCGACCATTCAGTATCTGATCGATCAAGGGGCGCCGATCGACGGAATTGGACTGCAAAGCCACTTCCCGGCGCGCGTCACCCCGATGGACGAGCTGATGAACCGCTTCGGCCGATACGCTGCGTTCGGGCGCGAATTGGAGATTACCGAGTTCGATATCGACACGTCCGACGAAGCCACGCAGGCCGATTACACGCGGGATTTCCTGACCGCCGCATTCAGCCAGCCTTCGGTGAAGGCATTTGTGATGTGGGGCTTCTGGGAAGGCGCTCATTGGCGGCCGAGGGGCGCCATGCTGCGGCGCGACTGGTCCCTCAAGCCGAATGGCGAGGCATACAAGGACCTCGTGTTCAAGCGATGGTGGACCAATGCCGACGGGAAGACCGGCCCGCAAGGGACTTTCGCCGCCCGCGGCTTCCTGGGCGACTACGAGATCGAAGTAAAGGCCGGCGGCAAGTCCAAGACGGTGCGTGCGAGCCTCCCCAAGGCGGGCGCGCGCGTGGAGTGTGTGCTGGATTAGCGGGGCACGCCGGTACTTTCCGCTTGCTGCTCCGCGAACCACGGTGCGGCCAAGGAGATCCTATGAAACTCCTCTCCACGATAGCCTGGGCCGGCCTTCTGATGATGACGACGCTGGCGATGCATGCCGATGAACTGACCCTGGCATCACCCGGCGAGGCAAACGCCTTTTCGCTTGCCGAGCGCGGCCGCGTGGCTTCCATCGTGATTGACTCGAACGATTACGCGGCGGTGAGGCTGGCGGCGGGCTTTCTGGCGGACGACGTCGAGCGCGTGACCGGCCGCCGGCCGGCCGTCGAAACCAAGCCCGGCGCGGCGCTGGCCGTCATCGCCGGCACTCTGGGCCACAGTGTCTGGATCGATCGGTTGGCGGCCGGCGGCAAGCTTCGGAATCTCGACCGGATCAAGGGCCATTGGGAGGCGACGCTCTGGCAAGTCGTCGAGAAACCGTTTCCCGGGGTCGCCCGGGCTCTGGTCATCGCCGGCAGCGACAGGCGCGGCACCGCCTATGGGCTCCTGCGGATTTCCGAAACCATCGGCGTTTCGCCCTGGTATTGGTGGGCCGACGTTCCGGTGGCCCATCGCGGCGGCGTAGCCGTGAAGCTTGCCGCGGACCTGGTCGACGAGCCGAAGGTAAGGTACCGCGGCATCTTTATCAACGATGAAGACTGGGGACTGGCGCCGTGGGCCAAGAACACCTTCGATCCGCAATTCGGAAACATCGGGCCCAAGACGTACGAAAAGGTCTTCGAGTTGATGCTGCGCCTGCGCTTGAACTATATCTGGCCGGCGATGCACGCTGTCACGACCGAGTTCCAGTTGGTGCCGGAGAATGCGGCGCTGGCGGACCGGTACGGGATAGTGGCTGGCTCCTCGCATTGCGAGCCCATGCTCTACAACAACATTCATTGGGACGAGAGTAAGCTGGGCCGCTGGAACTACAGCCTGAACCGCGACACCATCCACTCCTACTGGGAGAAAATGGCGAAATCGCGCGGTCAAACCGAAGCCGTGTGGACGCTTGGGATTCGCGGCATTCATGACCGTGGGATGGAAACGCCCCCCGACGATTTGACGGGCAAGATCGCCCTGGTGGACCAGGTGATCAAGGATCAGCGCGAGATTCTGCAGCATTATGTGACGGCGGATTGGGGACCCGCGGCGCAGGCGTTCGTCCCATACAAAGAGGTGCTGCCGATTTACGATGGCGGCCTGCAAGTGCCGGACGATGTGACCATCATGTGGGTGGACGACAACTTCGGCTACATCCGCCGCTTGAGCAAGCCGGAGGAGCGTTCGCGGCCCGGTGGGGCGGGCGTCTATTGGCACCTCTCCTACTACGGAGGGCCGCACTCCTACACCTGGATCAATACCACGGCGCCGGCGCTCATGTGGGAGGAGTTGCACAAGGCATGGGACAATCAGGCGCGACAGATCTGGGTGATCAACGTCGGTGACATCAAGCCGATGGAGATCGGCATCGACTACTTCTCCCGGTTGGCGTGGAGTCCCGAGACGTTTCCGCTGGGCGAGCAGGAAAAGTCGCTGCGCGAGTTTGCGGCGAGGAACTTCGGGGCCGCGCAGGCACAACCGGTCGCGCAACTCCTGATGGAGTTCTACAGGTTGGGGACGGTGCGGAAACCCGAGATCATGAACCGTGCCTGGGCCATGAGCCTCAGGCCCGAGGAAGCCGCGGAGCTGGAGCGCGACTACCTGGCGCTGCAGCGGCGCGAACAGGAGATTGCAGCGGCGATTCCGGCGGCTGCACGCGATAGTTACACGGAAACGGTCGCATTCCCGGCGCGCGTGCTTGCCGGGGCCGGGCTGATTTTCCTGGCCGACCGTAAGGTGCGGATGGGAGCCGACGCCGGGACGAACGAGAAGGAGATTGCCCGGCTGCGTGATGCACTGACGAAGGAAGTGGACAACTTCAACGACCGGATCGCCGGGGGGAAGTGGAAGTTCATGATGCCGGACATGGAGACCAACGCGAATCTGATGTCGTGGGCGAGCCAGGTGCGGTGGCCATGGGGCGAGCCCTCGGCCACGCCGCGGCCCTCCAATCCCGATCGTGCGGGCATTCAGCCCCCGGCCGGCCAGCACTGGCATGACGCGGCGCCGGCGGATCGCGCGACCACCGGCGGCGGGGCGCACTGGGCCGCGGTGCCGGGGCTCGGACCGAGTGGCCGCGCCATGTTGCTCATGCCGCAGAATTCCGAGCGCCAGTGGCAGCCTGGCGAGGCCGGAGCGCCGGCCCTCGAATACAAGTTCCGAAGCTCCAGCGGCAATGCCGAAGCGTTCGTGGATTTTCTGCCGACGTTCCGCATCTACCCGGGCGCGAAGTTGCGCGTCACCATAAGCGTGGATGGGCAAGCGCCGCAACTGCTCGAAGTACCCGGATCCAGCGGAACTGAGAACGAGAACGGCCCGGTCCGCAGCGCCGCGGTACAGGACAATTACGCGCGGTTGCGCGTGCCCTTGGAGAGTCTCACGGCGGGCGAGCACACCCTCACGATTCGAGCGGTGGATGCCGGAGTCGCAGTGGATCGTGTGTCGTTGCCGTAGGATTCGTTCCCGGCCGAAACGCGGTGCATGCTATCGGGGTATCGTAAGAAGAACGCCATGTCACCGAAGCGTATCGTGAATTGCCTCGTCGTTCTGATGGCTTGGAGTTCGGCTTCGAGCGCCCAGAACGGCTCCGCACACCCGTCGTGGCCGGGACGAGGACAGCTCTTTGTGGGAACGTGCTATCAACCGGCCGATCGCTCGCCCGAGCAGATCGACCGCGACATTGCCATCATGAAGGGCGCCGGATTCAATGTCGTCCGCATGGGAGATCTCTCCTGGGATTCCTTCGAACCGTCGCCAGGCAAGTTCACCTTCGAATGGTTCGACAGGATCATGGACAAGATGAACGCCGCCGGAATCCGGGTCATCGTGGACATCCCCGGTCTTCCGGCGCCGATCTGGCTGCATCGCGCGCATCCGGGAGTCGACATCGTCAACGAAAGCGGCGCGCGCGTTCCCCCCGCGGAGCGATACATGGACAACATCGCCGATCCGGACTACGTCCGTGAAGCGGGACTCCTCGCCGAAGCAATCACGAAACGGTATGCGCACCATCCCGCAATCGTCGCTATCGGCTACGACAACGAGATCGGTAACGGGTTCATGTCCTATTCGGAGGCGGACCGGCAGCGCTTCATCGCCTGGCTGCGGGCGCGGTACCGGACGGTCGAGAATCTCAATAAGGCCTGGGCCACACAGCGTTGGTCGCGCCGGCTAAACAGCTTCGAAGACGTTGACCTGCCGCTCGCCAACGGGCCCGGACCGCCCGAACGCTACCTGGACCTCCATCGCTACTGGTCCGACGTTACGGTCGAGAGGCTACGGGAACTGGAGGCGATCCGGCGGCGCAGCATGCCCGATGTGCCGTCGATCTCGAATCTCTGGGATACCGCCGGGAGACGGGGCTTCGACTACCTGAGCACGTACAAGGATTACGTGTCCTATGGCGCGGAAGGGTTCTATCCCGGCGAGCCGATCGGCGGCGCTCTGTGTGCGCTGATGACAAAAGGCGATCTGGAAACCCCCATCTGGTTTAATGAGTTCACCGCCGGCGGCGGGGGCTATTACGGTACCCGCGGCCGCAGTAGGATGTTCGCCTACGAGGCATTGTTGATCGGCGCGCAGGCAGTGCTTGCGTGGACCTTCAACAGCCACACGGGCGGAGAAGAGCAGGCGCTTTTCGGACTGGTCGACCACGACGGGGCGCCTTCGTGGAAGGTCGGTGAGTTCGCACGCATCGCTTCGGAATTCAGACAGCTCGAGAAATTCGGTTTTCCGCGGTTTACCAAGCCCGAAGTTGCCATCGCCTATTCGTTCGACTCCTTCATCGCTTCGCACCCCAACGGGCCGTCCAGCACCACCCTGCAGTATTTCAAGCCGTCCTATTCCGAGCAAGTCGAAGCCGCGTTTGCGCCACTGTTCCGCGCCAATATGGACGTTGCCATCGTCAACGTTGGGAATCACGATCTATCGCGCTACAAGCTCGTCATCGTGCCGGCCGATTACGTGATGGACGCCGTCAGCGCGAAGACGCTGCGGGATTACGTGAGCGGCGGCGGAACGGCATTGATGACGGCGTTCTCCGCCAAAGTCGACGAGCACGCCCAATGGTTCGAGACGCCGCTTCCCGGCCGCTTGAGCGACGTCTTCGGGCTGAAGACCAACGAGTTCTACCGGGTCGATTCGGCCCTGACCTTCGAATTGGATGGCGCGTCCATCGATAGCGGCGTACGCTGGTACGAAGTACTCGATCCGTCCACGGCGGCGGTCCGGGCGCGGTTTACCAATACGCCCGATCATTCTCCGGCTGTCACGCTCAATAAGTTTGGCAAGGGCAACGCGATCTACTTGGCGACCGAATCGAAGGCGGCGGCGATAGGGCCGGTTCTGAACTCGATATACGGGATCGTAGGCCTTCAACCGGGCCCCAGGACTCCCGATGGAGTGTACGCGAGGGTTGTCGATGGGCGGACCCTCTACGTGAACACCACGGAGCGCCAGCAGAGGATTCCTATCGAGGGCCGGCGCACAGGGGTTATCAGCGGACGCGAGTACGATGGGGCTGTGATCCTGGGACCGCAGGATGCCGACCTGATACCCTGACCAATCGGCCCATCGCCGGAAGCGGGGCGCCCGCTACGAACCGCGCATCTCCGGTTGCTCGAACCGCAGCGAGTTCAGCACCGCCAGAAGTTGGCTGGCCTGGATCGGCTTCGAGAGGAAAGTATCCATGCCGGCTTCGGTACAGGCTTTCTGATTCCCATCCATAGCGTGGGCAGTAAGCGCGACGATCGGCACGTGCCCACCGGTGCGAATTTCCCGCTCGCGAATCTGCCGTGTGGCCATCAGGCCGTCCAGGACCGGCATTTGCACATCCATCAGGACGGCGTCGAAATCGCCGCGGGACGAAACCTCGACCGCTTCCTGGCCGTTCGATACCACTACCACCTTGTGCCCCTGTTTTTCGAGAACACGGACCGCCAGCAATTGGTTCACCGGATTGTCTTCGGCCAACAGCAATCTGAGTTGACGGGTTATGGCCGGCCGCTCAGGCTCGGCGTGTGAGGGAGTTTGCGGGGCGCTCAAACCGGCCGCCAGAGGGAAGGTCGCCGTAAAGTAGAAGGTACTTCCCTTGCCGCGTACACTCTCCACCCAAACCCGGCCGTCCATCATGGCAACCAGCCGGCGCGTGATGGCCAGGCCGAGACCCGTGCCACCGTACTTGCGCGTAACGGAATTGTCCGCCTGCTCGAAAGCCTCGAAGATGGTCGCCAGCTTGTCGGAATCGATGCCGATGCCGGTGTCGCGGACCGAGAAGCGGAGCCTGACGCTGCCTGTGCCGCCCCGCGCCGCCTCGGCCGGCGCATCGCACTCCACATGAATGGCGACGCTTCCGGTCTCGGTGAACTTGATCGAATTTCCAGTCAGGTTCAGAAGTATCTGGTTCAGGCGGCCGCTGTCACCAACCAACCCGTCCGGAACCGTCGATTCCACACTCATCGAGGATTCCAGCCCTTTCTGGCGGGCACTGACCGTGAGAACGGCGGCGACGCGGTTCAAGAACTCGCGGAGGTGGAATGGGGCCCGATCGAGTTTCATGCATCCGGCCTCGATTTTTGAAAGGTCGAGGATATCGTTAATCACCGTCAGCAGGGACCGGCCGCACTGCTTTACCAGGTCCAGATAGTGGCGCCGTTCCTGCTCCTGTCCGCTTTCCGCCGCCAGATCGGCCATGCCGAGGATCCCGTGCAGGGGCGTGCGAATCTCATGACTCATGTTGGCGAGGAAGTCGGATTTCGCGCGGTTCGCGGATTCCGCCGCCTCCTTGAGAGCGGCCGCTTCTTCGAGTTGGCGCCGGATAGTCCGTGTCTGCCGCTTGAGGCCTGCGCGCAGGACGGCCACCCAGCACAGGGCGGCCAGCGTCACCGTAAACACGGCCGCAAGCACCAGCAGCGCGTGAGCGGCGTTCCACCATGAGGGGCCGCTCAACAGGACTACATCCTGGGGCGACCGAAGCAGAATGCGGAACGATTTCGGGCGTTCGCCACCCGTGCCCGCGGTTTGTTCCTCGGCGACGTACTCCACCGAGCAGATGCCCGTGACCCTGAGAATCGAATTCAGCTCCCAGGGAGACTCGCCGTTCGGAAAATCCCGAGGCAGAACGGCGGGGAAGACGAGATTAGACGATGACAGAACCAGGGCCCGATCATCGGCTGAACGGTTCAGCCCGATCAGACGCCCGTCGATCCGGAGGAGCGAGTGATCGTACTCCGCCGCGAATGCCCGGGCGGCGCCGATGGCGCGAGGCGCGGGCGGATCGCCACGGCCAGCCCGCCGGAATGTCGCATCATATAGCGCCGAAGAATCCCCATTAGACGGGAACCCCACCACGTCGACCACATCGCCCGGTTCGAGCTGCGACGACTGCGCGGTCTGAACGCACAACCCGACGCTTTTGTCCTCGATGCAGAGCGTCCGCCCGGGCCAGTAAAGCGTAACGTTTCCGTGCACCCGGACGCGGTGGAGAAAGGTGAAGCTGGGCGTCAACCGCAACACGCTACTTGCTGGAACCGTGGCCAATGCAAATGGATCCGGCGGGCCGGCCTCCACGGTTTCCACCTGAGCGAGGGTCTGAAAGAAGACTCGCCCGCCGACGATCATGCGGTTGCCGATATACCGCGGCGCGGCCACGCCCCGGATGCGGACCTCCACGTCCAGAAAGCGCCCATAATCGGCGCCCGGCTCCCGCACCGTGGTCGCGTCCACCAGGCTGCCGCCGTTATCGATATCGAGCGTGACGTTCTGGCCGATTTCGCGCACCCGGCGAACCAGCCCCTCGATCTCAACCGGCATGCAGTCCCAAGTCCCGGTGTGCAATTGGGCTGGGCCGATGCGGTGTGCCGCGGGCGGCTTCCCAAACGAACCAGTCGCGCGGACGGCGGCCTTATCGACAATCGACGCGTATTCTCCCGGACCGCTGACGCCCTCGATGTCGATCTCCGTTCCGGGGTGGATCGGAAGCACCGGCCGCAACGGCACCGCGGCGTAGACACATCCGGTTGCATCGCACACGAACAGCGCTCCACGACGTGGATCGATATAGGGATCGTAATAGGTGACCGTGGCGCGGAAGCGCACAGGCACACCGCGTTTCGCCTCCTCCGTTGGAAGGCTATGGGCCTGGTGCGCGTTGTTGATGACCCGTGGCCGGTCCGGCGGCGGCTGCGCGGTCGCTATGCCGAATGGCGTCAGTGACAAAGCGGCAGCACAGAGCCGCACACGCAGGGTTCTGGCTTCAAGCCTCACGATAGACTTATCGGCCCGATCTCGAAAACATTGAACAAATACTCCATGTACGGGGGGCGGCCCAGGTCCACGGCTGGATTTGGCGAGAAGCGAGCCTGTTGTCGATTCGCTACCTCACCCAGGCCGGGACCGGCCGTTTCGAGATGCCGTGGTTCCGGCGTGCCCAGCGGGCGGCAGGCCGGTCACGTCCGCCAAGGGGCGAGATCCGGGCCGCCTTCCGCACTACTGCTCAAACAACCAGTCCAGATTCTTTTTCCCGGCGGGAGGTCCTGAGGTCTCAATCGTCTTCAGGTTTCGCTCGAAGGCCACGAACTCGCGTTCGTACTCGGGCAGGCAGTCGCGCCAGTGCGTGTATTTCCCGGGCGCGCCGCGGAACGGGATGCGCCGCGAAACGCTGTGGACGCTGCAGGCTTCCCGGTACGTCTTGTCGGTGAGCGTCACGAGCCGCCGGTAGTGGTCGAGGCTCTCCTTTAGAAACACTAGCGCCTGCTGAAGATCGTTCCGGTCGTGGCTGTAGCCGAACCGCAGGACCAGCGCGGCAGAGCGCGTCTTGGCGTCGTAATACCGGTACTGCGCCTCCATGGCGCGCATATCGTTCAGCAAACGCTGGTACTCTTCGCGGTCCCTCTTTACGAACGGGCCGGCCGCCACGGCGGCGGCAAGGGCGCGCGTTGCCGAGTCCGCAACTTCCGCAGCCGCTCCGATGGGCGTCTCACCCTCGTGCGGCTTGTGTTCCCACTCCTTGCGCGCCCAATCGGCCAGCCTCTCCCCCGGCGGCGCGTCGCCCTCCCAGAGCAAGGAGAGTGCGTTGTAGCGCTCCGGGTCGATCAACTGCGTCATCAGCATTCCCAGCGTCAACGATTGCCGGTTGCCTTCGGTGACGCCGACGCGCGGCAGTAACCTGGGCGCGCATGTCCCGGAGAGTTCGTAGGCATCCAGAATGTGCCGCGCGGCTTCCGTGGACCCATAGTGCGCCGCGATGCGTTCGATCCAGTATTGGCGCTCGGCCGCGGGGTCGCGGTTGGGGTCCCAGGCGTAACGCGCCCATGCCTCGAACCAGATCCAGTCGCGCTCGAACTGGATCTCCGCCGGATTGTCCGCGCTGTTCGGCCAGTCCCAGTAGCGCAGCGGATACAGGTGCAGTCCCTGGATGCCGATTCTCTGGCACGACTGCATGGTCTTCTGGATGAAGCTGGGCGCACCCCAGCGAAACGGTTCCAGGTTCGAAAGCAAATGAATGTTGGCAATGTGCGCGGAACCGAGTTCGACCAGCGAGCTATGCATCCGCAGCACTTCGCCGCGCACGTCCGTCCACGTCAGCGATTCGCCGTTCCACTTGTGCATCGTATAGATGTTCCTGTAAAGCGGCAGCGCCTGCTGAATGGCTTCTTCGATGTTAGTGGCATGGGCGCGCACGATGATGGGCGGCTCCCGGGTGGTACCCAACTCGCGCATGCCGTCCCGCACGCCGGGAATGACGGTCTTCGCCAGCCAGATGGGGCCGAATTCCGGACGCAGCGCCTCGCCCAGAGTCATCATGAGTCCCACGTTGGGGTAGGTCCGGATGAACTCGGCGACGCAATAGCGCGTGTACTGGCTGGAGAATTCGGTGGGCTCATGCAGTTGATTGGGCAGGTTCCGCGCCTTGGCCAATGCATGCGAGATGTGGATGTTGTAAAAGGCCTGGATCACCCAGATGCCGCGCCGGTCAGCCTCGGTGGCTAGCCAGCGGAACATCTCCATGTTGGCATTGAGTTGGGCATCGGGAAGCTCCTGCGCATCGGGATATTTCGGCAGCTTCAGCAGCGAAGTGAATGGATGGCCGTTCCACAGGTACACTGTGTTCAAGCGGTTTTCGAGTAGAAAATCCAGGTAGCGCGTCCAGAGCGGCTTGTCGTAAAAGAAGCCGAATTCTTCGGGTGTGTAGCGATAGTCGTACATCGCGCCATCGTAAGTAATGGCCGTCTTCTGCATGCCAACGCACGGGCCGCGCAGGCGGAACTGCGGATGGTCGGCGAAATCGATGACGGGCGGAAGGCGGTCCTCGCGGACAATGCGGCGCGCCAGTTCGAGGCAGCCATAAAGGACTCCGGAGGGATCGCTGCCTATCACCACCCACACGTCGCCGCGGCGAAGGAGATGGAAAGCTTCGGAGGCGCCGGATTCGAAGGCGGGCAGGTCCGGAATTGAAGCGAACGCTCCTGACGCCAGGGTGGCGGCGACGACGCGCGCGCCGGGCTGCGAAACGTTGGCCAGCGCGCTGCGCAGGCGTTCGACGCCCAACATCTCGCGCGGAGCCGCATGGGCGCCCGAAACGACGGGGACGGCCGCGAGCAGGGGAAGGCTGGAAAGCAGCAGTAGCAGGCAGGAGCGACGCATGTAGACCAACTTCAATTTTAGCCCCGCTCGGATGAGACCCAAGCTATGGGAATAAAAATTCACCGCGTTGCAGAATCTCCCAGCCGCCGCGTCCAGCGGTACGCTGTAAGAGGCATGGGTCCCCTTTGCACCAGAAATAGCTTTCTGCGGATGGCTGCGGGAGCAGTCTGCGCCGCCGGCCGCGCCGCGGAGACTCCGTCGCGCGGCATTTTGGACCCCGAGGCGTTCCGCCATTACATCGACGAGTTCAACGGCATAGCGCCGGAGGATTTCGCGAACTACGTCCCGGATGCTCAGGCGTGGCAGTTTCTGAAGGCCAACATTCCCTTCTTCACGTGTCCGGACCACGATATCGAGCAGATTTACTACTACCGCTGGTGGACTTACCGCAAGCACATCAAGCAGACCCCGCTGGGATTCATCGTCACCGAGTTTCTGAAGCCGGTGGGCCACGCCGCGGAGTACAACGCGCTCAGTTGCGCGCTGGGCCACCACATCGCCGAAGGCCGCTGGCTGCATGACACGCGGTTCGTGGAGCAGGATATTCACTTCTGGCTGGCGACCGGCGAAAACGGCGGCATTCGCAAGAACCTCCACCAGTTCAGCGGTTGGACCGCGTCGGCCGTCTACGACCGGTGGCTGGCGCAGGGCGACCGCGCGGCGCTGGTGGGCTGCCTGGATGGGTTGATTCTCGACTATCGCGCGTGGGAGAGCGAACGCCTGACCGATTCCGGCCTGTTCTGGCAGCGAGACGTTTCCGATGGCATGGAAGGGTCCGCCAGCGGCGGGCGGCGCGTCCGGAACATCCGGCCGAGCATCAACAGCTACATGTACGGCAACGCCGTGGCAATCGCGGCGATTGCGGCCATGGCCGGCAACCAAGGGGCCGCGCAGCAGTACCGGCAAAAGGCCGCGCGGCTCAAGGACCTGGTGCAGAGCCGCCTGTGGAATCCCGAGGCGGGCTTCTTCGAGACGCTCGATGAAGCGGGGACGTTCGTTCCCGTGCGTGAGAATATCGGGCTCACGCCCTGGTATTTCGAGTTGCCGGGCGATGGATCCGGCTATGAGGTTGCGTGGAAACAGTTGATGGACCCCGAGGGATTCTACGCGCCTTTCGGGCCCGCCACGGTGGAGCGCCGCAGCCCGCTATTCAAGATCGCCTACGAGGGCGACGATTGCCAGTGGAACGGTCCGGCATGGCCCTTCGCCACCACGATTACGCTGAAGGCGCTGGCAAACGTCCTCAACCGTTACAACCAAAACGCCATTGGCAAGGAAGACTACTTCCGCACGCTTCTGCTCTACGCCGCCAGCCAGCACCGGAAGATGGACGATGGCCGCGTGATTCCGTGGATCGACGAAGACCAGAACCCGCTGACCGGCGAGTGGATTGCGCGGGCGAAGAAGATCCGCAAGCCGGGCTTCTATGAACGCGGAGCCTTTTACAACCACTCGGGGTATGCGGATCTGGTGATCACCGGCCTGGTGGGATTGCGGCCGCGACCGGACAACCTAGTCGAAGTGAATCCGCTGGTGCCGGACGGTAAGTGGGACTGGTTCTGTCTGGACCGCGTGCCGTATCACGGGCGGACGTTGAGCATCGTCTGGGACAAGACCGGGAAAAAATTCGGCAAAGGCAAAGGGCTGGCGGTATATTCGGGGGCCAGGGAGATCGCGCGCTTGGCCAGTTTGGGGCGCATCACGGGGCGGCTGGCGTGAAGCGGCGCGAATTCCTGGCGCTGGGCGTGGGCGCGCCCGCGGTGCTGGCGCAGGATACGGCGCGAACCCCGGCGCCCGCCGAACCGCGCAGCGCGGAAATTCTCGAGGAGTGGAAATCGGCGCTGGGCGATCCGCCTTCGGCCGAGACACCGGGCTTCGACGATTCCGCGTGGAAGACCGTCCGCATTCCACACAACTGGGAAGACTACCAGGGCTACCAGCGAAAGTCGCACGGCAATCTGCACGGCACGGCGTGGTACCGGCGCACCATCCACGTGGACCCGGCGCAGCGGGGGCGGCGGGTCTTCATCGAATTCGAAGGCGTTGGGTCTTACGCGACCGTTTGGTGCAACGGACATCGCCTGGGCGAACACAACGGCGGGCGGACCTGCTTCAGCTTCGACCCGACCGAACATTTGGTTTTCGGCGGCCCGAACACGGTGGCAGTGCGCGCCCATCACCCGGCGATGATAGACGACCTGCCCTACGTCTGCGGCGGCTGCTGGGGATCGCCCAATACCGAAGGCTCCCAGCCGCTCGGCATTTTCCGCCCGGTCCGGCTGCTGACGACGAACGCGGTGCGGATCGCGCCGTTCGGCGTGCACGTATGGACGCCGGAGATTTCGGCCGGGCAGGCGGTGGTTTGTGCGGCGGTCGAAGTGACGAACCATGGCGCCAGCGCTGCCTCGGCAGCGGTTCGCACCACGGTCGCCGACGCCACGGGCCGCGTGCTCGCGGCTGCCGACACCCGGCCGGCGGCTATCGAGCCCGGCGCCTCGCACGTGTTCGAAGCAAGATGCGCGCCCATCGGCAACCCCCATCTCTGGTCGCCCGACGACCCGTACCTGCACCGCGTGCGAACTGTCGTCATGACGCAGAACCGGCAAGCCGACAGCATCGACACGAGGTTCGGGATGCGCTGGATCGAGTGGCGGGGCTGCGCGGACCGCGACGCCCCGGGCGACAGAGAGGGAGCGATCGACCCGGCCAAGCTTGCCGAAGGACCCTCCTCCGCCAACCGGTTTTTCTCCCGCAACACGGGAAGGCCGATCGATTCCAGAATCCAGATTCAGCCGGTCGAGGTCTTCATTCCGGCGTGCACGGAGGAAGCGGCTACCGTGCGCGTCAAGACTCCGGTGAAGAACGTGGGCGACCGGGCGGTGCGAGTGAAGCTTACCTCGCACATCCGGAATTTCGCGGGGACTAAGTTCATTTACTCGATGGAATCGGAGCAGGAAATCGCTCCACACGCCACTTACACGTTCGATCAGACCAGCCCTGAAATCCGGTTTCCCGAGTTGTGGACGCAGGCGCGGCCGTATCTGCACGTTGTCGAATCGGTGGCATCGGATGCGGCCGTCCTGGATACCGCCGACACGTCCTTCGGCATCGCGCCTGGCGCCCGCCTGGCCAACAAGGGCAGCGCATACGTGGCGCAGACTGGCAGCGGGCCACAATCTGGCGCGCAATTCCTGCTGAATGGAAAGCCGTTGTTCATAAACGGCATCGCCGAATACGAGCACGTGCTTGGCAACGATCACGCCTTCACCGGCGAGCAGATCGCCGCGCGCCTCGGGCAGGTGAAGGCCGCCGGCTTCAACGCGTTTCGCGAGGCCCACCATCCGCACAACCTGCGTTACCTGGAACTCTGCGACGAACTCGGTTTGCTTTGCTGGCCGGAGCTGGCGGCGCATATCTACTTCGACAACGACCGCTTCCGGGCGAACTATCGCCAGGCGGTTCGGGAATGGGTGGTCGAGCGGCGCAATAGTCCGTCGGTGGTGCTGTGGGGCGTGCAGAACGAATCCTCGCTACCCACGGCGTTCGCGCGCGAATTGAGCCAGACAATTCGCGATTTGGATCCAACCGCCTCGGCGCAGCGCAAGATCGTCACCTGCAACGGCGGCACGGGAACGGACTGGAACGTTCCGCAAAACTGGCTGGGCACGTACGGGGGCAACGTCAACGATTACGGCGCGGCCGTCGCCGGGCAGCGGCTGATCGGCGAGTACGGACAATGGCGCACGGCGGAGTTGCACGACGAGGGCGGCTGGGCGGCGAATTGGGGCGCGAAGCAGGGTGGCCGGGTGGTGTCCGAAGAGGAGTTCACCTATTGCCTGGAGACCCGGGTGCGCCTTGCCGAAGAGCGGCGCGGCCAGTTCTGCGGCCATTTCCTGTGGCTTCTGGGCAGCCACGCCAATCCCGGCCGTCCGGATGCGGATTGCGGCGACGGCCTCGGTCTGAACGCCGTCGGCGTGGTCAATTACAAGGGCCTTCTAACATCGTGGGGACAGCCGGTCGACGCGTGGTACATGTACCGCGCCAACTACACGCCGGCCCGGCGGCAGCCCATGGTGTACATTTGCTCGCACTCGTGGCCGGAGCGTTTCAATGGGCCGGGGCCCAAGAGCAATATCGTGGTGTTCTCCAATTGCGAGGAGGTCGAACTCTTCAATGACTATCGCGCCTCCTCGCTGGGCATAAGGAAGCGCGGGCCGAGAGGAACCCACTTCACCTGGGACGAGGCCGGTATCCGCTACGGCACTCTTTACGCGGAGGCGCGCATGCAGGGCCACACGGTGGCGCGCGACATTATCCATCTGCAAAACCTGCCGGTGGCTCCGCTTCAGGCGCGGTGGCTTGCCGCCCAGCCCGACAACGCCGCCGGAGTGGCGGGCGCGGAGTATGTCTATCGGGTGAACTGCGGCGGGCCGGATTACACCGACGTTCACGGCAACCGCTGGGCGGCGGATCGCGATCTCCGGCCGGGCGAATGGGGCTCGGCTTCGTTTGCCCAGGAGCTTGACCGGAGCCTCGATCCGCGCTATGCCAGCCAGCACCGGATTCACGACCCCGTGGCTGGCACACGCGATCCGGAACTACACCAGACCTTCCGCTACTGCCGGGAAAAACTGCGCTACCAATTTCCGCTGGCGAACGGACAGTGCGAGGTGGAGTTGTATTTCATCGAGCCGTGGTACGGGACCGGCGGCGGCGCGGATTGCACCGGCTGGCGGCTGTTCGACGTCGCCTGCAACGGGCGGACGGCGCTGCGGGATCTCGATATCTGGAAGGAAGCGGGCCACGCCCGGGCGCTCAAGAAAGCGATCCCGGTGAAAGTCGGGGGCGGACTGCTTGAAATTTCGTTCCCGCGCGTTAAGAGTTACCAGGCCGTGATCTCGGCGATCGCGATATCAAGGCGCCTGGGTTGAGAGAGGCGTGCCGGGCGGGGGATACCGCTTCGACGCGTCGTCCAACACCAGCACCCAATCGTTCCCTTCGCCCGGCTGGCCGGGAGGAGTGAATGTCCGCACGCCCCGATTCGCGAACTTCCCTATTGCGTGTACCGATCCATCGCGCGGGCTGTACCACCAGGCGCGTACCTGGGACCCGGTGATGGCGCCCATGCGAATCTGAAGCGGATGGCCGGTGTAGACGTACGCGAACAGGTAGCCGGCGCCGCGCGTGGCGATCGCATAATCGTACCGGGTTCCGTTTTGCCCCGCGACCGGGCTCTGGTCGGGCACGCGCTCGAAGTATGGTCTCGAGAGCATCAGCAGCTTCAGAAACCGCATCTCGCCGGACCCGGGATCCAGAAGCGCTTCGTTCCACGACTTCTTCGGGCCGTAGGATCCCTTGTCGGTTCCCGGGCGGTGAAACTGCATCACCGCGTTGTCGCCGTAGGTGTGTCCGCAGGAGCCGGCAAAGACGGACCAATAGGCGTAGCGGCGGCTATCCGCATCGGTCCAGTAGGGCTGAGTAGTATCGTGCAGGCCCTGGGGAATTCCCTCGTAGGAAGGTTCGCCGTCCAGGACCGGCTTGACTGGTTCCTTGGCATAATCGTCGCGCACGTAGCGCCAGTTGTCTTGTCCGAAGGCGGGTGGCCCCTCGGTGTCCTGATCGTAGCGCCGGTGGCCGGATTGAAACATGTTGAAGTCGAGCCACCGCTCGTTGTGAAACCAGGTGGAGGATTGCGTGCGGCCGAAGGGATGATAGGTGATCAGGTGATTGGGATCCTCGGCCTTTAGCGTTCGTCCCATGAGTCTCCAGACGTCGCCGTTCTGGTCGCCGCGGACGTCACCGCCGAGAACCCAGAAGATATTCGGCCGGTCCTTGTAGCGGCGCGCCAGGAAGGTGGCGTAGGGCACCGCGTTGGTTGCATTCAGCCGTCCGGTCTTCACCCAGTAACCCCAGGCGGGCACCAGGGCGACGAAGATACCCTTTTCGGCCGCGGTGCCGATCACCCAATCGACGTGGTCCCAATGACCGGGCGCCATCAGGTCGGCTGCGCCCGAAGCGCCATCCAGCATGGCCGGGCCGGGAGTGGGGTCCATCTCGTTCACGCCGAACTGCAGGACCGCCTGCACGACCGTAAAACCCTTCCGCCGCCGGTCCTCGAGGTACTTCTCGGTATCGGCCCGATCCAGCTTGTCGAACAACAGCCAGGCGGTGTCGGCCAGCCAGAAGAACGGCCTGCCATCCTGGTATTGCAGGAATCGGTGATTCGGCGAGACCACGACTCGTGCTGGCGCCGGAGCGGCGGAGGAGGCAACAACCGAGGCGCAGATGACGAGTGTGGCTCTCAGTAGTCTTAGCATGTCAACTCCTGGGATATGCTGAATAAGTGAATCGACGAGAGTTTCTGCAGACGGGCGCGGCGTTCGCCGCGGCCGCGCAAACGGGACGGACCCAGGGCGGCGGCGGTACCCCACCGTGGATCGCCATAGCGGAATCCTTGAAGCCGAGGCTGAACGAGACCGTGCGGCAGCCCATATCCCTGGTGCGCCCGGTGGCGGACAATTCCGCATTCCTGCGTTGGCGCATGGAGCCGGTGGGAGCGGCGGCGCAGCTTGCCGGGAGATCCTGGCGGCGTGGCGACAGATTCGTCCTGGATTTCGGCGGCCATCTCACCGGCCACTTCGCTTTCTCGATCTCCGGTGAGGGCTCCGCGGTGGATTCCCCCGTGCGGTTGAAGCTCACCTTCGGCGAAGTCCCCGGCGACATCGCGGTGCCGCTCGATACTTATTCGGGCACGCTCAGCCGCGCCTGGCTTCCGGAGGAAATCGTGAATATCGATTTTCTTCCGCAGCGGGTGCGCCTGCCGCGCCGCTACGCCTTCCGCTACGTGAGCGTGGAAGTCGTCGATACGTCGCCGAACTTCGCCGCGCGCTTCGCCGACATGGAAGCTACCGCGCTCACTTCGGCCGGTGAGCGCCCCGCCGCCCTCGCCGCAGGCGCGCCGCCCTTGCTGAGGCGCATCGACGAGGTCAGCCTGGATACCTTGCGCGACTGCATGCAAACGGTCTTCGAAGACGGCCCGCGCCGCGACCGCCGTCTGTGGGTCGGCGACCTGCGCTTGCAAGCGCTCACCAACTACGTTACCTTCCGCAATTTCGATCTGGTGAAGCGGTGTCTCTACCTGTTCGCGGGGCTGAGGCGGGAAGACGGCCTGGTGGCGGCCTGCGTGTACGACGAGCCGAAGCCGCTGTGCGGGCGACAGTACATCATGGACTACTCGGCGCTGTACGCCGCCACGGTACTGGACTACGTGCGCGCCACGGGGGACTTGGCGGCGGCGCGCGACCTGTGGCCGGTGGTGCGCAGGCAGATGGAAATTCTGGGCCAGTTCGTCAATCGCGACGGACTGTTCGCCGATCCCAATGACTGGTGGTTGTTCATCGACTGGAACGACGAGTTGGACCGCACGGCATCTATGCAGGGCGTGTTGCTCTATGGTCACCGGCAGGCCCTGGAACTGGCCGGGCTGGCGGGCGCGGAGGGAGAGGCGGCGGATTATCCCGAGCGTATCCGGCGTATGACGGCAGCGGGCCGGGATGCGTTCTACAGCCCTTCGCATGGCTTGTTCCTCAGCGGGCAGGGGAGACAGGCGTCGTGGGCCACCCAGGCTTGGATGATTCATTCAGGGGTTGCCTCCAAACCAGAGGGTAGCGCCGCGCTGAAGGCGGTTGCCGGGATGCGGGACGCCGTCCGCCCGGTCACGCCCTACCTTTACCACTATGTGGTTGACGCCATGCTGGCGTGCGGTATGAGGGCGGAGGCCCTGGATCTGATTCAATCGTACTGGGGCGGCATGGTGCGGGCGGGAGCCGATACGTTCTGGGAAGTCTACAGCCCGTCGAACCCATCGCTCTCGCCCTATAAGAGCCTGCTGGCCAATAGTTATTGTCACGCCTGGAGCTGCACGCCCGCGTATTTTCTACGCGGGCGCGAGCTCATTTGACGCCGTGCCGGCTGCGGCAGGAGCGGCATCAGAACGTCAGGCGCAATCCCATCTGGATGACGCGCGAGGTATTGGCTTGGCTCGTGATGGTGGAGAAAGCCTTCGAGGTAGCGCTCAGGCTCGGCGCCGCAAACTGGGGACGGTTGAGGGCGTTGAAGGCCTCGAAACGGTATTGCAGTTTCACGCTCTCGTGCAGGATGAAATTCTTCAACATCGAGATGTCCGCGTTGTTGGTGGCGTCGGAACGGAGGTTGTTGAAGCTGGTCGGGAACGTGCGGTAGTTGTAGGAACTCGGCTGATCTCCGGAGACGGTGTCGAATTTGGTAGTGTCGAAGGTGCCGGTCAGGGTCCGGGGGTGGTAATTCAGGCTGCCACCCAGGTAGACGAGATTGCCAAAACTCAGAGGAGCCCCCGATTCCCGTACATAGATGGAATTCAGCACCCATCCGCCGATGAAGGCATTCACCAGTTTGTTCGCGCCCGAGAAGAGCGGTGCGCCCTTTCCGAAAGGGAGATTGTAGCTGCCGGAGAGTACGAAATGGTCCGGGAAATCGGCGCTGGGGACGCCGTACCAGAGCTTGGTATCGCCGGAATTCAATGGACCGGAGTCTTCCAGCAGGCGGGAGTGCTCGTAATTGACGTTCAACTGCAGCCCCTTGGAGAACCGCTTCGTCAGGCGGACGGTGAACATGTGGAACCAGGCGATGCCGCCCGGGACAATGCTTTCGGACACGCTGGTGAACTCCGGATAGGCGTTCAAGAGAGCGGCTGTGGAGATGGTGCTTCCGTTGATAGTGGAACCCGGAAGCAAGCCGGAAAACGGATTCGGAACCACGGCGCTCAGTGCGTTATTAACCGCGGTGTCTTTCCACGGAAGGTGACTCATGAATGGAATGAGGGGGGCGGAACTTACGGCGTTGGAATTCGTCAGGTCCACCTGGTGGTTTCCGATGTAACCGACGTCCAGCAGCCAGGAACTGGCGAAGGTATGCTGAATGTCAAAGCTCCAACGAATGCTGTAGGGGTCTTTAAAGTGCGGATCGTAATAGCCGACGGCATTTCCCAAGTACGTGTTCACGCCGAGCGACGAACCGGTGGGTTGGGTAATGCTCCCGCCAGGATACGGGTTGGATAGGGTGGCATACGGCGTAAGGTAACTGTTGTTCGTCGGCACCAGCGTGCTGGTTTGCGTGAACCCGGTGGAGGGCCCGGTGTTGTAGGCGCCGTATGGATTGTTGAATATGCCCAAACCGGCCCGGACGACAGTCTTCTGACGCAGAGCGGAGGGCGCCCAGCTCAAGCCCACGCGGGGTGCCAGAAAGACCTTAGGCGTCGTGTAGCCGCTTCGGCTTCCCGATGCCGCAAACTGCAAACCGCCTGTCGGAAGGAACGCGGAGACGGGCAGTTGGGATATCGGGCTGGCGGCGTAAGCGGCTTCCGCCGCTTGAGTGACCTGGTTGGAAACGGTAGGGTTGAATGCGATTGTCTCGCGGTTGTTGCTCTCCACAACTGGCGTCTCGTGTTCCGCCCGCAAGCCGAGGTTAACGGTGAAATCGCGAGAGATCTTCCAGTCGTCCTGGAAGAAGAAGCTGAAGTAGTAGTTGGAAGTGGTGGTCGGTTCGTTGACATCGAATCCGCCGCTGGTGGGAAGGCCCAGCAGGAACGTGGCCATTGAGCTGCCGAAAGGAGGCGCGGCGGAAGTGCTGCTGCCGGTGATCCAAGTCGTTCCGAAAGTGAATGAGCCGGCTGCGTTGCCGGGGCTTAGCTTGCTGTACCGCTCGCGGCGAAGGTCCGCCCCGAACCGGATGGTGTGCGGGCCCGCAATCTTGGTTGCCGCGTTGAACAGTTGCAGCGTGTCGAAGGTCGAAAGCGAGCCGGGGCTGGTGCTCAACCCGGAGAAATTGCTGTCGGAGAAGGTGATCCGGGGCATCGCTGGCAGGGTCGAGTTGGCCAGCATGTAAGACGGGAAACCCAGCGTCGTAGGATCCATGCCATCGCTCTTAATTGAGCTGCTGGTATAGCTCCGGCTGTACCCGAGGCGGGAATCCAGAATCAACGTCGGCGAGAATCCGTGTACGTTGTCCAGCACGGTGCCCAACAGATTCAGGTTACTGAACTGCCCGCTGGCGAGGTTCCGGAATATGTCCGCGGAGCTGTTTGTGTAATAGCTGGTGTGATAATCGAAGAACAGCTTGTCGCTGCTGCCGAGGTTGAGGTCGGTACGCCCCATGTAGGAAACGTACTTGTCGGACGTTGGGTCGTTGACGATGTAGTTATTCTCTCCATCGCTCTTCCCGGGCTGGTTAGGCTCGGGGAAATACTGCATGTACTTGAGCGCTATCGGATTCAGCGAGGCCGTCGGAATCACGTTGTTGGGGAACGGCGTTCTGGTGATCTTGGTTCCCGAAAGCACGGCCGTCGACGGATCGGAAATCTGATAAGTGGCTCCATTGGCCAGCAGGCCCGAGAAGTCGCCCTTGCGCTCGGCGTCGGTGGGAACGGCGCTGGTGGAAACGGCGGGCGTCGAGTCGCGGTAACCTTCATACGCGAAGAAGAAGAAGAGCTTGTCCTTCCCGTTGAATACCTTCGGAACGCGCACCGGACCGCCGATGGTCCCGCCGTACTCGTTTTGACGCGTGATTGCCTGTTTCGTGCCGGCGGCGTTCAGGAAGAATGGATTGGCGGCCAGGGCCGACGTCTCATTGAACTCCATGAGAGAGCCGTGAACAATATTAGTACCGCTCTTGGTGGTAATGTTGACCGTGCCGCCCAGGGTGTCGCCATAAACGGCGTCGGTCTGGAATTCGTCTACGCGGACCTCGTCGACCGAGTCAAGCAGCGGGCTGTAAGCGATCGTGCGGCTGCCATCCACCATGTTCGGCACGCCATTTAGCAGGTACTCGTTGGAATTGGAATTCGCGCCGCCGAGGGAGAAATCGCCGGCACCGGAGTTGTCGAACGGCCTGACCTCGGTGAGGGCGTGCTTCTCCTTGGGGATCACGCCGTATGCCGTGCGCGCCAGTGCGATGGGACTGCGGCCGTTTACGGGCAGGTCCTCGGCCATCTCGGTGGTGATCACCTGACCCTGCGAGGCCGTCGCCGACTCAATCAGCGACGCGTCGGCGTGGATTTCAATCGACACCTCGGTCTTACCAATTTGCAGCGCCGCATTGACGGTGACCTGCTCCGCCGCCGAAACCCGGATTCCGGTTTGCACGAACTTGGAGAAGCCCGTGACTTCGACACTCAACTGGTAAACACCGGGCGCCAGGAACGGCACCGTGTAGTTGCCGTCCACACCGGAGACCGTCTCGGTTCGGGCATTCGTCTCGATTTGGATAACGGCGATTTTGGCGCTTGGCACGCCGGAACCGCTGGGATCGGCAACTCTACCGGTGAGAGTACCGCGAAACTCCTGAGCGCCAAGACTCACCGTCATGGCGAATAGCGTCAATAAGAACCGTCTCACAAATACCTCCAGGCATTCACAAAGCAACCCGCCTGCATATTTATGCAGGCCAACATTTCTACCCTGCTCCGCCTGAGTATAGCCGCACTTGCCACCGGCGTCAAGTTTACTCTGGCAGTTCGCTCTGGCAGCTTTCCTGCGGCAAGTCCATTTGTCCGCACCTAACCTCTTGACCCGCCGGACCGGTGCTGTTAAGTTGGAGATTGCATAAACCACATCGGATGAATAAAAATGCGAAAAGCCCGGTCGAGACACCCGTCGCGCGGCGACTGAGCGATCTTGCGCGCACCGTCCGCCGCGAGAGTCTGCGGATGGTGCATCGCGCCGGGTTAGGGCATCCGGGTGGAGATCTCTCGGCCGCGGACATCCTGGTAGCGCTGTACTTCGGAGCTTTGCGGGTGGATCCGGAGCGGCCGGACGCCCAGGACCGTGACCGGTTTGTCATGAGCAAGGGCCACTGTTCCGCTTCGCTTTACACCACTCTGGCTCTGAAGGGCTTTTTCCCTTGGGCCGAATTGGAGGACTACATGCAACCGCTCTCGCGGCTGAACGGGCACCCCAGCCGCACCGGCGTTCCGGGCGTGGAAGCCAGCACGGGGCCGCTCGGTCACGGCCTGCCGATCGCGGTTGGAGCCGCTTTGGCGGCGAGGATGGACGGAGCCTCATGGATGACTTTCGTCCTGACCGGCGACGGCGAATTGCAGGAGGGCAGCAACTGGGAAGCCATCATGGCGGCAGCGCAGTATGGGCTGGACCGGCTGGTGGCGATTGTCGACCGGAACGGGCTTCAACAAGGGGCTTCCACGGAATGTACCATCCGGATGGAGCCGCTGGCGGAAAGGTTCCGGGCGTTCGGTTGGGCGGTGCGGGAGATGGATGGCCACGATCCCGATGCGCTGGCAACGGCCTTGCAGGCGGCGCCGTTCACGTCCGGCCGGCCGAGCTGCATCATCGCGAAGACCGTCAAAGGCAAGGGTGTTTCTTTCATCGAGGGCCGTGTCGAGTGGCACCACCACGTTCCCAACGACGCGGAACTCTCGGCCGCTTTACGCGAGTTAGGGGAGGGCGGCGATGCCTGAGAGTTTCGACTGCCGGGACGCGTTCGTGCAAACACTGGAGCTTCTGGCGGAGGGGGACCCGCGCATAGTGGCGGTGGTGAACGATGCCATCGGGTCGACGCGTCTGGGCGCGTTTCTGAAGTCCTTTCCGGACCGGCTCGTCAACGTAGGAATCGCGGAGCAGGACATGGTGGGCATTGGCGCCGGGTTGGCCAATGGAGGCAAGATTCCGTTCGTCTGTGCCGCTTCGTGCTTCCTGACGAGCCGCGCGATGGAACAGATCAAGGTGGACGTGGCGTATTCCCGGGCGAACGTGAAACTGTGCGGCATGGCGAGCGGCATGGCGTACGGGCAACTCGGCCCGACGCACCATTCCATCGAAGATCTTGCCTGGACGAGGGTGATCGCCAACCTGACGGTCATCGTTCCCGCGGACCGCATCGAGACGGCGCAGGCGGCGACTGCCGCGGCTCAGATGGATGGTCCGGTGTTTCTGCGTTTGAGCCGCATGCCGGTTCCCGACGTTCATCCTCCGGAGTATCGTTTCCGCATCGGCTCGGCCGCGTTGTTAAAGCCGGGGCGGGACGTGACGTTGATCGCCAACGGCACAATGGTGTGCCGGGCCCTGGAAGCGGCTGCCAAGATGGCCAAGGACGGCGTCTCGGCGCGCGTCCTCAATATGGCCAGCCTCAGCCCGATCGATCGCGACGCCATCCTCGACGCGGCCGAATCCACCGGCGGAATCGTCACGGTGGAAGAGCATTCCGTCCGGGGCGGCTTGGGAGGCGCGGTGGCCGAGATCACTGCGGAGGCGTGCCCGGTTCCCATGCGAATATTGGGAGTGCCCGGTTTCGCCCCGACGGGGACGGCTGAGTGGCTTCTCGAGTACTTCGGATTGACGCCGGACGCCATCCGTCAAGCGGCGTTAGAGCTGATGGAAGCCAAGGTGCGGAGGTGACACCCGAACACATTCTCGCCATCGACCAGGGGACAACCAATACCAAAGCCGTACTGATCGACCGCGCGGGGCGAATTGAAGCCTCTGCTTCGCGGCCGGTTTCGATTCGGTATCCCCAGCCGGCGTGGGTGGAGCAAGACGCACGGGATCTGTGGACCAGCGTCGTCCAAACCGCGGGCGAGTGCCTCGCTCGAGGGGGTGGCGCGACACCGGCCGCCATCGGGGTGAGCAACCAGCGGGAGAGCGTCGTGGTGTGGGACCGCCATACGGGCGAGGCGGCGGGGCCATGCCTGGTGTGGCAATGCCGAAGGACCGCCGGGTTCTGCGCTGCGCTACGCCAGGGCGGCGCGGAACGCCTGGTGCGGGAGCGCACCGGTTTGGGCCTGGATCCGTTGTTCTCTGCGTCGAAGGCGCACTGGCTGCTGGATCACATTCCCGACGGCTTCCGACGCGCCGCGCATGGCGAATTGTGCATTGGCACGGTGGATAGCTGGTTGCTGTGGAACCTCACCGGCGGGGCCGTTCATGCGACCGACCTGACGAACGCTTCGCGGACCCAACTGCTGGACCTCAGGCGCCTGAACTGGGACGGCGAGCTGCTAGGCTTGTTCTCGATTCCGCGCGCGGCGCTGCCCGCCGTGAATCCATCGAGCCATGTTTACGGCGAGACCGTGGCGAACGGGGGCATTCCCGCGGGCATTCCTATCGGGGCAGTGGCCGGCGACTCGCACGCCGCGCTGTTTGGGCACGGCGTCTTCGGGCCGGGCGCCGTGAAGGCGACGTATGGGACCGGTTCGTCGCTGATGACCATTACCGAGGGACCTGCTGCGTCGGCCGCGGGGCTGTCCACGACCATCGCCTGGTCGCGCGCCGGCGACACGCGGTATGCCCTCGAAGGGAACATCGCGGTAACGGGCGGGGCGGTTCAATGGCTGGGAGAGTTCTTGAGCCTTCCTTGCCCCGCCGAAGATGTGGCGAGGCTGGCTCTCACGGTCGCCGATAGCGGCGGCGTGTATGTCGTGCCGGCCTTCGCGGGATTGGGCGCTCCCTATTGGAACGACACCGCGCGCGGTCTCATCACCGGCCTGACGCAGGCCACGACCGCGGCGCACGTGGCCCGCGCTATTATTGAATCGATTGCGTACCAGGTATGCGACGTCTTTGAGGCGATGGAGCGCGACACGGGACGCACTCTGCCGGCGCTGCTGGCCGGCGGCGGGGCGAGCCGGAACGGCTTGTTGATGCAGTTTCAGACAGATATTCTGCAACGTCCCGTGGTGCGCAGCGGTGTCGCCGGCGTATCCGCCATGGGCGCCGCGTGGCTGGCCGGGCTGGCGGTGGGTTTCTGGCGGTCGATGGACGAATTGGAAAGCCTGCCGCGCACGGAGGACCGGTTCCAACCGAGGATGGGCGCCGCCGAGCGTGACCGGATGTACGGCGGCTGGCGCGATGCCGCGCTGCGCACCGGCGGCACGGTGCAGCACAGCGCTGGCAAAGGGTGACGGAATGGCGCGAATCGACGAGTTGCGGTTGATGACCAAGATTGCGCGCATGTACTACGAACAGGGCTTGCGCCAGACGGAGATCATGAACCGGCTGAACATGTCGCAGTCCGCCATCTCGCGGCTTCTGAAGCGTGCCGAGAAGGCTGGCATCGTGCGCATCACGATCAGCGTTCCTTCCGGAGCCAACCCCGAGATCGAGGAAGCGCTACAGGAAAAGTACGGGATCAAGGAAGCGATCGTCATCGATTCCATCGCCGACGAAGAACAAGTTGTGCGCGATCTGGGGCCGGCGGCGGCTGCCTATGTCGAGACTACTTTGAAGTCCGACGAGGTGGTGGGGATCTCCTCCTGGAGCGCGGCCCTGCTGTCGATGGTCGACGCGATGCAGCCGAGTACGCGGGCCGCCAGCGCGCGCGTGGTCCAAATCCTGGGCGGCGTTGGCAACCCCAGCGCCGAAGTCCACGCCACCCACCTGACGCGCCGCTTCGCAAACCTGGTGGGAGGAACGGCGACTTTACTGCCCGCGCCGGGAGTGGTGGGATCGGCGGATGCCGCGCGAGTGCTGTTGAGCGACCGGTACGTGCAGGAGGCCCTGGGGCTGATCGGCACGGTGACGCTCGCGCTGGTAGGGATCGGCGGCATCGAACCTTCGCGCTTGCTGGCGGCCAGCGGGAACGTGTTTTCGGCGAACGAGCTGGAGAGCCTGCGCAAGAAGAACGCGGTCGGCGACATTTGCCTGCGGTTCTTCGACGCGCAGGGGGCGCCGGTGATTACCCCGTTGAATAGCCGGGTGATTGGCATGAGCCTGGAGCAGCTTCGCAAGGTGAACAGGGTGGTCGGGGTGGCGGGGGGCCGGCGCAAGGTCGCGGCCATTCGAGCCGCCCTCACGGGGCGCTTGATAAACGTACTAATCACGGACCGCGCCACTGGCCGCGCGCTCATCTCAGGCGACAACCCGCCGCTCGGGCCAGACGCCCGCGGGACCGCTCCGGAAAGGGCCAACGCTGATAGATGAGGCCGGCTTGCTTCAAAGGTGCGACGTCCGCAGCCCTTGTCTCGGTGCTCCTGGCTGCCTGCACTCCCTGGACGGTGCGGCCCATAAGCAAGGGCGGGTTGGATTCCGGCCAGAACCGCCCCTTCGACGCGGGTCAATACGTGGATTCCATCTGGGATGCCAAGCTACTACCAGCCATATCCGGCGGAGCGGTGGACATGACGGAACTTCTCCGCCCGGCGGGCCGGCGCGCAGAAGCGGTTCTGGTGAGGGGCGAAGGACGCGTGCTTCGGGTCGACACCAGCTCCCGCACGGGCTTGCTCATGATCGACGTGGAGCCCTACGACGGCCGGGCGGACGCCGCCGTGCAGATCGGGCCGGTGATTCGCGGAACCACTCTGCGCGATGCGTTGCCGTTCATCCAGTTCAGCCAGTTCGTCAACCAGCTACAATTTGCGCAAGTGGGAAACGCGCTAAACGGTCGGGTCGCCGCGACGCTAGGGTCGTTTTCGATCCGGGATGCCGAGGGAAGCATCGTGGTGTTCTCCGGCGCCGCAGCGCCGCCATCCGACGGCGGCCTGCTGGAAATCGTGCCGGTGACGCTGGCCGTGAAGCGAGGCCGGCCGTGACGGGCGAGGCCGCTATCGCGGCCCGCAACGTTTCGAGGAGATATCCGGGCACCTTGGCGCTCGATCGCGTGAATTTCCAGGTGCACGGTGGGCGGGTGCATGCCCTGGTGGGCCAGAACGGCGCCGGCAAAACCACCTTGATGCGCATCCTGGCCGGTGAGGAGACGCCGACTTCCGGGGCGCTCGAAATGGTGGGGCGGACTGTCCGTCTGACTTCGGCTCGCGACGCCGCCGCGCACGGGATCGCCATGATCCATCAGGAACTCAGCCTGCTGCCGAACTTGAGCGTGGCCGACAATATCTTTCTGGGCCGCGAACAAGCGCGCTTCGGAATGATTCGCGGACGCGCGCAGGAACGCCATTGCCGGGAGGTGCTGTCGCGTCTGGCGCTGGACGTGGATACCCGTACGCTGGTGGAAGATCTGCCTCTGGGAGTGCGGCAGACGGTGGAGATCGCCAAGGCCGTTTCCGGCAACATTCGGGTGCTGATCATGGACGAGCCGACCTCGGCGTTGAGCGGCACGGAGGTCGAGGTGCTGTTCCGGCTGATTGCGGAACTGAAGGCAAGCGGCGTGGCGATCATTTACATCTCCCATCGCCTGGAAGAACTGACGCGCATCAGCGACACCGTAACGGTATTGCGCGACGGCCGGGTGGTGGCGGAAGCTTCCGCCGACAGCGCCAGCGTGGCCTGGATGGTGGAGAACATGACGGGAGTGGCGGACACGGGCCCGCGGAATCAGACGCCCCCGTCTCCAACGGGCAGCCGGCCGGTTCTCGAAGTGGCCGGTCTCGAACTGAACGGTCCGCACGGCAACTCCGTTTTGCGGGATCTCTCCTTCGCCGTGAGGGCCGGTGAGATCGTCGGTTTTTACGGGCTCCTGGGGGCCGGGCGGACAGAATTGTTCGAGTGCCTGATAGGGCTTCGGCACCAGTCACGCGGTTCGATCCGGCTCGAAGGACGCGCAATGGAACGGCTCGGCATTCCGGAGCGGATTGTTCGCGGCATGGCGCTGATGCCGGAAGACCGGCAGGCGTCCGGCATCGTTCCAACGCTTTCCGTGAGGCAGAACATGACGCTGGCCAGCCTGGCGCGATGGAGCAAAGGGCCCTACCTTTCGCGGCGCGAGGAGACGCGCGCCACCCTGCAGCGGATCCGCGAATTCAACATCCGCGCGGCGGGGCCGGACGCGCCCATGGTTTCTCTCAGCGGCGGAAATCAACAGAAGGTGGTGCTGGCGCGATACCTGCTAACGTCTCCCAAAGTGCTGTTGATCGACGAACCGACGCGCGGCGTGGACGTGGGAGCGCGCGCGGAGATTTACGCGGCCATGGGGCGCCTCGCCGAACGGGGCATGGCCATTCTGTTCACTTCTTCCGAGCCCAAGGAAATCCTGGTGGCCTCAACGCGCGTGGTGGTGATGGCGGCCGGCCGCATTCGCACCGGGTTCTCCGTGGCGGACGCCACCGAAGCACGCCTGCTGAATGCGTCGTCACCGGGAATGCCAGCGCCCGGCGGAGGCGAATGTGCCTACGCTTGAAACCGGCCAGGAGCGCGCCGCGGGGCCGCGGCCCGGACTGTCGCGAGGCGCGCTGCTAGCGGCGCTGTTCCGCTTGCGCGCGCTGCTGGCGCTGCTGGCGCTGGTGGCAGCCTTCTCGTGCCTGTCGCCGGCGTTTCTGACCACGGCAAACCTGGCGATCCTGCTGAAGCACGTGGCCATCAACGCAATCATGGCGGTCGGAATGACCTTCGTCATCCTCAGCGGTGGCATCGATCTTTCGGTGGGTTCGATTGCAGGTCTGGCCGGTATGATCGCCGGCGGGCTGATCGACCGCGGCCTCACGCTTCCCATGTTCGGCGTGGTGGTTTACTTTCAGGTCTGGCTGGTAGTGGCGATTGCCGTGCTTGCTGGCGCATTAGTGGGCGCGATCAATGGCCTGCTGGTGGCGCGGTTCGCCGTGGCCCCGTTCATCGCGACGCTGGGGACCATGTACGCGGCCCGCGGAGCGGCCCTGCTGCTCTCGAACGGCGCGACGTTCCCCGGCTTGGCGGGGGAAGCCGGCCTGCGCAACACTGGATTTCCGTTGCTCGGCTCGGGAACGATTCTCGGCGTTGCGATTCCCATCTGGCTGATGGTCGCGTTCGCGCTCGCGGGCGCGTTCCTGGCGGCGCGCACCCCGTTCGGCCGCCATGTATACGCAGTGGGTGGCAATGAGCGGGCCGCGCTGCTCTCCGGCGTGCGCGTAAAGCGGACCCAATTGCTGGTGTACGTGATCTCGGGGTTCTGTTCCGCGGCGGTGGGGCTGCTCATCGCATCGCAGCTTGGCGCGGCGCACCCTGCCACGGGACAATCGTTCGAGCTGAACGCCATTGCGGCGGTGGTGCTGGGAGGCACCTCGCTGATGGGCGGGAGAGGCACCATCGGTGGGACAATCATCGGAGCGCTGGTAATCGGCGCTCTGGCCGACGGTCTGGTGTTGCTGGGCGTTTCGGAGTTCTGGCAGATTGTGATCAAGGGTGCGGTGATCGTGGTTGCGGTAGTGCTGGATCAACTCCAGCGGAGGATACAGTGGCAGGCAGTCGAACGATCGTAGGGGCTTGCGCGGTGGCGGCGCTGCTCGCCGGTTGTGGTCCGCGGCAGAGCGCGGCTCCGGGACGGAAGACCATGGCGATCATAACGCCGTCGCACGATAATCCGTTTTTCAAGGCGGAAGCAGATAGTGCCGCGATGCGCGCGCTGGAACTCGGCTACCAGGTGTCGGTCAACACGCATGATGACGATGCCCACAAGCAGGATGAGCTGTTCGATATGGCCATTGCCAACCATGCCGCGGCCATCATTTTGGATAATGCCGGCGCCGATGCCTCAATCGCGGCCGCGCGCAAGGCCCGGGCGGCCGGCATCCCCTCGTTTCTAATCGATCGCGAGATTAACTCGAACGGCATCGCCACCGCTCAGATCGTTTCCAACAATTATCAGGGCGCGACGCTGGGTGCGCAGGAATTCGTGCGGCTGCTGGGCGAAAAAGGAAGCTACGTCGAGCTGGTGGGGCGGGAATCGGACACTAACGCCGGGATCCGCTCGCAAGCCTATCACGACGTGCTGGACAAGTATCCCGGCCTAAAGCTCGCCGTCCGGCAGAGCGCCAACTGGAGCCAGACGGAGGCCTTTCAAAAGATGGAGACCATCGTCCAGGCCAACCGCGACATCAAAGGCGTGATCGCCGGGAACGATACCATGGCGTTGGGCGCTTCGGCGGCACTGCGGGCCAGCGGCCTGGCCAAGGTGATCGTGGTCGGCTTCGATGGAAGTCCCGACGCGCTGGCAGCGATTCGGGCGGGCGCCATCCAGGCCACCGTGCTGCAGCCCGCCGCGCGCATTGCGACGGCGGCCGTGGAGCAGGCGCACCGCTATCTGACCACGGGATCGACCGGCGCGCCGGAGAAACAATCGGTGGATTGCGAACTCGTGACCGGGAAAAATGTGGACCAGTTCGGCGTGTTCGCACGCCGCTAAGCGAGGTGCCGTGTGCCAGGAATGACGTTGGGCGTAATCGTCGGGAACCGGGACTTCTTCCCGGATCACCTTGTCTCGGAAGCGCGCCGTGACATTGTCCGCTTGTTCGCGGAGATGGATATCGACGCGGTGATGCTCGATGAGAACCAGACCAAGCTCGGCGGAGTGGAAACCTGGGCGCACGCGCAGCGCTGCGCCGAACTGTTCCGCGCGAATCGTGACCGCATCCGCGGGGTGCTGGTTTCGTTGCCGAATTTCGGGGACGAAAAAGGAGTCGCCGAGACGCTGAAACTAGCCGAGCTGAACGTTCCGGTGCTGGTGCAGGCGTACCCCGACGAACTGGGAATGCTGGGAGTCGAGACCCGGCGCGACGCGTTTTGTGGCAAGGTCTCGGTCTGCAACAACCTGCGCCAATTCGGCATTCCTTTCAGTCTGACGGAGTTGCACACGGTACCGGTCAACTCGCCGGAGTTTCGCGCCGATCTCGAGAATTTTCTCGCCGTTTGCCGGGTTGCTACCGGCCTGCGGCGGGCGCGAATCGGAGCCGCCGGCGCCCGGCCGAATGCTTTTAACACCACCCGCTACAGCGAGAAGCTGCTGCAATCTTCCGGCATTAGCGTTTCGACCATCGATCTTTCGGACGTCTTTGGCCGGGCGCAAAAACTGACCGATGGCGATGCGAGAGTGCAGGCGAAGCTACGGGACATCGGAGCCTACGCCGACGCGTCAAGCGTTCCCGCGCCGTCTCTAATGCAAATGGCCAAGCTGGGGATCGTGCTGGGCGAATGGATGGAAGAAAACGGCCTGACGGCCACCGCCATCCAGTGCTGGAGTTCCATGCAGCAGAATTTCGGCGTGAACTGCTGCACCATCATGAGCATGATGAGCGAGGGGTTGATGCCCAGCGCCTGCGAGGTGGATGTCACCGGCGTGGTCACCATGTATGCGCTGCAACTGGCGTCGCAAACGCCCAGCGCGCTGGTGGACTGGAACAACAACTATGGCCGCGATCCCAACAAGTGTGTCCTGTTTCACTGTGGCAATTGGGCCAAGAGCTTCCTGCCGGATGTGAAGGTGGGGACGGCGCCCATCCTGGGAACCACGCTGGGCGAGCAGAACACCTACGGTGCGCTGGCGGGCCGCACGCCGGCCGGGCCCGTAACGTTTGCACGCATCAGCACCGACGACCAGGCGGGGCGAATCCGCGCCTACGTGGGCCAGGGCAGCTTCACCAGCGACGAGTTGCACACCTTCGGCACCCGGGCGGTGGTCGAGGTGCCGCGTCTTCAGCAGTTGATGCGCTATATCTGCAAGAACGGGTTCGAGCACCACGCGGCCATGAGCGCAACCCATTGCGCCGCACAGGTTGCCGATGCTCTGGAGACTTATCTCGGTTGGGATGTGCATCGCCACGAGGCGTGACCGGAACGCCAAGGCACCCGTGCCACCGGAAACATGCGGTTCACCGGCTCAAGCTCCCTGCCGGATTGGCATCGACCATCTTCTTGCCCAGCCAGCGCGATTCCGCCGAAACCTTGCCAGTAGCGTCGTAGATCCGCCAGGTCCAGGTTCCGTCGGCGCCGTGGGTGCGCTCCCATCGCTTGGCGCCGCTGGCGTCCCACCAGTTTTCTACGCCGGTCTTCCGCCCGCTCCGGAAGGTAGCTTCCCATTGCTTCTGTCCGCTCTCGTAATAAAACACCTGCCTGCCGTCGAGAACGTAGCGCCAGCCGTAGGCGACAGACGATCCCCAGGTGGCTTTCGTGCTGCCACCGGGATACTCCTCGCGATACTTCTTGAGATAGCCTCCCGAATAGGCATCTGGAGGCGCGGCCGGCGGTCCACCCTCCATCACCCAGGCCTCGTTCAGCTCGATATGCGATTCCGGCTTGCTCTTCGAGGTGACGATATGGATCACGCCGTTGGGAGCCTGCGTCGCCGTGGTGTAGCCCACGGTCGCCAGGCCCGGCAAGCGGCGCGTCTTCCACGTCACGCCATCGTCGTCGCTCACGGCCACAAATGCACCGGCGTCCTTTTCGCCGAGCTTCTTCTTGTCGAAGAGATCGGCCACGAAGAACAGGCGCCCCGAAGCCAGCCGGATGGCGCTGGGGCGTTGACCGCTGCCCAGAGGCTGGAACGGCGTTTTCGATTTCTCCCAGGTCTTGCCGCCATCGTGGCTGACGGCTTTGGGCATGAAGCCATCGATGGCGGAGTTCTTGCCACCGAAGCCGATCAGCGATCCATCCTTGCCGGTCACCAGCGTGGTGTGGCGGCCGGCCGTGCGCCCGCCGGTATCGAACCAGGTCTTCCCGTCGTCCTTCGATGCGAACACCGCCGATGTGCTGCCCGCCGCGTCAACCGGAAGATAGATGGTTCCATCGCTCCCGCGCACCACGCTGTTGATGGGCTGCGGCGTGAATTTGCCCACCACGCCCGTGACCTTCGGAAACTCGACCGTGCTCCATGTGGCGCCGCTGTCGGTCGACGTCATGAACTGAAACGGTGGAGCGCCCAGCAGCCGCGGCGATCCCCAAAAGAGCCACAGCTTGCCGCGATCGTTCCAGAACACCGATGCGGCGTCGGCGGCGTCGGCGAAGTCCGGCCACGGTTCCGGCATGTCCCAATCTTCGGCGCCGTAGCGGAGCCGCATGGTTAGGATCGTCTGATCCGGGTCGTCCTCTTCCTTGGGAGTGTTGTAGTATGCCGCCACCAGATCGCCGTTGGGGCACACTTGCACGGCCGAGTTGTGATAAGCGATGCCCAGTCCCGGTTTGAGGCCGATCTTCCAGCCCACCTCCCGCATGGAGCGGGCGCCCAAATCGGGAAACAGCGGGCGCGTGTAGTAGTACGGCTTCTGCGGACCGGGCCCGCGCGTCAGGTCCGGGGGTGCGGTCTGCTTCACCGCGGTCGATATGAGAGGCGCTTCATACGGCAGCGGTTTCGAATCGGGCATGGGCGCCTGCACCACACGAAACCCGATGCCGTGCATTGGCGATGCGAAATCCGGCGCCATGCTGGCGCGATTCGCGGAGCGCGCGTAGTAGGCCATCTGCGCGGGCAGGCGCTCGCCGCCATCGGTCTTCGAAGCCTTATAGTCCAGGCCGCCGCCACGCACAACCCGGGCGATTCCGTAGGCCGGACCGATGGGATCGGTTTGCGCCAGGCTCGGATACATGCCGTGCCAATCCAGGCACCACTCCGCAACGCCCGTGTGCATATTCTTCAAGCCCCACGCGTTGGCGGCCTCCGGTGCGGGCGGCATCGAGCCCGATGAAAACGGCGTCCGCGATCCCGCGCGGGCGGCGTATTCCCATTCGGCTTCCGTGGGCAGCCGGTAAGGCGTGCCCTCTTTGGCGCTGAGCCAATGCGTAAACGCGACGGCGTCGTTCCAACTGACGCCGGAAGCGTACGGCGCGTAATATGGGTCACCGGCGTAGCCGGGGCGGAAGCGCCGGTACTGTTCGATGGTCACTTCGGTGACGCTTATCGGAAACGGCCTGGTGATCGTGACCTTGTGGACCGGAGATTCATCGTAATCGCCGGCGTTGCTGGGCCGGTCGTAGATCACGCCCTGCGGCCCTTTCAACAACTCCGCCGGTAGAGGCACCGAATCGACGCCCATCTCAAAGCTGCCCGGCTGAACCGTCACCAGCGCCATGCCGATGGAATTTACAGTAGCGCCGGGAGGCGCCGCCCCACCGAGCGCGACGATCACCGCCGCGCTGGCGAACGAAATTGAAAGAACACCAGGCCATCTCATGAGGTTCTAGAACTCGCTACCGGACCGGCCGGTTTCGTTCCCATCCAACTCTCTATAATGGCAACAATCGCCATGAGATTCACGATTGCATGTTTATTCACCATCGGTGCGGCGTTCGCCGCGGAACCCTTCCACGTCACGCACGAGTTCGCCAACAAGAACGCGCACAGCCTCATCGGGTTGCCCATGGGAAGCCACAAAACCATCGTCGGGAAGGACGGCGGTCTGCGGTGGTCGCAATGGAGCCTCAAGCGCAAACCGCTCGATGCACCGTTCGGCTTCAGCAATCAAATGGACGGCGCGCTCGACATTCGAACGCTGCGCGTCGAGGGTGAACGCGAGACGGCGCTCTCGGCCGGTCCGCAGAGCCTGATGGATGGCCGCTATCCCTTCGTGGTAACGGAGTGGAGCGGCGGCGGAGTGGCGCTCGAAGAGCTGGCCTTCGCCGCGGAGATTGCGCCGCAGGGTCTGGACGTGGTGCGGCTGCGCGTATCCAACCGCTCGGCCGCACCGCGTACGCTCGAAACCCAGTTGAGCGGCAAGCATTACAACATGGCGGGGCACGCCCGGCAAAACGCCCTGGTGACGCGCGACGGATACGAGATCGTCCTGGTGGAAGGCGACGGCATCGAGTGTGCGTCCAAGGCCGCCGGTTTGACGCTGGCCTGCCGTTGGTCGGTTCCCGCGAACTCGACGCGCACGCTGTGGCTCAAGGTTCCCTACGACCTTCCCGCGGCGAAAGAGTCCGCAATCCGCGGAGATTCCGGCGAGGCGCTCCTCAACCGCTCGCGGGACCAGTGGCAGGCGCTATGGGCCAAGGGGCCGCAGATCCACCTTCCGCAGAAGGAGCTGGAAGATTTCTTCTACTCCTCGTTCGCCTTCGTGCTCATCCTGACGGAATACGACGCGGCCGGCGATCTTTGGATCCTCGACGGCCCCGCCGGCTACCGCCAGTTCTGGGGCCGCGGCGAATACTTTCAGGCGCGAGCGTTGCAGTTGCTGGGCCGCGCCGACCTTGCCGCGCAATCTTTGGAACACGCCTTTCGCATCCAGATGGACGATGGCGAGTGGGACGGCCCTCCCATCAGCGGCTGGCCTTCCTGGGACAACATCGGGGGCAACGCCGCCGGCGCCTGGGAGCATTACCAGTTCAGCCGCGACCGCGCCTGGCTGGCCCGCGCCTACCCGCATCTTCTGGCCGCCGCGAATTGGATTCGGTATCACCGCGAAGAGAGCGATCTGGAAGAGGGTAACGTTCCAGCCGGCGCCAAGCCGATCCGCCGCGCGATTCCGTGGAGTTGCCGGACGGAAACCAGTCCCGCTCTGGCGCCCTCCGAAAAACCGTACTGGAGCGGGCTGCTGCCCTGGAGCTACGGCGACAGCGGCATTCCGGAGGGACACGCGTATGCGCACAATTTCTTCGCGCTGTACGCGGTTGAGTGCGCCCGCAAGGCGGCTGTCGAACTCGGCCGCGGCGAAGACGCCGCCTGGCTTGCCGGGGAGGCCGCCAATTACCGCAAGGCCGTTCTCGCATCGATCGAGCGCGCGGTCAAACTGGAACAGGGCACTCCGCCGTATCTCCCCGCCATGCCGACCTACCCTCAGGCCGCGTGGTCGCAAAGTTTCGTAGCCGTCTATCCCACCGAGTTTCTCCCACCGGACGACGCGCTGGTTACCGGGCTCCTGCAACGCGTGGAAGGCAGCATGAAGCAAGGCTTGCCCACCAACATGGCGTGGCTGGGTTTCGGCGGCGTCTGGCCCGGTAACTCGCTGAACGTGGCCGAAACCTACCTGCGCCGCGGCGATGTTGCCAAGGCAGCCGCAATGCTGATGGCCACGCTCGACCACTCCTACACTACCAACGTCTGGCGCGAAGAGATTCGCGTGGACAAGACCGTTCCGACGGCGTGTCCGAACAGCACCAATAACCGGGATCTTGGTAACCAATCTGGCACCGGCGATATGCCCGAAGCCTGGGCGAACGCCAACCTGGTGAACATGGTGCGCGACATGCTGCTGCTCGAACAGGGCGGCGCGCTTCATCTGCTGCCCGGCATTCCAGCCGGTTGGGTGGGCGTGGGAGACGAGATCTCGATCCGCAACGCTGCGACCACGCTGGGCGGGCCGGTGGCGTGCAAGCTATCCTACCCGAGCGTGGGCAAGATGATCCTGGAATTCGAGACACCGGCCGAGCCTGTCGACGCGGTCGCGCATTTCCCGCTGCCCGCGGGCAGCGCAATCAAGACGGCGTTGGTGAACGGCCAGGCTGTCGCGGCGCAGGCGGGGTCCAGTGTGCGGGTGGAGAAAGTGCACGCTGCGGTGAGTGTGGAGGTGGGATTCTGAGGCGTGATAAGCCGACGCAGCGCCGGAGTTTCGGGAGAGGGCTACCTTGAAAATCTAGCCAAGCCCCGGCGGGCGATCTCTAGATCTTCCCTATCGAACAGATGATGGAATCGCTTCTGGAGAATGATGCTTTCCACGGTCAAGTCCAGCCGACCATGACCACGCACAAACTTGAAACCTTCGGTTGGGGCCTTGCGAATCATTCGTCGCGCAGTCTCAATGCCACCGATGTAGTGCTTGCAGTGCGGCATGAACATCTGGTAGATCCTGCTCGCTCGGTAGCCAAGGCGGCAGGTCTCCTCCCAAGAACAGAGCATCACGCGTTCGAGATCGGCTTCGGTTGTCGGCGTTGACATCGGTAGAAGTTTACCACCCGTCAGCAACGGCTGTAGAACCGCCGTCCCGGATTCTCCCGGGCTAAGCCGAGCGCATACTCCCGCGACTGAGCCGCAAACGCATATTACCCCGGAGGTCCCGTGCCCGCGGGTCGGGCCGCCGCTACTCCGCCCACATCAGCCCGAACAGCGACACCTCCGCCAGTCCCGCAACCTCCGCGCCTGCGTCCGCCGTCAACGTCACCCGCAGATACCGGATCACCGTGCCGGCCGGGAGGTTGTCCGCCCTTTCCGCCTCCGCCGCTCGCGACGCGCTTTGGTCCACTGCGGTGTCCCAGTGCTGGCCGTCTTTGGAAACTTCGATCTTGTAGCTCTGCACTCCGGCGGCGGCGAACCGGACTTTGGTCGAGTAGATCAGATAGAAGCCTTCCAGATCCACCTGCCACCAGGCGCCGCGGTCCCCCTCGGCCGGCTGCCAACTCGTAGCCGGGTCGCCATCGTTGGCCGAACGGGCGGGATGATCCGGCGCGGCGCTGCTCGAACGGGCCGGGCGGTCCCTGCCAACATCGGCCACCGATTCGACCGTGGAACGGAAGCTGGCGCGGTTCGACGGCACATAGGGGCGCGCGGCAACGGGCGGGGTTTTGCCCTCGACGTAGCCGGGGTCGCCCTCCGTCGTCAGCGTGATGGCGGCGTCCCGCAGCCCCGGCGACGTGGCCCGGATGACGCTCCGGCCGCCGTAATAGGAACGGAACTCGATGGCCGCTTGCCCTTCCACGATCATGATTTCGGAGCCGGCGGTGAAGGTGATGGCCGGCCCAGTGGGGAACTCGCCTGGCCCGGATTCGACGCGCAGAGTAATCGGCGGCGAGTTAGCGATGCGGCGGCCCTGGGCGTCCTCGACGGTGACGATCAACTGGCAATCGTCCGTGCCATCGGTGCCGCGGATGACGCTTTTATCGGCCGTCAAACTGAGCCTGGCGGGCGTTCCCGGTTTAGGCCACGCCGGCGGCGGGATGTGGAGATACGCGTTCCGGTACCAATACCAGCTCCGCTTCGGCAGGCGGAAATAGTCGATGATTCCCTTGAACCCCTGCTTGCCCGCGATGGTGCCATAATCGAATCCGCTCCAGATGGCTTGCCCGCTGCGCCACGCGAATTCCGGTTGCGTCGACAGATCGGCGAAGTATGGATCGTAATTGCCGGGGACACCCTTGCCCAGCGCGCCATACTCCGAGACCATGTTCGGAATGCCCGGATTCAGGAACAGCCAGGAGCCGTCGCCGTTGTATCCAGCCACGTCGCCGAGCCGGTCGAACCCCTTTCGCTGCGCGCCGCCCACTGCCGCCGGCCGCGTGGGATCCAGTTGATGGCTGAGCTGCACCAGGCTCCGCACCAGGTCCTTGGCGCGATCCACGTTCTCCGTGAAGAAGGCTTCGTTGGTCATGCTCCAAATGGCAATCGAAGGATGGTTGGCGTTGATGCGGATCATCTCCCGCAATTGCCGCTTGCAGCTTTCTTCGAAGGGGGAGAAGTCCTCCGGCCGCACCGGATAGGCGCTCGCGTTCCAGTATCCATCCTTGCCGTAGCCCCCCTTGCCCCAGAACGCGTTCTCCGACCAGAAGACGATGCCCAGCCGGTCGCAGGCGTCCGCAAACGCGGGGCTGTGGGGATAGTGCGAACCGCGAATGAAGTTGAAGCCGGCGTCCTTGATGAGCTTCACGTCGCGATAGGCGCCGGCCTGCGTGACCGCGATGCCCCAGCCAGCATGGTCCTGGTGCACATTGGCGCCGCGCAAATATAAATGCTCCCCGTTCAGAAAGAAGCCCTCGGCGGCGGTCCAGCGGAACCAGCGGAATCCCAGCGGGGATTGGAAATCGTCGGCCGCTTTTCCGCCAACCACGATCTCGCTGTACACGCAATACAGGTACGGATGATCCGGATGCCACAGCTTGGGATGGCGGATGGATTCGCTGGTTTGGTCCAGCGTGACGGCCGATCCGGGGGCCATGGCCCGCTCGGAGCGCATGCGCGCGACCACCTGTCCGTCCGGATCCACAATCGTCGTCAGCAGAGTGAAGCGTCGCCCGGCGGGCCCGTCGTTGCGAATCTCGGTCTTCACGTTGACTCGCGCCGATTCCGCCGACACCTCCGGCGTGGTGACACGTGTCCCGTACCACGCGACGTGCAGCGGGTCGGCCACCACCAGGTAGGCGTCGCGATAGATGCCGCCGCAGAACTCGTGTTCGCCGGCGCGCGGTGCCAGTTGCAAGTTCCAGTTGTTGTTGAGCCGCACAGCCACCACGTTGTCGCCGGCCGTGACGGCGGTCGAGATATCGACGGAGAATCCCGTGTAGCCGCCCTGGTGAGCGCCAACTTGCCGCCCATTCACGAACACCTCGGCATCCTGGAAAGCGCCGTCGAATTCCAGGAACACGCTCCTGTGCCGCCACTCCGGCCCGATTACGAAATGTTTGCGATACCATCCGTAGCCCACGTAAAACTGGGCCGAGCGGAAGTACGGCAGGCTGAAGGAGTGCGGCAGCGCAATCGGTGCCCAGGAACCGTCGTCGTATGAGCGGGCCTCGGCGCCGGGGTGGTCGCCAGGCTGAAACTTCCAGTCGCGGTTGAACAGGAGGCGGTGACGGGCGGTGGCCGCCGGCCGGTAGGTTTCACCTGAGCTATGCGCCCCTGCGGCATGCGGTATGAGGGCGGAAGCGTAGTGTACCATTTGGGGACCCCGTAAAGATCGGGGTAAAACAGAAGTTTGCGAAATTGGCGCTTCGCAAAACCGACCCCAAGGAGGTCACCCAAATGGTTACCGACAGAAAAAAGGATAGCGATAAAACCCCCGTAAAACAAGGCCCGGCCAGGGTCTCATCGGAACCCAATAAAATCAATGCTTCCACGCCCTACGACTTCAATGGGAAGAATCTGACTCCCTACGGCGGACTGCTGCCGGTGATCACCATGCTGGAAAAACTCGACTTCCAGACCCTGGTGGAACAGACGGTGACCTCGAAGCGCATTCCCCGTGCCCTGGACCTGTACCGGTTCGTGTTGGGAATCGTGTTGGGGCTCTACATCGGTTTCCCGCGCCTGAACCAGTTGCGCTTCATCGCTCGCGACCCGATTCTGACGGGCATTCTCAAAGTCACCAAGCTGCCGGTGCAATCCACCTTCTGGAGATTCGTGAACGCGCTGCACCTCAATGTCTCCCGGCAGATTCTGACCATTATGCGAATCATGCGCGAACGAGTCTGGGCGGCGGCCAATGTGAAACTGGCGGTCGTCACCATCGACACCGACACGACCGTGCACACGCTGTATGGCCAACAGATGGGCGGACGCAAGAGCTACAACCCCAAGAACAAAGGCAAGAAGAGCTACCAACCGATGCTGACGTTCATCCACGAGACGCGGGAGTATATCTGGGGGGAATTGCGCAACGGCGATCGGCCCACCGGCAAACAGATAGGCGATCACATTCGGGATGTGTGCGCGGCGCTGCCGCCGTGCGTGAAGCAGATTTACGGCCGGGCCGATTCCGGGTTCTACTGCCGGCAAGCAGTCGAGGCTTACGAAGAATGCACTGCCCGGTTCGTGATCTCAGCACGCAAGACGTCGCGACTGGTCGAGTTGCTACGCCAAGCCGAGTGGAAGCCGTCGAAGAAGACGGATGCCAGGTGGGAGTGTGAATTCAGCTATCAGCCGGACGGGTGGAAGAAGAAATACCGGTTCGTGGCTCTGCGCTATGAAAAAACGCGTGAGGAGGTCGAGGCGGAGAAGACCGAGCAGTACCAGTTGTTCGAGACCAGCCAGTACAAGTACCGGGTCTTCGTGACCGACTTCGGCGATCCCATCTACTTCGTGGTCTGGTTTTACAACCAGCGCGGCGGCGCGGAAAACCTGATCAAGGAGGCGAACAACGATGCCGGACTGGCGGCGCACCCCTCAGGCCGCTTCGATGTGAACGGGAATCATTTCCAGTTGGCGATGCTGGCCTACAACCTGAACTGCTGGCTGATGCTGTTCAACCGCGAACCGCAGGCCGACGCCACGGCGCTACAACACACGACGCTGGCGACCGCGCGACTGCGCTTCCTGTTCGTGGCCGCCAAGATCTGGCGCCACGCCGGGCGCACCGGGGTGAGCTACAGCGATCACTACGAGGAGAAGGGCGTGTTCGAGCGACTGATGGACCGCCTGCGAAAGATCGCGCCGCGCGGAGCAGGCTACGCGCCGGTCATGCTGCCGGCATTGCGCTGATTGCACGCCCCCGCAGGCCCTTCGGCTGGTGTGCATAGAAAATTATGCGCGGCCGACAAGCGCAACGAAGTAAGAGACTTCGGCGCGGGGTTTGGCGAGAACGGACTCTCAGGAGGGCGATGCAACAGCAAAAACCGAACTGACTCACTCAACTACGGGCGGCATCAGCCGAGCGAAACCGGCGCTCGGAACACCGGAGCTGTGCATAATTCAGGTTTCAGCGAAGGCCGGCGCCGCCAGGAGAAGGCAGGCCGCCAGCAGGAATTTCATCGTCGGGTTGAGCATGCGATCCAAACGGGTGCTAATACTACAGTAAATGAGATTCCGCCATCGCGTGTCCAGGCCTGCCGGTATGATGGTCCGGTCCGCAAGTGCCGCCCGCCACGGCTATGTGCAATGGAGAGGCGGCCCGTCCACCACGGCGACCGAGGCAACTGGTAACGGCTGGAGCAATCGCTATAATCGTGCCTGATGCCATCTCGATCGCTGCTTGCCCTTACCTTCTTCGCCATTTCCATTGCGGCTCAGGAACCCGACCAATCTCCTGGCCACGCGGGTCTCTCCGGGAATAGGAACGATCCGCTCGAGGTGGAGAAGTTCCGCGACCGCGGCTTCGGCCTGTTCGTCCATTGGAGCGTCGATGGCGCTCTCGGTGGGGTGATTTCGCATTCTCTGGTCGGCGCGTCGCCGGATTACACCGAAAGGTTCTTCGGGACCTTGCCGGGCTATTTCAACCCGGACCGCTACCAGCCCGCCAAATGGGCGGCTCTCGCCAAGCTGGCGGGGTTCGAATACGTCATGTTCACGACGAAGCACCACAACGGCTTCTGCATGTGGGACACCACCACCACGGATTTCAGCGTCACGCACACGCCGTACGGAAAAGACGTGACCCGGCAATTGGTGGACGCGTTCCGCCAGCAGGGCATCGCCATCGGTTTCTACTTCTCGCCCGACGATTTCGGTTGGCTGTACCGCCATGGCATCGCCATCAACCGCAGCGTGAAAGGCGTCTATCCCTTCGAAATTCCCGAGTTCATGGATTACACGAAGCGGCAATTGAAGGAGCTGCTAACGAATTACGGGACGGTCGATTACTTCTTCTTCGACGGTCCCGCCACCGGGGTGACCGACTACGCCTGGCAACTAGCGCCGAAACTGGTGATCACGCGTGGCGCCATGGAGACGCCCGAGCAGTACACGCCGGGCGTAGCGCCGAAGGGCCCTTGGGAAGGGAACCTGACGATGGGCACGGAGTGGCCCTGGAGGCCCACCAACGAGCAATACAAGTCCGGCACGCAGTTGATCGAGACGCTGATCGAAACGCGCGCCAAGGGCGGCAATCTGTTGCTGAATATCGGCCCGCGCCCCGATGGCGAGATTCCCATCGAGCAGGAGTCGTTGTTGCGGGAAATCGCTTTGTGGAATTTCGTCAACGGCGAATCCATCAAGAATGTCCGGCCCTGGGTGGTCACCAACGAAGACAACATCTGGTTCGCCAAAAGCGCGAAGGAAAACGTCATATACGCCTTCCTGACGCGGATGGGCGCCTGGCCGTTCGGCGAAGCCAAGACCGTGACGATGCATTCCGTGAGAGCCACGGCGGCCACCAGGGTTTCCGTGCTGGGCCAGTCCGACGAGATCGTGGAATACCACCCGGCGACGACACCAAAGACGACGTGGAAACAGGACGAGAGCGGACTGCACATCACCGCGTATCGCGCGCAACGTCTTTACACGAACCGTACCTGGCCACTCCCCATCGTATTGGAGATCGTCAATGCCGAACCGGAGGCGTCGAAAGCGGCCGCCGGTGACGCGCCGCGCCGTTAGGCTACTTCGCCATCTGGCGTTTCAGGTTTTCGGTGTACAAGTCGCACGCCTCGCGCCGCAGGCCTTCGCGCACCACCGGGCCGGCATCCGTGAACTCCAGATAGGCTCGCCCGGCCGCGTCGAACTTCGGCCATCGCGGCAGGCTGCTGCCGTTGGGATCGCCGGTCTTCGCGAAATTGGTCCAGTAATTCTGCATCGCGGCCGAGACCTGCTGGTCGGTAGCATCGTACTTCGGAGCGTTGGCCACGCGAGCCAAGTTGCCAAACACGTAGGGGACCTCGGTTCCGTGCGCCGCTCCGGCCGCTTCTCTCCCTGGCGCGGCGCGCGCGAATTGAAACTGGTATCCGGGATTGCCTGCGCCCGCGTGCCATACCAACTCCGCAACCGTGCCGCAGCGGAACTGCGAGTCCGTGGCCCACTGGGCCATCACCGTTCCGAGCAGCGGATCGGGCGGCGGCTCCGGCCCACCTTTTAACCCGTAGACGGCCAGCGCGCGGCCGGCCAGAGGCCCGTACTGTTCCGTAATCGCCTCCGCGAGCGTGCCGGTCATGGGGAAGAACGGCCGCTGCAGCTCCCGCGCGTTGCTGCCCAACAGCAGGCCGACGGGGTGTTCCTTGCCCGCGGCGAAGACTGCCATCGGGGATTCCGGAAAGACCCATCCGTCCACCACTACTCCGAGCGTCGCGCCGAGAAAGGATAGTCCCTGACCCGTGGCCTTCTGCAAATCGGCGGCCGAAATGGCGCGCATGCCCTTCAAGCCGGGCTGGCCTGCGGCGGTCAATTTGCGCGTCAGGTCTTCGCCCTTTTTCTCCCCCTCGGCCATCGCAGGAGGAGCGACCACCGGTCCGCTCTCCCCGATCACGCGCTGGAACAACCCCCGGCTGAGAGGAGACGCCATCAGGACATTGACGTCGAGGGATCCCGCCGATTCGCCGAAGATCGTGACGTTGCCTGGGTCGCCGCCGAACTTCGCGATGTTGTCGCGCACCCACCGTAGAGCCGCAATCTGGTCAAGCAACCCGTAGTTGCCGGACGCATGATGTGGCGACTCCTTCGTGAGCTCGGGATGCGCGAAGAATCCGAAAACGCCGAGCCGGTACTGCGCGGTCACCAGCAGGACGCCGTGGCGGGCGAGGCTTTCGCCATCGAAGATCGGATCCGAGGCGGCGCCAGCGAAATTCCCTCCGCCGTGGAACCAGACTATTACCGCTTTGCGCGATTTGGACGGCCACTCCGGCGTCCAGACATTCAGGTACAGGCAATCCTCACTGCCGGTCCCGCCGCCCTGAACGCAGGGCGCGCCGAACGCCGTGGCATCGCGTACGCCCGTCCATGTCTTGACCGGCATCGGTTCCCGCCAGCGGAACTCGCCGGTGGGCGGTTGCGCAAACGGAATTCCCTTGAACACCGCGCCGCCATAAGCCGCCATGCTTCCTTGAATCCTGCCGCCGCTCACCAGAACTACGGGGGCGGAATTGGCTGCGTAAGTTGCCGTGGCAGCCCACATCGCGCATACCGTTACAAGTGACCGAATCCGCGTTCCCATGTGTCTCCTCTTGCATCCCTGAACCGTCCGCGGCGTGCCCTCGAGCGCCTGTGGCCGCTTTCACCGCACCAAAGAACTGGCGCTTCCGTTCGTTGCCGATGGTATCTCATTTCAGTCGGGCATTACGAACATACGCCGCGCCGGCGCGCGCCGGGAAGGCCACGCGGTTTTGGCGGTAGCGAAGCGCGCACTGCTGGCCCGAGGTGGAGACGATCCGGACACGAGTCAGTTCGCCGCCGTCCCACTCGAGATCGACTACGAAGCCGCCCCTTGCTCGCAGGCCGCGGACGCTGCCGGATGGCCACGCCTTCGGGAGAGCTGGAAGCAGGTCGATCTCGCCTTCTTGGCTCTGCAAGAGCATCTCGGCGATTCCGGCGGTGACGCCCTGAATCCCCTGGTTGCCCTCGAAAGAGGGAACCCGGTCGCTGTCTTCCCTGGACGGGTGAAGGCTAACATCGGTCAGAATCTTCCGAAGAATTTCGTAGGCGTGGTCCCCGTCCCGGAGCCGCGCGTACAAGTTGATCTTCCACGCGCCGGACCAGCCGAGGTCTTTGTCCGTTCTCCGTTCAAGCGTGGTCCGAACGGCTTTCACCAGTTCCGGGTTGGTTCTCTCCGTGATCTGGTTCGAAGGGAAGAACCCATAGAGCGGCGACACATGGCGGTGAGTGATCTCGGCTTCGTCGAAGTCATCCAGCCATTCCTGCACCTGCCCGTGCCGCCCGATGCGGTCGGGAGCCAACCGCTCGCGCGCCGCCTGCACCTGGGCGCGAAGCCGCGGATCCACTCCGAGTATCCGGGCGGCCTCGGCCGTATGATCGAACAGGTCTCGCAGCAATTGGTTATCCAAGGTTGGGCCGGAACCGACCTCGGCGCGGGTGCCGGAAGGCGTGAGGAACGAGTTCTCCGGGGAAATCGATGGCGCTGTGACCAACCAATGATGCTTCGGCTCCTCGATCAGAAAATCCAGGAAGAACTCGGATGCTCCCTTGAGCAGAGGGTACAGCCGTTTCAAATACGCAGTGTCCGGCTGAAAGGCGTAGTGCTCCCAAAGTTGGTCGACCAGCCATGCGCCGCCGGTTGGCCAGATGCCGGGACCGGTGAAGTCCGTGGGCGCGGTGTTCAGCCACACGTCGGTTCCGTGATGCGCGACCCAGCCGCGGCAGCCGTAGAGTTCCCGCGCGGTACGCGCGCCGGCCTGCGACAGGTTCTCGACGAATTCCAGGAGGGCTTCGTTGGATTGCGCCATGTTCGCGTTCTCCGCCGGCCAGTAGCACTCCTGCAGGTTGATGTTCAACGTCCAGCGCCCCTGCCAGCGGCCCTGCATGTTGTCCAGCCAGACATTGTGGTTGTTGAAAGGCAGGGTTCCCGGACGCGAGACGGCCAGCAGCAGATAGCGGCCATACTGGAAGTATTGCGCGGCGAAAAGTGGATCCACGCCGCCGTTGCGCAGGCGCTCGATGCGCGCGGTGGTGTCCAACTGGGCCGCATCGTGTCCGCCGAGATCGAGGCTCGCAGCGCGGATCTGGGGCTGCCAGTCGCGGAGGTGCCGCGCCAGAAGCTCCGCGTACGGTTTGCCGGCGGCGGACATGCGGGCGGAGGCGAGCGAATGCGGATCGCCGCCGGTGTCCTGCCAGTTTCTGAAGCTGGTCGCCGCCGACAGAATCACGGTCGCGGCGTTCGCTCCGGAAACCGCGACGCACGCGGCGGTTCGGTCCTCATCGCCAGCGATCCTGCACGGCGCCAGCGTGCCGCCTTCCGGCACGACCCGAAGTCTGGCGCACCATCGCGTCATGGCCGGAATAACCGGATTGGCGGAGGCGCCGGAGGTCACCGTCTGTGCCGCGCCGGCCATTTCGATGCCGTTGCTGCCCGCGTTCGCACTGCGGGCGCTCGGCTGAATACTCGCCAGGCGCGCGGCAAATGAGACGTTGCCGGGCTTATCGGCGGTCACGCGCACCACCAGAACCTGATCGGGGTAGCTGGCGAACGCTTCCCGGGTGTAACGCACTCCTCCAGCGGTATAAACGACGCGCGCAATGGCGGAATCCATGTCGAGCTCGCGGCGATAGGCGGCCGCGTCGCCGGCAGCTTCAAACTGCATCCGAAGTTCGCCGAGAGGCTGATAGTGCTGGACGGAACGCGGCCGGCTCAGCAGCGTTTCGCACAGAGCCTGGGCTTTGACATAATCGCCAGAGAGCAGCAGCCGGCGGATCTCCGGCAGCGCATCCGTTCCCTCCGGGTTGTTGGGATCGTAGGGCGCGCCGCTCCACAGCGACTCATCGTTCAGCGGAATCAGTTCGTCGCGCACACGGCCGTACACCATGGCGGCCAGCCGGCCATTCGAGAGAGGCAACCCCTCCCAGTAGCGCGCCGCCGGCTCCCGATACCACCACGTCATGTCCGGTTGGGCGCCGGCCGCCGGCACGCAGGAGGCGGCGGCAAGCAGGAGGAGCGCCTTGCTATGCGCCGGAATTCGTTTGCCCGGATGAATCGTCATCTTACTCCCTGCCGCGAACCGCTATCGTAAGCCAGCGCGCCGCCTGCTGCAATGGCTGGCACCAGTTCGGCGCGCCTACGTCCCCGTGACACCCGACCGTCTGCTAGAATCGCGTGTCAGCTAGGCGAAGACGCGCATATGTGCAGAACAACCATCGGCATGGTCCTTGCAATAGGCCTTCCCCTCTCGGTGTGTAGCGGAGCGTGGGCGCGGAGTTTCACCGGTGAAACCGGGAACAAGGCGACGTTCGAGACGCTCACGGAAGCGCACCAGAACTCGCCGGCCGTCGCGCAGGCGTACGAAGGTACCTCGATGGCCGGTCCCACGGCCAGCCGGGCCAGAGCCTTTGCCGGTCATCCGGCGCTGGACAATTACCCGAAAGACACGACCTTCGTCTACCGCTCGCCCAACATGTATGGCGGCCGCGCAGCGGCGAGATTGAACACGAACCTCATCGTCTGCGTCGAACGGCACTTCGATAGCAAGGACGCGGCCTATGCTTATCTGACGTCCGCGGGCCTCATCGGCATTGCCAACGAAGCAACGGGCAGCATCGTGCTGGTCACGCCGGTTGGCACGGCGTTTGGCGCCGCCGACGTGGCCTCCTATTACGCTCTGCAGACGGCGATGCTGGCCCAGAAGGCCTCCGGCACGCGGGCCGACGGCAGCACAGTGTCCTATTCCGACGCAGAGTACTTCGGCGGCTACGGCTATCTTTACTTCATCGGCGTGGACGGCGGCGCGACGTTCTTTAACAACTACCTCGCTACTACGTTCGATTTCGTAAGCCGCATCGCGGGCGCGCTGCTCATCGGCGGCGGCGTGGACGAAGTCCGCAAGGTGGCGACGTTCGTTCCGGTCTATCTGGTGAATCCGAGCGAGGACGCCGTTGCGAACTATAAGACCGCCAACCGCGTCGATGCGGCGAAGGCGCGTGGAGGCATCGTCACCCATTACAACCAGGCGCAGCCGTTGCAGCAAGTGGTGCTGGCGAACGCGCATCCCGTTGACCTCGCGGCGGCGATCCAGGCGGCCTATCGTGACATGTTCCTCAATGCCATGCGCGTTCCAGTGGCGCTTCAGGGCATGTACAGCGCGGGCACGCCGTTCAGCGGATACAATTTCGACGAGGCGCCCTACTCGCTCTGCCCGCGCAACGCGTTAATCAAGGGTGTAACGAAGGACGGCATTCACCTGATATCGCACCAGGGCGAAGACCGCTTTGCCGGTATGAAGAGCCCGGCGGGCGAGTATCTGGATACCTGGTATGAGTATCTGCCGGACGAAGTCCTCGACAAGACCGCGGCGAAGGGTAGCGTGCCGTTGATCCTGGGCAACCATGGCGGCGGCGACGATCCGCGGCAGTTCGTGGACGAGATGGGTCTCCTGACGCTGGCGGGCAGGGAACGCGTCACCGTGGTGGCGGCGGACCATCAGAGCCTTCCGAACGATGTCCGTGGCCCGGCCCTTGCGGCGCTGGTCAAGCACATGCTCGCAACTTATCCGGCGCTGGATCCCTCCCGCGTGTACGCCATCGGCTACTCCATGGGCGGCGGCGCGACTTACACCGTGGGTTATTACGAGCCCGGCCTCTTCGCGGCCATTGCGCCCATCGCGGGCACCAACGTCGAACCCACCGCCGCGGAAGTGGCGCGGTTCGCTAACCGCCAACTGCCGATATACCTTTCGACGTCTTCTTACGACGTGCGCCGCCTGCAAGCCGTCAACGGCCGGATCAATGACAATCTGGCCAACCAGGTGAAGCGCTGGTCGAGCTTCAACGGCGTCGCGCCGTTCCAGTTCGACTTCGGCGCCTACAAGCTGTCCGGCTTCCAGGGCGATTCCTGGAGCGTGGAGACGCTCAACAACGAGTACGCCTCCCACACCTGGTACCTGAACGACGGCAAGGGGGTTCCGATGGTGGCGCTAAACTACGTCAAGGATCTGATCCACGCGCTGTATCCCGAGTACGCCAACATCGCATGGGAATACATGAGGCACTTCTCGCGCGACCGGCAGACCGGTGCGATCAAGTACAATCCGAAGTAATGTTCATCTGCCGCCGGCCGCGAGATAGACAGATTAGGGAGGATTTACCGTTGTTGAAGAAACAGCCGTTACTGACAATACCGCTGGCGCTCATGGTGAGCCTGTCGTTCCCATCCGGCGCCTTTGCGCTCAACTACTCGGGCAGTCAGAAGAACCAAGCCAGCTTCGAGACCTTGGAAGAAACCCGGGTGAGCAGCCCCACGGCCGTCACCACGCTCGATGGAAACGGCGGGAGGACTTTCAAGTCCCATCCCGTTCTGGACGGCTACCCGAAGGGAACTACTTACGTCTACCGGTCGCCGAACATGTACGGCGGACGCGCCGCCGCCCGGATCAATACGAATATCCTGGTGTTCGCCGAGAAGTCCTTCTCGAGTAAGGACGACGCGCTGAGTTACCTGAAGGGACTGGGAGTAATCAAGATCATCGACGAGGCAATCGGCAGCGTGGTGCTCGTCACGCCCTCGGATGCGAAGGCCGGCTTCACCGCCGGCGACCAGAAATACTACTACGCCCTCCAGACGGCCATGTTCGCGCAGAAGGCCTCCGAAGGCCCCGGCAGGGGCTCGGTGGGTTACTCCGATGCCGAGTACTTCGGCGGCTTCGGCTATCTCTACGTCATCGGTTTGGATGGCGGCGCCACCTTCGTCAATAACTACGTCGCTGGAACCATCGACTATGTTAGCCGGATCGCGGGCATGCTGCTGATCAACGGAAAGATGGATTCCGCCCGGACCGTGGCCGCGCAGGTGCCGGCCTACCTGGTGAATGCTCCAGATTCCGCCGTGGACAAGTACAAGAAGGCCAATGGCGTGACTGCCTACGCGAGCGTCAATGGCGTCGAGACGTTCTACGACCAGGCGCTGCCGGTGAAGCGCGTAATGGCCGCCAAGGACCAGAACCCGGAGGCGGCCAAGTACATCAAAGACGCCTATTACAACCTCTTCATCAAAGCCATGCGCGTCGGCGTGGTCAAGCAGGGCCTTAACTCCGCTTCCACGCCTTATCAGGGCTACGGCATGGACCAGGCGCCCTATTCCCTCTGCGCCAGGAACGCCGTCATCAACGGTGTCACGGCTGATGGCATCCACGTGTCCTTCAAGTCCGAGGACCGTTTCAGCGACGTGAAAACCGCCAATGGCGAATACCTGCAGACTTGGGTCGAGTATCTCCCGGAGGAAGCGCTCAAGGGCACGGCCGCAGCCGGCACGGTGCCGCTGTTCCTCGCCCTGCATGGCGGCGGAGACGATCCGCGCCAGTTCGTCGATGAAATCGGCCTGCTCACCCTGGCCGGTTCCGAGCGGTTCGCCATGGTAGCGCCGGAGCACCAGAACGTCGCCGGCCTGCTCTCCGACGTGTTGCCCAAGCTCGTGAAGTACATGCTCAAGACGTATCCGGCGCTGGATCCTTCGCGCGTCTACGTGAGCGGTTACTCGATGGGTGGCGCCGCCACGCTCCGCGCCATCAACGGCGATCCGTCCGTGTTCGCGGCGGCCATCCCGATGGCAGCGGCCCCCTACATAGGCACCGCGGAACAGGCGGCGCAGTTCAAGAAGTTCCGCCTGCCGGTGATGTTCACCACTTCAGCGTTCGATTTGGGCGGCGCCTTCGACCAAGCCAACGGAACTATCGCCACCGGCTACCAGACCCAGCTCAACCTGTTCCTGGGCTACAACGCCATGAAGAAGATCGACGCCTACGATTTCAAGACGTACCCGATCAACGGCTTCCAGGCCGGCCGCTTGGAGCGCATCACGCTCAACGGCGAGTACGAGAATACTCGCTGGTATGTCAACGACTCCGATGGCATTCCGATGGTCGCGCTGAGTTACACGGCGAACCTGATCCACGCCTTGTACCCCGAGTACGCCAAGGTTGCTTGGGAGTTCGCCAAGCACTTTTCCCGCGATCAAACGACCGGCGCGATCAAGTACAATCCGTACGCCCGGTAAGGCTGCGTCCGCTCGCCGCTACTTACGAAACGGCGTATCTGCCGGCCTGGCGCCGGCCTGATCCGGGATGGTGCCCGGGGACCATAGCAGCGCGATCTCGATATCCTGTTCCACCTTCGGCGTCAGGGCGCTGAGATCGATCCAGCCCACGCGGTTGTAGAGCCGCGGCTGCTCGTATTGCAGCGCGTAGGCCGCGGCGTATCGTTTCCAGTGCTCCAGGGCCTGCCGAAGGTGGCGTAGCGCGGATTCGCGCTGCTTTTCGTCGCGCGTTTTGTCGAATAGCGCGAGATCGGCGGCGGCGCGGATCTTCTCGGAATAATAGTTGCCTAGGTGGGCCATCGCCTCGAGATCGCCGAGTGTGGATCGCAGTTCCTTGTTCCCGTTCCCGCCATTCCCGCTTTCGCCGCGGCGCAAGGCCGGAAGCGCCTTCATCGTCTCCGCTGCTGCGGCGGCCAGCGCATCGGCGACCTCCGGCGGACCGGTGGATTCCGTCGCGTGCCCCGCCAGTTTCCGGGCGCGCCACTCGACCACGTTCAGAATGCCGCTGCCGGGCATGGTCCCGCCTTCCATGAAGTCCTTCACGGTGTAGAACCCCTTGTACCTCGGGTGGCTCAGGCACGCCTCCGGCTGCCAGCGCAGGTCTATGTCGCCCCAGAAGAACCGCGTGATCTGCGGGAAGATCTTCGACGCCCCGCTCCACGCGCGGAACAGCAGGCCGCTGTCGGAGCCCGGAAAGTGCGTGGCCAGAACGCGCCCGAAATGCTCGTCCGGCAGCGTTGGGTCGTAACTCAGCCGGCCCCAGATCATGAAGGCGTACCAGCGCTTGTCGATAACTAACTGGCGCGGCGTGTCGGGTTCCTTACTGAGAAACTCGCGCCCCCACGTGTAACCGTCGGCGCCCATATAGAAGCCGGTCATCTTGTCGGGTCCCGGCATGTTGCGCACGTACTCGCGGGCGTACTCCGGGTCGCCCCAGCGGAAGCTGTAGTAATCGTCGTCTCGCAGCGTAAGCCAGGTTCGAAGCTTAGGAGAAAGATATGGCAGCGCCTCGTCGATGAACGGCGGATTTGGGATAGAGTACATGTGCGCAACGGAGTACTTGAAGCTTAGGTCGAACGGGCCGGGGTAGTCTTTCCACTCGCGCACGATCTCGTCGTGGCTGGCCATGTGATAGCGGTGGATCATGCGGACTTCGCGGTCCGGCTGTAGCTTCCGCGCGTCCGCCACCCCCAGGCCGTAAGTCTTCCATAGGAACTTCTCATTGGAGAATTCGCCCTTGATCCGGTCGTTCATGTTCTCGCCGGCGGTGATGCCGAACCCGGCCAATAGCGGATACGTGAGCACCATCTCCCGGACGGAAGCCCGCAGGTATTCGACGGTCTTGGGATTGGATTGGTCGGCGGTGATGCCGTACTTAGGCTCCGCACCGAAAGTGAACAGGTTCCAGGTAAACCAGTAGACCGCGATGCCGCGGTCGTGAGCGTACTGCATCACGTCGCGCCAGAAGGCGATCTTCTGCTCGATGGTCATCTTCCTGACGACCTCCACATTCCGTAACAACTCCGGGCGCAGCATGTCCTGGCCTCCCAGGCTGTAAGTGTCGTCCATCGGGACTCGCGTGCGCCAGACGTCCTCGAGCGCCACATCGGGAAACTCGGGGACTTTGACCAGGGACGGGAACGGGGACAGGCTCCACAGCGACAGGACGTTGTAGCGGTGGCGCGCCATGTCGTCGAGAAACTCCCGCCAGAAATCGAAACTCCACATCTCGGGGATGTTGTTCTGGGCGGATGTGCTGTTGTCCGAGTAGCTGGGCGTGCGGACATCCAGCGGGATGTTGAACTTCAGCCCGCGCTCGGCGATGTAAGGGGAGTGATCCGTGTCGGGTATCGCGTCCAGGCCGCCGAGGCGGATCGCTTCGGCCACATCCAGTCCTCCGTACATCGCACCCTCGGCATCGGCGCCAAGCACCGCTATGGTAACGCGGCCGTTAAGCGATACACGCCTGATGGCGTACGACTGCGGGGCGGACTGTGCCAGAGGCTTGGCGCCCAGCGCTGAGGCGGCTCGGCCTGCCTCGGCCCCGGCCGCAATCGCGATCCGCGTGCCGGCGGTTGCCCGCGCCAGCCCGTCGAGGGGTTCCTCGATGAGTTGCACGCCGCGCGAAATGCAGGCGCTTCGGATTTCCGACGCCGCGAAGCGGACTGCCGGCGTGCTCTGATCCGAAGCCAGAACCCAGGGGCCGGCCGCGGCATGAGCGAATAAGGCAAGTCCGTGGAGTGCTGGGATCACGGTCTTCAGGATCGGCATAACGTCCTTTGTCAATTCAAAGGCCAATAGTAGCGTGAAGCGTCTGCCAGTGGAACTTGTGGCGCACTTGGCGATCCCAGTTGTGGCGCGCCCGCAACAGTGATCGTGTTCAGCGCGCGGTAGATGCGGCTATGTGCAACGCAAGCTATAAGTTAGGCGAAGCCTGCCGATGAGAGGGGTAGGGATGGACCGGAGTGCATCCGGAAGACTGGGATATGAGCGGGTCTCGACTCTCTTGCCTCATCGCACTGATTTCAGCCGGTTTAACCGGCTCGGATTCGCACCCGGCGCGCTGGACGGTGTACTACTCCGACCAGGCTCAACCCGAGGAGTTCCGCGGCTACGGGCTAGTGGTTTTTGATGCTGACCGGCATCCGCCCGTGCCTCCCGTCGCGGCGGCGGGAGCAACCGTGCTCGGCTACCTCAGCCTGGGCGAAATCGAGCGGCACCGCGCCTTTTTTGCCGGTGTACAGCAGATGGGCATCCTCATTGGTGAGAACCCAAACTGGCCCGGCAGCTTCTATGTCGATTTGCGGGACCCGCGATGGCACCGCCTGGTCATCGACCGGCTCGCGCCCGCGATCCTGGCGCAGGGCTTTCACGGCCTGTTTCTGGACACCTTGGACGATCCCGTGGAGTTGGAGCGCCGCGACCCCGAAAAGTTGCGGGGAATGGCAGCCGCCGCCATCGCCTTGGTGGCTGACCTTCGCCGGGCGTTTCCTTCCGCGATTCTCATGATGAACCGCGGCTACGGGCTGCTGCCCGAGGCCGGCGGGAGCATCGATATCGCGCTCGGGGAATCCGTTTGCGGAACTTACGATTTCGCGGGCAAGGTCTACCGCGCGGTGCCGGACGCGGAGTACCGGGAGCAGGTTCAACGGCTCCAGGAAGCCAGGAAGGCCCATCCGTCGCTGCGGATCTTTTCCCTGGACTACTGGGATCCGGCCGACCGCGAAGGCATCCGGCGGATCTATCGCCTGGAGCGCGCCAACGGGTTTAATCCCTACGTTGCCACGGTCGGGCTGGACCAACTGATGAAGGAGCCGCGTTGATCCGCGCCCTGCTATTTGCGCTGCTGGCCGTCCCCACCTGGGCGGCGGAACCAACGCCTGCGGCGCGTCCGCTGCCTCGCACCATCCTCGCCGTGTATGACGGCCACATCCACAAGGATCCCCGCGACACCCGCATTCACCGCCTGCTGGAGATGCCGCTCAATCACCTCGGCCTGGTGGTCCGGTATCAGGACATCAATGGCGGGCTGCCAGATGCCGGCACGCTGCCGGACGTGCGCGGCGTCCTCACCTGGTTCATTTCCGGTTCCATGGCCCACCCCGAGGAATACCTGGCATGGGCCGAAAGCGTGATCGACAGCGGAAAGCGCTTCGTGGTGATCGGCGATTTAGGCGTGGGGCAGGATCTGCAAGGGCACGTGACACCGGCCCCGGTGGTCAACCGCTTCCTGGCGAAACTCGGTCTGCGGACGGCCGACTGGACGCCGGTGACTTACGATCAGCGGGTGGTGTATAAGGATCCCGCCATGATGGATTTCGAACGGCCGTTGCCGCTGGTCCTGCCCCCGTTTGACCGCATGCAACCCGTCGACCCGGGGGTGCGCTCCCACCTGATCGTGCGCCGCGGAAGCGACAGGTCCACGGACAGCCACCTGGTGGTGACCGGGCCGCATGGCGGGTGGGTGGCCGACGGGTACACCCATTTTGCCAGTTACCAGCAGGACCGGTTTCAGTGGTATCTCAACCCGTTTGAGTTTCTGCGGCTCGCCTTTGCCACCGATGGCCTTCCCAAACTCGACACCACCACGCTCGGCGGCCGCCGCATCTATTACAGCCACATCGACGGCGACGGCTGGCGGAACGTAACCGAGGTGCCCGCGTACGAGCGCGGGAAAACCTCCTCGGCCGAGGTCGTTTACAGGGAGGCCATCGAACCTTTCTCCGACCTGCCGGTCACGGTCGGACCGATCGTGGGCGATCTCGACCCGGAGTGGTTTGGCACGCGCGAGTCGCTGGAGGTTGCGCGGCGCATCCTTTCGTTGCCATGGGTGGAGGCAGGCAGCCACACCTACAGCCATCCCCTCGATTGGGAGTCGCTCTGTCAGAATTCGCGCGCGGCGGGCGCCGCGGCCGGACATCGGAGCTGGCTCGACGAAACGCTCGCCTGGCTCGATCCGGCGCAGTGGACCACTTTGAACCGCGCCATCGAGCGCTATTCGCATCCCGAGGCCGAGGAAGGCGGCAAGGCAAAGCTGCGGCGGGGACACTCGCAACTGAGAAGCTACAATCTGTATCCCTTCGAACTCGACCAGGAGATTTCCGGGTCGATCGCCTTTCTCGGCCGGCTCCTGCCGCGCGGCAAGCGCGTGGAGATCCTGCAATGGTCCGGTACCACGATGGTGCCCGAGGTGGTTCTTCAGGCAGCCTGCAGAGCGCGGGTCCGCAACATCAACGGCGGCGACACGCGATTCGATCCCGAGTTCGATTCCTACGTTTGGGTGGCCCCCCTGAGCCGCCAGGTGGGGGCGTTCCGCCAGGTCTACAGCTCCGACAGCAACGAGAATACCTACACCAACCTGTGGAACGAGTGCTACTTCGGATACCGCTATCTGCGGGCGACGCTTCAGCATACCGAGTCGCCCATCCGGGTCAAGCCCGTCAACCTGTACTATCACATGTACACCGGCGAGAAGGCGCCCAGCCTAGCCGCCCTGGTCGAGAATCTGCGCTACGCGCGTTCCCAGCAGTTGGCGCCCATTACGGCCAGCCAGTACGCCGCCATCGTCGACGGTTTTCATACCGCAACCATCGTCGAATTAGCGCCGGGCCGCTGGCGCATCGATGGCCGGGACGGACTCGATACGGTGCGTTTCGACCACGCCGATGGCGAGGCTGTGGATTTTGAAGCGTCGCTGGGAGTCGCCGGACAGCGTCATTTTCAGGGCAGTTTGTATGTGGCTCTGGACGCCGCCGAGCGCTCGCCGGTCGTTGCCCTGGCGCGGCCCGGCCAGCCGCCCGCCCCCGGCCGTCCCTACCTGGTCGAGAGCCGCTGGCGGATTTCGAAGCTCCGCGTGGAAGGTGCGCGGTTCGCCTTCGAGGCCCGCGGATTCGGCGCCGGCGAAATGGAGTGGCGGGTGGCGCCCCACGCTGCATACACCATTCGCGTGGCCGGCGGCACGGGGCCGGTCGAATCCATCCGGGCCGCCGCCACTCGGGAGGGCGCGCTCAGCTTCACCGTCGGGCGCTCCGCCATGGAACCGGTGTCGGTCCAGGCCGAGCCGGAGGGAGCGGCGAGATGAGGCCACTCCACTACGTCTTTCTGGCAGCCGTCCTGATGGCCGGAATTGCGGGAAGTCTGCTGCTGGTTCCCAGGGAATCCGATCTCAGTTTGATGGCCTTTCGCGGCCACCATTTTGAAGATGCCATGCGGCTCTATGAGAATCGCCTGGCGAACGGGGACCGCTCGGCCGATGTGGTCATGCCGCTGGCGGAAGTCTACGTTCAATCCGGCGAGGTGGGCCGCGCGGTGAGTCTGCTGCAGCGTTTCAGCGGGCCGTCGAGCGACCACCTGGAGCTGCTCCGCAAGGTCGCCACGTTTCAAAAGTACGGGCAGGAGATGCGGGAATACCGGAGCACGCTGGAGGAGATTGACCGCATCCAGAGTTCCGAAGACGGGTTGCGCGAGCTTGCCAACCAGTATCGTTATGCCAACCGGACGGACCAGTTGATCCCGGCTCTGCGGACGCTGCTCTCGCGGTATCGGGGCGAGCCGTTCGAGTTTCTGGAACTGGCGAACCTGCTGGCGGTGGGCGGCCGCCCGGCCGAAGCGGCCACGGTGCTGGAGCGTATGGAAGCCCAGCATCCGCACGACATCACGCAGAACACCGTGGAGTTCCTCATTTCCGTGCTGCTCGACTCGGGCGATTCGGAGCGGGCGCTCGACCGCGCCGCGCGGTGGCTCGAGGGTCATCGCAACTCGGGCGGAGTGGCGCGATTTGCCATGCTGCTGCGCAGCAAAGGCCAACCTGCTCTGGCCGCGCGGCTGCTGGCGCCGTTCGAACCGGCTATCGATGGCGACCCCGTCCTGCTGGCTGAGTGGATGCAGCAGCAGATGGGCGGCAAGCGCGATACCGAGGCTTTCGCGCGGCTCGACCGGTTGCGCCGCCGCAACCAACTCCCCGGCGATTTTGTCGAGCCCTTCATCGATCTGGCGCTCGCACGCGACGAGGTTTCTCTGGCCATCGACGTTGCCGAAGAGTACGGCATCCAGCGGCTGAACGGCGCCCTGCTCGGCATGCTGGCGGAACGGGCGCTGGGCGCGGGGCGGGAGGCCTTTGCGTATCGCGCGGAGGCCGCCATGGGCGACGGATTCCTGGCGAACCGGCCGCTGCTCGGGGCGCGGCTGGCCTATGCAAGGGGCGACCGGGCGGAGACCGCCCGCCGGCTGCGGAGCGCGGAGGCGGATGCGAACTTGCCGGACGCGGACCGCCTCGCCGCCGCCGGCCTCGACGTAAAGCTAGGCCGGCAATCGGAAGCCGTGGCGCAGCTTGAGCGGATACGGATCGAGGCTGCCTCCGGGGACCTGTTGCTCGAAACCGCCCGGCTGTATGTCACCGTGGGCAAAGCCGCTGACGGCGCCCGGCGGTTCGACGGGCTCCGCGCGGGCGGCAGCACGGCGGCAATCGACCGCGCCTGGGCTCTGGTTTCGGCAGGCGCCGGGCGCGGCCCGGAAGTCGCCGGCTGGCTTCAGGCCGCGCCCGCCCAATCGATTGCCGTTCCTCTACTCCGCGACCTGTATTTCCTGGCCCAGGACTGCAAACAGCCCAGCCTCGCACTGGCCGCCGCCGAGCGCCTTTTCGGGGAACATCCCGGCGATGCCAACCGCCTGGCGCTAGCCAACGCCCTGACGGCGGCCGGCCGGCCCGCCGAGGCCCTGCCGCATGCGCGGATGTTGCTCGCGAGCACCCAGGAACCGGGCCGCGAGGAAGCTTATACGGCGGCGCTGCTGGGCGCCATTCGCAATGCTCCCCATGGCGCGGATATGCTCCGGCGGGAGTTGAGCGGCTTCTGGACGGCCAAGCTCGGCCGGGGTGGGCAGGACGAGAAGCAGCAGCTCGATCTGGTCTACGGGCTCCTCGAATTGGACGCGTGGGATGCCGCCCTGCCCCGGTTGCAGAGCCTCGCGCGGCGCCGCGGCGAACTGGTCCCGCTGTACCTCGAGACGTCCGCGAAGTCCAGCCATCCCACGGACGCGGTAGCCTTTCTGAAATCCGAACTCGAGCGGAAGGACCTGTCGAAGGAAACCCGAGAAGCCCGCGTGTACGCTCTCCTGGAACGCGGGGGACCGGCCGAAGCCCTGCCGTACATCCGCCAGCTTGCGGCCGCGTCCCCCAACTGGGCCGCCGTTTATGAGGACACGCTCGGCAAGCTGGGACGCTCGGGCGAACTCGCCGATTTCTGGCGCGCACGGCTGGCCGGTGGCGCCCTCCGGGCGGAGGAAAAGCGCGGCATCGGGTTCAAGCTGATCGATGCCGGCCGCCCGGAATGGGCCCGGGCGGTTTTCGCGGACCTCGCCCGCAACGCGCGCCCGGACAGTGCGGACGTCTCCGAGCTGCTCTTCCTGTGGGGACCGAAACCTGGGACGGAGGCGCTGGATTGGCTGGACGGCCGCGCCCGCGGCGCGAGCGGAACCGAGCGGGCCGCCTGGCTTGGCCTCCTGCTCGACGCGGGGGCAGCGGAGCGCGTAGCCGCCATCGCCGCGGCGGGTCTGCCCGTTGCGGGGCAGGGCGGCGCGCTGCTGGAAGTCTACCTGCGGGCACTCGCCGCCCTTCACCGAGTCGACGCTTTGGCCGGCGTTGTGGCGCGCGAATGCGGGGCCACGGTCGATCGCGAGCGCGTCCGCAAGCTGGCGAGACTGGCGCGCGATGCCGCGGGCATCGCCGCCGAACCGGCTTACGCCCGGTTGTTGGTTCTCGACCCCCAGGACCCGGAAGCTGTGCACTGGCTGGGAGTCTTCGCCTACACCCAGGCCCGCTACTCCGTGGCGCAGGGTCATTTGAGCGCCCTGCTCGGCTCCAACGCGGGCGCCTACGACGACAACTACTACTACGCCGAAATGCTGTGGCGCGCAGGGAGCCGCTCCCAGGCCCGGGCTTACTATGGACGCGCGCTGCGACTCATCGAGGGCCTGGCATCCCCGCCGGCCGAGGCCCGCGCCGCCCACGCGCAGGCGCTCTTCCGCTGCGGCTACCTGGAGTGCGCATTGCGCGAATACCGCACGCTGATCGCCGCGGATCCGCGCAACGGCGATCGGCGCGCCGACTTCGCCGCCATGCTTCTCGAAGCCAAGCTGTGCGACGAAGCCGAAGACGTCCTCTCGGCCGGCGTGGATTCGGGCCGCACGCGGATGGCGCTCCTCCGCGTCCAGTTGCTTTCGGCGACGGCCCGCCGCACGGGAGCCCTGGCGGAGATTCGCGGCGTCGCCCAGGCCAATCCGGACAGTGCCAACGTGATCGCCAGCCTCGGCCTGGCCGAGCAAAACGTGGGCCGCGGCCGCCGTGCCCAGGATCTGCTGGATCGCGCCGCCGGAATGGATCCGGGCAACGAGGATCTGCGCGAGTCCCGGGACGCGCTCCTGCGGGAACGGGAAGGACCGCTACAGGCCGGGGGCGAAATCCGCAGGATTCAGGGCGCCGAGGACGACGATCTCGTCCGCTTCGCCGGTGAGCGCCTCCTCTCGCGGTCCCTGCGCTTGGAATTTGCGGCCGAACAGGACCAGGCGTCGGTCCGCAGCCTGCGGTACGGCGATGGCCACGTGGCTTCTTTCGACGGCCTGCTCCGCCGGGGCGAGGCGGCGCTGGAGTGGGAGTCGGACGGCGGAACGCGCCTGAAGGCCTCGCTGTTTGGCGGAAACGCGACCGCGGGCGGAGGCGTGACTCTCAGCCGTCCGGATGCCAGCGGCATCTCCGCCATCCAGGTGGATTTCAACCGGCCCTATTGGGAGATTGCGGAGTCCCTGGCGCGGGACGGGGTGCGGGACCGTGTCGAGGTGCGGCGCGAAACCACCCTCGGCCCGCGGGTGACCGTGCGCGCGGGCGCCGCGGCCAACCGCTACAGCCTGCCCGGCACGCCCGGCGCCGCCGAAAGCGTCTCCGCCAGCGGAGAAGCCAGTCTCCGTCTGCGGCGCGAGCCGCTGGTCTCGCTCGAATACGACCTGGATGCGGAGTATCGCATTGCCGTGAAAACTCTGGCCAGCGCCGCGAGCGGCAGCTTTCAGCCCCTGCCGCTGGTCAGCCGCGAGGTGCATGCCGTCAGCGTCCGGGGCGAAAAGAAGATCGCCCGCGGTTTGCGGGTCGAGGCGGCCGGCGGCATGGCTGTTGACCGGCTGGGCGGCAGCGCTCCCTTCTGGACCGCGGCCGTAAATTACCAGGCTTCCCGCCATTTCGAGGGGAAGCTGGACTATGACCGGAGACTGTACACGTTAAACACGACCCGCGTGGCGACCACCTTCAGGATCGAGCTTCTGTGGCGGTTTTAAGAATGGCGACGGCGAATTCCAACTCGAACCCCGCACCGGCATCCAAGCCCGGGCGCACACTGGCCGGGGTCCGCCTTTCGGCAATTCTGGAGATCGCCATGTTCCTGGGCGTGGCGCTTGCCCTGGACCGGATCTTCTTCGATGGCACCCGCTTCCTTTCCGCGCCGCAGCACCCGTTTTGGATTGTGGTGCTGCTGGTGTCGGTGCAGTACGGAACCAACGCCGGCCTGCTGGCGGCGCTGGCTTCGAGCGTGGCGCTGCTGGCCGGCAACCTGCCGCCGCAGGCGCTCGGCCAGGACCGGTTCACGTGGTTGTTCCACGCGAGCCAACTGCCGCTGCTGTGGTTCATATCGGCGGTGGTGCTGGGGGAACTGCGCATGCGCCAGATCCGCGAGCGGGCGGCGCTGGCGCGCGAACTCGAGGAAACCGCGCGCCGCGAGCGCGTTCTGGCGGAAGGGTACAAGAGGTTGAGCGCGCTCAAGGACGCGCTGGAAACGCGCGTCGCCGGGCAGCTTCGGACGGCGGTGGGGATGTACGAGTCGGCGCGGGCCATCGAGAAGCTCGATCCCTCCGAAGTCCTGCTGGGCGTCGCCAATCTCATCCGGTCGGTGATGAACCCGGAGAAGTTCTCGGTCTACCTGCTGCGCAACGGCAGCCTGGAACTGGCGGTCGAGGACGGGTGGGCTAAAGAGGACGGCTACGCCCGCCAGTACTTGGCGGCCACTGCGGTCTTCCAGGAAATCGTCGGACGCCAGCGCGTGCTCACGGTGGCCAACCCGGACGACCTGATGACGCTGGCGGGCGCCGGCGTGATTGCCTCGCCCATCGTGGTGCCAGATACGGGCCGCGTGGCGGGGATGCTGAAGATCGAGAAACTGGGCTTCCTGGATCTGAACTTCAGCAACGTGCAGACCCTGAAGCTGCTGTGCCAGTGGATCGGCGCGGCCTACGAGAACGCCGTGCGCTACCAGGCGGCGCGTTCGGAAAGCGTGGTCAACACCGAGACGGAGCTCTTCGCATACGGTTTTCTGTCGCGCCAGCTTTCCCTGCTAACCCTGCTGGCGCAGCGCATCGGGTTCGATCTCACCATGATCGTGGTCCGGCTGGAGAACCCGGACGAGTTGGACGAGGCGCAGCGCACGCTGGTGCCCCGCGCCTTCAACCACGCCGTTTCCCAGGTGCTGCGTCAAACCGACCTGGCGTTCGACTATCAGCGCACCGGGAGCGAATTCGCGCTCATTCTGCCGGCCTCGCCGGCGGCCCACGCGCACGTGGTGATCGGCAAGCTGACGCGTGCCCTAGAGGCGGAACTGGCGCCGGAAGCCCCGGCCGCGCGCTTCTCCTTCGCGGTTCACGCGATTCACGACATGGTGCGCGCCGTCGAGGAGCACCGGGAGTTGCAAAGTGCCTGAAGAGCGGGAGTTCGCGCGGGTCACCCAGGTGGCGGCGGTGGCCGTGGCCACGCTGGCGGCAGAGTGCGCCATCGTGTCCGGCTACTTGCACGGGCTCGCCTGGTGGGTGACGCTGGGGGCGCACGCCGCCATCACGGCCGGCCTCGCGGCGTGGTGCTACTGGCCGGCCGGCGTTCGCGAAGACGTGCGGCTCCCGGTGTTGTTGGCCGCCGCGACCGCCGCGCTCGGCCCCATCGGCGCCGCCGGAACCCTGGCGGTCATGGGCCTCACCCGCTGGTATATGCGGAAGTCCATTCCATTCGAGGAGTGGTACGCGTCGTTGTTTCCGGACACCCAGCAGGACAGCAGCAACGAGTTCGCCGCGCGCATTGCCGGTGCCGATCTGGCCAAGCCCGGCAGTCTCACGCCCTTTACCGAGATTCTGACCTTCGGCAGTTTCCATCAGAAGCAGGCCTTGATCGCGCTCATGAACCAGCAGTTCCGGCCCGCCTTCGGCCCCATCCTCAAACGCGCCCTAACCGACGGTAACAACGCCGTCCGCGTGCAGGCCGCCACGGCCATGAACAAGCTGGAGAATGGCATGCTGGCGCGTACCCTGGAACTCAGCCGCCGCTCGAGCGAAAACCCCGGCGACATCCAGGCGTTGCGGGCCTTGGCCCGGCACTACGACGACTACCTCTACAGCGGCATCCTGGACGCCCGCCGCGAGGAGGGAATCCGCGAACGGGGTTTGGAGGCCTACCGCCGGGCGATCGCCGCGCAGCCGGGCGACCTGGATTCCTGGCTCGCCGCGGGGCGCCTGCTCCTTCGCGGCAAGCGGTACGCAGAGGCCGCCCAATGGATGGAGCGGGCCATGCAGGCGGGCCTAGACTCGCCGCAAGCCTGCTTGTGGTACATGGAGAGCCTCTACCACCTGGGCCGCTTCGAGGAGTTGCGGAAGTTCGCTCACGGCCGCCAGGAGCGCCTGGAAGCCGGCGGCGAGATACCGGCGCGGGCGCTCGAAGCCGTGCGGCTGTGGGGGGGCTTCGAGGCCCTGTCGCACGCGGAAGGCGGGGTGTAGCCATGCCGCAGCCGCCTCCCGCCGACGTTTGTCTGGTGCTCGAAGGCACCTACCCGTACATCTCCGGCGGGGTCTCGAATTGGGCCAACGATCTGCTGTACGCGCAGCGCGACCTGACCTTCCATCTGGTCTGTCTCATGCCCAAAAACGCCCAGCTCACGCCACGCTACAAGGTGCCGCCCAATGTCACCGGAATCACCCACGTCGAAGTGGGCACGCTTCCCAAAGGCGTGGGGCGCCTGCGGGGAGCGCGGGAACTGCTGGAGCGGCTGGAAACTCCCCTGCGCAACCTGCAATTCAAGGGCGGACTGCGCGATCTAGCCGATGTCCTGGCGCTCCTCCGGCCGCTTGCGGCGCAACTGGGCAGAGCGGTGCTGTTGGACTCCACGGAAAGCTGGGATCTGCTGCTGCGGATGTACCGCTCGACTCACGCGGAGAGCGCGTTTCTGGACTACTTCTGGACCTGGCGGACCATCCTCGGCGGCCTTTACTCCATCCTCCTCGCGCCCCTGCCGCCGGCCCGCATCTATCACCCTCTTTGCACCGGCTACGCCGGTCTATATGCGGCCCGCGCCCGTCTGGAAACCGGCCGCCCGGTGCTGCTCACCGAGCACGGCATTTACACCAACGAACGCCGGATCGAAATTGCCATGGCCGACTGGCTGTATCAGGCCCCGTTGAGCGGCCTGAACATGGAGAAGGCGGCGCGCGACCTGAAGGATTTTTGGGTGGACGCCTTCACCTGCTACTCGCGCGCCTGTTACGAGGCCGCGAGCAAGATCGTGACCCTCTACGGCGGGAACCAGCTCCTGCAGCTCGAAGACGGCGCCGATCCCGGAAAACTCGAAATCATTCCCAACGGCGTCGACTACGACCTCCTGTCGAAGGCCGGCGCGGGGCGCACCGAACACCCGCCGACGGTGGCCCTCATCGGCCGTGTGGTGCCGATCAAGGACGTCAAGACCTACATCCGCGCCATCGCCATCCTCCGCGGCATCGTCCCCGACGTTCGGGCCCTTCTGCTCGGCCCCACCGACGAAGATCCCGGGTACCTGGCGGAGTGTCAGACACTGGTCAACCACCTCGGCCTGCAAGGGTGCTTTACTTTCGCGGGCCGCGTCTCCATCGCGGAACACCTGGGCTCTCTCGACGTGGTGGCGCTCACCAGCATCAGCGAGGCTCAGCCGCTGGTCATCCTGGAAGCCGGCTGCGCGGGGGTTCCCTCGGTGGCTACCGACGTGGGCGCTTGCCGCGAGATGCTCTATGGCGACCTGCGCGAGGCGGAGCCGCTGGGGCCCGCCGGGGAAGTGGTGCCTCTGGCCAATCCCACGGCGGCGGCGCAAGCCATCGCCAGGCTGCTCACGGACCGCGCCTATTGGGAGAGCGCCAGCCGCGCGGTCCGGGAGCGCGTGCGCCGTTATTACAACAAGCCCGGTCTCGACCGCGCCTACCGGGAATTGTATGACCACTGGCGAGCCGCCGAGTTGGAGCCGCCCGCCTGGAAAGGGGCGGCCTGATGGCGGGAATCGGTTTCGAGCTGCGCCGCCTCACCCAGCGCGACGACCTGATCGGCGTCGTCCAAGGCTACGGCTACGCCGCGATAGCAAGCTGCGGCCCGTGGCTCTTCACCGTGCTTTCGCTTTCCGCCATTGTCCTGTTGGGAATGCCGGCTACGACGCCCCAGGAACTGGCCACGTTTCGCGTCCTCATCGTCTACAACTTCGCCTTCTCGCTGGTGCTCTCCGGACCGGGAACGATCGTGACCACCCGCTACCTGGCCGACTGCATCCATGCCAAGGATGTCCGCCAGGCCCCCGCCATGATGGTCGGCGGCTTGGCGCTCGTTTACGCCTTGGCCCTTCCGGTGGTGGCGCCTTTCTATCTGCTCCATTTCAACCTGGAGCCGCCCATTCGGCTCGCCGCGGTCGTCAATTTCATGCTGGTCGTGGGGATCTGGACGGTCGGCATTTTTCTCACCGCGCTGAAGAACTACCGAGCGGTGACGTTGTCGTTCCTGGGTGGAATGAGCCTGGGAATCCTGGGTTCCAGCCTGCTCGCGCCCATCTGGGGCGTGGCTGGAATGCTGATCGGATTCAACGCGGGACTCGCCTTCATTCTGTTCACGCTGATTGCCCGGGTCTTCGCCGAGTATCCCACGCGGGCCGGCCGGCCATTCGCCTTCGTGGGATACTTCCGCGCCTATTGGGAACTCGCGTTGGGTGCGCTGGCCTACAACGCGGCCGTGTGGGTGGATAAGTGGATCATGTGGCTGTCGCCGGAGCGCGAGCTGCTGCGGAGCGGCCTGGTATCCTGCCCGGATTACGATGGCGCGATGTTTCTGGCTTACCTCTCGATCGTGCCTTCGCTGGCGGCATTCACGCTCACCATCGAGACGGGCTTCTTCGAGAAGTACCAGCGCTTTTATGACGACATCCAACGCCACGTGCCGTATGCCAGGATCGACATCAACCATCGGGAGCTGATGCAATCTTTCCTGGACGGAGCGCGCAATTTCCTGGTCCTGCAGGGCTCGGTTTCCGTGGTTGCGATCCTGTTGGCGCCGCAACTGTTCGAGTTGCTGGGCATCAACTTCCGCCAACTCGGAGTGTTCCGCCTGGGACTGTTGGGCGCATTCTTCCACGCCGGGTTCCTGTTCCTTTCGATTGTTCTCTCATACTTCGATCAGCGGCGGAGCCACATGGCATTGAGCTTGATGCTGCTTGGCTCTAACGCCGTCTTCACGTGGATCTTCTTCCATATGGGGTTTGCCTGGTACGGATACGGATACTTCCTCTCCGCGCTGGCCGCGTTTGGCTGTGCGTTTGCAGCGTCCGCGCGCCTGGTTGCCCGCCTGCCTTACGAAACCTTCATCCGCAGCAACACCTCTGTTCAGGCCTGACCCGCGGGTTGGTGCGCGATTCGGAGTTTCCGCCGGGTTGCGCAGCAGTCTCGAGACCGGCACGCGCCGCGTTTTGCCTTCGTATGGCAGAACTGGCCCTGCGCTGTGCCGGACACGGCCGGTCTTCGCTCGCTTGCCGATTGAGTTTCGTCCGCACGCCAGGTTTCCTCTGCGATCTCGTTTGCTGCTTCAAATTCGCGATGGCGCGGGTGGAGGTTGGCATGGCTCCCGTCACACAAAGCCGTAACACAAATACCTGGTTCCCGGCCTACCGTAGCTGGCGTTCAAAGCGGGTGTCGCATCCTTGATATTCTTGCGGGGCATTACGTCTCCCTCGGACGGATGTTCAGGCCAACCAGGGTCCGCTCGGTGTTGGAGAGATCGCCAATTATCTTTGACCGGCCGCTTGCGGGCTTGGCGCCCAATGCGAGGGCGGCCCCGGGTGGCGAGCTTCGTGCCAGCCTTATACGGCATTCGAAGCGCCTTTCGCCCCATTGCCATCGGCCATCCGGCTGCGCGCCAGTTGTGCGCGGGCCTTGGCCGTTTCCTGCACCCGCAGCGCGGAATCCGCTTCGAGTTGGTGCAACTCCCCATCGGTGGCAGCCAAGCCGGTCTGCAGAGCCTCAATCTGAGCCACGGCAGCGGCCCGCCAGTGCTGAATTTCCGCCCGCTTTGCCTCGGCCTCTTGCCGGCCCAACATCTCTTCCATGCGCTCGCGTTCCAATTGGGCTACCCGCGCGGATCCCGTGAGCGCGCTACCATCGCCGGTGTACACGTCGACCAACTGGATTCCCTTGCGGCTGAGAACGAAATTGGCAAACCTGGTAGAAATGCGCCATGCCTCGCGATTTCAAAGTACAGAGGCCGCGATTGCGTTCCCCATTGCTCTCCATGTTGCGGACCAGCGGCCACGTGTCCATCGGGGAGGAAATCCCGACTTCCGATTGCTCCTCAGTACCGCCGCCGGCGGCCAGGCTGTTAGACACCATGGTGATCTGCCGCAGCTTCAGGAAATCGATCAGCCGGATCAAGGTGGCTTTGACGTCTCCCAGGCTGCCCACGCTGGTTAGGTCGGTGATTGGATCGGTCACCACTGCCGAGGGCCGAAACCTGGTGACCAGATCGTGGATGGAAGCCAGATGCGATTCCAGTCCCTGTGCTGTCGGACGGATCGTGTGAAAATGCAGCAGCTCCTATTTCACGAAAGGTTCGAGATCGATTCACACCGACCGCATGTTACGCAGGATCTGGCTGCTGAATTCCTCGAAAGCGATATAGGGCTCGTTCCTAAATGATGCTCCCACGAGAGAGTTCTAAGTCCACTGTGATGGGCGCGATTGGCAGACGGCGTCGCGTTTACTTGCCTAATCGCTTTAGTGCGGCTTGGGCTTGAGCATCGCCGGCATCCGCCGCCTTGCGATACAGGCTCACCGCCTGAGCCTCGTCTCTCGGCAAGCCGCCCCGCCCGTTCGCGTACATGAACCCGAGATTGCTCATGCCGTGCGCATCGCCCGCATCCGCCGCCTTGCGATACCAGTTCACGGCCTGAGCCTCGTCTCTCGGCAAGCCGCCCCGCCCGTTCGCGTACATGAACCCGAGATTGCTCATGCCGTGGGCATCGCCCGCATCCGCCGCCTTGCGATACCAGATTGCCGCCTGAGCCTCGTCTTTCTGCAAACCACCTCGCGCGGTCGCATACATGAAGCCCAGAGCCGTCATGCCGCTCGCATCGCCCGCGTCCGCCGACTTGCGGTACCAGATCGCCGCCTGGCCATCGTCTTTCGGAAGGCCGCCGCGCCCGTTCTCGTACATGACGCCCAGCAGCGTCATGCCATTCGCATCGCCCGCGTCCGCGGCCTTGCGCCACCAGTTCACGGCCTGGGCTTCGTCATTTGGCAAACCGCCGCGCCCCTTCTGGTACATGACGCCCAGCAGTCTCATACCTGAGCTATGCGCCCCTGCGGCATGCGGTATGAGGGCGGAAGCGTAGTGTACCATTTGGGGACCCCGTAAAGATCGGGGTAAAACAGAAGTTTGCGAAATTGGCGCTTCGCAAAACCGACCCCAAGGAGGTCACCCAAATGGTTACCGACAGAAAAAAGGATAGCGATAAAACCCCCGTAAAACAAGGCCCGGCCAGGGTCTCATCGGAACCCAATAAAATCAATGCTTCCACGCCCTACGACTTCAATGGGAAGAATCTGACTCCCTACGGCGGACTGCTGCCGGTGATCACCATGCTGGAAAAACTCGACTTCCAGACCCTGGTGGAACAGACGGTGACCTCGAAGCGCATTCCCCGTGCCCTGGACCTGTACCGGTTCGTGTTGGGAATCGTGTTGGGGCTCTACATCGGTTTCCCGCGCCTGAACCAGTTGCGCTTCATCGCTCGCGACCCGATTCTGACGGGCATTCTCAAAGTCACCAAGCTGCCGGTGCAATCCACCTTCTGGAGATTCGTGAACGCGCTGCACCTCAATGTCTCCCGGCAGATTCTGACCATTATGCGAATCATGCGCGAACGAGTCTGGGCGGCGGCCAATGTGAAACTGGCGGTCGTCACCATCGACACCGACACGACCGTGCACACGCTGTATGGCCAACAGATGGGCGGACGCAAGAGCTACAACCCCAAGAACAAAGGCAAGAAGAGCTACCAACCGATGCTGACGTTCATCCACGAGACGCGGGAGTATATCTGGGGGGAATTGCGCAACGGCGATCGGCCCACCGGCAAACAGATAGGCGATCACATTCGGGATGTGTGCGCGGCGCTGCCGCCGTGCGTGAAGCAGATTTACGGCCGGGCCGATTCCGGGTTCTACTGCCGGCAAGCAGTCGAGGCTTACGAAGAATGCACTGCCCGGTTCGTGATCTCAGCACGCAAGACGTCGCGACTGGTCGAGTTGCTACGCCAAGCCGAGTGGAAGCCGTCGAAGAAGACGGATGCCAGGTGGGAGTGTGAATTCAGCTATCAGCCGGACGGGTGGAAGAAGAAATACCGGTTCGTGGCTCTGCGCTATGAAAAAACGCGTGAGGAGGTCGAGGCGGAGAAGACCGAGCAGTACCAGTTGTTCGAGACCAGCCAGTACAAGTACCGGGTCTTCGTGACCGACTTCGGCGATCCCATCTACTTCGTGGTCTGGCTTTACAACCAGCGCGGCGGCGCGGAAAACCTGATCAAGGAGGCGAACAACGATGCCGGACTGGCGGCGCACCCCTCAGGCCGCTTCGATGTGAACGGGAATCATTTCCAGTTGGCGATGCTGGCCTACAACCTGAACTGCTGGCTGATGCTGTTCAACCGCGAACCGCAGGCCGACGCCACGGCGCTACAACACACGACGCTGGCGACCGCGCGACTGCGCTTCCTGTTCGTGGCCGCCAAGATCTGGCGCCACGCCGGGCGCACCGGGGTGAGCTACAGCGATCACTACGAGGAGAAGGGCGTGTTCGAGCGACTGATGGACCGCCTGCGAAAGATCGCGCCGCGCGGAGCAGGCTACGCGCCGGTCATGCTGCCGGCATTGCGCTGATTGCACGCCCCCGCAGGCCCTTCGGCTGGTGTGCATAGAAAATTATGCGCGGCCGACAAGCGCAACGAAGTAAGAGACTTCGGCGCGGGGTTTGGCGAGAACGGACTCTCAGGAGGGCGATGCAACAGCAAAAACCGAACTGACTCACTCAACTACGGGCGGCATCAGCCGAGCGAAACCGGCGCTCGGAACACCGGAGCTGTGCATAATTCAGGTCATACCCATCGCGTCGCCCGCATCCGCCGCCTTGCGATACCAGATCGCCGCCTGGGCATCGTCCATTGGCAAACCGCCCAACCCGCCCGCGAACATGAAGCCCAGGCTCCTCATGCCGCGCACATCGCCCGCGTCCGCCGCCTTGCGATACCAGATCGCCACCTGGGCATCGTCTTTGGGCAAACCTCCCCGCCCGTTCGCATACATTACAGCCAGATTACTCATGCTGAAAGCATCGCCCGCATCCGCCGCCTTACGCGTCCAGGCGACCGCCTGGACATCGTCTTTCGGCAAACCGCCGCGCCCGTTCGCGTACATGGCGCCGAGAAGCCGCATGCCCATCGCATTGCCCCCATCCGCCGCCTTGCGCCACCAGCTCACAGCCTGGGATTCGTCCTTCGGCAAACCGCCGCGCCCGAGCGCGTGCATGTTTCCCAGATTGCTCATGGCATTCGCATTGCCCGCATCCACCGCCTTGCGATACCAGGCTGCCGCCTGGGCATCGTCCTTCGCCAAACCGCCCTGCCCGTTCTCGCACATGACGCCCAGGTAGAGTGCCGCTTCGCCATTGGCGCCCTCGGCAGCCTTCAGGAAAAGCGGCAAGGCTTGTGAATATTGCTGACGCGCGTAGTACTGTTTCGCGACGATCAGCGCCTGGCCTGCGCCGGCTTCAATCGCCGGGCCGGCCTTTTGTCCGTTCGCCTCCTGGGCGGCAGCGATCGCGTCCGGGTTGATGAGCCGTTTGACCGCGATCACCGCCAATAGAACTGCAATGACCGTGAGGAAGCGATTCGTGTAGATGCCGGTCTTCATGAGCCATAACGTACCACAACGCGGACATTGCGGCTCTTTACGCTATGCATTCAACCACCTCGTCGTAGCTGTCCGGTGCGGCTGGAATGGGTTTTCGAGCAGAAGGCCAGCATCGCTGCGCTCCGATGGTGTTTGGTTTCAGCGCGCTCTTAATGAGCAACGTGCGGGATATTTCGGGGTTTGGAGGAACTTAGTGGTCCTGCCGGACGTCGCAGGGCGGATCGTCATGCGTCATCTCACAAAGAGTATCATTGAGGATCGCAATCCGGTCGGTCGTCAATAGGTTGAGCCAGGATTCGGAGCTCACGGAGGGATAGCGCAGCTTGGCAAAGACGACCCAGGCATCGCGATACTTGAGCCAGGCGCGCTCGGCGGTGCGCACGCCCTGGGGTTGTACCGCGCCGACGTCCGATTTCAGCCTTTCCGCGCTGGCAAGTAACTTACGGTACAAATCGTTTAATTTCGCGTCCGACTTGGCGAACTCGTCCGCGGAACCGTGCGGCAGATTACCTTTCTCGTAGGTTCTCAGCGCCGCGAGGAATTCGTCGCGCAACTTCTGCTCTACTCCTATCTCATTTGCCACTCGTGCCGAGCCGGCCGTGTTCAGCTCCCATTCCCCATGAGCCGTGGAGTAGGCTTGCACTGTTTGAACCAAAGCATTAAATGCACTTTGTTGGGGCTGGGGCCAAACCGACGAGAGCGCGTGCAGGGCGCCAGTACGTTTCTGGTCTGTAAGTTCCTTGTCATAAGCCGAGCAGAAGCCCATCATGGCGCCGCTGGTGATATCGTCGCAGAAACCGAACTTGCTGCCCGGAGCAGCGGGATTATCTCGCAGAGATTCTAAATGGCGGACGCGGCCTTCGAACTCAGCCTCTGCCCAGCCCTGTTCGCAGGCGAAGCGGATGGCAAGCGGCAGGTCTTTCTTCACGCCTTCGCCATTGGCATAAAGAACGCTCAGCATCGCCGAACCGCCGAAGACGCTGGCCACGGTGTACACTGACTGGACGCCGGCCTGAATCGCCAGACGTTCGGTCCAGGCGCAATGGCGAGCGGCGGAGTAATCCACCGTGACGCCAATGCCCGAATAGAGCCCGTAGGAATTGCAATCGGGCCATGTCTTGGGAGAGGCAATCGAAGACGCTTCGGCGGGAAGCGGTGTTTGCAGGTATTTCGCGCACTTCGACTCAACCTGGTTTGCGGTATCTTCGGGTTGCGCAGACAAACCCGTGGCACAGACTGTCGCCAGGAGCGCGGCAAACGATCTCGTCTTCATGCGATAGCCTCCCTTTTCAGGGTACCGTGCCGTGCCAAGTCCAACGAGCTGAGGCTCCGAATCATCCTGGGATGCCGCGCACCCGGAGGATCCTGGCCCGGTTGGTTCCGCTCGCCCCCGGATTGCCGTAGAGCAGGCCGGTGCGTCTGCCAGGAATTCCTTGGCGCGATGGGTGTGTTGTCCCCTTCCGAAACTTTACGGCTCGGTCAGAGCCTGGTGGACCAGATTCACACTGATCGCGCCCTCGCCTACGGCTGAGGCCACCCGCTTGACGCTGCCCGCGCGCGCGTCGCCGGCCGCGAAGACGCCGGGCAGCGAGGTCTCCAGCGACTGAGGAGCGCGCGCCAGCGGCCATTTCGGGTTGTGGCCGTTGGTGGAATCCAGATCCCGCCCGGTAAGTATGAACCCCTTGTCATCGAGCGCGAGGCAACCGCGTAGCCACTCGGTTCTCGGAGATGCGCCGGCCATGATGAATACGTGCTGGATGCTGTGCGTGGAAACGGCGCCGGTTTTGCGGTCCTGCCACTGAACGCGTTCCAGGCGCGGGCCGCCCTGCAACGCGACGATCTCGGTGTTGAAATGCAATTCCACCCGCGGATTCTCCGTGAGCCGCTGGATCAAATAGCGCGACATGGTGGTGGACAATTCTCCCGAGCGAACCAGCATGTGCACCTTGCGCGCCGTCTGCGACAGGAACACGGCCGCCTGTCCCGCCGAGTTCGCGCCACCAACCACGGCGATCTCCTCCATTTCGCACAACTGCGCTTCGATATACGTGGCGCCATAGTAGATTCCCTGGCCTTCGTACTTCTCCAGATTGTCGAGCCGTGGCTTGTTGTACTGCGCCCCGGTCGCGATCACCATGGACTTGGTTGGCAGCGTCTCCCCGCTATCCAGCACGACCCGATACGGGCGCCGGTCGCACTCGAGCCGTACCACGCTGTGTGCGATCATGATGCCCGCGCCGAACTTCTGCGATTGGACCAAGGCGCGCGCGGCCAACTCCAGGCCGGAGACGCCGGTGGGGAAGCCGAGGTAGTTCTCGATCTTGGAGCTCGACCCCGCCTGCCCTCCGGGGGCCTGGCTCTCGATCATCAGAACAATCAGCCCCTCCGAAGCGGCGTAAACAGCCGCTGCGAGGCCCGCCGGACCGGCGCCCACGATGATCAGGTCACGCACGTCCAAGCAATCGTTGCCGAAGTTCAGGCCCAGACCACTAGCCAGTTTCTGGATCGACGGATTTCGCAGCACGTTGCTCTCTCCGCAGATCACCACGGGCACTTCCGAGGCCTTGACTTCGAAGCGGTCCAGGAGTTCCTGAGAAGTCTTGTCCGTGTCCAGATCCACGTAACTGTAAGGATGCCCGTTCCGGCTGAGAAACTCGCGCAATTCGAGCGTCTGCGCGGAGTGGCGCGATCCCAACAGAATCACATTGCCGAAGCCCTGGCGGATGAGTTCGAGCCGGCGCAGAATGAACGCGCGCATCAGGATCTCGCTGAGTTCCGCGTCCTTGCCAATCAGCGAGCGCAAGGCTGACGGGCTGACTTCCAGAAACTCGCCGGGCTCCGTCACGCGGCCGCGCGCGAGGCACCGCTGCCCGGAGATCATGGTTATTTCGCCGGTAAATTCGCCGGGGCCATGTAAGGCGACGGGACGCTCCCGGTCCAGGTCCGGCTGCACGATCTCCATCCTTCCCGAGAGGAGTATGAAGAAAGGGACCAGCGTGTCATTCGGTTCAAAGATGATTTCGCCGTGGCGCACGTTGCGCAAGCGTCCTACGGGACGGACTCGGTCAATCTGTGCGGCGGTAAGTACGGGGAACGCCTGAGTGCGGGCGTCCAGAGCGCTTGGATTGGCTGGAAAAGACATGTTCCATTTTCTCACCGGGCGGCCCGGCCGGGGGCATTTGCGCCTTCGGGGACGAGTATGATTGACTGGTCGTAGAGCACCGGCGGCCTTTTGGCAAGCTGGCGTGAAGGAGGGGAAATGAAGGTCTGTGAGCACGTCCAACAGGCGAAGGATCTACAGCCGCCGGAGCGGGTTTGTAAAGAGTGTATCCAAATGGGCGACGACTGGGTGCACCTGCGGATTTGCCTGACCTGCGGTCACGTCGGATGCTGCGATTCATCCAAGAACCGGCACGCCACCAAACACTTCCACACATCCCACCATCCCATGGTGCGGTCCATCGAGCCTGGAGAGGACTGGGGATGGTGCTACGCGGACGAGATCATGTACGATCTTTCCCGAGGCGTGGAGCACGCGAAGATCATCGAATAGCAGCAGGCCATGATCGCGCACGAAGCCCTGACGGAGGCACGGAAAGAGACGGACAAGCTATTCGATCTTGTACGTCCGGATTCGCTCTACGACCGCCCGATCGCCGAGCGGCATCGCATCGTTTTCTATTTAGGGCATTTGGAAGCGTTCGACTGGAACCTGCTGCGCCCGCACATGCGCCACAAGGAAGCGATCAACGCGCGCTTCGACCATTTGTTCGCGTTTGGGATCGACCCGGTGGATGGCGGCCTGCCGTCGGATGCGCCATCGGACTGGCCCCCGATCGATGATATCCATCGCTACGCCCGCCAGGTGAGGCGGGCGCTCGACGATGCGGAGCACGATGGCGAGCTGCTAGAGATGGCTCTGGAACACCGGCTGATGCACGCGGAGACGCTGGCGTATATGCTGCACCAGTTGCCCCTGGAGCGGAAACTCGCGGAGGGTCAGGCGGAGGTGCCGTATGGCGACTCCGTGCGGCACGAGATGATTGCAATCCCGGCGGGCTCCGTAACGCTCGGTCTGGCGCGCAACGCCAGCTTTGGCTGGGACAACGAGTTCGACGGGCACAAGGCCGAAGTCCCAGCGTTCGCGATCGGCCGCTATAAAGTGACCAACGCGGATTACCTGGCGTTTGTGGAGGCTGGAGGTTACCGGAACAGGAATCTGTGGCCGGATGAGGCGTGGCAGTGGAAGGAGTCGGCGAACATCGGCCACCCGGTCTTCTGGCGGGCATCGGGCCGCGAATGGCGCTGCCGCGCGATGTTCGATGAGATACCATTCGAGCCGGATTGGCCCGTCTATGTGAGCTACGCGGAAGCGGGCGCATATGCGAAGTGGGCTGGATTGCGGCTGCCCTCGGAGGCCGAATGGCAGCGCGCAGCATATGGCTCGCCGGGAGGCCCGGAGCGCCGGTTCCCCTGGGGAGACGAACCGCCAGGGCCGGCGCATGGATACTTCGGTTCCTCGCGATGGGATCCGTTCCCGGTCGGCGCGTTTCCTTGCGCGCGTAGCGGGTTTGGGCTTGACGGGTTGCTGGCCGAAGGCTGGGAATGGACATCGAGCGGGTTCGCGCCGTTTCCGGGGTTTGAAGCCCATGCTTCGTATCCCGGCTACTCGGCCCCGTTCTTCGATGGGAAGCACTACGTGCTGAAGGGTGGTTCGGCGCGCACGGCAGCGTGCATGTTGCGCCGCTCTTTCCGCAATTGGTTTCAGCCGCACTATCAATACGTTTACGCCGGGTTCCGGTGCGCGCAAGGAGTCTGAGTCATGGCGACAGGGGCGTTGGCGCTCGATGATGCGTCGAGCTTCGCGGCGGATGTACGCAACGGCTTAACCAAGCCGGGGCAGAAGGCACTTCCGTCGAAGTACTTTTACGACGAGCTAGGTTCCAAGCTCTTCGAAGCAATCAGCCTGCTTCCGGAATACGGTCTGACGCGCGCCGATGAACGTTTGCTGCGTCTGCACGCCCTTGAGATCGTGGAGCGTTTGCCCGGAGACACGGCCGTCGCCGAACTGGGGAGCGGAACCGGGCGGAAGACGCGGTGGATTCTGGAGGCTTTTTGCCGGCGCCAGCGCACTGCCTATTATCCAATTGAGATTTCCCGATCCGCCCTCATCGCCTGCCGCCGCGAACTCGCCGATATCGGCCGGTTGAGCATCGCGTGTTTTGAGCGCGAGTATCTGGAGGGCCTCGTGGAAGCGGCCGCCGGGTGCCGCTCCGGGCAGCGCATCCTGGTATTGTTTCTGGGCGGCACCATAGGCAATTTCGGTCATCCTGGCGACGCGGATTTCCTGAAGGAGATCCGCACGATCCTGAATTCGGGGGACGCTCTGCTCCTCGGAACCGATCTCGAAAAGCCCGCGGGACAGATAATCGCGGCTTATGACGATTCGCTCGGCGTCACGGCGGCCTTCAACCTGAACCTGCTGGCGCGAATCAACCGCGAGCTAGACGCGGACTTCGCGCTCGGCGGGTTCAAGCACGTAGCGCGCTTCATTAGCGGGACGGGCAATGTAGAGATGCATCTGCGGTCGAAGCGGGACCAACGGGTGACGGTCGCGGGCGCGGGTCTTTCCGTTCAGATCCGCCGCGGTGAGACGATCTGGACGGAGACCAGCCACAAGTACTCGTTAAACGAAGTGGAGGATTTGGCCCGGCGCACCGGATTCCGGCGCGAGGCACAGTGGGTGGACTCGGACTGGCCGTTCGCTGAGTCATTGTTGGTAGCAGTGTGATTGATCGAGTGGGGCTGCACACGGTGGTTGCCGCCCTTCGGAGCGGCTTTGGCGACCGCGTGGAATCAGGGGCGTGCCGACAAAGCGCATTGCGAACGAACTCGATGAACAAACGCTGAGAATGGGGCTTCTTGAAGCGAAAAATCAAAACTTCATCAGGTAATTCCTGCGTGCCGGTGGTGGTGTTTTCTGCGATCCGGTCGACGACTGCGGAATTACTTCGTCCTCGCGAGACTCAAGGCCACTATCCTCAAGGCACCCCGTTCTCAGACATGTCCGGACTCGCCGGCTGCCAGGGCCGCTTCCGCCGGGCTGGCGGCAATTCGAAGGGCCTCTCGCTGGATGCCCAGCAACATGCCGCGGAAAACAACGTTATGCAGCGGCGCCACCGCATACCAGTACAGCAGCCCTAACCATCCGCGAGGGTGGAAGAGAGCCACTTGCTGCAATGTACACTGACGCGCACAGTTCTGTTCAATGCGGAATTCGAGCAGCGCTTCCCCTGGTAACTTCATTTCCGCACGTAGCGCGAGCCGGCGATCCCGTTCGAACCCCACGACACGCCAGAAGTCGAGAGCTTCCCCGTAACCAACCATCTCCGGATCGCGGCGTCCGCGGCGAAGGCCAGGCCCGCCCACTAGGCGATCCATCCATCCTCGTACTCTCCAGAGCCAGTCCGCGGCATACCACCCATGCCCGCCTCCAACGCGGCAAACCGCGCGAAATACAGCCCAGTCGGGAGCCTCTACGGTGATCTGGCGCGCATCGCGAAAGACCGCACCTCCCGCCCAATCAGGGTCGCCCGGGATTGGCCCCGCCATTCACCAGTTGGTCTCAACGCGATGCTCCGCAATTCTGTACAAGGCCATCCGAATTGCTTCGCGCACGCACAGCAGGTCCTGCGGTATCAGTTTTGTGATCCGGTCCTCGCGGCACACCACGGGGTTCTTGAGTCCCTCAGCCAGGGGTCTGGCTATTTCGTGGCTCAACGGAGTGATGAACTGGATCCAATACGAACTAAGACGCGGGGTCAGGACCGGAACCGGGATGACCCAGCGTCGTCTCAAGCCCAGTTCCCGCGCCATGATGCTCATGATGCCGCGGTAGCAAAGCGCCTCCGGGCCGCCGATATCGAATACTTGTCCAGCCGTCTCGGGCCGGGACAGCACTCCAGCCAAATACCCGATGACATTCCTGACCGCAATCGGCTGGCACGGCGTGCTCACCCATTTCGGAGTGATCATCACGGGCAATCGCTCGACGAGATAGCGCAGGATCTCGAAAGATGCCGAGCCCGAACCGATGATCATCGCGGCGCGCGGAACAGTCATCGGCACACCAGTGGACCCAAGCGCTTCTTCCACCACGCGACGTGAGGAAAGATGCTCGCTGAGATCGGGTCCGGTCTCTCCGAGCCCACCCAGGCAGATGATCCGCCCCACGCCGGCTTCCCGCGCGGCAGACGCGAACTGCAGCGCCAGGTGCCGATCCCTTTTCGCATACTCTGCGCCGGCCGATGTCATGGAGTGCACCAAGTAGAACGCCGCCTCGCATCCCGCGAGGTTCCTGGCCAGCGGCGCAGTGTCCGCCAGGTCGGCTTGGCGGATCTCGACGCCGGGGTTCGCCGCCCACTCCCGGCCTGCGAGTTTCTCCGGCGAGCGGACCAGACATCGAACTACGTACCCGTCGTCGATCAGGCGCGGCGCGATACGGCCACCGATATAACCGGTAGCCCCGGCAATCGCGATGCGCTTTGGAGCTGAACGTTCAGGCATCTGACGACGTCGGTCATGCGCGTTCCGCCGCCGTGAGGCTCGAATCGATGGGTGTGATGCCACAGCCGGTACGGACCGCTCAGTTGCACGTCAATGAAGCGATAAGGCGGATCCCATCGCCGGATTTCGGTGGTCCAGCTTAGCGGCAGGCCGTGCAGGCTCAGCCGGTACCGCAGTTTGGTGCCGGCGGCGATATGGATTAGGCCAGGCGTCAAGATTCGAAACCCCAGCCATGGCGGTGTGATCTCTTCCAGATTGCGGACATCGGAAAAGAACGCGAAAACCTCATCGAGTGGCCGGCATATCCACTGCTCTCGCCGCAAAGTGTGAAATCGGTTCAGTGCCTCCTCCTTCCTCGCCCCAGGGCTCGCCAAACAGCTTTCGCGGTGAATGAGTCTTGGTTAGCAACAACTGGAAGTTGCCGATGTGGCGCTCCAGAAACGCGCCCTCACAGTAGGCCAGATAGTAATCCCACATGCGAATGAAGCGGGTGTCGAAGCCCAGAGCCCGGACTTCGTCAATGGCATTGTGAAACCGCTTGCGCCACTCCGCCAGCGTGCGTGCGTAGTGAGTGCCGATGTCCTCGGCATGGTACAGCCCGAGAGAAGTCGCGCGTGCCAGCGAGCGGAGGATCTCGCTCACGGAGGCCAGTTCCGCTCCGGGGAAGATGTATTTCTGAATCCAATCGCTGCGCTGGTGGTAGGCGGGAAAGGCTTGTTCGTTGATGGTGATGGTTTGCATCAGCATGCTGCCATCGGGCCGCAGCAGGCGGTCGCAGGCGCGGAAGAACTCGTCGTAGTGAGCGAGCCCCACGGCCTCGAACATCTCAATGCTGACAATCTTGTCGTATTGGCCACGCAGGTTGCGATAGTCCTCCTGCAGTAGCTCGATGCGCTCCCGCTCGGGGATCGAGTCGAAGCGCCGCGCGCATATTCGTACTGCCGGCGGCTGATGGTCGTGGTCGTCACGTGGCACCCGTAGTGTCTGGCCGCATGCTCGGCGAACCCGCCCCACCCCGTGCCGATTTCCAGCAGGCGGTCTTCAGGCCCCAGGCGCAGCTTCCGGCAGATGGTATCCAGCTTGTGGAACTGCGCCGCATCGAGCGAGCTATCCTCGGCTTCATAGCAGGCGCAGGAGTACATCATGCTCCGGTCCAGGAAGAGCCGGAAGAATTCGTTGCTCAGGTCGTAATGCGCTTGGATGTTGCGCCGGCTGCCCGCGACGGAGTTGCCGCGCAGGCGGTGGCGCAGGGCGTCCCATCCGCGGCTCAACGCGCTCAGCAGCCGGTTCTGCCGTTCTAGGGGAGCCAGATTCCGGACCGCCAGGCGGACCACGGCAACCAGGTCGGGCGATGACCAGTCGCCATCCATCCAGGCTTCCCCGAGGGCAACATTGCCCCCGAACAAGGCGCGCTGGAAAAAGCGGTCGCGGTGAACCACAACGGTTGCCCGCTGCGAGCCGCCGGGTTCGCCGAACTCCCAAGTGCGGCCGTCCACGATGAGTTCCAGCGAGCCTCCTCGCAAGCGCTCAAGGCTCCGCAGAAAAATGCTCCTAGCGAACGGCGTCGGAAGTGTGCTCATGGGTATCTGCGCCTCATCAGTTCCTCAAATGCCGCCTCATTTCTCTCTTGGGCCAGGCTCAGCAGCTCGTCGTCGGAGAGATCTTGCATAATACAAGGATGGACACGACCGAGGGGCAGCTTCATCAACGGAGAAACCCGCTTTATTGGGAGTGACGCATTGACCAGATTATTTAGTATCACTAAAATGAAGTTCAATGACACAAAAAGGCGCTTCCGAGACGATCCAGCGTGTTCTGTCATCCTACGAGCTTGGCCGGAAGCTCCACCAGCTCCGGCTGCGCAAGAAGATCGCCCTCGTGGATCTCGGAAAGCACACGGGACTGTCTCCGTCGATGCTCTCCCAACTGGAAAACGGCAAGATGATTCCCACGCTTCCCACACTGGCGCGGATTGCCATGGTTTTCGATGTGGGCCTCGATCACTTCTTCGGCGACAAGCGCGGGCGGAAGCTGTTCTCCGTGGTTCGCGCCCAGGAGCGGATGCGCCTTCCCGAGCGGCCCGACGTGCCCGCTCCCTCCTACTTCTTCGAGTGCCTGACCTTCGCGACGCAGGGAAAAGGCATCCAGGTCTACTTGGCGGAATTCCCGTACCGCGCGCCGGTGAAGGGCGGCGAGCACTTTCACGAAGGATCGGAGTTCCTGTTTGTGCTTGAGGGATACTTGACCATTCGCTTCCAGAGCGAAGACCACGAACTCGGGGCCGGCGACGGTGTGCTTTTGGACTCCTCCGAGCCGCACAGCTACCGCGGCGCGAGGAAAACGGGGGCGCGCGCCATAGTGGTCACCGTCCCTCCGCGGACTTGACAGGCGACCGCTTGGGCGGAGGGCAACACTCCGGCCCGCAGGTGTCGCAACCGGCGCTCAGCGTGCCGAGGTGGCGCCGCTCCCGGCCCTCCATGCGCTCCAGGATCAGTTCGCGGATCATGGAGACGAAAGCCGGATGGACACCAACCGTTGCGGCGCGGCACAGCTTGACCCCGAGTTCGCGGCACAACGCGGCGGCCTCCGTGTCCAAGTCGTAAACTACCTCCATATGATCCGATAGAAACCCGATTGGCGCCAGGACCAGGTCTGTCGGACCTCCTCCCGCGTGCATATGGCGAATATGATCGCAGACGTCGGGTTCAAGCCAGGGTTGCGTGGGCGGGCCGCTCCGGCTCTGATACACGAGAATGCCCGCATGGCCCACAGCTTGTGACACGAGCCGGCAGGACTCTTCGAGCTGTGCCACGTACGGGCTGGCTTCGGCCATCGAAAGAGGAATGCTATGCGCCGTGAAGAGGAGCGGCGCTGCGGCACGCCGGCTGTCCGGAATGCGGCCGAAGGCTTCCCGGACGCGATCGGCCATGGCCTGAATGAAGCCCGGGTGGTCGTGAAAAGTCCTCAGCTTCTGAATCTCAGGCGCCCCAGGTCAGATTTCCTTCCTCGCCCGCTCTACATCCTCACTATACTGGCGGCAGCCGGAATAGGAACCGAAGGCCGATGTCGCGAAGGCCAACGCCCGAAAAACGCCATCCGCGCGCATCTGGCGGAGTGTGTCCGCAAGCACGGGATGCCAGTTACGGTTTCCCGAATAGATGGGCAAATCGGGACCCTGCGCGCCGAGTTCGGATTCGAGTGCGGCGATCAAGGAGCGGTTCCGCCCGTTGATGGGGCTCTTTCCACCGAAATGGTAGTAATGTTCCGCAACCTCCAGCATGCGTTCGCGCGGCACGTTCTTGCCGCGCAGCACATTCTGCAGGAATGGGATGACATCTTCCTTGCGCTCCGGCCCGCCAAACGAGAGCAGCAGCAAGGCATCATAGCGGTCTGGAACCACGGGCGGGAGAGAGGGCGTCACAAGCCGCCTCGCGATTTCACCGGCACGGCGCAGATGCCGGCATAATCCGGCCTGTCGGCGGCGGTCCGGTGACGGAAGCGCCGCAGGATACCAGATCCGTCTATGAGAAAGAGTCCAGGCATCTGGAAACTATCCGCGGTGATACGGCCGATGCCGTGACGTGACAAAACTCCCTCAGGCAAAGCACGCCACAGGACCTTCGGCCCAAACAGTTGCTGGAGCCTACCGCGCTTCAGGCCAAACGCCTGGTACAATTTGCGCTGGGGATCGCAGATGCGGTCCATGCCGGCGAGGCCATACTTAGCGACCAGTTTTTCGATGGCGCCGGAATCGCCCATGTGAACCAGCACAATCCGCACGCCGGCCGCTTCGATAACGTTGCGATCACGTGCCACGTCCCCGAGGGCCTCGCGGCAAAACGTGCAACCCGCGTGGCGCAAGAACACCAGCAATAACTGAGTGGACTCGTACAAAGCCGCGAGCCTTTGTCCGGACTGCGTTCGCGCGCCATCGAGAGCTTGCACGATATCCTGAAATTGTTGTTCCGCCATCATTCCTCAAAATGCGGGGCGAACCGCGAGGCTCACCCCCTTCTAGTACCGTAAACTCGGTCGCGATTACTGCGGCAAGATGACCGTGTCTATCACATGAATCGCGCCGTTCGTGCACAGGATATCGGCTTTGACAACCTTGGCGTTATCCACCATCACCGAACCCATCCCGGTCTTGACGGTCAACTCCTGTCCGTTCACGGTCTTGGCCTCGTGCAGCTTCACCACGTCCTTCGCCATGACCATGCCAGGCACGACGTGGTAGGTCAGGATGGCCACCAGCTTCGATCTGTTCTCCGGCTTCAGCAGATCTTCAACCGTTCCCGCGGGGAGCTTGGCAAAAGCCGCATCTGTCGGAGCAAACACGGTAAAGGGGCCGGGGCCTTTCAGGGTGTCTACCAGGCCGCTTTCACGGCAGCAACCAGGGTGTAAAAGGACCCGGCGGACACGGCGGTGTCCACGATATCCTGCGCCGGCGAAGCCGCGAAAGCGGCCGTAGCCAGAATTAAGGACGCCACACCGGCGCCGATTCTGAAAAAACGGGTTCATCTTCATTCTCCTCTGATCCAATCTCTATGGGAGCTAACCTCCCACATTGTTGGATTTCGGCTTGGGCACTCTGGAGCTACAAAATTCTCTCGCGAATGGAGGTTCAGGCCCTCCAACCAGATGCCAATCGTATGAGGGCCTTTGCTGCTGCTCGGGTACGTTCTTCCTTACCCCGACGGGAACGGGCAGATGGCGCGGTTCCTGATGAACGCGATGCTCACCTCGGGATGCCATGGTTGGATTGTAATTAACGTCGGGGACCGCGCCGCCTATCTGGCAGCGCCCGACCGAGCCAGCACCGACATGAACATCTTGCCGTTTTGGGAAGTTCATCGCGGAGCGTTTTCGATGAAAGTCTGACCGTTAGAATTGCCGCCGCCACGCGGGAATGCGCGGCGCCGGGCCCGCCGATCCTCAGGTCCCGCCCACGACGCGTCTGCAGTCGGGGATCTCACGCAACCCGGTCGAGCTTCAAGATCGACTTCGTGGAATCTCGATCATGCGATGCGTCACTCCGGACTGCTCGCACCCGCGGCTCCGTGGCTCTGGCGTCGCTCGAATGAGTGTGCGTTGACAAAGGCAAGTCGGCCCACAATCTCCGGTCCCGCCAAGGCCACTCCGATTTTGCGCGGCGAAGCGAACCCTCGACGGCGAGGAGCGTTCTTGGAAGGTGGATCAAGAAGGGGCGAGGTCGGGGGGCGCACTGACCGTCGGTAGGGTGCGGTAGGGGAATAACCAACAAGCCCAGGGAATTGCAGCATTTTTCGTCGGCTACACCCGAATAATTCACCGCCTAAACAGTCTTAATAGATGGCTGGCATTGAAAGCGTAACCGGGCTTCCACTACGCAGCGCCAGGCTAGAGCGAGGTGCTCGCCTGCCCTCGTGCATTATCTTTCAGTAAAAGAAGGTCATTTTGTCTGATATCGCCTGCCAAACGGCATTCGCGGATGAGTTACCAAGGATGACAACGAGGGCCACGGACAAATCGAACACCCACCTGATGGTGGAGGCGCTTTATGAGAAGCATCTCGACGAAGTGCATAGTTACCTCCTCCGCATCGGAGTCCGGCCGGAACTGGCGCGCGAAATCTGCCAGGAAGCGTTTGTCCGTTTGTTTCTCGCCCTACGGGCTGGCAAGCGAATCCGGAACCCTCGCGCCTGGCTGTTCACGGTCGCGCACAACACCGGTATCGATTCCATACATGCTTCTCTCCGTGACCACCCGCTCGACCCCGCTATGGAGACACTGCTGAGAGCTCACGGGCTCAGCCCGGAGCAGGAATTGCTGGCGTCGGAAAGGGCTGAACGTGTGTGCCAAGCCGTGCGCGATCTGCCGGCGCCCCAGCGCCATTGCATGCATCTGCGGGCCAAAGGACTGCGATATCGCGAGATCGCCGAAGTCCTGGGACTCAGCATTACAGCCATCGCCGAGTCGGTGGCTCGATCCGTGAAACGAATTCGAGAGGCACTCCATGACTAGAAGCACCGTGCACCATCCCGGGACTGAGCAACTCTTGCACTACCTCGACGGCGAAGTGTCCTGGCTCCGGCGCCGGGCCCTTAACAGGCACATGGCGCAATGCGGTTCCTGCAGCGCCCAGATCGAGGAAATTCGTTGCACAGAGGAGGCAGTTCAGGCTTGTTGCGATCCGCACGAAACTCCGCCAGGGGCACCCTCCGAGTCATGGCGGGCCCAGATGCGAGCCGACTTGACGGCGCGATTGTACGCTTCCGGGCAAGAGGGCCCGTCCACCTTGCGTGCGGCCTGGTTAGTCCCTGGTCGCCTGGCATTTGTGGTCTTATTGGTCGCCTTCGCTGCCCTGGCGGCCGTCGTCGGCATTCTCAAGACTAACAAGCCGCTGGTCCCTCGGGAATTCGCACCGGTTCCCGCAGTGGCCCCTTCCGAAGCCGTTCCGACTCCGGCGCCGGCACCCCGGGCTCCGCGCGTAACGACCGCCGCTCCAAACGCCGGCAGCCTGGAGGTGGCGGCACTGGTCGCGCTCCACGGCATCGGCGCCGACCTCGGAGATCCGGTCAGCGTCTCAAGCGATGCGAAAGGCGGCATAACAGTCGTCTCTGCCGACGTCGGCCCGGACAGGGAACTCGCACTCCGTGCCGCCCTGGCAGCGGTTCCCGGACTCACCTTCCGTTTGGAACCCTTGGCGCCCGCGCGAACTCCATCGGGCGCCGTCTCACTTTCGCCGCAGCGTGCTCCTTTGACGGATCAACTGGAAGCCGCACTAGGAGCCGCGGCGCTACAGAGCGTCGCCAACGCCGCCGTGGATGAAGACGAGCTTCTGATGGCTGCGGCGCACGCCTTGCACAATCTCGACCTGCGGTTTCCACCGGTGCGCGAAGCAGCGCTGAATGAGCGTGACCGCGCCGCTCTGCGGCAGGTCCGTGCCGACCTCACGGAGTCTTTCCGCGAGCACGCCCGCAAGCTACTCGCGCGGATTGAGCCGGTTCGCCGCGCTCTGGCCGCCAAAGCGGAACCCGGCCGCTCCGGACTGTTCGAAGCCGCAGGACGCATGGACAAAGCGGTGCTGAGGGTGTTTGCCGGCGCGTCCTGCAATCTCTCTCCTTCGCAGTTGGCAGTGGAGCTGGAAAGCGCCGCCGCGCAAGTATCCACCGCCGCCGGAGAACTGCGATGAGGCCGATGCTGCTGCTGCTCTCCCTCGCCGCGGTCGCGATGGGAGCGCAGATCTCCGGGAGAATTCAGTTTTCCGTGGACCATCCACTAGCGGGCGCCAACGTAACAGTGACCAATCAGGAGACCGGCGTTCGGCGCCTGGCTTGGTCGAACGCGGAGGGCTATTACTCGATCTCCGGATTGCAGCCGGGCACTTACAAACTGTTGGCGCGCGTGGACGGCTTTCAGACGGTGGCGCGCGTCGGTATCCGCCTGGAGGTGGACGAACTGGCGCGCATCGATCTGACCATGCAACTGGGCCGCGTCGAGCAAACCGTCATCGTCGATTCGGGCAGCCCGTTCATCGACACGGAAAACGCCAGCGTGGGGACGGTATTGCAGCGCGAGATTCTGGACAACGTCCCTCTCAAAGGCCGCGGACTCTTGACGCTGCTCGAGGCCACGCCGGGGGTTGTAGTCACACCGGCGATGCCAGCTACCGACGCGGGGCAGTTTAGCGTCGATGGGCAGCGTGCCGACGCGAACAACATCACGGTCGATGGAATCAGCGCCAACTATGGCATCGGCGCATATTCCACCCAACAGTGGCTGGGCGGATCCTTGCCCGCTCTCACCGCCATCGGCAGCATGCAGAGTATCGTTTCCACCGAGGCCCTGGAAGGATTTCGCCTCGAAACGTCGGGGGGGCGCGCCGACTTGGGCCGCATGACGGGTGGCCAATTGACGCTAAGCACGCGGGCTGGTACCAACCGCTTTCACGGGTCGGTCCTCGAATTCCTGCGCAACAGCACGCTGGACGCCAACGACTGGTTTGCCAATCGCTCCGGTCAGGCGCGCCCCTTGCTGCAATTCCACGATTTCGGAGGCTCGCTCGGCGGTCCCATTCGCAGCAACCGGACCTTCTTCTTCGCCACCCTTGAAAGCATCCGCATGCGCGAATCCACGATTGAAGAGGAGACCGAGCCCGATTTGGCCACCCGCCAGGCGGCGCCGCCCAGCATGCAATCTTGGCTGATGGCGCTTCCATTCGGCCAGCCGTCCTGCTGCGGTACGGTCGTCTTCACCGGCATCGCGCCAAGAAGGTCGAGCGTGGACACAGCCTCCTTGCGCATGGACCATACCATTTCCAGCCGTCTGCAGTTCTTCTCGCGCTATCAGCATTCGCCGTCCTTCGTTCACCAATCTCAATTCGGCGGACTCCAACTCGGCGATGTTTCCACTGCGGGCGATTCCGTGACGGCCGGACTGGACGCTGTCCTCGGCCGGTGGGCCTATGTCCGCTTCCGTGCCGGTTACTCGCAAATGCAAGCGGAGTCGGCGGTGCGAGAGGAAGGCGTCGCCGCTAACATAGCTTTCCCCCTCTGGTCGCCCGTCGTAACGCCGCCCGCCGATACGAACTACACAATCGTTGCGGGAATGGGCGTCGCGTTGCCATTGTCGCCGCGGGACTCGCGAGGCCTCCAGCGCCAATGGAACATCTCCCATTCGGCCGAATTCAGCCGCGGCCCTCATCTCCTTCAGGCCGGTGTGGATTTCCGCCACTTATCGCCGAACCTCTGGACGCGGCCGTACGACGTGTTTTCGGAGTACCCCAACCTGACCGCGTTCTTCAACGGCCAGGGAGTGGTTGCATCGGTCTTGCGTACGGCTCCGGCCGGCATGCGTCTCTACCAACTGGCCGCATACGCGCAGGACACTTGGAAACTCTCCGGACACCTTACGCTTTACGGAGGTTTCCGCTGGGAGTTCGATCCGCCGCCATCGGCATCGGGCGGTCTGCCCGTCTTCACCGCGGCCATACTAACCGATACCGTGACCTATCGGAGCAGCCCGGACGGCGGGGCTCTCTGGCCCTCGGGCAAGGGCAATTGGGCTCCGCAATCGGCCATTGCCTGGAAACCCTTCGCAGCGCGCAACCTGGTAATTCGCGGGTCGATGGGGCTGCATTACGACCTGGGCATCGGGCCCGCTCTAACTGCTGAACCGTTAGGGATCGGCGGGCAGGTATTCACCGGCGGACCGGTGCCTAACGGCTGGGCGTGGACGCCGTTGGGACCGTCTACGCCATCGCAATCGGGGGCCACGCTCTTCTCCGTCGTGTCGCCGTTTCGTACCCCGCGCACGCTCGAATGGAACGCTACCCTGGAACAGGCTCTTGGGCGCGAAACCGTTGCTTCGGTCTCTTACGTGGGCTCCTCCGGCCATCGCTTGCGCATCGAAGAAGAGGGGCCTGACGCATCCACCATCGTCACCAACCGCGGCGATTCCTCTTACAACGCTCTGCAGGCGACGGTGCGGACCCGTATGAGTGGCGGCCTGGTCTCATCGCTTTCCTTCTCGTGGGCCCATTCCATCGACAACGCGTCTCACCCAGCCGTTTACGAATTCACCTCATTCGCGCTCGCGCCGGACGCCTCCGTCAATCGCGGCAACTCCGATTTCGACGTGCGCGGATCGGTGCTCGGGGTGTTCAATTGGCAGCCTCCGCGGCTCCGCGGATGGTCGCTGAGCGGCATTGGCCGGGCGCGAGCGGGCTTCCCTTTCAACGTGTACGGACCGGCCGCTTCGGTCTTGGGAGGCTTACGGCCGAACCTGGTGACTGGCCAGCCCATCTGGATTTCTGACCGCAACTCCCCCGTTGGAACCAGCTTGAACCCACTGGCATTCCAGGCCGTAACGGGCCAGGCCAACGGCTCGCTCGGGCGCAACGCAATCGCCGGCCCCGGCATGTCGCAGCTCGATATCGCGCTGCAAAAAGAACTGCGACTTAGTGAGCGCTGGGAGCTGCGGATACGGCTGGAGGCCTTTAATCTATGGAATTCCGCGAGTTTTGGCAATCCGGACGGCCAACTTACCGACCCGCTGTTTGGCCGTCCGATTAGTATGCTGAATCAGTATTTGGGAAGCGGCAGCCCGGATGGCGGGCTGACTCCCGCTCTTCAAATGGGCGGCCCCAGGTCCTTGCAACTCGGACTGAGGCTGCACTTTTAACCTAGCCCGGCGCTTCGGGCGCCGGCTCGAACGACCGACTCGAAACGCAAGGAGTAACTATGACTATACGTATACCTTTATGCGCACTTACTCTAATACTGGCGGCCAGCGCAGCCAACCTCCCGCTCTATTTCGAGCCCAATCGCGGACAGGCGCCATCGGGCGTCGATTATCTGCTCCGCGGCAACGGCGCAGACCTCCGCCTCAATAGCCGGGAAGTGACCTTCCCGCTCGCCAAGGGAGCAACGCATCTGCGCTTCTTGGGTGCTCGCTCCGTCCGGGGCGAGGCTTTAGAAGCTCTACCGGGCAAGTCCTCGTACCTGACCCTCGATGGCCACGGCCGCAACTTATCGGGCATCCCTCAGTTCGGCCGGATCCGCTATGCCGGAGTGTACCCTGGAGTAGACCTGCTCTATTACGCGAACGGCGGCAACCTGGAATATGACTTTGTGGTAGCGCCGGGAACGTCGCCCTCGCAAATCCGGTTAAGCTATGACGGGGTGACGGCTCGCCTCGACCATGGCGACCTGTTGCTGGCCTCGGCATCCGGCGAGATTCGTCAGCGAAAGCCGCGGGCTTACCAGGAAATAGCAGGGCATCGCGTCGACGTCGCCACCGAGTACCTCATCGACACCCCGAACAACGTGACGTTCTACCTGAGCTATGCGCCCCTGCGGCATGCGGTATGAGGGCGGAAGCGTAGTGTACCATTTGGGGACCCCGTAAAGATCGGGGTAAAACAGAAGTTTGCGAAATTGGCGCTTCGCAAAACCGACCCCAAGGAGGTCACCCAAATGGTTACCGACAGAAAAAAGGATAGCGATAAAACCCCCGTAAAACAAGGCCCGGCCAGGGTCTCATCGGAACCCAATAAAATCAATGCTTCCACGCCCTACGACTTCAATGGGAAGAATCTGACTCCCTACGGCGGACTGCTGCCGGTGATCACCATGCTGGAAAAACTCGACTTCCAGACCCTGGTGGAACAGACGGTGACCTCGAAGCGCATTCCCCGTGCCCTGGACCTGTACCGGTTCGTGTTGGGAATCGTGTTGGGGCTCTACATCGGTTTCCCGCGCCTGAACCAGTTGCGCTTCATCGCTCGCGACCCGATTCTGACGGGCATTCTCAAAGTCACCAAGCTGCCGGTGCAATCCACCTTCTGGAGATTCGTGAACGCGCTGCACCTCAATGTCTCCCGGCAGATTCTGACCATTATGCGAATCATGCGCGAACGAGTCTGGGCGGCGGCCAATGTGAAACTGGCGGTCGTCACCATCGACACCGACACGACCGTGCACACGCTGTATGGCCAACAGATGGGCGGACGCAAGAGCTACAACCCCAAGAACAAAGGCAAGAAGAGCTACCAACCGATGCTGACGTTCATCCACGAGACGCGGGAGTATATCTGGGGGGAATTGCGCAACGGCGATCGGCCCACCGGCAAACAGATAGGCGATCACATTCGGGATGTGTGCGCGGCGCTGCCGCCGTGCGTGAAGCAGATTTACGGCCGGGCCGATTCCGGGTTCTACTGCCGGCAAGCAGTCGAGGCTTACGAAGAATGCACTGCCCGGTTCGTGATCTCAGCACGCAAGACGTCGCGACTGGTCGAGTTGCTACGCCAAGCCGAGTGGAAGCCGTCGAAGAAGACGGATGCCAGGTGGGAGTGTGAATTCAGCTATCAGCCGGACGGGTGGAAGAAGAAATACCGGTTCGTGGCTCTGCGCTATGAAAAAACGCGTGAGGAGGTCGAGGCGGAGAAGACCGAGCAGTACCAGTTGTTCGAGACCAGCCAGTACAAGTACCGGGTCTTCGTGACCGACTTCGGCGATCCCATCTACTTCGTGGTCTGGTTTTACAACCAGCGCGGCGGCGCGGAAAACCTGATCAAGGAGGCGAACAACGATGCCGGACTGGCGGCGCACCCCTCAGGCCGCTTCGATGTGAACGGGAATCATTTCCAGTTGGCGATGCTGGCCTACAACCTGAACTGCTGGCTGATGCTGTTCAACCGCGAACCGCAGGCCGACGCCACGGCGCTACAACACACGACGCTGGCGACCGCGCGACTGCGCTTCCTGTTCGTGGCCGCCAAGATCTGGCGCCACGCCGGGCGCACCGGGGTGAGCTACAGCGATCACTACGAGGAGAAGGGCGTGTTCGAGCGACTGATGGACCGCCTGCGAAAGATCGCGCCGCGCGGAGCAGGCTACGCGCCGGTCATGCTGCCGGCATTGCGCTGATTGCACGCCCCCGCAGGCCCTTCGGCTGGTGTGCATAGAAAATTATGCGCGGCCGACAAGCGCAACGAAGTAAGAGACTTCGGCGCGGGGTTTGGCGAGAACGGACTCTCAGGAGGGCGATGCAACAGCAAAAACCGAACTGACTCACTCAACTACGGGCGGCATCAGCCGAGCGAAACCGGCGCTCGGAACACCGGAGCTGTGCATAATTCAGGTTCTACGTAGCGCAATTCAACCCAGCCGTCCCGCTGGTGATCGACCCGGTGCTTGACTACAGTACTTTCCTGAACTACGCCAACTATCCTTCCGGAGGCAGTTATTGGCACGCCGTCAAGACCGACTCGCAGGGAAACGTCTATCTTGGCGGGGTGTTCTTCAATGCCAGCAACACTGAACAAGGACTCGTGGTGAAGTACGCTCCTTCGTCAAACCAGATTCTGTATACCACGGCGATAGACTCCCTATCCGTGTATGGAATGGATATCGACGCGGCCGGCGAAGTCTACGTCGGGACCTACACCTATGGAGGCGCCGGAGGGATCGCCAAGCTCTCCGCCGATGGCCAGTCGATCGTCTTTGCGCAGACCGCTGACCGGTTTCAGGCATACGATGTCGCCGTAGATGCAAGCGGTAATGCATTTCTTGCCGGACAGTCAAACGTAGGTCATTTTCCTATGGTGAACGCCATTCAGTCTACGGGGACATTCTTAACCGCTACGTTGACCAAGTTTTCGCCCACCGGAACGATTCTGTTTTCCACCCTCTGGGGTAGTAGGACCTGTTGCGACGGCGCGTACGAAGACGGGGCGCTCAAGGTTCTGGTTGACAACTCCGGCAATCCGATTATCATTGGCTATACTACATCCAAGGATTTCCCGATCGTAAATGGCTTCCATCTGGGCGAAGACGTTCATGCCAGCAACTTCGTCGCCAAATTCTCGGCCGACGGCCAAACCGCGATCTACTCATCCCTTTTCAGCGGAACCGTCCCTGGGCCTGGTGAACCGGCTTGCACAAGCCTACCCCAGGGCGCGGCGGTGGACGCTGCGGGATATGTGTACATCATTGGCCAAACCGGTTGTGGGGACTTCCCTTTAAAGAACCCGCTGCAGTCGCAGTACGCAGTGAATTTCTTGTCGGTGGTGAATCCCCAAGGCACCGGCCTCGCCTACTCCACCTTCTTCGGCGGTATGCTTGCCGACGGGGCCTACGATATGCTCCAATCGGTCGCGGTCGGACCGGCCGGAGGAATCCTTCTCGGCGGGAGCGCGTACACTTCGAGTTTTCCGCTCAAGAACTCGCTTGTCCCATACCGCTATAAGAGCGAACCAAGCAGCCAACCCGGACAACCCGCCCTGGAACTGTCGTGGGGCTTCGTCACCAAGTTATCGAGCGACGGCAGCGGCATAATCTACTCCACTCTTCTCGGCGGCAGCGGCTGTGATGGAGTTGCGGGAATGACCGTCGATCCCTCCGGCTCGGTTTGGGCCGCCGGCGGTACAAGCTCTCCGGACTTCATGCTCACCAGCAATGCCCTGCAGCGAAGTCTCACCGACTCGACGTTTGCAACGGGCTTCTTCCTGAAGCTTTCCGACAACTCGCCCACGGGTCCGCCACTTTCGGGAGGAACGCAGCCTCCGCTGGCTTCTCTGGTCGCCAGCCCCTCCCTTCTCCGCTTCGTCGGTACCGCCAGTCAGCCACTCACTTCCACAGTTTCGGTTACTTCCACCGGTAGCAGTCCACTGAGCTTCACGGTGTCATCCGCCACCGCCTCCGGCGGATCGTGGCTGTTGGTGACGCCGCTGTCGGGAGTTACTCCGGCGCAATTGACCGTCTCCGCCATCGCCTCAGGTCTGGCGCCGGCCGATTACTCCGGAACCATCAACCTGACCGATTCCAGCGGCTCCGTTATCACGCTCAATGTCGCTCTTCAGGTGCCGCCCGGACCACCGACGATTACCGGTGCGACCCCCGCTGTTGTTCCATTAGGCGCTTACAGTGCCGTGGTTACAATCACAGGTTCCGGATTCAACCCTTCGACGCAGGTGATGAGCCTGTACATGGGATACCAATTCCCGGCGTCGTTAACTCCGGTAACTTACGTCGACGCCAAGACCATTAAGGTTACCCTCTTCGGCTTTCTGCTGTGGCAGCCGGGGACTATCCAGTTGGAGGTGGCCAACGCCGCTGTTGGTCCCTGGATTCCGGTGACTCTCACCGTTCGGTAGCATTACGACGCACCGCTAACGGAAGGGGGCCGAGTGCCCTCTTCCGGCTTGTTCGAGGAAAATTCCAAATGTTGCGAACCTCTCTTGTGTTCCTGTGCGCCGTCACCGCCGCCCTAGCTGCTCAGCAACCGCGGACCCTTCCAGCCAATCTGTATTTTGAACCCAACCGCGGCCAGGCTCATCCGGGCGTAGAATTTGTCGCACGTGGATGCGGTCTGGCGGCTTACCTTCTGGATGGCGAAGCGATACTACGTGCCGGTGCCGACCCGGTTCTCTTGCGCCTGCCCGGTGCCCGGCCGGTTTCCGGTGAAGGCCTCGATCCGCTGCCCGGCGTGTCCAGCTACTTCACCGGCCGTGACGCGTCCCAGTGGCACGCCGGAATTCCGCAATACCGCCGCATTCGCTATCGGAACGTCTATCCAGGAGTGGACCTCGTCTATTATGGCGCTGACGGCCGCATGGAGTTCGATTTCGTGTTGTCTCCCGGAGCCGACCCCTCGCGGGTGCGCCTGCACTACGATGGCGTGCGCTCCCTGAGCATCGACCATGGCGACCTGCTAGTCTCTGCGCCAAGCGGATCCATTCGCCAAAAGCCGCCAAGCGTATATCAGGAAGACGCGTCTGGCCGGCGTCGGATCGCAGCCAGCTATAGCCTGGACCGCAATGGCGATGTCCGGTTCACCGTCGATAGATACCGCAACGATCTGCCTCTGGTAATCGACCCGGTGCTCGAATACGGCACTTACTTCGGCGGGTCAGCCTATGAAACCGCAACCGCCCTTCAATCGGACGCGGCAGGCAATGTGTACATCGCGGGAAATATTGCTACACCCGACTCCGATGCCAATCCTTTCGTTTCCACGCGTAGCGGCGGCTCGCGACAAGCCGTACTGATCAAATTTGCTCCGTCGTCGAATACCATCGTCTATGTGGTCCATCTCGGCGGCGGCGCCACGGATTCCGCTACCGGCGTGGCCATCGATGCGAACGGAGCTGCCTATCTTGGCGGCATCACCAACTCCTCCAGTTTCCCTCTGATCAACGCGTTTCAAACACAGATGAAGACCTGGGGCGCGAACCCGGTCGGTTTCATTGCTAAGGTTGCTCCGGATGGGAAGAGCCTGGTCTACTCGAGTTACCTAGGCGGAAGTAACGGCGCTCTGGTCAACTCGGTCGCGGTGGATGCGAGCGGCGCGGCGTTCGTCGCCGGCGAAGCACTGTCGGCCGATTTTCCGTTAATGCGACCGGCACAGAGCGCGTTTGGCGCGGGAACGCAGGCCTTCCTCACGAAGGTCGCACCGGCCGGCAGTTCTTTAGCATTTTCCACTTTCTGCGGAGGGACGCTTTTCAATAGCGCCTCGAAAGTCGTGCTCGATGGATCGGGCAACGCCTACGTCGCCGGCAATACCGCGTCTACCGATTTCCCGGCCACCGTTTCGTTTCCGGCGGGCTTCAGGGGTTCAGGCGGGTTCGGCGCAAAGTTCACGGGCGGCGGGCAGGTAGTATACTCGGCGCTCATCGGCGGCTCGAGCGCCACTATCGCCCGCTCGGCCGCCGTAGATGGGGCCGGCGATTTGATTCTGGCAGGCACAACCGCGTCCGCCGATTTCCCCCTTGCAAACGCGCTGCAAACAAGGTTGGCGGGAACCAGCAACGGCTTCCTCGCCAAACTGAACCCGCAGGGAAATGCCTTGCTCTACTCCACTTTCTTCGGCGGCTCGGGTCAGGATTCGTTCTCCGATGTGGCCGTAGCCGCCAACGGCGACATCATCGCCGTTGGAACTTCTACCTCCTCCAATTTCCCGACGAAGAACTCCCTTTCCACTTACGCCGGAGGAGGTGTTTCCGGGGACGACGCCGTCGTCGTTGATTTCGCACCCACCGGTAACGCTGTCATCTACTCCACATATCTTGCTGGCAACGGCACCGACATCGCGCAGGCGGTAGCCATCAACAAGGATGGGTCGGTATATGTTGCTGGCTATACCGATTCCTCCAATTTCCCCGTGCGAAATGGCTACCAGTCGACTGCCGGGGGCAGTGGCGATATATTCCTGGCGCAGTTGGCGCCCGATCCGGTGTTCACCGTAACACCGGCCACTTTACAGTTCACCGCCGTGCAAGGGGGAGCCAACCCGGCATCGCAGAGCATCGGAGTGGCACCGGCCAATGGCAGCGCCTCCACGTCCTTCACCGCTTCCGCGACCGTCGCGTCGGGCGGCAACTGGCTGACGGTCACGCCGCCGTTGGGCAGCACGCCGTCGCAGCTTACCGTATCGGTGAACGTCGCCGGTGTCGCCGCCGGAACTTACAGCGGCACGGTCACCGTGATCTCGACCGACGGGAGTTCTAACGCTATCGTCGCGGTGGCACTCACCGTGCGCGCGCCGGTAGTGTTCAATCTGACGCCTTCTACGCTGCAATTCACCGCCGCGCAAGGGGCGGCCAACCCGGCGACGCAGAACGTCAACGTCGCAGTCGCTACCGGCGGCTCCACGCCGTTCACCGCCGCGGCGACTGTCGCGTCGGGCGGCAACTGGCTGACGGTTACGCCATCGTCGGGCAGCACGCCATCGCAGGTCACTGCAGCGGCGAATGTCGCCGGTGTCGCCGCCGGAACTTACAGCGGCACCGTCAGTGTGACTTCATCTGACGGGACCTCTCATACCGCCGTCGCCGTGACCCTCACTGTCACGCCAGCCCCCGTCATCTCGGCGGGCGGCGTGGTGCATGCCGCCACGGGGCAAGCGGGCGCTATCGCACCTGGCGAGATTCTGTCGATTTACGGCCAGTTCATCGGGCCTGCGAAGCCAGCCGGAACAGAGCTGACCGCCAGCGGTACCGTGGCGACGCAGGTGGCCGGGATGCGCGTGCTGTTCGATGGCGTGGCCGCACCTCTGCTGTACGTTTCCTCGAAACAGATCAACACAGTCGCCCCGTTCGGCCTCTCCGGCAAGACGACAACCGGCATCCAGGTGGAGTTCCAGGGGACCGCATCGCCAGCGGTGATAATGAACGTAGCGTCGGCCGTTCCTGGCATCTTTTCCTTTGACGGGTCCGGCAGCGGAGAGGGCGCCATTCTAAATCAGGACACATCGGTCAATTCTGCCGCGACTCCAGCCAGTCCAGGCTCGATCATCGTGTTCTGGGCAACTGGTGCGGGGATCACGAATCCCGCCAGTAGCGATGGCGCTGTTACTAGCGCCACCGCAATACCGGCGCTCGCGGTCAGCGTCCGGATCGGCGGTCAACCGGCAGAGGTGTTGTACGCGGGCGCCGCGCCCGGCATGGTCGCCGGCGTTCTGCAAGTGAACGCGCGCATTCCTGCCGGTGTTGCTTCGAGCGCACAGCCCGTCGTGCTTCAGGTCGGTCCTAGCCTGAGCCCGGCCGGGTTGACTGTCGCCGTATCTAACTGACCGGGATCGGACTACCAGGATTTGAAATCCGGGTGCGGCTCATCGTCCGGCTTGCCACGTTCGAAGGAATGCGGCTCAGTGAGATCCTCGGCCAGCAGGTCGGTGATGTTGACGGAAACTCTGTTTGGGTGCGGCGCTGGCTGTGCAAGGGCAATATCGATTTGCCCCAGACGCGGCGCTCAGCCCGGAAGGTGGCGCTCTCGGCCGCCACGGTCGAACTGCTCGGCCACTGGAGCGAGCAAGGTGCCGGAAGCCGTGCACTTTCCGGCGGTGACGTTGAGGGCACCAGTTCGGCGGGACAACGTATGGCGGCGGAATACGTAATAGCGATTTCCCCTTTTCGCCTGCAAATTCCGTAGAGCGCCCCGGTCGTCGCATTGCACAACGAAGCGTGAAAGCCGACTGGCAATGCCGGGCAGACCGTTCCTGACATCAAGAGGTGCAACATGCTCGGTCGGAGATGAGACGAGCACTGCCTGCTGTCCCGCTACAAGCCGGTACCTAACTTTGTCTGTCAGCCATTCGAGCACCATTCCGCGTTACCCCAGTGAATGTGCCGTTATCCAAGCGCGAACCTAATCGGGGCGCCCGGGGCCTGCTGCTCGCGACCTAGCGCACAGTCAATCGGTTTGCGAGCGATCTCTACAGCTCAGAGTGACGATACAAACTCGATTGAAATTTGTCAAGAAAACCGTAATCAGAAACCGATCAATGTGATCCACTCTCCGATCATCGTCTCATGTAAAGACATGCAAGAAAATATACTACAATGATCCTTGCCATATCCGTGCAATCAGACTGATCCGGTGGCTGCGGAAGGTCGCATGACGAAAATTTGCTCAGCAAATGTTGACTGCAGCCAAAACCCACGTTAGGATAAGTGGGACATGCCAACCGCGGATCGGGCAGTCGCCAAACGCAAGCCTCCGACGAAGATCGCCGGCCAGTGGCTACGCCAGATCCTCAGTCTCGCCTATCAGCGCCGGAACCTCAGCCGCATCGAAATTATCGAAACGACGGGGCTGAACGCCGCCAGCGTCAGTCACGCGCTGCGGTATCTGCTGGACTGCGGCGTCCTGCACCGGAGCGGCGATTGCGACGCGGGGACCGGACGCCGGCGCGAGGTGTTTTCGTTGAACACTGAGGCGGGTTACTTTGTGTCGCTCGATCTGGAGGGCGACCGCCTGCGTTTTGGCCTCACGAACTTCGTGGGCGACATTCGATGCCGCTGGGAAGAGTGTCTACAGTTTCGTCAACCCCTCCCGCCGGAGAAAGTGGTGGAGGGAATCGCCAAGGTCACTCGCGACTTGAACCCGGCTCAATTGGGCCGCGTGCTGGCCGTCGGCGTGAGCTATCCGGGCCTGCTGGACGCCCAGGGATGTCTCAGCGCGGTGAACCTGGGCTGGACCAAAGTCCCGCTGCTGGCGAGGCTGAAGGAGGCGTTCCCCTGGCCCGTCTTTTTCGAGCGTGACAAGGAGACCTGCATCCACGCCGAGAGCTGGCTCGGAGCCGCCCAGGGTTACACCGACGCGCTGTTCCTGATTGCCGAAGGTGGCATCGGCTTGGGCATCCTGGCCGGGGGCCGTCACCTGATGGGAACGCGCGGCTTCTCGGGAGAGATCGGACACTGCAAGTTCGTCCCTGGCGCTGAGGATCTCTGTAACTGCGGGCAGAAGGGCTGCCTGGAGGCCATCGCATCCGGAGCCAACCTGGTGCGTCAATACGCGGAGCGATCTGGTGCGGAGCCGGGCCAACTGCGTTTCGCCGACGTGTTGGAACGGGCGCGGCACGGGGACACCATCGCTATGTCCGTCTTCGAGCGGGCCGGCCGGGCGATCGGCTCGGCGCTGTCGGCGGCGATAAGCCTGCTGGATCCCGAGATCGTGATCCTCGGCGGTGACCTCATTGTCGCCGAGGACGTGCTGCTGCCCATCGTTTGGGATCAGATCCGGCTTGAGACGCGGCCACGCTCGCTCGAGGTTGTGAAGATTGTGGTGAGCGGTCTGGGACTGGATATCCGGTTGAAAGGCGCGGCTTCGCTGGCGTTTCGGAACATGCTGGAGTCTCCGGATCTCGTTCATTGTATGTGTACCCAGTTTCGGAATGCCACGTCATCGTCTTGAAGGGACCTATACGAGTGCCGGCCACCGATCACAGCCGCGAGTTGCGCGCCGTCTCGATAATCCTCGACGACGCTCCAGCGATTGACCGCGAGGACTTGACGCCACGCGCGGAGTTTGAAGAGCGTGCGCGCCGAGGGAACGCGGCCCTACGGAGCGCGGGCCACGCCTCCGGCGCCGTGGTGCGCAAGGTCGAGATCCCGCAACTTGCCGACGAGAGGTACCCGATCCGGGCCGAACGCCTGGAGCGGGTTATCGAAGCCGCTATCGGCGGCCCCGTGGTTCACATCGCGCTGCTGACGCCCCGACAGGTGATCCCGGACGCAATCGTTCAGTACCTGGGAGACTTGTGCGGCCGTGATGGCGTGGTCGACGCGCAGAATCTCTACTACCACGTCAAGTACGGGAAGAGCGAATCGGCAATAGCCGGCTGTATGATGCTCGCCATACTCGCCGTGTTGCACCCCGGCCGGCTGGAGGCGGAAGTCGTGGCCCGGGGAGCATGGGCCGGGCGGATGCTCGGCTCCGAGGCGGACGGCTGCAAGGTCATGTTGGGCGCCAACGAGGCGAACCGAACGCTGAACGGCCCCGCGTTGAACCGTCCGATTCGGGAAGGTGACTGGGTTCATCTCTGCGTCGCTCGGCAGCGCGACGGCCTGACGAGTCGCATTTGCCGTTCGATGATCGCCATCGGCAGCCCGTCGCGGGTGACCGAAGATCGGCGGTTCTGGATGGAACTGGTGGAGGGCGGCTACCGCGTGGGAGAAGAAGCCTACCGCAGGGTTGCCGTCGAGTCGTTACTAGGAAGACTATGAAAGACCCAACTAGCAGATCTCGAATCTCGTTGCTCGCCGTAGGCGCTTTGTTGATTGTATGCGCCTCATCGAGTTATCCCAAGGCAGCGGACGGTGCCGGCTCGGCACAAGGCCAGAGTCTAGCTGCGAAGGCGAAGACCAGCGCCGACTCGGCGGAGGGAGTGGCCGCTGGAGCCAGGCTCAAGCTCCGCGACGGTTGGCAGGTGCAAACATCCACTGGCCAGCCGGACGGCGCGGTCATCTCGAAAGCCGGATTCGTCGCAACCGGCTGGTATCCGACTGCCATTCCCGCGACGGTTTCTGGCGTGCTCGCGCAGGCGAAAGTGTACCCCGACCCGTTCTTCGGCACTAACCTCCGCGATTGGCCGGGCGGCGGCCGGGGAGGCAGGGGAACTGCCGGAGCGGGCACGCCCCAGAACAACCCATTCTCCGTCGGCTGGTGGTTTCGGACCGAGTTTGACTTGCCCGCGGAGATGGCGGGGCGTGCGGTCACCCTCGACTTCGAGGGCATCAACTATCGCGCGGACGTCTGGCTCAATGGCGAGCGAATCGCCGGCAACGATCATGTGATTGGCGCCATGCGCCGTTTCGCCTTCGATATCGCCAAGACCGCGCGGCCCGGCCAGCGTAACGCGCTGGCACTCCTGATCCAGGGCCAGGGGCCCCAGGATCTGGGGCACACCTGGGTGGACTGGGCGCCCATGCCGCCGGACAAGATGCAGGGCCTGTGGCGCGATGTCTTCATCACCGCCAGCGGCGCGCTGCGCATGCGCGACCCGTTCGTGCACAGCCGCATTGCCGCCGACCTCGCCTCGGCGGACTTGATTGTCTCGATGGATCTGGAGAACACCGGCGATAAACCCGTGAACGGCTCCGTCGCTGTGATCTTCAACGGCGTGACGACCACAATCCCGGTGAACGTGGCCGCCGGTGCCACCGAGCGGGTCAGTCTCGACGGCGCCAAACATCCCGGCTTGCACCTCGCGAAACCGCGGCTGTGGTGGCCGATCGGTTACGGCGACCCGAACATGTACAGCCTCCAGGTGCGCGCGAACGCGGGCAAAAGCTTGTCCGACGAGCGCACAATCCGCTTTGGCGTTCGCGAGGTGACCTCCGAACTGACGCCGGAGGGATACCGCCGCTACTTCATCAATCGCCGCCCCGTCCTCATCCGCGGCGCGGGCTGGGCGCGCAACCTCTTCTTCATGGAGACCGCCAAACGCGAGGAGCAGGAGATCCGCCTCGTCAAAGACATGCGGCTTAACGCAGTGCGGTTCGAAGGGAAGATCGGCTCGGATCACCTGTTCGACCTCCTCGACGAGAACGGAATTTTCGCGATCCCCGGCTTCTGCTGCTGCGACTGGTGGGAGCAGTGGGGCAAGTGGAATGACGCGACCAAGTCTCTGGCCGTGGCTTCGTTGCACGACCAACTCGTCCTGCTTCGCAACCATCCGAGCGTCCTCACTTTCTGGTATGGCAGCGACAAGTTCGCGCCGCCGGAGGTGGAGCGCGAGTATCTGAAGGTCATCGAGCAGACGGAGTGGCCGAACCCCACGGTCGCCTCGGCCAGCGGGGTTACCACGACCGTCGGTCCCAGCGGCGTCAAGATGCTGGGGCCTTACGATTATGAGCCGCCATCGTATTGGTATACCGACCATGACGGCGGCGCGTTCGGCTTTGCAACCGAGATTGGGACCGGCAAGACCCTTCCCAGCGTGGAGGACATGCGCCGCATGCTCGGCGACAACCACCTCTGGCCGGCGGACAATGTATGGCTCCAGCACAGCCAGGGGGGCTCCTACACTCCCTTTACCCGCTTCGACGATGGAATGCGCGCGCGCTACGGCCAGGCAGCCGATCTTAACGATTACGTGCGCAAGGGGCAGGTGATCGCCTACGACAACGAGCGCGCTATGTTTGAAGCCTACGGCCGCAACAAGTACAAGTCCACCGGGGTCATCAAATGGATGCTGAACAACGCCTGGCCGTCGCTGGCCTGGCACCTGTACGACTACTACCTCGAGGCGGGGAGCGGCTATTACGGAACCAAGAAATCCCTCGAGCCGCTACACGTGCAGTACTCCTACGACGACAAGTCGGTGGCCGTGGTCAACAGCACCCTCAACCAGTCCCCCGGACTGACGGTCCACGCGGCTGTGGTTGATTTCGCCGGCGCGCAACGCTGGTCGAAGACGTCCGTTGTAGACGTGCCGGCCGACGGTGTCGTGCGGGCATTCACCGTCCCCGACCTCGCGGACCTGTCCAGAACCTACTTCATCACGCTCAAGCTCGAGGACAAGAGCGGCGCGGTCCTAAGTCGGAACTTCTATTGGCTCTCGACCGTCGAGGATGTGCTCGACTGGAGCAAGAGAGATTGGTATATCACGCCGACCACGGTCCACGGCGACTTCACCGCGCTCGCAAAGCTGCCGCCGGTAAGGCTCGGCGTGAAATCCGCCTTCGATCATGACGGGGCCGACGACCGTGTCCGCGTGACTCTCACGAATACCGGATCCTCGCTGGCCTTTTTCGTACGGTTGCGCGTCCTACAAGAGACGGGCGGCGCCGAGATCCTGCCGTCCATGTGGAGCGACAATTACGTGTCGCTGCTGCCGGGCGAGACGCGTACTCTGACAGCCCGGTGGCGCTCCGATGACGCTCCCGGCGCCAGCCCCGCTGTCGCGGTGGACGGCTGGAATGTGGCGCTCAAATAGATGGCGGCGCCGGAATGCTCGTCACTGTCGAACATTCCGGCGCCACGCCGTATGGCCAACTCCCGCGATTCGCTCCGGCGATATGCGGTTTACTACCGAGTGCGACGCGCCTTACGCCACCTCGCTGGCCTGCCCAGCCGGCGTTGCAAGCCAACTCGCGACGCAATAGCCCTCCCAGTCAATCGCAAGAAAGGAGAACCCGCCGCTCAGGTGGCAATGATCGCGCCTGTTCCCGTCGCCTTGCTCCTTTCCGGCAGGTCCATGGTCAGTGCCGGGGTGACGACGTTCACGACCCGGTCGGTATCGCTCCCCTTCATGACGCTCTCCGGTTGCAACCGGTTTGCAGCACCGGGAGTGACGCCGGGCCAAATTTTGATCTTCTATTCTTGGGGGCCGGTCGACCAGTCTCCTTCGCCATCATCCCAGTTGTGTGGAACAGACCGGCCACCCGCCATGGACGCGTAGCTCTTACGCTGCGAAGCGCGCGGCCTCCGGCAGGGCGGCGCTTGAACGCTACTTCTTCGGCGCCAGGAATGCAATCAACCCCAGAAGAAGCGTGGGCTGCGTAGTTGCGCCATTCGGCTGGTCCTTCTTCCCAAAAAAAGGCCGGTTGGACCAGTCGGTCCTGAATTCGGCGCGCGTCAGCAGCCAACCGGTGAGCTTATATTCGCCGGTCAGCGTGCATTCCTTCACTGTCTGTGCCAGTCCGGTGGCGAGTCCGTTCCGATCGTCGAAGAACTCAAGGCGGGCGGCCACCGCGGTTCTCTTGCCAACCGCACGCCGGATCGCGGCGGCTAAACCTACCCAGGATCCGGCGCCAGGTCCGATGTTCTTGTCCCGCGCGTAATCGAAGTTCACATAGTAACTGAGATTACCGTTCGGGTTTACAACGACGCTGGAATCGTAGAGATTCCGCCACCCCTTCGTAGTGCCGGGGTGCTCCGGACCGGCGTAGTAGTTGTTACTCCATGCGACGGTCTTCCAGGCGTACGCGCCAGTGAAACCGTAGGTCTTTCCGCGGTTGATGGGCTCGACGTTATTCCAGCCGTTAACAACCTGAACGCTCCCCGTGAAGCGGGAGCCAACCGGGTATTGCAGCCGGAATCCCGTGTGCGTCGCGGGTACCGCCCAGGCGAAAAGCAACGAACGCGAGTAGTTAAAGTCCTGGTTGGTTTCGATAACTTCGGCTCCGGCGGGGCTTACAAATTCCCCGGCATCGAGCTCGACGCCGCGCCACGATTCCGGCTTGATACTTACGTAGGCCTGCTTGAAAGATTTCCAGACCCCCGGGTCGCGGTTGCCGGCGTGAATGATGTCGAAAGTCTCGCCAAAGCCGACGTCCAGTTGGAAACCGATGGGAGCCGGTAAATGGTCGATGGCGATCATCCCCAAGCTGACGTGCGGCATGTTGGCACGCACGTCGTAGTTACGGAGTGCGTTGAAGCCGGTAGGAGGGTCGTTAAGGTTCTTGTCCACGTACCCGTCGAACAGGAAACTGAACTCCGTGCCCCACCGTCTGAGGGGCGAAGGCGGCGGAGCCGGCGTGGCCGTGGCGGCCCGATCGTGCCCGGCCGGGGGATTATCGGGCATCTGCGCCTGAACGGCAGCCGGACCTGTCGACAGAAACCCAAGGACCAGCGTTGTGGCGTAAGATCTCCGCATGATACTCTATCCCTAGTTTAAGCTAGCATCTCCATGGTGAACCATAGGGCGTGTTACCATAAGTCCGGCCGATTCTACCTCAGGCGGCCAGTTACCAGGCGGAGCCGATGACGCGGACACCGGAACCGGAACTGATGACGGACCAGGAACAGGCTGCGGCTTACGCGGCCGCGGACTTTACGGAAGTTAACGAACCCGTCGCCCTCTGGTTCCAGGCACGGTTTCCAGTGATCGAGGCCGGAGCGCGACTGCTCGACATTGGTTGCGGGACGGCCGATCTCACCATCCGTCTGGTGGGCGCGTATCGGGGAATCACCGCTCTCGGCATCGATGGCTCGGAGGTTATGCTGTCGTTTGGGCGGGACCTTGTGGAAAAGGCCGGCCTGACATCGCGCATCGTTCTGGAGCACCGGCATTTCCCGGATGCCGCTCCGGAGACCGCGGGTTTCGACGCGGTAACCGCCAACAACCTGCTGCATCACGTGTCGGACCCGGTCTCTTTCTGGCGCGCCGTATGGCGCTGCGCCAAACCGGGTGCGCCCATCCTGATAGCCGACTTGCGCCGTCCGCCGGATGCGGAGGCCGCCGCGCGGCTCGTGGAGCGCTACGCCCGGCGGGCGATGCCTCCCTTACGACGCGATTTTCTGAACTCGCTGCATGCCGCATATACGGCCGGGGAAGTGCGGCGGCAGTTGCATGAGGCCGGATTGCCGGGCTTGACCGTGGAAGAGACCGGTCCTCTGCATCTGGTTGCGTGGGGATGCGGGGCTTGACACCCGAGAACCTATCCCCGGCGAAGCGGGCCCTGATCGAAATCAGGGAACTGCGGGCGCAGTTGAAGGCCGCGCGGCAGAGGCGCGAAGCGCCGGTAGCCATCGTCGGCATGGGGTGCCGCTACCCGGGCGCGCAGAGCACCGGCGAGTTCTGGGACTTGCTCGTGAGCGGGCGTGACGCGATCACCGAGACGCCCAGGTCGCGCTGGGATGCGGATGCGGTTTACGATTCCGATCCCGCGGCGCCAGGCAAGATGGTGAGCCGCCGGGGAGGGTATCTCCCACGCATCGAGGAGTTCGACGCCGCTTTCTTCGGCATCGCGCCGCGCGAAGCGCCGTACGTGGATCCACGGCAGCGGCTCATGCTGGAGATCGTCTGGGATGCGCTCGAGGACGCCGGCATTCCGCCCGGCAGCTTGGCGGGCAGCCAGACGGGAGTGTTCCTGGCCACGCTGACCTCCGACTACAGCGACATTTTGATGCGCGATCTGCGGCGCGCGGAGGCTTATTCCGGACCGGGCACGGCTACTTGCGTGGTCGCCAACCGGCTCTCGTACTTTCTGGATCTTCACGGGCCCAGCATTACGCTGGATACGGCGTGCTCGGGATCGCTGGTGGCGGTGCACATGGCCTGCGAGAGCCTGCGCGGCGGAGAATGCTCGCTGGCGCTGGCTGGCGGCGTGAGCGTCAACCTGCTGGCACGCAGCAACGTTTTCTTCACCAAGGCGGGAGCGCTTTCACCCGACGGCCGCTGCAACACGTTTGACGAGCGTGCCAACGGCATGATCCGCAGCGACGGCGCCGGCGTGGTGGCGCTCAAACTACTGCCGGAGGCGCTGGCGGCGGGCGATCCGATTGTGGCGGTGATCCGCGCGAGCGCCATCAATCACGACGGCCGCAGCAATGGCATCATGGCGCCGAACGGACAGGCGCAGATCGCGGTGCTGCGGGAGGCGTACCGCCGCGCCGGGATATCGCCCGCCGAGGTGCAGTACGTGGAGGCGCATGGCACGGGCACGCGTCTGGGCGATCCGATCGAAGTGCGGGCCCTTGGAGAAGTGCTCGCGCCGGGCCGCGCGGGCGGCGGGAAATGCGTTCTGGGATCGGTGAAGACGAACATCGGCCATACGGAACCGGCGGCGGGCGTGGCGGGCATCATCGCGGCCGCGCTCGCCATCCGCCATCGCGTGTTGCCGCCGGTGGCGCATTTCGCGCGGCCAAATCCACTGATTCCTTTTGACGAATTGCCGTTCGAGGTGCGCCGGGAGGCCGGACCGTGGCCGCAACCGCGGGCGCGGCGGATCGCGGGAGTCAGCGGGTTCGGGTTTGGCGGAAGCAACGCTCACGTGGTTTTGGAATCCGCCCCGGAGGACCGGGGGGAGCCTTCGCGGATCGGGCCGCCGTACCTGCTGCCGGTTTCCGCGCGGTCGCCGCTGGCATTGCACGCGCTAGCCGAGTCGTACCGCGACCGGCTGGATCCGGTCCAGGCGGCGCCCGGCGCCATCTGCTACACGGCGGCGGCACGGCGTAGCCACCATGGGTTCCGGTTGGCTGTGACGGGCGAATCGGCCGGCGATCTGCGCGGGAATCTCGACCGCTGGCTCCACGCGGTTGCGGGCCCGGCGGAGCAACCGGACGAAGGACGGGTCGCGTTCGTTTTCTCCGGGCAGGGATCGCACTGGTCCGGGATGGGCAGCGGAGCGTGCGCGCGGTACGCCGTGTTCCGCGAGTCGCTGGAGCAATCGAGCGAGCTGTTCGCCGCTTGCGCCGGATGGCCGCTGGCCGGGGAGTTGGCCAAAGGGCCGGGCGAGTCGCGGCTAAACGAGACGGATTTCGCGCAGCCGGCGATCTTCGCCGTCCAAGTCGCGCTGGCGGCGCTGTGGCGCTCCTGGGGGATCGTCCCCGATGTCGTGGTTGGCCATAGCCTGGGTGAAGTGGCCGCGGCGGTGGTGGCCGGAGCGCTGCCGCTGGCCGACGGCGTGCGCGTGGTGTACCATCGCAGCCGCCTGATGAAGCGGGTGGCGGGCAAAGGCATGACCGCGGTTACCGGTTTGACGCTCGATCAAGCCGCGGAAGCGATCCGCGGCCACGAGGACCGGTTGGCGGTCGCGGGGAGCAATGGACCGGCCAGCAGCGTACTCTCCGGCGACCGCGAAACGCTGGGCGGCGTGCTGCGGGCCCTGGAGGCGAAAGGCGTCTTCTGCCGCGCGGTGGCGGGCGTGGATATCGCATTTCACTCGCCGCAAATGGATCCGCTCAAAGAAGAGCTGGTCGCGTCGCTGGCGGGGTTGACGCCGCGGGCGGCGGCGATCCGGATGGTATCGACGGTCACCGGGCAGGACATCGGCGGCGAATCCCTCGACGCCGCGTATTGGGGACGCAACCTGCGCGACCCGTTTCTTTTCGCGGCGGCGATGGCGCGAATTCTGGGCGAGGGATGCGCGGCGGCCCTGGAGATCGCGCCGCATCCGGTGCTCTCGTCGGCGATTCTGCAGAGCGCGCGGCAAATCGGGACGGGCCTGAAGGCGCTCCCTTCGCTGCGGCGCAATGAGAACGAGATTGCGACGCTCTTCGGTTCGCTTGGGGCGCTGTATGAACTGGGGCGGGAAGTGAACTGGCAGGGCGTCTACCCGGACGGCGGACCTCTAGCGAGCCTGCCACATTATCCTTGGCAACGCGAACGGTACTGGGTGGATCAGCTCCCGGGAGGCGGGCCCGAGGAGCAGACGCCGGGGCCTTCCGGTTCGCACCCCTTGCTCGGGCAGATGGTCGAGCCGGCCATAGGCGGCGGTGCGCGAATGTACGTTTGGGAGATCGGCCTCGGCCCGGGAAGTCCCGAGTATCTGGCGGACCACCGTGTCATGGGCGAGATCGTCCTGCCCGCATCGGCGTGTCTGGAAATGGCGCTGGCCGCATTCCGCGAGGCATCGGGCGGCGCGCCGGGCGCGGTAGCGGACGCCGTGTTTGAAAAGCCGCTACTCCTCGCGGAGAGCGGGCTTACGCGGGTTCAATTGACGATCGCCGTCCGCGGCGAGGAGTCCGAATTCGCGTTGTACAGCCGCGGCGCAGAGTGGAGCCGCGCGGCGTACGGAAAGTTGGCAAGCGGTGGCGTTGGGGAGCGCGTGGATCTTGCCTCGATTCGCGCCCGCTGTGCGGAAGCGGTGGAGGTGGACGCGCACTACGAGGCTATGCGCGCGGCGGGTTTGGATTACGGTCCGGCATTCCGGACGATGCGCGAACTGTGGCGCGGCGGCAAAGAGGCGCTCGCGCGGATTTCGCTCGACGGGGAGGCAGCCGGCAGCCGGTATTTGATGCACCCGGCCATGCTGGATGCGGCGTTTCAGGCGGCGGCTGCGATGGTTCCGGCGGACGGTTCCATGTCCTACCTCCCGTCGGGCGTTGGCGCGTGGCAAGTCTTCGGCGCGCCGGGCGAAACCGTGTGGGCGCACGCCACGCTACGGGGCGAGCCGGGAGACGTCTCGCTGCTTGTAGACATCGAACTTCTGGACGATGGCGGCGCGCAGGTTGGAAAGGCCGTGGGGTTGCGTCTGAGCCGCATGGGCGCGGCGCGGGCGAGAAGCCTGGCCGGCAGCCTGATCGAGGTTCAGTGGGAGCCGCGCCCGCTGGATCGGGAAGCGGCGAGGCGCGCGCCGGGGCGTTGGCTGATTCTCGGCGGGGCATCGGGTCTGGCCGGCGAACTGGCATCGCGGCTCGGGGAGTATGGGAACGAAGCCGTGGTGGCGCGCGCGGCCGAGGGACTGCGTCCCGAAAGCCCGGAAGACATGCGGCGGCTGGTGACGTCGCTCCGGCCCCTGGCGGGCGCGGTGCACCTGTGGTCGCTCGACGCCCGGCCGGCGGGCGTCGGCGGCGCATTGGAAGAAGCCATGGTGCTGGGATGCGGCAGCGCGTTGCACCTTGCCCAGGCGCTGATCGAATCCTCGCCTGAAGCCGCCTTGTGGCTGGTGACGCGCGGCGCCCAGGCCGTGCGGCGGGAACCGCTCGCGGTGGAACAGAGTCCTCTCTGGGGGTTTGGCCTGGTGCTCGGGCAGGAGCACCCCGACTTGCTCGGAGGGTGCGTGGATCTAGATCCCGCCCGTCCTGGAGGCGCGGCCGCTGCACTGGCGGACGAGGTTCTGCGGCGGGGCGGGGAAGACCGGGTTGCGTGGCGCGATGGAGTTCGTTATGCCGCGCGCCTGATCCGGTCTTCGGCGGCGATTTCGCGGGAAGCGCCCGCGGCATTTCCGGCGGACCGCTCGATCCTGATCACCGGCGGGTTCGGCGCGCTGGGCCTGGAAACCGCGCGGATGCTGGCGAGCCGGGGCGCGCGCCATCTGATTCTGGCCGGCCGCGCCGGATCCGAGGGTAAGGAGCGCGTGCTCGAAGAACTGGAGGCCGGAGGCGCGCACGTGCTGGCGGTTCAGGCCGACGTTTCGTCGGCTCCCGACGTGGCGCGCATGTTCCAGTTGGTAGCGGAGAAGATGCCACCGCTCCGCGGCGTGATCCACGCCGCCGGGGTGCTCGATGACGGCGTGCTTACGCGGCAATCCCTCGCCCGCCTGCGGAAGGCCATGGACCCTAAAGTCCTGGGCGCCTGGAATCTGCATGAGCATTCCAAGGACCTGCCGCTCGATTTCTTCTGCGAGTTCTCCTCGGCCGCGTCGCTGGTGGGTTCTCCCGGACAGGCTAACTACGCCGCCGGAAACGCATTTTTGGACGCGCTGGCTCATCACCGCCATGCGCTCGGGTTGCCGGCGCTAAGCATCAATTGGGGCGCCTGGGGGGGCGGGATGGCCGAGACGGCTGCGGCCAGGCGGCGGCAGGAATCGAACGGGGTGGAAGAGATCGACCCGGCGAGCGGCGTGAACCTCCTGGAGCGCATGTTGGGCGGCACCCTGGTTCCGCGGATCGGCGTTTTCCCGGTGAACTGGTCCAGGTTCCGCGCGCAATTCCACCGCGGCATTCCACCGCTTCTGGAGCATCTGATGGCAGCCGCGCCGGCTTCGGCTGCGCCCGCCGCAACCCTGCGCCACTGGGAGACGGTGCCGGAGGGCGAGCGGGAGTCCGGGCTGCGGACCTTCCTGCGCGGTGAACTGGCCGCGGTTCTCGGCATCCCGGACGCGGCGCGCGTTCCCACGAAACAAGGCTTCTTCGAGATTGGCATGGATTCTCTGATGACGGTGGAATTGGTACACCGCCTGGAATCCGGTTTGGGGATCAAGCTCCCGGTCAACCTGGCTATCGATTACCCCAATGTCGAGGCGCTGGCGAGCTGCCTATCGGGCCGGTTGAGCGCGCCAGCGCCGCAAAGCGCGGCTCCCGCCCCAGCGGAAGACTTGAGCGCGCTCCCCACCTCCGAAATTGCCCGTTTGTTGCGGAGCGAACTGGAGACCGGATAACTTGCCGGGATAATACGGGGATTGGATCTACTTGGTCCACCGGTTGTGAGCTGGCGGGCGCTGTGGTATATGTCATAACATTCGTCGACCTTGGATTTGCACTTGGATTCGAATTGGTTTTGAATCGCGGTTAGCCAAATGGGGCAAGTGTCGGTAATTCGGATGTTGATGCGCGAATCTCCCGATGCATGGAGACGCGCGCTGATAGTCGCGGGGCTGGCCGGCGTCGGCAACGCGGCTATTCTGGGCATCATCAACCGCGCCGCTTCGCTGGCTTCGGCGGACAGCAGCATGCTGAATTTCCGGCTGCTGGCCCTGTTCGGTATGTGCATGCTGGCCTTCTTTCTTGGGAAGCGCTACGCGCTCATCCAATCCTCCGTGGTGGTCGAGCAGATGATCAAGGACCGGCTGATCCGCGTTTCCGACAAGATCCGCCATACGGAGTTGGAGTTGGTGGAGAGACTGGGGCACGGCGAGTTGTTTACCAAGCTGTGCCAGGATACGGCGCTAATTTCGCAATCGGGGTTAATCCTGGTGAACGCCGCCCAGCAGTCGTTGGTGCTGCTATTTTGTCTGTGTTACATCGCGGTCCTTTCGCTTCCCGCATTCGTGGTAACTTTGGGGACGATCGGGGTGGGCGTGGCCATCTATTTCCAACATGCCGGGAGCGCCCAGGAACTGCTGCTCCGCCTCAAGGAGAAAGAATCGCGGCTGGTGGACGCATTGGATCACATGGTGGACGGATTCAAGGAAATCCGGTTGAACCGGAAAAAGAGCGACGCGGTGTTCTACGAGTTCACGGAACTGAGCGAAGCGGTGCGCTCGCTGAAGATCGACACGCAGGTCAAGTTTCTGATCGACATCATGTTCTCCGACGTGTTCTTCTACTCGCTGCTGGCCATGGTGGTGTTCCTGCTGCCGCGCTTCCATCACACCACGGGTTCCATAGTGCTGATGACTACGGCGGCGATTCTCTTCATCATGGGCCCGTTGCAACTGGTGGTGCAGGCGGCGCCGGTGTTTCAGAGGGCCAAGGCCGCGATTACCAACCTGGCGGTATTGGAAGACAAGCTGGACCGCGCGCAGGCTAGCGGGGACGGGCCCATCGATAGCCGGTGGCGGGAGTTCCAGAGGATCTCCATCGATTCCGCGATTTTCACGTACGCGCAGCGGGACGGCGTGAGTGGAGCCTTCTCGGTGGGGCCGCTGAGCATGCAGATCCGGCGCGGGGAGACGATCTTCATCGTGGGCGGCAACGGGAGCGGAAAGACCACGGTGCTCAAATTGCTCACGGGCCTGTATTTTCCTCAGAGCGGGACGGTGATGGTGGACCGCGAGGTGCTGACGCGCGGCAACGTGCAGAATTACCGCGAACTGTTTTCTACGGTCTTCTCGCAGTTTCATTTGTTCGACCGGCTATATGGCATGGAGGATGTGGACCCGCAGTGGGTGCGGACGATCCTGGATGAGATGCAACTCTCGCAGAAGACTCGCTTCGAGGCGGGGCGATTCACGGACGTCAACCTGTCGACCGGCCAGCGCAAACGCCTGGCGCTGGCGGTAACCCTGCTGGAGAACAAGGAAATTCTGGTTTTCGACGAATGGGCCGCCGATCAAGACCCGCATTTCCGAAGGTACTTCTACGAGGTGGTGCTTAAGCGGCTCAAGGACGAAGGGAAGACGGTGATCGCGGTGACTCACGACGAGCGCTTCTGGAAACACGCCGACCGCGTCATCAAGATGGAGTATGGTTCCATTGTGGAAGATGCCAGACCTGTCTGATCCGATGGGAAGCGGTGCGGCGGAGCGCCGCAATCGCGGGGCGCGAAGGGTGCGCGAGGTCCGGAGTTGCGCCGCCGGATTGTCGAGCCCGAGGAACGGTGCCGCATGAAACCGATACGAGACGAGCTCTCCGCGGAACGCTCGAGAATGCTGAGTTTCCTGAAAAGGCAGGCCACCTTCCTGTTCGTTCTGGGGTTTGTCCTGCTTTTCCTGGCGGTCTACTTCTCGGACCGGATGCTGGTGTCGATACACGCGGGGGAACTCGGCGTGCTGTGGAGCCGGCTGGGGGGCGGCACGGTGATCCACACGGTTTACCGGGAAGGCCTGCACATCGTCTTGCCCATCGACCACATGTATGTCTACAACACCCGGAAGCAGCGAGTTGCCGACTCGATCGACGTGTTGACGGTCGATGGGCTGACGATGCACGTGGAGTACTCGGTGCGCTACTATCCGAATCCCGACCTGCTGCCGCTTCTGCATCAGAGAGTGGGCCCCGATTATCTCAACGTGGTGGTGCGTCCGGAAGTGAGGTCGGTGATCCGGACGGTGTTCGGCCAGTATAAACCGGAGGAGATCTACACCTCGCAGAAAGCCATCCAGGAGCACGTTTCCGTGGTGTCGAAAGTCAAGGTGGAAGCTCGCTTCGTTTCCATCGACGACGTTCCGATCGAGCGGATTTCGCTGCCCAAGACGGTTGCCGATGCAATCGAGGCGAAGCTGGCGCAGCAGCAACTGGACGAGGAGTACGTGTACCGGATCGAGGTGGCCACCAAGGAAGCGGAGCGGAAACGCATCGAGGCCACGGGGCAGAAGACCTACAACGACCTGTTGAGCCAGAGCCTGACACCACCCCTGCTGGAGTGGAAGGGAATTCAGGCGACCGAGGAGCTGGCTAAATCGCCGAACGCCAAAGTGGTGATCGTGGGCGGCGGGAAGAACGGGCTTCCGGTGATTCTCGGGAAGGAATAGCGGGATGAAGAAGTTTCTGGCCATTCTCGGCACCGTGCTGCTGCTGCTGGCGTTTGCGATCAGCCACTGGGTGTCGTTGCGCCAATACAGCGAGGTCCGGACTGCCGTGACCAGCCGTGAGCCGGGGGACATTCTGGTGGGCGTGGAATGGCCGTTTGCTCTTAACCAGGACGGCATGTACGAGGGGCTGATTCTGGCACAGGAGGAAATCAACGCACGAGGGTTGTTGGGGAAGCGCATCCAGTTGGACATGCGCGACGACCGCATGGATCGGGAAGAATCCAGATCGATTGCGGTCGCTTTCGCGCGGAACCCCCGGATGGTGGCAACCATCGGCTATTACGACGACAAGTTCGCGGTACGGGCATCGGCGATCTTCGAAGAGAGCCGCTTGCTGCACATCGTCGCGGGAGCCAACAATACCTACATGACCACGCATGGTTTCCGGTATCTGATCCGCTCGGTGCTGTCGAACGACCGGATCGGGCGCAGCCTGGCCCGCATGTGTACGTCGCTCGGATACCATACGTTCGCGGTGATCGCAGAGGAAGGGGCGTTTGGGGAGGACCTCGCGTTCCAGACCGGGATGGGTTTGGACGCCCTGAACGGGCGTGTGGTGTATTTATCGACGTACGTGCCGGGAACCATCGATTTCCGGGATACGGTCGATGAGATCAAGCAAAGCGGGGCCGGAGCCGATGCTATCCTCTTCCTGGGCTTCGAATTCGAAAGTGCGACGTTCATCAAGGCGGCGCGAACCATGGGTCTGAACACGCCCATCGTCGGAGCGTTCAGCGATACTCCAACCATGCACGCCATCGCCGGCAAGTTATTGGAAGGCGTCATGTTCTACGAGATCTACAACGTGGATTCGGCGGCGCCTGAGAACCGCGCGTTTGTGGCCAGGTACCGCCATCGGTTTGGCAAAGACCCGGAAGCTTACGCACCGCAAGGTTACGACGCGCTGCGGCTATTGGCCAGGGCCATAACGATCACAGGTTCCACAAATCCCCTCGACCTGGCTTATGCAATCCGGTCCATGGAGAAATGGGAGGGAGCCAACGGTCCCTATAAGTTCGATTTCACCGGCGAACTGGAAGACAAGCCGATTTATCTGAAAGTGTACCGTGGGGGCAAGCCAGTCCTTCTGGAGACGCGCGAAGCAGCCCTGCGCGACTCATCTCCCGCGAGCGATCAATCGACCATTCCTTATTGACAAAGGATAGAAAATGACCCACTATATTGTCATTGCATGGCTACTGGGCAGTTTTATCATTGCCCTATTTGGTTCCAAGTTCCGTTTCGGTTTCTGGGGGTACTTCTTCGGGTCGCTGTTGTTAACACCGGTTATGGGCTTGCTGCTGTTGTTGGCTGCCATTCCGACGCGTCCCAGAAGACCATAGCACAACCCGCATGTGCTGGCCATGCAGATTGCGAGAGCTGGGTTTCGCCCGGAAGTGCGGCCGACGCGGGTGGCGGTCGGGAAGAAACCCTAGAATAAGGGAGATTCCCTAGATTCCAGTTGCAGTTCCTAGTTTTTGTAACAAGGTTTACCAGATTCACTGGGGGCCGGTCCGGTCTCTAGTTAGAACGAGGCGAGAGGGCAATGCCTGGACCGAAAAAGCCACGACTCAGGAAGCATGATGCGGAGGGACTGGCGGATGAGCTGTCCCTGAGCCCCGAACCCCCTAGGGCGGATCCCGCGGCAATCGTGAAACGTTCGTTAGAGGACTCGCCTGGTGTGGCACTACTTCAATCAGGAGAAAACGCTGTGTCCGATACGCAAACTCACTCCCCGGCCGAGCCAGAGGCTTCGGCAGCCGCAAGCGCCGAGATTAACCGGTTGAAGGCGGATATTATCATCACGCGGCATGTGGCAGTGGCGGCAGGCGCCGGATTCATTCCGTTGCCGATCGTGGACTTTGCCGCCGTAACCGGCGTGCAGTTGGGCATGCTTGCCTTGATCTGCGACATTTACAAACAGCCATTTTCCAAAGAGGCGGCCAAGAGCATCATCGTCTCGCTGGCTGGCGGTGCCATTGCCGGCGGCGAAGCCAGTTCTATGGCTGTGAGTAGCCGGCTGAAGTTCATACCGGTGGTTGGGACGGTGATGTCCTGGCTGGTGACTCCGGCTCTGGCGGCCGCCACGACGTACGCCATTGGCAAGGTATTCGTTCATCATCTCGAAAGCGGCGGCAGCCTGCTGAACTTCGAAGCCAAGAAGATGAAAGAGTACATGCGGAAGGCTATGCAGGAAAGCAAGAAACTGGTGCCGCACTGGGGCACCCCGGTTGCCGCCACGGCCGCGGCATCTTCCGGCACCGAATCGGCGGTCTGACCAATTAACAACTTATTTGCGGGCTGGCGGCCGGAGGGGTCCGGTGGCGCCCTAGTGTATCTTCGTCTAATCGTACCGGCTTTCGAGGGGAAAGGTGGATCGATGAGCAGGAGTATGGCTTTGGTGTCAACGCTGGTTGGCTGGTGGGCCGTTTCGCCCGCCGGCGCCGCCGCGCTCGACGACCAGAACCCTCCCAACACGCAGCAAACGCCCGCGGCAGGCGCTCAACAGGCGCCCGTAGCCGCCGCGAAAGAGGCTCCCAAGAAGCAGGACTTGGGAGCCTGGTGGGACAAGAGTTCCATGGAGTACCATCCCGTGCCTGAGCGATGGCTATTCCACGCAACCGGCACGTTTTCGTATATGAACGCGTCCGGTAACACCAGCGGGAACACGGAGGATTTCACGGGTAGCGGCGTTCTCCGGAAGTCCCGCTTCACTAGCCGGTCCTTTGCTTCGGTGAGCCGCAAGAACATGATTTACGGATTTACCCGGAGTTCCGTGAACTACGTGGAACGGACGCTCCGTGAACAGGTGGATTACGACTTGGCGTGGTGCTTGAAGCTTGTCGGGGGCATCGAGCACTACCGGAACACGCTAATGTTCATGGACAAGCGGCTGAACGTGTATGGAGGACTGGGCGGGACTCTATTCAAGAATCAGAATCAGGCGCTGACTCTTACCGCCGGTCTCGGACATGCGGATTTCACCTTCGACCGCGCTCAGTTGCTGCTCGTCAATCCGCACCAGATCGGGGTCATGAACACCAGCCCGAGTTCGGGTGGCGCGCTAGCTATGCAAGCCTGGCGCTGGAGGGTTTCGCCGCGGTTCAATTTCAGCGAAGACGCCAGTTATATGAAGTATTTCGACGATTATCTGGGTCACCTGTGGACTATCAATCTGAACGGGAACTTTCCGATAGACAAGCGGTTCTCCTTCAATTCGACCTATCGCGTAAAGGAAGAGACCAACTCCATTATCAAGGCGCTGCGGGTGCTTCCGCAGGACCGCACGTTTCTGTTGGGCTTCCGGGTCACGATCTGAGAGGGCATAAATGCGATGAAGGCACTAATTCTGGCCGGGGGACGGGGCAAGCGCCTGGAGGCCCAATCGGCCGAGCGCAATAAGTGCATGATCGAATTCGCCGGGAAGCCGCTGGTGGAGTGGTCGCTCGATAATTGCGTGAGCACCGCGCCGGAAGAGATCGTCGTAGTCGTAGGCTATCTGGCGGAGCAGATCATCAACCACTACGGAAACAGCTACCGGGGCATCCGCATCCGCTACGCCATCCAGCGCGAACAGCGCGGGTTGGTGCACGCTATCGAAACCGCGGCCCCGTTTCTAAATTCGTCCGATTTCATGCTGTTACTGGCCGACGAGATTCTGCTCGAGCCGAATCATGCCGCCATGGTGGCGCGCTTCCAGCAGGGAGGCGCATTCGCGCTCTGTGGCGTCACCGTCGCGCCGGACCCGGAGGCGGTGCGGAAGACTTACGCGATTTTCGAAGACGAGAGAGGCCGTATTCTGCGCCTGGTCGAGAAACCCCGGCGCGCCATAAACCGGTATCAGGGAACGGGCAACTGTATCTTCTCGAACGGAATTCTCAAGTACATCGAATATACGCCCATAAGCCAGGCCCGCAACGAAAAGGAACTTCCCGACCTGATCCAGTGCGCCATTGACGACGGCCACATTGTCGAGTCGTTTCCCGTTGGTGGACGGTACGTCAACATCAACACCGTGGAGGATGTGGGGCTGGCCGAGGAAGCCGTCGGAATGCGGGTATAAGCAGTGGAGGAGGGGACCGGCGGCGCACGGATGGCGGCCCGGCGCGGCGGTTCCAAGAAGCGGAGGCGATTTTGAGCATAGGCGCATTAGCCAAGGCGGTCGGGGATGGCGGTCCGCAGGCAAGCCCGGCGGCGTGTACCGTAGCGATCTGCGGGCGCGGGCTGACGGTGACGGACATCGCTCAGGTGGCGCATGGCGCCCCGGTGGCGCTCAGTGGGGATGAGGGCACGCTGGCGCGGATCCACGAATCCTCCCATTTCATCCAGCGTGCGGTCCAGGCGGAGACGCCGATCTACGGCGTGACCACCTGCTTTGGCGGCATGGCGGACCGCGTCGTCCCCAGCGGCACCGCCGCCGAGTTGCAGCGCAACCTGGTCTGGTCGCACAAAGCCGCCACCGGCGAGCGGTTGCCGGTGGAAGACGTGCGCGCCGCGATGCTGCTGCGCGCCAACGCTCTGACCGCGGGAATTTCGGGCGTGCGGCTGGAGATCGTCCAGCGCTTCGAGATCTTTCTGAACGCCCGCGTCACCCCGCACGTGCGCGAATTCGGTTCCATCGGGGCCAGTGGGGATCTGGTTCCGCTAGCCTACATCGCCGGATCGCTGACCGGTTTGCACCGCGATTACACGGTGGACTACCGGGGGGAGGACACCGATTGTCTCACCGCGCTCGACCGGCTCGGACTGGCGCCGCTCGACTTGCTCCCCAAGGAAGGGCTGGCGCTGATGAACGGCACTTCGGTGATGGCTGGAGTGGCCGCCAATTGCGTGGCCCGCGCGCGCGTCCTGGTGGCGCTGGGGATGGGCGCGCATGCTCTCCTTATCCAGGCCATGCACGGCGCGCTGCAATCCTTCCATCCGTTCATCCATGACCACAAACCGCATCCGGGCCAGGTTTGGGTGGCCGCGCAAATGCTCGAATTGCTGCGCGGGTCGCAGTTGGTACAGAGCGATCTGGACGGCCACCGCAACCACCGCAACGGCAAGCTCCTGCAGGACCGCTATTCGATCCGCTGTCTGCCGCAGTTTCTTGGCCCGGTAGTGGACGGTTTGGCCACCATCGCGCGGCAGGTGGAGATCGAAGCCAATTCGGTCACCGACAACCCTCTGATCGACGCGCCGCACGGCGCGGTCTTCCATTGCGGCAATTTCCTGGGGCAGTATATCGGCGTGGGCATGGACCAGTTGCGCTATTACATGGGCCTCATGGCCAAGCATCTGGACGCGCAAATCGCCATGGCGGTGGCGCCGGAATTCAGCCAGGGCCTGACGCCGTCGCTCGCCGGGAACCCTGCGCGCGAAGTCAACGTGGGATTCAAGCCGCTGCAGTTGACCGCGAATTCCCTCATGCCGATGCTGGGCTTCTACGGGAATTCGCTGGCCGACCGGTTTCCCACCCACGCCGAGCAGTTCAATCAGAACGTCAACAGCCTGGGTTTCGGTTCCGCGAATCTGACGCGGCGCTCGCTCGATATTCTGGATCAGTACATGGCCATCGCGCTGTTGTTCGGCGTGCAGGCGGCCGACCTGCAGACTCATGCCACCGCTGGCCATTACGACGCGCGTTGCGCGCTCTCCCCCGCCAGCCGGAATCTCTACGAGGCTATTCGTTCGGCCACCGGACGGCCCGCCTCGAAAAGCCGTCCCTTCCTGTGGAACGACGACGAGCAGTTTTTGGACGCCCACGTGGCCAACGTTTTGGCCGACATCCGGAAGGGCGGCGGGACGGCGCAGGCCGTCGGCGATCTGGCTGCCAGTCTGGAATCCGGCGAGGTGGCGTAAATGAACGTCGCATCGAGTGTCGAGCGGGGCCACCGCGGCCACCCGGAACGGCCGGCGCTCCTCTTCGAAGGGGAGGCGATATCCTACCGGCGCCTGAATGAACTGGCGAGCTTCGAGGCAGCCCGGTTGCGCGCCGCGGGCATCGAGCGGGGCGACCGCGTGGCGCTCTGTCTCCCTAACACGCCGCAATTCGTGGCCAGCTACCTGGGGGCGCTGAAATTGGGGGCCATCGCCGTCAGCGTGAATCCCGCGCTCACCGCCGAGGAGATCCGCTTCATCCTCGACGACAGCGGGGCCGTCGAAGTCGTCCGCGACCCGGACCGCTGGCGTGGCGTGGGTGGATCCGTTCCGGAGATTGCGGCGCTCGAAATGCAACCCGCGGATCCGGCCGCGATCGTCTACACCTCCGGCACCACGGGCTTCCCAAAGGGCGCGACCCTCTCGCACAACAACGTCGTCTTCACCATGCAAGCGAAGCGGCGGTATCTGGGGATACGCCCGGAGGACCGGATGCTTCTCTTCCTGCCGCTATTCCACTGCTTCGGCCAGAACGCCATCCTCAACGCCGGCCTGGAATCGGGAGCGACACTGGTGTTGCATCGGGGATTCGATAAGGACCGCGTGCTCGATTCCGTCGCGCGCGACGGCGTCACTATGTTCTGCGGGGTGCCGGCCAACTTCGTGGTGCTCCACGAAGCGGTCTCCCGCAGCCAGTTGTCCGGCGTGCGTTACTATATGTCGGCCGCGGCGCCTTTGCCGCTCGAACTCGAGATCGGCTGGCGGGAGAAATTCGGCCATCCGATTTTTCAGGGCTACGGTTTGACGGAAACCTCGCCCTTCGCCAGTTACAATCACGAGACCGCCTACCGGCCAGGGTCGATCGGTTCACCCATCGACGGCGTCGTTATGGCGGTGGTTGACGTGGACGGCGGCGGGTTTCTTCCCCCCGGCGCCGCTGGGGAAATCGTGGTCAAAGGGCCCAATGTGATGCTCGGTTACTGGCGCCGTCCGGAGGAGACGCGCGAGGCAATCCGCGACGGCTGGTTCCACACGGGCGATATCGGCCGCGCCAGCGCGGACGGCTACTTCTTCATCGATGACCGGCTCAAGGACATGGCCATCGTGGGCGGCTACAACGTCTATCCGGCCGAAGTGGAGAATGCGCTACACCGTCATCCGGCGGTGTCCGAAGCGGCCGCGTACGGCGTTCCCGATCCGGTTCTGGGCGAGCGCCTGCGCGCGGCCGTCACGCTCAAACCGGCAGCGGCGGTGGCCGCCTCCGAGTTGATCGCCCATTGCCGCACGTCGCTGGCCGAGTACAAGGTGCCCACTGCCATCGAGTTTGTCGAGGCGATTCCCAAATGCCGCGCCGGCAAGGTTCGCAAGCGCATTCTGCGGGATGCCTATCGCGCCTCGCGGGCGGCGGCCTCGCCGCCGGAAGGCGCCGTGAAAGACGCGTCGGATCTGGAGCGCCGCATCATCGGCTGGATGGCCGCGCACCTCGATCTGCAACCCCGCCAGATCCACTTTGACCGTCCGTTCGCCGAGTTCGGGTTCACTTCGCTCGCGGCCATGCAACTGGCCGAGTGGCTGGGCCGGATAGTGGGCTATCCGGTCGCGCTCACCATCGCATGGCGCTATTCGACGCCGCGAACGCTAGCGCGCCATCTTCTGCCCGGCGCCACGCACGATGGCGCGAAGACGCTGGCAACGCTTGCCGAAGAAGTCGCGCGGCTGTCGGATGAGCAGGCCGAGGCTCTGCTGCTAGCCGAACTCGACGCGGTTCCAGACACGCGCGTATGACTCCCGAGTCCAATACTGCGGACGGCTACCACCGGCTCCTCCAGGACGCGCTGGTGAAGATCCGCAACCTGCGCGCGGAGGTAGCCGCGCTGCGGCACGGCGCCCCGGAACCCATTGCTCTCGTCGGAGCCGGCTGCCGATTTCCGGGAGGCGTGCGCTCGCCCGAAGACTATTGGCGGCTGCTCGAATCGGGACGCGATGCCATCACCCGCATCCCGGAGGACCGCTGGGACGCCGACGCTTTCTACGATCCCGACCCGGCCGCGCCGGGGAAGATGTACGTGCGCGAGGGCGGTTTCCTCGACGCCGTCGACCGCTTCGACGCCGGTTTCTTCCGCATCCCGCCGCGCGAGGCCAGGCAGCTCGATCCGCAGCAGCGCCTGCTCCTCGAAGTGAGTTGGGAAGCGCTCGAGAATTCCGGCATCGCCCCCGACCGTTTGAGGGGCACGTCCGCCGGCGTCTACGTGGGCGCGATGGGCTGCGATTACGCGTTCCGGATGGCGCACGGGCTCGACATGGCGAGCGTCGACCCCTACATGTTGTCCGGCAACGATCTCAGCTTTACCGCCGGACGCATTGCCTACTATCTGGGGCTGCAGGGGCCGGTATTGGCGGTGGCCACGGCGTGCTCCTCCTCTCTGGTTTCGCTTCACCTGGCAGCCCAGGCACTGCGCGTCGGCGAATGCGACCTGGCCCTGGCCGGCGGGGTCAACGTGATCCTCGACCCGGTCACCGGGATCATGCTTTCCAAACTGCGCGCTCTGGCGCCGGATGGCCGCTCGAAAGCGTTCGACGCCGCCGCCGATGGGTACGGACGCGGAGAAGGCTGCGGCATGTTGGTGCTCGAACGGCTGTCCGCCGCCCTGGGCAATCGCAGGCGCATCCTGGCCGTGATTCGTGGATCGGCGGTGCGCCACGATGGATCGAGCGCCGGCCTCACCATCCCCAACGGCCCGGCGCAGGACCGGACGATTCGCCAGGCGATCGAAGCCGCGGGCGTGCTTCCGGCGGACATCGACTACGTGGAAGCGCATGGCACCGGCACGGCGCTGGGCGATCCCATCGAGATCCAGTCGCTCGCGCGGGTCATGAGCAAAGGGCGCAAACGCGACCTGCTGGTCGGCTCGGTCAAGACTAACATCGGCCATTTGGAGGCCGCCGCCGGCGTGGCCGGCGTGCTGAAGACCGCGCTGGCTCTGGTGCACCGCCGGATACCTGCGCATCTCCATTTCCGCACGCCCAACCCGGGCATCGCCTGGAGTGAGATCCCCTTGCGCGTGCCGGTCCAACTCACCGAATGGCCCGCGCCCGAAACTGCGCGCCGCCGTCTGGCAGGCATCAGCTCGTTTGGTCTGAGCGGTGTCAACGCGCACGTGGTCCTGGAGGAAGCTCCTGCGGCGGAAGCGGCGCCGGAGGCCGGCCGGGCGCCGCACATTCTGACGCTCAGCGCACGCTCGCCCGCGGCGCTCTCGGAGCTGCGGGAGCGGTACCTGGCGGCGCTCGCTACCAACCCAGGGTTGAACTGGGCGGACGTTTGCTACACTTCGAACGCCGGCCGCGCGCATTTCGAAAACCGTGCCTGCGTCACAGCCTCGTCGCTTGCCGAAGGGCTGGCCAGTCTGCGCGACAGCGCGCGCCCGGCGCCGGATCCGGAGACCCTCGCCGGGCAGTACCTGGGCGGGGGCGCAATCGACTGGGCAGCCCATTACCGGGCGAACGGCGGCGCTGGCCGCGCCGTGGCGCTTCCCACCTACCCGTTCGAGCGCCAGAGCTACTGGGCGCTGGCGCGAAAGACGGCTCCCGCTCCCGCCGAAGCGCTCGACGAGGACCTGGCCGGCCGCTTGCGGGAACTACCGGCGGCGGCGCGCGATGCCGCGGTGTTCGAAGCCCTGGCGCGCCAGATTGGCGCCGTGCTGGGATCGGCCGCGCCCGCCGACGGCCTACGCTCGCTTTTCGAGCTCGGTCTGGACTCCCTGATGACGGCCGAAATCCAGGACTGGCTGCAAACCGCTCTCGGCGTCGAGTTGAGTCTGGATCGGCTGCAGTCAAGCCCCAGCGTAGAATCCCTGGCCCGGGAGGTTTGCGCGCTGCTCGACCCCACCCGCGCGCCCGCGCCTGTCCTCGCGCCGGCCGCGGCCGCATTGCGCTACCCGCTCTCCTACGGACAGGAAGCTCTCTGGTTCATCCACGAGAGCGCCCCCGAAAGCCCCGCCTACAACGTCGGCATTGCGCTCGCAATCGCCGCCCCGGTGGACCCAGCCGCGCTGGACCGGGCGCTGGCAACGCTGGCCGGCCGCCACCCGTCGCTGCGCGCCACGTTTTCCGCCCCTGCCGGCGAGCCCGAGCAGGAGATCCAGCCGGCCTCGGCAATTCGTCTGCAATGCACCGACGGGTCTGCATGGGATCTCGATGAGCTGAAGCGCCGCGTGGCCGAAGCCCACCGCCGCCCATTCGATCTCGCCTCCGGCCCGGTGCTCCGCGCGGAAATGTTTACGCGGTCCGCAGCGGACCACGTCCTGCTCCTGAGCATGCATCACATAGCCTGTGACGCTCTCTCGTTCTGGACCATGATCGAGGAGATTCAGGCCGCCTACGCCGGCAAGGCCCTGCCGCCCGTGCGGGCCGCCTACTCGGACTTCGTTCGATGGCAGCGGGAGATGCTCGCCGGAGCCGAAGGCGAAGAGCTGTGGAGTTACTGGCGGCAGCAACTCGCCGGGGAATTGCCCGCTCTCAACCTGCCCGCCGATTTCCCCCGGCCCGCCGTGCAAACGTTCCGCGGCGGGTCGCACGCCATCGCCATCGGTGTGGATCTGACGCGAAAGCTGCGCGACCTGGCGCGCTCGCACGGGGCCACGCTGCACAGCACGCTGCTGGCGGTCTTCGCCGCGCTGCTGGGCCGCTTCACGGGCCAGAGCGAAGTGGTTATCGGCTGCGCCACGGCCGGCCGCCCGGCTGGGTTCGCCGGCGTGGTGGGTTACTTCACGAACCCGATTCCGGTGCGCGTCAACCTGGCTGGAGACCCGGCGTTCGCCGCGCTGCTGGAGCATGTCCGCCGCACGGTTTCCGAGGGCATCGAGCATCTGCAGATGCCCTTCGCACAGCTCGTGAAGCGGCTGCAACCCAGGCGCGACCTCTGCCGCTCGCCCATCTACCAGGCCGATTTCTCGCTGCTCAAAGCTCCGCCGGCTTACCGCAACGGCGCCGCCGCGGAGGGATTCCCCGTGGCGCCGTTCCCTCTCGCCGAAGAGGAAGGCCAGTTCGACGTGGGCTTGCACGTGGCGGAGAACGACCATGATCTCAAGGCGGTCTTCAAATACGATACGAGCCTTTTCAAACGGGAGACCATCGAAACCATGGCGGCGTGCTTCGCGACGCTGCTCGAAGCCGTGACAGGCGATCCCGGACGTGCCATCGGCTCGCAGCCGTTGCTGCTTCCCGAAGTGCGCCGCCGCCTCCTGTGCGACGGCAACCGGACCGCGGTGAGCTATCCCGAAACGCCCGTGCATCGCATGTTCGAGCGGCAAGTCCGGCTCACTCCCGGCGCCGTAGCGGCCGAAATGTTCGCTTCACCGGGCGCCTGGACCTACGCCGAACTCAACGCCCGCGCGAACCAATTGGCGCACCGGCTGATGGAACTGGGCGTTGGTCCGGAGGTCCTGGTAGGCGTGTGCCTCGAACGCTCGCTCGATTTGGCCGCCGCCATCCTGGCCGCGTTGAAGGCCGGAGCCGCTTACGTGCCCCTCGACCCCAGCTATCCGGCCTCGCGGCTGGAATTCATGATGCGGGACGCCGGCATGCCCGTGCTTCTCGCGTCGCGCAAGCTGGCCTCGGGCCTCGCGGTTCCGGAGGGGATCGCGGCGATTCATCTCGACGAGGAGTGGCCCGCCATTGCCACCCGTAGCGGCGCGAATCCCGAAGTGGAAACCGGCCCCGGCAATCTTGCCTATGTCATCTACACGTCGGGCTCCACGGGGCTTCCGAAGGGCACGCTGATCGAGCATCGCGGGCTTACCAACTATCTGAACTGGTGCGTGGAGGCCTACCGCGTCGCGGAGGGATCTGGAGCGCCGGTCAGTTCCGCGATGGGCTTCGATGCCACCATCACCAGCTTCTTCGCGCCCCTCGTCACGGGCGGCAAGGTGGTGATGCTGCCCGAGGACCGCGCCGTGGAGTCGCTGGCCGAATGCCTGCGCGCCAACCACGGGTTCAGCCTGATCAAGATTACGCCAGCGCACCTCGAGATCCTCGGCCAATTGCTCCGGCCCGAGGAGTGCGCCGGGCGCGCGCACGCCTTCGTCATCGGCGGCGAAGCGTTGCGCGGCGACGTGCTGGCCTTCTGGCGGAAGCACGCTCCCGCCACCCGGCTCATCAACGAATACGGCCCCACGGAGACCGTGGTCGGCTGCTGCGTCTACGAGGCCACGGAAGATCTGGAGGGCTCCGTGCCCATCGGGCGGCCCATTGCAAATACCGAATTGTACGTGCTCGACGGCAGGATGGAACCGGTGCCGCCGGGTGTCGTGGGCGAGCTCTATATCGGCGGCGCCGGCGTGGCGCGCGGCTACCTGAACCGCCAGGAGTTGACCGTAGCCAGGTTCGTCGCCGACCCGTTCAGCGGGCGTCCCGGCGCGCGCCTCTTCCGCTCGGGCGATCTGGCACGGCTGCTGCCCTCGGGCGACCTCGATTTTCTCGGCCGCATCGATACCCAGGTCAAGATCCGCGGCTACCGCGTCGAGCTCGGTGAGATCGAGAGCGTGCTCACCAGCCATCCCGGCGTCGAGGCCGCCGCTGCCACCGCATTCGACGGCCAACTCGCCGCCTATTTCACCTCGCGCGAACCGGCGCCCGGAGCCGCCGAACTCCGGCGTTATCTGGCGGACCGGCTGCCCGCGTACATGGTTCCCGCGTTCCTCGTCGCGCTCGACGAGTTTCCGCTCACGGCCAACGGCAAGATCGACCGCGCCGCGCTGCCTGCCCCTGGCACGGAGCGCGATGCTACGCGTTTCGTGGCGCCGCGCGAACCGCTCGAACTCAAGGTCGCGGCCGTTTGGGAGACCGTTCTCAGCGTCCGCCCGGTCGGGGTAAGGGACAACTTCTTCGATCTCGGCGGACACTCGCTTCTGGCCGTGCGTCTGGCAGTGCTACTCGAAAAGGAGACCGGCCAGCGCGTGCCGCTCGCCAATATCCTGCGCGGACCGACCGTCGAACAACTTGCCGGCTTGCTCCGCCGCGAGGCCCCGCACGGCGCCTTTTCGCCGCTGGTTCCCATTCAGCCCTCCGGCGCGCGGCCACCGTTCTTCTGCGTCCCCGGCGCTGGGGGCAACGTCATCTACCTATACAACCTCGCCCGGCACCTCGGGCCCGATCAGCCTTTCTTCGGGCTGCAAGGGGTCGGCTTCGAAGGGGAGGCGCCGCCGCAGCGCTCGGTCGAGGAAATGGCCGCGCACTATCTGCGCTTCATCGAGAGCTTCCAGCCCGGCGGCCCATACTTCCTGGGTGGGCATTCGCTGGGCGGGTGGGTGGCGTACGAAATGGCGCAACAACTGATGCGCCGCGGCCGCGAGGTGGGCCTGGTGGCGATCGTCGATACGCCGGTTCCCTCCTCCGCCCCCAATCGCGACACCAGCGGATGGAGCGAAGCGCGCTGGATGTTCGAACTGGCCGGCCGGATCGGACAATTGCTGAACCCCGATCTCGACATTTCGCTCGAGGCGCTGGAGAGCCTCAATGGCGCGGCGCAGTTGGAGTACTTCCGTGCCGCGCTGGTGAATGCGCGGCTGTTCCCGGAAGACGCCGGCGCGGTACAAATCCGCAACGTGCTCGAAATGTTCAAAGCCCACGCGCAGGTTCGCTATCGCATCCCCGATATTCCTTTGCCCGTTCGCATCGCTCTGCTGCGGACGCATGCCGAGCCGCCCGGCCGCCCCGCCGATGGGGACCCGAGCTGGGGATGGTCGGCCCTCGGCCCGGCGGACGTCGAATTTGTGCCCGGCGAGCACCTCACCGCGTTGCGCCCGCCGCACGTGCGGGCGCTCGCCGGCCGCCTTTCAGTCCGCCTCGACGACGCTCAGCGCGCCGCCGGTCAATCTCGTGGAAAGGCGGCCGCATGCCAACTGCCGTAGTGCTCAATCTGCCGGAGCACGGCCATATGAATGCCACGTTTCCGCTGGTGGCGGAATTGGTCCGCCGCGGCGAGCGCGTGGTCTACTACTCGACGGAGCCGTTCCGCGAACGCCTGGAGGCCGCCGGCGCCGAGTACCGCAGCTACGGCGATCCCTCGATCTTCCGGCCTCCCGCCCACACCGGCGGTCTGTATAGCGTGATGGCTTTCGCCATCGGTCTGGCCGAGCGTGTGCTCCCCGTGCTAATCCCCGAGTTGCGTGCCATTGCACCCGATTACCTGTTGATCGATTCGCTATGCGTCTGGGGCAACCTGGCCCGGCAGGCGCTGGGAATCCCCGCCGCCATGCTCGGATCCGTCTTCGTGACCGACCAACTCAGCATCACCGTCGAAGACATGGTCCGCCTTGCCTACGGAGATGCGCCGAAGGAGACGCTGCTTTCCGGTATCGACGCGCTCAACACGTACCTGATGACCTCGCAGCGAATCGACCGCCGGTTCGGAACCCGGAGCCCGAATCTGGTCGAGTTCTTCTCCTGCCGGCAATCGCTCAACGTCGTCTTTACGTCGCGCTATTTTCACATCGCGGGCGATGCGTACGACGACACCTACAAGTTCGTGGGGCCCTCCATCGAGGCCGCCCCGAAGCCCGAGCCGGCGGCCTCCGATCCCCGCCCGCTCCTCTACATCTCGATGGGCACCATCTTCAATGCGCTGCCGGAGTTCTACCGCGCCTGCTTCGAAGCCTTCGGGGGCGCGGAGTACCGCGTCCTGATGGCCACCGGAAAGGTGAACGCGGCTTCGCTCGGCGCGGCGCCGGAGAATTTCGAGTTGCGCGAATTCGTCCCCCAGTTGGAGATCCTGTCCCAAGCCTCGCTCTTCCTGACGCACGGCGGCATGAACAGCGTGAGTGAAGCGCTGTGGTACGAAGTCCCGCTGCTGGTCTTCCCGCAGCATGGCGATCAACGCCTGGTCGCCGCGCGCGTGGCGGAACTTGGCGCGGGGCTGGTCCTGCGGCCGCCGGACATCCAGCCCGCCAAACTGCGGCAAGTGGCGGAACGCCTGCTGAACGAGCCCGCCTTCCGCGCCGCCGCGCGCCCCATCGCCGATTCCTTCCGCGCGGCCGGCGGCCCGCAACGCGCGGCCAGCGAGATCCTGGTTTGGAGCCGGAGGTAGGCCATGGCCACGGTCTACGTGCTCGGTCACCCGGCGCCGGGCCACGTCAACCCCAATCTGCCACTGATGGCGGAGCTTTGCCGCCGCGGCGAGCGGGTGGTCTATTATGCCACCGAACCCTTCCGCGCGAAGGTGGAAGACACCGGCGCCGAATTCCGGCCGTACGGCGATCACGCGCTGTTCGAGCGGAACCTCGGCTCGGGCGGCATGCTGGGTGGCATGGCCGGCCTGATGGAGACCACCGAACGGATTCTCCCCGGGCTGGTCGAGGAGTTCCGTGCCGCGCGCCCGGACTACTTGCTGGTGGAGGCCCACGCCGTTTGGGGCAATCTCATGGCGCAATTGCTCGATGTGCCCACGGCCACGCTGTGCAGCATGTTCGCCATGAACGAAGAGCTGATCGGCGCCGCCGGCCTGATGGCTCACCTGTATGGCGCCGCACCAAGCGGCCTGGCGCTCGAAGGCCTGCTCGCGCTCGGCGAATACTTCGAATCCGCGCGCCGCCTGCTGAGCCGCTTCGGCGTCGTGAGTCCGGGCATCGTCGACTTCCTGGGAAACCGCCAGCGCCTGAACCTCGTCTTCACCGCACGCGAGTTTCAAATCGGTGGCGCGGCGTTCGACGATTCCTACCGGTTCGTCGGCCCGCCAATCGCCGGCCGCCAGGATTATGCCGGATTCCCGATGGAGCGCCTCGCCGGCCGCGCGCCGATCCTGATCTCAATGGGCACTATGTATAACGATGAGGCCGGGTTCTACCGCCAGTGCTTTCGCGCGTTCGGCGATTGGCCGGATCCCGTGGTGCTCGCGGTGGGGCATCGCGTCTACCGTAGCCAGCTTCCCGAACCTCCCGCCAATTTCATCGTGCGGGAATACGTCCCTCAAGTCGCCTTGCTTGGGGTGGCGCGGCTTTTCATCACCCACGGCGGCATCAACAGCGCGCACGAGGCCATGCTGAACGGAGTTCCCATGGTGGTGTTGCCGCAGCGCGCCGACCACTACGTGGTAGCCGGACAGGTGGAAGCAGCCGGCGCCGGCGTGGTACTGGACCGTTCCCAGGCGACCGCCGAACGGCTGGCCGATGGCGCCCGCCGCGCCCTGGGGGATCCGCAATTCCGCGCGCGATCCGCGAAAATGGGCGCGAACTTGCGCGCCGCCGGGGGCCATGTGCGCGCCGCCGACGAGATTTTCGAGTTCCGCCGCCGCACCGGTGTTTCGTAAGGAGCCCATATGTCCAGACCGCGAACGTTCGTTCAGGTGGGTGCATTCACGGGTGACGACAAGCTCATCGCCGCCTGCCGCCGCTTCGGCCACCACCTCTATATGTTCGAGCCGAATCCGAAGCGCGCCGCCGAACTCGCACGCAAGAGCGACGGCGCGCCCACCATCCACGTCGTCGCCAAGGCGGTCTCGAACCGGAACGGCTCGGCGGCGTTTCACATCGCCTGTTACGACGATTGTTCGTCGCTCCAGAGCTTCGACTCCTCGGCGAATACGGCGTGGGTGCACCAGTGGCATCCCTACAAGCATTTCGAAATGGTGGAGGATATCGAAGTGGAAGTGATTCGTCTCGACACTTTCTTCAAGCAGAACGGTATCGCGCAAGTCGACCGGCTGGAGATTGACGCGCAGGGCGAGGACCTGCGCGTGGTCGAATCCCTCGGCGCCCGCATCGCGGACGTGAAGAAGATCCAGATCGAGGTGAATATTCACTCTTCGCCGCTCTACGCCGACAGCTTCACGCGGGAGCAGGCCATCGCGTTCTTCGCGTCGCAGGGATTTGAAAGGCACGTTTCGTGGAAGCAGTCGATCAACCGCGAAGAGAACATCGTCTTCCGCAACCGCCGCTTCTATCCCCATCCGGCCGTCAACGCGGTGGCGGGGGCGGCTGAGCAAAGCCGCGTGTCGCTGCGCATTGCCTGGGTCAAACTGCCGCGCGTGCTTGCGGTCACCAGAATGATGTTGCAGCGGAAACTCTCGGGAGCGAGGTCATAGCGCTATGAAAGTTCTGGTCACGGGCGGATGCGGATTCCTGGGATACCATGTGTGCGAGTACTTCCGGAAGAACGGCGCGGGCGTGATCGCCTACGACAACCTGGCGAAGCACGAGTTCGCCCGCAATCCCTACATGCGCGATGAAGCGCGCGATCACAACCGCGCGGAATTGGCCAAGGCCGGCGTCGAGATCGCCGTCGAGGATATCCGCGACAAGGAGTCGCTGGCCGGGATGGCGGCCGGTTGCGGCTACATCTGTCATACCGCCGCGCAGCCAGCCATGACCATCTCCTGGGAGAATCCCGAGCTGGATTTCAGCACCAACACACGCGGCACATTCAACGTTCTCGAAGCCGCGCGGCTGGCGCAGATCCCCGTCGCCATCTGTTCCAGCATTCACACCTTCGGCCCCGACCGCATCAACGCGTCGCTCACCGAAGAGGCCACGCGCTACGTACGCGACCCGGTTGCCATCGGGGAGGACGAGCCGCTATTGCAGGGCTCGGTGACGCCGCTGCACGCGTCCAAGCGCGCTGGCGAGATCTACGCGCAGGCTTACATCGACACCTATCGCCTGCGCGCCGCCTGCTTCCGTCTTACCGGCATCTACGGTCCCCACCAGTTCGGCGGCGAGGACCACGGCTGGGTGGCGAACTTCGTCATCCGCATTCTGCTGGGCCTGCCCGTCACCATCTTCGGCACGGGCAAGCAATTGCGCGACATCCTTTACGCCTCCGATGCCGCGGAAGCCTTCGGCGCGTTTTATCGCTCGCCGCAACCGGGTATCTATAATACCGGCGGCGGCGAGATGAACCGCATTTCCCTTCTGGAGAGTATTGCGCTCATCGAGGAACTTTCCGGGCGGAAGGCGCAGGTGCGCTTTCAGGAAGGCCGTTTCGGAGACCTCCAGTATTTCGTCACGAATCACTCCCGGCTCACCCGGAACACCGGCTGGCGGCCCACCGTCCGTCCGAGGGAGGGCGTGGCCCGCCTCATCGATTGGGTCGAGCGCAACCCCGGGTTGTTCTCGGCCGGACAGGGGACGTGATGGCTGGCGCGGCCGTTCTCGCCTATCCCACGCATGGGCATCTGGCGCCCATTCTGCCTGTCGCCGCCGAACTCGTTCGGCGCGGCGAGGAGGTGGTCTTCTATGGAACCGGGCGCTCGCGCGCCAGGATCGAGGCCACCGGCGCGCACTACCGCGCTTACGCGCGCGGCCATGACGATTTCAACCCCACGCCGCCCACTGCGGGCCTCTTCAGCGACATGGCCCGCCTGGCCTCGCTCACCGGGGACCTCCTGCCGGGCCTCCTCGACGAGGTACGCACGCTCGGTCCCGCGTATCTCCTCATCGACACCAAGAGCCTGTGGGGCCGGATGGTGGGGCAAATCCTCGGCATTCCGGCGGTCACCCTCTCGGTGGTCTTCGCCATCCGGGACGGGGCGATCGGAGTGCCCGAGCTCACCGGAATGCTCTACCGGGGTGCTCCACGCGAAGCGCTTCTCGCAGGCATGCTCGGGCTGGGGGAGTACTTCGAAACCGCGCGCCGCCTCAACCGCCTCTACGGCGCCGAGGCACCGGGAATTGCCGGGTACCTGGGCAATCCGCAGCCGCTCAACATCGTCTTCACCTCGCGTGAGTTGCAGCCGGGCAGCCAGGCCTTCGGCGGCGAGTACCTCTTCGTGGGCCCCTCGATTCCACCGGGGCGCGACGACGCCGGCAGTTTTCCGTTCGATCGGCTGGACGGCCGCCCTATCGTCTACGTCTCGCTCGGCACCACGTTTCACGACGTACCGGTCTTCTACCGGGCCTGTTTCGAGGCGCTCTCCGGCGGCCCCTGGCAGGTGGTTCTGTCGACCGGCGGAGCCTCCGTCGAATTGGGCACGCCGCCGGAGAACTTCCTGGTGCGCCGGTTCGTCCCGCAACTCGCGCTGCTGGAGCGGGCCGCGGTGTTCGTCACGCATGGGGGCATGAACAGCGCCAACGAAGCGCTCTACTTCGGCGTTCCGCTGGTCGTCGTTCCACAGCGCGGAGATCAACACATAGTCGGCGCGCGAGTGGCGGAACTCGGCGCTGGTTTGGCAATACCGCCGGCCGAGGTGGATTCCGCGCGGCTGAGGGCGGCTGTGTTAGCGGTGCTCTCCGGCCCGGCCTTCCGCCACAGGGCGCAAGCGCTCGGCGCGTCGCTGCAGAGCTCGGGCGGCTACCTGCGCGCCGCGGACGCGATCCAGAGTTTCGCCGGCTCGCGCGTGCCCGGTACGCCGGGTTCGAATACGCTGCGCCAGAGCCGCGCGGAGGCCGATTAGTATGGCCCGCACGGTGGTATTCACGTATCCGGATCCATCGCATGTCCTGTCGCCGCTCGCGGTCTTCGCCGAACTGGCGCGGCGGGGCGAGGACGTAACTGTCTATTCGGCGCCGGCGTACCGCGGCGACATCGAGTCTTCGGGCGCCGCGTTCCGCAGCTATTGCGCAACCATGAGCGCGTCTTCCACCGGGCCGTTTGGCGGCATGCGGCGGCGCATCGAATTCGCCGGGCAGGTGCTGCCGGAAGCGATCGAGACGCTGCGCGCCCTCCGCCCGGACTACCTGATCCTGGACGCCGCCGCCAACTGGGGCAGCGTGGCGGCGGGGGTTTTGCCGCTTCCGGCCGTCTCCTATCGCCTGACCTTCGCGCTGCATCGCGACATGCTCGACGCGGAGGAACTGGTGCGGCGGTTCTACGGCCAGGGTTCCCGCGAGTTCCTGCTGCAAGGCATGCTCGACCTTGCCGGCTACTACGAGGCGGCACAGCGTCTGGACCGGCAATACGGCTCCCGGACCGGAGACGTGGCACTCAGCCTGGAGTGCCGCACGGATCTTAACCTGGTGCTGATTCCGCGCGCGCTGCAGATCGAAGCCGACCGGTTCGACCAGACCTATCGCTTCGTCGGACCGTGCCTCGGCACCCGCCAGGAGCTGAACGAGTTCGCCTGGGACTGGCTGGGCGCGGACCCGCTGATTTATATCTCGCTGGGAACCGTTTTCAACGACCGCCCCGAGTTCTTCCGTGCCTGCATCGATGCTTTCGGCGGCCTGCCCGTGCGGGTAGTGATGTCAGTGGGGCGGCGCGTGGATCCCGCGGCTCTGGGCCCCGCGCCCGCGAATTTCCTTGTGGCTTCCTTCGTACCGGTGCCGATCGCGAAGTTGCTCGGTCGTGCCTCGCTCGCCATCACCCACGCGGGCGGGAACACGGTGCAGGAATGCGCGCGCGCCGCGGTGCCGCAGTTGATGTATCCGCAGGCCGGCGACCAGTTCATGTTCTCGGACCTGGTGCAGCAACTCGGCGCGGGGCTGCGGTTGAGCGATGCCGACATCGCGGGCGGGCGCCTGCGCGAGTTGGCGGGCCGGGTGATGGGCGGCCCGGAATATCGCCGCGCCGCCGCCGCCCTCGGCGAATCCGTGCGCGCCTCGGGAGGCACCGCGCAGGCGTGCGACGAGATTCTGGCATTTGTTGGGCGGCTTTGCGGGTGAGCCTATGTCCCTTTGGGAGACGTTACCGGACCGGAGCGAGGTCCAGGTGTGGTTCGTGGAACTGGCGGCGGATCCCACCTCCGTCGCGGACTGCGAGTCTTTCCTGTCCGCCGATGAGCGGGAGCGCGCCTCGCGGTTCCGCTTCGAGCATCTGAGGGCCGCCTTCACGCTGTCCAGGGGAATTCTGCGCGTCCTGTTGGGGCGCTACCTCGGCGTCGAGCCGGCAGCCGTGCGCTTCGCTTATGGATCGCGCGGGAAACCGCGGCTGGCATCTCCGGCTTCCTCCCTCGAATTCAACTTGGCCCACTCCGGCAGGCTCGCGGCCTACGCCTTCGCCGTGGGCTGCGAACTCGGAGTGGATGTCGAAGAGGTCCGGCCCGTGCCCGGCCAGGAGCGCATCGTCGGCCGGTTTTTCTCGCCCGAAGAGCGCGCGGAGTGGTTCGATCTGGATCCCTCCCAGCGCGACGAAGCTTTCTTCCGCTGTTGGACCGGGAAGGAAGCGTACATCAAAGCCGTGGGCGGCGGCCTTTCCATGGGCCTGGACGCATTCCGGGTCAGCCTTCGGCCCGAAGCGCCAGTGCCGCCGGATCGGACGGCGGGCGGTCTCGAAGCGGTGAGCGGGTGGCCGCTCCACTCTCTGAAGCCTGCCGAAGGATATGCCGGAGCGCTGGTGATGTCCGGGCACGCCCGTAGCGTGCGTGTGCTGCCCCTATTGACGGCGGCAGCCGTGCTGGATCTGGTGAAGGCCTGAGATCTTCCCGGCCCTTACGCCTATTCCAAGCGAAGCCCCGCTTCCGGCATGGATCGAATCAGCCGGGTGCATCTGGGACGATATTGCCAAGCGCCGAAGTCGGGGAACTCCGCCGGTGGCCACACGATAGTTGCGGGACGTAGTCGGCCCGCGCAGGCTGGCACCGGGGCCAGGGTGTGAGCCCGAATATAGCGCTACGTTGGCTGCGGCTATCTGCCTCGTCTTGCGCCATGCCTGCTGCGCCGTCAATCCCAGCGCCGAGCCAGTTTCTTTACGCGATTCTCAGGCGACGGAACACGGGGACCTTCGCAAAGTCCAAAACAAACGCAAATGCCGCGGCCGCCATCAATACTCCTCCCACGACAAACACAGACAGCGGGGCCATGGCGATTCCGAAAATCGCCAGCGTTCCGGCGATCAGCAGATCGACTACAGACGACCCGACCAGCCATGCGCTTGGGCGAGACGACCACATGTGCCGGCGTTCGCGATTCGTGTAGGTCGTGGCTTGATTGGCGAACACGATGACCACGAATGCCAAAGTTCTCAGCGTTTCGATTTCCAGCCCCAGACGGAATTTGGCAATGGCCAGAACCGCGGTGCAAAACATGAGCTCGGAGATCCCCATGAACAGGCCTGCAATCGTCAAGGTACCGATTCGCCAGGCATTGGGCATAGGGGATGGGCGCACGTTGTCGGTCGTCAGGGACATGCCCAGGAGGTCGCCCGCGAGCATTATTACTACCATCAACATCGGAGTCAGGATGGCATGCCCCGTCATGATCAGACCTACAGCCAGGAAGAGCACCTGCACGGTTTTCTTGGTGACCGAGTTAAGGGTATAAGTCAGGATGCGCTGGAACGTGACGCGGCCTTCCTTCACCGAAGCGACGATGCCGCCTAGCCCTGGCTTAGTCAGAACGATGCCAGCCGCCGACTTGGCAACATCGGTGGCAGTCGAAACCGCGATTCCCATTTGCGCCTGACGCAACGCCGGTGCGTCGTTGGCGCCATCGCCGCACATGCCGACGGTGTGGCCACTTTTCTGAAATGCCTTGACGAGGTTGTACTTTCCCTCCGGGAGGACGCCGGCGAAGACGGCGAAATCCCGGGGGTGGACAGCGTCGGGGATCGGTCCAGGTGGAGCAATGGCTCCGTCGAGACCCACCTCGCGGGCCACAGTTTCCGCCGTCGCCGGGGCATCCCCGGTCACCATCACGGTGCGAACGCCCAAGGCATGCAGCTCCGCAATGAGCGCCGCCGAATCAGATCGAGGCGCATCGCTGAAAGCGATCAGTCCTGCGAGCTTCAGCGCATCCGGCGGACCCGCCGCAACGGCGAGTACGCGGAAGCCCTTCGCCGCAAGTTGGCTGGCCGCCGCGGAGGCATCGGGAGGCGGTTGAGTAAGAGCGGTAACCGCGGCAAAGGCCCCCTTGACTACGCGTACCGAGGCGCCAGCCGGGCCAGAGGCAGCGGCCTCCGACATCTTTGTCCCAGGATCGAATGGGACGAACTGGTTCAGCTTCGGCAGATCGGCGGCCGTCTCTCTTGCGGCGGCGGCCCGGATGGCCGCATCCACCGGATCTTGCCCGCCGTCGGAACTCGCCAGGGCAGCCAGTCCCAACACGTGCGGCTTGTCGAAGCCGGGCATGCTATGGACGGCGGTCACGGTCAGTTCGTTTTGCGTCAAAGTGCCGGTCTTGTCCGCACACAATACGTCGATGCTGGCCGCTTCATCTACCGCGGAGAGCCGCGTGGGAAGGACGCCCAGGCGTGCCAGAGCCCTCGCGCCGAGCGCCGCCGCTAGAGTAAACGTAGCCGGCAGCGCTACCGGGATTGACGCCAGGACCGCGGTGAGCACCAGCGGAACGATCTCATCAAGCGGCAGTTTCAGAACGCAGGCATACACCACCAGCATCGTAACGATGACGCCATTGACCATGGCGAGATTGCGCACCACGCGCAGCACGGCTATTTGCTGGGTACTTTCCACGTGCGCGGTTCGGACCAGTTCCGCGGTGCGACCGAACTTCGTGCGCGTTCCGGTCGCCGTAACCTCCGCGACAGCTTCGCCCCGCCGCACCAGCGCTCCCGCATAGGTATCGAATCCGGCGCCGGCTTCGACCGGAACCGATTCGCCGGTGAGCATGGACTGGTCGAGCAGCACCGATCCCCCGGTCAGACGCACATCGGCGGCAACCACGGCGCCGAGCGATAGCTTCACAACGTCGCCAGGCACGAGTCCGGCAGCGGGCACGGTCGCCCAAACACCATCGCGGCGGACCGAGGCGTTCAGCGATAGCCGCTTCGTCAGCGCGGCAAGAGTAGCCTGAGCGCGCCCCTCCTGGAAGAAACCGAGAGCCGCGTTGAAGGCGAGGAGAGCGGCGATGATTGCAGCCTCGACGTGCCGGCCGAGGGCCAATTCGAGCACGACCGCGGCTTCGAGCATCCACGGAACCGGGGCCCAAAGCTGGCCCAGCGCCCTGCGTAGCGGGTGCAGAGCCGCGCCCGGTACTGCGTTTGGCCCGAACTCTTCGAGGCGGCGGCGGACATCGTCGCTGGCGAGGCCCGCCGGTGCCGGGACATCCTTCACTGCGATGAGCCGCTGGCCATGACGCGTGTCTCCCTTTCCATCGCGGCATTGTACTCGCCGCGCAGCGCAGCCCGGTTGCATCCAGCTCGGTGATTTAGAGCTCGTTGTGCCTCAGGTACCTGGGCCTCCTGGCCTCGCCAGATCTCCAAAGCCGGTTGCTGGATGGCGCGAGCAAACGAAAACGACAGTACCCAAGGCAGCCGCCCCTTGAATCTCACGTTCATGGCGTTCAAACGCGCCGACGCCAGTTCGGCCGGTTGGCCACCCGACAGGAACGCGATCCCCGGAACGGCGGCGGGGACGGATCGCAGGAGACAACTGACCGTGGTGTCTGCAACTTCGTCCACCGCATCCTGCGTGGGGCACGTCAATCCCGGAACCACCATGTTGGGCTTGAGGATCATGCCCTCCAGCGTCACGCCTTGGGTGTAGAGCTGGGTGAATACCGTTCGCAGAACCTCCTCCGTTACCTGGCAACAGCGTTGCAGGGTGTGCGCTCCGTCCATCAGCACTTCCGGTTCGACGATGGGGACCAGTCCGGCCTCCTGGCAGATCGCGGCATACCGAGCCAGCGTCTGCGCATTGGCCTCGATACAAGCCCGGCTGGGAGTGCCATTGCCAATTGCGAGCACCGCTCGCCACTTGGCAAACCGCGCGCCCATCCGAGAGTACTCATCGAGGCGGTCGCGCAATCCGTCCAGACCTTCGGTTACCTTCTCTCCAGCGTGACCCGCCATGTCCTTCGCACCGGCATCTACCTTAATGCCGGGAATGATTCCCGCGTCGTTGAGGGCTTTGACAAAGGCAGTGCCGTCCTTCATATGCTGCCGGATCGTCTCGTCATAGAGGATCGCTCCACTAATCGACTCTCCGAGGCCCGGTGTCGTAACGATAAACTCCCGGTAGGCGCATCGAGCCTGCTCCGTCTGCGGAATCCCCAAAGCGGCAAATCGCCGGTTGCAGGTTGGAGTGCTCTCGTCCATCGCCAGCAGCCCCTTGCCACCGGCTACCAGCGCCTTCGCGGTGTGTGTCAGTTCTTGCGTATGCATTCTGGGTTACTCCATTTCCAGTTACGAAGTTCCGGTAAGTCTTCGCCGCACTGCTCGCGATCGATCAGCGTGCGCTTGAGTTGCTGTTTCAGGTAGATGCCCTTGTCGCCGGCCTGCGGCAAGCGGTGGAGGGTGGCCTCGAGGTACGTAGTGCCCACTATCGCGCGGTCGTCGTGTCCGGGACCGGAGACGTAAATGCAGCCGGTCGACAAGTCCTCCGCGGCGCGCCAGTACGCGTCGATCTTATGCAGTAGGTCTCGGGTGAGTGTGCTGCCTGTCATGCCTCAGTCCTTCGGACCGCAATCCGAGCAAATCCAATTCTACCCGCGTGGATTCGTAACTGGTGTGAAGAATGCTTCGAATCCCCAGACCTTCGGCGACCTGGACGAAGAGCGGCGTGTTGTCGATATACACGACCTGCCGGAGTGGCGCCTGGGCGACGTCCAGGGCGAGCCGGTAGATATCCGCGTCGGGCTTGCGAACGTGCACGAAGCACGAGGAGATGAACGTATCCACGAACTCGTCGAGCTTGAACTTGCGAAGCCGATACGCGTTCACTTCGCGCGATTCGTTGCTGACCACGGCGATCTTCAGCCCGTAGCGGGCCTTTAGCTGCGCGAACAGGCCGATCATCTCCGGGTATGGTTTCGATTGGGCGAACATGAACCGCCGAAACTGAGCCCGGGTGAAGCGTCGCTTTTGGTAGAAGACGACCCGATTCAGGTACTCTTCGAAGGAGAGCTTTCCTTCCTCGTGAGTTTCGAAAGTCAGGCGATGCCTCTCCTCCATCTCGGCCCACTCCAGCTTGAAGTTGGCGGCCGCCCGTCTGCGGGCGTGATGATCCCACCCGTTGTTGAGCAACACACCACCGATGTCCAGAAACGCGTGGGTTATGGCTGAAGCCCTCTTCATCGCCCGTCCTTCCAAGTCTACCGATGTCCTTCCGCCTTACGGGGCGCCCGCACCGCGATACACGGCGGTCGTCACGAAGGAAGGCGCGTGGTCGGCTTCGATTAGCCAATATGGCGGCCGGCCGTAGTGAAGGTGAAGGCGGTTCTCATACTCACGGGTAATCGGAGTCGCATCGTCGTACTCGGGGCCGTTCCTGATGGTCTCGCGCGAGAGGCCGACATAGACTCGCGAATCGGTCCAACTCACCCGTTCCACCCAGGCCGGGGAAATCAGCACCTTCCGGCCGGGCCACCAATTCCGCGTGGCCACCTCGACGTAGCGAATCGCCCAGGCTTCGTCGTCCATGAGAAAGTTGTCCACGTGGCCGATCTCGCCATCTGTCGCAACGATGTCATAGCCAATTACGGCTTCGCCACTGCGCAGGTGCGAGTCCTCCGACTCTCTCGCAACCCTGTGCGCCACTGTTTCGGGCGCGGCGTCCGCCGGAAGCGCCAGGCCAGCCGGACTAAACGCCGTGCCCCACAGGTAAGGCCCACCCCAGTAGCGGGAGTACCCGTAATAGCCGTGGAATGCAGCCTCGTACTGCCGGGAGACGGGCTGGTGCGTGTTGACGTTGGGGCTATGCTCAACCTGGGATTTCGTTAGCGCGACATCCAGACACTTGGCCTCCCAATCCGCATGAACGACGGAGATGGGCGAGATGAGCACCTGCCGGCCGCCCAGCCAGCCGCCGGTCTCGACCGTGAGGTAGCGGATGGCCCATGTCTCATCGTCGAAATAGAACTGAACCACGGTTCCAAGCTCGCCGTCCGTAGCTCGAATCGCAAGACCACTCAGATTCCTGGCATTCGTTAACATTGTTTCGGCCCTCCGGGGCAGTTGCGGGCTATGGTTACTGGCTCGACGATTCAAACATCCTCAAGTTACCTTTGCGGCCAGGGCTAGCAGCGCGACAATCGTGATTACGTTGGATACGGCGATCCACAACTTGCGATGAGCGCGAGCGGTGCGCAAGAACGTGTACCATGACCACCTGCGCGCTCCATTCTCGTGTGCCTGCCGTCCGGTCTATCCGATCATTCGAGTGACTCCGGATGCGACATCGAGGCATCATTGGGCCGGATGCGCACCCTTGATCGCACTTACGCCTACTGCTACCAGCACAATGAGAAACACGAGGCCGAACGAAGCCCATCCCGGGCTCTTCAGCTCCAATGTCTGCTTTTGCATTAAGCCCTCCGGGCGTCCTTCACCGCCCCATTTCATCCGCAGCGGTCGCCATGTCCGTAAACTCCCGCGCTTCTCGATCTCTTCACAACTACGTAAGTGCGGGCAAGGCGTCGCTTGCCCGCGAATAGGTGGAATGGGCTAGCGTGCAGCTCCGGTGGCGATCTGTGCCTGGCTGGCTGTGTGCACAGAAACCTCTAAGGGTTTCGCCGTCCCCATGATTCCCCGTGCTCTTTCCACTTCTTCTGCCGTGCCATGAGCCAGGAGGAGGAACTTATCGGACCTGAGCGCGGACTCGTACTGCACGATGCTGTCCTTGGGGATACCGATGCTATATAGCCCCGCGCCGACGGCGCTCAGTCCGCCGACCACCACGGCGCCTTCCAGCGCAGCTACGATCCAGGCGACCAGAGGCCCGGCCACCAGCACCGGCCCTATGCCTGGGATGGCGAAGAAGGCCGTTCCGAACAGGAGCCCCCAGAAACCGCCCCAGAACGCCCCGGTTTTGCCCCAGCGCTTCATGCGGTCGCCGGCATTGTAGTACCCCACGACGTGCTCTTCGGTGTGGTAATCCTTGCCGACGATGGACAGTTTCTTCATGTCGAACCCGGACCTCTGAAGTTCCTTCAACGCCTCCTCGGCTTGGGAATGACTCTCATAAATGGCTACAACTGCGTTCTTATCGGGCATACGTGTTCCTTTCCTGGCTGTAGCGTCGAGGGGCGTGTCCGTGCCGGCTTCCGCCCCTGCAATCCGCGTCTCTCGCGGCTACCTGGCCGCTATCTTCCCGATCTCCGTGCCAATTACGTCGCCGGAGATTACCAGTTCCACCCGCCGGTTCAGTTGCCGGCCCTCGGACGTATCGTTCGAAGCCACCGGTTGGGTCTTGCCGAAGCCCTTCGTGGTGACCGACGTCCCCGGCATTCCCTGCTCAATCAGGTAGTCGCGAACGGCGCCGCCGCGGTCTTCGGAGAGTTGCTGATTGTACTCGTCGCCGCCGATGCTGTCGGTGTGTCCTTCCACATCCAGCTTCAATCCCGGATGCCCGGAGACGATGCCTGCCACCTTGGCCAGTTTCTCGCGAGCCAGAGGCCGCAAGGAATGCTTGCCGGTGTCGAAGAGAACGTCCGACATGTTCACGATCAATCCGCGCGCCGTGTCCCGGGTCTGGAGAATTGCGTTGAACTGGGTCATTAGCTGCGTTCGCAGCTCCGCCTTCTCCGCCTGGGCCTGCGCGTTTGCCTTGGAAGCGCTATCGAGTGCGGCCTGAGCGCTGGCCCGCTGAACGTCGTTTTCGAGTTTCAGCCTGGCCGCCTCGTCATACGCCGCTGAGATCTGCGCATCGCTCGCAGTCTTCAGCCGGTCCGCTTCCGTCTTGGCGTCGGCCGTCTTGGCGTCGTTCTCATGCTTCAAGCGATCGGCTTCCGCTTGCGCCGCCGCTATCCGTTCAGCGCTGTCGCGCTTGGCGCGATCGGCGTCGCTCTGAGCGGCCGCCATCCTCGCGGTGTTCTCCTGCCTCACGCGGTCCGCTTCGGACTGCGCGGCGGCCTGCGCCACCTCCGCGTCCCGGGTGACCCGTGCCGTGTCGGCTTGTGCCGCGGCGCGCTGGCTTCCAGCGAGCGCCTCACGGTCCGCCCCAGCCCGGCGCTCGGTGGCCAACTGCTCCTCGCGGATCTTCTTCACCGTGATAATGCGGGCGTCTTCGGCCATCTGGACGGCCTCACGTGCCACCGTGCCAATGGGCTTCTTTCCCGCCTTCCCGATTAGATAGCCCTCGGCATTCTGCAAGCCATCGACGGCCTTCTGATAAGTCTCCGGAGCGTAAGTCGCGGCGCCGGTCCAGCGTGCAATCCGCACGGCGTTCTGCGCCTCGTAGAGTTCCAGCGGCGCCTTCGAGTTCGCCTCAAAGGGTTTGATCTCGGATGGGTTGACGTTCAGGGTGTATTGGCCTCGCTGAAGGAGTTCGAATTTCGCGTCCACCTCTTCAATCGTTCCGACCGTATCTTTGCGCACGAAATTCTCCATGACCACGGCGTCACTAGGCTGCGTCACCGCGAAGTAGGGTTCGGCCGTTACGATCAGGCCGAACGACTGCAACTCCGTGGTGGCATCCAATTTGGTCTTGTCGCCGTCCAGAAGCACCTCACCCACGTTGGTGGCGCGGCCCTCGGGGGTAATGGCCCACAGGACGTAGGTGAGGTACTCGGGACCGAAGTTGCTGGCGGGCTGGAGTTTCTCCATCCTCGCATCGATCTTGATCGCGCCCTGCTTGCTCTCCACACGCGCCTCGCCGCGGGCTTCGGGCATCAGCGGCGTTCCGCGAAACCCGATCTCCGTGGGTCCGCTGCGGTGGTTGTAATTGATCGCTTTTGTGCTCCGGGCCACGACAGTGACCCGGTAGATTGGCATCGACCCCCCGGCAATCCGGGCCGCGGAATCGGTTGACTGTTGGACTGGATTGGGAGCCTGGGGCGCCTGAGCCGCCACGAGTCCGCATATGGTCAGGAATGTGCCGATGAGTTTCATTTTGATCCTTAACTGTTATCTCTCGCTCGCAGTGCGTTCGCGCGGCGAGTACGCGTTCAGTAGGCCCATCAATTTGGCGGCCGATTCCGGCGCGGGTCTCCCGTGGTTCACGATGTTCCGGTTTTCCAGTTTCTCGCCGTAGAGTTCGGCGTTGTCGTCCAGATCTTCCCGCAGGGTCGCGCCTTCCAGCGCTATTCCGGCGAACAGACCCTGGGAGCGCGACCACGAAAGAATCTCCGCGTGCATCTGGGCGTCGGTTTGAGCCGTTGCGGTCCGTCCGACCGGGCCGGCGGCAACCGAGGCTTCGCCCCCGAGGGTGAACTTACTCTGAAGCAGCTTCTCCGCTCCGCGCTCCGACATGACCAGCATGATCAGGTCCGTCGAGGAGCCGCCGATCTGAAAGCCAACGCTGCCGCCTTCGATGCGAACCGAGGCAGGCGCGGACCAGCCGGTGTAAACCTTACTACGGCACGACAGAATCCCCTTTCCGTACTTTCCGCCAACGATGAAGGCCCCCGTCTTGAGATCCGGAACGATCACGATGCAGTACGCCTTCTCAAGCAAATCCTGTGGAATCGCCTTATCGGGCATCGCCATGACTTCCGAGAAGACCGCCGTAGCCGCACCCACTCGTCTGTTGGCATCGTTGTCGGCCGCCAACAATGACGTGGTGAGCGCCAAACCCGCAATAATCGCTATTCTCATACTCTCGCCTCTTCTGTCGCGGATGCGACGGGTCTACATGAGCACGGCTGGCACCACCTTCGGGCGCACGCCGGGTGGACGCGCCTAATCGTTGCAGCGTAAGGGCGTTGCAGGGAGCGTCGTGGAGTGTGCAGCGTGCAGTGGACGTTAGATTACATCGGGCGTAAACCGGCAGATGCAAGTTCTGTTACGAAAAGTGTAGATTATGCCGGTGGTAGTACGATCTGCCGGAGCGTTTCGACCGGTCTTCGCGGCTGTGTCCCGAACGTGTAACATTCCACTATCCAACCGTCCTAGCGCCGTGACCGCGGGGCGACGTGCCTTTGTCTTGGGCGGCTCACTAACGTTCGCGGTTCCGGATAGAACCGCGAGCGAAAGCGAGCGGCCCGGCGCAGGCACCCAATCGCGCGGTCAGGGTACTAGCTGCATGCCTGTGCCGAGGAAACGCCGGGCCCGTCCAGCACCGCTCTTAACCTGCCGCGGCAGAGGCTGATGCCTTTGCGCGAGTAGCTCACGTAGCCCTGCTTCCGAAACCGGTTCATATGCAGCGTGACAATCTCGCGGGTGGTGCCGACGTAGCGCGAGAGCAAGCCGTGAGTAATCGGCATCATGCGGACGGACCCATCGTCCTTCGGCGTTCCCAAGCGCTCGGAGAGGCGGATGAGCGAACGGGCGAGCCGCCGCTCGACGGTGTCAATAGACAGGCTCTCGATCCGGCGGGTGAGACTGGCATTGCGCTGAGCGAGGAAATGCAGCAGTGCCACCGCAAGGGGCGGCCTTCTGCCGATCAGAGCTTCCACGTCCGAAATAGCCCAGCTCATCAACTCGGCCCTTTCTATGGCCATGGCCTTGTCGAAGCGGCCGGGATCGCCCAGGAAACCCGACTCGCCGAACAACTCGTCGGGCCGGAGAAGTTCCAGCAGCAACTCCCGGCCATCTTCGGCTATCTGCGAAATGCCGACGGTGCCCGTAATCACCAGGTAGATCTTGGCGGAGAGGTCATCCGGCCCGTAGATCGTCTGCCCTTTGCGGTAATGCTCGGTGCCGGTAACTGGCAGGTTCTCCAGTATGTCTTCTAGCCGCGTGCGTTTTTGGAGCGTAGTAGCGGTGGCTGGCATTGTCTTCTCCTTTAGCGTTTGAGTGTCCCTGCTTGGCATCGCAGCAGTTGCGCCCAGGTCCACGGGCGGGTCCCGGTGCGCGGCTAACTGATTCGGAGCGGTTTGCATTGTCATGAAATCACTCCATTGCAGCCAGTACCTGGGCCAGCGGAAGCGTCGCGAAAGTGGTGGCGTAATCCGATATCCCGTAGGGGATGACCAGTTGGCCGTTATGCACGAGGCTGCCGCATGAGTAAACCACGTTGGGCACGTAGCCGTCGCGCTCGTTGGCATTCGGCTTGATCAGGGGCTCAGGCAGGCGCCCGATGACCTTTGTGGGGTCGTCACGATCGAGCAGGAATGCGCCGATGCAGTACTTCCGCATGGGCCCCACCCCGTGGCTAATCACGAGCCAGCCGGCTTCCGTTTCGATCGGAGATCCGCAATTGCCCAACTGGATGAACTCCCACGGGAACCTCGGCTCCAGAATGAGCTGCATGCTATTCCAGAAATGGAGATGATCGGAGAACATCACGTAGATGTTCTCCGCGTCCTGCCGGCCGAGCATCGCATAAAGGCCCCCGATCTTCCTGGGGAACAGCGCCATACCTTTGTTCTCGACAGCCGGGCCGTTCAACGTGATGAACTTAAAGCGAAGGAAGTCGGACGTCTTTAGGAACTGGGGCAGGATCATCCTGCCGTCGTATGCGGTATAAGTCGCATAGTAGGTGTGCGAGCCGTCATCTTCGTGGAACAAGACGAAGCGGGCGTCCTCGATGCCGTTGCTTTGGGAGGGGGTGACGGGGAACAGGACGCGCTCGGAAAGCGCCGACTCCGGCGCGAACTGTACTTCGTAATTGGAGCTGGCGAGGATCAGGGTCTCGCGAGCTACACTCTTGCTGGTTTGCCGCTCGCCTTCGGGGAACTGTACGGAGGCGCGGGCGATGCTGGTGCGCAGCTCTTCCATGGTGAATTCGTTGGGCAAGCCGTTGAGGACTTCGTGGTTGAAATCGCCCATGAGGTGGAGTTCCTGGAGCTTCCGCTCGAACAGCGGCTTCTCGAACGTGGAGTTTGGAACCTGCATTGGCTCGAGGCTGAAACGGGAAGGCACGTCCATCGCGATGGAGCTGCCGGCGTCCAATATTCCGCTACGGAAGGCGATGGAGGATACGTGGCCCTCGGCCGTGGCGCGCAAACTTACAATGAAACGCAAAGACCCTGGCGCAACCCCCGACTGGTCTGGATGCGGCACCATGGATGGATTGAAAAGCGCCGCGGCTTCCAGCGAATACTCGTGGGTGAAGTATCCGCCTAGCAATAACTTCCGTTCCTCCGATAACCGCTGGCCATTGAGCAGGTAAGGGCTCACGTCGTCGTACCGGCGGTGGAGGAACTCGTCGATCTTCAGTTGGCGATCGCCGAACTCGCTCCGAACTCCCTCCAAAAGGATGTGGACTTCCTTTTCGGGAAGAGCCATAACCCGGGCGGCGATCTTAACGGATCGCTGGTCGCTCATCAGGCGAAATGGCCGGGCTAGCACATGCGTGCGGTCCGGGTCCAGAGTGACGGTACTGCGTTTCACGTCGATTGGTTTCATTGGGTGGCCGAGGCTAACAGTTCGACTCGTCGAACCGCGCTTGCCGTGCTTTGTATGTGCCGCATTTCCGTTAACGAAAGAAGAAAGGCCAGCGTCGATTCGGCCCCTTGGTTCTGATTGCTCCGGTCCGCGTGCAGCCCGTCCCGGCAGCCGCCGGTCTGAGGGCAGTAAGGCGCCTCACCCAGATCGTTCCAGCCGAGGAACCAGTCGAAGGCTCGCTGCGCCTGCTCGTACCACCATGGATCGGACGTGGAACGGTAGGCTTCCAGACACGCCGAGACCGTGGTGTGGGCCTCGATGGGCTGCTGGTCGTAGTCCGCGCGCGCGCCATTGCGCCGATAGAATCCATTGCTGCCGATTGGCCGCAGTTTCCCGTGCTGCGAAGTCTGAACCCCCACAAGCCAGCGCAACGCCTCGATGCCTCGTTCGTATACCTTCTTTACGCCGGTGGCGCGTCCGCTGACAATCAGGGCGTGCGCCAATTTGGCGTTGTCATAAGCTAGCCCGTCTTCGAACCAGGTCCAGCCGGGCTGGGCGACTTTATCGAAGATGGCCATCAGCCGTCCGGTCAACTCTTCGCGGACTGTCGCGGCCAGGCGGTCAGCTTTCCTCCGGCCCATGTATTCGTGGATGCCGATCAGACTGAACGCCCATGCCCGCGGCGAGGTGAAGTGCATCACGGATGGCAGGGCCTGGGCAAAGAGCCGCTCGGACTTCGTCTGGAAGATCCAAAGCGGCGAGCGGCCCACCGCCGTCCCCAAAGCCCAAATCGCCCGGCCGTGGCAATCTTCGGATCCCTGGTCATCTAGCCACTGGCGGTCCGTACTGAGGAAGTTGTGAAAACGCGCCGTCTGGCGATTGAAGGCATAGTCCAGGAATGCGGCGTACGTCGTACCTAGCGCGCTCACACGCTTTGGGGCCTCCTCCAACTGGCCGAGGAGTACCACTAGAATGAGCGCACGGGCATTGTCGTCCGTGCAGTAGCCTTCAGAGAGGTTCGGTGCAGCGAAGTTGGCGTGTTGGAAGATGCCCGTCGAATCGGTCATATGGAACAGATGACCCAGATTCAACTCCGGCGACGCGTGCGGCCGGCGGACGGCCGCCAATGCCGCGGCAGATTCGCGAACTGCTGCCGCACCCTGCCGCTGAGCTGCTTGGAAGGAACCCATGTACAATCCCGCCGTGTTGCTCCAGACCATGGCACGGCCCAGCTTGTAAGCACGATCGGCCATGGCGTTACGGCGGGCTCCATCGCGCAACAACCCGCTCACCTCCCGGGCAATCGCCCCAGGGTCCGCGAATGGCACTAGCACCCCGCGCTGGTCCCTCAATAACTCGGCTGCATGCCAGTAAGGCGTCGAGATCACCGCCTTGCCCGCGCCAAAAGCGTAGGCAAGCGTTCCCGACGTAATCTGCGCTTCGTCCAGATAGGGAGTAACGTAAAGATCCGCCGCTCCAATGAACTCGGTGAGCTCCTTCAGGTCCACAAAGCGGTTGTGGAAGATGACGTTGTTCTCGATGTGGTTGTCCCTGGCAATGGCTTCGAGGCCCAGGCGATAACTCTCGCCTCGTGTTCGCAGTTCGTTCGGGTGGGTGGCGCCCAGCACGATATAAACAAGGTCGGGAAACTCCCTCACCACATCCGGAAGAGCATGGAGAACGTGTTCGATCCCTTTGTTCGGCGAGAGCAGTCCGAACGTCAGCAGCACCTTCCTTCCATTCACCCCGAAGCGGCCCTTGTAGAAGTCCGGGGCGACGAACGGTACGTCGGGAATGCCATGCGGGACTATGTCGATCTTGGCCGGAGGGGCCCCGTACACCCCCTGTAGGATGGATCGTCCCCGCTCCGTCATCACTACCAGCCGGGTTGAGCGCGCGACCAATTCCTCCATGACCCGATGTTGGTCGGCGTTGGGCTTGAGAAGTACGGTGTGAAGCGTGGTGACTACGGGCGCCTTCAGTTCGCGCAGCAGGGTCAACAGATGGCTGCCGGCCGGTCCTCCGAAGATTCCGAACTCGTGCTGGAGCGAAACGACGTCCACGCCGCTGGAGTTCAAAAAGTGGGCGGCGCTCCGGTAGGAAGCGAGGTCCTGCTCCTCGATCTCGAAGCGCACGACGTCGGGATATTGGTAGCAGCCCTGGAAATCGTTGACTGGCACCGCGAAGCAGGCACTTTGGGGATGCCGCGCGGCCACAGCTCCGAGCAGGTCGGACGTAAACGTGGCGATGCCGCACTTGCGCGGCAAGTAGTCGCCCAGGAAAGCGATACTTCGAATGCTGGACTGTGTTTTCACTCTTGGACTCTCCTATTTCCCGTGGTTGACCGGAAACGCCACTTACGCGGCGTCTTCGAGACGTTCGCCGGCAGAGTCCGCTGTGTCGCGCGCCACCTGGTCGGCGGCGCTCTCGCACTGGATGCAGCGCAGAGCCCACGGCAGGGCGGCCAGCCGCCTTGGGCTTATCTGCGATTCGCACTCGACGCAGGTCCCAAAGCTGCCGTCCTGAATCCGGCGTAGCGCGGCATTGACCAAGCGGAGCAGCTTCGACTCGCGGTCCGCGTTGCGAATCGCCAGATCCCGCTCGGACGCGAATTGAATCTCGTCCATCTGGTCCGCGCTCTTCTCGATCTCGACGCCGTCTCGCGTTCGCAGTACCCGAGCCAACTCGGCCCGCGTCCGCTCCAGGTTCTCCCGGAGGTTAGCCAGTTCGATAGTTGCCATGCCTGTACCCTCCTTCCACCCACGCGGGTGCCCATGCTCTCTAGCACGGGACGGTCCACAACGGAATCCCTCCAGTTTGATGACGAAACGGCTGAGCTTGCACGGGCTGGCGGGGACTTCCCGGAGCCGAAATGCAAACCCTGCACCTGGGGTGCGGAAGTTGCCAAATCTGGCGGCTGAACCGCTTCCTCTTCCGCCAGAGTTACTTTGGCCCCAAAGCTGCTTCCTCGGCTTACGAGAGATGAGGGCGATTGCATATGAAGGCTCCTATTAGTTGGCCGGTGCTGTTCGCGATGGTAGCGGGCGGCATCCTCGCAGGGTGCTCACATACCGTGAACTCACCCGACGTTTCCGATAACATCCGCCGGTCGCTCGATCAAGCCGGCCTGAAAACGGTTTCCATCAGACAGGATCGCGAGAAAGGCGTTGTGACCCTTGGCGGCCAGGTCGCGGGCGACGCTGACAAGGCGCAAGCCGAGAGTATTGCACGGTCCATTGCGGGTACACAAGTCGTTTCCGACGAGATTGCCGTGCTCCCAGTGGGCGGTGAAAGCGATGCCAGAGCCATGAATTCGGACCTGGACAAAGGCATTGAGCAGAATCTGGATGCGGCGCTCATCCTTAACAAGATGCACGATCGCGTCAGCTATGCGGTCAAGAATCGCGTGGTAACGCTGACCGGCGACGTCGAATCCCAATCGAGGCGCCTGGATGCCCAGACCGTCGCGGGCTCGGTTCCAAACGTCCAGCAGGTGGTAAACGAACTGCAGGTGAAGACTCAGAAGGCGACATCCTCGATGTGACGCTTCCGTATGAGAGAAAAGGAGACTAGCGATGCTGTTACTACTTATTGTGCTTCTGGTGTTGATCTTAGGTGCCGGAGGTGGATACTACGGCCATAGCCGATGGGGTTATGGAGGCGGCGCGGGCGTGGGGCTAGGCACCATCTTGCTCATCGTGCTGCTGGTCTACATGCTGGGTATCATTCACTGAGTTCGACCGCGCCGAGCCGGCTACGAGAGGATTGGCCCGGCGCGTGCTTTGATCTAGCCGACTGCTCCGGAGGGCAGCGCCTGAAACGGAGCAACTGACAACAAAGTTGCTCCGTTTAGGCTTGGACCGCCCCAGGTGTTCTCATTCGTGCACGGCAAAATCTGCACTCAAGGTGCAACAGTTGCCACGCCAATGGCTGGAATCCAGTCACTACCGATCCAGTCGTTTCAATGAGTTAACCTATAACGTGACTGGACTTCAGTCACGAGGCTGCTAAATTAAAGGCGGACGCCGGCTCAGCGGCATCCGCCCTTTTCCGTTTACGGGATCTACCGCCAGTGTCCTTCCACCAGGACCCAGCCGTCCCGTTGGTGAGTCCAGCGATGGGCTACCCAGTGGGAGCCGTGCCGCGGAGGCTCCTGCCATCCTCCCGGGGTCCAGACGTAGCCGTTGCCGTCCCAACGGTGGTAGCCGGAAACCCACACATGATTACGGCTGGGCGGCGGAGGCCGCCTCTCGACTAAGACGCGGGGTGGCGCGATGCGAACCACAACGTCTCCCGCAAGGGCGGTGAAGGCCAGCGCGCCGGCAAAAACCAATCCTATCGTTCGCTTCAGAACCATAACAAGCTCTCCTTCTCTCAGTAACAACCCGCGACCCAACTTGCCGCTGGGGCCAAATGGAGAACCAGCCGGATCATCTGTTGCCACTCGGCGCATAACAGTGCACGGGTGTGGCCATGTGCAAACGCGTGACGCGTCGCGGGGCTGGCTCGCCGCCACCGGCAGGAACTGCACCTAAGTGCATGACGTGAGACGCGGGCTCGGTATAGGGCGTAGAGCCGGGAGAGAAATCGCACGGCCGCCGTACTAGCGGATCGAGCGGAACCTGCGGAGCAAAATGTAGCCCGCGCAGAGGCCCATGCTCAGGAACGAGAACGTCCCCGGCTCGGGGACGGAGCCCTCCTCGCCGGCGCTGCTGCAACCGCCCACGTTGGTTCTCCCGGCCAAGGTGTTCGCGTTCTCCGCGAACACGCACCCGTTGATGGTGCCCGCAAGCGCGCCACTGCCCCCCGCCGCGGCGGACATGGTGAAGGTATCTCCCGCGAGAACGTCTCCGTCAAACGTGATAGGTCCGGAACTTCCGACGCTGATGGTGGCGTCGGTTCCAACGATCCAGAAGATGTTATTCGCCTGCGCTCCGTTTTCCAGCGTGAACGTCATGGCACCGTTCACGGTGAAGGCTTGGGCAATTCTGACGACGAAAACATCACTGGGGTTGTTCTGGGCATCGAAAGTCAAGTTGATGCCCGTGGTCGTAGAAATGGCGGGGTCCGTGAACGTGTACACGTTGTTGCCGATGAACGTCTGGCTCGCCGTGAGATCGGTGAACGACTGCGTGGATGGCAAGAGCAAGGCCGCGTTGAACGCGTTCTCGAAGTCGCTGTACGCCGCTGCGACGGTCGGGTCGCTCGGCGCCCCATAAACGGTTCCGGTTGCGGTACCCGGCGGGAAGCCGGTTATCGTCGTGGTAGCCCCAACGTTGCCGGTGACCAACGACGTCCCGGTATTGGAAATCGTTCCGCCGAGGAGCCCGAATGAGCTTGCACTGTTAAGATTGACGGATATCGGGCCAGCGAACGCAGGCACAACAGCCGCGAAGATCACTAAGCAAATCAGTCCCTGTCGCATTTGTCCTTCTTAAGCCCCCAGAGTTCCCGAGGGGAAAAACCTCTCCGCAAGTGTCCTCCTGCGGCACCCAAGAGTGAGCGTCAACCGGAAAGGGCTTCCCTGCTCGGGTGAGCATACACCCACGCGCCGTTCTTGGAGCCCACGAAACCTCCTCGCCGATACCGTGTTGCAGTGCCTCACGCTGGGCGCCAGCCCAAAGGCATCTCCTTCGAATCCCCGTAGAAGCCGCTATCCGGGGTTGGATAATCTTCAGCCTCAATACCCGCTCTTCAGAGGCCCGTTTTTGAGCAGGTTTCGGGCCAAAGCAGGATGTGCGTGAATAGGCGGCTGGAACCTCCAGGCACCTGCCGCTCAAGCCCAGTTCCCGCCATTCGTAAGGCAAGCATTGCATTGTGGAGACCGCGTCTGGGATCGGAATCCGGCCGGAGGATGTTAATCGGCCAGAGCCAGAGTGAAGTAGAATGTCGACCCAGCCCCCGGCGCCGAGTCCATCCACATCCGGCCCCCGTGCCACTCGATGGCCTTCCGGCAAAATGCGAGCCCGAGCCCGGTTCCAGGACATTCCTGTCCGTGCAGCCGCTTGAACACTCCGAAGATGCGCTCCTGGAATTCCGGCTCAATGCCGGGACCGTTGTCTTGCACCGAGAAGACCCAGCCGGAATCGATCTCCCTGGCTGAAACGTGAACGCGCGGAGACGGCGCGCCGCAGTATGCGATGGCATTCCCGATCAGATGGCGCAGGACCTTGGCCAATGTATCGAAGTCTCCCGTAACCGCAGGCAGAGGATCATGGGTAACGACTGCGCTCCGTTCCGCTATCTGCCCGTCCATCGATAGAAGCGCCTGGCAAAGAACCGCCTCCATGTCCGTGGTGGCTAGCGGCCGGCCGTCGATACCCATAGCCCAATAGCCCACCACGTCCGCCAGCAGCGACTGCATTCTTGCCGCTCCCTCCCGGATCCGCCCGAGGTAGACGCCAGCATCGGAATCCAGGCTGCCGGCGTAGGTCTCGGCCATCAGTTGACTATACGCGGCCACGTCCCTGAGAGGCTCGCGCAGGTTGTGGGCCGCCATCGAGACGAACTCTTCGAATTCCGCTCTCGCCCGGTCTACCTTGCCCTGGACCTGGATGCGCCGCTCGGTTTCCGCTTCGAGCGCCTGGCGCAAGCGCTCTATTTCATCCTGTGTGCGGTCTTGCGCAGTGTCCGCCATATCTAGTCCGCTCGCCGCCCAACCGGCTCCTTGCGGCTCCCGGGAATCGTGAACTTGAACGTAGCACCCATACCCACTTCCGATTCGACCCAAATCCGTCCGCCCTGGCGCTCCACAATCTTCTTGACGAGCGCCAGACCGATGCCGGTACCGGGAATCTCGCTGCCGTGCAGGCGCTTGAACATGCCGAACACCCGCTCTGCGTATTGCGGGTCGATCCCGACGCCGTTGTCCCGCACCGCAAACAACCACCCGCCCCCATCTCTCTCCGCCGAGACGTGGATTTGCGGCGCCTCTCCGCCGCGGTACTTGATCGAATTGGAAATGAGGTTTTGGAAGATCTGCATCAGCGTCACCTCTTCGGCTAGCACCGTTGGCAGGGCATCTGAGGTTACGGTGGCACCGCTTTGCGCAATGGCCGCCTGCAGGTTCAACAGCGTCGTGGCAAGCACGGCGCCGGAGTCGACGGGGGCGAAACCGTCCTGCTCGCGCTCGGTAACCTCCCAATAGGCTAGCAGGGCCTTTAGCAAGGCCTGAATCCTAAGCGCACCCTCCACGGAATAGGAGATGAATTGGTCGGCTTCCTGGCCCAGCTTTCCGGCATACTCCTGGCCGAGAAGCTCGGTAAAGTTGACCACCATCCGCAGCGGTTCCTGCAAATCGTGCGTAAGCGCGTAGGCGAAGTGCTGCAATTCGGCATTGGTCGCTTTGAGCGCTTCCTCGGCGTGCTTGCGATCCGTTACGTCCTCGACCGCCAGTAGGATCGTCCGGGCTTGCGAACTCGGATTGAAAATCTCGCTGGCGTTGAGGAGCATCACTTTTCGTCCGACACGTTCGAACTGGTGCGTCACTTCGAAGTTCCGGAAGGTCGCGTGGGCGGGGAGAATGTTCTCCAGCAGTTCGCGCAGCTTGGGGATATTCCATTGTCCGTTCCCGAGGTCGTAAATCAGCCGCTGCTCGGTTTCTTCCCGCGATGCCTGAAAGGTATCGTAGAAGGCCTTGTTGGCTTTCACGACCTGCAGGTTCTGATCCAGGATCACGAGCGGCTCCCGCACCGTCTCTACAATGGCTTCGGCGAAGTCCAGACCGCGCTTGGCGGAGTCGATATCGATCAACATCAGCACGGCGCCGTCGATCTTGCCGTTCGGTCCCACGGATGGCAGGATGCGCACCGAATACCAGCGGCCATGCGGGTCGCGGATATCGCGCGGCGAGCGATTGCCGCCCTCCATGGCATCGAGCAGCAGCGGCCGCAGATCGGGAAGTTCGATTCGCGGCTGCAGATCGGTGATCGACCGTCCGACATCGGAAGCGATCAGATTCAGCATGGGTTCGATGGCTCGCGTAAAGCGGCGAATGCGCAGATCGCGGCCGACCATCACCAGCGGTATGCTGATGCTTTCGAGAAGATTGGCCAGATCCCGGTTTACTTTGCTGAACTCGACGTTGCTGATCTTCAGCTCTTCGTTCAGCGTGTTCAATTCCTCGTTGGCCGATTCCAACTCCTCCTGGGCGGTCTCCAGCTCCTCGTTGCTCGCCTGCGCCTCTTCGTTGGCCGCCCCCAGTTCTTCGAGAGTGGCCGCATTGTCGGCGACGATGGATTGCAGATACTCCCTGGTCGCCACCAGTTCGCGCCGCAACCGGGCGCTCCCCCGTGTGTCCGGTATCGCGGACTGGCGGATCGCCTTGTGACCGCCGGCCGGCGGCGCATCCTGGAACAGAACCAGGAAATAGCGCTCCTTGGAAGAGGTTGGGCCCGCGAACGGGGTTACGGTGATGTTGACGTCCGTTATCTCGCCGCCGTCTTCCATCCGGAAACCGTCCGCATGGGCAATGGCGTTGGTTTTCCGGGCAGTCCGGATGGCGTTACCCAGGCCGGCAATCAGGCCTTCGCGCGCCAGTCTCAATAGGCTGCGCGTGGGCTCGCCCGGCGAAAGCTCGAGGTACGGAGCCGTGCGGCCCCGGAGCTGAACGACGTTCGCCTCGCCGTCAATAACTGCGCCGGGCGGGCCGTGCTCGGCCAGCACCAAGCGGTCGGCTTCCCTCATCACGTCCGGCCCAATCCCGCCGTCGGCGGCTGTCTCGCGGAGCGCGGCCCGGCCTTCGGCGTGGCGGCTCTCGCGGGGGGCGGGCAGCGGCACGCTCGCCGCCGGCCGCAGGCAATAGATCTTGTGTGTTTTGTCCACCTGCTGGAATGTCTCGGAGAGCGTGCCGATACTCTCCGATGGACCGAGCACCAGGAAGCCGGATGGCTTGAGGGAGTAATGCAGGGTCGATAGCACCCTGCGCTGCAGCACGGTTCCAAGGTAGATCAGCACGTTACAGCAACTGATTAGGTCCAGCTTGGAGAACGGCGGGTCCTGCGCCAGGTTGTGCCGGGCAAAGACGCACACGTCGCGGACGGCCTTCGAGATCTGGTGCCGGCGCTCCGTGCGGGTGAAGAAGCGCGCCAGTAGCTGCGGCGAAACATGCGCCAACTCGGAGTCCGTGTAGGCGCCCGCGCGGGCCTTTTCGATGGCCGTTTCGCTGATATCGGTGGCGAAGACCTCGAACGGCAGGCTCAGGCCGGCCGCCTCCAGAAACTCAATCAGGCAGATGGCGATGGAGTACGCCTCCTCGCCCGTGGCGCATCCAGGCACCCAAATGCGGATCGAATCTCCCGGCGCGCGATTCTCCACCAGCGCGGGGAACACCTTCTTCTTCAGCGCCTCGAAAACCTCCGGTTCCCGGAAGAAAGCCGTAACGGTGATGAAGCACGTCTCGCACAGGGCGGAGGCTTCTTCGCGGCTCTGCTCGACTACCCGGCTGTAATCCGCCAGCTTCTCGAACCCGCGCAGGGCCATGCGCCGCCGGATGCGCCGCAGAAGCGTGTTGAACTTATAGTGCGTGAAGTCCACGCCGGTCGAGTTGCGTATCAGCAGGAGTATCTTGATCAGTTCCGGATCGGCGGCCGGCTCGCCGGTCTCCTCCGGCTCGACAGGGACCTGGGAATGCCGCCCGATGGCCGCCAGTTGGCGCGCGATTCCATCCGGCGGGAGGACAAAATCCACCACGCCGGCGGCGATAGCGCTACGTGGCATGCCGTCGCACTTCGCGGTTTGCATCTCCTGGGCGACGGTGGTGCCGCCGGCGGCCTTGATCGCCTGCAGGCCCAGCGTCCCATCCGACGCGGTCCCCGATAAGATGACGCCGAGCGCCTGGCTGCCCCGGTCCGCCGCCAGGGCCCGGAAGAAAGCGTCGATCGGCAGGTTGCGGCCGCCCGCCGGCCGGGGCGGGGTATGAAGCACCCCATCGGAGATACCCAAATTGCATCGCGGCGGGATCACGTAGACATGGTTAGCCTGAGCGCGAGTATCGCCTTTCAATTCGGAGACAGGCATCGAACTGGCTTTGGCAAGCAACTCGGTCAGATGGCTGTCGTGACTGGGATCGAGGTGCTGAATCAGCACGAATGCCATGCCGGTATCGCCAGGCAAATGCCTGAGCAACTCGGTGAATGCCTCCAGTCCGCCGGCGGAAGCTCCGACGCCGACGATGAGGGGCGGAGCGGATGCAGCGTCCTCTTCGGCGGCTGGGCGCGGGGCAGCGACCGGGGAGACGGGCTTCGGGGCGGTGGTACGCCGCTCTGTCCGGGGTGAATCAGGCTTACGGCGGGAACTCGTTGCCACGCCGGGCCGCCGGCTACCGGTCTTCTTTGCCAAACGCCACCATTCCTTTTCTCACCGAATCCACACCAGTCCGATGACGGTGGGAAACTGCCCTGGCTCCGGGCCGCTCGCTAACGCTGGCGGTTCCGTGTGTCTTGCTCAGGGCCGCTGGCGGCCGGGTGCTCTGCTCACAGAACCGCGAGCGTGAGCGAGCGGCCCGGTGACGGAACAAGATCCCGCCGTCCAACACCCAGAGCACGTCCAGGGCCACTCCTGCCCGTCTGACTGAAGTGTAGCTCCATCAACCGCCTCTGGGGCCCGCGAGCAGGTCCTTTATTGACCTGCCGATCTCCATGAACTGATCCAGACCGGCGGGCTTGGCGATGAATTGGGAAACTCCCAGGTCCTTGAGCAGCGCCGCGTCCCGCCGGGATTGAGAAGAACTCCACGCACACACCGGAACTCCCGCCAGATGCGCAGCCGCGCGGATCTCGCGCAAAATTTCTTCCCCGGTGTATTTGGAAAGGTTCAAGTCCATCAGGATCAGGTCCGGAATGGCCGCGGTGGCGTAGGGCCCCTGCCGGCGGATGAAGGCGAGGGCTTCGCCGCCGTTCAGCAGGTGCACCAGTTCAAACCGGAAATCCTGCTGCTTCAGCGCCCTGTCGAGAAGGAAGACGTCGGAGGCGTTGTCTTCGATAACCACAATGCGGGCTGCGAGAACGGCCGAATCGTTTTTCAAATGGAACTCCCGGCGGCCGGCCGTCGCCGGGCGCTCTCTATCATTTCACAGACGATGACGGCGCCGTTCATGGCGACACCTGCGCGGCCCTGACGATCCACCGCTGGGGCGCCGGACCGACGTAGTAGAACGGGTAACAGGTCACCAGTGTCAGCACGTTTTCGCGCGAGGCAGCCAGTACTCCGACATCCTCCGGATCGACGATAGTGATCGACACGACCACGTACTTGTAGTTACCATTCAGCGTCGAAAGTAGAATTTCGTCCCTGACTTTAAGATCCTTCAGCGGACGAAAGAAGGTGTCCCGGTGCCCGGCCAGGCCCACGTTGCCGGGCCGTCCGGGAAGCGCGGTGCCGGGAATATGTCCGACGGCGCGACGCAGAGTGGTTCTGTCGATCCCCTCGATGACCACCACGGAAAGTTGCAGACGCGGAATCTCGATGCGGCCGATCAGACCACCCGGCGCCGGGGTTTCGATGGCCACCGGGACGGCGGACGCGGCCGCTTGCTCCTTGGCTTCACTGGCCGCGCGCCGGTCGCGCAGCAGGCGGTCGAGGTTCCGGCTTTGGTACCTCTGGAAGGTCCAGGCGTCCACCAGGGCGAATGCGGTGTAGCCGAGAAGCAGAACGGCGCAGGCTAGTAGCGCGCGCTGCGTCCACTTCAGAAACCGCCTGAGCGGTTCCTTCCCAACCACGACCGTCATCTGGCGCTCTTTTCGCCAAGCCCCGGTTGGGCGCTGGCTATGTAGCCGGTGCGCGTGCGCACGCTCAGTCCGCCACGGCCCTTCGGCCGGGCCAGCACTCGAATGGCGCGATACGCGCCGTCGCGGGACGGATTGAGCGGAACGTACCCGATGGTGTATTGATGGCGAATGTCGCGGGCGATGCGCTCGCAGATGTGCACAACTTCGTCGAGCCGCTCGGGGATGAAGACTTCGCCCCCCGTGGTACGTGCCAGGCGCGTGAGCACGGCGGGGTTCCGGTCGGGATCGTCTTCGTCGAAAAGACCGACGGTGTAGATGACGGTGCTGGATCGACCGGCCAGTTTCATGACCTGGGCCAAGGTGCGCGCGCTGGCGTTATCACCGCCATCGCTCACGACAATCAGCACCTTTTTATCCCGGCTGCCCGACTGCAGCACCTCGAGCGCCCTGGCGATGGCGTCGTAGAGAGCCGTCTGACCCGTGGTGGGCCTGGCCTTGACGAAGGCTTCGAGCGTTTCGGGGCTATTAGTGAAAGGGGTGCCGCCGGGCATTTCCACGGTCGCACGCTCATTGAAATTGACGACGAACATCTGGTCGTCGGGATTGCTCGACCGCGCGAAGGAGCGTGCGGCCGCGGTCACCTCCGCGAGTTTCGGCTGCATGGTGGTACTGTGATCGACCACCAGCCCCACGGTGACCGGGACGTCTTCGTTCCTGAAGAGGCGGATGTGCTGCGGGACGCCGTCCTCGCGAACCTCGAAGTCCGGTTCTGCCAGATCCGAGACATAGCCGCCTTGCCGGTCGGTAACGGTGGCGTGTAGGACCACCAGGGAGACATCCACGGAGATCTGAAAAGATCCCGGATCCCGCGCTTGCGGTGCCTGAGGGGCCGGATGTCCGGCGGGGCCGGCCAGGGCAAACAGAAAAAGGATCGGGAGAGCGATGGCTTTTCCCCCTCCACGCTCTCCCGCCTTCGACAGTCCCCAGCTCATAGCTCCCCTCTTCTAGGTGCCGCCGCGGACATGACCTGACAGTCCAGCCACGCACACGAATGGCGCCTTACGAGCTTGTTCCGTCCCCAAGTCTTCGTGGACCCGGGTCATTACCGGAGGTGTTTCTGTACCGACCGCAGAGCAAAGGCTCCGCCCAAAGCCAGCAGTCCGAACAGCGCGATCAGCGGCAACCAGCTCGACGTGGCTGGAAGCACCGCTGCCGTCTCAACTGGCGCGGCATCCGGCTTGAGTTCCAAAGCGGGCGGCGGCGTGACCACCGCGGCGATTTGCACCGGTTCTCCGGTGGGCTGAACCGCCATGACGGGCGCCTTCGCCAACACTACCACTTCCGGTTCGGTCACCGTCAGGATCGGCCTGGTGACTTCCAGCGGATACTCCGCGTCGGTGAACAGGACGGGCGTGTTCGATGTCTTGGCAATTTCGATGGCTCGGGCCTTCGGATAAACAAACTCCTCGCCCCAGTTTCTGCCTGGATAGAACCATGCGCGGAGAGCTTCGGGCTCACCCGCCGGCCGTTCCCGGAAAGTAACTACGGTCTTGTCGGTGGATTTGAGACGATAGTTAGGGATGGCGAGGATGGTGGCGAGGACCTGCGTCTGGTCCTCATTGAAGATCTGGACTATGTGGCGGTCGGACTGCGAGTCCAGGATCTTGAACACATAGGTGCCGGCGGGCAGGACACCCCACCCCTTGAGGTGGACGCCCGGAATCTCCACCGGTCCGCTGAAGGTTATCACGGTCTTCCTGTTCCACTCATCCGCCTTTGCGGCTGGTGAAAGTGCCGCGCCCACTAGCGCCAGGCAAAACACGGTCGATGTTACGGTTCTCAGAACACTCATCTGCTTCTTCTCCTTTTACTCCATAAGTCTGGCCGCCCCGGCATTCCCTCTGCCGGGCGCCATGCCTGCAAACCTCCGCTGGCTGGTCGCACGCGAGGCTTAGAGAAGCACTCCGAGGTCCATCGGGGCCTTGCTTCTCTAAGAGTGCTCCAGCCGTTCCGTTTCAAGGGCATGGACGTGTGACAATAAGGCGCGCGGGAAACCCGGCCAATGCGGACCGGCCGGCGGAGCCGCCCGCGGATGCAACTATTGCCGCAAGGAATGCAGGATCTGCAACGAGTGAGGCACCCAAAGAAAAGCCGCACCGGAGAAGCTCGTTGACGATCGAGAGCTTCTCCGATGCGGCGCGCCCGCGTTCGGGCTGGGGACCCGGCGTCGGGCCGGCTGGAATACAGGTTGTTGTCGATCCTGGCGAAGTCCGCATTCCCATCCCCAGAAGCGCCAGCCGGCTACCGCAATCGCGATCCCCGGAGAGACCATTCGTGAAGATATCCCGCAAATAACCCTCCGCACGCGATCCGCGAGGAAAAGCCACGTCAGCCGTAGTTCGAATGCGAACACCGGCTCCCGCAAGCAGGCTGTTACTACGGTGCGCTCAGGCTTCGTCTGCCGGTTGCGGCAGAGGGTATTGCTGAAAGGCAACTTCGCCAATTCGACTGATGCCCCGCAATCCAGCGGCCAAGCCTGAGTTGCGGCGGGCGCCAAATCCTGCGCGAAGGCAATAGACGTGCAAGACGATCCACAACAGTCATCCGTAGTCGTACGGAAACCACTAATGGCGGCCGGCGGCCTTGGTTTCGCGCCCGGATTCCGTCAGGGCGTGGGACCATTCGTCGGCCTGTTTCTAGGCCTCCGCTTTCGCCACGCCGTACCGCTCCTGAATTCGCCCGATTAACTGGTCCTTCTTACCCGCGATGGTTTCCCAGTCATTGGCGGTCAGTTTTCCCCAGCGCTCGCGGGCAGAGCCGGTGAACTGCTTCCACTTACCTTCGATTTGGTCCCAATTCATGTCGTCCTCTCCTGTTTCCTCCGGTTTCCCGGCAAGAGCGGTCATGGCACGTTTGGCGCCGTTCGGACCGGGCGGCTCCGCGTTCGCCACGCGGCCCGTCAACGCGGCGAAATGTGCATCCCCGACGGCAGATTCTGCACCGGCGCGTGCCGTGGTGCCTCGTATCCGGTCACCAGCGCGGCTGGGGCGCTTGGCCCAAACCGTGCACAGACAGTAAGTCGGCAGTTCCAATAAGGAGGGACGCGAAATGGCAAAGAATACATCGGTGCTGGGGATCTATCCGGATCGCACAACCGTTTCGGATGCAATTAACGTCTTGCAGAAAACGGGTTATCGGGCGGCGGACATCTCGGTCCTTTCGTCCGACAACCCGGGCTCGAAGGACTTCGCCCATGAGAAACACTCCAGGGCGCTGGAGGCGGCGGCGGTGGGCGCGGGGGCGGGAGCGGTGTTCGGCGCCGCACTGGCCTGGTTCGTATCCGTCCAAACCGTGAGCATCCCAGGGTTCGGGCCGCTCGCGGCGGTGGGGCCCGTGATAGCTGCCTTGGCCGGCGCCGGCGCCATAGGGGCGGTGGGTTGGATCGCGGGGTTGCTGGCGGGACTGAGTCAGACCGAATATGTCGCCAGGCGCTACGCGGGCCGGATGCGGCGCGGCGGCATTCTCGTCTCGGTGCACTGCGACAGTCCCGAGTGGTGTGCCCGGGCGCAGAAGACCCTGAAGAACACGGGCGCACGGAGTATCTCGTCCGCCTCGGAGACTTCCGCCGACTATGGGACAACGGATAAGCCGACGGAGCGGTCACCCGTGGTGGTCACGACTCGCGTCGTAACGCCTGTCGTGGTAACGGACCGGGAAGTTACTCGTGAAATCGCGAAATAGGAGGCAATGACCATGACTGCATACGCTGGTAACATCGAGAAGCAGATGTTGGAGAATACCTTCTACCGGCGCGTGCCGTTCACCGGGATGCACGCCCAGCTTGTGGCGATGAGTTTGGGGCCGGGGGAGGATATCGGCGACGAGGTGCACGAGAACGTCGGCCAGTTCTTCCGCATCGAACAGGGCGAGGCCAGATTCGTCTTCAACGAGAGGACCGAGCACGTGGCGCGGGAAGGATGCGTGGTCGTGGTTCCGGCGGGCACCTACCATAACGTGATCAATACGTCGAGGACGGCGGCCCTGAAGGTTTCCACGCTCTATGCTCCGCCTAACCATCCCGACGGGACCGTGCACAAGACCAAGGCCGAGGCCGAAGCGGCTGAACTGGTGGAACAAAGAGGCTGACGTGGACTGGCCGTCCACATGCACACCCGACAGCGAACCTAACAGAGAGGACTACCATGCAATTCGTTCGAGTTACTAGCGCCGCCGCCCTGTTCCTGCTCTCCGGGACATTAGTCCCCGCCCAGCAGAAAGAAGAGCGGGGCGCGCCGCGAGCACAGCAGCAACACGCGCAGCCTGCCCAGCAGCCGCAGCAGCGGGCGCAACCGCAAGCGCAGCAACAGCACGCGCAACCTGCCCAGCAGCCGCAGCAGCGGGCCCAACAGTCGCAGCCCCAGCGGGCGCAACCGCAAGCGCAACAGCAGCACGCGCAACCTGCCCAGCGGCCGCAGCCGAGGGCCCAACAAGCTCAGCAACAGGGGCCGCAACGGCAGCAGGCACAAGCCTCCCAGCAAGCCAGGCAACAACCACAACCGCAGCGCACCGAGAAGCAAGCCGTCTCCTGGCAACAGCAGCGGGGATGGGCGCAGAATGGCGCGTGGCAGGGGCATAGCACGGTTCAGCAGGATCGCGCTCAGCACTGGTCCAGCGATCATCGGACCTGGGGGCAGCGCGGAGGATACGGCGGTTACTACATCCCTCAGGCCAGCTTTAACCTGTCCTTTGGAAACCAGCACTGGTTCCGGATGGTTCCCACGATGTATCTGGGCTATCCGCGCTTCTCCTATGGCGGCTATTCGTTCCTGCTCGTAGATCCCTACCCGGAATACTGGGCGCAGGATTGGTACGACACCGACGACGTGTACATCGGCTATGACAACGGCTATTACCTCTACGACGGCAGGTATCCCGGCGTCGGACTTGCCATCACCGTGGACCTGTAACGGACGAATGCCTGAACGCTAGATAGAACGGCACCGCGGCGAGCGCGCCGGCTGGTTGCGCACCGCGGTGCTGGGCGCCAACGACGGCATCCTTTTGACGTCCAGTCTGGTTCTCGGCGTCGCCGCGGCACATGCGAATCACCACAGTATTGTGATTGCCGGTGTGGCCAGCCTCGTCGCAAGCGCTATGGCGATGGCTGCCGGTGAATACGTGTCCGTGCACTCCCAGGCGGACACCCAAAAGGCCGATCTCAAGCTGGAACGCGCGGAACTCGATGGTGACGGCCAGGGCGAGCGCCGGGAACTGGCGGCGATCTATGTCGGCCGGGGCCTCGATGCCGCGCTATTGAAAAAGGTCGCCAATCAACTGATGGCCCACGACGCACTGGATGCGCATGCCCGCGACGAACTAGGCTTCTCCGCGGCCGTCCGGGCCCGCCCGATTCAGGCGGCGCTGGCATCGGCCGCCAGCTTCATTTCCGGGGCGGCCATGCCCCTGGCGGTCACTGCCGTCACCCCCCAGCCCGCCCTGATCCCCCTCGTGGCTGCGTCCTCGCTTTTGTTCCTGGCGCTTCTGGGTGCCGTTGCGGCGAGCGCCGGGGACGCGGGTATGGCGCGTGGCGCAATGCGCGTCACGTTTTGGGGCGCAATGGCCATGGCGGTTACCGCGGGCGTTGGAGCACTGTTCGGAGGCGCTACAACTGGAACTTGGAAGGCCCGGACATCTGCAGTAACTGTCCGATTTAGTGCAGATTCTGCTCCTGACGCCAGCAACCTCCTCAACCCGGCAATGCGCGGGGGCGAACAGACGCCGCCGTATCGCGCATCCCGCCGCATTGGACCCGTACTTGCTTTCACCTATTGCGAAGGAGTAATAGGATGCTTTGGACGATATGTGTGGTTCTTCTGGTGCTCTGGGCTCTGGGAAACGCGATGTCTTACACGGGCGGCGGGTTGATTCACATCCTGTTAGCCGTTGCGCTGGTGGTATTCGTGTTCCGGCTGCTTCAAGGACGAAGGATAGCGTAGGTCCACCCCGGCGAACGGGCGGTGGATTGCTACTTAGGTAGCAGGAGAGTAAACCAAATGCCTTTGATAAACATCGTTGTCGCGTTGATCGTAATCGGAGTCGCTTTGTGGCTGATTAACAACTTCATCCCCATGGCTAACAGTATTAAGACGATTCTAAATGTAGTGGTGGTCGTGGCGGTCGCAATCTGGGTTCTGCAGGCGTTCGGCATGTGGGGACGCGTCACCAGTTACAGGTTCGTGAACTGAGCCCGCGCGGCTCGCGAGGCGCCCCAATGACACTACTTAGCGCAGTCTTGCTATGTGCGGTTCCAACCGCCGCCATGGCCCAATCCGCGGACTCGTTCAATGTCGAGAGCAAGCTGCGCTTTCACGCCGATGCGGTATATAGCCCGTTGGCGATGGTGGAATCCGCTGCATACGCGGGAATCCTGCAGGATCTTGATACCCCGAGGGAGTGGGGACAGGGCGGCGGCGCCTACGGCAAGCGCCTTTCCTCTACCGTAGCTGCCTCTGGAATCCACTCCATGCTGGCCTTCGGTCTGGATTCGGCTCTCCACCAGGACCCGCGATACCACCGGTCGCTCGACACGGGATTCTGGCGCCGGGCGGCGCACGCAATCCGTGGGACCATACTGACGCGCACCGACAAGCGCGGGGAGACGCTCTCCACCTGGCGTCTGGGTAGCGATTACGGCGCCGCCTTTCTCTCGAACCAGTGGTATCCGGCCCGTCTGAATACGCTGGGCCGCGGCACCATGCAGGGATCGCTCCACCTGGCGTTCGATTTTGCCAGCAACCTCGGCGCCGAGTTCTGGCCCGATCTCAAACGGAAGCTCCGGCACCGGGAACCCTGATTGGCGCCCGACCGGCCCGACTGAAGACTGACCATGAGTCTGCACATCGAAGAACGGGAGCGCGCAGGCATCGTGATTCTCGATCTTAAGGGCCCGCTCGCCTTGGGCCATGGAGATTCGGAGTTGCGCGACAGGTTGCCTACCCTGAGTAAATCCGGCAAGGTCAATATCATCCTAAACCTCAAAGACGTTAGCGAGATTGACAGTACCGGACTGGGCACGTTGGTATTTGGCCTCGCCCGGCTGCGTAAATCCGGTGGAAGACTGGCGCTGTTGAACGTCAATAAGTCGCACATGGAACTCTTCGTTCTTACCAAGCTAGCCATAGCTTTCGACTTCTTCACCGACGAGCAGGACGCAGTAGACAGTTTCTTCCCCGATCGGGAGCTAAATCACTTCGACGTCCTCGACTTTGTCCGGCACGAAGCAGAGGCTCAAACGAATGGCGGCACGAATTCCGCCAAGGTCTGTTAGAATAGTTAGGCGATGCCTCGCCTGCCTGCGGTTCCGGGCCGGATCCTCATTGTCGACGACGATGAGAGGCAGCGTAGTGCCCTGGTTGGCATGCTCTCCGATGGCAACTTCGAGACGCATGTCGCCTGCGACGGGCAGGAAGCGCTGGAACGCCTAAGTACCTTCGACGCGGATGTCATCGTCTCGGATCTGGTCATGCCGCGAATGGACGGCTTCGAACTGCTCCGCCATTTGAAAGACCGCGGCGACCGCACACCGGCCATCGCGCTCACCGCCTTCGGCAGCATGGAAAAGGCGCTGTCCGCGGTTCATGACCTCAAGGCGTTCTGGTTCCTGGAGAAGCCCGTGGAACCGCGCGCATTCAAGACCCTCCTGGATCGTGCGATTCGATACAAACGGAGCCTGCAGAAGACCGAGGAACTGCGTCGCGACCTGAGCCTTCGCGGCGTACTCGGTGACCTGATTGGAATTTCCCCGGCGATGCAGCAGATCTTCTCGGTCATCCGCCAGGTTGCTCCCACTTCGGCACCCGTGTTGATTTGTGGCGAGAGCGGCACTGGCAAGGAGCTGGTTGCGCGGGAAATTCACAGGTGTAGCCCGCGGGCCGACCGGCCGTTTGTGGCCATCAATGCGGCAGCCTTGCCCGAGACCCTGATTGAGAGCGAGTTATTCGGCCACGAGAAAGGCGCGTTTACGGGCGCCATGGACCGCTCGGCCGGTTGCTTCGAGCAGGCTCACGGAGGCACCCTGTTCCTCGACGAGATCGGCGAGATGCCTCAATCCACCCAGCCCAAGCTCCTGCGAGTAATCGAGGACTTGCGGGTGCGGCGCCTTGGCGGCAAGCAGGAAATCGCCGTGGACGCGCGCATACTTGCGGCGACCAGCCAGGACCTGGGAACGCATTTGCGGGAAGAACTCTACTACCGGTTGAGCGTGTTCCAGATCGTAGTTCCGCCGCTCCGCGAGCATAACGAAGATATCCCGCCGATTGCCGATGCCCTGCTGCAGACCCTGAACAGGAAACACGGCACGCGTGTTACAGGGGTAGATCCCGAGGTGCTGGCGCACTTTCATCGGTATGAGTGGCCCGGCAACGTGAGGGAACTGCGCAATACCCTGGAGCGCGCCATCATCATAGCCGGCGAGGGTTTGATCCGGCTGAGGGATCTTCCATCCTCCGCGCTTGGCGCCGGTTCCGGCCCATATGCGCGGCCACCTGGCCGCGAGAGCCGCGTGGATCTCCAGCCTGGCAAGCCGCTCATGGAACTCGAGGAGGCGTACATCAAACTCACCCTCGAACACGTAGCCGGCAATCGCAAACGCGCCGCGGAGATGTTGGGAATCAGTCTGCGAACGCTTCAGAACCGTATCGCGGCGCTGCGCGAAGAGAAGAGAGCGGTCGGGTCCTGATCCGTCGCGCCGTCCCGGTTTGCGCCACGGCCGGCCGCGGCTTGGCTGGAGTCCTGGATGGGCGGAGAGGAAAGAAGACCGGGGCCGCTCGGGCCGCTGCCGCGAATGGCCCTCCAGGCATCCAGCGATTGGATGGACGACAATGCTCCACGCCTCGGCGCCGCCGTCGCGTTCTATACCCTGCTGTCGCTCGCTCCCGTCATCGTGATAGCCGTCGCTTTGTCGGCGGTCGTTTATGGGCAAGAGGCTGCCGAAGGGCGGCTGGCATCGGAACTGGGAGGAGTGGCCGGTCCGGAAGTGGCGCGGACGATTCAGGAGATCGTCAAGGGCGGCTACCAGCCTGGCATCGGCCTGATCGCGACTTTGCTCGGCCTGGCGATCCTGGCGTTTGGCGCTTCTTCCGTTTTCGTGGAGTTGCGCGACGACCTGAATACCATCCGGCATGTTCCGCCTCCTCCCTATCGAGACAATGCCGCCACTATCGTTCGCCCGATCAAGGAGCGCTTCTATTCGTTTGCGACGGTGCCGGGAACGGGTTAGCTGCTACCGATTTCTCTGGTACTGAACTCGTGGATGGCGGCGATGCGAATCTCCGTGCCGCGGGCTGCTACTTGGATAATCTCGTACCTGTTAGTCGCGGTGTTGTTTGCCGCCCTCCACAGAATCGTCCCCGACGTGGAATTGCAGTGGAACGACGTCGCCCTCGGAGCGGCTATCACGTCCTTGCTTTTCATGATCGGCAAGGAAGTCATGGGGCTGTACTTCGCGCATGCGAGCTTCGGTTCAACTTACAGTGCCGCGGGCTCGCCGATCATCGTGTTGCTTTGGGTGTACTACTCTGCGCAACCGTTCTTCTGGGGAGCCGAGTTCACCAGAGTGTACACAAAATCCGTGGGCTCCCAGCGCGGCCTCGAACGTTGATGGATCTCGGGCACCCAGGTCAGTTCGCCCGGTTCTGCTCAGGACCTCGTGCTGCCAGTAACGTGGACCCTGCTTGGCGGAAGGCTCCCGCCGGCAGAGCTACTGTTCTGCGCGCTCAGATGCTTTTCCCGGCGATCGCACGGCCCGGCTCAAGGCGGTTCCGGCAAGAAAGCCGATCGCGCCCGCGGCCACCACACAGCCTGTCAGATGCTTACGGCCAAATCTCCGCAAGCCCGTAAGTGCGTCTCGCAGGTCATGATCCTCGATGTAGGATGCCGTAGCATCCAGTCGATCCGCGGTACCTGTGGCGAGGTCGCCGATTGCCTCGGTACTCTGGCGCCCTGTCTTGCGGACGCAGGACGCAGCCGCATGTAGCGCGCCGCCCGTCTCCTCTCTTGCCCCGTCCATCTTCCTGCCGGCGGATCGGCCCAACTCCTCGATCGACTCTTTGGCGCCGGTGCCAAGGTCCGATGCCGATTCCATGATTGTCCTTGAAGTCGCCATAAAGTGCCTCCAGTGTGCGTAGAAAGTTCGCGCGCATTTGCCGCGACGAGCGGTGCAGATGCACGTTTGAGCCCAGTGCGGCCGGGCAGCGGCGTGCCGGGCCGCCAGATCGGCCAAACGCGGGCTCAATGTCTGCCTCGGAGCGGCAAAAAAGACATGAAGAAACTCATCGGTCTATCGGTTGTGATCTGTGTGGCTGCCTTTGCGCAGCGCGGCGGTGAGTCAAGCGGAGGCGGCGGTCACCCCGCAGTCGGGGTGGACACGTTCCCGCCAACGGTCCCGCCCCGGCGAGGGCTTCCCGGCCTTCGCGCGCATCGGCCCCGGCCCGGGCGGGACAGTCAGCGCCGGAGAATCACGTGAAGGTGGACAAGGCGGGCCATCCGGACGTTGCACACGTGGACGCCCGGAACGACAGGTGGGTTGGACACGATAGTGGCGCGAACGACGCGCATTACCACCTCGATCGGCCGTGGGCCCACGGGCATTTCGGTGGCGGTTTTGGGCCGCAACATATCTTCAACCTTGCGGGAGGAAACCGCGAACGCTTCTGGTTTGGCAACTTCTACTGGGACGTCGCCGCGTTCGATTACAACATCGTAGCGGGCTGGAACTGGTCCGGCGATCAGATCTTGATCTACGAGGATCCCGACCACATTGGCTGGTATCTTACGTACAACCCACGTTTAGGTACTTACGCTCACTTCGAGTACTTGGGAGCCCGCGCCGTCCGAAGCGTTTGAGAACGTCGTCGTGCTGAGCGACGAGTTCTATCAGGAGATCGTGGAACACCCGATGCCGACCGACATGGACGCGGTGCGCGTGTTGTAGTCAGTGCCGGCGATCCTCGACCTTTTCATGTGGCTTTCGTATCGTTGCTTCGCCGCGAAGGGCGAAGAGTTGGTCCCGATCTTTGGGCCGCTGGGCTTGGCCGCGCAACTGGGAAACGTCGAGTACGCGAGACCGCGGCGCTTCCACGAAAAACTCGAGGAATGGCTCCGCGCCATCCGCGGAATGTGGCCCGAATGCCCTGATCGCATCTCGGCTGACGGCTCCGCGCTGATCGTCAACCGGGCCGCGGCTGTCGCACGGGCGTGCTGACCGCCCCTGAAACGGCAGGGTGGCCATGCTCGCTCGTTCGTGAGACCCGCACTCTGCCAGGGACCCCTCCGAGGCGGCCTGACGTCGTAAAGCGCTTTCAGTTGGACAACTGCGGCGGCACTCCAGCGGTACTGTTCCATTGGCGCTTCGAGAAGGGAACCAGCCCGCAGTCACGGCGGACTACGCCGTCACCGAACTGGCGACCGGCGCATCGTGCTCGATCACATGACCAATCGCGGCATAGCCCTTCAGTCTGCGCTCGTACATTCTGGCCAGCATCAGAACGTTGTCGTCCACATAGTCGTAGACCTGGACGAACCTCTTACTGGGGACAGATTCGGGGAACAAGCGTTGAGAACGAGACGATGACTGCTCCAGACGAGCAGGTGACCGGCTTGCCCCTTCGCAGCGCATCATTCGGCGCTGCGCGGCCTTTTTCACCGCTCGACGTGCCCGCTAGTTGACGCCGCGATCAGTTGCAGGTACAACCCGTCGTGTCTACGTCTCCGTCTGGTACTGCGTAAGGTCCAATCTGGCGAGCAGGTTGCGTGTGGGATCGTAGATCCAGTTCAGAGCCGTGAGTGCAAATAGAACGGCGGCAAAAGCCGTCGCCAGCACAAACCCGTATCTTGCTCCGCCGAACGCATCGCTGACGGCGCCCATTGCCAGAGGTCCCAGGGCGGCGGATAGGCAGGTGAAGAACAGAATCACTCCCGCCACCGCACCGTGCTCGGACTTCGGAAAACAACTGATGCCCTTCGAGTTGAGGGTCGGGTAGATCACGGACATGAACAGACCCGAGAGTGGCAACAAGTAGACCGAAGCCTTGACGCCGCCCGCAAGTGCGCCGAGAAAACAGGCCAGGATCGCGCCACTGAATAGCGCCAGTACAACCGTCCAGCGGCACCATCCCAATAACCAGGCGCCCAGAAAGCGGCCCGCCGCGCGCAGCATAAAGAACGCGGAAATGCCGTAGGTCGCAAGCCACGCGCCGGGGCCGCGATATCCCGCCAAGAGAGTCGGCATCCAGACGTAAATGGCGCACTCTGTCGCCACGTACAGAAACGCGCCAAGGGAGAACGCGAGTGCGGCGGGCTCCCGCGCGGCTCGTATAGTTCGCCTGAGATTCACGGCTTCGCCGGGCGCGGACGAGGCCGGGTATCGGACGGCGACGGCAATTGCGATCAACGAAACGCACAAGGTTCCCGCAATCACATAAAGCCACTGCCAGGACACACCGGCAATCAGCAGGTAAGCCAGCAACGCGGGTCCAATGATAGAGCCGACCCCAAAAAAGCCCTCGACCGCGTTCATGATCGAGGTGTGCTCCGTCGTCGAGCGCGAGATGTCTCCGATCAAGGCTAAGGCTCCCGTCTTGAAAACACCGATCGCCAAGCCGGAGGTCGCCAGCAAGACGAGAAAGAACGCGAAAGAGTGCCCCACCACGAACAAGTACGAATCGGCGGCGAAGATGGCTAAGCCAATTACGATCGTCGTCTTCCGGCCCAGCTTGTCCGCCAGGTAGCCGAGGAAAAAGCCCGCCAAGGCGATGCCGGCCATCGTGGCATACTGGAACGCTCCGGCCATCGTCATCGTTAGCTTGAACTGTCTGATGATCACGGGGATGATGACGCCGACCGAATCGGTGGTAATGGCGAACATCATGAACATCAGGAACGTGAGCGCCTTTATGGCCGCCAGGTTCCCGCGCGTCCGGATTGCCGGTTGTGGCATCATCGCGCTTCCTCCGTGATATTCCATGATCGTTCGCCATCGGGCGTGGAATACCCGATGACGGCGCCGGCGCTGGCGAGATCGACGCTCAGGCTCGCCCAATCCGGCCCTCTGCGCCACGCCAGGATCAATTCCGTCTCCGGGCACGGAGGCATCGTGAATTCCCCTTCGAAGGCCGGATGACTATTACGGAAGCGAATCAAGTCGACCAGCCGCCGCACTACGGGACGCCGCAGAGAGGCCTCGACCTCAGCCGGCGTATAGTAGTGCCGGCCGATGTCGCGTCCGACTCCCGTGCGCGCCAGGAGGTCCATGTCGTTGCAGCCGGCCAGCAAGCCGACATAGTAGACCTGCGGAATGCCGGGCGCGAAGAACTGAATCGCGCGCGCCATGAGGTATTCGGCGTCGTTCCGTCCAAGGGCGTCGTAGAACGTGCAGTTCACCTGATACAGATCGAGGTTGCTGGCCGCCGCTCCCGTGGCCTGTCGGCTCTGATTTTCGCTGTGCCGATGGATGTTCTCCACCAGGGCGTCGATCTGGGCTGGCGACAACAAGCCCGGGCGGCCCTCGGGTTGTCGAGCGTCGGCCCCAACGTCGATCACGCCGATGCCATCGTGCGTGTCCAGAACCGTCACGCAGTTCCGCGGGCTGATGGCCAGCCACTTCTTAAGGGCGGAGCCGTCTTTCTCGAAAAGCGTGTGCAGGACAAGCGGAGGCAGCGCGAAATCGTACACGCGGTCGACGGATCGCGCGATTTCCACTTGGTCGCGGTAGTAGCTATGGACTTCCACAAGAACCTCAATGCCGAAGGCATGCGCCTGTCGAGTCAATTCGGAAATGTATGCGAACGTCTCCGGGATCATGAAGCAGGTGGTGCCCGGCTTCTTGACGGCATAGCCTATGGCATCCAGGCGAATCAACTTGACTCCCGCGTCGCGGAACCTCTCCAGGATGCCTGCGAGGTAAGCTGCGCCTCGATGACTGAGCACGTCTATGTCGATCTGCTGCGGCGTGAACGTGGCCCAAGCCAAACGTTGCTCTCCATTGCGGAGGCGGATTGTAGTGAACGGCAAACCCGGCCGCGGCCGGTAAATCCGCAGGAGGTCCGCTTCGCGTGCTCCCTGCGGGAAAACGCGATCGAATGTCAGGAACATCCCGGCATAGGGAGACGCCTCGCCGTTCTGAAGGTAGTCCTCGAACTGGGGGGATTGCGCGGAGATGTGATTGACGATGAGGTCCGCCACGATTTCGAAATCCGTGCCAAGTGCGTGAAGGTCATCCCAGTTTCCCAACCGGGGATCGACGCTGGTGTGATCGATGGGATCGAAGCCCGCATCGGCGCCGTCAAACGGATGGAAGAACGGGAGCAGATGGACGCCTGCGAAAACGTTTCGAAGCGGACCTTGCAGGACCGCGCGCAATTGTTGGAGGCCGCCGCTGGACAGGCGGTCGACATAAGCGATAAGTTGAACCTGATTCTTCATAGTCACTTTCCCGCGGACGGCTGCACGGCAATTGCGGACAAGACGTTTCCGGAGAGAGACACGACCCGGCGGCGGTGGGATGGGGCGATCGTCGCGGTGCCGGCCATGGTGCACGTCTTCGTGGAACGCCTACAGCATAGCCATTTCCGCCACATTCCAATCCGGCGTGGCTCCAACACGGCTCGCAACTACCGCGCCGACACGGTTGGCGAATTCGGCCACACGGCGAACCGGCCATGCCTGGGTCAAGCCATGGAGAAACGCGGCGGCGAAAGCATCGCCCGCCCCGACGGAATCGGCCACCGTCACAGGATAGCCCTCCACTACGGTGTATTGCCGTCCTTCGAGCATGGCGCATCCGCGCTCCCCTAACGTGACGCATACCGCGCGCCACCCGAAGCGGTTGACCGCGGCACGGCAGAATTCCTCAAGGCTACTGGGCAGGCCGCTGGACCGACTGACCGCGGACATCTCGGATTCGTTCATCTTCACGACGGCCGCGCGCGCCAGCAGTTCCATCACGAGTTTGGGGGAATCGAATCCCGGACGCAGATTCACGTCATAGAAGCGGGTTGCGCCGGGAAGAGCGTCCAGAACTCGCAACAGCGTGTCCCTTCCCTCATTGGTGGATGGGAATAGCGTTCCATAATACAGCCACGCCGGGTTCAGCGACGAGAGCATGCCGAGATCGTCGTCGGTGAGGCCGATTGCGTCGTATGCCGCGGGGCGGCTGATGGCGAAGGTCGGCTGACCGGCGGAATCGAGTTGCACGGACGCAGTTCCGGTCGGCCAACGCTTGGTGCTCTGGAGCATCCTGGTACTCAAGCCAAGTTGCCGCACCAGGCATGCCGCCCGCTCGCCGAGCGCATCTCTGCCGACCGCACTGATCAGCAGCGGTTCGTACCCGAGACGGCCAGCATGAACCGCGAAGTTGAGCGGGGCTCCGCCGAGGCACGTGTGATCCGGCAGCAGGTCCCAGAGCACTTCCCCAAGGACAACGATTCGGGTGCTGTTCTTGCCGCCGATCGAGCCATCCTGTAAATCCAGGTGAGCCGCACTCATGATCGATTCTAGTATCAGACTTGCGGGATAATTGTCAATATAATTTCTCCGGGGAAGCTTCGCCGCAGCCCCTGCAGCCGCCCTCGGGGCTCTTGCGCAACAGCCATTATCCGCATTTTGATCTGACGATATATTTGACTCCGCTCGGGCCTGCCCACCTGGCAATACATCCTCGCCTCCGCCACTGAAATACCGTCCTTGACTCACCGGATCTATGGGGATATAGTTCATTTCGTAGCCGAGTTCATGGGCATTTCCGTCCAGCCTGTCAATTCAGGTTTTGTCTATTGCCAGGTTGCGCATCCCGCGTGGCCATGTCCCGCGGGCGCCAATGCTCGAATGGCCGTTGTTGGAGAAAAGGTGAATCTCAAACCGGCAGTTTTCGTTCTTTTGGCTGTGCTGGGAGGCGCTGGCACGGTGAACGCTCAAACGGCCGCTCCCCCGGCTGGCAGGGGTGCGGGTCGAGGTGGGCGTGGAGGAATGGCAACACCAGTCAATGCGCTACGCTCTCCCGAGGTCAATCCGGACCGGACGGTGACCCTGCGGTTTCGCGCACCCAACGCCACCGCTGTCGACCTGGCGGGGGAGATCACCATGGGCAAAGGGCCGTTGCCCATGAAACGGGGCGACGACGGCGTATGGACCATCACGGTCGGGCCATTGCCGCCGGAGATCTGGAGCTACGATTTCCAGGTGCAGGGCGTGGAGGTGCCGGACCCATCGAATCCCGCCATCAAGCCCACTCCTCCCGGCCTGGCGATGTCCAGCTTCGTGGAAGTCCCCGGAGACGCTCCCGCGGTTTACGACTCGCGGCCTGTACCGCACGGCCAAGTCCGCATGGTGTTGTACGAATCGGAAGTCATGGGAGTGACCCGCTGGCTCTGGATCTACACGCCACCGAACTACGACAAGACCAGTGCCAGGTTTCCCGTGCTTTACCTGTTGCACGGCAATGGCGAGGCCCAGAACGGATGGGTGATGAACGGCCGGGCGAACATCATACTCGATAACCTGATCGCGGACCGGCTGGCGTCTCCCATGCTGCTGGTGATGCCGCAGGGGCACGCGCTTCAGGGGGCGAATGTCGGACCGTTGGTCCGAGTCCCCGGCGAAACCAAGATGTTCTCGGATCGATTCCCGAAAGATCTCCTGGAAACGATCATTCCGCTGGTGGAACGGGACTTTCGCGTGCAACCGGATGCGGATCACCGGGCGATCGCCGGCCTTTCCATGGGCGGAGGACAGGCCCTGGCGATCGGCTTGAATCATCCGGACATCTTCCACTTTGTGCTCGGATACAGCGCAGCGGTGGGAGGGCAGTTCCTGGACAATGACGCGACCTTCAAGGACGCCTTAGCCGCGCCGGACACGCTGAATTCCAAGTTGCGCCTCATTTGGATGTCATGCGGCAAACAGGATTTCCTGTATCAAGCCAATCGCCAGTTTGCCGATCTACTCTCCGGCAAAGGCGTTCATGTCAAATTCCAGGAAACCGAAGGCACGCATGTCTGGAGCGTCTGGCGAAACAATCTGGCCCAGACCGCTCCCATGCTATTCACGGGTCGATAACGCCGGCCTTAAGTGATGACGACCACCCTCGGGGATTCCCGCGGCGCGCCCGAAGACTCCCTCACCACCAGGTGAAAACTGAGCAGGACGTCGCGAGGCGGAAGCTTCGGGTTTCGCAACCGTTCCATCATGACGCTGATGGCCGTTGCCCCCATCTCGGCGCAAGGCTGATGGATTGTGGTGAGCGGAACGGAGAGAAGGCTCGCGTATTTCACGTCGTCGATGCCCGCCAGCCGAATTTCATCCGGCACCTTCGCCTGTAGGTCGCTGAGAGTTCTGAGAAGCCGTCCCGCGGTATAGTCGTTGGCGCAGACAAACCCATCCGGGCGACACTCCCCAAGGATCTTCCTGACGCTGGCGGCGTCCTCCGGATCGATGCGGCAAACGAAGTTCGGATCCAATGGTATGCCCGCGTCGGTCATGGCTTCCCGGTAACCCGCGATTCGCGCGTCTACGGTTGGGGCCGATCCGGAACGGCCGAGGAAGAAAACGCGCTTGCACCCACACTCCAACAGGTGGGCGGCAATCATATATCCGGCCCGGCGGTTGTCTATGCCTACCAGATCGTAGTTGCTGCGAGAGGGATAAGCGAAGAGGTCGCGATCCAGCAATACCACCGGAATTCCGGCCTTGTCGAATATCTCCGCGATATTCCTGTTGATGGTGTCCTTGCGGGCAGTCAACTCCAACGGAGCGAAGAAGACGCCCGAGACCTTCTTGGCAACGAACTGCCGGCAGGCATTGGACGCCTGCTGCTCCGGATTGTCGACGTCGCCCAGGGAACTCGCCCAGAGCAGAACGTGGTGCCCGCCATCCTGCGCCTCCGCCATCCCCCGGCATATCGGCTCGAAGATTTCCGTCCGCCCCAACTCCGGTATGACCAGGCCGAAGGTATAGCCGCGCACCCCCGAAGAGGCCCGCACGTAGCTTCCCGATCCGGCCCGCCGGTCAATCACGCCGGTCAGTTGGAGTTCGCGTAGTGCGCGGTTTACGGTGGGACGCGAGGCGCCAAACGACTTGACCAGCTCAGACTCGCTGGGCAAACGCTGACCGGGGCCGTACTGCCCCGATGTGATTGCGTCTAGCAGGGCCCGCCGGATGGAATCGTGCTTGGAGGCTTCTCTTTTCGTTGGCACACCTGATAATACAAACAGTCGCGGCTCAGCGGCAAGGCTCCCGAGACTTGTCCTGTACGCCGTGGGCTCGCGTCCATGGGCCGCCAGCCGCGTGGGCAAACTACTCCGATCGCGCGACTCAGAACTGCGAGGCAGGCATCAGGTCGAGGAGACCGTTGACAATCGCGCTCTCCGCGCAACCGGGCTTCAAACGTGAAGACAACACCTCGAATGTATAGTGGCCGAATGAGGAGTCGTCCGGGATGTAGCCCGATCGCGCCGTTCCGTTGGTCAGCGTGACCATCATGCTGCGGCCGTATGGGGATTCCCGCTTAAACCGCTGGGCGATCATGTTGTAGACTTCGCCGTTCACCGCTCCAAAGGCGATTCCGTCGATAATCAGCACGCCCAGGCGGATCTCGACCGGGTTGCCATCTTTGTAAGTTCCAGGTTCTCCTCCACGGCCCGTGTCGGTCCGGTCGCGACCGGGGCAGGTGACGGCCTTCTGCGCACCGTAAATCTGCGCGGTGGCGCTCATGTGATCCATGCCGCGCATCACATGCTTCACTTCCTCGCCCAGAATCTGACCCATGGAATGAATCAGCTCCTTCTGTTGATTCATGAGCTTGGCCACCCTGGGGTCTTTCTTGTCGAGCCCCTGTCCCCCGGGGGGCATCGAGTTGCTGATGTCTTCGCCCCGTTTCTTGTAGTCCTGGATGCGAATCTCGCGCAAATCGAAGGTCTGCTGAAAGTAGATTGGGTTCTGATCGCCGCAGGCGCCGGTAGACCACAGGGCTACGATCTTATCATCGTAAGAATCTTCGATGTATCGCGAGGCCTCGCCGGGAGCGTCGCCGCTCACCTTGTCGAACATGCCGACGGTGACGGCGTGCATGGCGTAGTTGTAGTAGACCGCGATCGGGTCGCCATTCATGTCCTCCAGTTTTACGACTGCCACGGTCTTGTCCGATACGCCATCGTAATTCGCGCCCTCCCACCACTTCCGGGACTTGGAATCGATATTGTCGCGGTTGACATTGATGTAGGACACGCCCGTTCCGTATCCCACGCGGGCTGGCTGCAGGCGGTCGGTGGCCATTTTGGCGGATTCAAAGATCTTGTCGGGCAGGTTTCGGGCTGCCGCGAAAGGGACACTGTGCGTATGCGTGGCCGTGATCAGCACGTTCGCCGCCGGAATTTTCAGGTCGGACTCCATGCGTTTCGTGACCTGCTGCCAGGTGGCATCCGGAATCCCGCCCGCGTCCACGGTGATCAGCGCCGCCCGGGTGGCGCCGTTATCGACGACAATGGCGCGAGAGTAAATGTGGTCGAGAATGCCTTCGTAGTTTTTGGGAAGCTCACTTTCCGAAGGGGTCACATCGACTTTGGCGGCTCCCGCCCGGAGTGCGAATGCCGGTTTCGATTGCGCTGGAAGATGGGGCGCCAGGGCGAGAACGGTTGCAAGAACTATCGGGTATGTTTTCATGTTTTGGTTTCTCCAGAATCGTCGTTAGTATGGTGCCTTGCACGGGTGCAGCGGCCGGGAATGCGAGTTCAGCGCGGCGGCGATCCGCTGCTCAGCGCTCTCTGAATTGCCGCTGATACGAGCGGAGCCATCACTTTGTACCCGTCCGCGTTCGGGTGGAGACCGTCGTTGGAGCAGTTTTCCTTCGTGCTCTCTCATCCGCGAGTTGTCCTTACGGAACCCGCCGGTCTTTGGTGGCCGATTTCATGCCGGGATGCCTCCATCCGATGACCTAGGCCGCATTTCCCGCCGGACTGGCGAGACATCACAAGAGGAGCACTCAAGCCAGCGTGGGGACCTTGGTCGTCCAAAATGTATTGACAAGTTTGCTGAACTAACTTTACACGATGGACTATATCTCCGGTTCACCTGCGCTGTCAATGAGAAAATGACGAAGCCCACTTCGCTCGTCAAGTAGTTGTTCCGGAGGGAGTTGTGCCGTCGCCACAGGGGTGTCACCCTCAATTTCGGAAGAGAGGAATCCCCCGGCCCTGATGTGCGAGACAGCCCAATCAGGCCCTCCTGAACCCGCCCTGACAGGGAATGCGCGGCACTGACGCGATCAAGCGCGCGCGCTGCCCATGCGGGAGTTTAGGGTTCCAAATCATTGATTTAGAGAGAGGATGCTAGTCGAGCATCGGATACGAGAACTCCCCGAAATAGCTGCCTGGGGCGATCTCATCGGCAGACTCGTAAGCACAACTCGGTCGGTCTTGACAGCTTAGCGGAAATGGGATATAAGTTCACCTGTCAAATAACAGGGAAGAGAAGGCGATACATGTATTGACAGATTGGCTTTCGGGAAGCCAAATTCAGAACTAGCGAGGATGTCCATGATGACGCGAAATCTAAGATCAGGGTGGGCCACGCTGGCCCATCCACTACGCCACGTTTCGATCCTGCTCCTAACTTTGACGGCATTTGCGGTTCTGGCTTTGGGTCAAATCGATCGCGGGACGATCGAAGGCCAAGTGAGAGACCAGAGCGGCCTGGCAATTCCCGACGCCAAGGTTCAAGTCGTCCGCATCGACACCAACAGCGTCCTTGAGCTTGTCACCAATGTGGAAGGCCTGTACACGGCACCCAACCTCCCGGCGGGCAACTATCGCGTCGTGATGGAGAAGGCCGGCTTCAAGTCCATTACGCGGGAACCCGTTGAGGTGCGCCCCCGGATGAGCGTGCGCGTGGATGTGGCCATGCAGCCCGGCACCGTCGACGAGTCGATTGTCGTGACCGCCGAGGCTCCGCTGCTGGATACCGCCACGATGAACAACTCGGCCGGCTTCAGGCAGGACCTGATTCAGGAACTGCCGGTGATCGTCGTCGGCACAAAGCGCGATGTGACGGGTTTCCTGAACAATCTGCCCGGAACCACCAACTCCAACACATTCACGCCCAGCGTCAATGGAGCGCCGACCGGCGCCACCGAAGCGTTCCTGGACGGTGCACCGGCCAGCGAGCGCATCATGGTGGGAGCGTTTTCGGAAAACGGCCCGTTCATGGAGCAGGTAGGCGAAGTCAGCATCGTTTCCAACGCGTTCAACGCCGAGTATGGCGGCTTTGGGACCTGGTTCGCCAACGTCACCATCAAGTCCGGCACCAACCAACTGCGCGGCAGCGCGTTTGACCACCTGGGGAACGACAAGTTGAATGCCAGGTCGTTCTTCCAGCCCGCGCGGACCGCCTACCGGCAGAATGAAGGCGGCTTCACGCTGGGCGGGCCGCTGGTGATTCCGCATGTCTACGACGGTAAGAACAAGACGTTCTTCTTCGGCAGCCTGGGAATGTTCTTTTCGCGTTACGGCGCCAGCGGAAGCATCATCACCATTCCGACAAAGGCGTTTCTAAACGGCGATTTCAGCGGGCTGACGAGTGGCGGAAACCTGATTCCGATTTTCGACCCCGATACGACCGTGCCGGACGGCAATGGCAGCTACGTCCGCTTGCCGTTCGCGGGCAATCTAATTCCGGCGAGCAGAATCACACAGCCAGCCAAGGTTGTGGCGCAATACATGCCGAGCCCCACGCTGCCCGGCGCGATCAACAACTTCAACAGCAAGGCGGCCACTTCGTGGCCCTACTACAATACCTGGGTGCCGCTGATCAAGATCGATCACAGCATCTCCTCGAAGCAGAAGCTCATGGGCAGCTACACCTACCAGAAGCGGCCGCGCATCATCTGGTCGGGTGGCATGACGGACGCCCCGGGCTGGGGCCAGCCGCAGACCAACCCGCTGGACAATGTGTTCGACCAGGTTGCCAATAGCTGGAAAGTGCGCTTGAGCCACGATTACATCGTGGGCCCGACCATCGTCAACCACGTGACCGTCTCGGCGGACCGTTACTACAACCTGGGTCAGAACAAGACCAACGGCCAAGGCTGGGACACGAAGCTTGGCATCACCGGTATCCCCGCCGACACGGGAGCGTTTCCGCAGATTAATTTTAGCGGCGGAGCGGTTTCACCGGCGCAGCTCAACCGCGGGTACGACGAGGATTGGCACGACCTGCGGTACTCTTTCATCGAGAACCTCACCTGGATCCGCGGAACCCACACCCTCAAGTTTGGCTTCGAGATCGACCGGGACATCATCAACCGCCATTATCAAGGCGGCGCGGCCGGCATCTTCACGTTCACCAACTCCCTCACCAGCCAGCCGGATTCCCCCAGCTATGGAGCCTGGGGCAACTCCTACGCGAGCTTTCTACTGGGCGCGGTCGGTACTGCCACTGCCGATATCGCTCCCACATTTGGTGCGCGCTTCATCCGCTTCGGCGCCTTTGTGCAGGACGAATGGCATGCCACTCGCACGCTGACCGTCTCCTACGGTCTGCGGTGGGATTGCGACCAGCCGGTCTCGGAAGTGCAGAACAAGATTTCAAGCTTCCTGCCCGGCTTGGCGAATCCCGGCGCGGGCGGACGCCCGGGCGCGCTGGCCTTCATTGGAACCGGGGCTGGCCGCATTGGCGGGAATTTCCAGGACAGTTGGTATAAAGGCTTTGGCCCCCGCCTTGGCGTGGCCTACCAGGTGAATCCGAAGACCGTGGTGCGCGCCTCCGGCGGCATGGTTTACGCCAATTCGGGGAACAGCGCGGTGCCGCCGACCGCCGGCTTCGGCAACACGCCGTCGTTCAGCTCGCCGGATGGCTACACGCCGCTCTACAACCTCGCGACCGGCGCGTTCCCGCAGACCTTCGCGCGCCCCCCCGTGATCGATCCTACGTTCCTCAACGGGCAATCGATCCTGTACGTCCCGCGGACGGGATCGCGACTGCCGCAGATCGTCAACTGGACATTCGGCGTTCAGCGCGAGGTCGCCAAGGATACCACCATCGAGGCCAACTACATCGGCAGCCGGTCCACGCACTTGGGATTCGCAGCCAGCTACGACTATCTGCCGGCCGCCGATCTGCAGTACGGAACCCTGCTGCTGCAACCCATTACCTCGCCGGCGGCCGTTGCGGCTGGTTTCACTTCGCCCTATCCGGCTTTCGCATCGCAGAAAGGCGCCAACACCGTGTACCAGGCACTGCGGCCGTACCCGCAGTACACCGGGGTGACCACCGGAGGCGGCGTGTTCTTCGGGGGCAGCTTTGGCGTCGGAATTGCCGATCCAGTCGGCCAGGCAAAATACAACTCGCTGCAGGTCAAAGCCAATCGGAGGTTCTCAGGCGGGCTGACCCTGTTCGGCTTCGCCACCTGGTCAAAGAGCTTCACGATGGTGACGGATCAATATCCGGGACTCAGGCTCTGGCAGCAGGACGCGCAACCGGCGTTCGCCTTCAGTGTCAGTTGGGCCTATGAACTGCCGTTTGGAAAAGGCAAGCCGATCCTGAAATCGAGCTCCCGCCCGGTGAACGCAATTGTGTCGGGTTGGAGGATCAACGGCTTCGTCAAGTACAACTCGGGCAACCCGCTCTCCATCACAGCCGGGGCCGGCAGCCTGGCCGCAATCGGGTATAGCCAGCGTGGGAACGCCGTGCCTGGTGTGACGCCGTACCGCATCACCAATCCCCGGGACTTCGATCCCGCGACCAGCGTCTATCTGAATTCCGCGGCGTTCACCACGTCCACCGGATTCAATTTTGGAAACCTGGCGCCGACCCTGAGCTGGGTGCGCGGATTCTGGGGCAAGCAGGAAGCTCTCACGCTCGGAAGAACGTTCCGGATGAAGGAGCGCCTCACGTTCGAACTCGGCGCGGATGCGACCAATCCGTTCAACTTCGTGCGCTGGTCCGATCCGAGCACGATCCTATTATCACCGGCTTTCGGCAAGGTCACGGGCTCTCAGCCGGGCCGGACGATGCAGATTAACGGTGCGTTGAAATTCTGATTGTGAAGCGCGCTGCGGCTGGGTTTCTTGGCGGCACCCGGCATCAAGAGCCCAGTCCGGTCTTTCGAAGAGCGAAACCCCGGCGGCCTCCGCGCCGCTTTTGTGTCATTCCGATCCAAGGAGCTGCAATACGTGCAATCGATATCCGGACATTCCGTTGTGCTGGCACTGGGGCTGTGCGCCTTGTCCTGTACCGCTGGGGCGCAAGGTGCCGCCGGCGACCGCTGGGTCGCCACCTGGGCTTCCTCGCAGCAACTCATACCTGTGAGCTTCGCCGGCTTTGGAACGCCGCCAGGTCGCGGGACACCGCCTGGCGGTAACGGCGCGCAAAGCGGAACGCGTTCCTCCCAACCGGCCCGCGGTAACGGGCCAAGCCCCTTCTATCTTCCGCCCTTCTCGGATCAGACGGTCCGGATGATCGTGCACGTGACGCTGGGCGGCCGCAAGGTCCGTGTGGAATTGTCGAACATGTTCGACACTCAGCCGCTCGAAATCGGCGCCGCCCATATTGCTCGCCACAAGGGGAACGGTGCCATCGCTTCGGGTACCGACCGGATTCTGACGTTCAGCGGCAAACCTTCCATTACGATCATGCCCGGCGTGCTGGTGGTTAGCGACCCGGTGGATCTGGATGTGGCCCCGCTTTCCGACGTGGCCGTCTCGTTGTACCTTCCGCATGACACGGGCACGCCCACCAGCCACATGGTAGGGCTGCACACCACCTACGTCGCGAGCGGCGATGTTGCGGGCTCGGAAACTACACCGGCGGACAATGCGATTTTCTCCTATGCCTGGCTGTCCAGCTTGGACGTTCTGGCGCCCGCCGATGCTTTCACCGTGGTGGCGTTGGGCGACTCCATCACGGATGGATTTGCCACAACGCGCGACGCGGATCGCGCCTGGCCCACGCTGCTGGCCAAGCGGCTGCTCGCCGATAAGCCGACCCAACACGTTTCGGTGGTGAACCAGGGGATCTCGGGCAATCAGGTGCTGCGCGATGGAGCCGGCGTGAGTGCGCTGGCACGATTCGACCGGGATGTCCTGAGCCGCGCGGGAGTGAAGTGGGTAATCCTGCTTGAAGGAATCAACGACATCAACATTCGCGGCCGAACGGAAGGGCCCAACGCTCTAACGTCCGACGAGCTGATTCAGGGATACCGCCAGATTATCGAGCGCTGCCACGAATATGGCATCCGGGTTATCGGCGTCACGATCATGCCGGAGGAGGGGGTTCCGACGGCATCGGAGCGGGGCGAGGCCATCCGGCAGGCGGTGAATGTCTGGCTTCGGGCCAAAGGAAATTTCGATGCCGTGGTGGATTTTGACGCCGTGGTTCGGGATCCGGAGCGGCCCACGCGGATCAGACAACAACTCGATCCGGGCGATCACATTCACCCCAACGACGCAGGCAACCAAGCGATGGCCGACGCGTTCGACCTGAGTGTATTCAAGAAGTAGTGTTCCGGTTCCCAGCGCGCTGGTTGCGCTTTCGCTTGGGAATGAAATGGACTAAAGTAGCAGGCACATGTCATGACAAGAGCGGAGTGAGGGCTTGCAGACGGGCCGGGCGGCCCGATCGGAAGTACTGAAGCTGAGCTGGCAGCTTGAGCTTCCGGGCCTTTGGTTCCGCTTACGATTCGATATCGAAAACGAAGGAAGAGCTATGAATTTCATGAGAGCGTTCGGCACACTGGCTTGCGTCCTGTGCTGGGGGCAAGCAGTGATGCCAAGGAGTTTCGCGCAGACGCCGGTCAAGGCTGGGGGGGCCGATCCTGTCGTGGCGGTCAGTACCGGCCAGCTTCGCGGCGGCCTGACTCCCGACGGCGTAGCGGTTTTCAAGAACATACCGTTCGCGCAACCGCCGGTCGGTGACCTGCGCTGGCGGGAACCCGCTCCGGCGAAACCCTGGACCGGTGTCCGTGATGCGACCGCGTTTGGGCCGATGTGCCATCAAAACGACAACCGCAATTTGCCGCACAGCGAGGACTGTCTGCAGCTAAACGTATGGACGCCGGCTTGGCCCATGAAGACACGTGTGCCCGTCATGGTCTGGGTCCACGGTGGAGGAAATAGCGCTGGATCGGGAGTGGAGCCTCTTTTCAATGGTGAGACCCTTGCCCGCCGCGGCGTGGTATTGGTTACCATCAACTACCGGCTCGGAGTCTTTGGCTTCTTCGCGCATCCAGGGCTCACTCAAGAGTCCCCCCACCATGCCTCTGGAAACTACGGGCTGGCGGATCAGATTATGGCCTTGCGCTGGGTGCAGGAGAATATCGCCAGGTTCGGTGGCAACCCCGCGAATGTCACGATCTTCGGCGAGTCGGCAGGCGCAGCCGACGTGAACGCGCTGATTGCTTCGCCACTGACCAAAGGGTTATTCAAGCGAGTGATCGCGGAAAGCGGTCCGATCAGCGCCCCGCCGGAGCGGGCCGACGCTGAGAAACGGGGCGAAGCCTTCGCCGCCAAGTTGGACGCCGCCGGGGACCAAGCCGTGACGAAACTGCGGGCGATTCCCGCCGAGGAGCTGATGAGCAAGGTCGGACGAGGGGGCGGACCGGGGGGCGGCGGTACCGGCCCCATGCTCTCAATCATTGTTGACGGCTGGGTGCTTCCGGAGGCGACCACGAAAACCTTCGCCGAGGGCCGCGAGCAAAAAGTGGGATTGATGATCGGAAACAATTCTCAAGAGATACAGGGGGGCAGGGGAGCGTCGTCGTCCGCGGATCTCCGCCCGATGATTTCGCAACGGTATGGGCCGCTTGCCGATCGTGCAATTGCGGCATATGGACTGGACGGCGGGAGCGATCCCAAGCCCGATCCCGAGAATGGAAGCGTTCTGGCGCAGTGGACCACGGACAACGCATTCCGCTGCGGTACCATTCAGGAACTGTCGTGGCACGTCACCGCGAAGAATACCGGCTACGAGTACCAGTTCTCGCGCACGGTGCACGGACAGGAAGCGCAGGGAGCAGCCCACGCCTCCGAAATCCCGTTCATTTTCGGCACGCTGTCCGTGTGGCAGCAGATGCGGCATTACGACGAGTCGGACCAAAAATTCGCGCCGCTGATGCAGCAATACTGGATCAACTTCGCCAAGACCGGCGATCCCAACGGCGGAAGCCTCGCGAAGTGGCCGATGTTCGATCCGGTCCGCCGCGCCTACCTCGATTTCACCGATGCCGGCCCGGTGGCCAAGGAAGGCTTGCGGCGCCAAGTCTGCGATTTGTTCATGGAAAACCAAAAGCTTGGGACGACGCATTAGCCGCACTGGGTGCAGCCCAAACCGGATTGGCGATGCGGACGACGTTACGTAACGTGTGGCGGCTTGGGATTTGTAGCGCGGGCGGCCCTGCGCCGCCACTCCGGCCCAACAACGAAATGTTAGCGATACCATGCGTATTCCACACGGAATTGGGACGGATCGAAAGCGCGGCAGGCTGAAGGAGGGCGGCTCCGCAAGCGGCTCCCAGGTTGCGTCATCGCATGAGCGGGCCTCCGCGCCGGGGTGGCAGCCAGGCTGAAACCTCCAATCGCAGTTGAACAGGATGCGGTGACGGACCGGGGCCGCCGGCCCGTCAGTTTCAGCCAAAACCGGCGCGGCCTACCCGAAAAGGCAGGCCGCCAGGAGGAGTTTCATCGCCAGGTTGCGCATGCGATCCAAACAGGTGCTAATCACTAGACGAAACTCCGCTACCGCGTAGCTGTGCTTGAGCGAATTCGGTTAAACGAACGCACCGTTTGGGGGAATGCTGCGTGAACGTCTCTCGGACGCAGCCGGGCTGCCGGGGGACGGCGCATCCGATGGAAGAAGGTGATCGGGCGTACGAGAGGCTCCGCCCGCTGCTCGCCAACTCCGCGTTGCCCGATATGCTGGACACGCACTGCCCTTTTAGTTCGACGCCGGAGAGGTCGGCGTGCTGCCAGCTCTGCCCAAGGCGTGGCCGGAGATCTCAATCCATGGTTTTTGCGCGCGGCGCCTCGACTCGCTTAGGCGTCGTAAATGATTGACCTGTGAATCTGGACGGAGATGGGCGGGGTAAGCCGTTTCAGAACTTCCGCTGCATCCCGCAAAGTACCGTCGCTAACCATCTGGCCGGCAATCTTCCCGTCGGGCGCAACACCGATCAGCACACTGCCGCCATGGCCGTTCAGGAAGGCGCACAGTGTCTCGGCGGCGCGAGCCAACTGGCCGGTGCTCTTCTTGAATTCGATTGAATCAGACTCGCCTCCACGGACGAGACCTTCGATGTCTGCAATTGTCATCGTGAACTGTGGATTCCTGCGGGCTAGGATCAAAGCCAGCGCCGCGGTCCTCCATCATTTCACATGTCCATCCGGTCTGCGGCGGTCGAGCTGCACGAAACGCTTCGCGTGGCAGTAAGGGCCAAGTTCGGAGACAACGCTGTCACGCTTCCGATCAATAGACCTGCACTTCCATCGGCGCCGGGGCCATGCCTGGATCCCGGCCCGCAGAGAAGCGTGGTCAAGCGGAGGCTCCCCCAACTCATCGGCAATCGCGCGTGGCGGACAAACATGGCAGGGGATGTGGTGGCGAAATGATCCAACTCGGCGACCGACTGGAAGGACCTGCTGGCGCAAAGTGAGCGTCCTTGCACGCCTCAGGAACTGCCCCACGCCGGCTAAGCAACGTGCACCCGCGCACTGGCGCATCATGGTCCACAGCATGTCAAAACAGATCTGAATGCCAAAGTCCGGGGCTGGACGTCACACAAAGGAAAGCCTGAATCCTCAGAAGCTTACAGTGAGGCCTCTACTGCGATGACTGCGTTACGAGGCCGATAAGCTGGACGTCACTTTACTTAATTCATTGAAAAGATGGAGCGGGAGACGGGGCTCGAACCCGCGACGTCCAGCTTGGGAAGCTGGCATTCTACCACTGAATTACTCCCGCTTCGGGGCTACGACCTAAACATATCAGGATAACGGCCTTCTGTCCAGCCCGCTGCGCCCGCAACCACGCCCCTTCCCGCCGCACCGCCCCGCCGATTTGCAGTATAGTAAGTGGCCGGAGAGCCCGATGACGAATCGAAAACGCCGGAACGCCTGCTTCCCATTGTTCGCGCTCCTGTTGGCGCTTTGTCCGCCCGCGGCCCTGGCCGACAACTATCCGCGGCAGACTGGCATCGACGTCCAGCATTACGTCCTCCGGGTGGCCCTCAGCGACGAGAGCGACGAGATCGCCGGCCACGCCACCATCACGGTCCGCTTCCTCAAAGACGGTCTCTCCGAGTTCTGGCTGGACCTGGCTTCCTCTCAGGGCGCCAAGGGTATGACCGTCTCCGGCGTTTCCATCGGCGATATCTCGCTGCGCTACACCCACCTGCTTGATCGCCTGACCATCAAGCTCCAGGCGCCGTCCAAAACCGGCGACATCCGGCAGTACGACGTGCAGTATCACGGCGTCCCCGCGGGCGGCCTCAAGGCGCTCGGCAACAAGTACGGCGAACGCTGCTTCTTTAGCGTGAACTGGCCTGCGTACGCCCACCAGTGGCTGCCTATGATCGATCATCCCTACGACAAAGCCACCAGCGAGTTCCTGGTAACAGCGGCCTCCAAATACCAGGTAGTGGCTAACGGGACCCTGGTGGAGCAGATCGACGTGGGCGACGGGCGCCGCATGACCCACTGGAAACAGTCCGAGCCCATCGCTTCGTGGCTCAACAATATCGGCGTGGCGCAGTTCGCCCTGCGCAACTTCGCCACCGTGCGGGGCGTTCCCCTGGCCACCTGGGTGTTTCATCAGGACCGCGACAGCGGCATCGCCGGCCTGGAGACCCCCATGCGCCAGGCCATCGAGTTCTTCGGCGATTCCATCGGGCCGTACCCCTATGACAAGCTCGGCGGCGTCGAGGCGGCCGGCATGTCAGGCGGCATGGAGCATGCCAGCGAGGTATTCTACGGCCAAAGCTCCATCGGCAAAGGCCCGCTTTCCGGCCTGGTGTGGCACGAGGTGTCGCACCAGTGGTTCGGCGATTCGGTCACGGAGAAGGATTGGGACGACGTCTGGCTAAGCGAGGGCTTCGCCACGTACTTCGCGTCGCTGGCGCAGGAGCACTTCGAGGGACGCGACGCATTCGTGGCGTCGATGAAGCGCTCCCGCGCCGCCATCCTGGCCGCCGAGAAGAAGTCTCCGCAGGCCCCGGTGGTTCACGACAATCTGCCGGAGATTTCCGGCGGCCGCGCGCCCGGCGAGATCGTCTATGAGAAGGGCGCCTGGACGCTGCACATGCTGCGTACTTTCGCGGGCAACGAGAAGTTCTGGGCGGGCATCCGCGAATATTACCGCCGCTTCCGCGACAGCAGCGCCTCCACGGCGGATTTCCGCCAGGTGATGGAGGAAGCTACCGGCACCGACCTGGCCTGGTTCTTCCAGCAATGGCTCTACCGCTCCGGGTCGCCAGCTGTGGAAGGTACGTGGACATACAACTCCCAGAGCAAGTTGATCGAGTTGGAACTGGCCCAAACGCAAACGGGCGATGTGTACCGTTTGCCCCTCGATGTGGCCGTTTCGGCACACGGCGCACCGGCGAAGATCGAGAAGATCGAGCTGACTGCCAAGCGGCAGACTTTCGAAATCCCCTCCGCCGTTGAACCGGTGAGCGTCGAACTGGACCCCGACGCGTGCGTTCTGACGGACCTGAAGTTCGCCAAACGCTGAAATCTGGCCACAAAAGTGCTCCTTCCCGCGGCATGCGAACTTGTGCCGTGGTTCTGTCTCTGATGTTACTCTCCGCCTGTTATGGCGCCGATCCTTCCCTTACCATTTACAACCAGCACTTCGCCGTCGTCCGGGAGACCATCCCGCTGGACCTGAAACAAGGCGTCAACACGATCCAGTTCGAGGGCGCCACGTCGCTCCTCGAACCGCAATCGGTGATGCTGCGCGACCCGTCGGGCCGCCGCCTGCTGCGCATCCTCGACCAGAACTACCGCGCCGACCCGGTTTCGATGGACGCACTGCTGCGGCGCTACGAAGGGCAGACCATCGAGTTCCAGGTGCGCATGGGCGACAAGATCGAGACGGTCGCCGGCAAAATCGTGCGCGCCAGCGGGCCGCCGGTGGCGCAGTCGGCTCAGTTCTACCAACAGGCGGTGCAGCAGCCGCAGCCGATCATCGAAGTCGCCGGCAAACTCCAGTTCGGCTTGCCGGGAACGCCGCTGTTTCCTGGCTTGGGCGCGGGGATGATCCTGAAACCGCTGGTCGCCTGGACCGTGGAGACGGATCGCGCCGGGCGGCTGGACGCCGAGTTGGCCTATGTCTCGGGCGGCTTGAACTGGAGCTCCGATTACAACATCGTCAGCGGCGAGGGCAACGCGCTCGACATCATCGGCTGGGTGACCATGGAGAACCACAGCGGCAAAGAGTTCGAAAACGCGCTGGTGAAGCTGATGGCCGGCGACGTCAACAAGATTCAGCCGACGCGCAGCGGCGGGGGCATGGGCGGCGGGTTCATGCAGACGGACGGCGCCTACTTGGGCCAAGCCAGGCCTGCGGTCGAAGAGAAGACTTTCGACGAGTATCACCTCTACACCCTCCAACGCCCCGTGACCCTCCACGATAGCGAGACCAAGCAGGTGGAATTCGTGCGGGCGGACGGCGTGAAATCCGAAGTCGTATATATCTACGACGGACTGAAGGCCGATCCTCGCTGCAACGGCTGGAATTTCGACAATATCCGCAACAACATGGAATACGGCACGCAATCCAACAACAAAGTCTGGGTGATGCGCGAGTTCATCAACTCCGAGGTCAACCACCTGGGAATGCCGCTGCCCAAGGGCCGCGTGCGCTTCTACCGCCGCGATACCGATGGCCGCCTCGAGTTCACCGGCGAGGACACCATCGACCACACGCCCAAGGACGAACGCATCCGCGTTTTCACCGGGGCGGCGTTCGATCTCTCGGGCGAACGCAAGCGGACGGTGTTCGCCACCGACATGGGCCGCCGCACCATAGACGAAGAGCTTCGAAATCAAGGTGCGGAATCACAAGAAGGAGCGGGCCGAAATGCGCGTGGTGGAGCACCTGTACCGCGGCGCCACCTGGGATATCTCCACCAGCAGCAGCCCCTCGGTCAAGACCGATTCGCAGACCATCGAGTTCCGTGTTACGCTGAACCCCGATGAAGAGAAGGTGGTCACCTACACGGCGCATTACACCTGGTAGGCGGATACTACAACCTGTCCAACCCTCAGCGGTGCCCATCCTTGCTTTGTGGGGCAGGTTGTCAACCTGCGGCGGGTTGTCAACCCGCCTTCCAATGCGTCCACTAACTTCGCCGCCAGCTATCCCAGTGTCCTGTCTCAGCGGAACCTAAGTTCGTTCCGTGCGGCAATCAGTTATCCGAGGGGCGTTCGATGTTATCGATCGCCAACACCTCGACCGGAGCTTTCGTGGCCTGCAAGCGCAAACCGAGTTGTTCGCGAAGGCCCGCGAAGATTCCGGGGCCGACCGTTGGCAGATGGCCAGGCTCCGGCGGGTCGGAATCGTATTCCATGCTGAAGTCGAAACGGCCACTTACTCCCGTGCGATCCAGCACGGGGCGGTCAAGGAAACGGGACAGCAATTCCGCGAATTCCGGCAAGGTTTCATTCAAAACGGTCATGCGAATTCTGGTTCCTCTCCGAAAAGTGTAATTGAGGTCGAAGCTCCGCGGATGCATGAAGTTGCAGGTGGGGCGTGGTGAAATGAGCACCTCTGGCCGATCTCGTTGTTGTGTTCTTCAGGCCCAACAACGAAGGGATCGGATTCAAGGTGCTCATCCAGACATTTATCAGAAAGCAACTGCGATTGAAAGTCCATACTGTGACTAAGGTGGTGGAACGAGAAGGCGCGATGGTGATTTACCTCGACCATCTCGGCCATCGTCTGTTGCGTTGTGGAGTGTGCCGTCATCGATGTCGGCAAGTGCACAGCGTGCGGCCAGAACGGGAATGGCGCGATCTGTCGATGCGGACTCTTCCCTTGAAACTGCGCTACCGCCCGCGTCGCGTGGAGTGTCCCCGGTGCGGGGTTCGGGTGGAGGACTTCCCGTGGGCGAACCGTGGGCGCGCGTGACCATGGCGCTGTCCAACGCCGTGGCCGTGCTGGCGCGCGAGTTGAGTTGGCAGGGCACGGCGCGCCACTACGGGCTGAACTGGAAGAGCGTGGCCACGATAGTGAAGCGCGCTGTGGCTTACGGCCTGCGCCACCGGAAGCGCCCACCAGTCCACGTGATTGGCATCGACGAAGTGAGTCGCCGGAAGGGTCAGGTTTATCTCACGGTGGTCTACGATCTGGAACGGCGGGTTCTGCTGTGGGTCGGCGACGACCGGATCGAAGAGACGGTGAGGCCGTTTTTCACCCAGGAAATGGGCCCTCGGCGCTGCCGGACACTGCGGGTGGTGTGCATGGATATGTGGGCGACATACGCCAAGCTGGTACGGGAACACGCGCCCAACGCGCAGATCCTGTTCGATCGGTTTCGCATCGTCAAGCATCTCAATGAGGCGGTGGATGCGGTCCGCCGCGAACAGTGGCGGCGGCTCACGGCCAAGCAGCGGGTGCCCTTCAAGGGGACGCGCTGGCTGCTCTTGAAGAACCCCTGGAACCTCAAAGATAGCCAACAGGAGCGCCTCTCTACGCTGGTCCGCGCCTGGTATCTGAAGGAAGCCTTCCAATTGTTTTGGACCTACAAGCAGCCATGGAGGGCCGAGCAGCATCTGAGCAAGTGGATTCGCTCGGCGATGCGATCGAAACTGGAGCCGTTCAAGAACTTCGCGCGGATGCTGCGAACCCATCTCGACGGCATTCTCCCCTGGACCACGATCCGGCTGTCGAACGGAGCCGTCGAAGGTATGAACAACAAGATCAAGTCAATCAGTCATCGTTCGTTCGGATTCCGAACGGCTGAGAACTTCATCGCGGCCATCTACCATTGCTGCGCGCGTCTCCCTCTGCCGGTCGTGCGCTAATTACACTTTTCGGAGAGGAACCCGAATTCTATAGACTCCATCGGGGCCCGGGATTGAATAGAACCCAAGTTGCCGGTCCAAATGGGTTGTGCCATCCCCATACTCCCTCGTCCGCCCCGCGCTGGCAGTGAGCTTGTGTCCGTGTGGTTCTAGCGTGATTGTGTAGACGGGGGCGTCCTTGGTCTGACGGTGCACCTTCAGGCCGAAGCGGTCTGCCAGCAGTGACCGGAGCATCTGGTAGACGCCTTCCGCCTCACCTCTCTCGTACTCCCAAGAGCCGTATCGCGGTGCGCCCTCCGGGAACTTGGCCTCAATCCGATACATATCGTTCTGGATCCAAGACGGACCTCCCTCAACGGACTCGCAGTGTTCAGTCCTGCAACCAAAGGCTCGAACGATCAGGCTGTAGACCGTGCCCGTATACTCGAACCGGGTGCCCGTCAGTTTCGGTGGCAGCCCTCCTCCACCAGCCAACCTCGGAGCATTCGGAGCCAAACGAATGGAGGCGACCTCAAACGACTTCGCCGATTGCGCGTTGACGATCCCCGCCAGAAATGGCGCCAGCAGGGCGATCAGCGCAGCCGCGGTCAGTAAGGCTCTCTTGCGCCAGTCCAGAGGGAGGATCGCGCGCCCGGAAAGTATCGCTTCCATGCGCTTCTTCAGGTCCGCGCCCATGACACCGGAGACACACGCCAGGGGCGACTCGACATAGCGCTTGCAGACGCAGAGGATCGCCTCGGCATAGTCGCGCGGATTGCCGCCGCCCGCAAGCACGGCTTCGTCGCAGGACAACTCGCGCGTTTCCGCCAGCCGGCCGCCGATCCACCACACCAGCGGATGAAACCAGAACAGCGCCTCGACAGCCATGTGCACGGCAGCCATCAGGTTGTCCCGCCGCTGGGCGTGGCATAGCTCGTGGGCCAGCACCGCATCCAGTTGCGGGCGCGTCAGGTGGTGTTCGATGCCCTCCGGCAGGAGGATCGTGCAGCGCCATATGCCGGCCAGGCCAGGCTCGAGCACTCCGGGCGATGTGCGCACTTCAATCGGAAACGCCATCGGATGGCGGCGGCTGGGTCGCACGATGGCGCGAACGCGGAGCCCGGCGCGCACGCGCATCGTCACGATCGCGAGAGCGCCGCAGGCCCATGCAGCGAGAATCCACGGCAACCAGTCGATTCGCTGCGGGGCTGCGCCGGCCTGGATTGTTTCGGGAAACGGAACTGTGAACTGCCTGACCGCCGCAACGATTGCCGGCCTGAACGGCGCCACCACGGGCTCCGCCTGCCGTCCCAAACCCATGATCGGTGCGAACGGCACGAGGAACTTCACCGACGCGCTGAACCAAAGCGCATAGCGAACGCTGGCGCGGTGATTCCGCAGGACCCAGGCCAGCAGGGCCACGCAGGCGGCGAACGCCGTAGACTGCCATAGGTGATTCGTCATGACTGGCCTTTCTTCTTATCCGGCCTCCCATCGAGCCGCTTGATCGTCTTCTTCAGTTCGCGAACGTCGTCCATGGTCAGTTTTCCCGCTTCGGCAAACTGTGCCATCATCGGCAGCGCGCGTCCGCCAAAGAAGCTCAGGATCTGGTCCAACAGCCCATGCCGCGCCGCCTGGCGCATCACCACCGGCTCGTAGATATGGGCGTTGCCGATTTTGCGGACCCGGCGCACTGCCTGCTTGCCGGCCAGACGATTCACCACGGTTTGAACCGTGGTGTAAGCCGGGCGCGGAGCCGGGAACGATTCGTGAATCTCTCGGATCGAGGCCTTGCCCTGTGACCACAAGCCTTCCAAAACCTGCAGTTCGAGCCTGGTGAAGCGGCGCGGTCCCGCCGATCTACTACGCATGAGTGGAATATACTACACCGTAGTAGCAAGCGCAAGAACCTCTTGACGACGCCGTAGCGGCGATTGATAGCCAACCCGTCAACTGCTCAAGAAAGCTGGCATGACGTTCGCCTGGCGGGAACCAAATTGCGCCCCGCACTCCCGAGTCGCGTCCGAGCTTTCCTCCGGCGCCGGGCAACTCCGTGTCGTTGGCCCTCAACCCAATCGGAAGGCGCGGACCCCGGTAGCGTGCGCAAACGCCGCGCCTGCCCGTCGGCCCAAAACGACCGGGTTTCCAACCATCCGTTTGTACTGTCCTTGTATTGTCAATAACTTACAAATCGGTTTTGACAGCATATCTTTCAAACGCGATTTGGGTTATGGGGGCGCGGCCTCTTCAGCACCGGCCTGCGGGGGGGCGCACAACGCCGGTCCAGTCGGGTCAACACGCGCATCTCCAGCAGGAACGAAGGATAACCGCGGGCGGCCGCTGCTCGCCGATTCGCGCCCTTCGCATCTACACCGCCGCCAGCACTTCCCGCGCCGCCGCCGCGGTGCGCCGGATGTCATCCTCCGTGTGGGCAGCGGACAGAAACGCGGCTTCGAACTGCGACGGCGCCAGGTAAACGCCGCGCTCCAGCATGCCGCGGAAGAAGCGGCCGAAGCGCTCGGTATCGCACTTTTTGGCCGTGTCCCAATCGGTGACCGGCCAATCGCTAAAGAAGAACGTGAACATCGATCCCACGCGGCCCACCGTGACATCCGCCGGCGCGGCCGCGCACAGCATCGTCGCCCTCCGCTCCATCTGCGGATAAACCTCCGGGTGCGCCTTCAAATGCCGCAGCATGGCCAGCCCGGCGGCCACCGCAAGCGGGTTGCCGGAAAGCGTGCCGGCCTGGTAGATGGGGCCGGCCGGCGCCACCATGCTCATGATGTCCTTGCGCCCGCCGTACGCGCCCACCGGCAGGCCGCCGCCGATCACCTTGCCCAGCGTGGTCAAGTCCGGGCGAATGCCGTAGAGCTGCTGCGCCCCGCCGAACGCCACGCGGAACCCGGTCATCACTTCGTCGAAAATCAGCAGCGCGCCGCTGCGGGCGGTGATCTCGCGCAGCGCTTCAAGGTAACCGGGCAGCGGCGGCACGCATCCCATGTTGCCCACCACCGGCTCCACGATCACCGCGGCGATGCGGCCGGGGTGCGCGCGGAAGGCCTCGTCCACGGCCTCCGGGGAATTGTAGGGCAGGGCGATGGTGGTATCGCAGAAGGCCGCGGGCACGCCACGCGTGTCGGCGATGCCGAGGGTGGCGACGCCCGAACCCGCCTTCACCAGCAACGAATCCACGTGCCCGTGGTAGCAGCCTTCGAACTTGATAATGAGGTCGCGCCCGGTGAATCCGCGCGCCACCCGCAGGGCCGACATGGTGGCCTCGGTGCCGGAGTTAACCAGGCGCACCATTTCGATGGAGGGCACGGCGTCGCGGATGGCTTCGGCCATCTCCACCTCGGCTTCGGTGGGCGCGCCGAAGCTGGTGCCGATCTCGAGCGCGCGCGCGATCGCCTCCAGAATTTCCGGATGGCGATGCCCCAGCAGCAGCGGCCCCCAGGAGCCCACGTAGTCGATGTACTCGTTGCCATCCACGTCGAAGATGTGGCTGCCCTGGCCGCGCGCCATGAACGGCGGGTTTCCGCCCACCGCGCGAAACGCGCGCACCGGCGAATTCACGCCGCCGGGAATGATCTCGACGGCTCTGCGAAACAGCTCTTCGGACTTAGTAAGTGGCATAGGCGCCTTCACGGCTTGGCGGTCGCGCGGCGCGGAGCGGGGAGGCCGAAGCACAGGCTCGCGCCGATGTCATATACGCAGCCGGCGAGGTTATCGAGCAGCCGCCGCTTTAGGCCCATGTAGGGTTGCCGGCCGGCGAACAGGTCCTGCACGATGGCCGCCACCCGCGGGCTGCGCCGCACGAACTCGACCATCCGCGCCGGCACCGGGCCGTACATGAAGCGGCCCGCAAAGAGCCACCTGGCGAGCCGCGCGCCCACTTCCAGATCGTCCATGAAATCGCCGCGCAGCAGTTGGCGGTAGTGTGCCGGTTTCTCCGCGGGGGCGTGGGCCTCGCTGAGCAGTGCCTGCGCCGCCAGATCCCCCGAGCGCATGGCGTAGTAAATGCCCTCGCCCGTGACGGGATCCACCAGGCCCGCCGCGTCGCCCACCGCCATCCAGCCATCGCCGGCCACGCGGTTGGTGCGCCACGAAGCGGCATCGAGCGAGGGCAGCACGTGGCCGTAGAACTGCGCGCCTTTCCAGTTCAGGCCCTTCTCCGTCATATAAGTTTCCAGGCGGCTGCGCAACCGGGAGGCCGGCTGTCGCTTGCCGGCGATCCCCACTGACAGGTGGCCGCGTCGCGGAAACACCCAGACGTAGCCCTCCAGGCCCGCCAGAAACTGGATGTCCACGCGCGCCTGATCGCCGGGGACGAAGTAGCCCAACGCCGTCACGGCGTCGCGCGCGCTCAGTTCGGTGCCCACGCCGTGCAGCGGGTTGCGCGCGCCCGTCGCCACAATGCAGAAATCCGCCTCGGCCGCGCCGTGGCTGGTGTGCAACCGCCAGCCCGTCGAGTGGCGCTCCATCTCCCGCACGCGCGCCCGCTCGATGGCGGCGCCCGCCTGTCGCGCCCGCTCCAGCAGCATGTTATTCAGGTCGAACCGCGAGTAAATCACCAGCGGATCGTCCAGCGTCATGCGGACCTCGCCGGCTCCGTGCGCACCGAGCACGGTCTCGCCAATCATGCGCTTGGGCGTGGAGTTCTCGAACAGGAACGGAAAGCGGCTGTAGGCCTTGTAAGTGACCCCGCCGCCGCAGGGCTTTTCCCAGGCCAGTTTCTCGTCAAACAGTTGCACCGCGACGCCGGCCGCAGCCAGCCGCTCGGCGGCGAAGGCTCCCGCCGGACCGCCGCCCAGGATGGCGACGCGCTTCATTTCTTGCCGGCCGGCGGCAGATCGTCCGGCGACGGCATGGCGCCGCCGTGCGGGTTGGGCATGCCCGCTGGTGCGCCGGACGCCGGCATTTCCGCGCCCGGGTGCGGGCTGCCGCTCCCGCCAATCACCGCCCACTTGCCGTCCTTCCGCTCCAACTTATATGGAATGGTCATGCCCGCGCCGGCCGGCCCGCCCTTAGGCGCGATGGAGACCACGGCATCGGCGCGGGAACCGCTGAACTGGACGGAGGTAACTTCCACCGTCATCCCCGGCATGTTGAATTGCCTGGCCGCCAGGTGGTCGATCACCGCCTGCCGCACGGCTTCCTTCGATTCGCCGCCGCGGTTGCACGCGGCCAGAGAGAGCATCGCAAGCGCCACACAGACTTTTCGCACCATTCGATTATACCTGGGAGGCCGGGCGTGGTTTCTGCGGGGCGGTGAGACAGCGGACTCGCGGCCGCCGGGGCCGGAGTCAGGCATCGAGCCTACAAAACGGGCGCAGCCTGCCCACCCTCGCCGCTTCCCCAACCACCGCGGATTGCGCGCGCCGGTGGCGTCCCGGCAGCGGAAGACCGGCCTGCGCGCCTCAAGCCAGCCGTCCAACCGAACCTATGATGTGCTATAAGTGAACGTTACACATCCAATTGCGCTGGCGCTACCAAGCTCCTTCGCGAATCAGGAAGACTGCTCATGCTCACTTGCTGCTCCTCTCGTCTTCTCGGAGCGCTGCTCCTGGCGCCCGCGCCGCTCAGTGCGTCCGTCTTATTCAACTTCAACTCCCTGTCGGCGGACACGGCGACCCCGTTCAACTATACGGCCGGTGGCGTCACGGCGACATTCAGTTCGACCTGTTCTTTTTCTGTCGAGCCGTACACCGGTTACAGCTTGTCGCCGCTCGCCACGGGAAACGACCTTACCAGTTTTCAGAGCGCGTCGCTTTGTTCCTTGAATATCGTATTCAGCCAACCCGCAACCAGCATCAGCCTGACATACGGATACGATTTCGGGAACAATCCTTTTATCCCATCGGTGGACTACCTGACATTCAGCGAGTATTCCGGAGGCCTCAGTGGCACCAAGATCGCCACGCAGAAGGTTGACGGCACCCAGACGGGAACCATGGACGCCACGGGCACGTTTTCCTACTCGGCGGCATCCATCAACGCGATCACGATTCAAAACCCCAGAACAATTGCGGATTTCGTCATTGACGACATCACCTATGGCAATTCCACCCCGACGCCCGAGCCTGCGGCAGCCTGGCTGGCGATTGCCGGTTTGGCCGGCGGACTCGCTTTACGCCGCCGCTGGCAGGTTCCGAGGTAGCTCGCACCTGCCAACCCGGATCGGGATGCGATACTGAGTCTATGTCCCCACCCGCGCCACCTCTCGCGCTCCGAGTCCGCAATCTGCGCAAGGCTTTCGGCAACGTGCTCGCCGTCGACGGCCTGGATCTCGAAGTCCGCGCCGGCGAGTGCTTCGGCCTCCTGGGCCCGAACGGGGCGGGGAAGACCACTACCGTCGAAATCTGCGAAGGGCTCACCGACGCCGATTCGGGCGAGGTGGAAGTGCTGGGCCTCACCTGGGCCGCGCAGGCAGATGAGTTGCGGCAGCGCCTCGGGATCCAGCTTCAGGATACGCAGCTCGCCGAGAAGCAGACGGTAGCGGAAACCCTCCGCCTGTTCCGCAGCTTCTTCCGCCAGGGGCCGGAGGTGAGCGAGGTCATCGCCCGCGTGCAGTTGGAGGAGAAGGCCAACTCGCGGGTGGGCGGGCTTTCGGGCGGCCAGAGGCAGCGCCTGGCGCTGGCCTGCGCGCTGGTAGGCGATCCCGATTTCCTCTTCCTGGACGAGCCCACCACCGGCCTCGACCCCCAGGCGCGCCGCCAGCTCTGGGACCTCATCGAGCGCTTCCGCGCCTCCGGCCGCACCATCCTGCTCACCACCCATTACATGGACGAGGCCGAGCGCCTGTGCGACCGCGTGGCCATCTTGGACCACGGCAAGACCATCGCGCTGGGCACGCCCCGCGAGCTGATCGCCTCCATCGGCGGCGAGCACCTGCTGGAGTTCTCGGCCGGCGGCGGCGCCGCGTTGGACTGCGAGGCGCTGGCACGCCTCGAGGGCGTCCGCGACGTCCGCCAGGAGCAGGACACGGTGCGCATGATGGTCACCGAACTGCACCGCGCCGTGCCCGTCGTGATCGACGAATTGAGCCGCCAGAACGTCCCGCTCACCGAGCTGCGCACGCATTCGGCCTCTCTGGAAGACGTCTTCGTGGGGCTCACCGGGAGGCACCTGCGCGATGAGTAAGCGATCCGCGTGGGACCATCCCCTGGCGCAGTTGACGCTGGAGCGCTTCCGCGGATTCATCCGCGAACCGGAAGTGCTGTTCTGGGTTTTCGTATTTCCCATCCTGCTGGCCGCCGGGTTAGGCATCGCCTTCCGCAACCGTCCGCCGGAAGTGATCCGCATTGTGACGCCGTCGCCCGAGTTGGCGCGGGCGCTGAGCCCCGAGAAGGGCCTGGACGTGCGATTGCTTTCCGCCGCGCAAGCCGGCGAGCAGTTGCGCTCGGGCAAGGCCGCGCTGCTGGCAACGCCCACGCCGCAGGGCGTGACGTACCGTTTCGACGACACCAATCCCGACGGCAGGACGGCGCGCATGCTGGCCGATGCCGCCATCCAGCGCGCGGCGGGCCGCGCCGATCCGGTTCGCGCCGCGGATTCGCTGGTGCGCGAGCCCGGATCGCGGTACATCGATTTCCTGGTGCCCGGCCTGCTCGGCATGAACCTGATGGGCAGCGCCATCTGGGGCATGGGATTCGCCATCGTGGACGCGCGCCGCAAGAAGTTGATTAAGCGGCTGATTGCCACGCCCATGCCGCGGCGCTACTACCTGATGTCGTTCGCGCTCTCGCGGCTGGCGCTGCTGGTGGTGGAGGTTGCCGCCGTACTGGGGTTCGGCGCGCTGGCGTTCGGTGTGCCGATGCGGGGATCGCTGGCGGTGCTGACCGGTATGTGCGTGCTTGGTTCGATGAGCTTCTGCGCGCTGGGCCTTTTGATCGCCTCCCGCGCCCGCACCATCGAAGCGGCCTCGGGCCTGATGAACGCCGCCATGATGCCCATGTGGGTGCTCTCCGGCGTGTTCTTCTCGGCGCAGCGCTTCCCCGATGCCGCGCAACCCTTGATCCGCGCGCTGCCGCTGACGGCGGTCATCGATTCGCTGCGCGCCATCATGCTGCAAGGCGCAGGCCTGGCGCAGGTGGCCCCTAAGGCCGGCGTGCTGGCCGTGTGGCTGGTGGTGTGCTTCGTGCTGGCGCTGAAGCTGTTCCGCTGGAAGTAGGCGGGATCGACCTTCCCGCCGTCGCACGTTCGGGTTGGGAGCGGCTGCGATGCTCTCCGTGGGACAATGGTTGTAGTTTGATTCGGCTTTCGAATCCGGTGCCCGCTGCCGCCCCTGCCAGAGGCGATGGCCGCTAGTCATCCAGCCGATCCCCACGCCAACTGGGCTCCCAGCGTCAATCCGTGGCTTGTCGCGGTCTCGGTCATGCTGGCCACCTTCATGGTGGTGCTGGATTCCTCGGTGGCCAACGTATCGCTGCCGCACATCGCCGGCAACCTGTCCGCCACCATCGACGAATCCACCTGGGTGCTCACCAGCTACCTGGTGGCCAACGCCATCGTGCTTCCGGCCAGCGGCTGGCTGGCCTCCGCGCTCGGCCGCAAGCGGCTGCTGCTGCTCGCCATCGCCATGTTCACCGCGTCCTCGCTGATTTGCGGCGCGTCGGTGAGCATGCCCATGCTGATCCTGGCGCGCGTGCTGCAAGGCGCTGGCGGCGGCTGCATGCAGCCCATCGCGCAGGCCGTGCTGCTGGAGAGTTTTCCGCTGGAGAAGCGCGGCGCCGCCATGGCCGCCTACGGCATGGGCGTGGTGGTGGCGCCCATCATCGGCCCCACGCTGGGCGGCTGGATCACCGACAATTACTCCTGGCGCTGGATCTTCTACGTCAACCTGCCGGTGGGCGCGCTGGCGCTCTTCATGGTGAACCTGTTCGTGGAGGATCCGCCCTACCTGCGGGCCGTTCTGAAGCGGCGCATCGACTATGCCGGCTTCCTGGCGATGGCGCTGTGGCTCGGTTCGCTGCAACTCGTGCTCGATAAGGGGCAGGAAGACGACTGGTTCGCCGCCCCCTGGATCTGCGTCGCGTCGGCCCTGTCGCTGGCTGCCCTGGTTTCGTTCATCTGGCGCGAACTGACGACGGCGGACCCGATCGTCAACCTGCGGGTGCTCAAGAACCGTAATTTCTGCGTGGGAACGCTCATCACGGCCATCTATGGCGTGATTCTGTACGGCATCACCGCCATGCTGCCGTTGTTTCTGCAGACGCTGTTGGGCTACCCGGCGCTGCAAAGCGGGCTGGCGGTGAGCCCGCGCGGACTGGGTTCTTTCATTTCCATGTTCGTTGCCGGGCGCCTGGTGAACGCGGTCGATAACCGGGCTCTGCTGGCCTTCGGCCTGGTCATCCTGGCGGTCTCAGCCGGCATGCTGGGGCAGATCAACCTGGAGATCTCCATGGGCAGCGTGGCGTGGCCCAACGTGCTGAACGGCTTCGCCACCGGGTTTATCTTCGTGCCGCTCACCACCATGGCCATGGGCACGCTTCACAAGCGGGAGATGGGCAACGCCACGGGAGTCTACAACCTTATGCGGAACATCGGTGGCAGCATGGGAATCGCGGCGGTCTCCACGCTTCTGGCGCGCGGTGCGCAGACTCATCAGTCCAACCTGGCCGGGAACCTGTCGCCGTTAAACCCCATATTCCGAGGAGAAGTTGACGCCCTGCGCCAGGGAGTTACTTCGGGCTCGGGTCCGGTAACTTCCACTCAGCAGGCGTACGGGTTGATCTATGCCGGAGTTATTCGCCAGTCCAGGCTGCTGGCTTATGTCGATAACTTCCGGCTGCTGGCGGGGCTGGCGTTGGCTACCGTTCCGCTGGTTCTGATCTTCCAACGGGCGCGCCGCACGGAAGGGGCGGCCGGGGACGCGGAGTGAGGGCCCGTCAGGCCAGCCTGATATATTGATATCCATGTTCCGGCTTGCGCTGCTCGCCGTTGCTTCCGTTGCCTTTGCCGCCGGCCCCGAGACGGTGGTGTTCGACACCGACTCCGGCGTTTTCGGCGACGATGGCGCGGCGCTGGTGATGTTGGTGCGCAGCCCCAGCCAGGTGGCGCTTTCCGGCGTCACGCTGACGCCGGGGAATGTCTGGCCCGCGCAAGGCGCCGAGTACACGCTGCACATCCTGGACCTGCTGCACCGCCCGCAGGTGGCCGTCTACCTTGGCGCGCAGACTCCGCTTCTGCAGAGCGCTCCGATGGCCGCCGAGTTCAGCCGGCGTTGGGGACCCACGGAGTTCATCGGCGCATTGGCTGACGACCCGTCCGGGGTGAAACCCGCGCCCGGCGCCACCCTCACAGGCCGGCATCCGCGCGCGGAGAATGCGGTCGAATTCCTGATCTCCGAAATCGAGCGGCGTCCCGGCGGTGTCACCATCCTGGCAACCGGCCCCATGACCAACATCGCGCTGGCGCTGCGCATGAAGCCTTCCATCGAGACCCGCATCAGGCAGATCGTCTTCATGGGCGGCAACCTGGCGGTGCGGGGCAATGCGTCGGTCGCGGCGGAGTTCAACTTCTGGTTCGATCCCGAAGCCGCGCGGATCGTGCTGCGCTCGCGCATTCCGCGGAAGATCATGTTCCCGCTTGACGTGTGCAATACCGCGCCCATCCGTAAGGCGGAGTTTGACCGGATCGCCTCCGCGCACACCCCCATCGCGGACCTGTTTCGCGAGGACCTGGGGAACCGCTACCCCGGCTTCCTGAAGCATCCCGAGGCGGTCACTTACTTGTGGGATTCGCTGGCCGCGGCGTATCTGCTGGACCCGGGCTACGTAACCAAGTGGGACACGCGGTATCTGGACGCTGTAACCGTATGGGATAAGTTCTACGGCGCAACCGTGCCCCTGGACCGCCGCCTGGCGCCCGAGGCCACGCCCGTCACACTGGCCAAGGTAATCGATTTCCCGCGCGTGTTCGCACTGCTGAAGGAGCGGCTGACGCGGGTGGATTAGGCGCGGTGCGCCAATGTCGTGACCGCGTGATTCGGCGGCTCCTCGGGCCGCTCGCTAACGCTCGCGGTTCTGGGAGCGGCACACAGAACCGCGAGCGTTAGCGAGCGGCCCGAAGCAGACAGGACCGCCGCTGAAACCTTACTCTCCCAGCAGTTCCTTCACCAGCGCCGGCGCGTCGTATAGCTTGCGCAGGGCTTCGGTCATGCCCGCGGTGTGAACCGCTACGGCGCGATTGGTGGTCGAGTCGTAGACGAAATCGCCCACCAGGGATTCGATGTTGCCGTCGAAAATCAGGCCCACGATATCTCCCGCGCGGTTGATCACCGGCGAACCGGAGTTACCGCCAATGATATCGTTGTTGGTGACAAAGTCCAGCGGCGTGGATAGGTCCAACTTGTCGCGGCCTTCCAGCCAGCGCTTCGGCAGATAGAACGGGTCCTTGTAATCGAAGCTGGCGGCGCGGTCGTACAGCCCGAACATGGTGGTCTTGGACGGCGCCTTGGTGCCGTTCATGGGGTAACCTTCCACCGCGCCATAAGAAAGCCGCAGGGTGAAGGTGGCGTCGGGATACGCGCCTTTGCCGTACACCGCGAAGCGGGCCTTGCCGAGCTGCTCGCCGGCGCGCTGCTCCACGCTGAAGACGTTGTCCTCCAGCCACTTGACGAACTCGCGGCGCATCGGGTCGAGCTGGCGCGCCTGCACGATCATGGGATCGGTGGAAGCTGCCACGGCGGCTTCTCCGCCATCGACAAGCTGCTTGCGGAAGGCCGGATCGGCCAGTTTGGTGCCGTTGATGGCGGCTTCGGCGGCCTCCCTGGGAGTGCGTCCACCGAGCGCGATCTTCACGAACGCGTCATTGGGGCCGAGCTCCACCAGCGACTGCTCCAACGCTCCGGTCATGCGCGCAATCTCCAGGGCGGGATACACCGGCGCGGGCGAGAACATGCCGAAGCGCAGCGAATCCAACTCCGCGTCGTGGTAGCCATCGAGGCGCTCGCCGTCGGGCTTTTTGATCTCGGAGACGTATTGCACGATGAGCATGGCAATCTGTCCCAAACCGGAGTTCAACGAGTGGAAGCGGGTTTCCTTGGCGCGCGGCGCGAACTTGGCCTGGGCCTGGGCGATGGCGTCCCACGCTCCACCGTAAGCCGCCTTCCATGGCGGGTTGGCCATCACTTTGGCCTTGAACTCGTTCTCTTCGCGCTGCTTCTTCTCCATGACGGCCTTGTCGAGCAGGCCCAGGTAGCGGCCCTGAAAAGCCTTCTGACTGTTCTCGTAGTTGAAGATCAGCGAGGCGGCCTGGCGCGCCTGTTCGGGGCCCAGCGCCGAGTAGCGCCGCAGCACGGCGATGCGATCTTTGTAAATCCGAAGCATCACCGGCTCCATCACGTCGCGCTCCACTTCGAGCATGGCCACGGTGTCCTGCCGCTGGGTGGATCCGGGATGCCCCACCACGAAAACCAGCTCGCCGTCGCCCGCGCCCTTGGCATTCCACTTCAGGTAGTTCCTGGTCTGGAGCGGCTTGCCGTTGTCATAGACGCGGAAGATCGCCATGTCGAGGTCATAGCGCGGGTAGGTGAAGTTATCCGGGTCGCCGCCGAAGAAAGCGGTCTGCTGCTCCGGCGCGAAGACCAGGCGCACGTCGGTGTACTTTTGATAACGGTAGAGCCAGTATTCGCCGCCCTGGTAGAACGTCATCACGTCCGACCGCAGGCCGGTTTTCTTCAGGCTCTCGCTTTCGATTTCGGCTATGGCGGTCTTGCGCGCGGCGAATTCCGCGTCGGCCGATTTGGCCTTCCCGACGGCCTCGTTGACCCGCGCAGTGACGTTCTCCATGCTCACCAGGACGTTGACTTCCAGATCCGGCGACTTCATCTCCTGGTCTGGAGTGGCGGCGTAGAAGCCGTCCTGGACGTAGTCCCGTTCCTTGGTGGAGTTTTTTTGCAGTTGGCCGCGCGCCACGTGGTGGTTGGTCAGCAGCAAGCCGTTGGGGCTGACGAATGAGCCGGATCCGCCGTCGTTCAATCGCACGCAGGACAGGCGTACGTGGTCCAGCCACTCCTGCGTGGGTGTGAAATGATACTTCTCCTGCAGGAGCTTGGTGGGCGGGTTATCGAATGTCCACATGCCCTCGTCGGCGAGCACGGGCGCGGCCAGCAAAGCGGCTAATGGTCCGAGACAAAGTACGGAACGAATCATCTGTAACCTCCTCGATGCAACTAACTATACCGCGTGACGGAGCCGGGCACCAAAGCCGCCCCGGACTACTTCAGCCCGCTGGCTGGCGGGCGCGCGGGGAAACGGAAGATCTTCGAACGGTAGACGCCCCAGCGGGCCAGGCGGAGCGTCACTGAAGTCTTCAGCACTCCCAGGCCGTAGATGGAGCTGCGGCGGAAGTTGATGGAGGACGCCTCCGGAAAGTAGCGCGTGGGGCAGGAGATTTCGCCGATCCTGGCCCCGGCCAGCACGGCTTGCGCCAGCATCTGGTTGTCGAAAACGAAATCGTCGGAGTTTTCGTGCAGCGGCAGCGCCTCGATCAATTCCCGGCTGAAGGCGCGGAACCCGGTGTGGTATTCCGATAGCTTGGCGCCCATCAGGAAGTTCTGGAAGGCCGTCAGAAAGCGGTTGGAAACGTATTTGTATAGTGGCATTCCGCCGCGCAGGGCGCCGCCGCCCAGGATGCGCGAGCCGAGCGCCACGTCGTAGACTCCATAGGCGATCATGGTGGCGATGGGTGTCACCAGCAACGGGTTGTACTGGTAGTCCGGATGCAGCATCACCACCACGTCGGCGCCCGCCTCGAGCGCCTTGGTGTAGCAGGTTTTCTGATTGCCGCCATAACCGCGGTTTTGCGGATGCACCTCGACCGTCAGTCCCAGCTTGCGGGCCAGGGCGGCGGTGGCGTCGCTCGAATGGTCGTCCACCAGAATGCGCTCGTCGACGATTTCCGGCAATTCCCGCACCGTCACTTCGAGCGTCCTTTCGGCGTTGTACGCCGGCAGCACTACAACGATCTTTTTCCCGTTAATCACGACTCGTGCCTCGCGGATCTCCTAGCAGTGTAGCAATCTTGAGCGGGCAATCGGCGCGCTGGTGTACTTCGCGGTGCGGCGCCCGCAGCGCTGGCAGGAAGTGCGGCGGTAGCCTCAGATCGAGCGCACCGGCATGGCCACGATATCGTCGATGCGCATGGCCTCCTTCACCACGAAGGGCTCCCCGTAGCGAACGCCGATCAGGTTGCCGTAGAAGCGCGCGATGGCGCCCAGGCGGTCGCGGATCTCGGCTTCGGCGGGGAACAGCGCCGCGCCTTCCACCGCCTCGCCGTATTGCGAGGTGTAGCTCAGCAGGGCCGTCATGCGGCGCTCGAACTGCGCGCTGATATCCACCACGAACGAAGGCTTCACGTCGGCATACAGGCTGGAGTACAGGATCTTCTGCGGCCGGTGCGGCGTGGAGTACTCGTCCAGCTTCTTCAGGCCGGCCAGGAAGCAGGCTTCGAAGCCCATCTCGGAACAGCGGTAGTGGTCGGGATGGCGCGCCTCCCAGTAGGGCAGGATCACCACCCGCGGCTGCAACTCGCGGATCTTTAGTGCTAGCGACATCCGCGCGGCCAGCACGTTTTCCAGGCGCGCATCGGGCATGCGCATGTTGCCGCGCCAGCCCGCCAGCAGGTGCCGCGCCGCGGTTTCCGATTCGGCAATGCGCTCCTCGGGCGTGCCGCGCGTGCCCATGTCGCCGGCCGTGAGGTCCAGGACGCCGGTGCGGTAGCCCATCTCGGCCATGCGGATGAGAGTACCGCCGCAGGTCTGCTCCACGTCGTCGGGATGGGCCGCGATGGCCAGAACGTCGAGACTCATGGCGTTATCACCCAATGTACTCCTCCACCCGGCGGTTGCGCCGGCGCGGACCCAGCAGGAGCATCATGCCGATGCCCGCCACGAAGCCGCCGATGTGCGCGAAGAACGCGGTTCCTCCGGTCTGCGCGTATTCCGCTTCGCCGATGCTGCCGAAGCCGCCGAACAACTGCAACACGAACCAGTAGATCAGCATCAGCCAGGCGGGTATGTCGAAGGTGAATATGAACAGCAGCCAGAACAGCATCACCACGCGCGACCCGGGGAAGTTGATCAGATACGCGCCCATCACCGCCGCTATTGCGCCGCTTGCGCCCACGACCGGAACGTGTGAAAAGGGGTTGAAGGCCACCTGGGCCAGCCCCGCCACCACGCCGCAACTCAGGTAGAACACCAGGTACCGGAAGTGCCCCAGCGTGTCCTCGACGGCTTTGCCGAACACCCACAGGAACACCATGTTGCCGATGATGTGGACCCATCCGGCGTGCAGGAACATGTGGGTAACCAGGGTGGCCGGGTGGGACAGAAGGAATGCCGGCCGCAGGGCGTACTGCGCCATGAACAGGTTGAGCAGCCGCGGGTCGTCCCACTCGAGCGAGAACTGGTGCACGAAGATGGCCACGTTGGCCGCAATGATGAGAACGGTGACCACCGGCAGGGTATTGCTGCGCTGCGTAGCCTTGATGGGGATGATGAACATTTATCTGGACGCTGCCGCCGCGCGGGCGGCCATGTCCGGAAGCGCGCGCCGTGTGCCGCTTGCCATCAACTCGCGGATCTCCGCGAAGCCGCGGATGCCGCCGCGCGCCCCCAGCGCGGTGCAGTTGAGTGCCGCCATTGCGTTGGAAAATTCGAGCGCCTCGGGCATCGCCATTCCTTGCAAAACAGCATAACAGAACGCCCCGTGAAACACGTCGCCGGCGCCGGTGGTGTCCACGCACCTAACCACGAACGCCGGGGAGTAGACGAATTTCCCGTCCACGCGGGCCAGCGCTCCGTGCGCGCCCAGGGTCATGGCCGCCACCTTCATGCCGAACCGTTCCTGCAGCGCCGCCAGCGCCTCTAAGGGATCGCGCAGGCCGGTCCAGTTGGAGGGGAACTCGGAGCTGGCCACCAGGTAATCCACATTGGGGAGAACGTGGCCGAAGCCATCGTAAATGGTGTCCACATCCACCGTGACCGGGATCGAGTGGCGCCGCGCGACGGCGGCGGCGTGGGCCACCGACGGCGTATCGTGCCCGTCGATGTGCAGCAGGCGCGCGCCAGAGATCTGCGCCTCGGGAATCTCCTCGGGCCTGACGCGCAGGCACTCGGGGCGCCGCCAGAGCACCGTGCGCTCGCCGGTGGAGCGGTCGATAATAATGTAGGCCGACTGGTTGGGGCAGTTCGCGCGGACCAGGACGTGGGCGAGGTCGATGCCCGTTCCGCGCAGGCTTTCGAGCTGGATACGGCCGCGTTCGTCATCGCCGACGGCGCCGACGTACTTGGCGCGCAGCCCCAGCCGGGCGCAGGCCACCAGCGCGCTGGCGACTTGGCCGCCGGGGCTGACCACTTCTTCTTCGAAGGGGACCTTGCCGGTGTAGGCCGGGAAGTTGGGAACCAGGAGCAGGGTGTCGGTGGCGTTCAGGCCGACGCCCACGACATCGAATTCGGGCATGAAAGACTATTGTAGCGGCCCGGTGCCACGTGCCACTACCCGTCAAACGCTTCGCGCGCAGCGGCGGCTTTCATTCGCTATCGTCCACAAGGCTTCCGGGCCTCGCGACGTGCTTATGTACTACTACCTGCCAGATTCCTCGTGTCCCGCGGCGATTCACATCCGCTACCATCCGCAAGGCTTCCGGGCTTTGCGGTGTTCGTATGTGGGGCGGGCTTTCAGCCAGCGGCGGGTTGGTAACCCGCCTTCCGACCTGTCAACCAGTTCCGCGGGTGGGAAGATCCGGTTGCAGCCTGGCCGCCACGTGGGGAAGGCCGTCAGCCCTCTGCGGTTCTTCAACATGCCCATACGTCAATCCGCGTCATAGGTGGGCAGATGCGGTTTCGGCGGTGCCTCGACGTGGGGCTGGGCGGCGAATTGCAGTGCCGCCGTAAAGTTGCGCGGACATAAAGACGATAGACTCGGCATGGGATATCGTCCTCTTTCGCTGTCATGCAGATGTGGCAGGGCACCCGCGCGTATCGACGAAGTGGGCCTGACCGATTGCCATGAACTGGTGATCCACTGGTGGTGCGAAGCCTGCCAGCGGGTGGTCTATGCTTCCCGGCCGTTGTCGGACTGTTGGCGGGACTGTCCCACGGCGGCGACCACCGGGCCGACGCAGTATCCCGTGCTGCAATCGGCGGATTGCGGCTTCGACGGCGACTTCCTGAAAGACCTGGGTATCCGAATGCTGGACGAATCGTGACGGGGTGGCGTCATGAATTCTCAACTATTTGATCCGATTCCGGGTACTATCCGGCCCTTGCGCCCTTCGGCCGCCGGCTGTTATGTTCGAGACAGTCAGACACACTCCATGTCGTTCGCCATCGCCGGCAAGGAAGAAGAACTTCACTGGCTGGCTCTCAAACTGATTCCGGGGCTGGGTACCCGAACCACGGGGAAGCTGCTGGACCGCTTCCGGACACCGCAGGCCATCTTCCGCGCGTCGCGCTCGGAGCTCGAAGCGGCGGGGCTGGGCGGCGTGGTGGCGCAGTCTATCGTGAGCGGCTGCACCTTCGAGGACGCGGTGGTGCAGCAAGAGAAGATGATGGAAACCGGCACGGTGCTGGTGACCTTGGGAGATCCGCGCTATCCCCGCTTGCTGCGGGAGATATTCGATCCGCCGATTACGTTGTTCGCGCGCGGCCGGGTGGAATTGCTGTCTACGCTGTCGCTGGGCATAGTGGGCACGCGGCGGCCCACGCCATACGGGCTGGCGGCGGCGGAGCGGCTCTCGGCCGACTTGGCGCACGCCGGCATTACGGTTGCGAGCGGAATGGCGCGCGGCATCGACACCGCCTCCCATAAAGGCGCGCTATCGGTGGGCGGCGATACCATCGCGGTGCTGGGCTGCGGGGTGGATGTGGTGTATCCGTCCGAGAACCGCAAGTTGGCCGCGGATTTGGCGGTCAAAGGCCTGATCGTGTCCGAGTTTCCCATGGGCGCGGTGGCGTTTCCGCAGAACTTTCCCATCCGCAACCGCATCATCAGCGGTATCAGCGTGGGCGTTCTGGTAGTGGAAGGGGCGCAGTACAGCGGCAGCGCGATCACCGCGAAGCTGGCCATGGATCAGGGCAGGGAAGTGTTTGCGGTGCCGGGGAATATCACCTCGAAACTGAGCTGGGGCCCCAATCTGCTGATCAAGCAGGGCGCCCGATTGGTGCAGGACTGGAACGACGTGATCGCCGATCTTCCGGCCGAAGCCCGCCGCCAACTCATTGAAAAAGGACGCCAACGGATCCTCGCCGAAGGCGGCGAAACCGGAGGCGCGGGCCAGACGTCTTTGTTGGAAGGGGCCGGGCCGGAACTGGGCGAAACCGCCCGTGCGGCGCTTGCGGCGCTGCATGTTGACAACGCCATCCACCTGGACGATCTCCTTGAAATTGTGCGGGATACGTCGCCATCCGAGCTGATTGCGGCGCTCTTCGAGCTGGAAATGCTAGGCTTAGTGAAGCAGCTCCCCGGGAAGAACTTCGTTAAAGTGTGGTAACGTCAACTGGGTAATCTGGTGGCTGGGCCATCGTCGCGAGAGAGGGCTCGCGAAAACTCCGAAAGTTTCCTATGTCAAAAGCTCTTGTAATCGTGGAATCGCCCGCTAAGGCAAAGACGATCAATAAATATCTGGGCAAGCAGTTCGTGGTGAAGGCTTCGCTCGGCCACATTATGGATCTTCCCAAGCGGGACCTGGCGGTCGATGTCGACCATGGGTTCGAGCCGCGGTACGAGGTGATCGAAGGCAAGAAGAAGCTCATCCAGGAACTCAAGCAGGCCGCCAAGGGCATGGACAATATCTACCTCGCGGCTGACCCTGACCGCGAGGGCGAAGCCATCTGCCACCATCTGCAGGAAGTCTTGCAGGATGGCAAGAAGAACGGTCCGCACATTTTCCGGGTGATGTTCAACGAGATCACCAAGAAGGCCATCCTGAAGGCCTTCGAGAAGCCCGGCCAGGTCAACGTAGCGCTGGTGGACGCGCAGCAGGCGCGCCGCGTGCTCGACCGCCTGGTGGGTTACAAAATCTCGCCGCTGCTGTGGGACAAGGTTCGGCGCGGGCTCTCCGCCGGCCGCGTGCAAACCGTGGCGCTTCGCCTGGTGGTGGAGCGCGAGCGCGAAATCCGCGCCTTCCTGAAGCGCGAGTACTGGACTATCGACGTCGATCTGGCCGCCAAAAAGCCGCCCATGCTGGTGGCGCGGCTCATCAAGCGCAACGACGAAACCCCCGAAGTCGCCAACCAGGAAACCGCCGACGCTCTGGTCAAGGCCCTGGAAGGCGCCGATTACTCCGTCAAAAGCGTCGCCACGCGCGAGAAGCGACGCAATCCCGTGGCGCCGTTCATCACTTCAACTTTGCAGCAGGAATCCTCGCGCAAGCTGCGGTTCAGCGTCAAGCGGACCATGATGCTGGCCCAGCGCCTGTATGAAGGCGTCGAAGTCGGCAAGGAGTCCGTCGGTCTGATCACGTACATGCGCACCGACTCGGCGCGTATTTCGGACGACGCCGTCAGCGACGTCCGCTTCTACATCAACGAGCGCTTCGGCAAGGAGTTTCTGCCCGACACGCCCAACTTCTACAAGTCCAAGAAGGACGCCCAGGACGCCCACGAGGCCATCCGGCCCACCTCCATGGCCTACACACCCGAGATGGTGGAGAAGTACCTGGCCGAGGACGAGATGAAGTTGTACCGCCTCATCTGGAACCGCTTCGTCGCCTGCCAGATGCTGCCCGCGCTCTACGACCAGACCACCATCGACGTGGCTGCCAAGGGCGGCGACGGCGTGGACTACACCTTCCGCACTACCGGCAGCGTCCTCAAGTTCGAGGGATTCCTCAAGGTCTACCAGGAAAGCAAGGATCAGGCCGACGAGGACGACGAGGAGATGAAGCACCGCCTCCCCGTGGTGGTGGAGGGCGAGCACCTGCGCTTCAAGGCCATCAAGCCGGAGCAGCACTTCACCGAGCCGCCGCCACGCTACAACGAAGCCACCCTGGTGAAGCGCCTGGAGGCCGACGGCGTGGGCCGCCCCTCAACCTACGCCTCCATCCTCTCCACCATCCTGGAGCGGGAATACGTCAAGAAGGAGGGCGGCCGCTTTTCCCCCACCGAATTGGGCATGGTAGTGACCGACCTGCTGTTGGAGAGCTTCGACGACATCTTCGACGTGACCTACACCGCGCGCATGGAAGAGGAGCTTGACGAGATCGAGGATGGCAAGCTGGATTGGCGAGCCGCCCTCAGCGAGTTTTACGAGCGCTTCGACAAGGACCTGAAGCACGCCGAAGAGCACATGACCAACGTCAAGCGGATGGAGAAACCCACCGACCAGACGTGCGACAAGTGCGGCAAGCCGTTGGTGATCAAGTGGGGCAAGCACGGCAGCTTCATCGCCTGCACCGGCTATCCGGAATGCACCTACACCCGCGAGTTGCCGGTGGATCTGCCCGACGTGGACAACGCGGATCTCACCGAGCAGGGAGAAGAGGAATACTGCCAGAACTGCGGCCGGCCCATGGTTCTCAAGAAAGGCCGCTTCGGTACCTTCCTGGCCTGCACCGGGTACCCGGACTGCAAGACCACCAAGCAGATCGGCGGGGCGCAGAAGAAGCCCGACCAGCCCATCGACGAGAAGTGCCCGCAGTGCGGCAGCGGTATGGTCGTAAAGACCGGCCGTTTCGGCGAATTCACCGCCTGCGGCAACTACCCGGCCTGCAAGTACGTCAAGCAGAAGACCATCGGGGTGAAGTGCCCGGAGTGTTCCGAGGGCGAGATCATCGAGCGGCGTTCCCGCAAGGGCAAGACGTTCTACGGCTGCAACCGCTACCCCGACTGCAAGTTCGTGGCCTGGGGCAAGCCGGTTCCCGAGAAGTGCTCCGAATGCGGCAGCCCCTACATGGAGGAGAAGTGGCTCAAAGCGGGCACCGTGTGGCAGTGCCCCAACAAGGAGTGTAAGCACAAGGAACCCGCTCCCGCATCGCCCTCGGCCGCATAGGCCGCAGCCTCGCCGCGCTGTTTTCCGCGTCGCTCCGGATCGGCTACAGGCGAATCTGATGGCCGCCGGCCTTAGTAGATCCTTTTATGGGGGGCGCCCGGCAAGTCACCGCTAACGCCGCCCGCGGTATCTCCAGATAAGTGTCCGAATGGACCGGCCGCCAGTAACTCACTCTGTTGACCCCGTTTGATCGGGGGACATGCCGTGACGGCTGGCCGTAAGCCGGTTGCGGCAGTCCCTTCCCACCGGCAGGCGTACGGGACGGCATGTAAGGCATTCTGGTTCAGTACGATGTAGGCGTCCTCGATCACGCGGGCGAAGCACGTTTGGGGGATTCCCCCGTTGCCGTCGATAGCTAACTCTGAGTGTTTGCATGTGTTTCGTTCTGCCGGTTGCTACCTATTGTAGGTGTCCACGATACCCGCGCAGGGTTACGTGAGCGTACCCACATAATTCAAGTTGAATAAGGTTTCTATATCGGATACTTTATAAACCACATGGGCAACACGCGGGCCTACACGTTGCGCAGCAAAGGGAATCGAGGAGGGAGTCTGTCTCTCCCAACTCGGAATGCGTCACGGGGCGGCTGCCGATTACCCAGTTCGAAGAAGGAGGGCTGAAAATGATCAAGCTTTACCGAAGCGCGATCCACTTCGACCACTGGATAGCCTATTCACCGGCTACCGGATGGACCATGTTCCCGGCCCGGCGCGAAGGCTGGCACGACCGCCGGCCCGCTCACGGCATCGATCCTCTCTACCTGCGGGAGGTTCCGCTCCGGCTGGCCTTCAACACGGGCCTGCCGGGGACGACCGAAACCCTTAAAGTGGCCGCCTAAATCGCCATTTTGTTCGAACCCAAAACAGCAAGGAACCGGAAGATACGGTACCGTTTATGATCGTCAGAAAGGCAATTATGGTACGCGCCCAAACCTCCGCGGGGCGCCTGGCAGGTGAGGCCTCTCCCGCGGCATCACGCCACTCCATGCGCCGCATGGAAGGCCGTTCGGAACGGGGGATCGTCGGGCATTCGCCCGAGACCCCCACTGTCGCACTGGTCGGCTTGGACGCCCAGGATCAAGCCGCTCTAAAACGGATTCTCCGAGGATTCCAAAGCCCCCACGCTCCTGCATTCAAGTGGCACGTCCAGCCCCAGCCGAACGTCCAGGCGGTAATGGCGGCCATCGAGCAGGAACCGATTGCCGTGGTGATCTGCGACCGCGATTGGGTTGCGGACGATTGGAAGTCGCTGCTGGATGAGTTCGCCGGCATTTCGCGCCCCCCCATGCTGATCGTCACCTCCCGCCTGGCCGACGACCGTCTCTGGGCCGAAGCCCTCAACCTGGGCGCCTACGACGTCATTTCCAAGCCGTTCGACGCCTGCGAGGTGGTGCGCATCGCCGGGCTGGCCTGCGCCCATTGGAACCAGCGCGAGAGTGGCCGCGCCGCCGTCATGCACTCGGTAGCCTGATCGCCGCCGGGCCTACGCCGGAGTAAGCCCCAGCCCCGCCTTCCGCGGAAGAATCAGCTTGCCCTTTTCCACCGTCACTCCGCGAAACGGGTCGTTGGCGATGAGCAGGTTGCCGTCCAGATCGGCGTAGTCCACCAGCGGCGAAAGGTGCGCAGCCGCGGTCACCGACACGGAGCTCGAAATCATGCAGCCGAGCATGGTGCGCATTCCCAGGGCGCGGGCCATCGAGATCCAGCGGTATGCCTCCAGCAAGCCGCCGCTCTTATCGAGCTTCACGTTGATGCCGTCGAAGCACTCCTTCAACTTGGGGATGTCGCTGGCGCGCTGGCAGGCTTCGTCGGCGATGATGGGAATGTGAACGCGGGCGCGCACCCAGCGCGTCTCCTCCAGCATCTCCGCCGGCATGGGCTGTTCGATGAACTCGACGCCCTGCCGCTCCAGCCAATTAATCTTGCGGACGGCTTCCTCCTTGTCGGTCCAGCCTTCGTTGGCGTCCACGCGCAGCGGCTTATCGGTCACCGCGCGCACGGCTTCGATGGTGGCCTCGTCGGTGGCCAGGCCCACCTTCACCTTTAATACCGGGTACTCGGCGGCCTCGCGCGTCTTCTGCCGCGTGATCTCGGGGGTGTCGATGCCGATGGAAAACGTGGTGACGGGCGCGTCGTGGGGGTCCACTCCGAAATAGGAATACAGCGGAACGCCCAACTTCTGCCCCACCCAGTCCATGAGGGCGATATCGAGGGCCGCCTTTCCCGCCCAGGCGCCCGGAACGCGCCGGAATATTTCGGCCATGATCTTCGAGAACTGCATGGGGTCGCTGGCGAGCAGCACGCCGCGCACGCTCTCGGCGGCCTCCCGCGCCCCGGCCGCATCCTCGTGGTAGCGCACTATAGGCGCGCCCTCTCCATGGCCGGTAATGCCATCGCGCGTGAAGGCGGTATGCAGCGTGTCGCGATATTGGCTGGACGACATAGTAGTGGTCCAGGTATGCTGCAGATTCAGGCGGACGATCTTCGTCTCCAGCGCTGGCGGCGCGGCTGGCGCAGCTTGTCCGGTGGTCGCGGCGGCGGAAACCGCGGCCGCGGCTTTCACGAAACTCCGGCGGTTCATTAGACCAGGGTACCGCGCGCCGGCCTCGGCAGCCGGGTGCGCCGGGAAAACCGGATTCCTCACTTGTTACACTGGTACTTTCCCATGCAAATCGACAAAGTGTACGAGCCGCAGCGGTTCGAGCCGCATTGGGCCCAGTGGTGGATCGATTCCGGCGTCTTCCGCGCCAACAGCAAGGCGCCCGGCAAGGTATTCTCGCTGGTGATTCCGCCGCCCAACGTGACCGGGGTGCTGCACATCGGCCACATGCTGGAGCACGCCGAAATCGATGTCACCGTGCGCTGGCACCGAATGCGCGGCGATAACACGCTGTGGCTGCCCGGCACCGACCACGCCGGCATCGCCACCCAAATGGTGGTGGAGCGCAAGCTGGCCGAGGAGGGGACGTCGCGCCGCGAACTGGGACGCGAGGCTTTCGAGGCGCGCGTGTGGGAATGGAAGGCGCAATCCGGCGACACTATCAAGCGCCAGATGATCCGCCTCGGCACGAGCTGCGACTGGACGCGCGAGCGCTTCACGCTGGATCCCGGCCTCAGCCGCGCCGTCCGCGAAGTCTTCGTGCGCCTCTACCAGAAGGACCTGATCTACCGCGGCGAGTACATGGTCAACTGGTGCCCGCGTTGCCACACGGCGCTCTCCGATCTGGAAGTGGCGCACGCCGACGTGGCCGGCCACCTGTGGCACATCCGCTACCCGGTCAACGGCCTGCCGGACACCTTCGTCACCGTGGCCACCACCCGGCCGGAGACCATGCTGGGCGACACGGCCATCGCGGTGAACGCCAAGGATCAGCGCTATCTCAACCTGCACGGGCGCACCGTGCAGCTTCCGCTCGTGGACCGCGAGATCGCCGTAATCGTGGACGACGTGGCCGACCCGGCCTTCGGCACCGGCGTGGTGAAGGTGACGCCATCGCACGATCTCAACGATTTTGAAGCCGGCCGCCGCCACAACCTGCCCAAGATTCAGGTGATCGACGAAAGCGGGAACATGACCACCGCGGCGGGCGCCTACGCCAGCCTGGACCGTTTCGAAGCCCGCAAGCGCGTGGTGGCGGACCTGGAAGCGCGCGGCAACCTGGTGAAGGTGGAAGACTATCCGCTCAGCCTGGGCAAGTGCGACCGCTGCAAGACGCCCGTGGAGCCGCTGATTTCCACGCAATGGTTCGTCAAGACCAAGCCGCTGGCAGCGCCAGCCATCGAAGCCGTCGAGACGGGCCGCATTGAGTTCATCCCCCCTAACTGGAGCAAGACTTACTTCGAGTGGATGTACAACATCCGCGATTGGTGTATCTCCCGCCAGTTGTGGTGGGGCCACCGCATTCCGGCGTGGCACTGCGGCGAGTGCCGCGAAATCACCGTGGCGCTCGATGCGCCCGCCACCTGCCCTAAGTGCGGGTCGGCCAAGCTGACGCAGGATACCGACGTACTTGACACGTGGTTCAGTTCCGGACTGTGGCCGTTTTCCACGCTGGGGTGGCCCGACCGCACCGAGGACCTGGCCACTTACTATCCCACCTCGCTGCTCATCACCGGCTTCGACATCCTGTTCTTCTGGGTGGCGCGCATGGCCATGCTGGGCATCGAGTTCATGGGCGACGTGCCGTTCCGCCAGGTGTACATTCACGGCCTGGTGCGCGACGCCGAGCGCCAGAAGATGTCGAAGACCAAGGGCAACACCATCGACCCGCTGGTGGTGACCGAGAAATACGGCACCGACGCCGTGCGCATGGCGCTGCTGCAGGGCGCCGCCCCAGGCACCGACATCGTGCTCACCGAAGAGCGAATGGAGAGCTCGCGCGGCTTCGCCAATAAGATCTGGAACGCGGCGCGGTTCCTGTTCCTGAACATGGAGCGCAGCGGCGTGGAGCCGTGGCTGCCCGAGACCCTCGGAGAGTTCCAACCCTTGGCCGAGCCGGACACCGTGGAAGCTTCCATCGAGGACCGCTGGATATTCAGCCGCCTGAACACTTGCGCCGAGCAGGTGAACCGCTCGATCGAACAGTACCGCTACCACGAAGCCGCGCAGGTGCTGTGGCATTTCTTCTGGCACGAATTCTGCGACTGGTACGTGGAGCTGAAGAAACTTTCCTTCCGCGAAAACTCCGGCCTCACGCCGGGATGGCGCAACACGCTGGCGGCGTTCGAAACCGCCCTGCGGCTGCTGCATCCCGCCATGCCGTTCCTCACCGAGGAGCTTTGGCAGCGGTTGGCGGCGGGCGCGGTGGGGCGGCCCATATCCATCGCCATCACCGGCTACCCGCAGTACCGCCGGGAAGCCACGGACTTCGTGGCGGAGCGCGAGATCGGCGTGTTGCAGGAGATCGTCACCATGGCGCGGACGCTGCGGGCGGAGGCCAAGCTCGATCCCAAGCAGCAGCTCGATGGTGCGCTGTATTCGCGCACCGCGGCGCTCGAAACCGCGCAGCGCAACGCGCTGGCGATCCAAACGCTGGCCAACGTGAAGATGGAGTTCGTGGCGGGCCCGGCCCCGAAAGCCGCCGTGAGCCGTTCTACGGCGGAGTTCGACCTGGTGCTGAACGTGCCGCAGGCGCAGCAGGAGGCGCAGCTCAAGCGCAGGGCCAAAGAGCGCGAGTTGCTCGTGAAGAACATCGCGAACCTGATTCGCCAGTTGGGCAACGAGAAGTTCCTTGCCGGTGCCCCTGCCGATGTGGTGGAAGGCATGCGCAAGAAGCTCGCCGATTACAAGGCGCAGCTTGAGAAGCTCGACGGGGCGGTATGATCGACGAAACGGTGCGGTGGGCGCTCCGTGAAGATATCGGCTCGGGCGACGTGACTAGCCGCGTTTGCGTTCCGGCGCGGTTGCTGGCGCGCGGGCGCTTTATCGCGCGCGAACCGCTGGTGGTGGCTGGGCTCGACCTGCTGGAAGTCATCTACCGCGAGCGCGGCGGCGTGGACAACCTGGCGGTCCTCAAGCGCGATGGCGACCGCTGCGCCGCGGGCGACGTGCTGGCCACGGTGTGGGGGCGTGCGCGGACGCTGCTGGAATGCGAGCGCGTGGCGCTGAACTTCCTGCAACGGCTCAGTGGCGTGGCCACAGCGGCGCGCGCGTTTGCCGAGGCGGTGGAAGACACCGGTTGCCGCGTGCTGGATACGCGGAAGACCACTCCCGGGCTGCGGGAGCTGGAGAAGCGCGCGGCCGCGGCGGGCGGCGTCACCAACCATCGCATGGGACTGTTCGACGCCGTGCTGATCAAGAACAACCACATCGCCGCGGCGGGTGGCGTGCGGCGGGCACTGGAAAGCGCGCGCGGCGAAGGCGTGCCAATCGAAATCGAAGTTCGCGCGCGGGAGGAATTGCGGGAAGCGCTGGAGGCCGGTGCGGAACACCTGCTGCTGGACAACCTCACGCCGGAAGAGGCGCGGGAGTGGGTGCGCGAAATCGGCGGTCGCGCCAAGGTGGAACTCTCGGGCGGCATCACACTGGCAAACGTGCGGGCTTATGCGGAAGCCGGCGCGGATTTCGTGTCGGTCGGCGCGATCACGCACTCGGCGCGCGCCATGGATATCAGCTTTAGGCTTGAGTTGGAGGACGCAGCCATCCGGCCCCACACTGAGCCGGTAGACGCCGCCGTTGTGGGGCAGGCTGTTAACCTGCGGCCGGTTGTTAACCGGCCTGGTCGGCAACGAGTAGGGTTCGACAGGCGGGCTGACAGCCCGCCGCAGAATGACATCCTGCCCCACAACATCGATTTGGACCAACTCCGCGCCGAATTCCCCGGCCGCACCATCGTCCACTATCCGACTGTCGATTCCACCATGCGAGCCGCCACTGGCTTGGAACCCGGCGCCGTGGTGCTGGCGGACGAGCAGACCGCGGGGCAGGGCCGCCACGGCCATTCCTGGCACTCCGAGGCCGGTGCGGGGATCTACTGCTCCACCGTGCTGAAGCCCGCGCCTCTGCTGACGCTGGCGCTGGGGCTGGCGGCAGCGGAAGCCATCGCGCAATCCACCGGCGTGGCGTGCGACCTGCGCTGGCCCAACGACGTGATGGCGGGTGGCAAGAAGGTCGCCGGCATCCTGGTGCAAGTTGTAGATGGCGCCGCCATCGCGGGCCTTGGCATCAACGTGAACCAGACCTCATTCCCCGCCGACCTGGCCAACGAGGCAACCTCGCTACGCATGATGAGCGGCCGCGAGATCGCGCCGACGCCCTTGCTGATCGCGCTGCTGCGCACCGTGGACGCGTTCACCGCCGAGCCGCCGGAGGCCATCCTGCGCCTGTTCACGCGGGCTTCGAGCTACGCCTCGGGCCGGCGCGTCACGGTCGAGTTGCCCGATGGCACCGTCGCGGGCACCACCGCGGGTCTGACGCCCGAAGGCTTCCTGGTCCTGCGCAAAGACGATGGAACCGATACCCTGGTGATTGCGGGAGGCGTACGTGCTGCTGGCTCTTGACGCGGGGAACAGTAACATCACCATCGGCGCTTTCGAGGGCCGGGAACTCAAGTGCCAGTGGCGCCTGCGGACGGTTCACGACCAGACCGCCGACGAGTGGGGCATCCTGCTGCGTAACCTCTTTGTGCCGGCGGGCCTCGATATCGAGAAGGTGGACGGCATCATCATATCGAGTGTGGTGCCGCCCATCAACGCCACGCTCGCCGCCATGACGCGGCGCTACTTCCACACCGAGGCCATGTTCGTTGGCCCGAAGACCAACCTCGGCCTCGCCATACGCTACGACAATCCCTATGAAGTGGGGGCGGATCGCCTGGTGAACGGCGTCGCCGGGTTCTACAAGTACGGCGGCCCGTGCGTGATCGTGGACCTGGGGACGACCATCAACTTCGACGTAATCTCGAAAGACGCGGAATACCTGGGCGGCGCCATCGCGGTGGGCATCGGCATCGCCATTGATGCGCTCTTCAGCAAGACCGCGCGCCTGCCGCTGGTGGATTTCCGCCCGCCCAGATCCGTGGTGGGCACCAACACCGTTTCCAGCATGCGATCGGGGCTGTACTTCGGCGCCATCGGCATGATCGATGGCATTCTGGAGCGTATGATCGAAGCCATGGGGCCGGAGACGGTGACGGTGGCGACGGGCGGGCAGGCGCACATGATCGTCGCCGGTTCGCGGTACCTGAAGCGCGTGGACGAGCATCTTACGCTCGAAGGCCTGCAAATGATATGGGAACGCAACCACCCGATTTAGGCCACAATTACTTCAATTACTTCACCGAAATCGAGGAGCACTTTCAGCGCGCGCGGGGCACCAGTTTGTTCCTGCTCTCGCCGCTCGATTGGGCGCTGGTGGAGAGTTGGAAGAACGGCGAAGTGCCGCTAGAAGCCGTGCTGCGCGGCATCGACGCGGCCTTCGAGAAGTGGCGCTCGCGCAAGGTGAAGACCCAGATGGTGAACTCGCTGGCCTTCTGCGCGCAGGCCGTGCTAACCGAAGCGCAGATCATGGCCGGGACCGTGCCGGCGCGCGAGCGAAAGGAAACCGCGCCGCCGTTTTCGCTCGACGAATTGCGCGCGTATCTGGAGCGCAACGCCGCGTCTCTGCCGGCGGGTTTCGAGGACACCTCCGCCGCGTTGCGCACGCTGGCTGCTGCGGCCGAAGAGCACTTCGCCGATCTGGAATCGCTGGAGCGGCGGTTGACGGTGTTGGAAGAGAAGATGCTAGCGGGCGCGCGCTCGCGGCAAACCGAAGAGCAGGCGTTGGGCGCGCGGCAGGAGTTAGACCGGCAGTTACGGCCGTATCGCGGTAAGATGACGGCCGAGCAACTGAGCATGTTAGAGAAGCAGTATTTGGAGCGGAGTTTGTTGGAGGGTGTTGGGCTGCCGCGGTTGAGTTTGTTCTATATGAGGTGAGGGGGGAGCGGGCCGCTCCGTCCTTGCGATGCACCGCGGACGCCGCAGTATTGGGTGCAGGTAACGCGGTGCAGCCTCCAAGGTGCAGACCCTTGTGCAGCACTACCGCGCGGGCCGACTGGAGATCAAGGGACAATGCAACGTGTTGGTCAAGAGTTGTCAGCCTGTGATAGACTCAACTGGGTTCGGTGAGCCAAAATGGAAATCCTGCTTAATTTCCCGTGGTCTGCAGGGTGAGCCGGGGCACGTCTTCGCGAGGCGCTTCATGCCGTGTGCATGGAAGCCGAGACTCGGAGCAAAAGGAGGGCGGTGAGGATGCCGAATATCGGAAAGCTGGAATCGGTTCCGCTTCGCGATTTATGGAAGCATGAGGAGAGGGGGTTTTCGGCTTGGCTTGAAAGCAACCTCGACACCCTGTCCGAGGCCATCGGTGTTCCCCTGTCCGATCCGCAGCGAGAGTTCCTTGCTGGCAACTTCCAGGTTGATCTTGTTGCCGAAGACGAGAACGGCGACCGCGTAATTGTCGAGAACCAACTTGAGGCCACGGACCACGATCACCTGGGCAAGGTGCTAACGTACCTGACTAACATCGATGCCAAGACCGCAGTCTGGGTCAGCAGCGCGCCGCGCCCCGAGCATATCCGCGCCGTTCAGTGGCTCAACGAAACCGCTCCTGACGACATAGCGTTTTACCTCGTACGACTGGCTGCCTACAGGATTGGAGTCTCGGATGCGGCACCGCTGTTTACAGTCATCGTCGGTCCGAGTGCTGAGTCTAAGGGCTTTGGGAAGCAGAACAAAGAGTTGGCCGAACGCCATGTTCTCAGACTGAGGTTCTGGGAACAACTGCTGCCGCGCGCCAAGGAGAAGGGGGTTGTCCTCCACGCCCAACGTGCACCCACGAAAGAGTCCTGGATCTCAGCAGGTGCGGGTGTCCGAGCCGGAATCAGTTTCGTTTACATAGTCTGGATGAAGGAAGAAACGGCCGTCGAACTCTACATCGACACCGGTGACAAGGACGAGAATAAGCGGATCTTCGATGGCCTTCTCGGCCACAAAGCGGAGATCGAAAAGGCGTTCGGGGCTCCGCTCGCTTGGGAACGATTGGACGAGAAGCGCGGCTCTCGCGTGCGCTCGGTGTTGAAGGAAGGCGGCCTGACCGACGACGAGGCGAAGTGGCCCACAATTCAGGATGCGATGATCGGCGCGATGGACAAATCAGCCAAAGCGCTCAAGCCGTATCTCGCGCGAGCGTAGCGGCGTCCGCATGCGTTGGGGAGATGCGGAGTAGTGCTGCGTGTCCGCCTGCAGGCCGCCCCTGCTCGGGACGCGAAGTAGCCCGCCGCGCGCGTGTCAGCAACGGCCTAGGCGGACTTGGTTTGCGGGGCGAGCACTCTGGATCCCATCCCGCATTCGACATTCGGCTCCCCGGCGGCACCGGCTTCCGTCTTGACCGTTATCGAGTAGTCGGTCGGCTGTCCGAGGATCACTGGGCGGCGGGAATCAGCCGCGGGCACTGTTTCGAATCGCTCGTGGGCCTGCATCTCACGCTCGCCTCCCAAAGCCAAGCATCCCATGGAGACTTCCCGCAGTGGAGGGAAGCGGCCACCTCCGCCCTTGTCTTCGTCCGCCTCGCAAGCCGCCTATCGTCGAGAGTTGCCGGAGCCTCGCGGGCCGGCGCCCTGGAGAGCGGCTGTCCTCCGACCGGCGCGAGAACTTTCCCTGCGCCGTGGGGTTTACCCGGATATGCACCGGTATCTTGTTCTCTGCCTCGCGCTTCTCTGTCTGCAGGCCGGCCGGCTCGCCGCCCAGTGCTCCTCCGCCCCGGCCAGCTTGAGCGCCACCTGCAATCTGCTCCAGACCGACTTGGACAATTTCAATGCCACGCTTGCCACGGGCTGGAACGGCGTCAAATCGCCCGTCGCGTTCGGCACCGAGGTGACCACCGCCGATTGCAACCGCGGGCCAGCCACTCTGCTCGCCTCCGGGACTTTCGCCCAGGTCCTGGCCCAACTGAACGCCTTTGCCCTGTTAGGCGTGCAATCGGTCACCACCTGCATTGGGTTCCCGCTGCTGTATCAGCCGTTCTACCAGTACAATGGCGACCCGCAGGATTACGCCCAGGTGGTGGCTTTCTATCAGAACTTCGTGTCGGAAGCCCACAAGCGGGGCTTGAAGGTAGTCATCGAAGCCTCGGTGTTATTCCCCAGCGTGGCCACCGATCTGCCACTTACCCAATATTACGCGACGCTTTCGCAGGCGCAGGCAACCGCCGGGTGGGGGCAAAACGCCCTGACCATTGCGCAGCAGGTGCAGCCGGACTGGCTGGACCTTTGCTCCGAACCCGACACGCAGTCGGCACTGCTGGGGCTCTCCGCGGAATACACGGCGCAAGAGTTTGCCACCGGGATTGCGACTATTACCAGTCAGCTTCGCGCCGCCGGGATCAACGGCAAACCGCTCATCGGCGCCGGTATCGGCAATTGGCAGATCAACGGGAGTGCCTATCTCCAGGCGTTGCTGGGCGCGGGCACGGATTACATCGACCTGCACGTCTATTCGGCCAATCTGAATCTTCTGCCGCTGATGGTGACTTACCTGGACGCCGCGCGCGCCGCCGGCAAGCGGGTTGCTATCTCCGAGGCGTGGCTGAAGAAGGTGACGGACGCGCAGATGCAGGGAAGCGAGTTTGCCATCATTCAGGCGCTCAGCGGCGATCCCTACGATAACTTCAGTTTCTGGGAGCCGCTCGACTCCGAGGTTCTCGGCGAGTTAGTCAAGCTGGCATACTGGAAGAACCTGGACTATCTCTCGCCGTTCGCCTTCGATTGGTTCTTCGCCTATCTGGACTACAACCAGTTCGGCAGCGCCACCTCCGCCCAGCAGACCACGGCCATCAACGCGGCGGCCTCTGCTGCCATGCGTGAAGGGCAGTTGGGCGCCGTGGGGCAAGCTTATGCCGCGGCGATCGGCCCGGTGAACCGGCCCGTGACGGTGTCGGCGGCCAGCGGCACGGCGCCGGTTGCGCCGGGATCGATCGTGAGCATCTACGCCAACAGCAGTAACCTCGCAGCCAGCGCCGCGTCGGCCGCTTCCCTGCCGCTCCCGTACACGCTGGGCGGCGCCAGCGTCACCATCACCGGCAACACCGGCGTCCAGGCGGCGATGCCGTTGTTCTATGCCGGCCCGCAGCAGATCAACGCGCAGGTCCCCGATGGCGTAAACCCCGGCCTAGCGGTGCTGACTGTAGCAGCGACGTCTGGCGGCGTCCAGAGTGCGGTGATTCTGGCGACCGTGGCACCCGGCTTGATCTCGGCCAACGGCGACGGCAAGGGCGCCCCGGCGGCGCAGGTCGTCACCAATCACGCCGATGGCACCCAGACCAGCGGCTATGCGTTCAGCTATCCGTGTACGCCGGGAACCTGCACCACGGCGCCGATTAAGCTCGGCGCCCCCGGCGATCAGACGGCGCTGGTGCTCTATGGCACCGGCTTTCGCAACCGCGCGGCGCTTTCCGATGTTGCTGTGCGAATCGGCAGCCAGACCCTGCCCGCCGCCTATGCCGGCGCCGCTCCCACATTTGCCGGTCTCGATCAGGTCAACGTGCTGCTGCCGAACAGCCTGGCCGGCACCGGTACAGTGAATCTGATAGTTACAGTGGCCGGGATGGTTTCCAACGCTTTGACGGTGGCCTTTCAGTAAGCCCGCCGCTCCCGCCGCAAACTGTTCATCACCACCGTTACGCTCGATAGCGCCATGGCCCCCGAGGCCAGCATGGGCGAGAGCAGCCCTATGGCCGCCACCGGAATCGCCACCGTGTTATATGCGAAGGCCCAGAACAGATTCTGGCGGATCGTTCGGATGGTGCGGCGCGCCAGTTCGATGGTATCGGGAACGCCGGTGAGGCGCCCGCCCAGCAGGGTGATGCCACCGGCTTCCATGGCCACGTCGGCGCCCGAGCCCATGGCGATTCCCAAGTCCGCCTGAGCGAGCGCTGGCGCGTCGTTGACGCCGTCGCCCACCATGGCTACGCGCCGGCCGCCGGCTTGCAGCTTGCGGATCTCGTCCACCTTCCCGGCGGGCAGCGCCTCGGCGATCACGTGCTCGATCCCGGCTTCGCGGGCGATGGCTTCGGCTATGTCGCGCCGGTCGCCGGTGAGCATCCACACTTCCAGGCCCAACGCGCGCAGGCGGCGCACGGCTTCGGCGGCTTCCGGTTTGATGGCGTCGGACACTTCGATCGCGCCCGCGGCAGCGCCGTCAACCGTCACCGTCACGCCCGGCCGGCCGACCACGACTTCGTGCCCCCCCACGCGCGCATGCACGCCGCTTCCCGCCTCGGCTGCGAAACCGAAGGCCTCAACGAGCGCGATGCCGCGCGCCGTGGCCGCTTCCACCACGGCGCGGCCGATAGGGTGTTCGGAGGGCCGCTCGACCGATGCCGCGAGGTGCAGTAACTCGTCTTCGGTGAAGCCAGGCGCTGGCTCGACACGCACCACGCGCGGCTTGCCCTCGGTGACGGTGCCGGTTTTGTCGAGGACGATGCAACGGACGCCGTGGGCCATCTCCAGCGCCTCGCCGCTCTTAATGAGGATGCCGCGTGCCGCGCCGCGCCCGGTTCCCACCATGATGGCGGTGGGCGTGGCCAGGCCCAGCGCGCACGGGCAGGCGACGATTAGCACCGCTACGGCGTTCACCATAGCGGTCGAGAACGGCCCCAGCCAGAGCCACACCGCGAACGTGATCAGCGCCGCGATGAGCACGCCCACGGTAAAGTAGCCGCTCACCACGTCGGCCAGCCGCGCCACCGGCGCGCGCGAACCCTGCGCCTCGCGCACCAGTTCCACCATGCGCTGCAGCAGCGTGCCGCGGCCCACCTGCGTGGCGCGGTAGCGGAAGCTGCCGGAGCGGTTGAAGGTCCCCGCGAACACCGCCGCGCCGGGGCGCTTGTCCACCGGCAGGCTCTCACCAGTCAGCAGTGATTCGTCCACCGCGGATTCGCCGGCCACCACCTCGCCATCCACCGGGATGCGCTCGCCCGGCCGCACCATCAGCGTATCGCCGGGCCGCACCCGCTCCACCGGCGCCTCGGTTTCGGCACCGTCAACGATCAGCCGCGCCGTGGGCGGCTGCAGGTCCATCAGCGCGCGGATGGCACTCGACGCCTTGCCGCGGGCGCGCGCCTCCAGCATGCGGCCCAGGAGGATGAGCGCCACGATCACGGCCGCCGCCTCATAGTAGACATGCATTCCGCCGCGCAGCGTTTCGTACAGCGAGTAGAGGAACGCCGACCCGGTGCCCAGCGCGATCAGCGAGTTCATGTTGGCTGCGCCGTGGCGCAGCGCGCTCCACGCCGCCGTGTAGAAGGGCGCCCCGGAGTACGCCACCACCGGCAGCGCCAGCGCCAGTTGCAGCCATGGCGAGGCCATCCGCATGCTAAGCACCATCAATGGCGCGGCCAGGAATGCGGCCACCAGGAAGCGCAACCGGTAATCGGGCTCGCCTTCACCGGGGCGGAGTTCGCGCTCCGGAACCCCGTAGCCCAGGCCTTCGATGGTTTCGACGAAACCGCCCACTCGCGCGCGCCGCGGGTCGTATTCAACCGTGGCGGTGCGGGACGCCAAGTTCACGGCGGCGCGAGTCACGCCCGGAGACTTCGCCAGCGTGCGCTCGATGAGGCGGGCGCAGGCGGCGCAGGTCATGCCGGAGACGGGCAGGTCCACTCGCGCCGCGTCAACCGCGGGGGCGTGGTTCATAGGGGCACTTCGTAGCCCAGCTCGCGAACGGCCGCGGCCAGATCCGCGGGCTTCACGCGCGCGGGATCGTACTCCACCTGCGCCGCGGCCTTCGCATGGTCCACGGCCGCGCTCACGACTCCGGGCGTACGGGCCAGGGTCTGTTGCACGCCGCGGGCGCAATTGCCGCAAGTCATTCCGCGCACCGGCAGATTCAGTGTTTCAGTCGCCATATATATATGATGCGCCCGGGGCGGCGCGCGCCGCACATGCCGCGTCCGCCCGCCTGCGCACCGTACCTCACAACCGGCAGACTGCCAGTTCGCCGTTCCGGTAAGGGCACACCAAACCGGGCGGCCCCGGCCGAACCGTCAGAATCCAGGTCACCGGATAGCGCTCGCCGAGCCGCCGCAACTCCGGCAATCCGAAGCGGTCTAGCCCACGTTGCGCCTTAACTTGGCAATCCCACTCGACAGCAAGCTGCGGAAACAGCGATACCGCGCCGCTATCCTTGCGGTAATCCGCCAGCACGCTGCGTTCCGCCACCGCTCGAAACCCGTGCGTGTCCTCGCCCGGCCGCGCCAGGTAATCCGGGTCCATGGCAAACACGGCGTCTTTCGGTGTGTGCTCGCGGACCCACAGGAATGCCGACATCCACGGGTAGCCGCGGCCGGATCCCGGCCATTCCACGTGGTCGCTCGCCGGGAAGGCGCTCACCTGCATCGCCGCCATGCCCGCCGCCAAGGGAACGAAAAGCGCCACCCACCGCCAGGCTCGCGTCTTGAGCGCATATTCACCAATCAGCCCGCCCAACAGCAGGAAGAAGACCGTGTACAGCAGATGAAAGCTCCGCATCGGCTGCAGGCGGTTGCAGGTTTCAAGCCGCGGGATTGCCATCAGCAAGGCCGCCGCCGTGAACGCCAGGCCGAAGGGGATAGAGGCGATTGCGGCCCTGTGAAACGCCGGCAGCGTGTTGCGCGGCCTGGCGACGGCGAACCAGCCCAGTAACGCCAGTGGCGCGAGTACGCCCACCCATTCGTCCCAACTCCAGTTGGCAACGAAGAAGTAGGTCCGCGAGAGCAGACACGCGCGCGCGGGCCCTTCGAGCCTTGAAAAGTCCAGCAGGACGGGCAGCCCGATCATTGCCGCGAACGCCGCCGAGGGTGCCTCGCGAAGCCTGCCAAACCGGTCCGCCAGCGTCAGGCAACCGAGGAACGCGGCGCCATAGACGGCCATTTGCGGATGTAATGCCGCGGTGGCCGCCAGCCATGCCAGTGCATGTCGCGGCCGGTTCGCCAGGTAGCAGGCCACGGCAAACAGCGCCGCCGGCGTGGAGAGCGAGCGCGCCGTCAGGTACGGGTCCATAATGACCAGCGCCGTGCCGGCCACCGGAACGCTCAATGTCGCCGCCAGGAACGCGACACCGGCCCACCGGGCGTGGGCGCTCTCAAAGCAACATCCCAGCAGCCGCCACGCCGCCACCAGCAGCAGGAAGATGCTAGCCACGTGCCAGAGGAGGATTACCAGGTCGGCCGGCAAATGGCTCAGCCGCGCCGAACCGCCAACCAGGTTTGCGAAAACGGAAAGACGCGCGTGCGACAGGAAGAACTCCGCGCCGAACGGGTACAGGCTGGGGTCCGCCACGCGCTTGATGGCCGGGATATAGATGGCGCTGTCATCCACGCCCAGGTGATAGCCGTGCACCGCCACGGCCGCTCCCGCGAGTGCACCCAGACGCGGCCACGGGGATTTCGCGAACCTCGCCGCGGCCGCTTGAAAACGCGCTATCCGATTGGCCATTTGCCGGTTGCCCGCACCTCAGTCTCACGGTAAGGGAAGCCGCCCACGAAACGCAATGGCGCTCGGAGGCGCGCGGCGGCGGCGAGGCACAAAGAAGGGCACTGATATACTCGACACAGGCACCCAAGTCGAATCCGACGTGTGCGACGCTAGTGGTCTGCGGCGAGCAGATTAACTATTATCCAGCACGGCGCGGGCGCGCTTGACCTTCTCCAGGATGTCGGCTGCCTTGGCTGTCCAAACGAATGGTTTGGGCTTGTCGTTGTGCTTGTCAATGTAATCGCCGATGGCCATCACCAATTCCTCGACATCGTGGAAGATCCCGCGGCGGAGCCGCTGCTCGGTGAGATCGCGGAAGAAGCGCTCGACCATGTTGAGCCACGAACTACTGGTCGGGGTGAAGTGCATGTGAAAGCGGGGATGGCGGGCCAGCCACCGCTGCACCTTCGGATGCTTGTGCGTGGCGTAGTTGTCGGCGATCAGGTGCAGTTGTTTTCCGGGCGGCGTCAGGTCGTCGATCACCCGCAGGAACTTCAGCCACTCCTGATGACGATGCCGGTCGTCGCACATGCTGATGACGGAGCCATCCAAGGTGCTCATGGCCGCGAACAGAGTGGCGGTTCCGTTGCGTTTGTAGTCGTGGGTCATCGTTCCGCAGCGCCCCTTCTTCAGCGGCAGCCCAGGCTGCGTGCGGTCCAGCGCTTGGATCTGGCTCTTCTCGTCGGCGCACAGCACGATGGCGTGCTCAGGCGGGTCGAGATAAAGCCCAATGATGGCCTCCAGTTTCTCGGCGAACTCCGGATCGTTACTGACTTTGAAGGTGCGCGACAGGTGCGGCTTCAAGCCATGTTTGTGCCAGATGCGGCGCACGCTCTTCTCACTGAGACCCGCGGCTTCCGCCATCGTGCGGGTGCTCCAATGCGTTGCATTGGCGGGTTTCTCCTGCGTGGTCTTCCGGACCAGCTCCTGCACTTTGGCCGGCGTGATAGTTGGTGGACGGCCAGGTCGCGGTGCATCCTTCTCCAAACCAGCCAAGCCCATCTTCAGGAACCGCTTCCTCCAGCGGGCCGCTTTCTGATTGCTGATGCCGATCGCGGCGGCGATCTCCAGATCCTGCTTTCCGGCCGCTGCCAATAGGACGACGCGAGCGCGTTCGACCTGGCGGGCAGGCAAAGACCTGCCCCGCGCCCACTGTTGTAGGGCTCGCTCCTGGTCTTCGGACAGTTCAACACGGGGTGCGACACGCATGCGCTCGTCTCCTGATTATAGAGACGCGGCGATGTCGTTATTGGTTACTACTTACGCCGCAGACCACTAGATCCATGCGGGAAATCACTCTGTCCGGTGCTCACTGGACAACACCCGAAGACTTTTACAACGACTTGCTGCCTTCACTCGGAGCACCGGACTGGCACGGCCATAACTTGGACGCCCTTTGGGACTCCATAACCCGTGGCGGCATCAATCAGGTGAGTCCGCCATTTCGAGTTCGGGTCACGGGCGTGGATGTCATGCCACCGAAGTGCAAGGCTCTCCTTGACCGTTTCGTGGCAATAGTTGCAGAGGCGAGAGCCGAAGGGATTCCCGTGGAAATCTGCTGTCGATGATCTTGGGTATGTAAAGTACATCAGTGCACAAAAAAGCCGCGGTGCCGGGTGGCGCCGCGGCGTGCGATGGAACCGCTATGTGGGGCAGGAGAGCCCGCTACTGCAACTGCTGCTGGCCGCGCGCGCCGCGCCCCATGGGCCGGGCCGCCGCACCCTTGCGAACGGTGTAACCGGCGGGCGCCTGGAAAAGAGCCGCCTCCGGTTCCTCGCGGACGATGTTGGTCAACTGCGTGACGGTGGTGCCGTTCCGCGGATCGCTGGTCCTGATAAGTACGGGCACCTTTAGGTCGGTCGAAGTCCACACTTCGCGTACGGACTGGATGGGCTGCGCGTTGCCGATGGCGCCGGCTGGAATGGTGCGGGTGATTCGCTGCCCGGTGGCGGCCAGCCCGTTCACGGTCTGCACGCCCAGATCCTCCGTGGTCACGTTAGGATCGGCCGGGCGCCGCGCGGCGGCGTTGGGTCCGCGGCCCGCGCCGTTGTGCGGGCCGGCGGCACGTATGGGCATCTCGGTCACCACCTTATTCTGCGCATCCACGCGCCGCATCACACCGGCCACCGGGTCATGGATGGTGACCATGGCGTTGGGCGTTTTCCCGCCGCCCGGCGCGGGTTGCCCGGCGGCGATCTCCGTGCGCACCCTCCCCTGGCCGTCGCGGTAAACGCTGGCCTGGCGCTGCGTTTGAATTGAGTTTCCGCCCGCCAAGGCCTGCTGCGAGGTGGTAACTTCCACGGCGGAATACGGCGCCCCGGTCACGGTGGCTTGCCCTCCGCCCGGTCCCATGAACCCCGGCCCGCCGAAACCCCACCGGCCGGCGCGGCCCCTGGGCCCCTGTGCCAACAGTGCCACGGCCGTCACGACTGCGATCAAGATAAGCTTCTTCATTGAATCCCTCCGGTTATCCCCGGCAGTCCCGTGTTCGGGCTGCTACCTGTGATTCAAGCGAGGGCTGGTGGAAGTTCCAGAAAAATCAGGACGCTTCCGGGCTGGAGCCCGTCCCGCCCTTGCGGCGGTGCAGCAACAAACCCGCCGCCACCAACCCCACCGCCAGCGCGCCATCCACGATCCGGTTCGCGGTCAGCGACGGCGCAAGCGTCCGCGCCACAAACCCGTCCGTCATGATCATGTCGCCGGCCACTTTTCCCAGGATCCCGGCCCCCAGGTACACCAGCGCCGGGTAGCGGTTCATCAGGCTGGCCAGCAGGTTGCTCGAAAACACAACGAACGGGATGCTCACCGCCAGGCCGAAGAAGATCAACTCCAGGCTTCCCCGCGACGCGCCGGCAATCGCCAGGATGTTGTCTACCGACATGGTGAGGTCGGCAAACATGACATACCAGACCGCTTTCAGCAATTGGCCCGGCGCGCTGGCCGTGGCGGGCGGCTCGCTCACATCCACCAGCACCTTGACGGCGATCCACAGGACGAACAGTCCGCCCGCCAGCTTCAGAAACTCGATGCTCAACACGCGCGACGCCACGAAGGTGAGCGCCACCCGCATCGCCACTGCCCCTCCGGCGCCCAGAGCCGTGGTGAGCAACCGCTCCCGCTTCGGCAACCGGCGCACGGCCATGGCGATGATCAGGGCGTTGTCGCCCGCCAGTAGCAGGTCGATTAGCACGATCTGCAACGCGCCGAGAATTAGTGCGGACGTGGGCATGCGGTACTCAGGCCTTCGCCACGCCCTGCCCCACCCACGCCTTGAGGCGGCGGAAGTAGCGCCGGGCGGCGGCCACGTCCTTCATGATCTGCGCCTTCAGGGCCTCCGGCGAGTGGAACCGCATCTCCACGCGCAGCCGCCACAGGAAATCCACCTGGATACTGTGCGGCGTGTTTCCGTCGAACTCGTCGAGCAGGAACGTCTCCACCGTCATCAGCTCGCTCGGTCCGAACGTTGGGCGGAAGCCGATGTTGGTGATCGAGTTCCATCGCCGTCCGGTGGCGGGGTCGATGGTGCGCGTCACGTACACTCCGCCCGCCGGAATGGCCTCGGCCCGGGTAGCCAGGTTCAGCGTGGGCACGGTCTGCCGCGAGCCGATGCCGCGCCCGCTGACCACGTCGCCCTCCAGCCTGTGCGGGCGCAACAGGTGCCGCGCCGCCAGCGACACGCGCCCCGCCTGAATCAACTGGCGGATTCCGCTGCTGCTCACCACGCGCCCGCGCCAGGCGACAGCGCGCACGATCTCCACCCGGAATCCGTACTTCGACCCCCAGCCTTCCAGCGAGTGAACGTTGCCCGCGTGTCCGCGCCCGAAGCGGAAGTTGTCGCCCACCAGCACGGCGCGCGCGCCCAGCCGGCCCACCAGCACCTTGCTTACGAATTCCTCCGCCGGCAGTTGCGCCATCTGGCGGGTGAATGGAATGATCAGCACCTGCTCGATGCCCTCTTCGCCCATCAGTTGGGCGCGGCGTTCGGGCGTGGTCAGCAGCCGCGGCGCTCGGTCCGGCGACACCAGCCGCGTGGGGTGCGGATCGAAGGTCACCACCGCGGCCTTCCATCCGTGCTCCCGGGCGAGCTCCACCAGGCGCCGCAGAATCCGGCGGTGGCCGCAGTGCACGCCATCGAAATTGCCGATGGTCAGCGCGCAGGGGCCGAAATCCCCCGGCACTTCCTCCAGGCTGCGGTAGATCTTCACGCGGCCTCCGCGGCAACCTGAATTTCCAGACCGTCGTAGGCCAGTCTTACGTGCGGCGGCAGCATGCTCTCGGCGCGTTCGTGCCCCAGGTCGTGGCAGATGTGGGTGAAGAACGCCCGCCGCGCGCCCAGACGTTCCACCGTCTTCAGGCTCCGTTCGACGGTCGAGTGCGTAGGGTGCGGCTTGTAGCGCAGCGCGTCCAGGAAGATCGCGTCCAGCCCACTCAGCAGTTCCATGGACGATTCCGGAATCTCGCTGTGGTCGGTCAAGTACGCCGCCGCGCCGAAGCGGAAGCCGTGAATGGTGCGGCTGCCGTGCAGCACGGGGATGGGCAGAAATTCCAGCCCGAACAGGTCGAACGGTTCGGCGCCAAACACGCGCGCTGTCAGCCGCGGCACGTTGGATTCCTTGGCGGCGCCATCGAAGATGTAAGGGAAGCAGCGCTGGATCGAGGCCATGGTGTCCTCGGCCGCGTAGATGGGGATGCCGTCGCGCTGCCGGAAATTGAACGGCCGCACGTCGTCCAGGCCCATCAGGTGATCGGCGTGAGCGTGCGTGAACACCACCGCATCCAGCCGTTCGATGCGCGCCCGCAGCGCCTGCATGCGGAAATCCGGCGTGGTATCGACCAGCACGTTGCGGCCTTCGTAAGAGACGAGGACGGACGGCCGCAGGCGGTTATCGCGCGGGTCGGTGGAATGGCACACCGTGCAGGGGCACCCGATGGTGGGCACGCCGACGCTGGTTCCCGAGCCTAGAACCGTGATCTTCAGGGGCGGCGCCATTCAGGCTTTCTGCGCGCCCGCCCGGCCCACTTCGTCGGACACCTGCACGAAGCGGAACCGCAACTCGGTAACGGAATTCTCCAGCAGCCGCTGCTCCTCGACCGAGAGGTTGCCCTTGGTCTTCTCCACCAGCACCGCCATCATGTCGATGGTGTGGCGCGCCAGCGGGAGGTTCGGCTCGGGCTTTTCCTCCTCCGTGAAGCGCATCAGCCCGAGTTGCATTTCGGCCTGCGCGCGCAGCGAAATCACCAGAAAAGAGAAGGATGGCTCCGGCAGCGGGAACGGCTGGTCTTCCGGATTCGTTTCGGGGGCTTGGTCACTCATCACCGCCATTTTAGCAGTGGCGGCGAGGCGACGAAGCGCGGTTCGGGCCCGAGACTGCGGGCTCGCCCCGCCCGGACACCGGGCCCGCCGCAAGCGGTAACACTTGTGACAATGAGTACGTTTGAAGTTTGACAAAAAAGATTAACGGCTCCAAATTAGGTACTTGGACCTGCCATCACATTCTTCAGAGGGTCAATTCCGACGGAGGTTGAATAGAAGATGAAAAAGAATTCCCGCGTTTTCTCAGGAACAGCCGCGCTTGCCTGCGCGGCCGCGTTCTTATTCAACTCCGCCTCGGGCCAGGCGCAGCCATTGCTCAAGGTGTTGCACCATCACGTCCGCCCCGCGGTCTCGAGCGGCAAGGCGGCGCTGGTGGGCTCCATGCCCGCTTCGCAGGAGATGCATGTCTCCATCGTGCTGCCGTTGCGCAACCAGCCCGGTTTGACCGCCCTGTTGGCCCGGCTGTATGACCCTTCCAGCCCCGACTATCGCCATTTCCTCAGCGTCGAGCAGTTCACGGATCAGTTCGGACCCACCGCGGAGGACTATCAGGCCGTGGTCGATTACGCGCACGCCAATGGTCTGACGGTGACGGACAAGCCCGCGAATCGCCTGCTGGTGCCGGTCAGGGGCACGACCGCGCAGATCGAAAGGGCGTTCAACGTGTCGATGAAGGTGTACCGGCATCCCGCGGAGAACCGCACGTTTTTCTCGCCGGATCGGGAGCCTTCGCTCCATTTGAGCGTGCCGGTGGCGCATATTGCCGGTTTGAACAACTTTTCCATTCCGCGCCCCAGGCTGACGAAGGCGGCGGCACGGCAGAGAGTCGCCAACGCCTCGCAGATCGGCTCGGGCCCAGGTGGTTCGTATCTCGCCAGCGATATGCGGGCAGCCTATTACGGCGGCACCGCTCTAACCGGAAGCGGCCAGTGCGTCGGGCTGTTTGAGTTTGATGGATATGACCTCAGCGACGTGGATTTGACCTTCAGCAGCGCCGGTCAATCCTACGGCGTGCCCATCAACAACGTGCTCATCGACAGTGCCACTGGGGCTAACGTCAGGGGCGATGATACCGAAGAAGTCGCGGACATCGTGCAAGCAATAGGCATGGCCCCGGGCCTTAGTCAGGTTCGGGTGTACATTGGACCAAACGGCGACGATGCGGGCGTCTTCAACACTATGGCCTCGGAGAACAGCTGCAAGCAGCTCAGCGTCTCCTGGAGTTGGTCTCCCGATGACACTGCGACTGACGATCCCTTCTTTCAGGAGTTTGCCGCGCAGGGCCAGAGTCTCTTCGTGGCTTCCGGGGATAGCGGAGCCTATAATATCCTGGCCGCTCCGTTTTTTTACCCGGCCGAGGATGCTTGGGTCACGGCTGTCGGAGGGACCAGTCTAACCACGAATGGCGCGGGTGGCTCATGGGTTTCGGAAACGGCGTGGGACACGCCCAATATTTCCGCCGGAAGCGGCGGCGGCATCAGTCAAGATGGCATCCCGATTCCTGCTTGGCAGGCAGGGGTGGCCAATGCTTCCAACGGCGGTTCCACAACTGTGCGGAATGTACCGGATGTGGCCATGGAATCCGATGTAGACAACTACTACTGCGCCACTAAGTCTGGCGCCGGCGCTTCGTGTGACATGTACGTCGGCGGCACCAGCCTTGCGGCGCCACGCTGGGCGGGTTATATGGCCCTGGTCAATCAGTGGGCCGTTGACGCGGGCACGGTGCCCTCCGGCGGTTTGGGGTTCATCAACCCAGCCATCTATTCGATTGGTGCGGGTTCCAGTTACGGCAGCGACTTACACGACATCACCAGCGGGAACAATGACTGCTGTGGGCAGACGGTATGGTACAACGCCGTCACGGGTTTCGACCTGGTGACAGGATGGGGAAGTCCGAACGGGCAGAACCTGATCGACGCTCTGGCGCCTTTGCCAACGGGGCTAGGTTTCACGCTCTCGGCCTCGCCGGCCAGCCTGACCCTCAACCCGGGCGGCTCCGGTACCACCACCATCACGGTGACCGATCGGGGTGGATTCACCGGCAACGTGACCCTGGCCGCGTCGAACTTGCCCAGCGGTGTAACCGCGTCGTTCAGCGCAAATCCCACGAGCGGGACCAGCGTACTGACGCTGGTCGCCGGCAGTTCTGTCGTCGCCAGCCCATACTATAGCGTGGGCATCACCGGAACCTCCGGGTCCCTGACTTCCACCAGGTTCGTGCCTCTGACCGTTTCGGGCTTCGCTCTTGGCGTCTCGCCCGGTGTTGTGACCCTCCTCCAGGGTTCTTCCAACACAGCCACCGTCGCCGTGAAGGACGTGGGCGGATTCCTCGGCAACGTCAGTCTGGCCGCGACTGGTCTGCCCAGCGGTGTAACCGCAGCGTTCGGAACAAATCCCACCACCGGGACTAGCGTGCTTATGCTGACCGCCAGCGCCACAGCCGCCGTGGGAACGGCAACGGTGAGCATCACCGGAAGTTCCGCCGGCTTCCCTTCCGCAACCACAACGCTTGCTCTCACGGTTAACCCCCCTCCGGGCTTCATACTTGCGGCTGCTCCGGCCAATCTGGCTATCGCCAGAGGCGCTTCCGGCGTCAGCACCGTCAGGTTCTTCGCCACGGGCGGATTCACCGGAAGCGTGACTCTGGCTGCGTCCGGCCTGCCCGGCGGCGTGACGGCATCGTTCGGCACCAATCCCACCAGCGGGAATAGCGTGCTAACGCTAACGGCGAGCTCCACAGCCGCTCTCGGAGCGGCAACGGTGACCATCACCGGGACATCCGCCGGGGTCGTGCCCGCAACCATAACTCTCCCTCTCACGGTCACGGCATTTACGCTCTCGGATTCACCGGGCGGGCTAATCCTCACCCAAGGCGCCTCCGGCAGCAGCACAGTTACGTTGACCGGTGCGGGCGGATTCGCCGGCAGCGTAACTCTGGCCGTGACCGGGTTGCCTAGCGGCGTGACCGCATCGTTCGGTACCAATCCCACAACCGGAAGCAGTATGCTCACGCTCACGGCCGGCGCGACCGCCGCACAAGGACTCGTTCCGGTGACCATCACTGGTACTTCCGCCGGAGTTCCCTCTGCAACCACCACGCTGGCTCTCATGGTGGCCGCCAATGTGGGCGTGACAAACGAATGGACATGGATGAGCGGAAGCAGCACGATCCCCGAACTCCTGCCAAATGGCAATTACTCAAATGGCAACCCGGGCGTGTATGGCACGTTGGGCGTCCCTGCCGCCGGTAGTGTTCCCGGAGGCCGGTATCTTCTGAATTCATGGACCGACAGCAGCGGCAATCTCTGGCTCTTTGGCGGGTTTGGCATTGATGCCACCGACAATTGGGGCTATCTAAACGATCTATGGAAGTTCACTCCGGCGACCAACGAATGGGTGTGGATGGGCGGAAGCAGCGCAGTGCCTTGCTCGCTTTGCGGCAGTCCCGGCGTATACGGCACATTGGGTGTACCCTCCGCCGGTAACATCCCCGGAGGCCGGAATAGCGCTTCGAACTGGACCGACAGCAGCGGCCAGTTCTGGCTCTTCGGGGGACTTGGCTTCGATGCCGTCGGGAGTATTACCACTCTCAACGACCTGTGGAGGCTCGATCCTGCCACGAGCCAGTGGGCGTGGATGGGCGGAAGCAGCACGGCCCCCGCACATCTCGGCAACCCTGGCGTATACGGCACGTTGGGTGTACCCGCTGCCGGAAACATCCCCGGGGGCCGAGAGTGGGCGTCCAGTTGGACCGACAGCAGCGGCAATCTCTGGCTGTTTGGAGGAGTTGGCATCGATGCGGCCGGCAATCTGAGCTATCTCAACGACCTGTGGGAGTTGAATCTTTCTGCGAACGAATGGGCGTGGATGGGCGGAAGCAGTACGGTTCCCGTGGGTTCCTTCGGAAACTCCGGGGTCTACGGTGTGTTGGAAACACCTGCCGCCGCGAACGTCCCCGGGAGCCGCATGAACGCTTCAAGCTGGACCGATGGCAGCGGAAATCTCTGGCTCTTCGGGGGCGACGGCTGGGACGCCGTCCACAACCGAGGCCTTCTCAACGACCTGTGGGAGTTCAATCCTTCTACGAACCAGTGGACATGGATGGGCGGAGGGAGCACCGTTCCCGTTGTAATTACATATAATGGCGGCAATCCCGGCGTGTATGGTCAGTTGGGCGTGCCCGCCTCGGGAAACGTCCCTGGTGGCCGTAAGATGGCGAACGGCTGGACCGACAGCAGCGGTCGCAGTTGGCTCTTCGGCGGGTACGGCCGCGGCGCCGACGGCAATGTTGGCTCCCTCAACGACCTGTGGGCGTTCAATCCTGCTACGAACCAGTGGGCGTGGATGGGCGGCAACAGCACGGTTCCCGATAATTGGGCCAACCCCGGAGTCTACGGCACGTTGGGTGTACCGGGCGCCGGAAACTTACCCGGAAGCCGCACCGGCCCTTCGACCTGGACCGACGGCAACGGTCGTTTTTGGCTGTTCGGGGGCGACGGCTTCGCTGCTAGCGGCGGAGGGTATCTCAACGACCTTTGGGAGTTTCAGCCACCCGCCCCGGTGGCGCCAGGCTTTTCACTTTCGGCGAGTCCGGGCAGTCTGACTATCGTCCAAGGCGCGTCCGGCACCAGCACCGTCACAGTAACCGATTTGGGCGGATTCACTGGCAGCGTGACTCTTGCCGCAACCGGCTTGCCAAGCGGCGTGACTGCAGCCTTCAGTCCCAACCCCACAGCAGGAACCAGCGTGCTCACGCTGATGGTGACCGCCTCGGCAACCCCCGGAAGCTACTCTCCGGCCATCACCGGCACCTCGGGTGCCCTGACCGCGACTACCGGTCTTGGTCTGACAATCAAGCTCGCAGTGAGCGCTACATCCACAACCCTAACTTCCAGCGCCAATCCGGCCACCTTCGGGCAATTTGTGACGCTTACGGCGGCGGTGACGCCGCCGGTCGCAACCGGAACGGTGCAATTCCTCGACGGCAAGACGTCGCTTGGCACGGCGACCCTTGCCGGCGGGTCCGCCACGCTGGCAGTCTCGACCCTTTCCTTTGGCACGCATTCCATCACGGCAGTCTATAGCGGCGACGCCAACTACCTCACCAGCACCTCCGCCGCTCTCTCGCAGACGGTCAACAAGGCGGCTTCGACCGTCACGCTGACCTCTTCGGCGAACCCGTCCACTTTCGGGCAATCGCTGACCCTCACTGCAGCGGTAACTCCCGCGGCGGCCACCAGCACGGTGCAGTTCTTTGACGGCTCGACGTCCCTCGGCACGGCCACCCTCAGCGGCGGTTCGGCAACGCTAGCGGTGCCGGCGCTATCTGTCGGTGCGCACTCCATCACGGCGGTCTATGCCGGTTCCACGAATTACGCCGGTAGCACCTCCACTGCCGTCGTTCAGACGGTCAACAAGGCGGCCACCAGCGTAACGCTGGCCTCCTCGGCTAACCCATCCACGTCCGGCCAATCGGTGACCTTGACCGGGGCTGTAACGCCCGCCGTGGCCAGCGGGACGGTGCAGTTCTTTGACGGCGCGACGCAGCTCGGCACGGCGGCCATCGCCAGCGGCTCGGCATCGCTGGCGGTTGCGACGCTTTCCGTGGGCACGCACTCCATCACCGGCGCTTACAGCGGCGACGCCAACTACCTCACCAGCACCTCCGCCCCTGTCTCGCAGACGGTCAACAAGGTGGCCACAAGCGTGACGCTGGCGTCCTCGCTCGATCCGTCCACCTCGGGACAGCCGGTGAAGTTCACGGCAACGGTGTCGCCCGCGGCGGCCACCGGTACGGTGCAATTCCTCGACGGCTTTACGTCTCTCGGCACCGCGGCCCTCGCCAGCGGTACGGCCACGCTCTCCATCTCCACCCTGTCGTCCGCCGTCCACTCCATCACCGCCGTTTACAGCGGCTCCACCAACTACGCCGGCAGCACCTCGGCCGCGTTGAGCCAGGCCGTACTTCCAGCACCGCCCACGAAACTCACCGCAACCGCCGCGTCCTCCTCGCAGATCAACCTGACGTGGACCGCCAGCCCCACCAGCGGCGTCACCTACAACGTCTACTCGTCCACCAGTTCGGGCTTCACGCCGTCGGCGGCCAACCGCATCGCCACGGGCCTGACTGCGGCCAGTTACTCCAACACCGGGCTGGCCGCCTCCACGACTTACTACTACCTGGTCACCGCGCAGAATTCTGGGGGCGAATCGGCGGATTCCAACCAGGCCTCCGCCACCACCACGGCGGCCTTGTCCTGTCACGTAACTTACTCCGTCACCGGCCAGTGGGGCAACGGCTTCGGGACCGCCCTGACCATTCAGAACACCGGCAAGACCGCCATCAGCGGCTGGAATCTCACCTGGACCTGGCCCGGCAACCAGCAGATCACGCAGTCCTGGAACGCCAACTACACCCAGAGGGGCGCTAACGCCACGCTCACTAACGAGAGTTACAACGCGTCTATCGCCGCGGGCGCCACCGTCAGCGGTATCGGCTTCAACGCCTCGTACAGCGGCGGCAACACGGCCCCGTCGGCCTTCTATGTAAACGGCACGCTCTGCAAGTAGCGCCTCACGCACGGGGGGGGCCGCGCGACCCGAGCGCAGCGGCCCCGCGCCGCTCCGCATGTTACTCTGAAAATATCGCCGCGGTTTCCGCGCTGCAAATCCACATGCCATCCGAATCCAACGCAGGCGCCAGGTTTCAGCAGTTGATCTCCCTCATGGCCCGCCTGCGCGCGCCCGGCGGCTGCCCCTGGGACCGCGAGCAGACCTTCGACAGCATCAAGCCCTACACCCTGGAAGAGACCTACGAGGTGCTGGACGCCATCGAACGCCGCGATTGGCCGGGGCTCGCCGAAGAGCTGGGCGATTACATTCTGCAAGCCGTCTTCTACGCTCAGATGGCCGAAGAGCAGGGGCTGTTCGGCATCGAAGCGGCGCTCGACGCTATCAACGAAAAACTTGTGCGCCGTCATCCGCACGTGTTCGCGGACGAGCACGCCTCCACCGCCGGCGACGTGAAGCGCATCTGGGGCGAGGCCAAGGCGGCCGAAAAGAAGGACCAGGGACGCGGCGGCGACGGGCTGCTTTCCGGCGTTCCGCGCGCCCTGCCGGCGCTGGTCGAGGCGCAGCAGATCTCCTCGCGCGCCGCCGGCGTGGGTTTCGACTGGGAGAACCCCGAACAGGTGATCGAGAAGCTCCACGAGGAGTTGGCCGAACTCGCCGAGGCGCGCCGCAACGCCTCCCAGGACGAACTCGAAAACGAACTCGGCGACATTCTCTTCGTGATCGTAAACCTGGCGCGCTTCCTCAAGGTGGATCCCGAGCAGGCCCTGCGGCGCACCAACGCCAAATTCCGCCAGCGCTGGGGCTACATCGAAACCAAGCTCGCCGGGCGCGGCTCGACGCCCGCCGCATCCACCGTAGCCGAAATGGAGGCCTTGTGGCAGGAAGCCAAACGGTGACCGGCTTCGGCCGGCCCCACCGCACGGAGACCGCCGGTTGACGCCCTTCGCAACCCTCCTGCGCGGCAACCGCAACTACCGCTTCACATGGATCGGCCAGGTGGTCAGCGAGGTGGGCGACCACTTCAATAACATCGCCGTGTTCAGCCTGGCGGTGGCCGCCACGCACAGCGGCATGACCATCGCGCTGATCTTCCTGGCGCGCGCCGTTTCCGCCGTGGTCGCCGGTCCGCTGGCGGGCGTGGCGCTCGACCGCTTCGACCGCAAGCGGCTCATGATCGCGAGCGACCTGGTGCGCGGCGTGGTGGCCGCCGGCTTCATCTTCATCGACAAAGACCATCCGGACTTGCGGCTGGTCTACCTGCTCAGCGCGCTGCTGATGCTGGCCTCGCCGTTCTTCACCGCCGGGCGGGCGTCCATTCTGCCCTCCATCGCCACGCCGGACGAGCTGCACACCGCCAACTCGCTGACGCAGATGACGCAGTGGACCACGCTCACCCTCGGCGCCCTGCTGGCCGGTTCCAGCGCGGCGGCCTTCGGCTACCGGTGGGCCTTCGGCTTCAATTCGATGTCGTTCTTCGTCTCCGCCGTGTGCATCTCGCGCCTGTTCCTGCCGGGCCGCGGCTTCCGGCCGCCCGCCGCGCGTAAGCAATCCGGAGTGGTCCGCCCGTGGCACGAGTACGCCGAGGGCCTGCGCTACATCCGCGGCGTACCGTTGATCCTGGGGCTGCTGCTGGTGAACGTCGGCTGGGCTACCGGCGGCGGCGCGGCGCAGATTCTGTTCACCGTGTTCGGCGAGATGGTCTTCAAGCGCGGCCCGGCCGGCCTGGGTACCATCTGGGCTTTTGCGGGCGTGGGCTTGTTGTGCGGCGGCGCCTTGGCCTACCGCTTCGGAAGCAACCTTAGCTTCAAGAACTACAAGCGCGCCATCATGGTTTGCTACGTGGTGCACGGCGGCGCTTACATATTGTTCAGCCAGACGCCCAGCTTCGCGCTGGCGCTCGTCTACATTGCCCTTTCGCGCGCCGGCGTCGGGATGAGCAGCGTGCTCAACATGTCGCAGCTTCTGCGCATGGTGCCCAGCGGATTCCGCGGCCGCGTTTTCGCCACCATGGAATCGGTCACGTGGGGTGTGATGATGGTATCGATGATGCTGGCCGGCGCCGCGTCGCAATCCTGGGATGCGCGCATCATCGGCACGGTGGCCGGCATACTCAGCTCGACCACCGCAATATTCTGGGGAGTGGCCAACGCCACGGGCCGCTTGCCGGAGCCGGCGAGCCAGGATGCGGAATCCGCCGTGTAGCACCCTAACCTCGCGATTTGGTCCGCTAACGTCGGCCGCGCGGTTCTGGGGCTTGCTACACGGAACCGCGAGCGTGAGCGAGCGGCCCGAAGCGAAGGAACGTCACCCAACGTCCACGGCACTAGCTTGCCTTACGTAGCGCGTCTTCCACGGCTTCGGGATGATGCGCGATGACCGCGAGAAGAACGCGCGCGGGACCGTCCGGCTGCGTTCGGGCCTGCTCCCAGTTCCTCACCGTGGCCGCCGTGAATCCGAAGCGCGCGGCGAATCCGGATTGGCTCAGGCCGAGTTTGTGGCGGATTGCCCGGACGTCGACGGGAGTTGGGCGTTCCACCTGGACGTAGGTAACGCGGATGCCCGGAACTCGCTCGCCCCTGGCGTATGCGAGGGCCTGGTTGAGGCTGGCCAAAAGGGCGCGCCCGGCAGCGGTGGTCTTCGGTGCGCGCTTTCCGGTTTTCGGCTTGGCATGTTTCGGCATGGCGGCTATCTCCTTCTCTTGTGTTCGGCTAGGATCGCGGCAACCGTCCTGGCTGCCGCCCGTTTCTCGGCTGCCGACAGGTTCGCTGTCCGGTTCTTGGCGTAGACGTCCAGCGCATATAGCGGAATCGAATCGTTGTGGTAGTAGTAGATCGCACGCGCGCCGCCGGATTTGCCCCTTCCAGGGAGCGCCCATCGGAGCTTCCGTACGCCGCCCGTCCCGGCCACGACCGCTCCAACCTCCGGGTTGCCGGCGAGGTAGATGACGAGCGCGGTACGCTCCTTCTCGCTCATCCCCAGCCGGCCGGCGCTCGCCAGGAAGACTTCGGTCTCCACCACCGCCATCGGGCTTCCCGCGGTTTTCACTCTGTGACGATACTACGCTATTCACGTATACGTGTCAAGCATATACCCCGGTATCGGTAATTAACCCGCGGGGGCGATTCCGTCACGCCGGGACTACGGCTGGGCGCCAAAAAGCCGCTGCCGGTAGAATTGGAACTCGGCGCGCGTGGCGAAGGGCCAGCAAGCCTCGTCCCCGACCGCATGCAAGTCGGTTAGCTCGCGCCGGTTGGCCCCGTCGGCAGCGTCTGACAATCCCCGAGTTATGATCTCACTACTGGTCCCGCCCGGCCCGTGGCCGATGAAATCATCCTTGGGCTACTGGTACCTGAATTATGCACAGCTCCGGTGTTCCGAGCGCCGGTTTCGCTCGGCTGATGCCGCCCGTAGTTGAGTGAGTCAGTTCGGTTTTTGCTGTTGCATCGCCCTCCTGAGAGTCCGTTCTCGCCAAACCCCGCGCCGAAGTCTCTTACTTCGTTGCGCTTGTCGGCCGCGCATAATTTTCTATGCACACCAGCCGAAGGGCCTGCGGGGGCGTGCAATCAGCGCAATGCCGGCAGCATGACCGGCGCGTAGCCTGCTCCGCGCGGCGCGATCTTTCGCAGGCGGTCCATCAGTCGCTCGAACACGCCCTTCTCCTCGTAGTGATCGCTGTAGCTCACCCCGGTGCGCCCGGCGTGGCGCCAGATCTTGGCGGCCACGAACAGGAAGCGCAGTCGCGCGGTCGCCAGCGTCGTGTGTTGTAGCGCCGTGGCGTCGGCCTGCGGTTCGCGGTTGAACAGCATCAGCCAGCAGTTCAGGTTGTAGGCCAGCATCGCCAACTGGAAATGATTCCCGTTCACATCGAAGCGGCCTGAGGGGTGCGCCGCCAGTCCGGCATCGTTGTTCGCCTCCTTGATCAGGTTTTCCGCGCCGCCGCGCTGGTTGTAAAACCAGACCACGAAGTAGATGGGATCGCCGAAGTCGGTCACGAAGACCCGGTACTTGTACTGGCTGGTCTCGAACAACTGGTACTGCTCGGTCTTCTCCGCCTCGACCTCCTCACGCGTTTTTTCATAGCGCAGAGCCACGAACCGGTATTTCTTCTTCCACCCGTCCGGCTGATAGCTGAATTCACACTCCCACCTGGCATCCGTCTTCTTCGACGGCTTCCACTCGGCTTGGCGTAGCAACTCGACCAGTCGCGACGTCTTGCGTGCTGAGATCACGAACCGGGCAGTGCATTCTTCGTAAGCCTCGACTGCTTGCCGGCAGTAGAACCCGGAATCGGCCCGGCCGTAAATCTGCTTCACGCACGGCGGCAGCGCCGCGCACACATCCCGAATGTGATCGCCTATCTGTTTGCCGGTGGGCCGATCGCCGTTGCGCAATTCCCCCCAGATATACTCCCGCGTCTCGTGGATGAACGTCAGCATCGGTTGGTAGCTCTTCTTGCCTTTGTTCTTGGGGTTGTAGCTCTTGCGTCCGCCCATCTGTTGGCCATACAGCGTGTGCACGGTCGTGTCGGTGTCGATGGTGACGACCGCCAGTTTCACATTGGCCGCCGCCCAGACTCGTTCGCGCATGATTCGCATAATGGTCAGAATCTGCCGGGAGACATTGAGGTGCAGCGCGTTCACGAATCTCCAGAAGGTGGATTGCACCGGCAGCTTGGTGACTTTGAGAATGCCCGTCAGAATCGGGTCGCGAGCGATGAAGCGCAACTGGTTCAGGCGCGGGAAACCGATGTAGAGCCCCAACACGATTCCCAACACGAACCGGTACAGGTCCAGGGCACGGGGAATGCGCTTCGAGGTCACCGTCTGTTCCACCAGGGTCTGGAAGTCGAGTTTTTCCAGCATGGTGATCACCGGCAGCAGTCCGCCGTAGGGAGTCAGATTCTTCCCATTGAAGTCGTAGGGCGTGGAAGCATTGATTTTATTGGGTTCCGATGAGACCCTGGCCGGGCCTTGTTTTACGGGGGTTTTATCGCTATCCTTTTTTCTGTCGGTAACCATTTGGGTGACCTCCTTGGGGTCGGTTTTGCGAAGCGCCAATTTCGCAAACTTCTGTTTTACCCCGATCTTTACGGGGTCCCCAAATGGTACACTACGCTTCCGCCCTCATACCGCATGCCGCAGGGGCGCATAGCTCAGGTGGTACTCAATGCCGGTTTCCAGGAACAGCGCGCAGCGGTCGAACATGTCCCGGCCTTCCTGTGTCAGGGCATGCCCTCCATCGAGCTTGTGCTCGTGGAGGTCGTCGTAGGAACGCCAAAGCATCGTCTCGATGGCGAGCAGGCCACGGTCGCGCTTGTCGTAGCGCGGCCACTTCGCTTCGAAGTCGCAATTGGAGATCCGGCAGTCCCGGAAATCCCGTACGGCTTGCGCCGCGGTTCTGCGAGCTTGCAGGCCGGCCATGCGCTCCATTCATAACATGCTTTGCCTGGGAGCTGAGTGTCACACCGATGAATGCTGCCCAGTCCCTGGCCGCGCGATTTCGCCCGAGGCAAAGGAACGTCACCCCCCTGCCACGGCACTGGCGCTCCTGGTGCGCAGTAATCGTCCTGTAACACGCGATTGCGACACTGTAGACCATGGACCACCCGTCGCAACAGGCCCGCACCCGGCAGATGACTCCCGCCGACATTTTCGCGGTAATCGACCTGCAGCGGCGCGCGTTTCCCGGCATGCCGCCCTGGAGGGAGGATCAACTCACCCGCCATCTCGATATCTTCCCCGAGGGCCAGCTTGCCGTCGAGGACCGCACCGGCCGCATCCTGGGTTCCGCCAGTTCGCTGATCATCGACTGGGACGATTACGCCGAGTCGGCCCACTGGGCGGCCATCACCGGGCACGGCACCTTCGACACCCATAACCCGCTGGCCAAGACTCTCTACGGCGCCGAGATGGGCGTGGACCCGGATGCGCGCAACCAGGGCGTTGGCACGCTTCTCTACAACGCGCGCAAACAGTTGATCAAGGAGCGCGGGCTGAAGCGGCTGCTCACCGGCGGCCGCATCCCCGGCTACGACGCGGTGGCCGAAGCGATGACGCCCAAGGAGTACGTGGCCGAAGTGGTGGCCGGCAAACGCCGGGACCCGGCGCTCACCTTCCAGCTCAAGAACGGCCTCGTGGTGCTGGACGTGGTGGCGGATTACACCCAGGACACCGAGTCGCGCGGTTTCGCCACCGTGCTCGAGTGGTTGAATCCCGAGTACACCTCGTCGGTGAGCCTGAAGGCCAGCCTGCAGCACGCCTCCCTGGAACAGGCCGCCGCGGAAGCGCTACGCGGCACTCCACGCCCGCGCCGCGTCCGCATCGCCGCCGTGCAGTACCTGCTCCGGCCGATAAGCAGCTTCGCGGACTTCGCCAGCCAGGTGGATTTCTTCGTGCGCAGTGCCAAGGATTACCGCAGCCACTTCGTGCTGTTTCCCGAGTTCTTCTCGATGCAGCTTCTCAGCTACATCAACGAGCCCGCCCCCGCGCTGGCGGTGCGCCGCCTGGCCCGCCTGGCGCCGGATTACGAGGAGCTGTTCATCCGTCTGGCGCGCGAGACCGGCATCTACATCGTCGCCGGCACCCACCCCGTCATCCAGCGCGGCCACGTGTTCAACGCCGCGCACCTGTTCACGCCCAACGGGCAGGTGTTCCGCCAGAAGAAGGTCCACCTCACGCCCACCGAGAGCGGCCCGTATCAGCTTAGCCGCGGCCATGGCCTGTACCTCTACCACACCGATTTCGGAAACATCGCCATCCTGATTTGTTACGACGTGGAGTTTCCCGAGGTCGCCCGCGTCATGGCCGAGGCCGGCGCCGAGATCCTGTTCGTGCCCTCCTGCACGGATGGCCGCGAGGGCTTCTGCCGGGTCCGCTATTGCGCCCAGGCGCGCGCCATCGAAAATCAGATCTACGTGGCGATGACCGGGACGGTGGGCAATCTGCCGCTGGTTCCTTACATGGCCACCAACTACGGCCAGGCGGCCATACTGACGCCCTCGGACTATTTTTTCGCGCGCGACGGCATCGCGGCCGAAGGCACCATCAACCAGGAGCAGTTGGTGGTGGCCGACGTGGATCTGGATCTGCTGGACGAACAGCGCGTGAACGGCAGCGTTATCCCGCTTCACGATCTGATCGAGGACGCCTACGACAACGTGGTGCACTACTCGGATTTCAAAGGCCAGCCGGTATCCCGCACCATGGCCGCGATATCCTGATAAGGATGCGCACGGGTCTTATCTACTACTATCTGCCAGATTCTCCGGGCGCCGCGACGGTTTTCCCCGCCATCACCCACATGGCCTCCGGGCCATGCAAGGTGCTTATGTGGGGCAGGTTGTCAACCTGCGGCCGATTGTCAATCGGCCCGGCGAGCGAAGCTCGCCCTGTAGCCCGGGAAACCTCGCTGGGGCAGGTTGGCCGTTACGGAGAGCCCTCGGCAACCCCTGCCGTGCAGCCGTGTGCAAGCCCCGGAAGTCGGGTTGTCAACCCGCCGCAGGCTGACCGCCTGCCCCACGATCCACCAGGGAGCCTCCCATGACCGGTAAAGTAGTCCTCGTCACCGGCGCGGCCAAGCGCATCGGCCGGGCCATCGCGCTGCGCCTGGCCGCCGAAGGCTCGCGCGTGGCCATCCACTACCAGCGCTCCGAAACCGAAGCCCGCCGCACGGCGGAAGAGTGCGGCGGCGCCGAGCTGTTCCGCGCCAACCTGGAAAGCGTTCCCGAGATCGCCCGCATGTTCGCCGCGCTCGAAGAGCGCCTGGGCCGCCTCGACGCCCTGGTCAACAACGCCGCGCGGTTCACCCACATCGACCCGCTCGAAATCACCGAGCGCGACTGGGATTTCATCCACTCCGTCAATCTGAAGGCGGTGTTCTTCTGCTGCCAGAACGGCGCGCGCCTGATGCGGAAATCGGGCGGCGGGCGGATCGTCAATATCAGCTCTCTGGGCGGCATTCGCCCGTGGGCCGGGAATGCGCACTACTGCGCCTCGAAAGCCGGCGTCATCATGCTGACCCGCGCGCTGGCCAAGGCCTGGGCGCCCGACATCACCGTTAACTCGGTGGCGCCCGGCGTGATCCCGTTCGAAGATATCGACGAGCGCGGCCTGCGCCTGATCGAAAACACGCCCGCTCGCCGCGGCGGAACGCCGGAGGAAATCGCCGGCGCGGTGCTGTTCTTCCTGCGCGCCGGGAACTTCGTCACGGGTCAAACGCTGGCCGTGGATGGCGGCCTCAGCCAGCGGTAGAAAGTGGCGCTCCCCAGGGGCCCGCTCAAGTTGAGCGGTCGTTCTTGTTTAGAATCAATCGATTAGGCGGGAAGCCCGCTCAGCTTGAGCGGGCTTCCCATGACAGGGAGGTCGTGCCAAACCGTGGGATTCATCACACTTGCGTGAGCCACTTCCGGATCCGAATCCGCGTATCCTGTACTAGAGGGCGGATCCCGCCCACAAGAGACGGAGGAAAACATGTTTAGACTAATTCACAAAGTGGCCGCAGCCACCCTGCCCTTACTGGTTTGCGCCGCGGCGCAGGCCGCTGCAATCAGCACCACATTAACGGTGAACGCGACCTTCACACCGGGTACAACCCTGGCCATCACCGGAACGGCTACCCTGACGAACGGCGTCGGCAGCGGGACATTTTCCGCGACGCCCTCCGTAGGGTCGTCGGGCAACTATTCTGGGCCGTACGTAATCACTCTATCCGGTGGCGCAGGCACGATTACCGGAGTGCTCACCATGCAGGCGACGATGGTGTCGGGGAGTGGCACCGCTTCGGCCACCGTCACCGGCGGCACGGTCAACTACAGCGGAGCCACCGGCTCGTTCCCAAGCCTTCCCGGCACGGGCTCGATTGGGCTCAGCGGGGTCAGCCTGACCTTCTCCGGCGCGGGCACTATCAATACCGGCGGTACCGTCGGGCCACCCGTGCCGACTATCACCGCCGTGCAGGACGGGGCCGGCAACACGCCGAACATCGCCCAGGGCAGCATCTTCATCGTCAAGGGCACGAACCTCTCGGCCAGCGGCTACACCCCCTTCGCTCCGCCGCGCCCCACCCTTTCCAGTGGCGTAAAGGTCACCTTCACTCCGGTGGCCGGCGGCGCGGGCACCGACGTGTATCTGGTCTACCTATACAATCTGAGCGGCGTGAACCAGATCGCCGGCATCCTGCCATCCACTGTGCCGGCGGGCAATTACAACGTGACGGTCACCAACAACAGCACCGTCAGCGCCCCATTCGCCGCCCAGGTAGTGACCAGCAAGTTCGCGCTGTTCACCCAGGACTCCACCGGCACCGGCCTGGCTTCCGTGCAGAACTACATCTCGGCCACGCAGTACGATCTGAACCGTCTGACCACGGGAACGGTCTCTGGCGTCACTTACTCTCCCGCCAAGCCCGGACAGTACATGATCGCTTATGGTACCGGTCTGGGAGGATATGCCGCGGGGGACAACACAGCTTCGCCGGCGTACGACTTCAGCAAGACGCTGACCATTCAGGCCATCGTGGGCGGCATCACCATACCGGTGGCTTACGCCGGACGCGCCGGATACGCCGGGGAGGATCAGATCAACTTCTCGCTGCCCTCCACCATTCCCACCGGCTGCGCCGTGACGTTTCAGATCTCGGTGAACGGGGTGCTCAGCCCGCCCACCGCGCTCTCCATCGCGCCCAATTCCGGCGCGAACGCCTGCGTGATGAACGGCTACACCACCGCGCAGTTGCAGCAACTCGATCAGGGCGGCACCATCACCGCCGGCGGATTCTCGATCACGCAATATACCATCACGGAGCCCTCGATAGGCTCCGTGAAATCGGATTCGATTGCCGGCGGATTCACCCAGCTCACCGCGTTCCAGTTGGCTTCCGCCGCTTCAGTGAATGTGTCCGTCATCACGCAGGGAAGCTGCCAGGTGATTCATTCTTCCGTGAGCGGCACGACCACCAGCACGGGCAGCGTTACCTCTCTTGACGCCGGCACGGTTGCCATTTCCGGCCCCGGTGGTTCCAGCCTGAACAATACGCCGCTCACCGAGACCAGCAACACCTACTCTCTAACGAATTTCGAAGGAGTCAGTATTCCGGGCCAGGCGAGTTTCTCGCTTCCGGCTGGAGCCTACACCTTAACCGGCGCGGGCGGCAACGACGTGGGATCGTTTACCACCTCGCTCACGCTCTCCTCTCCGCTCACCTTGACAAATCCCCTGCCCACAACGGTCAATCGCAGTTCGCCCTTGACTCTCAACTGGACCGGTGGCAATCCCACGGATCTGGTGAAGATCTACGGAAGTTCAGGGACTACCACTGGGACGGGAAGCAGCCAGGTTACCAACAACACCACGTTCATCTGCGTCACGGCTGACGGACAGCAGACGTTCACCGTACCCGCTTCGGTTCTCAGCCAGTTGCCCGCTACCACCGGCAGCAACCAGGGGATTCTCGAGGTACTCTCCGGCAACACCTCCACTACGTTCTCGGCGACGCTGAAGTCGAACGGATCGGCCATCCCGAGCGCTTTCGCGAACTGGGTCGGGAACGCGGCCTTGGTGACGTTCCAGTAGAAACCGGCACGCGGCGCGCGGCTTCATCGGAGGGAGCCGCGCGCCCGCCAGCCAAGTTCCACTCCGGATTGGTGCAACCGCTTTTGAAGAAGCCGTGAACGCAACCATACCTCACGCAAAGGCGCGAAGCCGCAAAGAGGAACCCACCCGTTTCCTTTGCGGCTTCGCGCCCTTGCGCGAGATTCAGCTTTTGGCCCCCGCTTCTTCGCAGCCTCTAATAGCCGTGGTTCCGGTGCCTTGGGACTTACGGACGGATTGTGCGCTGGGGGATAACGGCGCGCGGCTTCCTGCGGCCGCGCTCAGCGCGTTTCGACCGGCGTAACCGTGGGCGCGGTGTTCTCAGTTGGCGTGACGGTGGGCGCGGTGCTTTCGGCGGGCTTGACTGGTAGCGCTGGAGCTTCGTACTTCGGTCCCAGCCCCAGGGCGATCAGCGACAGCGAATTCAGCTTGCCCGTGGAATCCAGTTTCTGATCGGCCTGGAACTTCCTCAGAGCGTCAATCGACGTCTGGTCCCAATGCCCACTGGCGCTTTCGGGCTGGAGGTAGCCCTTGGCGGCCAGCGCGTCCTGAATTTCCTTGTAGCGTTCCGGCGTGGGCTCCGCCTGGCGATTGCGCCACGAGGTGGTGGGACGTCTCTGGGTTAGGGGCGTCGCCGGGTGGCGGGCTGCCGTACTGGTCCTGGACCCAACCGTACCAGCAGCCGTCGCTTTGGAACCGGTAGTGGGATTGGCGGCGGTAGTGGGCTTGGAGGAAACGCCGGCTCTGACGCCGGGTTTGAGTGCCGGCTTCGCTACGGTCTTGGGTGTGATCCCGGTCTTGGCCACGGTCGCCGCCGGTTTGGGCGCTGCCTGCGTCTTCGCCGGCGTTGCAGGCACCGCGGGCTTTCGCGCGGCCGTATCGGCGGCATTCGCAGCCAGAATCAGAGCCGCGGTGAATGCCGCGCAACTTAGCAACTTCCGCATGAACAACCACCATTTTACTAACAAAAAAAGGGCCGGGCGAGGCCCCGGCCCCTCGAGAAGTACTAGCAGTTAACGCGGATTGGCGGGCAATTCGCCTGCCCGATAAGTGGATGTCCAGTTGCCGCGGCGCCCGAAAGCGTCCGCGCCGGCCGACAGAACCTTGAACGCCACGGCATCGCCGGGTTTCAGCTTGGCCTGCTGTTCCTTAAGATCCTGCACGGTATTCACCGGCTTGTTGTTGATGGTGAGCAAAATGTCCCCGGCGGCGAGGCCGATATCTTCGGCAAAAGATCCGGGTTCCACGTCGATGACTTCCAGGCCCCCGGACTCCTTAACGCCCAGGTTCTGGCGGCGCAGGTCGGTGAGCGGCTGCACGGACATGCCGAAGCTGACCGAGGTGCCGCCGTTCTTGCCCGAACCCGACGACTCCTCCTTGCCCGACGCATCCGGATTGACCAGCGCGCGGTCGCCGATCACCACTTTGTAATCGCCCTTCTTGCCGTCGCGCACCGCCGAAACAGTCACCGGCGTGCCCACCGGAGTGTTGGAAACGATGTTCACCAGGTCCGTGCCATCCTTGATCGGCTTGCCGTTGAGCGCCACGATGACGTCGCCATCCTTGACCCCCGCCTTGTCCGCGGGGCCGCCGGCCGTGACGGACTCCACGAACACGCCATCGCTCAAGCCGGCGCTCTTGATCAGCGCCTGGTTGGTCTTGGCGTCGGCGCGGTAGTTCACGCCGATGACGCCGCGGGTTACCTTGCCGCTCTTGATGATGTCGTTGTACACCTTGGCGGCGGTGTTGATGGGCATGGCGAAACCGATGCCTTCATAGTGCCCGGACTGCGACGCGATGGCGGTGTTGATGCCGATCAGTTCGCCGCGCATGTTGAGCAGCGGTCCGCCGCTGTTGCCCGGATTGATGGCGGCGTCGGTTTGCAGGAAGTGCTGGAACTGCGAGGTGTCGCCGGGGATATCGCGCTCTTTGGCGCTGATGATTCCGGCCGTCACCGTGGCCTGGAAACCGAATGGCGAGCCGATGGCGATGGCCCAATCGCCCACCTGCACGGCATCGGAGTTGCCGATCTTGGCGGGAACGAACGTGTGCCCGGGTTCCACCTTGATCACCGCCAGGTCTGTGGCCTGGTCCGCGCCCACCTTGGTGGCTTCGTATTCCTTGGGGCTGTCCATGAACTTCACGCGGATGCGCGTGGCGCCATCGATCACGTGGTTGTTGGTCAGCACGTAGCCCGCTTTGTCCACCACCACGCCGGAACCGAGAGCGCTGGAGCGCTGCGCCTGAGGCATCTGGCCGCCGAAAGGATTGCCGAAGAAGCGGAAGAGTGGCTCCATGCCGCTGCCATCGTCGGGAATTTGCTGTTGCTGTTGCTGCTGCCGCCTCCGTGCGCCGCCGTTGTTGCGGGCCTGCGGCTGTTGCTCCGGAATGGTATCCGTCATAATGTGGACCACCGAGGGTTCCACCTGCCTGGCGACGGGAGCGAAATCGTTGGAGAGCGCCACCGGGGGAGGAATCACCAGCGGTGTGGCGCCGGGCGCGGCGTTATTCTCCTTTTCCGCCCTCACGCCGGGGTTCACCAGCGTGCCAATGACGATGCCAATCGACAACGTGAAAAGGATCAGCGTAAACGAAAGTAGCTTTTGTGTGCGCAATTTCTCGAAGAATTTCATGGACCTTCAACTCCTTGGAAACGAAGTCGGTAATCTTAACGATCAATCTCGCCGGCCGCGGCTCCTATCACGATGGATGTGCCCGCGCACCGAACGGTTTCAATTCCACTAGCAACACCCCGCCCAGAATGAGCACGGCGCCGGCCGCGGCGCGTGCCGCCAGGCCCTCGCCCACCAGAACGTACGAGGTCACCCAGGCGACCACGGGTTCCAGCACGTATATCAACGCCGTCCGGGTCGAGGTGGTATGCCGCTGTGCCCACGCCTGAATGGTGAACGCCAACGCGGTACACAGCAACCCTGTTATTAGTATCCCGCAGACCACCGCCGGGCGCCACACCACGCGGGCCGGTTCCACCCACAGCAAGCCCCACGAGAGCAACGCCGCGGTAGCGATCTGGCTTAGCGAAAGCAGTCCGAAACTCATCTGCCCCGAGTAATGCCCCAATGCGACCACCTGCGCGGCGAACCCGGCGGCGCAGACGAACGTGAGCAGGTCGCCCGTTCCGATGGAAGTGACAGGCCCTTCCAGGGTGAGCAACCCGAGTCCGGCCGTGGCCACCAGAACGCCGGCCACTTCGGAAACATTAGGTCTAACCCTATAGACGCACGCCGCCATGATTGGTACCATCGCCGACATCAGCCCGGTAATGAAGGCCGACTTGGGCGCCGAGGTCAGCCGCAGCCCCAGCGTCTGAAACAGGTACCCGGAAAACAGGAACAGGCCCGTCAGCGCCCCCGCCCGGATGGTCTTCCAGGCGTGCGGCGCCCGAAGCGAGCCGCGGAACAGCACCAGCAGCGCCACCGTGGCCAGCGAGAAGCGCAGGGCAAGGAAAAGCATCGGAGAGACGTCGCGCAGCGCCGCCTTCACCAGCACGAAGGTGGCGCCCCAGACCACCGTGTTGACCACCAGAGCCGCTTCCGCACGTCCGCGCAGGCTCACCGTCCGGCACCCTCGACCGCCGGCGGCAGCCCCTGGTTCATCGCCAGCAGCAACGCCAGGAAGATGCGCTTGAGGGCCAGGTCGCGCCCATCGGGCCGGTACCACTCGCCGGTGGTATGCGCCCCGCCGCCCACGCCGCCCGAGCCAATGGCCAGCGCCGGCAAGCCCAGCGACAGCGGCACGTTGGCGTCGGTCGAAGAGCAATCCAGGTGGGAGCGGATGCCCAGGTGCGCGTCCACCGCGCGGACGTACTGCACCAGCGGGGCGGTCTCCTCGATCTCAGCGGCGGGCCGCGACCCAATCTCCTTCAGCTTGCTCGTGACCTTGCCGCCAGTGGCGCGCTGGTTCTCGGCTTCGCGGGCGCGCTCCACGGCCGAGGCGAGCAGTTCCACCAGTTCGTCCATCTTGTGGTTGCTCTCCGAGCGAATATCCACCTTGGCGCGGGCGGTTTGCGGGATGGCGTTGACGCTAGACCCGCCCTCGATCAGCCCCACGTTGAAGGCCGAGCGCGGCTCCGCATCGACGCGCGTTTCCGCAAACAACGCCACCGCGCGGCACAGCGCATGCAGCGGATTGCCCACGCCGTAATCGCTCCAACTATGCCCGCCCGGCCCTTGAAAAAGGACTTCGAAGCGGCGGCTGCCGAGGGCGCGGTTGGTAATGTGGTCGGTGCCCACGCCATCCACCACCAGGAACGCGGCCATCTTCCCGGCCAGCGGCGATTGCTTGCAGAGGTGCCGCATGCCCAGCAGATTGCCCTCGCCCTCCTCGCCCACATTGGCCACCAGCAGCAGCCCGTGGGGCGCGTCGGGCAGCTTGGGGCAAGCCGTCCACATGCGCGCCACTGCCAGCAGGGCCGCCAGACCCGCGCCGTTATCGGCCACGCCAGGCCCGCGGAAGCGCCCGTCGGCCTCGACCGCGATCTCGTCCTTATTGCGCGGCGCGATGACGGTATCGAGATGCGCCGTCACTGCCACGTAAGGCGAGCGGCCGGTGGAGGCGACCACGTTGCCGGCGCGGTCGATATGGGCGTCCCACCCGAAGGAGCGGAGCCGTTCGTGGAACCAGGCGGCGCGCTCCTGTTCCATGAAAGTGGGCGCGGGGACGCGGCAGAGTTGCAGGTGGATGTCGTCGATCCACCGCTTCTCGCGGGTGAACCACCCGAGACACTCGCGCACCCCGCGGTGTTCGGCCCACGCATTAATTGGAATCCCCGCTGCGATGTTGGCAGCCATGCCTGTGGACAGTGTAGCAGCGTGGGGGAGGTGGCGTTCGCGGGCAGGGTACATAGTAAGACCCTGACTTCGGTCAACTAGGAATCGGCAGCGCGCTGGGTTAGACTCGCGGTCTAACACATGGACCAACAGCCCAAGCCGAAGCCGCCCGGCAGGAAGTTACTGTGGGTGGTCTGGGGAGTCACGATAGCCCTGCTCGCGGGGGTGGAGTTCCTACGCCATGGGCCGCTGGCGCCGCAGGCCCCGGTGTTTCGCCGCACGGAGAACGGTTGGAAGGCCGTCGTACGGCTGGACTATACCGGCTACGGCCTCCGCGTCTCTCCCAGCGGCGTAGTGTGGGTCCGTAGTAGCAAGGGCTTGAGCCGCCTGGATGGCGCCGGTCTGCGCACTTTCACGGCGTTCGACTTTGGCACGGAGCGCGCCTACCTCCCCGGAGGGTTCACACTCGACGGCGAAGAGGTCTGGGCGGCATCCTCCTATGGCGTCCTGCACTTCGATGGCAAGCGCTGGCGGCGCTACCCGGAATCGCTTGGCACCGGCGAAGTTTCGTCGATCGCGGCGGTCCACGGGAAGGTCTGGGTGATCGACACCGCGGGCAACCTTTCGCACTTCGATGGCCGCGCCTGGTCGGTTCACAAGGTTGATTTGCCGGGCGTGCGATGGGGCAGCCATAAGGATGGTTGGCCCGAACTGGCCACCACGGCGAATGGCACGCTGTGGCTGGTGTTCCGGGGGCTTTGGCGATACGACAGCGCATCGTGGAAGCGCGTCCCCGGCGTCACGGAAGAGGCCGGGTGGTTGGGCACGAGCCAGATGGGGTCGTACCTCAAGGACGGAGAGAAAGCCAAAACGGGTGACGGCCTGTGGTTGCTGGACCAGAGCAAACTGGTTGGGATCGATGCCGGCGGCGTCCCGAGGGTCCGCTACTCGATGCGCGATCTGGGCTTGTTGGAATCCGTCACGCTCTACAAAGCCGCCGGGCGGGGGCTGGTTTTCGTGGTTTCCAGCAGCCAGGGCCTGGTGTGGTTCGATGGAAGCGGATGGCACGGCGAGCAACTCAAGGCGCTGGGCGTTGTAACGGCGTCGAGCGTCGATGTGGCGCCCGACGGAACCATCTGGGGCGCCGGATACCCACACCGCTCGCCGGTCTACTCCAACCTCCTGTTATACGGGGCTGCGGCCAGCCTGCTCACGTTCGTCTTCGCCTTGCCGTACACCATTTGGTGGAGCATACGGAAAGCCCGCTACCAGCGGCAGGCCGCGCGGGATGCGGTCTTGCACGCCACCGGCGAGCTTCCCGAGCACCTGCAAGGCGACGGGCTGACCGCGCGCAAGGTGGCTGGCGGTGCCGTGGCGGTTCTGGCGCTGGGCGGCGGCTACTTGCTGGTGAAGAGGCGCTGGCCAGGCGCCCCGGGGTGGCTGCTGCCTGCGGGGCTGTTGCCGGCGCTTTGGCTTGGTGCGCACATCTTAGGGACCGTAATGGAATCGCTGCAGAAGCGCAAGGCACAGCTCTGGGACCCCATCGTCCCCGGCGGGCCTCCGCGCTACGACTGGGCGAAGTCGATTCCCCCGCTTCTGGGCGGCCTGGCTGTGATTGTGCTGCTTTACGGCGGTGCCATCGCGCGCCACTTCAATATCCGGTGGCTGGCGGCGGTGCCCGGCCTCGCGCTGGTTCTCGGCGGGCAGGCCCTGTTCCACGCCTACGATCTATTCCGCGGCCGCCGCATCGAGAGCGAGACCAAGCGCTGCCGTTATTCGAAGGCGCTGGAGCTGTTGGATGGGCCTTTGGGCTGGCCACCCACGGGCCTATGCAAGCTGTTGCGGTCAAGCGCGCTGTTTTACTCCGGCCGCGCCAGCGAAGCCGAACCGATCCTGCGCGAGATGGTGGAAACCGACCGCACCGCCAGCGGCAAGGCCCTGGTCTTCGAGAAGTTGGGGCGGGTTCTCATGGCGCTGAAACGCTACGCGGACGCCCGGCGCGCCTTCGAAGCGGCAACCAAGCTGATGCCCACCCGCTCGGCGGCCTACACCGGACTCGCTGAGGTGCGGTTGCTCGAAGGCACCGACCCCGCGCAGGCACTGGCGGACGCGGAGCGCGCGCTTGGACTCTACGGCAATTCGATGCCGGAACGGAAACTGGCGCACGAACGCATGGCGCCCATTCGCGGCAACCAGGCATGGGCTCTGGGGCGCCTGGGCCGCGGGGCAGAAGCGCAGCAGGCTATCGATGCCGGCATCCGCGACATGGACCTGAAGTACACGCCGGAGGTCGCCGGATTCCACTGGCGCGCCGGGATGGCCATGCTGGCGATCGAGAACACCACTGCCGCCACCGGCCATTTCCGCCGGGCCGTGGAACTTGACCCGCAGGGCTACTACGGCGGGCTGGCGGCACAGCACCTCCGCCAGCACGCCGTTTGGGGCGCTTGACGCCCGCAACCTCGGCTTCATGGACCGCTCCGCCACCGCGTGGTTGAACAGGGCCAGCAGCGCATCGTAGTACCCTGACCTGATGTCGCGCCCGCCGGTCAGGCGATTCGCGGCGGCTGATTGGAGTGGCCGTTCCCTCCGCGCCGCATGCTGTCGATGAATGCCCTGAGGCTTTCGTCGGTGCGCGCCTGTGCGGCGGCGGTGGCAACCTGCATGGTCGCGAGTTTGCGCAGGTCTTTCCTGGTCGCGACCACCAGGCGCATGCCTTCGTGGATGAGTTCGCGTATCGCCTTGATCTCGCGATCGTGTCTGGTGAGGCGCTCGTTCGCGGTCATGGGCTTGTGCCTCCGAAGGTGGCTGTCTTGATTGTATCAGGGGCCAATCGATTGCTGCCTCAGCGGCGTCGCGCCCAGTCCGGAGCGCGTGACGGCAGCTACCTCGGCTTCAGGTCCATCCACTTATCCGCCACAGGCGTCTGCACTTCCAGCAGGCGAACGATCAGCCGTTCGGGATCGCTCTCCGCGATCACCATCTGGCGATGCACCGGCTTCAGGAACCGCTCCGCCGCCGCGTGGTCGAATAGGGCTAGCAGCGCATCGTAATACCCGTCGACGTTCAAAATCCCGCAGGGCTTCCGCTGCAAGCCAAGCTGGGTCCAGGTGAGCGCCTCGCAGAACTCATCGAGCGTGCCGAACCCGCCAGGCAGGGCGATGAAGGCATCGGATAGATCGGCCATCAGCGCCTTGCGCTCGTGCATGCTGGCGGCCACCCGCAAATCGGAGAGCCGCGCGTGGGCCACGTCCTTCTCCACCAGATGCCGCGGCATGACGCCGATCACCTCGCCGCCGCCATCGAGCGCCGCGTCCGCCAGCGCGCCCATCAGCCCGGCCCGGCCGCCGCCATAGACGATGCCGATCCCGCGCGCCACAAGGCTCCGCGCCAGCGCGGCCGCCGCGGCAACGTAGGATGGGCGGGCACCGGGACTCGACCCGCAGTACACACAGATTCGGCGAGGCATTCCCAACACCATAGCGCAAACGTGGTGGCCGGCGGATCTCGCGCGCGCCGCCAGCATATTCTCATCCAAGAATGAGCCTGGAGACGGGCTACGAAACGACGGGCGCCGGGCCTCCTTTCGCGAAGTGTTTGCACGAACTCGGGGCCGACCAACGGGAGGCCCAGCAGGCCTGCAAACGCGAACTGGTTTTGACTTTGCACTTGCCCGCTTTCCCTTATCATTGGGAGATCTTCGGAACGGCCCGCAGCCGGCCAGGGCGCGCGGTTTGTGCGCGGCGGAGGAAAATCTTTTCTGCGGTTGAAAAGATTTTCCGGAGCGCACCCTTGCCGGCGAGGACCGTTCCGGAACATGACAGCGCAGGGAAAGCGGGCGGGGGGTCTCAGGGGGGCATCCCCCCTGGCGGGGCTCCGGGGCAGCGCCCCGCGCACCTTTCCGCGCGCGCTTTTGGCGCGCGGCATCAAACAGTTCCCGCACCTCATGCGATCCTCCGCTGCTGGAAACTCGCAAACAACTTCTGCTTGGCCTTCTGCATCTCCTCGGCGGCTTGCATGTCAGTGCGAACTCGGGCCTGCCGCTCCATCTCTGCTACGGTCACTCCCCGCTTGAGGTGCCGGGCCAAATCAGGCAGTTGCCGTAGGATCTCCCACGGCGTTGCATACCACCGGTATACAACCTTGGTCTTGCCTTTCTTGTCCACCACCTGCTCGGGCACGCCGCAGGGCCGGTGATAGTTCAGATACGGGTTGAAGTGTTCTTCGTAAAAAGTCCCGATCGCCGCCGCATGGGGCGCGGCAATGTGCGTGTAGCCCATGTGCTTCCTCACCACGGCTCCATTCTTCGCCTCCACCAGTCCGTTGTCGTTGGAGTGCCGCGGCCGCGATTTCGTCTGCTCGATCAGCAGTTTGTTCAAAAGCCTGGCCAGCGGGTGGTTGACGTACTCGCTTCCATTGTCGGAGTGAAACCCGCGGATGCGGAACGGAAACTGCTCCAGGATCGCTTCTAACACCGGCATTAGGTAGGCTTCGCTGATCTGTACCGCCGCACCGAGCACCTGCCATTGCGTGACTTCATCCACCGCGTTGATGTGATACACGCCTTTGATACCCTCCAGATCTCCCTGGTGCACTGTATCCACCCGCAGGTATCCAGGCCGGCCGTTGGGCTCGGGCCGGCGCCGCTCCCCGATCGACACCGGCGTCGGCCGTGTCGCCTGATAGGCGATGGCCCGTTCCCGGTACAGGCGGCTGTCTCGCAGCCGGTACAGGTGCGCCACCGAGATCCCGGCCAACCGCTGGTAGTGCGTGTCGCCGAAGTCGTGGCAGGCCCGCTCGAGAAGCTTTCGGGTCGCCGGCCCACTCAATGTCCCGTGGGCTTCGTCCACCTTCACCAGCAGCGCGATGTCAGCCCGCGTGTAGCGCTGCGCGAAGCGATGCCGCCGGTATGGCTGGGCTTTCACCTCTTCCCCCCGCAGGTACATCGCGATCAGCCGCGTCGTCTGCGCACGGCTCAGCCCGGTCATCTTCTGTACGTACCTCCGTACCAACCCTCGGCCGCTTCGCTTCAATCTCTGGTAGCCTTGCTGCCGCAGCGTTTGATTGACCCAGCCGTACACCTCCTCCCGCTTCCACCCCTTGAATCCCAGCTCATTGCTGGCCTCCAGAAACGCCCGGATCTCGTCCAGGCTCATTCGCTCTTTGGTCTGCACGTTGATGGTCAACTCCCAGCATCCGCCATCGCCCCTCCAGGCTCATCTTGTATGAGAAACACGCCCCCTCTCCAGGCTCATCTCGTATGAGACAAGACTCCGCCAAGCATTCCCGCCCCGTCCACGCTATCCTGTACGTTTATGCCCATTCTGCAAGTTATCGTCCTGGCGGTGGTCCAGGGGTTCACCGAGTTCCTGCCCATCAGCAGCACGGCGCACATGCGCATCGCGTCCTGGGCGATGGGCTGGCAGACGGAATCGGTGGATTTCGACGTCACCATGCACATCGGCACGCTGCTGGCCGTGTTGCTGTACTTTAGCCGCGACTGGATTCAGATCATCGCCCAGGGATTCGGCATCCACGCCGGCCACGACGATGAGATCCGTCACAACCACGTGCTGCTGTGGCTTCTGGCCATCGGCTCCATTCCCGCCGCCATCGCGGGGTTGCTGTTTCAGAAGCGGCTGGAAGCGGCCAGCGACTCGAACATGCACATCATGATCGGCGTCCTGATGATCGCCATCGGTGTGATCATGTGGCTGGCCGAGGCGGGCGCCCGCCGGGTTCGCGACCTGGCCTCCCTCAGCCTGCCGGATTCCCTGGTCATCGGCTTGGGGCAAGCCCTGGCGGTGGTCCCCGGTTGCTCGCGCAGCGGCATCACCATTAGCGCCGGACTGTACCGCGGGCTCACCCGCGAAGCCGCCGCGCGCTTTTCTTTCCTGCTTTCCACGCCCATCATCACCGGCGCGGCAGCCAAGGCGCTTTACGACATGCACAAACAGCCGGGCGGCCTGCACGCCTTTCTGAACACCAACTTTTTCGTGGGGGTAGCGGTGAGCGGAATCACCGGCTGGCTGGTGATCGCCTGGTTTCTGCGTTATCTGCGTCGCAGTAGTTTGCGGCCGTTCGTGTGCTATCGCATAATTTTTGGCATAATAGTTCTTGCTCTGGCTTTCATCCGCCGGCCAGCGTGATGAAGCTTCTATCGCCGACGCAGCACCGCAGGCTCAATGAAGCCACGGGGTTCCTGCTTCTCTCGTTCGGTCTCGCGACCCTGTTGAGCCTGGTGTCCTACCACGCCCAGGACCCCTCGTGGGACACCGCGGCCGACGCCCGTCCGCTCAACCTCATCGGATACCCCGGCTCGTACTTCGCCGATCTGTTCCTGCAGGGCCTGGGCGCGGCGGCCTTCGTGCTTCCGCTGCTCACCTTCGTGTTGGCCTGGCGGTGGATTCGCTCGGAGCCGCTCGAAACCGAATGGGCGAAGATCATCGGCGCCATCCTCCTCACCCTCAGCCTGGGAACCGGCCTGGCGTTTCTGCCCGTCCATATCATGGGCGGGACGGTGCGCATCGGCGGCATCATCGGTTACGGCATGGCCACCTCGCTGGTGACCGCACTGAACGTGGCCGGCGCCCTGGTGGCCGTGGTCTCCGTGCTGGTGGTGTCGGTATACCTGGTGTCGTCCTTCACGCTAGACCGCCTGTGGGCGTGGCTGGCCATTCCCGTGGCGTGGTTTGAAAGGCGCCGCCAGGCGTGGCGCGAGTGGCGGGAACGGATGCGCGCCAGATCTCTCGAACGGGCGCAGAAGCGCGCCGCCACACACCAGCAGAAGGCCGAAGCCCGGCGGGAACGCAAGAGCCGCAAGCAAGGGGAGGCCGAGGCCGTTGCCGTTGCGGACCCGGCGCCGCAGCACGTCAGCCCCGCGGCCCACGCCGAGTTCGAGCATCTCTTCGAAGACACGCCGCCGTGGGAAGTGGCCGAGCCTCAGCCGGCCAGCCGCGCCGCAGTCCAAGAGCCCGCGGCCGAAGAGCCCGCCGCCGAAGAGCCGGAGCCCGCCCCCGAGGCCATTCCGATCTGTCCCGTGGAAGACCTGCCGCCGGTGCCTTCGCCCATGCCCGCGCCGGTCGCCTGGACCACCGCCGCCGCCGAACAGAACCCCACCGAGCGCTCGCGCACGCACTTCGAACTGCCGCCCACCAGCCTGCTGAACGAGGTCCCCGGGCGCAGCGCCTACGACGAACAGGAGCTCAAGGACACTGCCGCGCGCATCAAGAGCAAGTTCGACGAGTTCAACGTCTTCGGCAACGTGGTGCAGATCAACCCCGGCCCGGTGGTCACCACCTTCGAGTTCAAGCCGGAAGCCGGCATCAAGTACACCCGCATCACCAACCTCACCGAAGATTTGTGCCTCGGCTTGCAGGCCGAGAGCATCCTCATCGAGCGCATTCCCGGCAAGCCCACCGTGGGCATCGAGGTCCCCAACACGCGCCGCGAACTCATCGGGCTGCGCCAGATGCTGGAGTCCGAGGAGTTCGCCAGCTCGCACTCGCACCTTACCATTCCGCTGGGCAAAGATATCAACGGCCGCATCCGCGTGGCTTCGCTCGAAGCCATGCCGCACCTGCTCATCGCCGGGTCCACGGGGTCCGGCAAGAGCGTCATGATCAACTCCATGATCATGTCGATCCTGTACAAGGCCACGCCCGACGAAGTGCGCCTGATCATGGTGGATCCCAAGCGCGTCGAGCTGGGAATGTACGAGAACATTCCGCACCTGCTGACGCCCGTCATTACCGACCCCAAGAAGGCCACCAACGCCCTGCGCAACGCCGTGCTGGAAATGGAGCGCCGCCTGCGCCTGCTGGCCGAGTGGGGTGTGCGCAACATCGACCAGTACAACAAAAAGGTGCGCAAGCTGAAGGAAGAACCGCGCAGCCTCTTCGACGAGCAGGAAGCCACGCGCGAGGATTGGAACCCGTTGCCCTACATCCTCGTCCTGATCGACGAGTTGGCGGACCTGATGATGATCGAAGGCCGCAACGTGGAGGAGAGCGTGACGCGCCTGGCGCAGATGGCGCGCGCCGTGGGAATGCACCTGGTGCTGGCCACGCAGCGTCCCAGCGTGGACGTAATCACCGGCCTCATCAAGGCCAACTTCCCGGCGCGACTCAGCTTCCGCGTGGCCACCCGCGTGGACTCGCGAACCATTCTCGACGTGATGGGCGCCGAACACCTGCTGGGCAAGGGCGACATGCTCTTCCTGCCGCCCGGCTCGTCGCGCCTAACGCGCCTGCACGGGGCATTCGTGACGGAGACCGAAATCAACCGCGTCACGGATTTCTGGAAGGCGCAGGCGAAGCCCGAGTACGATCAATCGTTCCTCATCGCGCCTCCGGCCGAGGAAGAGGGCGAGGGCGATGGCGCCGAGCCCGCCAGCGAGGATCAGGACCCCATGTACGAGGAGGCCGTCCGCCTGGTCTTGCAGATGGGCAAGGCTTCCACGTCCACGCTGCAACGCCATCTCCGCCTGGGCTACGGCCGCGCCGCGCGCATCCTCGATATGATGCAGCGCGACGGCATCATCGGCGCGCCCGACGGCAGCAAGCCGCGCGAGGTGTTGAAGAGGCCGGACTGGCTGACGGAAGTGGCGCATCAGCAGTAGGTAGGCTGCTCTGTCCACTGATGCCCGCGCCCTCAGGTGCTACACTCAGAGAAAGCCATTATGACCGCAAAGGAAAAGGAACAGAAGAAGCCTCTGCCTCCGCTGGGCGCATGGGTCCCGGCCGTCGCTCTGGGCTGGCTCATCCCCGGGGGCGGGCACTTTTTGCTGAAGCGGCCCGGCCGCGGAATTCTGCTGCTGCTGGCCATCGTCAGCATGTTCGTGTGCGGCCTCATGATGCGCGGCTACATGTTCCAGCCGCAGACCGGCGACCTGCTCACCACGCTCATCAACACCGGCGGGTTCGTCGGCGACCTCTGCGGCGGCCTGCTGTACCTCTTGACCATCGCCTTCGGATACGGCCAGGTGGACACGCCCGGCCACGTTCACGATTACGGCACCAAGTTCCTGGTGACCGCCGGCCTGCTGAACCTGCTGGCCATGGTGGACGCCTTCGAAATCGCCGCGGGGAGGAAAGACTAATGAAGATGAACCTCTCCCACTTCGAGGCGGCCTTCCTGTTCGCGCTGTTCACCTCGGTGGTGCTGGGCGTGGTGACGCGCAATAACGACCGCGACCGTCTGCACTACGGCATCTACACCTTCGTGTGTTTCGCCGTGGCGCTCTTCGGCCTGGGCTGGCTGATGTACCTCGGCCACGGGTAGAGGACGCAGCCCGGCGCGCGATCTGGAGGATACTCCCACGCTGACCGGAATAGCGATTCTTGCCTGTTGGGTCTGCCTCACGGCGTATTGGAACATCAGCGCGCGCTCCGTCAAGCCCGCGGCGGAGGGCCAGGATTGGAACGGCAGGCTGGCCCGCATGCCAATCTGGCTGGGCTACATCCTGTTCATCGTCATCTGGGCGTATCCGTTCGGAATGGTGGCGATTCCACGGACGGCCGTTTCGGGCTCGCTTGCGGTTGCGATCTGTGCGCTGGGGCTGCTGATGTCGGTGTGGTCGCGCAAGGCGCTGGGCAACGAGTGGAGCAGAGACGTCGAACTGAAGCAGGGGCACCAACTGGTGGAAAGGGGACCGTACGCTTTCGTGCGGCACCCGATCTACACCGGCCATCTGCTGATGGGGCTGGGGACGGCCATTGGCTCCGGCCTGCTGGTTGGGTTCGCGGGGCTGGCGCTGTTCTTCGTGGGCTTCTGGATCAAGCTGCGGCAGGAGGAGCGGCTTCTGGTTAGGAACTTTCCGGAGGAATACCCCGCTTACCGGGCGCGCGTACGGGCGCTGGTCCCGTTTGTGTTCTGACGCGATGACGCAATGCGGTGCCGCCGCGGGCAATCCTATTTCGACGCGTAGCTCACACTCACCCAAACCGGGTCCTTGCGGACCAACCCCACTGTCATCGTGCGATGCGTTGCGGCATCGGTGAGTTTCATCTCCGTGACCAACCGGCGAGGCACCTCGGTTTCCACCTGCATGTTCATCTCGCGGGCCTTGCCTTCGTAAAACGATTGAACCTTCCAGGCCGGGTCGGGCGTGGTGAAATTGAAAGCGCCAGTCTCCCCGTCATCGCCCCAAGTGATCCCGGCGAATCCACCGGCGCTGGTTCTGGGGTAAGCCGGTACCCAGGTGGGTAGCCTTGCGGCGGCATAGCGGCCGGCGTAGTGCGAGATCGTCCGGCCGCCTTCGCGATGGGTGACCACCGAATCGCCATGCCCGCCGTCCTCGAAGGTGATGGTGCCCATCGTGCCGGTCTGCCTGTTGCGGACCGTGATGGAACCGTCGCGGTCGTTGGTGCTCAGCAGTTCGATGTCGGGCCTTACGATGGCGTTCACCCTCTCCAGCCCAAGCGCCGGGTTGTGCCACAGGAGGTCCAGATCGACGCCGGCCTTCTTCAGCCGTTGCGCCGCCACTACGGTACCCACCATGCCCAGCACCGTCAGACCGCCCGCAATGGCGAATATCCAGAACGCCTCGCGGTTCTCGCGCCTGGCTGACGGAATGCTGGCGGCCTGCGCCTGGGGTTGAGGCTGACTTTGCCGTGGCGGGGGCTCAGGTGCCTCCGTCCGGACTGCGACGCTCGCCGGCGCGCCACAGCGGCCGCAATACGCGCCCACTACCTGGGTGCCGCAGGAACAGAACGCCATCGTTTCTCCATTGGTGGGCGCCTTCGGGAACGGCGCGGCCGCCCGCACGCCCTATTTCGACGCGTAGGTCACGTTCACCGTTGTCGGATTGGAGCCGACGATAGTCACCGCTATCGTATGGCGCGTTCCAGGGTCGACGAGCTTGATCACCGTGCCGAATCCCGAAGCCACGGTCGCTTCCACCTGCATGTTCATCTCGTGGGCCCTCCCCTCGTAGAACGCTTGCACCCTCTCGGCCGAATCGGGAGTGGTGAACGCGAAGTTGCCGGCGTCCCCGTCAGTTCCCGACGCGGTCATCGAGAATCCTCCGCTCTTCGTCGTGGCTCCGGGATAGGCCGGCACCCAGGAGGGCATCTTGCCGGCGACGTTCTCCCCGAAATTCAACGAGGCGGTCTTGCCGTCCTCCTGAATCTTCATCTTGAACTGGCCGCTCTTGACGTCGTCAAAGGTCATCGTGACCACTTTGCCGGTCTTCCTGTCGCGCACCGTGATGGTGCCGGCGCGGTCGTTGTGGTCCAGCACCTCGACATCCGGATTGAACGCGGTGATCATCTTGGAAACCGCCAGCCCCGGATTGTTCTTCATCAGCTCCGGATCGAAGCCAGCCTCCTTCACCCTGTGTACGAAATACGAAATCACCAGCCCGACGATGAGGCAGCCGAGGATCAATAGCCCGCCGATGATCCCGAGTACCCAAAAAAGAGTGTTGGACTTTTTCGGGGCGGGAGCCATGCCCATGGGCTGGCCCTGGTAGGGCTGCGCCTGGTACGGTTGCCCCTGATACGGCTGCCCCTGCGGAGGAGCCTGGTACGGCGGAGCCTGGTACGGCGGAGCCTGATAGGCCTGCGCCTGTTGCTGAGGCGGTTGCTGGGGCTGCGGAGGCTGTTGCGGAGCCGCCTGCCCGGCCGCGCCTGCCGCCGCGCCACATCGTCCACAGAACGGGCCCGTCACCTGGGCGCCACATACCGAACAGAAAGCCATGTTACCTCCAAGGGTTTTCTTACTGTACGCCAGTTCGCGGTCGCGCGCAATGGAGCCTCCGGACGAGCCTCCGAACGAGGGATCGAACTAGGCCGGTCCGTTGGCACCGCCACTGTCAAGCGCATACCGTACCTTTTCCGCTAGAGCGCCGGGCGTGAACGGTTTTTGAATGAAGTGCTCGTGACCAACTAGAACGCCGCTAGCCAGAGCGGCGTGGCTGCCGTAGCCGGACATGTACAGCACCTTCATCTCGGGGCGCAACGGTGCCAGCCGCTGCGCCAATTCGCACCCGTTCATCCCAGGCATGACGAGGTCCGTGATCATCAGCGCAATCCCGGCGGAACTCCGCTCGCATGCCAGCAGGGCTTCACTGCCGTTCGCGGCGTCGATCACGCGATAGCCGGCACGGCGCAGGATCTCCCGGATCAACGTCCGGAGCGCCGGCTCGTCCTCCACCACGAGCACCGTTTCGGTTCCCGCGGACCGGGCCGGGGGCGGCGCAACGGCCTCGGCCGCCGCACCCTCGAAAACCCGCGGAAGAAATACGCGGAAGCTGGTGCCGCGTCCGGGTTCGCTGTACACCGAGACATGGCCGTTACTCTGCTTCACGATCCCGTACACCGTGGAAAGTCCCAATCCTGTACCGGCCCCCGGCCCCTTAGTGGTGAAGAATGGTTCGAAAATGCGGGCCAAGGTGGCCCGGTCCATCCCCGTGCCGGTGTCGCTGATGGCGAGCTGAACGTAAGGGCCGGCGGCCACCGCTGGATGCGCCTGCGCGTATTCGGGCCCAAAATCCGTGGCGGCCGTCTCGATGGTCAGGATTCCACCGGCCGGCATGGCGTCCCGCGCGTTTACGGCGAGGTTCATAATGACCTGCACCAGTTGTCCGGTGTCCACCAACGCGCGCATCTCCTCGTCCGCCAGGGCAATCCGGATCTCGACATCCTCGCCGATCAGCCGGCGCAAAAGGCTCGCCGATTCGCGCACCACCGCGTTGATGTCGACATTCGCGGGCTCCAGGATCTGCTCCCTGCTGAACGCCAACAGCCGGCGGGTTAGGGCCGCCGCGCGATCCGCCGCTTGTGCGATCTCCTTGACCTGCCGGGCCGCGGGGTCCATCTCCGCCAGCGACTTCAGCAACAGGTCGGAGTATCCGGAAATGACCGTCAGCAGGTTATTGAAATCGTGGGCCACGCCGCCCGCCAACTGCCCGATCGCCTCCATCTTCTGCGCCTGCGCCAACTGGCGCTCCAGGGTGCGGCGTTCGGTGAAATCCATGGCCATGGTGATGACCATGCGGCTTCCATCGGGCATGGGGCCGAGCGGAGCCGAGCTGAAGACCCAGGTTCGCAATTCACCGGACGCCGTGCGGATCGGCAGCTCGCACCGGTCCGTTCCGGACTCCGGCCCGTACAGCTTCCGGACATCCTCTTTCTCGTTAGGCGCGAGGCCGGCGTGGGCCTTTTCCACCCAATCGTCCGTGGTGGAGAGCTCCGCGGCGGAGTATCCCGACTGCTCCTGCCAGGCGCGGTTCATCTGGATGATGCGCCCTCCCTCGGCGTGGATCGTGATCGGGATGGGTGCTTCCAGGATGGCCCTGCGGAAACGCTCTTCACTTTGCCTGAGCGCGCCTTCCATCCGCTCGCGCTCCACCTCTGCCCGCTTGCGTTCGGCGATCTCGCGGTCCCTGGCTTCGAGCAACTCCTGAAGCCCGCTCCTGGCCACCTCCAGTTGCTCGATCTTGCGGTCTAACTTGCGAAACAGCCGGGAATTGTAGGCCTTCAGATAGTCGCCGGCGGCGCGTGGCTCCACTTCCGGGACGGCAGTTTCGCCGCGCTGAGCCTCGCCCAGCACATCTTCGATGATCGCGACGAAATCCGCCGGGGCCACCGGCTTCAGAACGTACCGCGACGCTCCCAGGGACAACCCGAGATCCTCATCCTGCCTGGCCGTATACGTGGCGGTGTAGAAGATAAACGGAATGTGCCTGGTCCGTTCGCGGTTCTTCACCTCGTGGCAGAGCTGGAAACCGTCCATTCCGGGCATCAGAACGTCGGAGACGATCAAATCGAACGATTGGCGTCCCAGTTCTTCGAGCGCCGCCAGGCCGTCGTGAGCGCTCGAAACTTCGAAGCCGTGCGCGCGTCCGACCGCTTCGATCAGGTACCGGTTCTCCGCATTGTCGTCGACACTGAGAATTCTCATAGCGGCGGTTCCGTGCCCCTCACAATAGCCGTCACGGATTGCGCGAACCGTTCCGGATCCACGGGCTTCTCGATGTAACCGGCGAACCCGCACCTCATCGCTCTGTCGCGATCGCCCGGCATGGCGAACGAGCTGACTCCGATGATCGGAATACCTGCCAGAGCCGGATCGCTCTTGATGACGGCGGCCACCTCGTAGCCGTCCATTTCCGGCATCTGAATATCCAGCAAAATGACGTCGGGCGGTTCCCGGCGCGCCAGCTCGACTCCGGTTTTGCCATCGGCCGCCGTGGTCACCTCGAACCCGGCGTACTCCAGCAGCAACCTCAGCAGGTAGCGGTTGTTCTCGTTGTCCTCGATCAGCGCGGCCTTCAACGGCATGGAAGCACGGCTTTCTAAACCTCGTGGCCTGCGGCGGACCCGGCCGCCAGCTCGATCGGCATCGAGAAGGCGAAACACGATCCCGCGCCATAGACGCTTTCCACCGCAATCTCGCCGCCCATCAGCGAAAGCAGCTTCCGGCACAGGTACAGGCCCAGGCCCGTCCCTTCATATACGCGCTTGGCGGAACCATCCACTTGCCTGAAGGCTTCGAACAGCATGCCGATGTGCTCGGATTTGATTCCGATCCCGGTATCCTCCACCCTCACGCGCAGCACGCCGAAGGCGGCGGCTGCGCAGATTTTCACGTTTCCCTTTTCGGTGAACTTGATGGCGTTGTGGGCGAGATTCAACAGCACCTGCAGCGTGCGTTTTCGATCGCCCTTCATAGGGATGGCCGCGGGCTGCACGCTGGCTGTCAGTTCCAGTCCCTTGCGGCCGGCAATGGGTTCGAGCAGGCGCATGACCTCGCCGAGAACATCCGCGAAATCGAACGCCTTTAGGTCCAGATCGGCTCTGCCCGCCTCGATACGGGATACATCCAGCAGGTCGTTGATAAGCGCCAGCAAGTGGCTTGCCGACGATTGCACGATTCCGAGTTGCTTCCGCTGTTCGGCGTTCACGGGACCGGTAAGTCCCTGCCGGAGGAGGCTCGTGAATCCGATGATCGAGTTCAGCGGCGTGCGAAGCTCATGGCTCATGCTCGCAAGGAACTGGGACTTCAGCCGGTCCAGTTCCTGAAGCCGCTGGTTGGCGGCGGACAGCTCGGCGGTCCGTTCGAGAACGCGCTGTTCCAGGGCCGCGTGCGCTTCGCGCAGCGAGTCCTCGGCGCGCCTGCGTTCGGTGATATCCTCGACGAACCCCTCCAGAAATGCCACCTGTCCCGGCGAATCGCACGCTGCGCGGAGATTCAGAACGGACAGAAATGTCGAGCCATCCCGGCGGCGATACTCGACCTCGGCCCGGACAAACTCCCCGGAAACGGTGGCACCGCGGACAATCTCCCGCCTCTGCTCCGGATGCACGAATAACTCCCCGGCAATATCGCCGACCGAAGCCAGCATCTCTTCCGTCGAGCCATAGTGGAAGAGACGGGCTAACTTCGAGTTCACGTTGAGGAATCGCCCTGCCACCGTCGAGCGAAAGATACCGACCGGAGCCGTTTCCACGATCTTCCGGTACTTCTCCTCGGATGCCCGCAAGGCCTCTTCCATGTTCTTGGGTTCCGTCACATCGAGCACCAGCGAGAGCCCCCCGCTGAAGGCTCCGTCGCGGTCGAGCAGCACGGAATTGTGCCATTCGCAGTGGACCACCGAGCCATCCTTGCGATAATTGCGATTCCGGCCGACGTAGGGCAGGCCGCCGTTCATGGCGGCCATCGCCACCCGCACCAGGTTCAGATCCTCCTCGCAGACGAATCGCCACTCCTCGACGCTCTTGCCGAGCACCTCGGAGGCTTCCCAACCGAACATATGCGGCGCGTTTCCGCTCCAACCGATGATCCGGTGTTCCGAATCCCATTCGATGACTGCGAGGGGGGAGTTTCGAATCAGCGCTTCCAGCCGTTGCTGGGAAGATACGCCTTCGCCCGCCGCCACGGGGGACGTCTCGGGTTGTTCCTTATGGTGAGTAGCTTCGGACGGCCCGGGCGAGATCCGACATCCGTTTTCCACGGTGGACTGATTCTACCTCTTCGAGGGAGTCGGTATAGGCCTGAGACCTCACCTTATCGCTAGTATGTGGGTTGGCCGGCCGAATTCACACTTGAACTGTCCGCTTTGCTCGGGACGAGGCTGCCGGGGACTGGACGAAACCCGCCAGTACCCGGCCGCTGGATGGAGTGGATGCTGGAGGTTCAATGCATCTGTTAAAGGCCATGGCTACGAAGATCGCCTGTTGGGCGGCGGCGGAGATCGGGCGAAGTTGGTAGTGGCGGGCCTGTGCTCTCATCTCAGTCAGGGCCCGCCGGAGGCTGGGAGGCTCCACTCTGCGCCGCTGCGCTCCGGCTGTGTGGCCGCTTGACGAAACTGGAGCCGGGGCGAGCGCCGCGCAAGGCGCTGCCGGTTTCCCGGCGGCCGATGGATTCGCGCACACGGTGCCCGGAGGGGCGCTACCCTCTCTAGTAGACGTGCTATGGTAGACTATCTTCTGAGGTGTTATGGCCAAACGCGAACCCTATCGAAATCGCATCGAACTCGTTCAGGGAACTCTCGACATGCTGATTCTGCGGACGCTTCAGTGGGGCTCGCAGCATGGGCATGGCATTGGCCAGGCGCTGCGTGCAAGATCGGAGAATGCCCTGCAAATCGAACATGGCTCTCTTTACCCCGCGTTGCACCGGCTCGAAAAGGAAGGCTGGCTGGCGTCGGAATGGAAGCAGTCGGAAGCGAACCGGTCGGCGAAGTACTACCGGCTCACCGCGGCGGGAAAACGGCAACTCTCGAAAGAGCAGTCGAATTGGGAAGCCGCGATCGCGGCCATCGCACTCATCATGCTGCCAGCCGGGGAGAAATGAAACATGTGGTGGCGCCGGTTCCGCCAGGCGAGAGAAGAGGAACTCGACGAGGAGATCCAGGCTCATCTTGCGATCGAGACCAAACAGAGGATCGAAGCCGGTGAACCGGCCGCGGAGGCGGAGCAATCCGCCCGCCGGGCATTCGGCAATGTCGGAGCGGTGAAGGAGGTCACCCGCGGCATGTGGCAATACAACCGGCTCGAAACCCTGACTCAGGATCTGAGGTACGCGGCCAGGGGCATGCGCCGCACGCCCGGGTTCACGGCCGTGGCTATCCTGATTTTGGCTCTCGGCGCCGGCGCGAACACGGTTATCTTTCGCATGCTGGACGCGGCGCTGCTGCAGCCGCTCGAATTCCCGGAATCCGGCCGCCTGGTGCGGGTCTGGTCCACCAGCAACGGAGCGCCCGTGGGCGGCCCTTCCGCGCTCGATATGCGCGATTTCGCCGCAAGCGCCCGCGGCTTCGAAGGATTGATCGTCTATGACCACTGGCGGAAAAACGTCAGCGGAATCTTAGGTTCCAATCGGGCGGAGGAGATGGTCGTCGGCCTGGTGCCCGGCAGCTACTTTGAACTGCTGGGGATCCGCCCCATTCGGGGCCGTCTGTTTTCCGCAGCCGAGAACGTTTACGGCAGGCACTATGCCGCTATAGTCAGCCGCCAGTTTTGGCAGACCAGCTTTAGCGGCGATCCGGGGATTCTCGGCAAGACCATCCGGATCAACGGCGAGACTTATTCGATCGTAGGGATCGTTCCGGATGTAGTTCCCGGTTGGATGGACCAAACTACCGCTCCGATCCGGATCTGGACTCCGTTTGCTTCCGAAACCATGTGGTCCGAAGCGGAGCGCGGCGGCCGCGGTAACTCCTCCCTCGGGCGCCTGAAGCCAGGGGTCTCTTATGAAGCGGCGCGCACCGAGTTGGCTGCGCTGGCCGCCCGGTTGGCCCAGGCGTACCCGAGCGACCGGGGAATCGGCGTCGCGGTCGAACCTCTCGTGGACACCAGGGCGGGGACGGCGCGGCCCATGTTGCTGATGTTGAGCGCTGCAGTCGTTATGGTCCTGGTGATCGCATGTGCGAATCTCGCCAGTCTCCTGCTCGCCCGCAACTCCGCCCGATCTCGCGAAATGGCGATCCGCGCGGCGCTTGGCGCGCCACGGTCGAGACTGTTGAGGCAACTTTTCATAGAAGCGTTGGTTCTCTCGCTGGCCGGCAGCCTTGCGGGATTGGGGCTGGCTTCGGCGGCGAGTTTCGCCCTGGCAAGGATGAACGATAGCGGGACCTTGCCCTATACGACGGCGGCCAACGCCCTGGGGCGGTTCTCGTCCGCCGCCCCTGACACTCGGATACTGCTTTTCGCCCTGGGAATTTCGCTCGTCACGGCGGTATTGTTTGGTCTCGCACCCGCGTTTACGGGCACCCGCGTTTCTCTTGGGGATACGTTAAGAGAAGGAGGCCGCAGTGGTGCCGCCGGCCTCGGCAGACAGCGGTTTCGACGAATGCTGGTGATCGGCGAAATAGCACTCTCCTTAGTGCTGGTGTTCGGCGCCGGTCTTCTAACCCAAACCATGGCTCGCCTTTTGCGGCAGGATCCGGGGTTTCGTCCCGATCATTTGCTCATGGCACACGTCTATATTCCACCCGCGCGTTATCCGGATGCCGAAGCGATTACCCGCTTTTGCGATTCGTTCGGCCAACGGGTGCGAACCCTCCCTGGTGTGCTGGATGCCAGTCTCGCCACCGGATATCCGCCAAACATCGGTTGGCAACAGGCGTTCACCATTCCCGGCCGGCCGGTTTCGAGCGCGGCGGACGTTCCCCTGGCTGAATTCGCGGCCGTCGATTCGCACTATCTCGCAACCCTGCGTCTTTCCATATTGGACGGCCGCGGCTTCGCGGATACCGATACTTCCATGAGTCAACCGGTAGTTGTTGTGAACCGGGAATTCGTGCGCCAGTTCTTCGCGGGTCGGGACCCGGTCGGCCGCCAAATCCATCCCGGTCCACCGCCGGGAGTGGCTCCGGTGCCCTTGCAGGACTTCGGATCGTTTTCCCGCGATCTCACGATTGTCGGCGTGGTCCGCAACTTCATGAATCGCGGCATGGCGCTGCCGCCGGCGCCGCAGATCTTCGCTCTGTTCCGGCAAGTAAGTGGAGTTAATATCGGGTTCAAGGATATCGCTGTGCGAACGGCGACCGATCCCGAGGGCATCGTTCCGGCAGTCGCGCACGAGTTGAAGTCGCTCGATGCGGATATACCCCTTGGCGAAATCCGAAGCATGGAGACCCATATGAGTAGCCAGACCGCGGACACGCGCCTGGCAACCGTTTTGTTGGGCCTCTTCGCAGGGCTGGGGACCATTCTCGCCGTAATTGGCGCGTACGGTGTCGTAGCCTACCTGGTTGCCCAGCGGACGCAGGAAATCGGGGTGAGGCTTGCTCTGGGCGCCGGCTCCACTGACATCCTCTGGCTTATCGTGCGAAATGGACTGTTCATGGGCGTTGCCGGAGTGGCGCTTGGCCTCGGCGGCGCGGCCGCGGGGCGCATCTTCCTGGCCCGCTTTCTGTTTGGGGTCTCCTCATCCGACCCGGTCACGCTATTTGGGGCCGCGATTCTTCTGCTTCTGGTTATCGTCGTCGCGAGTGCCGTTCCGGCAACGCGAGCCATGCGGATTGACCCGGTCCAGGCTCTACGCGGCGATTGAGGTCCGGCCGGAGATGAGTGCAGCACTTCCGGAACGCGGCGTCTGCGACATGCCCACGGGCGGAACGTTCTCTGCCTCGGATGCACGGCCACCCGGCGCCACGCCCCCCGCGTACGGGAGGTCTGCAGCCGGTCCCGCTATTCCTCCCGCAGGGAAACCGCCGGGTCGATGCGCAGCGACTTGCGCGCCGGCAGATAGCACGCCGCCAGCGCAATCCCCGCCAGCAATAGCGGCGCGCCCACCAGCAGCGCCGGATCGGACAGGCTGGTTCCGGCGGTCTGGGCGATCGATGACAGGCTTGCGGCCAGCATCCGCAACCCGCCGCGGCCCGCGGCCAGTCCGATGGCGGCGCCGATCAGGATCAGAACCGCGCCTTCCCGCATTACCAGCCGGAGAACAGCGGAGCGCTGCGCCCCCAGGGCGATACGTATGCCAATCTCCCGGCGTCGCTGCGTAACGGAATAGGCCGTCACCCCCGCCAGGCCCACGGAAGCCAGGATCAAGCCGAAGATGCCGATGCACCCGTACGTCCAAAGCGCCACCCTGACCGGGAACATCATATCGTCAATCTGTTTCGTCATGCTGCGTGCGTTGAAGGGCTGGATGCGGTCGTCCATGGCCGAGACTTCGCGCCGCACCTGGGTTAACGCGTCCACGCCGGGCTGCGTTCTCACCACCAGGGTCCAGCCCTGCATGGGCGGATGCGCATAATCCGCGGGCTGAATGGGACGGTAAATCGCCGCCGGGGAATCGGCCGCGGTGGAGTTGAGAGAGTCCCGGATGTTTCGCGCCACACCCACCACTTCGAACACGCGCGGCTTGCCCGCCAGGTGTTTCCGTCGCCCGCTACCTCCGGCGAAGCTGGGTAAGTCGGTCTCGCCTAACTCGATGCGCCGGCCCAGCGGGTCATGTCCTTGCCAGCACTCGCTCACCAGTCTCTCGCTGACGATCGCCGCTGGGGCGCCGTCAGATTCGTCCTCCTTGCGGAAGCCGCGCCCCAGGACGACCGGCACGCCCAGCGTCTCCAGGTAGTCCCGGTCCACCATGGATAGCCGCGCGCCGTGCATCTCCTTCCCGCCCGCCACTCCATCTACCGTGAGGGGCGCGAACGGTTTGCCGATCATGTTCATGGGTGTCGTGTCGGAAAGCGCGGCGTGCGCGGCCGCGGGCAGGCGCCGCGTGCGGTCCAGTAGCTTGCCGAGAAAGTCCGCCGTGCGCGCCGGCGGGTAGCCATCGCGCACCGGGTCGAGAGAAACAAGATACAGGTTGCGCGCTTCGAATCCCACTTCAACGTTCGAGATCCGGTGGTGGCCCACCACCAGGAAGCCGGTAATCAGCAGCAGCGCCAGCGATGCCGCCATCTGGCCCACCATCAGCAGGTTTCGCATGCTCAGGCGGCGGAACCGGCGAACCCGCGGGTTGCCACCTTCCTTTAGAGCCGAAGTCAGATCGGGCCGCGTAGCCTGCAACGCCGGAAGCAGGCCGAACGCCAGGCCGGCGCAAGCCGTCAGGGCCAATGTGAACAACAGCACCCGCCCGTCGGGTTCCAGGCTCATTTGGATCGGCATCGGGTACGGCATCTGCAACTGCGACGCCGCGTGCATCAGCCAGGAGGCCCATCCGAACCCCAGCATGCCCGCCGCCGCGGCTATCAGCAGGCTCTCCGTCAGCAACTGCCGCACCAGCCGGGCACGGCCGGCGCCCAGGGCCAGGCGCACGGCGATCTCCTTGCGGCGGTCCATGGCGCGCGCCAGCATCATGTTGGCCACGTTGGCAACGGCGATCAGCAGGATCATGCCGCCCAACACCGTGAAGAAGCTAGTGAACATCTGCATGTCCTTCTTCTCCATGGGAAGCAACTTGCCGCCGGGCAGCAGCACGATGCGCCGCCCCGGGACATCCCGGTTGGGGTCGCTGAACTCCTCGTCGATTTGCCGCTTCATGGCGTCCAGCGCGGCCTGGGCGCGCACCTCCGATACGCCGGCACGGAGCCGGCCAACCACCTGGAAGACCTGCGCGTCGCGGCGTTCCAGGACGTTATCGGCGAGTTCCGGCGCCACCGTAGCACCCACCGAAAGCGGCAGCCAAACGTCGGCGATAAAGGCCATGGGGGATGCACCCTGGAAATCCTCCGGGGCGACCCCAATCACCGTGCACGGCTGCCCGTTGATGGCGAGCGGCTTGCCGATGGCCGCCGGGTCGGAGCCGAGGTGGTTGCGCCAAAAACGGTGGCTGACCACCACCACGGGCGCGCGCCCGGGCTGGTCGTCGACCGCGTTTAGCACCCGGCCCAGAGCCGCTTGCACACCCAACGCCGGGAAATACGAGGACGTCACCAGATGGCCCCAGGTTCGCTCCGTGCGTCCGTTCAGCGAGATGCCGAAAGCCACGGGTGCTCGATAGGCCAGCGTGCCGGAAAACAGATCGCGGCGCTCGCGGTAGCGCCCGTAGTCCGGGAACGAAGCGGCGCTCTTCAGAACCACCAACTCGCCTGGACGGACTACGGCGGGAACGTCGCGCCCGATGAAACCGTTCATCTCGCTATATGCCGCCGTGGCCACGCCGATCCCGAGCGTGAGCGAAGCCACCGATACCGCTGTGAACCCCGGCGAGGCGCGCAACATCCGCAGACCATAGCGGATGTCGCCACGGAACTCGGCCGCGTACTCGACCGGAATGCGCAGCGCGATATCGGCCAGCAGCCGTGCCAGCCCCAGGACGCCGTGGCGCCGCCAGATGGGCTTGACGGCCTCTTCGGTCACCTGCAACAGTTCGTTTTCGTAAGCGTTGCGAAACTCGTAGGGAAACGCGCGGGCCAGCGCGCGGTACAGGCGCAGAGTCAATGCGGTGGGATTCCCGGGTTTCACGATTCCCCCTCCGAAAGCGCCCGCTTCGAGCCGATCACGCGCACCAAGTCGCGCAGCCTCTGGCTCTCGGCCGCCAGCACGCGCCGCCCGAAGCTGGTGAGCCGGTAGTAGCGCCGGCGCGCGTCGTCGGCTTCGGGCGCCGGCCGCGTGTCGGATTCCTCGATCAGCTCCGCGTCGAGCAGCCGCTTCAGCGTGCCATACAGCGTGGCAGGCCATAGGTGGATTTTGCCGCCGCTGCGCTCCAGCACCTCCTGCATGATGCCGTAGCCATGCTGTTCGCCATCGGCCAGCGAGAGCAGGACGTGAAACCAGTTGGGTTTCAGCGGCAGAAACGACTCGGGAGTGGGTAGCTTTCGTGGCATATCGATATCGATTAATATATATATCAACTGGGATGGAGAGTCAAGGGTTTTGTGGGCGCGCGCCGGGCTCTACAATGGTTGGCGCGCGGTGGTGCGATGAAGGATCTGCCGCTTTCGAAGGTCTACCAGTTGATCGAGCCCGGTCCGGTGGTGCTTCTGACCACCGCCCACAAAGGGCGCGCCAACGTCATGACGCTGTCCTGGCACATGATGGTGGAGTTTGAGCCGCCGCTGATCGCCTGCGTGGTCAGTTCCGCGGGGCACAGCTTCACCGCCCTGCGGGCCACGAAGGAGTGCGTGATCGGAGTGCCGGCGCTGGCGCTGGCGGCCACGGTTGTGGCTGTCGGCAATTGCTCCGGCCGGGAGGTGCGCAAGTTCGAGAAGTTCGGCCTCACGCCCGTGCCGGCCCGCTTTGTGGCGGCGCCTCTGATCGCGGAGTGTTTCGCCAACCTCGAATGCAAAGTGGCCGACACGCGCTCGGTGAACCGCTACAGCCTCTTCATTCTGGAGGTGCTCAAGGCCTGGACCGACCCGGCGCAGAAAAGCCCGAAGACCATCCACCACCGCGGATACGGCAGCTTCGCGGTGGACGGCGAAATCGTCAGGCTGCGGTCGAAGATGCGATGATGGCCTCGCGGAACACATCGAGCAGCATTGCCTCCGTCAGTTTGCCGGTCGACGTGTTCTGCTGGCTGGGGTGGTAGGAGCCGATCAGCCGCGGTTGGCCGGGCGCGGTCGTGAAAGCCCGGTTGTGGCCGAACGGAAAGGGCGCGCGGCTGGTGATAGCGCCGCGGGCCTTCAGAACGTCGAGGTAGGCGTCGAAGGCGATCTTGCCCAGCGCGACCACAACCCGCACGTGGGTCAGCAGGTCCAGCTCGCGCTCCAGGTACGGGCGGCAGTTGCGGATCTCCTCCGGCGTCGGCTTGTTGCCCGGCGGCGCGCAGCGGGCCACGGCGGTGATGTAGGCGCCGGTGAGCGTCAGACCGTCGTCGCGCGAACTGGCCGAGGGCTGCGATGCCAGGCCGCATTGGTGCAGCACGCCGTACAGCATGTCGCCCGACCGGTCGCCCGTGAACATGCGGCCGGTGCGGTTGGAGCCGTGGGCGCCCGGCGCCAGCCCGATAATAAGGATGCGGGCCTGGGGGTCGCCAAATGACGGCACGGGCTTGCCCCAATACTCCCAGTCGAGATACGCGCGGCGTTTCACCACCGCGACGTGGGTGCAGTGTTCGCGGAGCCGCGGACAGAGTTGGCAGGCGGTGACGCGTCTTTGCAGGATTTCGAGGGGGGAGTATGCGGAATTCCGCGGGTTTGGCCGATTCATAGAGTGTGCGCTCGTATCTCCATGCGAAAATGGCGGAAAACCCCTTGACTAACAAGCCCTGGCGACCTCAAAATCAAAGTGTCCGGTTGCTCCGGCCGGCTGTTTCAATTGGCGCTCTGGCTGTAGTTTGCGTATCTTCCGCCCTGACGGATAAGTGTAATATGACGGATCTGCGCAAGGGTTCGATGTTGGGAAAACGGCGGCTTACTTGGATTGTGCCGATTATCACACTGGCCGTGGCCGGTGCGTTGTTGGCTGCTCCAGCGAAGAAGTCCAAAGTCCCCGCGCATGCAGTCTCTCAGGTTGCCTCGCATCCTGCCTCTCACGTTACTTCCCACGTTGCTTCGCACGTCGCGGTGTCCCGCAGCCGGGTTCTGCCTGCCGCGGGCGTCCCGTCTGACGTTGCGGCCAAGCCCGCGCCGCAGATTCAGGCATCGGTTGCCAGGGCCATGGGGCCAAAGCCTCTGGCGGCGGTGGTGGAGCCGTCCGCCCCCGCGCCCGCCCTAGCCCCGCCGGTCATCCGCGGGGGTCCGTGGAAGGAGCCAACGTATGCCGATTCCACCGAAGGCGACAACGTGGATACCGAGGATTTGGATGTCCGCCGGGCCGCGGTGGCTGCGCTCGGGCCCTACAACGGAACCGTGGTGGTGGTGGATTCGGGGAACGGACGGGTGCTCTCGATGGTGCACCAGAAGGTCGCGCTGAGTTCCGGATTCCAACCCTGCTCCACTATTAAGGTGTCGGTGGCGCTGGCGGGGCTGAGCGAAAAGATCATCGAGCCGGCCAATAAGCTGCGCCTTGAAGGGCTCGGGAAGATGGACCTCACCTACGCCCTGGCCCACTCCAACAACCTCTACTTCTCCACCCTCGGGGAGCAACTCGGTTTCGCCAAGGTGAGCTACTATTCCCACCTGTTCGGGTATGGCGAAAAGGCCGGGCTGAACATCGCCGGAGAGCAGCCGGGGCACTATCCGTCCGCGCCTCCGCGTAACGGCGGGGTGGGGATGCTGACCAGTTTCGGTGAGGAGATCCAGCAGACACCGCTCGAACTGGCGGCTCTGTTGAGCGCCGTGGCCAATGGCGGGACGCTCTACTACATGCAGTATCCGCGCACCATGGCGGAGGCGGCCAACATGGTTCCGCGCGTGAAGCGGCGTCTGGACATCGCCGAGGCGATTGCCGTGATCGAGCCCGGCATGCGCGGGGCGGTGGATTTCGGCACGGCGCACCGCGCCCAGGAAGACGCTCCCATCGCCGGTAAGACGGGTACGTGCAGCGACGATAGTTCCCGGCACCTGGGCTGGTTCGGATCGTACAACGAAACCGGCAAGCGCAAGCTGGTGGTGGTTGTGCTGCTAACCGGCGGCAAGCCGGCCATCGGGCCGCTGGCGGCCGGGATTGCGGGCGACGTCTACCGCCGCCTGGACCAGGAGAATTACTTCGCGCGCGAGGAATCCAAAGTCTCCGGCGCCGTCCATCGGGCCGCCAGCGGGACCGGTGTCAGCGAAGCCGGGATGCGGCTGGCCTCCACTCCGATGTGCTGCGCGAAGTAGGCGGCCTCACAGCCGTTCCAGACATCCCATGAGCTCCTGGTAAAACTCGGGGTGGCTCTGCCACGTCTGGCCGGTGATCAGCTTTCCATCGCGGACGGCGGGCTTGGCCGAGTAGACTCCGCCGCCGCGCTCCACTTCGATGCGCACGTGCGGGTGGCAGGTGACGGTGCGGCCCTGGATCAGTCCAGCCGCGATGAGGATTTGAATCCCGTGGCCGAGAGCGCAGACGTAGCGGTCGTGCTGCACGAACTCGCGGACCAGCGACAGCAGGCTGGGGTCGTTGCGCAGGTATTCCGGGGCGCGTCCGCCCAGAAGAATGAGCGCCGCGAACTCGCGCGCGGCCACCGCGGTTATGGCGACATCGGCTTCCAGGGTGTGGCCCTGGCGTTCGACATAGGTTTCCCAGGTGGGTTCGAAATCGTGGAGAACCGTGTGCAGCCGCCGTCGCGATGGCGCCGCCAATACCGGTTCCCAGCGGGCCTCGCGCAACCGCTGGCAGGCGTACAGCGCTTCGTAGCTGTCGCCGCCATCGCCCGTCACGATCAGCACTCGTTTGCTCATTTGCACCCCCGTGTGAGACAGGATAGCAGCCTGTAACAATAGACGGTATGTCCGATTCCGCAAACCCGGGTTCGAGACCGCGGACAGCCGCCGGGGGCGGCGCCGCGCGCGGAGGGACGGATGAGCGCGGGCCCGGCAAGTGCGCGTCGGAGACAAGAGACGCCGCAACGTGCTGGCCGGCCGGACCGGAGCCCGCGCGGCGGGGGCTGGCGCGCGGTGGGACGGATGAGCGCGGGCCGGGAGCGCGAGATCCCGCCGTGCGCCGCCTAGCCGGGCGTGGGCCTTCGGAGCGCGGGCTTGTGGCGGGAGAGATTGCCGCGAGCCGGCCCACACCCCCCCTGCGCGCCGCGGCCATTGACGTGGCGGTGATTGGCGGTGGCGCGGCCGGGCTGATGTGCGCCATCGAGGCGGGGAAGCGCGGACGGGGCGTGGTGGTGATCGAACACAACGGCCGGATCGGGAGCAAGATCCTGATCTCCGGCGGAGGGCGCTGCAACTTCACCAATTTGCGCACGGCACCGGAGCATTTTCTGTCGCGGAACCGGCACTTCGCCAGGTCGGCTCTGGCGCGCTATCGGCCGCGGGATTTCGTGGGGCTGGTGGAGCGACACGGGATTCGCTATCACGAGAAGACCCTGGGGCAGTTGTTCTGCGACGGCAGCGCGCGGGAGATCGTCGATCTGCTGGCAGCCGAATGCGCGGCGGCCGGGGTGCGCATCGAAACCAGTTGTCCGGTGTTGGGAGTAAGCCGCGAGGTCGGGGGCGGCGGCTACCGCGTCGATACGCCGCTGGGTGCGTGGCGCGCGCCGTCCCTGGTGATTGCCACGGGCGGGCTGTCAATCCCGAAGATCGGCGCCACGGCGCTGGGGTATGAACTTGCCCGGCAGTTCGGCATTGGCGTGGTGGAGTGCCGGCCGGCGCTTACGCCGCTCACTTTTTCCCGCGCGGACCGGGAACACTATGGGGACCTGGCGGGCGTCGCGGCCGGCGTGGCCGTGGCAGCGGGCGGCCAGAACTTCCGCGAGCGCATGCTGTTCACCCACCGCGGGCTCAGCGGGCCGGCCATTCTGCAGGCATCGAGCTACTGGAAGCCGGGCGAGGCCTTGGAGATCGATCTGCTTCCGGAGACCGACCTGGTCGCGGTTCTGCGGGAAGAGCGCTCGACCGGCGGCCGGCAAGCGCTGGGAACCGTCTTGAGCCGCTTTCTGCCCAAGCGGCTGGCGGACCGCTGGCTGGAGTTACGGGCGCGCGAATTACCGGCCGGCAAACGCCTGGCGGGGCTAGGCGACCGCGAAATCCAGGCGGTCTGCGGCGCCCTACACGCCTGGCGCGTCGAACCGGCCGGTACCGAGGGTTATGATAAGGCCGAGGTCACCGCGGGCGGCGTCGATACGGCGGAGCTTTCCTCGCGGACGTTCGAGGCCACCAAGTCGCCTGGCCTGTACTTCGTGGGCGAAGTGCTGGACGTGACGGGCCAGTTGGGCGGATTCAATTTTCAGTGGGCATGGGCATCGGGTCACTCGGCGGGACAGTACGTGTGACGCCCATTTTCTTGAGGATGGCGTCCACGTAGTCCCTAGTTTCCGGAATGTCGGGGATGCCGCCCGCCTGGTCGACCGCCGCGGGTCCGGCATTGTAAGCCCCCAGAACCTTGGATAGGTCGCCCTTGTATTTGTCCATGAGCTGTTTCAGGAACTTAGCGCCGCCAAAGAGGTTTTCCTTCGGGTCGAAGGGATTGCCCACGCCCATTTCGAGCGCGGTGTCGGGCATCAGTTGCATCAAGCCTTGAGCGCCTTTGGATGACACCGCGCAAGGGCGGAAACCGGACTCCCGTTCCATGACCGCGCGCAAGAGTTCCGGTTTCAGATCCTGCGATTTGGCGGTGGATTCAATCAGCGGCGCCACCGCGGCTTCGTCCAGCGGTTCGCAACTGGCTGGCGGCGGGGCCGGCTCGTTGGCCGCTGTCGCGGCTGCTTCGCCGGTGACCGGCGCGGACGGTTCGTTGGCGACCGGCGCCGGCGGATCTCCAGGCGGGAGCCATGCCCCAGCGGACTCGGCCTGTTTGCGGACGGCCTGGCGCTGTTTCTCGATGGCCGCGCGCTGCTTCTCGATGGAGAGGCGCATGGCATCGGCAGGGGAGAGAGCCGGCGTCTTCTGGGCGGCCGCGGGCTTGGGAGCCGGATTGGCCGGGGCTGCGACTGGTGGCGCAACGGGCGATGGCGCCGGCGCCGGAGTTGGCGCGGAACTCGCGGCGAGGGGCGGCGCGGCGGCCGGAGGAGCCTGCACCGGCTCGGCCGGGGTTTGGGCCAGAGCCGCCGAAATCGCTAGAACGCAAATCCACTTGACCATCAGGAACCTTATCGGCAGAATCCCTCGGGAACTTGAGCCTCCACCGCGTCCTGCATCCCCGCCGTCTCCGGCCGATAAGAAAGATAGTGACAGTTTCCGGAATTTCGGGGTCCGGCTCGGGAAGCGCGGCGAACTTCCCCGCGCCGGTCAAGTCTCCCGCGATCGGCAGCAAAGGCTTGACACCCGGCCAGCAGGCCGCGGTCGCCGATCTGAAAGTCGCCGACCGCAAGGTCCGCCAGCACGAGCAGGCCCATCTGGCGGCAGCGGGACCCTACGCCATTGGCGGGCCTTCCTACACCTTCTCGATCGGGCCGGACGGCGTTATGTACGCCACGGGCGGCGAGGTCAGCATGGATGTCGCCCCCGATCCCAGCGACCCGCAGAAAACCATCGACAAGGAACGCACCGTCGAGGCCGCCGCCAATGCCCCGGCCAACCCATCCGCCCAGGACCGCCGGGTGGCTGCGCAGGCCGCCGCCATGGAGCAGGCGGCCGAGCAACAACTGGATGCGCAGAAACAGGCCGCCGCTTACGGCGACCCCAATCCCACTCCGGTGGGGCAGTTGATCTCCTTTATTCTGTGACGGGGCCGGCCGGCGGCGCGGGCGCCGTGCCGAAGGATTGCAGCGCCAGGTAGCTGAGGCCGAAACGGCGGATGTTGTCCAGTTGGCGCTCGAACCCGTCCTGATGTCCCTCTTCGTCGCCTACCAGGTGCTCGAAGAGTTGCTTCGAGACCGCGTCGGCGTTGGCCCCGCAGGCTTGCGCCGAGGCGTTGTAGTCGCGGGCGCTGCCCTGTTCCATTTCGATGGCCTTGGCGAGCATCGCGGCGGGATCGGCAATGGTCTCGACCGGCGCCGAGGCCGCCATCACCACATCGCCCTTCAGGAAGAGAATCCGCTCGGCGAGCGTTTCCACGTGGCCCATCTCGACGATGGCGGTGCGCTTGAACAGCATCGACAGGGGCGCGAAGCCCTGATCGTCCAGATGAAAGTGGAAGTACATGTACTGGTGCACCGCCGACAGTTCATCCGCCACGGACTTGTTCAGTAACTCGATGCTCTTTTCGGTATTCATGATAATGGCCTCCGCTAGTCATCATAAGGCAGATTGCGCGGCTCCGCACGGCCAGGCAGGCGCGAGGGTGCAGTGCGGGGGGCTAACGCTGAACCGCCAGGATCGCTCCGCCGAATGCGCCCGCGCTGTCGTAAGCCGCCGTCACCGGGTTGTCGCCATCGGCGGCCGTCGCGGGCACCACCACGTTGAACTGGTATAGCCCCGGGCTAATCACGCCGGCGTACTGCACGGTGGCGGCCAGGCCGCCGATGGAGATCGCGGGCAGGCTGGAAAGCGGCGCGAATTGCACCGCGGAGCCGGCGGCGAGCGGCGTTGTGGGCAGGCCGAAACCGGTTCCGTAGAGCGCCACAATCTCGCCTGGCTTGGCCGGCGTGACCGGGATCCCCGGCGTCGAGAGCGAAGCCGGCCCCACCAAGGTGGCATTGCCGTGCAGCGCCGCGATATAAGGCCCGGCGCCGTGCACCAGGAACACGGGCGCCAGCGGCTTCAGGTTTACGATGAATGGCGCGCTGGCGTTGCCGCCAAAGGTCAGCACCACCGGCGCTGGGCCTGCCGCCGCGTCCAGCGGGGTGAGCACGTTCACCTGCGCGGGGCTGATCCAGAAAATGTAAGCCGGCTTGCCATCCACAGTGGCGCTCACGCCGTCGAGCCCGGTGGGCATTCGCCCCGAGGCGAACTCGGGCGCAGCGTCCCAACGCATGCCATTAGTGCCCACGTTTGCAGGCGCCAGGCCCGCTCCGTGAATTTCAATCCAGGTGTTCTGCGCGATGTCCGTGCCGCCCGACAACACGTTGACGCTCTGGATGGTGACCGGCCCCACCTCGTATTGCGGCTGGAGGAGGCGGATGGCGAGGTTACCCGTGTCTGCCACGTAAATGCGGCCGTTCGCATCGGCCGCCACGGCGGCCGGGGCGCGGAGCTGCGCTGCGGTGGCGAGAGCGCCATCGCCGGAATAGCCCGCGGCGCCGCTGCCCGCCACGGTGTCGATATTGCCGCCGGAGATTTCGCGAATGCGGTTGTTGGCCGAGTCGGCGATGAAGAGGTTGCCGGCGGGGTCGAGGCCCAGACCGAGGGGCCGGGCCAGTGCCGCCGCGGTTGCCGGTCCGCCATCGCCCGAGTAGCCCGAGGCGGCGCCTGCGACGGTGGTCACGGTCCCGCCGGGAGCCACGCGGATGATGCGCGAATAGTTGGCGTCGGCCGCAAACAGGTTCCCCGAAGCGTCGGCCACGATACCCAAGTACTGGGATGGCAACTGGAAATTCGGCCCGCCCGACATCGACGGTCCGCCGTCCAGCAATTGGGTTACCGTGCCGTCCGGAGCGATCCTGCGGACGAATCGGCCCAGATCGGAACTGACGTAGACGTTGCCGGAAGCGTCCGTGGCGATGGCCTCCGGCCCGCCGATACTGGAGCTGGTTGCGAGCGTGGAGATGACGCCGCCCGGGGTTACCTTGCGGACGCAGCTATTCGATTGGTCGGCGATATAGAGGTTGCCAGCGCGGTCAAAGGCGAGGCCGCTGGGGAACGACAGCTCGGCCGCGGTGGCCGCGCCGCCATCGCCGGCGTAACCGGCAACGCCGTTGCCCGCCACGGTGACGATGGTCCCATCGGCGAGCACCTTGCGGACGCGGTTGTTCCCGGCGTCGGCGATGTACAGGCTGCCGGAAGCGTCCACGGCGACCCCCAGCGTGGAGGAGATGGGCGCGGTCGCCGCCGCCACGCCATCGCCCTGGTAGTTGTAGCTGCCGTTGCCCGCCACGGTGTTGATGGTGCCGGAAGAGGAGACCTTGCGCACGCGGTAGTTCTCTTCGTCGGCGATGAAAAGGTTGCCATCGGCATCGGCGGCCAGGCTGAGCGGCATGTGCAGTTGGGCGGCGAGCGCCGGGCCGCCATCGCCCGCGAATCCCGTGACGCCGGTGCCCGCCCAGGCGTGGATGATGCCGTCGGGCGTGATCTTGCGGACGCGGTCGCCATCGCCGACGTAGAGGTTGCCTGCGGCATCGGCGGCCACGGTTTGCAGGAACTGGAAGCTCGAGTTGATGGCCGGCCCGCCATCGCCGGGGACGCCGTAGGTTCCGTTGCCCGCAATGGTGGTGATGACGCCGGTGGCGGAAACCTGGCGGACCCAGATGGTATCGGCGATATAGAGGTTGCCGGCGCCGTCCACGGTCAGGCCCACCAGGTCCTCGATGGTGGACGGGATGGCCAGGCCGCTATTGCCCGCCACGGTGCCGATGAAGCCCGCGGCGGAAATCTTGCGGATTTGGCTGCCCTCGTATCCGCCAAAGTAGAGATTGCCGGCGGTATCCACGGCCATGAGAGCGCCGGTGCCCAGATCGACCTGAGCCGCCGCGGCCGATCCGCCATCGCCCAGGCTACCGCGGGTTCCGGTGCCCGCGAGCGTGGTGATGATGCCGCTGGGGGCGACCTTGCGGATGCGCGCGTTGCCGGTGTCGCCGATATAGAGGTTGCCCGCGCCATCCACGGCCACGCCGTAGGGGTTCGAGAGTTGCGCGTTGACGGCCAGCCCGCCATCGCCCGCGAAGCCTGCCGCCGGAGTGCCGGCCACGCGCGTCAGCATGCCATCGCGGCCGAGCCGGAACACGTAATTCAGGCTGGCGAAGTAGACGTTTCCGGCGGAGTCGGCGGCCAATCCGCCGGGCTCGAAAATCCCGGTGGCAGGGCCTGGGGCAGGGGAGACCGGCGCGCCGCCGCCCGCCACGGTGGAGATGATGTACGGCTGCGCAAAGAGCGCGCTGGCCGCGGCGAGAAGGTACCAACCGGAGTGAAAAGCCCGCATGGTTCGCTCTCCCAGATTCAGTGTAACGGCAGGGTTCTCGCAGTCAAGCCACCGGGCGATGGCGGGGGGCTGGAACGTACAGTGCCGGCGCAGGCGGCGCGGGGTTGGCTCATGTCGAGCCAACCCCTGACCAGCAATATCAATGGAATCAGCCACTTGCGTTTGGGGGGCTGGCTCGACTTGAGCCAACTGAGGGAACTTCGGCGGGTCGGGCCCGAATTGGCGAATCCGCCCGTGCACTCCAGGAATCACTAATGGAAGGGCATGAAGGGAGGGTATCCGGTGAGTTCCAAGAAAGACTCCGAACGCACCCGCAAACCATCGATCGCATTGTCCCGCCGAGGTTTTCTCGGTGGCGTGGGACTGGGCGGCGGCGCGCTGGGAACGGGATTGCTGGAGCGCGACGCTTCGGCCGCGCAGCCGGTGAAAGTCGTGGGGCCGGGCGAGGTCCCCATCACACTCGACATCAATGGGAAGCCGGTGAGCCTCAAGGTTGAGCCGCGCGTCACGTTGTGCGACGCGTTGCGCAACCGCCTGGACATCACCGGCGCCAAGCGCGTTTGCGACCGCGGCACCTGCGGGGCATGTACCGTGATGCTGGGCGGGAAGACGGTGTATAGCTGCACGGTGCTGGCCATCGACGCGCAGGGCAAGAACATCGAAACCATCGAGGGCATCGGCAGCCCCGAGAAACTGCACCCCATTTCGGCGGCCTTCTGGAACAACGACGCGCAACAGTGCGGCTACTGTACTCCGGGGTTCGTGATGGCGTGCAAGGGATTCCTGGAAGAGCACCCGAACCCGACCGTGGAGGAATTCAAACGCGGGCTGGGCGGCAACCTGTGCCGCTGCGGCACCTACATGGGCGTCAAGGCCGCGGTGATGGAAGCTGCCAAGACTATGACGGTTTCGGCTGGAGGGAAGACCAATGGCTAGCACTCCCGATTACTCCTGGCCGCCGATGAGCACGCGGACCGTTCTGGGCACGGGGCCCAAGCGGTTGGACGGGCCGTTGAAATCCAGCGGACGCGCCCGGTACTGCTCCGATTTCCATTTGAAGGACATGCTGCACGGCGCATACCTCACCTGCCCGTATGCTCACGCGCGAATCAAGAGCATCGATACCAGCGCGGCCGAAAAAGCCGAGGGCGTGCAGGCAGTGCACTTGGTGGCCGAGACCGGCGCGGAGTTGCAGTGGCAGGGCGCGGAGGTTGCGGCCGTGGCGGCTACAACCGAAGAGCAGGCGCGGGAGGCGGTGCGCCTCATCCGCGTGGATTACGAAGTGCTGCCGCATAACGTGCTGGATGCCGCCCTGGCCAACGTGCCGGCGGCTTTCGCGCAGAAGGCCGGCGAGCGCATCCAGGGCGACCCCGACAAAGCCTTTACCGAAGCCGAAGTGGTCTCCGAGGGAGCTTACGGGATTCCCGTAGTGACGCACTGCTGCCTGGAACCGCACGGGCAGGTGATCCAATGGCAGGGCGACCAGATCAACGTGTGGCCTTCCACCCAGGACGTAACCGACTACGCCGGCGAACTGGGCCAGGTGCTGAAGGTGCCGGCCACCAACATCAAAGTGAAGATGGACCACATCGGCGGCGGCTTCGGGAGCAAGTTCAGCCCGGACTCGTGGGCCGCGGTGGGCGCGCGGCTGTCGCAGAAAGCGGGCGGACGGCCGGTGAGCCTGTGGCTTGACCGGGCCACCGAGCAGAACATAGCCGGCAACCGGCCCGCGCTGTTCGCCAAAGTGAAGGTGACGGGGATGAAGGATGGCACCATCACCGGCTGGCAGGGCGAGACCTGGGGCTCGGGCGGCGTGGCGGGCCTGACCATGCCGGGCAACGTGCCCTACGTTTTCAACATTCCGAACTCGCGGCGCAACCACACCTCGGTACGCGTGAATGGCGGGCCGCAGCGGGCGTGGCGCGCACCGGGCAATCAGCAGGCCTCCTACGTAACCTGCGCGGCGATTGACGATTTCGCGGCGAAGGCCGGGCTCGATCCGCTGGAGGTATTCGGCAAAGCCGTGCCCTACGCGCCGGCGGCACGCCAGGACACCTACCGCCTGCAACTGGCCAAGGCCGCGGAGATGGCGGAGTGGCATACGCTGTGGCACCCGCGCGGGCAGGGCGCTGCGGGGCCGGTGAAGCGCGGGTTGGGGCTGGGCATTTCCACCTGGCAGGGAAGCGGGCACGCCAGCCAGTGCCGCACCATCATCAACCCGGATGGTACCGTGCGCGCGGAGATCGGCACGCAGGACCTGGGAACCGGCACGCGCACCGTCATTACGCAGGTGGTGGCGGAGACGCTGGGCCTGCCCATGAGCCGGGTGGGCCTGGCGATCGGGTCGAGCGAACTGCCGCGGGACGGCGCGTCGGGCGGATCCACCACCATCGGCGGAGTTTCGACATCGAGCCGGCGTTCGGCGGTCAACGCGCTGGCCAAGCTCTTCGAAGCGGTGGCGCCGGACCTGGGCGCGCAGCCCGAGCAATTGGAAGCCAAGGACGGGCAGATTCGCGTGAAGGGCGCGGCGGGCAAGAGCCTGAGTTGGCAGGCGGCGTGCCGCAAGCTGGGCGCCTCGCCGATATCGGAGATGGGCGTATTCACGGCGCGCGGCGACACGGACGGCATGACCACCGGGGGCGTGTGCGGCGTGCAGATTGCCGACGTTTCGGTGGACGTGGAGACCGGCGTGGTGAAAGTGAACCGCTACACCGCGGTGCAGGACTGCGGCCTGATCGTCAACCCGCGTCTCGCCGAAACGCAGGTGCACGGAGCCATCATCGCGGGCATATCGACGGCGCTCTTCGAGGAGCGCATCATGGACGCGCGCTCTGGCAGGGTGCTGAATCCCGACATGGAGTTCTACAAGCTGGCGGGGATTGCGGACGTGGGCGATATCCGAGTGCACCTGGACATACGGGAAGAGAACGACAAGCGGGGCGTCATCGGGTTGGGCGAGCCGCCGGCGGTTCCGATTTGCGGGGCCATCGGCAACGCGGTGGCCAACGCCATCGGCGTGCGGGTGCCGAAGATCCCCATGACGCCGCAACACGTGATCGACGCGCTGGAAGGGAGGGCGTAATGGAATCCTTCGAGTATGGCAACCCGGCCGCGGTTTCCGAAGCCGTGGCGATGCTGGGCGCGGAGTGGGGCGAGGCCGACGTGCTGGCGGGCGGCACGGACTTGATAAGCCTGATGAAAGACCACCTGCACACGCCCAAGCGGGTGGTGAACATCAAGAACATCGCGGAGCTGGAGGGCATCCGCAAGACCGCCACGGGGCTGCGCATCGGCGCGCTCGTCACCATGGACGAATTGGCGAAACACGCCGTGGTGCGGGCCGAGTACGCCGCGCTGGCGGAGGCGGCGGCGGGGATTCCCAGCCCGCAGATTCGCCATATGGGCACGGTGGGCGGCGACCTGTGCCAGCGGCCGCGCTGCTGGTACTACCGGCAGGGGATGGGCCTGCTGGCGATGGATGGCGGGCATTCGCGGATACCGGATGGCGACAACCGCTACCACGCCATCTTCGGCGGCGGGCCGGCGTATTTCGTGAGCCCGTCGAGCCTGGCGCCGGCGCTGGTGGCCATGGGTGCGAAGGTGCGGCTGGTGTCGGCGAAGGGCTCGCGCGATGTCGATGTGGCGAAGTTTTTCCGCGCGCCGGGGGACGAAGGCACGCGCGAGATCGTGCTGCGGCCGGACGAACTGCTAACGGAGATCCTGATTCCGGCGGCGGTGGGGCACAGCGCAACCTATGAAGTGCGGCAGAAGGAAGCGCTGGATTGGCCGCTGGTGGCGGCGGCGGTGACGGTGAAGATGAACGGCGCGGCGGTGGCCTCGGCGCGGATCGTGTTGGGCCACGTGGCGCCGGTGCCGTGGGAAGCCACTGAGGCTGGCGGGATGCTGGCAGGCAAGCCGCTCACCGCGGCGAACGCGGAGGCTGCTGCGGCGGCGGCAGTGGCTGGGGCCAAGCCGCTCAGCCAGAATGCCTACAAGGTGACGCTGGCGCGGACGGCGGTGAAGCGCGCGCTGCTGGCGGCGGGGCAGGGGAAAGCGTAGGAGGCCTATGGAACTCCCGGGAACCAATCGCAAAGCCAGCCGCAACCGGTGCGCCAACCTGCGCTGGAAGGGGTTGTACATCGACGCGGAACGCAATCCGGCGGAGGATACCAGCGAGGACGGATCGCTGTGGTGCCTGCACACGTCGAACTGCCTGGGGCCGGACGGCAAGGTGGTGGATATGTACGAGTGCGCGCCATCGCGGAAGTGCTACGAGCAGTTGTGAGGGGCGGTGAGTCCGTTGGGCGCGCGATTGCGTGCCTGCCTCGGGCCGCTCGCTTACGCTCGCGGTTCCGTGTGCCAACCCCCGGAACCGCGAGCGTAAGCGAGCGGCCCGACGTAGAGTAACGTATCCCTTCTGTTGAGATCCTACCGGTTGGCGAGGGTTCGGAGCCAAGTGCAGTTGAGCAGTTGCGTGTCGGCCGTGACGAGGGTCAGGCCGAGCGTGCAGGCGGTGGCAGCGAGGAGCGTGTCGCCGAGGTCGGGCTGGGGGAGTTGGATGCGCGCGGACTCGGCGGCGACCAGGAAATCGAAGGGAGCTTCCTTGAGGGGTAACTCGGACAGCGCCTGAGAGAGCCACACCGGGAAGCTGAGCCTGAGATCCAGTTTCCCGCGCCGGTGAAGATGGCTGGCCTCCCAGACGGAAATCGGAGACAGGAGCAATTCGTTCCGGGGATTGTCCAACTCGCGCTTGACGGCACGGTTGAGCCTATCGGGGCGCATCACGCTCCAAACCCAGATATGGGTGTCCAACAGAAGCTTCATATGCGCACGCGGCGTTTCTTGAGGCCTTCGAAGGCGCCAATCGGTCCGACGATGTCGCCAATGATCTCGCCGGAGTCCCGCATTCCACCAAATACCCGCTTCTGAGTTGCCGCGGGCGGGACGATCTCGGCGACCGGCTTGCCGAAGCGAGTCACACGGATCGGTTTGCCCGTGCGCCCGACGTCTTCCAGCACGGCGAGACAGGTGGCCTTGAATTTCGAGATCGCGATTTCCCGCATAGTCCAATTAGACCATGGTCAAAAAGAATGGTCAAACTGCGCGGCAGCTTGGTTGCCAGCGGGCCAGCGCGAATTCGATTACTATGGGCGGGAGTTGCCGCCATGGTCAGCGTGTTCTTCAAACTCGGGGATCGCGCGTGGATGGCGCGTCGCCACTGGAACACGGGGATGACCCTCGGGACCAAGGCCGGATCGAGGAGGCGCGCAGTCTGTTCCTCGGCGCCGTGAGCGCAAGATCCGGCGGTGACGCGGTACCGCTCCCTGGCGCTCGCGGGTCGGGGCGGACGGGTGATGCGCGCGGCAATCGGGTGAGCGGGGATTCCGGCCTTCACATCGCCCGCGGCGTGTTACCTCTAGTACTCCACCCTCATACCGCAAGATCATTGTGCCGGCGAATGCCCCGTGCTAGTATAATCAGAGCCTATTATGCAGAAACTTCGTCATTACGCCGCAGCGGTGTCATTCGCTGCCCTTCTGATTGCGACGCCAGCGCTGGCTAGCAACCTCGTCCAGAATGGCGGTTTCGAAACCGGAGACCTCACCGGCTGGACTATGACGCCGGGCAATTATGGCGCCGTCTGGACGGTCAGTGGCAGCTACCCGGCCGACGGGAGTTTTGCCGCCGAAGAACCCAATGGCAACTGTTGCACCTACCTCTCGCAAGTCCTTACAACCGCCTCCGGAATTGACCTCACCCTGACCTTCTGGATGGCGACCTGGGGGGAACTTGGCGATGGCGCGACCCTGTCGGTCTACTGGGACGGCGTGGAGATTGGCGGGATCTCGACTCCAGGCGATAACTCGGGTTCGATTTATTACACGCCATACAATGAGTACTTCTACACCATCCCCGGCGCGGATGTCACCGGATCCGACACGCTTTCGTTCATGGCGCAAAGCCACAACGAGCGGACGGAACTGGACGACATCGGCGTCGATACGCCAGAGCCTTCCGCATGGCTGCTGGCGATGCCGGGCCTCCTGGGCTTGGCTCTGCTGCGCAAGCGATTCGGAATCGCTCGCGGCTAGGTCGCCGATCTCACGTTCACCCACTGCGCGGCGGCGCGGGGCAGATCGACAAGTCATCCATCGGGTCGGCCCTCAAAGCTCTTAGTTCGCCCCGCATTGCCGCGGGACGGTACAATGGCAGTCGGGTGACCGGGGATTCCAGTTTGCGATGGGTATTGATCTTCAGTATTGCGATGTGCGCCTGGGCGGCCTCGCCGGTGCTGGAAGTGTCGGTGCGCGATGCGGCCAATCTGCCGGTTCCAGGGGCGCGCGTGGAGGTGCGGCAGGGCGATGCGGCCGCGGCCAGCGCGCAGACCGACCTCGAAGGGCGCGCGTCGTTCTCCAGTTTGAAGCCGGGACGGGTTGCGGTTTCCGCCGCTAAGGAAGGGCTGCAGGCGGCGCGCAAAGACATCGTGGAGTTGGCCGCCGAGGGCACCACGCGAGTGGAACTGACGCTCGGCGCCGTCGAGGTCCACAAGGAAAGCGTCGACGTGGAGGAGGCGGCCGAGCCTGTCGAGGCGGGGGCGTCCACGCCCGCCAGGATCGCCGGGAAGACCGCCCGCGAACTGCCGGCGCGGCCGGCCACCGTGGCGGACGCGCTGCCCATGCTGCCGGGCGTGGTTCGCGGACAGGATGGCGGCCTGCAGATCTCCGCGGTTGCCGAACACCGCGCGGCGCTCATCGTGAATTCCGCCGACGTGACCGACCCGGCCACGGGGCAGTTCGGGTTGACGGTGCCCATCGACATCGTCGAAGAAATGAACGTGTACCAGACGCCGTTTCAGGCGGAGTACGGGAAGTTCACGGCGGGGCTGGTGACGGTGGAAACGCGGCGCGGCGGCGAGAAGTTCAAGTGGGAGTTGAACGACCCGCTGCCGGAATTCTTCATCCGTTCGTGGCGGCTGCGCGGGCTGCGCACGGCCACTCCGCGCGTCAACCTGGAAGGCGCGCTGATTCCCGGCCGGCTGTATTTTTCGGAAGGCGTCGAGTTTGAGGTGCGGAAGACGGAGGTGATCACGCTGCCGTTTCCCAACGACCAGAAGAAGAAGTCTGGCGTGAATTCGTTCGCGCAGGTGGATTGGATTCCGGCGGCGTGGAACGTGCTGACGGCCAGCCTGCACGTCGCGCCGCAGCGGCTGGCGCATGTTGGGTTGGACGCATTCGATCCGATGCAGACCACTCCCGACGCGGCCACGCATAACTACACCGCGACCGTTACCGACCGGCTAACGATTTTCAAGGGGATGCTGGAGAACACGGTTTCCGAGACGCGCTTCGGCGCGCGGGTGTGGGGCCAGGGCGGGGAAGACATGACGCTCGCGCCCACGGGACGGAGCGGCAATTACTTCGCGCAGCAGCAGACCGATGCGAGGCGCCTGGGGTGGGCGCCCAGCTATCTGTTCCGGAACTTTAAGTGGCTGGGGACGCACTCTTACAAGCTGGGCGCTTACTTCGGGCAGAGCAAGGATAACGGGCAGGTGACGGATCAGCCGATCGATATCGTGGACCAGCGCGGGCGGTTGACCGAACAGATTGCGTTTACTCCGGGGCGGGCGTTTTCGCTGGAGGATTCGGAGTACGCCTTCTACCTGCAGGACCATTGGAGCATTTCGCCGCGGCTGGCGGTGGACCTGGGAGTGCGCACGGAATCGCAGGAGGTGTCGCAGACGTTCCGGGTGGCGCCGCGGGCGGGGCTGGCGTGGTCGCCGGCGGAGCGTTGGGGCACGGTGGTTCGCATGGGGTTCGGGTTTTTCTACGATCACGTGCCGCTGAACGTGTACTCGTTCAAGCTTTATCCGAAGGCGGTCGAAACGTTCTATGACGCCGCGGGTCAGGTGGCCGGCGGGCCGTACTTCTTCGGCAACGCGCTGGACGAGGTAGACACGCGCATCCCCTTCGTGTTCCGCAAGGCCGGGCCGGGAGATTTCTCGCCGCAAAGCGCGACTGGCAGCGTGCAGATTGAGCAGCCGGCGGGGCGGTATGTGAAGTTGCGGTTGAGTTACATCCACAACCAGTCGGCAGGGCTGGTGATGATGAACCTGGTGCCGCCCGATCCGGTGACCCTGACGGGGGCGCGCGAACTGGTGGGCAACGGGCAGGCGCGGTTCCGGCAGTTCGAGGCGACGGCGCGGGTGCGGCTGAAGGAAGACCGGCAGATCTGCTTGTCCTGGGTGCACAGCTACGCGCGCGGCGATCTGAACGATTTCAACAATTACCTGGGCAGCTTTCCGATGCCCGTGTTGCGGCCCAATCTGAGCGGCACGCTGCCGGGGGAACTGCCGGACCGGTTTCTGGCGTGGGGAACGGCGCAGTTGACGCGAACGTGGCGCATTCTGCCGGTGATCGAGTACCGCAACGGCTTCCCGTACTCCACGTTGGATTCGGCGCAGAACTACGTGGGAACGCCCAACCAGTCGCGCTATCCCAACTTCTTCTCGCTGGACGCGCGGGTGTCGAAAGACATCAAGGTGAACCCGAAATACAGCGTGCGGCTGTCGGTGTCGGGTTTCAACCTGACGAACCACTTCAATCCGGAGTCGCTGCACAACAACGTGGCGGACCCGATGTATGGCGTCTTTTTCGGCCAGCGCCAACGCAAGTTCACGGTCGACTTCGACGTGTTGTTCTAGACGCGGAAAATGGCGTCTGACACCTTTTTTCTAGCTTACGTGGATTTCGAAGATGCAGCGCTTCCCGCCACGCAGGACCGTCTCTTTCATTTCCACCCGGACCTTTTTCCGCAGAAAAGTCTCCCAGGTGTGTTGCTGCCACCCCAGACTGCATTCGCAGACCAGCGGCGGAGTGTTCTGCTGACGGCTGATGAGAGGGCAGTAGCAGTCGGTGCGCTCCGGCGAAGTCATGGTGATGACGCCTTTCTCGCGATCCCAGGTTACGTCATCGCCCGAGGATCCCTGTTTGATGGCTTTGGCGAGGCCTTCGAAATCGCCGCGGTGCTGGGTAATGAACTGGTCACCGCGGCTGGAGCAGAAGGTGCCCAGGTCGCGGAGGGTCTGGCTCAATTCATTTGGGGCCATGCGATCGGACAGGATTTGCAGCATCCTGGCATATCGCTCCTTGACAAAACGCAGCCGCCAGTCCTCCGGGGCGGCGGGTTCCGCCGCAGAGAGGCTGGAGGCGGGTATCAGGCTTGCGGCGGCGCAGCCACAGAAACCGGCGGCGCAGGCGGTTAGAAACTGCTTTCGATCCATCGGCGTTCTCCAGCGACATGGTACGTCTCGGCGCCGGAGCGCGCAATGGCCGCGGGCTTGAATGCGCCTGTCGGCGTATGTGGCTGAAAGCAGGGCGGCTGGGCTGAAGGATGTCCGCGTCAGCCCCGGCCTTCATGCAGGGTGGTGCCGGCGCCGCTCTGGTGCAGCTCGAACCGGTCGGCCATGGCGCCATCGATGGAATAGGCCGTCAGGGCCAGGCGCTCGGGCGAAACGTCCACGATCTGGTAGAACTGCTCATTCTCGATGATCTTCGCCATGTACTGGCTGTTCATCTTCTGCGTCTTATACATCTTCGGGCCGCTCACCGAGATGACGTAAACCACGCCGGGCGCCGCGGGGTCTACGATGCGGTCTCGGGCGATCTTGTGGGTGCGGGCGTAGCAATGATCGTGGCCTTGCAGCACCAGGTCCACGCGGTACTTTTCGTAGAGTGGCGCCAGGGCGGCGCGCATGGCGGCGTACTCCCGGCCTTGGGCGATAGCGTAAATGCCCTGATGCTGGTTCACGATGGTCCAGCGGTTGGGGTTGGCGCTGAGTACCCTGGTGAGCCACTCCAACTCCTTGTCCATGACGCGCTGGCGCGCGGCGGCGTCGAAGCCGTCTTCGGAGAAGGCGTTGACGTCGAGCGAGATCATGCGGAGGCCCTGATAATCGATGTAGTAGGACTGACCCGGCATGTCGTCCAGGTCCGGTCCGTTCGTGGGCAGCACGAAGTGGCGGCGCCATGGCCAGGCGGCGGCGAGCGACGTCTTGGCGTCGGGCGCGCCCGAGGGGCGGTGCAGATCGTGGTTGCCGGGGACGGGGATGCTGGGGACGGTGGCGGAGATGAAAGCCAGCGCGTCGGCCCACTCTCCCCAAAGGCTGTCGTCGTAGCCTTCGGCGATCAGGTCACCGGCGTGCACCAGGAAGCGGGCATCGGGAGCGGCGGCGTAGGCGCGCCGGATGGATCGAGACCACAGCGACTTGATGTAGTTCTGCTCGTCGCCCACATAGAGGAAGCGGAATGGCTCGGGTGTGGCGGAAGCCGTGCGGAAAACGTTCCATTCGCTCCAGACCTGGCCGTCGCCCACGCGGTAGCAGTAGGCCGTGGCGGGATCGAGACCCTGGAACCGGGCGGCGTAATGGGCGGCGGATTTGCCGCCTCCCAGGTCGTCCTTTTCGACGGTGGCTCTTACGGTGGTGGCTGACGGTTCGAACTTGGGATCGGGAGTGAACTTTGCGACTTGCGCCTGGGGGGACTGCGCGGCAGTTTCGGTTCGCCAGGTGACAGCCTGGGTCCGGGTGGGATCGTCGGCCCAGGTGAGCACGATCCGCGTGGGGACCGTGCCGGGAGCGGGTTGCGGGGGAGGCACCGCTTCGCTACGGCCGGCTAGGGAGAGCAGCAGCGGGCCGGGCGCAAAGCGGGCGAATTGGCGGCGAGTGAATTTGAGCGTCATGGTGGTCCTCTCTTGTTCGACTGCTCCACGCGAGGCCGCCCTCTGACGGGGCGGCCTGTCGCGTGGGATTGCCCCTCCGAGCCTTGCTAAAGCCGGCCGCGATGACGGCGGGGTATCATACCTTTGCCTCGGGCCGCTCCCTTACGGTCGCGGTTCCGTGTCTTTGCCTCGGGCCGCTCCGGACCCGGAGGGTACCTCTGTCGCGGTTGAGGGGCATCGGCCCGGCGGCGCCGCCGGGCCCCCCGGCCGAAACCTAAAACTCCGCGCGGAACATGAACTCGACGCGGCGTGGGGCGCCGGTGCCGGTGGCGCCGGTGTTTAAGATGCTGGTGATTCTTCCGAAACTGGCGGAAGACGAGTTGCCGGACGGGTTGCCCCATTGCGGGTTGTTCAATAGGTTGAATGCCGACGCCCGGAAGTTGATGCCCAGTTTTTCCGTCACGCGAAAGCGCTTCTGCAGGCCGGTGTCGATCTCGCAGTTGTTGGGACCGTTGGCGATGTAGCGGCCCAGGTTGCCCCAGACGCCCGAGGCGGGAAGGGCGAATGCAGCCTTGTTGAACCAGACGGTCGGGATAGTCCGGGTTGCGGCGTAGATGGGCTGGCCGGGCACGTAGTCTGGCCTCTGGCCGGAGGTGTTCCGGTCGGGAAGAGTCGCGGCCTTGCGCGACCAAGTGATATTAACCGGTTTGCCGGTGCGCGCCGTGGCCAGGCCGGAGAGCGACCAGCCGCCGAGGATGCTGGAGGCTATGCCGCTGGTGAGGAACTGCTTGCCGTGGCCGAAAGGCAACTCCCAGACGCCGTTCATAACCATGTTGTGTCGGACGTCGATGTCGGTGCTGCTGCGATCGCAGGCGCGGCAACCCATGTCCTGGAAAGTGATGCCCGTGCCGGAGCCGTCGGAAGCGTCGGCGATGCCGTGCGACCACATGTAGTTCATCTGGAACAGCAGCCCGCGGACGAACCGGCGCTGGATGGATGCTTGCAGCGCGTTGAAGTTGTTGTTACCGTCGTTGGCCTTCAGGCCGAAGGAACTGAAAGCGGCCAAGGGGCGCTTGCCGGTGGCTGGATTGATCAGGTTGACGGTGTACTTATCGAACAGGTGATGACCCTCGCTGCCCACGTAGCCCACCTGGGCCAGGAAGCCGCGGCCCACTTCCTGCTGCGCCACAAAGTCCCAGTTGTTGTAGGAAAGGTCCTTGCGATGGCGGTCGATAGCCTTGGGACTGAAAAGCTGGTTTGCGGGATTGAGAAAGGCGACGAGCGGATAGGACAGGGCGGGGAAGTCGGTACTGGTGAGCGTGTAGCGAGGCACGGCGCTTTCGGCCGGGTCGCTGAAGTCGTCGTTCTGATTGCCGCCGAAGTAAATGCCGAACCCGCTCCGGATGGTGGTCTTTCCGTGGAGTGCGCGGGGCGCCCAGGCCATGCCCACGCGGGGGCCGAAATCCTTGGGGTTGGGGCTGTAATAGGGCGTGCCCTTGGCGCAGAAGCCGCCGCAGCCGGCGATATCCACCACGGCTGAGCGGTTCAGAATCTCGTGGGCCACCGAGTAATATTCGTAGCGCAAGCCAAGGTTCAGAGTAAGTTCCGGGCTAACTTTGAAATCGTCCTGGAAATAGCCCATGGCGAAGGTGCGCCGGTTGCCAACTACGCCTTCGCCCTGAAGGTAAGTGGCCGAGGCGGCGGTGTTGGCGATGAAACTGGGGGCGTCGGCGTAGCTGACCGATTGGGTGGTGAGCGTGTTGCCTGAGTTATTCAGCCGGATGCGGCGGACTTCCACGCCTGCCTTCAGAGTGTGGCGGCCGCGGACCATGGTGAGGGTGTCGATGTAGTTGAAGGTGGTGCCGACTTCGGTATCGAGCGAAGTGCCGCTGACGCCGTCAAAAGAAGGAACGCTCAGCGAGACGGGCGCCGAGCCGTAGCCCCAATTGTGATAGTTGGCGCGGTTCAATCCGAACTTGGCTTCATCGACGGTGGTGGGCGAGAAGATATGCTGCACCTGCAAGACGACATTAGTGGGCACGTGGGGGATTACGCCATGGCTGCCCAGGGCGTCGGAGGGGCTGTCGATGTAGGCGTCGTCGATGTTGTAGCGGACGTACGAAGTGGTCGCGTCCGAGAACCGGTAATCGAAACGGAACATGCCGGCGTCCTCGCGGACCGTATCGGTGGCCACTTTGGTGACCTGGTCGGTGATGCTGTCGAGGTGAACGGTCCCCAGGGGGTAGGCATTCACTAGGGGCCCGAGCGAGGGCGACGTGGCCAGCACCTGGGAGCGATAGGCGGCGTTGGGAACCACGTTGACGAAACTAACGCCGAGGCTCTGGCGCAAGCCCTCATAATTGACGAAGTAGAAGGCCTTGTTCCTGATGAGGGCGCCGCCGAAGCTGGCGCCGAACTGGTTCAGGGTGAAAGACGGGAGCGTCGAGCCATCGAACGGCGAGCGGGCGTCCAGGTGGTCGTTGCGCTCGGCGTAGAACGCGCTGCCGTGATAGTCGTTGCCGCCGGATTTGGAAACCACGCTGACCTGAGCGCCGCCGGCGGCGCCGGTCTCGGCGGTGTAGACGGCGGTGCTGACGCGGAATTCGGCGATGGAGTCGAGCGCGATATTGAGGCGGGTGTCGGCTTTCTGGGTTTGCTCCTGAACGCCGCTGGTATCGATGCCATCGAAGGACGAAGTTGCTGTCATCGAGCGAATGGCCGTTGAACTGGATGGCGCGCTGTGCTCCGTCACCGTAGTTGATGGCACCGGGGGCCAGCAACATGAGGCTGCCCCAGTTGCGCCCGCTGATGGGGATCTCCTTGATCTGCTCGGCTTCCACTGTGCCACCGACTTCGGCGGAGGTGCGGTTGAGGGTCTGCACGTCGGCCACTACGGCGACCGTATCGGACCTGGCGCCCACCTGCAGGGCAGCGTCAAGGGTACGCGGCTGCCCGACAGCGAGTTCGACGCTTTTCACCTCAGTGGGTTTGAAGCCGTCCTTGGTGAACGTGACCGTATAGATTCCGACCGGCAGGCCGGGGATCTGGTAGGTCCCGGCGGCGCCGGTAACGGTTTGGCGCCGGAAGCCGGTCTCGTCCGACACGGTTTCAACCCTGGCTGCTTGAATCACGGCACCGCTAGAATCCGTGACCGTGCCGCTGAGGGATGCGTGATCCACTTGCGCGGCTAGCGGCAGGCAGGCGAAGAGAACGAGCGCGAGGCTCCGTGGGCGTTGGTTCATAAAGAGGTGGCTCCTAGAGGCAGTCCTGGATACTCGGATTCTGAACTATGAATATGACGGGGGGATGATGGAGACCACACAGTTCGGTTACAACTTGTGGGGGTAGGCTATTATCCGGGCCGTTTGACGCCGCTCACGGCGCCCACGCCGGCGTGATGTATCTTACGCTGATACTGGCGGGGCGAATAGCCGGTGACGGAGCGGAAGTCATTCACCAGGTGGGCCTGGTCGAAATATCCGAGGTCGAGCGCGACCTGCGACCAGTTGGGACAGGCGCCGGCGTTGATTCGCTCGACTAACTCATGCAAGCGGTAGCGGCGAATCACCCACTTGGGCGGGACGCCGACATATTCGCGGAAGATCCGCTGAAGCGAGCGCTTGCCGATACCGGTGCGGCGGGCGAGCGAATCCACGGTAAGAATCTCGGGGTCTTCCAGGATGATGCTGACAAGCTGACCGGCCTCGGCGATTGCCGGGTCTGGCGCGGTTAGGACGGATCGGAGCCAGCAGGCAGCGGCTTCGACCAGCGGATCCTCGGTGGTGGCCTTGGCGGCGAGGGCTTCGAGTTTCTCCGCAACGGGGCCGATCAGGCGCCGGGCCGGGAAGTTGCGATTGGTGATGGTGGCGACGGGCTTTCCTAGAATGGGGCGGAAACCGCCGGGCTTGAATTTGATCCCAAATACCTGCGATTGGCCTTCGAGCAGACGCGTGAATCTGCCAGTGGCCACGCCATGCACTTGCGACGCGCCTTGCTCGAAGACGAGATGAACGCTGGGATGTGGCAGTGTTACCGTCTGGTAGGGGTCCAGACCGCGGAGGTCCCACGCGACCATCCAGAAGTGGGCGATCCACGGCGCCAGGTCGGGCGGCGGCAGGCGGCGGGCGTAGCGGTACCGGCCCTCCGGCGGCGGCCACTGGAGCAGACCACGGGGCCGGCCAGCGCCGCGGTCGATGGTCTCCTCCATTTCGGCTCGTCTGGCCATGACGCGTTTTTCCAATCTTATCGAGGCTGTTCCCAGGATAATCAAAATATGGCGAGCCGCTGGTGCCCGATTCTGAACGTGCTCTGTTGTGGGGCCCTGGCGCTCGCGCAGTCGAAGGAGGAGAAGAAGATGACCTATCACGCTAGCGGACCGTTCGAGGTGAAGCTCACGCCGCAGGCCCCGGAGGCCGGGAACGCGGCGCTCGGACGCTCGACGATCGACAAGCAGTTCCACGGAGAATTGGAGGCGGCGAGCCAGGGCCAGATGCTCTCGGCGCTGACAAACGCCAAAGGATCGGCCGGTTATGTTGCCATGGAACTGGTGAGCGGAACACTGGGCGGCCGCAAGGGGACGTTCGTGTTGCAGCATAGCGGGACCATGGATCGCGGGCAGTCGCAGATGAGCGTTACGGTGGTGCCCGACTCGGGGACGGACGAACTTCGCGGGCTCGCCGGAAGCATGACAATCCGGATCGAGGCCGGGAAGCACTTCTACGATTTCGATTACCAGATTGGGGAAGCGCCTTAGGTGCCGTAATCTCGCCAGTCTTCAGCCCAGGTCAATCCTCGGGTTGGGTGACTATTACTCCTGCCGGAGCACCGTGATCGGATCGAGCTTGGATGCGCGGCGCGCAGGCAGATACGCGCCTGCCGCTGCCATGGCCAACAGCCCGGCCGAGACCGCCGCCAGCACCGGCACGCTGGCCGATGGCGCGCCCATACCGGCCGTCAAGGCTCTCCCAAACGCCAAGCTCAGCGCCAGCCCTATCGCGACGCCGGCAGCGCTCATGCGGAGGCCTTGTTTCAGTAGCATTCCCAGGACCGTCACACGATTGGCTCCCACCGCCATGCGGATGCCGATCTCACGTTGCCGGCGTGTGACCGACCACGCCATGACGGAATAGATCCCGGACAACGCCAGGATGAGACCCAGCAGTCCCATTCCCCCCACGAAGCTGGCTAGTAGAGTCAGTAGCTTCGTGGCTCGATCGCGAAAGTACTGCTCCATCGTGCGCAGCGCGAACATGGGCTGATCGGAATCCAGAGAACGAACGAGTTCGCGCAGTGGCGCGGCCAGGGTCTCGGACGATCCCGAGGTGTGAACCAGCAGCGTCATCTCGTTCCGGTGGTTCTGTGTCAAGGGCAGGTACAGAAAATCCACGGACGGCTCCACGAGCATCATGTACTTGCTGTCCTTTGCCAGGCCGGCGATTTCCACCCAGGGTCCACTGGTGCCACCGAGCCGGAAGCGCTTGCCGATGGGATACTGATTGGGGAAAAACGTCTGCGCGAGATGCTCGTTGACCACCGCCACCCGCGGCGATTCGGCGGTATCGCTGGCGCGGAATTCACGGCCCCGCAGAATCGGAATGTCGAGCGTCGAAAAATAGTCGCCGCCCACCACGTTGGCGAATACGTGGACAGACTCCGTCCCGGGCGGTAGCCTGTAGCCTTCCGGCACGATCTGTTGTTCATCGGGGTAGTTAGACATCGGAACTAGTTCGGACACGGTAGCGGACACCACGCCCGGCAATGGCCGCGCCCCCTCCGCAAGGCGTTTGTAGAAGTCCCGCGTCTGGCCTTCGCTGTACCGCGCCAGGGCCGGATCGAAACTGGCCATGAGAATGTGATCGGCCCGGAACCCGGGCGGCTTCGAAAGCAGTGACGAAATTCCACGGTATAGTTCCGTTGCGCAGACCAGCAAAAACAGCGAACAGGCTACCTGCGCAACCACCAGCGCGTTTCTTCCAAGAAACCGCCGGCGCGGCCCGATGTTCCTTCCTCCCGCCTTCAACGCGCTTCCAATGTCCGATCGCGTCGCACGGATGGCCGGAACGAGCCCACAGACGACGCAACTCGCCAGCGATGCACAAAACGCGTACAGTACGACCCGGAGATCGAGTTGCGCGTCGATTTCGATGGGCATCTGGCTGGGGATCCGCCAAGGCATGAGCGCGTCCAGGCAGAGCGCCGCCAAGAATAACCCGGCGCCTCCCGCCACGAGAGAAATCAAGAGGCTTTCGGTCAGCAGTTGCCGCACCAGCCGCCACCGGCCCGCGCCGATGGCGAGACGGATTGCGATCTCACCCGAGCGAGCCAGCGCCCGGCCCAACATCAGATTGGCTACGTTAGCGCACGCTATCAGAAGCACGATCCCAGCCAGCCCGAGCAACATCGCCACTATCAGTGCATCAGAAGGTGACATATCGAGACGCGCCTGCAATTCTGTCCGAACCGCGGCCGACCAGTCCCGATTCGTGGCCGGATACGCCCCCGCCAGCCCGCTGGCAATCACACGCGCCTCCGAGCCGGCTGTCTCCGCACTCACTCCCGGGCGCAACCGCCCTTTCACCTGGAGGCGGCGATCGTCGCGGCTATCGAGCCAGCTTTGCCCGGCGGTGCCCGCCAACCGGGCGCTCATCATCAGCGGCACATACAGGGCCGGCCGAAAGTACTGATCGACGCCGGTGAAGCGTTCGGGGGCCACGCCAATAATCTTGAATTCGATTCCGTTCAGAAACAGGAAACGCCCAATTACGTCCGGCGAGGACGAGAACTCGTTTCGCCAGAGATCGTAGCTGACCACGGCGACGGCGTCGCGGCCGGGAACCGAATCTTCGTCCGGCCGAAAGGTGCGGCCGAGCCGCGGCGCGATTTCCAGCACATCGAAGAAGTTGCCGCTGACGAGCAGGCCCGCTTTCATTTCGGGCAGTCTCTGCTTGTCCGGCGCGTACCCGAATGGAGTCAATTCCATCGCTGTCAGTCCCTCGAACGCTTTGCTCTTGCCGCGGAAGTCGATGAAATCGGGATACGACATCGGGGAAGTGGCATGGCGGCGAAGTTGCGACTGGAGATTGACGACGCGAGCCGGTTTCGGCACTGGCAGAGGACGAAGCAGAACCGCATCCGCCAGGCTGAACATGACAGAATTCGCGCCAATTCCGAGGGCGATCGACAGGACGGCGACTATCGCGAACGAGCGGTGATGGCGTAGGGCCCGCAAAGCGTACCGAATGTCGTTAAGCATGGCCATCTTCAGAATGCACTCTACGGGCCAGGGAGACAGGAGCGCGTTTTCAGTAGCTTACGACAGGCGGAGGAGAGAGCACTGTCCATGTGCGGCATCGATCTGTTCGGATTCGGGACTAGGGCTAGGGGCATCACGCAACCGGCGCGGAGGCAGTCTTAGGAAACACGCGCCTCAGGACGGCGAGCCGGCCATTTGAGCGGGCTGCCATTGAGAACGGGGAAATTGGTAACATGCCAACTCCGCCGAGCACCCAGTCCGGATGGGCGTCCCAATCATGCGCGGACGCCACTGCGACTGAAAGCACCTGGAATGCTTCGCTCAGGCCACGGATTAGGCTGCATGAGGATGATGTGCTTCTTCCGGCCCCGCTCGTAGCCATCGATCACCAGCCGGCGCGAGGTTGAATATGGGCGGGTTTCGTAGTTCGTCGTGTTGTCAGCCATATTCCAGGGCACGCCGGCCGCTCAGTTCTCTTATGGCGCATGTCGCCGACCTGGATGGTCCGTGTTGCGGCGCCGTCATTCCGGCAATGCGAACAGGTAGGAAGTCAGGTTCTCCATGTCTTCTTTCGAAAACCGGTACGGTGGCATGATGGAATCCGGAGAGAGCTTGGCGGGATCGGCGAAGTGCCGCTCCACCCAGTTGCGCGTCTGCCGCTTCGCCAAGCCATTCAAGGGCGGGCCGACCTTCATGCCGGTGCCGTTCACCATGTGGCACGAGCCGCAGTCGTTCACCAGGAATACCGATGCGCCGGCGGTGGCGAACGCGGGCGCGTTTTCGAGCGCGGAGGCGTTCGCCGAATTCAGCTTCAACAGGAACGCAGCCAGGGAGTTCAGTTGCCCGTCGCTGAGTTGGATCGCCGGCATGGAGGTTCCGGGCCGTACCTGCGACGGGTGTTTGAAATGGCGGATCATCCAGGCGGCGTCGCGGCGGATGGGAGTGCGCGTCAGGTCGGGCCCGATGGACGCGCGGCTGGCGCCGATGGCGTGACAGCTTACGCAATTCTCCTGACGGAAGTACGCCACGCCCGCCAGTTCCTCCGGCGAGAGTTGCATCCAATCGGTGGGAGCGGAGTAATCCACCGCAACTTCCGGCGCACGCGGGGGAGTGGAGAGCACCGCGGCCGCGGTAAGGCCGGCCCATCCGATCGCCGCCAGGCCGACGAATGCGAATGCGGCGGTGCGGCGCGCGATCTTGACCGCTTTCCCACGGTCGAGGAACGGCACCAGGATCAGGGCCAAAATCGCCAGACCGGGCAGGATCATGGTGCCAATCAACTCCAGTGGGCCGTTGAACAACTTCAGCATTTGGAAGAGAAACAGGAAGTACCATTCCGGCCGCGGGACGTAGGAGGCGTCGGAGGGGTCGGCCAGTTGTTCCAGGGGCACGCGCGCGGCCACGGCCAGCGTGAACAGAACGGCGAAGGCGATGAAGATGGCGACGGTGTCTTTGAACACCTGCACGGGATAGAAACGCTTGCGCGGAATGGCCTCGTCGCCGGGAGCGGGCGCCACGCCGTGTTTGCGCACCAGGAAGACGTGCAGCGCAATCAGCAGCAGCGTTGCCGGGGGCAGCAACAGCACGTGCAATCCATAGAAGCGGGCGAAGGTAACCACGCCCACGGCGCCCTGGCCGCCCAACAGGCGCGCTACGTAGGGTCCCACCACCGGCGCCTGGCTGCCAATCTGCGTGGCCACCACCGTGCCCCAGTATGCCCGGTTGTCCCACGGCAGCAGGTAGCCGGTGAGCCCGTACGCAAGGGTCAGCAGCAGCAGGACGACCCCGACCATCCAAGTAGTCTCGCGCGGCTTCTTGTAGGCGCCATATAAGAAGACCTGCACCATGTGGAGCACCACCACAACCACCATCATGCTGGCGCCCCAATGGTGCAGGCCGCGGATCAAACGGCCGCCCGTTACTTCGGTGAGGATGTAGCGCAGGCTGTTGTAGGCGTCGCCCGGAGTGGGCGCGAAGTTGAAGGCCAGCAGCACGCCAGTGAAGGCCTGCGTGAGGAACAGAAACACGGCCACGCTGCCGAGCACCTGGTGCCAGCCGCTCGATGCCGGTACCTCCTCGTATAAAAACTGGCGCACGGCGGACTGAATCCCAGTGCGGCTATCCAGCCAGGCTTGCAGGTTGTTCCAGTATTGCTTCATGACGCCTGCCCCTTGGGGCCGAGCAACCGGCCGAGCAGGAGTTGCGTGCCTTCGACCTTGGTTTCGTACCTGTCGAGCGGGCGCGGCGCGGGACCGGAGATCACTTTGCCATCCATGGCGAACAGCGAGCTGTGGCAGGGGCAGAGAAACTCACGCCGGCTATCTTCCCAGTGATAGACGCAGCCCAGGTGAGTGCATTGCGGGCCAAAAGCCACCACGCTATCGTCGGCGCGTTTTACTACCCAGGCCGTTTCCTTCTCGCTCACCACCTTCCACCCGTCGACGCGATTTCGGCGGAAGACCATCTCCACGGGCGCGTCGGGCGCCAGGCGGGAGACGTCTCCCACCGGTGTCCATTCCTCTTCCTTGCGCGCTTTCGGAGGGACGAACAGGTAGGCCAGGGCGGGCAGACTCAGCGCGGCGGCGATGACGGCCCAGATTCCGTAGATCCCGGCTACGAAGAAGTTCCGGCGGTTCGACCCATCCGGCGAATTCGATCCTGGCATCGGCATTTGTTTCCATAGTAGCGGTAGACGGGGTTCCGTGTTGTCGAGGATTTGTGCGGAATCTGCAAAATCCCGAGGGCCAGGTTTTCGACGGCGCGGATCGGCGGCTTCGCCGGGCCGCTCGCTCACGCTCGCGGTTCTGCGGGCCGGGCGCACGGAACCGCGAGCGTGAGCGAGCGGCCCGAGGCAAGGTAATATACCTCGCAGTCACCGCGCCGTCATTTACAGGACTTTTACCGCGGCCACACCAATGAAACACCCCTTACGACTTACTCTGGCTCCAGGAGGGCATGCTGCTTGGGTGGTTACTCCGAGCTCGATCCCGAGTTTCAGCCTGTAGCTCTGGACCTGCAGACCGCCGCTGGCTGGAAGGCGGGCGGGCGATCCAGAGGATGGGAGGTGGCGGCGATTGCAGAGCGCGTGCTCGCTTTGCTGGCGCTGGCCGCGCTGCTGCCGCTCTTGATCGTGGCAGCAGCCGTGGTGGTATTGTTTTCGCGCCGCAGCCCGCTGGTGGCGCACGCCAGGGTGGGACGCAACGGCAAGGAGATCCGCGTGCTGAAGCTGCGGACGATGTGGTCCGCCGAAGCATCGAACCCCGGCACGTCCCCGCTATTCGTGGAACACCTGCCCCGCGAGCCCGTGCCCGAGGTGAAGAAGCACGATCCCAGAGTGACCAGCGCCTTTGCGGCGTTCTGCCGCAAGTACTCCATCGACGAACTGCCGCAGCTCTGGCACGTGGTGCGCGGCGAGATGGCCCTGGTGGGTCCGCGTCCGCTGACCGCCGACGAGTTGACGGAGCATTATGGCGCCGCGGCCGGCGAGGTGCTCCGCGTGAAGCCGGGTCTTACTGGTCTGTGGCAGGTTCGGGGCAGAAGCGGGCTCACTTACCGGCGCCGTCTCCGCTTCGATTTGTTTCTGGTTCGGAATTGGTCGCTCCGGTTGTACGTGGGCATTCTCCGCGCCACCGTTTGGACCGTGCTGACGGGCAAGGACGCCTGGTAGAGTTGCCGCTCAGGCCCGGTCGCGAACCAGCGTGCGGAACAGCAAGGCCGCGACCGCCGCGAGACCGCCAGCGGCAATCAGCACGGGCGGATAGCCGAACCGCGATATGGCGGCGCCGCCCGCGAATGCCGCCAGGCTGCCGGCGAGCGATGTCACCAGGAAGTAGAGCGCCGACGCCCCGCTGCGTTCCGCCTCGGCGACGCGGTTCATCAGCAGGTTGAAAATGCCCGGCTCGCTCATGTACTGGAACGACATGTAGCCGATGTAGACCGCCGCCGCGCCAACGCCCGTGGTGCTGAATGCCAGCAGCGCCAGCGCGGCTCCGGTGGCCAGTTGACACCAGGCGATGCCCTTCACGTCGCCCAGCTTCTTGAGAATCGCCGAGGCCGAGAGCAACGCCAGCACCTGCGCCAACTGCGAGTAAGAGAAGATAGCGCCGATGCGCGGCACGCTTACGTGCAGGCGCCCGGCGAAGAACGTGTTGAAGAAGGGGTTGAAAGCCCCGGTGGCCAGGCTCCAGACGGTCAGGGCGGCGAGGAATCCCGCGACCACGCGCGCTCTCGGATAGGCATTCGCAGCGGCCCGGGCGACGCTTTGGAAGCGCAAACTCATGGCAGGCAGGGCGGCGAGCGCGGTCACGATGGAGGCGGCGACCAGCGCCCATCGCATGGGTTCGAGAGGTCCCGCCGAACCGAGCAGGTGCTGCATGGCGCCAGGCAGGCGGCCGGCGATCACTCCGCCGGGAATTCCGTAGGCAATCCCCGCCGCGCAGGCCACGCTGAAGCCGAGCCGCCGCGTGCGCTCGGTGGTGAGACCCGCGATCGCCGGACAAAATGAGACCGCCCATAGCGCCAGGAAGATTCCATTGCCGAAAGCTCCCGCGATTAGCCACGGCTCGCCGAGGTTCCAGGTGCGCAGCAGGCCGGTGACCGCGCTGCCGAGCGCCGCGATGAGGAGCGTATTTCGCAGCCCCGCGCGGTAGGCCAGCGCCGCCGCGGGAACTGTCGCGATGAGGGAACCCAGCCGCATGGCGCCGGCAATGCGCCCCTGAAATGCCTCGTGATACCCCAGCCCGGTGAGGTAGAGGTTGTAGATCACCAGGAAGACCATCACGCCGAGCGTGAACAGCGCCGAGGCCGCCTGAAACCGGAGGAACCCGCCGCCGAGGCCGCTGCGCCGCCAGTACCATCGCGCGCCGCCGTACACCGTGGGCAGAAGGGCGCGCGCGTGATGAACGGAGCGGGGCAGCAAGCGTTGGATCGCGGCCGCGGCTGGCGGGGCATTCATCAGCGCTCTCACCGGCGCCACGCGCCTGCGGAAGATGGCCAGCCGCTCGCGCGCCGATTCCACCAGGCTCAACTGTAGCCAGAGCTCGTCCTTGTTGGGATGGAACAGCGCCTCCACCGGCGACCATGCGTAGTGCTCCATCCAAAGCCGGACGTCCTCGGGCAACCGGGCGACTTCTTCTGCCGCGGTGGTGGAGAGAGCGCAGCCGAACCACTCCGCGGCCATACCGAAAGCGACGGCTTCGAGGCGGCGCAGGGGATCGGCGTGGCACTCGCGCCAGGATTTCCAGAAGGCGTCGGCGGAGACATGCGTGTCGAGGAAGTGCGCGATCTCCCAGGCGCGCTGCACCCGCAGGTCGCCATGAAACACGTGCATCAAGAGGTGCAAGCAGGCGAAGGCCAGCGTGTCGGGCGCGGAGAGCGCGGGCAGTAGGCGGCCTTCCACGCGCTTCGCCGCGCGGCGAAGCCAAAAGTCGGCCTCACCGGGCGCGGGGATGGATTCCATCTGCCGGTCCCAGAGCTGAAAATGCAGCTCGACCGCGAGGGGCAACTCGGGGGCGTAGTAATCGCCGCGCCATTCCCATTCGCTGGGGCGGACCATGGGCGCCAGATGACGCCCTTCGGGGCGGCCGAGCGGCGCGTAGCCGAGGGCCACGAGTTCGTCGCGCGCGGAAAGAACGGTATCGGGTTTGCACCAGATGTCAATGTCGCCCTGCACCCGAATGAGCGGATCGGGCGTGAACTCGGGCGAGTGCGTCAGGCCCTTCAGTACGATGAACTCGATTCCCCGGCGTTGCAGCGCATCCGCGATTTCGAACAGCGATTCCTTGAGGCGCGCGAACTTGGTCGAGTGGTCGCGGAGGTTCCGCTCCAGGCGCTGGCGCACCCATTCGGGCATGGCGTCGCCGTGGTAGCGATAGAGCGTCAGGGCAAGGTTGGCCCGGTCGCAGAAGCGCAGCAGGGCGCGGTATTCGGCGTCGTCCAGATCGCGCAGCAGGCCGTCGCCGGGTCCATCGAAACCGAGCGCTTCGAAGACGGCCCGCGCGTAACGGGGCACCCGCGCCTTCGAGAGGCCTGGGCGCACCAGTGCGTGGCCGGCGGGTTCGATACGGGCATCGGCGAGCGCCATCAGAAATCGATTCGCGTCGCGAACTGGATCCGCCGGGGCTGGCCCGCCAGCAAGATCCTGCCGAAGAACGGCCCGTTGTCGGCGTACGGATCCGGGAAGCCGAGATTCGGATTGTTCAGCGAGTTGAATGCCTCCGCCCGCAGTTCCATGCCCCACCGCTCGCCCAGCGAGAAGCGTTTGTGCAGGGCGAGATCGACCACCTGGTTCCCCGGCCCGGGAATGATATCGCGGCCGGCATTGCCGAACGCGTATGGCGCTGGGGCGCTGAAGGCGTTGGTATTGAACCAGTGCTCGGGCGTGCGCTGGCTTGCGGGCAGGCTGATGGATTGGCCCGGCACGATGTTCGGCCGCGTGAACGTGCCCGCATTGGCGGTGTCCGAGGAGATATAGAGCGGATCGAGCGGCACGCCATCCTGCACGGTGATGGTGCCGCTCAATTGCCATCCGCCTAGCAGCGCCATGTGGCCGGGGCGCGGCAGGTTGTATACGAAGCCGGCGCTGATACGGCGGCCGACATTGTACGCGGAAAGGCCCTTTTCCAGGTTTAGGTTGCGCTCGTCCTGCGCGCCGCCGCTATCGAACAGCGACGGGATGACGGTCGAGGTATCGTCGATCGCCTTGGACCAAACGAAACTCGCCAGGAACGTAACCGACCGGCGCAGGCGCTTCTCGGCTTTGACTTGCAGCGAATGGTAGGAGGAGTCGGCAATGTTCTCGTATTGATAGATTCCGCCCAGAGTGGGGAAGGTGCGCAGCGATTGCAGGTCGCCCGGCCGCGGGTCCAGGTTCTCGCCAGTTTCCGTGTGCAGCGCGGTGTTGAAGCGGCGGAAGCGGCCCAGATGGGTTCCCTTGCTGCCGATGTAGGAGACGTCCAGCACCACCGCTTTCGGGAACTCGTGCTGAAATCCCGCGTTCCATTGCTGTACGTAAGGCGTGGGAAGACGGCGGTCCAGTCCGTAGTAACTCGGGAAGCCGGCGCCCGCGGTGGAGGGGAAGCCGTTGCGCGTGGTCAGCACGGGCATTACCGTCGCGTCGGCGCTGTTCGATTCGGTCTGGATGTTATTCAGCACTAAGTCGTAACTCTCGGCCGATATCTCCGGGCTGAAATAGACGCCCCAGCCGGCGCGCAGCACGGTGTCGCCGTGAGAGGCCAGCAGGCCCGGAACCCGCCACGCCAGGCCCACCCGCGGGGCGAAATCGGCTCGATTGGGTTCGTGGGCCTGGGCCACGTTGACCAGCAGCGGCGCATTCGGCAGCGTGGAGTAGTCCAGGTTGAGGAGCTTGCCAGTGGCTTCGGTGAAAGGCGCGAAGTAGTCGTAGCGCAGACCGAGGGTCAGGGACAGGCGGCTGGATACCTGCCAGTCCTGCTGGGCAAACCCTCCAAGGGTATTCTGCCGCATGTAGGCCTGCGAGTTGCCGACGCTGCGGTCGGTGCTTTGGGGATACCCCAGCAGGAAATCCGCGAGAGCGTCGCCGGTGCCATCGGAGCCGTTCCCTGTGAATGCGCCGCTGTAAATATACTGGCCGCGAATGGCGTTGCTTTGCCGGTAATTGAGCTGAAAGTGCGTCCAGTTGAAACCGAACTTGTAAGTGCGGCGCCCGCGAACGCGGGAGAACGTCTCGCTTACGCCCCAGGTGTTGTCCCGCTGAATCTGCGGCAAGGTGGGATCGTCCGTGACCGTGGAGTAATTCGGAAGATAGAAGTAAGGCAGGCCGAAGGAGAACGGGTCGGACGGCGGATTCGGGATCCCGAGTTCCGCCGCGGTGTTCTGACCCAGCGATGCGCTTAGCGGCATGTCGAAGAGGCGCAGCCGCGTGAAGGACGCGCGCAGTTCGTTGCTCCACGAGGCGCCGCCCATGGTATGCCCGACTGTCACTTGCTGCGCGCGCAGGTCTTCGGTCGTTGGCCGCAGGGGGAAGTTACCGCCCACGCCGCCGCGGTCGTCATTGATGGTATAGCGGCCGAATAGCAGGCTGTCCTTCTTCAGTTGGCGATCGATCCGCGCCGAGACCGAATCGTTGTTATTGGAACTGGATCCGGAGTCGAGATAGTTGCCGCCCGAATTGTCCGAGCGGTTCGGCAGCGGCTCGAACTGGGCCAGGTATTGGCGCGCGATGGGGTCGATCCGCGTACCCGGAATCGCGTTGTTGGGAAACGGGACACGCGAAGCATCAGTCGGGCCGCTGAGCGGGTCGTAGATCACGCCGCCGCCCTGGAAATTGCCGGCGCGTACGGTTGGGTCGGGGACGATCTGCACCGTCGGCGAAGCGGAGAGACCGCGCTGCCCTTCGTATGCCAGGAAGAAGTAGGACGACGGCAGCGGCAAACGCCCGCCCAGCGAGCCTCCGAACTGGTTGCGCCGGAAGGCCGGCGTGGGCAGGGTGGGATCGTCGAAGTAGTTACGCGCGTCGGTAACCTGGTTTCGCAGATATTCGAACGCGGAGCCATGGAACTGCTGGCTGCCCGACTTCGTCACCAGGTCCACCACGCCGCCGCCGGTCTGCGGAAACCCGGCCGGCGCCAGCGAAGATTGAATGCGGAACTCCTGCACGGAATCCATGGGCGGCATCACCGCAATGGCGTACAGGTTCTGATCGGTGTCGTATGCTCCGTCCACGAAATATGAGTTCATGTAGGGGCGGCCACCGTTGATGGGCGCGTTCAGGGCCACCGAGCCGCGCGACCCCTGCTGAAGGTCGTTGCCTGCATCGTGAACGTAGCCCGAAAGCTGCCGCGGAATGGCGCCTGGGCCGAGCGTCACCAGGGCGGTGACGTCGCGTTCATCGAGGGGTAACTGGGTGAGCGTCCCGGAATCCACGCGATAGCCCTCCGTCGAATCTTCCGTTTGCAGCGGCGATACGGCAGCGGTCACGGCCACGGACTCTTTGAACTCGCCGATCTCCAGCCGCACATCCACCCTGGCCTGCTGGCTGACCTCCAGCGTGACGTGTTGCACCACCACTGTGCGGAACCCCGGCCGCTGCGCGCGAACCGAGTACACGCCCGGCGCCAGCGGTTCGATGCGGTAGGCCCCGGACTCATCCGCCACCACGGTGCGAGTGAAGCCCGTGGCTTCCTGTTGCGCCACCACCTGCGCGGAAGGCACCAGCGCTCCGGACCCGTCGCGGATATTGCCGAACAGCGCGCCCGAAGCGACCTGACCGCTGGCAACGGTGGCGGCCAGGCAAAGCAGCAAAGCGGCTCTCATCTTGTATCTCCTCGAACTATTCGTTCCAACCGGTCTACCGCCGAGTCCAGATCGCAGTAGCGCATCTCGTAAGTTCCGGCTCCGGCCAACCGACCTAACGCCGTCGCCCGTTCGCGTTCGGCGGACGAGTCGCCCGGCCACGGGAAGCCGGCCAGGCGTTTCACCGCGTCGCCGCCCGCGACGGGGATCAGATCCGTCTGCCCCTTGCGGCCATTCTGGCGGTTAAGAAAGACCACCGCGTCCACGCGGCTCTGGAAGGCCGTGCGAATGGCGGGCAAGGAATCGGTCCGCACTTCGATGGTGGGCTTGCCGTGAGCGTGCGCGCACTCCTCCATGCCCTGAAACTCGGGGAATAGCGAGCCAGCGGTCGCCCGGAAGCGGAAGAGGCGGGGATCGCCCAGCACGGTGCGGGTACGGCTGCGCCGCAGCAGGCTGCTGGCATCGTCCGAAATGTAAGTCCACCCTCGGCGCGCGCAGGCGTAAGCCAGCGAGGACTTGCCGGCGCCGGTGTCTCCCGAGAGCAACACGCCGTGGCCGTCCAGCGCCACGCAGGCGGCGTGAACGGTCACCAGGCGCAGCGAACTCAACAGAGAGTAAGCCATCGCCTCAATAACGTGGTAGCGGAGGTAGGGGACATTCGCGGCGGCCCGCTCGGTGACCCAGGCGGACCCAACGCCCGCGGCAATGTCGCAGCACCAGAAATTCTCGGCGTCGGCGACGAATGCGATGAGGTTGCGCTGCGCCCGTACCACTGGCGGAGGCGGACAATCCGCAGCGGCGCCTTGGGTTACCACGCAACGCAGATCCAGAAGTGGAGCTTCGAATCGTTTCGGCAAATCGGCCCAGCTTTGGCGAGCCGCATCCAGAACCAGCGGAGAGTTCGAGCGCATCGAGGCAGGGAAGCCGTACGGGAAGAAGTCCGCCTGGTGCGGCAGCGGGATCGTCACCAGAAGCGGGTCGTCCGGCGGCATGACGCAGGCACTAACTAGCGCGGTGCTCATCTTCGAAAAGAATAGCCGGGAGGCCCGCTGATAGTAATCCGCAAGTTGTAAAGGAATGGTAAATACGGCGGCGGCTCGCCCGTCTCCCGTCGCGGGCCCAACCACTTATCCCGGCGCCTGTAAAAGGATTGTGATTTTCCAGTTGGGCGTGGCCAGAGCGCGGGCTGCCGGCCTTACACTGGCTGGTGTAGCGCAACGGCAAGTTACCCATGCGAACGGCGATTGTTCACTATTGGCTTCTAAACATGCGCGGCGGAGAGAAGGTGGTGGAGGCGCTCTGCCGCGTTCTGCCCGATGCCGATGTGTTCACTCTCTTCTACGACCCGGAGAAAGTGTCTCAAGCGATACGGTCGCACAGAGTGACGGCATCGTTCCTGAATCCGCTGCGGCGTTACTACCGCTCGCTGCTGCCGGCATTCCCCATGGCTCTGGAATCGCTGGACCTGCGCGGCTACGATCTGGTGATCAGTAGCGAGAGTGGTCCCGCCAAGGGCGTGCTCGCCTCGGCGGATACGCGCCACATCTGTTACTGCCACTCGCCCATGCGCTACCTATGGGACCTATATCCCACTTACCTGCACGAGTGGACGCGCCCGCTGTGGAAGAAGGCCGCCATCGCGGCGTTCGGCTACCCGCTGCGAGTCTGGGACTACTCGACCGCCGCGCGGGTGGACGAATTCGCCGCCAACAGCCGCAACGTTCAGAAACGCATCTGGAGAGCGTACCGGCGCGAGTCGCAAGTGATCTATCCGCCGGTAGCTGTCGAGAGCTTTCGCTGGAAGCCCGCGGGAGAGAGTTACCTGATGGTTACCGAACTGGTGGCGTATAAACGGGCCGCGGACGCTGTGCGCTGTTTCACGCGAACCGGCCGGCGGCTTCAAATCGTAGGTGACGGCCCCGAGTACGCAGCGCTAAAGAAAGTGGCCGGACCGACGGTCGAGTTCTGTGGCCGCGTCGCGGCTGACGAGTTGCGCGATCTCTATTCGCGTTGCCGGGCGCTCCTCCTGCCAGGCGAGGAGGATTTCGGAATCGTCGCGGTGGAGGCCATGGCTAGCGGCAAACCGGTGGTTGCCCTGGGCCGCGGAGGAGTGCTGGAAGCCGTGCACCCCGCGGGCGGCGTCTTCTACGACGAGCCCGGCGACGTGCCGCTGGCGAACGCGCTCAAGCGGTTTGAGGAAGTGGAATCGCTGGTCCAGGCCCCCGAGTTGCAAGGCTGGGCGGAGCAGTTTTCGGAGTCGCGGTTCGGCGAGCGAATGCTAGAGCTGATTGGCGGGGGTGCGCGCGCACGCGGGACGGAGACGCTTGTCCCGCTGGCGCCGGGGCGGGTGAGGGGGTGAGGACGGAGATGCAGGCTACGAGACTATCAGGGGTTCGGCTTAGTGAACTGGTGCCGCCGCCGGGCCGCTCGCTTACGCTCGCGGTTCTGAGGGCAGCTCACAGAACCGCGAGCGTAAGCGAGCGGCCCGTGGCAAAGGCGCGGCATCTGGCGGTGACCGTACTTGCCGCGTTGCCGCTGCTGCTCCAGGCCGCGCTGGCGCAGCAGTTACCGGAGCGCACCGTCCCGGATTGCAGTTCGCCAACCGGTTCCGTCGACCCGCGCTGTACCGCCGATTCCGGCTCTGCCGGCCCGTCCGCGGCGGTCGAGGCCATGCTGCCGCGCATCCCAGTGATTCGCGATCAGAATTCCCAGCAGTATCAAACCAACCAGCCGCAGCGCGCCGATACCCCCGGCATGAGCGCCGCGGGACCGCGCACGCCATACCTCGTCGAGGAGCCCACTGCGTTCCAGAAATTCGTCGAACAATCTACCGGCAAGCTGTTGCCGGTCTTCGGAACTGAACTATTCCGCGAAGTCCCCAGCACTTTCGCGCCGGCCGACCGGGTTCCCGTGACGCCCGACTACGTCATCGGGCCGGGCGATCAGCTCGTCATCCGCGCCTGGGGGCAGATCGACCTGAGCGTATCCCCGGTCGTGGACCGCGCCGGTGCCATTTACATTCCGCAAGTCGGCGCCGAGGTGGTCGCCGGCCTTCAGTTCGCCCAGGTCCGCGACTTTCTGAAAACGGCGATCGGCCGCATCTATCGCAACTTCGATCTCAGCGTGAACATGGGCCAACTGCGCTCCATACAGGTATTCGTCCTGGGGCAGGCGCGACGGCCGGGCGTGTACACCGTCAGCTCCCTGAGCACTCTGGTCAACGCTATCTTCTCCTCCGGCGGCCCAAATTCCCACGGCAGCATGCGCCGCATCGCGCTAATGCGGCAGGACCGCGCAGTGTGCGAATTCGACCTCTACGACCTGCTGCAGCGCGGCGACAAATCGAAGGACGAGCGGCTGCTCTCCGGCGACGTGATCTACATTCCGCCCGTGGGCCCGCAGGTGGCCATCGCCGGAAGCGTGAATGTGCCGGCGGTCTACGAACTGAAGGATGGAGAAACGCTGGAAGAGGGATTGCAACTTTCGGGCGGGCTCACGCCCGTAGCGGCGAAGCGCTCGGCGATGGTCGAGCGGATCGAGGACTCGGCGCGCCGCGTGGTCGAGGTGCCGCTGGTGGGCCGCGGCGCCAACGCAAGGCTGCAGAACGGCGACGTGGTCAACGTGCTTTCGGTTGCGCCGCGCTTCGAGAACGCCGTCACGCTCCGCGGCAACGTGGCCGACCCGGTTCGCATACCGTGGCGGCCGGGCATGCGGATTCGCGACCTGATCCCCGACCGGGAAGCCTTGCTCACCCGCGACTACTGGCAGGCGCGCAACCGCCTGGTGTTCCCCAGGAGGCCCACCGAGCAGGCGAATGGCGCGACGCCCTATTTCGCTTCGCAGGACAACACGCAGCCGGATAACGCGCCGCGCGATCTGATCGCCTCCACCGGGGCCATGGCCTACGCGTCGTCCGCGGCTGGATTGGAAGGCGGCGTGGATTCCGCGCGCTCCGCCGCCGCCGCGCGGACGCGATCCGGACCCGGTTCCATCGGCGTATCGCGGGAACAGGAGCAGCCCGCCAAAAACCACGTGGAGCGGAATATGCTTGAAACAAATTGGAGCTACGCCGTCATCGAGCGCCGCGATCCCAAGGATCTCTCCACCGCGCTCATCCCGTTTCACCTGGGCAAGGCCGTCATCGACGGCGACGAAGCCGAGAACCTGCCGCTCGAGCCTGGCGACGTGGTCACCATCTTCTCCACGGCCGATGTAAAGCTGCCGCAGAACCTGCAAACCCGGTACGTCCGGCTGGAGGGCGAGTTCGCATCGGCGGGCGTCTACAGCGTCAGGCCCGGCGAAACCCTCCGCCAAGTGGTGCAGCGAGCCGGCGGGCTGACTCCACAGGCGTACCTATTCGGCTCGCAGTTCACGCGCGCGTCCGCCAAGCTGGAGCAGCAGCAGCGCCTCGACGATCTGGTGAATTCGCTGGATCGCGAGGTGGCCTCTTCCTCGGCCAATCTTCGCGGCAAGGTGATCTCGCCCGAGGAGGCGGCCGCGGCCAGCAGCGAAATCGCCGGGCAGCGCGAACTGGTCGACAAACTCCGCCAGGTGCGCGCCGCCGGTCGCATCGTGCTGGATATCGATCCGCGCGACCCGCGGCCGGAGAGGCTGCCGGACCTGCCGCTCGAAGACAGCGACACGTTCACGGTTCCCAGCAAGCCATCCTTCATCAACGTCATCGGCGCCGTCTACAACGGGACTTCCTTCGTATTCTCCGATACGCGCCACGTGGGCGATTACTTGCGCGAGGCCGGTGGCGCAACCCGCACTGGCGATTCGCGCCACACGTTCCTGATCCGCGCGGATGGATCGGTGGCGAGCAAGCCCGATTCCGGAGGGTTGCTGGGCCAGAAGTTCGAGGACCTGCGTCTACACCCCGGAGACTCCATCGTGGTGCCGGAACAAATCAACAAGACCACGTTTTTGAAGGGGCTGAAGGATTGGGCGACAGTGTTCGCGCAGTTCGGCTTGGGCGCCGCCGCCATCAACCTTCTGAAGTGAGCCACCATGCCGGTTGACACGCGTGAACTGGAGATCTCGCTGGGCGACGCCGCACGGACGGTGGCGCGGCGCGTTCGCATGATCGCCTCGGTGACCGCGGCGGCGGCTGTCGTCAGCACAGCGGTGGTCATGTTGCTACCCGTGTACTACTCGGCCGAAGCGGTGATCCTGCCGCCGCAACAGGACCAGTCCATGCAAACCATGCTGATGGGCAGCCTTTCCGGATTGAGCGGCCTGGGCCTGCTGGGAGGGGCTGGCGGCTCGTCGCTGTTCCGCAATCCCGGCGAGTTGTACGTCGGGCTGCTGAAAAGCCGCACGATCGCCGACACCGTCATCGCCAAATTCCAGCTCCGGAACCTGTACCGAAAAGAGACCATGGTGGACACGCGGAAGCGCCTGGCCAGGCTTACCACCATCGAAACCGGCAAGGACCTGCTGATCCACGTCCGCGTGGAGGACCGGGATCCGGCGCGCGCCGCCGCCATGGCCAACGCCTACGTGGATGAGTTACATAGCCAGAACTCCCGCCTGGCGCTCACCGCCGCCGGACAGCGCCGGCTGTTTTTCGAGGAGCGCGTGCGCCAGGAGAGCGAGACGCTGGCCGATGCCGAAGCGGCCATGCGCAACATGCAGCAGGCGAGCGGCCTGGTCTACCCGGCCGGCCAGTCAGATGCGCTGTTGCGCTCCATCTCCCAACTTCGGGCGGAGATTGCCAGCCGCGAGGTGCAGGCGCAAGCCATGCGCCTGTACGCCGCGCCGGATAATCCGCAACTGCGCGCCAACCAGGAGGAGACCTCGGCGCTTCACGCGCAACTCGACAAGCTGGAGAAGACCGGTGAAGGCGCGGGCGACCCGCTGATTCCGGCGCGGCGGATTCCCCAGGCGGCGCTCGACTACCTCCGCAAAGCGCGCGACGTGAAGTACCACGAGACGCTATTCGGCCTGCTTTCCCAGCAGGCCGAAGCCGCCCGCCTGGATGAAGCCCGGGAATCGCCCGTGGTGCAGGTGCTGGACCGCGCCGAGGCGCCCGACAAAAAGAGCTGGCCGCCCCGCGCGTTCCTGGTGGCGCTGGCCACGGTGCTCGCGGCCATGACGGCCTGCTCCATCGCCCTGTTCCAGGCGCGCCGCGCCGGCGGGGGCTATGCGCGCTACTGATGAGCGCACCCTCGGCGGCGGCCCGTTCCTGGCGTTTTTCGCGGCGCTGAGCGCTGCGCCCGCGGCCCGCATCGGCGACGTGCAGATCCTCGAAGTTGTGCAGGTGCTGGGCCTGTGCGCCGCTTCGGCGCTGGCGCTCTACGCCCGCTTCCGCATCCGCCTGCCGGGTGTCTGGCGCGAATACGGAGGCCGCTACCTGGCGCTGCTGTGCGCCTGCGCCGCGGTCTCGGCGTTCTCGCTGCGGCTTCCGTTTTATCCGCCGTCCGGCATTTCCGCTTTGAAACGGCCGCTGGCGATTTCGCTCTCGCGCCTGGTGGAGCTGTTTCTGGCGATGGTCTCGCTGCTGTTCGTGGCCGGCGCGTTGGGGCGCAATGCGCGATGGCGCCGCGCGGTGCTGGACGCATTCGTTGGCGTCGCGATTCTGAGCGCGTGCGCTTCCATCCTGGGCTGGCTGCTGTACGAAGGGGCGGGCATCTGGACCCCGGTAGTTTACGATTTCAACGACCGCGTGCGCGGCTTCTTCAACGAAGGCGGCCCTTACGGCATGTTTCTGGTGGCCGCATCGCTGGCGGTTCTGCTGCGCGCCCACCTGCACGCCTACCGCTACCGCTTCCAGGTTCCCGCCACGCTCGGGTTGTTCGCGGTGGCGCTCCTGCTAAGTGGGTCCAAGGCCGGCCTTCTGGCGGCCGCCGGGCTTGCCGCGCTCGGCGTGCTAATCTCCGGAAGCCGCCGCCAGAGGCTGACGCTGCTGGCCTCGGCCGTTCTGTTTCTGGGGCTGCTGGCTATCTTCCAGCGGCAACTGGTCACTTACTGGCTGCTCTATCAGGACATCGAGGAGGCCGCGCTCTATCATCCCAACGACCCGAATTTCGTGATGGGCCGCGTCACTGGCGCGCTCATCGTGCCGCGCATGATCGTCGCGCATCCTCTCGCCGGCATCGGACTGGGCAACTACTCGCTGATGCGGAACGACCCCGAGTATCTTCAGGGCCTGCCTGCCGTCGACGACTGGGACCTCACCGGCATGGGCCTGGTGGGCGCCGTTGCGGAACTGGGGATTCCGCTGGCTCTGTGGCTGTTCGCAACCCTGCTCCGGCCCCTGCGAATGGCGCGCCGCGGAAGGGCTGCGCCGGTGATCGCCGTGGCCGCCGCGTTTCAGCCCATCGCCTTTCTGTTGGGCGTCAACCTGAATTTCTTCTATCCCTGGCTGGTGACCGCGCTCGCACTGGCGTCGCAGCAGGCGGACGCGGGGACGGCGTGAGAGACGGTTTGCTCTGCGACGCCCGCTGGGTTGGCGCCCATGGCATCGGGCGATTCGCCGCCGAGGTGCTGCAGCGGCTTCCGGAGCACCGGCAACTCGCGCGCGGGCCGAAGCCGCTGTCTGCCGCGGACCCGCTGTGGCTCGCCTGGAAACTGGCGGCCGCCCGCCCGCGCATGTATTTCTCTCCCGGCTTCAACCCTCCGCCGCCCGGTTCGGCGCCGTTCGTGTTCACCATTCACGACCTGATTCACATGCAGATCCCCGCCGAAGCGTCGCTCACCAAGCACATCTACTACCGCACCGTCGTTAAGCCCGCTTGCCGCCGGGCGCGCCGTGTGCTCACGGTTTCGGAGTACTCCCGCGAGCAGATCCTCCGCTGGTCGGGCGTACGGCCGGACCGCGTGGTCAACGTGGGAAACGGGGTCGGCGCGCCGTTTTCTCCCGATGGGCCGCGACGCCAAAACGGCCGCCCGTACATCCTCTATGTAGGCAATCCCCGGCCGCACAAGGGCCTGCCCACTCTGCTGCAGGCGTTTCGCGACCTGCCTGATGGCGATGTCCGGCTGGTGCTGGCGGGCCGCCTGGGCGCGGAAACAGCCGAGTTCGTGCAGAGCCTGGGGCTGGGGCATCGCACCGAGATTGTCGAATCGCCGGACGACGACGAACTGGCCTGCCTGTATCGCGGCGCGCTGTTGCTGGCGATGCCCAGCTTGATGGAAGGCTTCGGCCTTCCGGCCCTGGAAGCCATGGCCTGCGGAACGCCGGTGATTGCCTCGCGCGCGGGCTCGCTGCCAGAGGTTATGGGGGATGCAGGCGCTCTGGTTGACCCTGCGGACCCGAACGCACTGCGGCGCGAAATCGAGCGGGTAATCGCCGATCCGGGGCGCCGCGCTGGCATGAACGCCAGGGGAATCGAGCGCGCCCGCCAGTTCACCTGGGATGATGTGGCCGCCAGGGTCCGATCCGTCCTTGCCTCGGCCAGTTAGAACGCCCAGGTCAAGCTTACGTAGCCGGTGTTACCGCCGTAATCCTGCAGGCTGTGGAAGTCATCGCGGAACCCGTATCTCTGATACCCGGCGTTGGCCCTGACGTTCTCCACCAGCCGCACGGAGACCCTGGCCATGGGAGACTGAAACCGCATGGGGTAGGTCTGCGCGGCCTGGAACGCGGGCAGGCTGGAGCCGGTGCCTGAACCGAGCGGGTTGCCCCGCCCGTCGCCCGTATCCTGAACGATGCTGTAACCCAGGTAACATGTCGCCAGCTTCTTTAGGACCATTCGCACACCCAGATTGCCCGAGTGAATGTTGCTGATGTAGTAGGACTCGCCGGAGACAAGCTGCGGGCCGGCAAAATATGCGATGCCTCCAACGGTGTTGAGGTGCAGCTTGGAATAACTGGCATCGAGCGAAAGCCAAGCCAGCGCTCCCCAGGACGCCGACGCCGAATTCACGCGCGACTGCGAACTGTAGGCGGTAAGTGACGTAGAATTGGTGTTGTAATCGGCATGCGATGCGGCCGAGAGCCGCACGCTCTTGTACTGATACGCAAGGCGCCCGACGATCGTGTGGTAGTTCTGGTCGCTCTTGGCCGCGAACGGGTGGTTAGCGCGTCCCACCTCGCCCTCCGCCGTGAGCGTCAGTCCCTTGAGCACGTTCAGCCGCACCCCCGCGATGCCGGAGTTCAGTATACTGACTTGCTCGTACGCGGGCGCGGGCGCCCCGCCGGCTAGCAGCTCCTGCACGGAGCGGATTCTCCGGTCGGAATACTGATACCCGCCGTGGAAGCTCAGCCAGCGGTTCACCCGGTAGTCGATGTTGGTCTGGTTGGCTACCGTGAAGATCCCCAGATACTCGAAGAAGGCGAACTGTGCGGCTTGCGTGGAGTTATCGAACTCGACGTAGGCGCTGCTTCCCTCCGTCCTCACGTTGTAAGTGGAAGTCTGGTTGACGATGGTCAGCTTGGACGCCGGCTGCGCGCTCAGTGTCAGATTGCCCGACGCCACCGGACGCTGCGCCGTGCCGTACGACGCCACTTGCCGGTTGGCCGCCGCCCCGGCTGCGTTGAAGCCCACCGTGCTTTCGTCCTGCAGGTACCCACGCTGTCCGCCGGTGTAACTGAACCGTCCATTGGCTGCGAACCAGCCGCGTTCGTAGAACAACCCCACGCGCCAGTACGGGCTGGTGCCGTGATACGGCTCGGTGCGGCTGAACGAACTGAGCGCGGTACCGGCGGCGGCCCCGGACAGCGGGGAGCCGCCGTCGTCCTTGAAATCCTCCCAGCCTCGAGTCCAGGTTAGGCGGAGCCCGTTCGCGCGAATTTCCTCACCCACGCGGTACTCGCTTCTCAGTCTCTTGACATTCGCGAACACCGGAAAGACGGTGGTATTGTCGAAGCCGGGAGCCGTCGAGAGGCCGGTTCCGTTCTGACTGTCGCGCGTGTAGCCCAGGAAGAACTGGACGTTGCCCCGCGGCAGGATAGTCAGGTCGTGGTTCTGCGAGTCAAACAGCGTGTCCAGCAGGTGCGCCCCGGTTGCGCCATCGGTAGTTAGTCCGGGGTTGAAGTAATCGTTCCGGCGCCACAGCAGGTCGTATCGGTACCAGCGGTTCTTCTGCACGCGGAACTCGGCCGATTCATAGGGATCGCCGCCCAGGCCGCGAGTGGTGAGCAGGATCTCGTCGAACCAGCGGCCGTGGCCGTCCTTCGAGTTCATCGCAAAGGAGCTGTCGAGGAGCTTGATGCCGTTTCCGAAGTTGACCGTGCTGCGGTATTCGGCGTCGTTGCCGCTGACGGTCTCGAACCGGTATCCGGTTTCGACGGATGAGCTGACGGTGTAGTCCCCCCACGCGCCCTGGCTCTGGGCATCGGTCTGTTGGGCGGCGCAAATGGCGGCGAGAACCAAGCCTGCAACGGCGCATTTCGCCGCGGGCACCCGCCAAAATGATCCGCTGCCCGGCCTGCGATTTGGGCAATTTGCCCAAAGTTCGAACTGAAACAAATGACTTAAGCGCTGTTTTTTGGGCAAATCGCCCAAAATCGACCCGTCATCCCGGACTGTGAGGCTCCGGCGGCTGCACCGGTGGCCGGGGCTCGGGACCGGCTTTCCGCCACGGACAATTCGGGTTTTGGCTTGAGGTTTCATCTTCTGAATAGGGAGTCGCTGTTGGAACCGTGAATGCGCACGTGACAGTTCGTGCAGTTCTGATAGCGCGGATCGGTCATGTTATGAGCCTGGGACGGGTGCGGATCGCCCGTCCCCTGCAAACTGAATCCCGGCGCCCCGTTGTGGCACTCCAGGCACATGGTGAAGACCACCGGGCGCCGCAGCAGCCGCGAATTCGTCGAGCCATGCGGCGAATGGCAAATCTCGCACCCCTCGATGCGCACCGGCGGATGCTCGTAGGCGAATGGTCCGCGCTTCTCCGAGTGGCATTTCAAGCACGGCTCCTCATCGCCGGCACCGGTCCCGGTCATCTTCGGCTGGCTGGCCATGCGCCATTCCGGCGCGAACGAGCCGTGCGGGTTGTGGCAGTCCGTGCACGCCATGAAGCCCTCGTTGACGCGGTGTTTGAAGGGCATGGAGAAATCCGCGCGCACGTTGGCGTGGCACTGGTAGCAGAGCTCGGTCTGCGCCTTGGCGAGCAGGAACTTCCGAGCCGGGTTCCCGTGGATCAGGTGGCAATCCGTGCAAGCCACGCCGTTGAGCGTGTGCGAAGACCGGCGGATGTTGGCCCGCGAAATGGTCTGCGCGTGGCACCTCAGGCACGCGTCCAGCACCCGCGGCTTAGACATGGTGGAGAATGCCACGATGGTCTCCTTGCCGCCGAAGGCTTGCACGTGCCGGTCGCCGGGACCGTGGCAACCTTCGCAGCCCGTGTCCCGCGGCTTCTCCTTACCGGAGGCGATACTCTTGAAGTGAGGATTCTGGTTGAACGTGCGCCAGATATCGGAGTGGCAGTCTTTGCACATAGCGCTACCGACGTACGCGTTGGGCGGCGTCTGTGCGCCCGCCGCCAAGGCAGTTAAGAGGGCGGCGAGCGCCAGACGGTAGCTGGTTGTTCGAGAGAATTGGAGCGCCAATGGCTTCCTCGCTCCTCGATCTTAGGCTGTCGCGGCGCTGGCACCTAGCCTTGTAAATCGCTTTTTACACATCTTTTACCGGCATCCAACGGGGTGACCGCGGGACTCGGCGCCGCCCTCGGGCCGCTCGCTCGCGCTCGCGGTTCCGTGTGCCCAGCCTCAGAACCGCGAGCGTGAGCGAGGGGCCCGAGGCTAGGCAAGGCCCCCTCGCGGCCGTCGCACTCGTTCGTTTTCACACAACTCTTACAATTCGTTGCGGACCTTGCCCGTCCCGCGCTGTTAGGCTCGTTATCAATGAGTGAGCATGGGACCGGATGCTGGCGGTGCCTGTCGCTAGCGCTTCTAGTGTGGGCTGTTGCGGACTCGCTCACGGTCCGCACGTGCGTAGCCCAGGGTGCTGCACCATCCGTTCCGGTCTTTGTCCCCGTGGATAGCTGGATCTATCCCGCGCTCCTGCGGCTAGCCGCGATGCGGTACATACACGATCAGGCCGCAGGTATGCGCCCCTGGACCCGGGCCGAGTGCGTCCGCCAACTCGTGGAGGCCGAGAGCGCCCAGGCCCAGGCTTCCGAGTATCGCGAGACCGCGGGTTCGGACGAAGCGGCGTCCCTGATCAGCGCCCTGCGCCGCGAGTTCGATCAAACCCCCGCCGCCGCCGATTATGTGGAGATCGAATCCGTCTACAGCCGCTATCTCGGCGTGGCCGGCAAGCCGCTGATCGATGGCTACAACTTCGGGCAGACCGTTACCAACGATTACGGCCGGCCAGTGCCGGACGGGAGCAACGCAGTTACTGGACTTTCCGTCGTGGCCGCGGCCGGGCGCGTGTCCTTCTACGCGCGCACCGAGTACTGGCACGCGCCGCCGTTCGCCAGTCCGGCGGCGAGCCTGCAACCCGCTGCGCCGCAACTCGAGCCGGTGCTGCCCGCTGCGCCCAACGGAGTAAACCGCTGGGAGCCCATCGAGGCCTACGCCGGCGTGCAGCTTGGCCGCTGGTCGGTGACGGTTGGGAAGCAGGATCTCTGGTGGGGGCCGGGCGAATCCGGTGCGTTCTCCTTCAGTAACGACGCGCAGCCGATCTACTGCTTCCGTGTGACCAGCGCGTCGCCGCTGGTGCTGCCGGGCTTTCTGAGCGAACTGGGCAGCTTCCGCATCGACCTGATCGGCGGCGAGCTTTCCGGCCACAGCATGCCGCCTCGCCCGCTCCTGAACGGACAGAAGCTCACCTGGAACGTGACGCGGGATCTGGAATTGGGCTTCACGCGCTGGTCGCTATTCGGCGGCGCTGGAACCCGGCCATTTACGCTGGGCAGCGTGCTGCGCAACCTATTCGCCAACGGGGCCACTTACGGAAACGCCACCGATCCCGGCGACCGCAAGAGTGGGTTCGATTTCCTCTGGCGCCTCCCCCTGCGCGGCAGGCCCGTCACGCTCTACGCCGATTTCTACGCCGATGACGAGCCCAACCCGCTGACGTCGCCGCGGCGTTCGGGATTCAGCCCGGGCATCTACATCCCCAGGATTCCCGGCCTGCCGCGATGGGACCTGCGCGTGGAAGCGCCATCCACCCGCCTGGCCACTTCGGACCAAGGCGGTACGTTTCTCTACTGGAACAACGTCTACCACGACGCCAACACCAATCAGGGCCAACTGCTGGGCAGTTGGGTGGGCCGCGATGGCCGGGGACTCGCCATTCAGACGACCTGGTGGCGCTCCGCGAAATCGAAATTCGAGTTCGCATACCGCCAAAACCGCATCGGTCCGGCGTTTCTCCCCGGCGGCGGGACCCAGGACGATGCCTCCGCCGCGGCCACTTTCAACCCCAGGCGGGAGGTCGCGGTGCGCGTGTCGGCGCAATATGAGCGGTACCTGATTCCGCTGCTCGGCGGAATCCACCGCGACGTGGCAACCACGCTGGAGCTGACTTACACTCCCCACTGGCGGCCCGTCCAAAAACGGGGCGATTCGCCACATTTACAGTAAATTGACACACCGGCGACCACCGCCCGCGCCCCGCCAGATAGCCTAAGAGAGCAATCCAAGTGGAGGTTCGCAGCATCCAATGTACACGATGACACCGGCACTTCTGCCTGGAACGGGCAACGCAGCGCGCTATGGCGCCGGTTCCCGTCCGGACCCGCTCACCAATGCGGCCCCGGCGCGCTCGCACGCCGAGTCGCCGCGCGCCCACAAAATTCTCGTCATCGACGACGACGAAAACCTCCGCGACACCGTTTCGCTGATGCTGGAGCAGGAAGGCTTCAAGACCGTTCTCGCCGCCGACGGCCGGGGCGGATTCGAGCAGGCCATGATGATCCAGCCCGATCTCATCCTCGTGGATCTCCGCCTGCCCGGCATGAGCGGCGTCGAGATCTGCAAGCAACTGCGCGCCTCCCAGGTGACCACGCCCATCATGGTTCTCAGCGCCGTGGGCGACGAAATCGACAAAGTGCTGCTGCTCGAAATCGGCGCCGACGATTACGTGGTGAAGCCCTTCGGAGCGCGCGAACTGGTGGCGCGCATACGGGCCGTGCTGCGCCGCTCCACAGCCGAATCGCGGAAGGTGATGCACGTGGGCGAGGTGGAGGTGGACCTGGAACGCCGCGTGGTGACGCGAGGTGACGCCGAGATCCGGCTGACCCCCGCCGAGTTCAACCTGCTGGCATTTTTCCTTAACCACCCCGACCGGCCGCTCACCCGCGACATGATCCTAAATTCGGTGTGGGGCTATAGCTTCGCCACCAACACCCGCACCGTAGACGCGCACATTCTCAAGCTGCGGCAGAAACTGGAAGCCGACCCCAACGTCCCGCGCCATATCCTGACGGTTCACGGAGTGGGCTATCGATTCCTGCCCTGACCCCCAGGATATGGCCCATGAGCGAGACCAGCGGCGCGGCGGGAACGGTTCTGATCGTAGATGACACCGAACTGAGCGCGGAAACCATCGAGATGGCCTGCGCAGGCATCCCCGGAATTCAGGCTAGGGTGTTCTCCTCGGCGCGCGAGGCCGCGTGGTTTCTGGACCACCCGGAAACCGCGGTTCGCGCCGTCCTTACCGACATCCGCATGCCCGAAATGGACGGTTTCGAACTAATCCGCTTCATTCGCGGGCATCAAAAGTACGTCAGGACCCCTATAATCGTGGTTACCGCCGATACCGACCCGGAGACCCCGGAGCGGGCCTCCCGTCTGGGCGCGGACGCGTTTTTTGCGAAGCCGTTCTCGCCCAGGGTGTTGAGGCGCACCTTGGAGGATCTCCTGTATGTCGACGTCAGCTCTCAGTGACGCCCCGCGGCGCTCGCGCATGGCCCGGCGTCTAGGCGCGGCAACCGCTCTGTGCTTGCTCTTCATCTTGCCCGCGTGGACCCAGGCGGCGCCCGACTTGCGCCAGATCCTGGAGCGCCTGGATCGCCTGGAGGCCCAGAACCAGGCGCTGACCGCCGAGGTCCACGCGCTCCGCGAGGAGTTGGCGGCGCGTGGCAGCCCGCCTGCGCCGCCGGTGGAAGATCGGCTCGACGTGCAGGAGACCCGCACCGCGGAGTTGGCCGGAACCAAGGTGGAAGCCGAACACAAGCTGCCACTCCGCATCACCGGAATGGCCCTGGTCAACACGTACCTCAACACCAATGGCGGCGGCACGGAGTACCCGACCACCGCGGCTCCTGGCGAGTCCCGCTCCGGCGGCGCCACCTTCCGCCAGAGCATCGTGGGGCTTGACTACAGCGGCCCGAGCATATTCGGCGATGGCAAAATCAGTGGATCGCTTCGTCTGGACCTGTTCGCCGGATCGGCTGCGATCGAGTACGTCCGGCTCCGCACCGCCTCGCTCTCGGCCGATTGGAAGACCCGCAGTTTCATGGTGGGTGTGGACAAGCCCCTGATCTCGCCGCGGGAACCCGACTCGCTGGCGCAGGTCGGAATCTCGCCGCTCTCCGGCGCCGGCAATCTTTGGTATTGGATTCCGCAAGCGCGTTTCACCCAGGACTTTCCAATTGACGCGGCCACCGGTGTGCGCGCCCAGGTCGGCGTCGTGCAGACCCACGAAATCGGTGCGGCTGCCGCCGGCTCATCCGCGTACGCGCCGCCGTCACCCGCGTACTTCGAACCGGCGCGGCCGGGAGTGGAGGCGCGCATCGAGTTTTTCCACGGAACGGACCGGAGAGTGGAGATCGCGCCTGGGCTGCATCACAGCATCTCGCATGTCGAGGGATCGTCCGTGCCATCCGATGTGTATACGTTGGACTGGCTGCTGCGGCCGGCGCGGTTGATCGATTTCACGGGCGAAGCCTTCGCCGGCCAGAATGTGGCGCCGCTCGGCACGGGCGCCTTGAGCCAGGGCATCGTGGTGCCCCGATACGGACCGGCCCGGGCCGTCCATTCGCTGGGCGGATGGGGCCAACTCACGCTCCACGCCGCGCCCCGCTTGTGGTTCAATCTCTTCTCGGGCCAGCAAGACGACCGCAATTCAGACCTGCCGGTGGGCGGCATCGGGAAGAACCTGGCCTACGGCTCCAACGTGTTCTTCCGCCTGGCTCCCAACGTGCTGGCCAGTTTTGAGGCATCCCAGACGCGCACCAGTTACATCGGCTCTCCAACGCTGCTTTCGAACCACTATGACCTGGCCTTCGCGTATCTTTTTTAGCCTGATGGCGGTGTTGCCCGCCGCGGGCGCAACGGTCGCGGGCCGGGTGAGCCTGGCGGATTCGCCGGTTCCCGCCGTCAGCAAGCGCCGGGACTACTCCGGCGTGGTGGTGTGGCTCAGTCCCGCCGCCAAGGCGCAGCCCGCCGCACCGGCGCGCAAGGGCGCGGCGCGAGTGGTCCAGAAGGACAAGTTGTTCGTTCCCCACGTGATCGCCATACAGGTCGGCACCGAAGTGGCCTTTCCCAATCTCGACCCCATCTACCACAGCGCATTCTCGACCTTTAGCGGGCAGATCTTCGACCTCGGCTTGTACCCGCCGGGAACCAGCCGCACGGTCACGTTCCGCCACGCCGGAATCGTGCGCGTGTTCTGCAACATTCACCCCACCATGAGCGCGGTGATCGTAGTGCTGGACGATCCCTGGTTCGCCGTGACCGATTCGGCCGGCGCGTTCACCATCCCCAACGTTCCGCCGGGCGAGTACCGGCTGCACGTATTCCACGAACGCGCCACACAGAAGACTCTCGACGCGCTGGAGCGGCCAATCGTGGCGGGCGCCGTGGACTTGGCGATTCCCCCATTCACCGTTTCCGAAACCGGTTACGTCGAGATGCCGCACAAGAACAAGTACGGGCAGGATTACCCGCCGGTGCCCGACGACCACGCCAATTACCCGGCACAACGGAAATGAAGAATCCGCTATCGCGCATTTCGCTGCTCTGGAAGGTTCTGCTTTCCACCTCCGTGGCCATCACCCTGCTGTTCACGGTTGCCGGCTGGATCGCGGTCGATAGCGCCGCGCGGGCCACTTCGTCGAGCGTCGAGCACGAAGTCCGCACCAGTTTCCAGGCGTATCAATCGCTGTGGAAGTCGCGTGCCGACCGGCTGGCTGCCATCAGCTCGATTCTCAGCACCATGTCCGACGTGCGGGCGGCGTTCGGCTCGGCCGACGCGGCCACCATCCGGGATACGGCCGGCGAATTGTGGGCGCGCGTGTCGGATGAGGACGCCTTCTTCCTGGTGGCTACTCCGCGCGGCCAGGTGATCGCCTCGCTCGGAGGGTCGCCCGGGCAGGCATTGCCCGCGGACCTGCCGGTGGTGCGCGATGCCCTCCGCCGCTTTCCCGCGCAGGCATCCGGTTTTCTGGCGCGCGACGGCCGGCTGTACGATATCGTGCTCACGCCCGTCTACGTGCAGAGCACCGGCGGACCGGCTTTGCTCGACGTGCTGGTCGCGGGCTACGATGTTGGCCGCGGCTTGGCCGGAAGACTGAAGGAAGCCACCGGCGGCAGCGAGTTCCTGTTTCTCTCCGGCGGGCGGGTCATCGCGGCGACGGTTGGAAATGCGGAGGCGGACCTGATTGCTACCCGGCTTTCCGCCTCGCCCACGCGCATCTCCGCCGGCGGTATCGAGTACGCTCCCCTGGTCACGCCGCTGCTGGATGTCGATGGGCATGCCGTGGGTCAACTGGCTATCCTGAGGTCCTTCGAGGCGGCGCAACGCGAAACCGCCGCACTGCGGAGGAATCTCAGCTTGCTGTGGCTTGCTTCGATGGCCGCGGGGCTGGCGCTCACGTATTTGTTGGCGCGGCGCATCGTCGAGCCGGTGAAGGCGCTGGACCGGGCCGCCGCCGAAGTGGGCCGCCAGAACTACGATTACCAGATGCCCATCGGCGGCGAAGACGAACTGGGACGGCTGGCGGCCACTTTCAACGCCATGTGCGCATCCATCCGCGAAGCGCGCGAGGAGTTGATCCGCTCCGAGCGCATCTCCACCATCGGCCGCCTGGCCACGTCGATTGTCCACGACCTGCGCAATCCGCTGGCAACGATCTACGGTGGCGCCGAAATGCTCCTCTATTCGGAGCTGTCCGAAGCGCAGACGCAGCGGCTGGCCGGCAACATGTTCGGCGCCTCGCGGCGAATTCAGGAGTTACTGCAGGACCTGCTGGATCTAGGGCAGGGCAAGGCGGGCGCGATTCGCCCCTGCGAATTGCGGGAGATTGCGGGCTCCGTGGCGGGGTCTTTAGAGAGCGTGGCGGCCGCGCAGCAGGTGCGGATCGCGCTGGAGATACCCGAAGGACTGGAACTGGCGCTCGACCGGCGCCGCATCGAGCGCGTATTTCTCAACCTCATCGGAAACGCGCTGGAGGCCATGCCCGAAGGCGGCACCATCGCGGTTTCCGCTGCCGCCGCGCCGGACGCCGTGGTGGTGACTGTCAGCGACACCGGGCCGGGCATCGCGCCGGAAATTCGCAGCCGGCTGTTCCAACCGTTCGTAACCGCGGGCAAGAAGGGCGGGATGGGTCTTGGCCTGGCCCTGGCGCGCCAAGCCGTGGTAGACCATGGCGGCGACATGTGGGTGGACTCGTCGGGAAGCGGCGCGAGCTTTCGTTTCCGGCTGCCCAGGCGTGGGACGAACTGCTCGGAGTGACCGCCTGGCCTCTACGGCGTTCCGATCAGGCGCCGCCGTAGCACATCCAGCGCCATTTGCGTGCTGAAGGCGCGGATGCGCGCGCGGTCGCCCAGGAACCTGCGAGGCACGACGTGAACGCCCGAGGCATCGGCCACGGCCACGTACACCGTCCCCACCGGCTTGGCTTCGCTATCCGCGGGACCGGCCACGCCAGTGATTGCCAGGCAGTAGGTGGACCCGGTGCGCCGCCGCGCGCCTAGCGCCATGGCCTCGGCGGTCTGCGCGCTCACGGCGCCGAACTCGGCGATGGTCTCGGGTGGCACGCCCAGCAGTTCGATTTTCAGCTCGTTGCTATAGGTGATGAAGCCACCCACGAAGTAGTCCGAGCTTCCGGGCGCGGCGGTCAGGCGCTCGCCCAGCAGGCCGCCGGTGCAGCTTTCGGCCACCGAAACCGTGGCGTGAGCCTGCCGCAGCAGGCCGCCCACCACCACATCCAGCGGATCGCCGTTGCGCGAGTAAATGCGGTCGCCCAGGAGCAGTTCGATGGGCCCGCCCACTTCCGCCAGCAGGGCGTCGGCTTCGGCGAGCGTGGCGCAGCGCGCGCGCAGGTGGATCTGCAAGTCGCCGCCCGCGGCCAGGATGGTGGTCACCGGGTTCTCGTACTTCGTATAGATGGGCGCGATGGTCTGGTCCAGGTCCGATTCGGACATGCCCGTGACCCGCAACAGCAGCGTGCGGATGGCCAATTTGGGCAGGATTCGCACGAGGCGCGGCAGCGCGTGCCGCTCGAACATGGCGCTCAACTCGTGGGGCGGGCCGGGCAGCAGCATCAGAAACGCTCCGGATTCCTCCAGCCACTGGCCGGGCGCGGTGCCGCGGTCGTTGGGCAGGATCTCGGCGCCTTCGACGACGAAGGCCTGGCGCCGGTTGACCTCCGGCATGGCCCGCTTCATCTGCGCGAAACGCCGCTCGATCTGCTCGGCGATCTCCGGGTGGAAGACCAGCTTGCGGTCGAGCGCCAGCGCCACGGCGTCGCGCGTGACATCGTCTTCGGTGGGGCCGAGCCCGCCCGAGAGGATCACGATGCCCGAGCGCGAGGCGGCGCGGCGGATAGCGTCGGCCAGGCGCTCGCGGTTGTCGCCGATCACGCACTTGGCCACCACTTCCACGCCCAGGCCGTTCAACTCGCCGGTGAGATAGAGGGAGTTGGTGTCGACACGCGCGGGTGTCAGCATTTCCGAACCGACCGCTATGATTTCCGCATCCATGGGAACTGCCTCGTCAAGCCGGCGCCGCTAAAACAGCGGCATCCCCTTGATGCCGGTGTCCACGCGATACAGCGCGTTGGTGGTGGCGATGGCGAGCGCGCGCGAAGGGGTGAAGGCCAGGCCCACGATTCCGGGCCCGGAGAGGAAGAACTCGGCGCGGCGGTCGGGCGAGATGCGCACCACGCCGCGCCGTCCGCCCATGGACGCGGCGACGTAGAGATTGCCGCTTTCATCGAACGCCATACCCTGCGGACGGCCCAAGCCGCGGTAGAACACCTCAACCTCGCCGTGCACCGAAATGCGGTTGACGCAATCGAAGCTGGAGGTGGTGGGGCCGGTCACGTAAAGGTAACCGTCCGGGCCGAAGACCATGTGGTAGGCGGAGATCGAAGCCTCCATGGTGGCGAACACGAATATCTGCCGGTTGGGGCTGATTTTGAAAATGGTGCCGCTGCGGTCCCCGACGTAGAGGTTCTGTTCGCTGTCGAAGGCCAGGCCGGTGGCCACGCCCATGCCCTCCACGAACACCGACATGTTTCCCGTGGGCGTAACCTGGTACACCATGCCGTCGTGCCGGCTGGAGATGTAGAGCATGCCCTGGGGGTCGAATGCCAGGGCTGTGGCGTTCATCAGCTCGTTGATAAATGGCTTGATGCCGAAGTTCAGGTCGATCTTGAAAACCGCCACCGGCACCTTCTGGCCGCGCGAGCCGCTAAAGGTGGTGAAGATGTTACCGAACGAATCGACGGCCGGATTGGCCACGGGATGCAGGCTGTCGGCAATTTGCACGCCGATGTCGCAGGCCCAGACTTCGCTCGACCGGCCGTCGCTTTCGATCACCAGGTCTCCCGCCGTGGCGCCATCCGGAACGCGGGCGATCACGAAGGAATCCGAGCCTACGATCACGGGCGCGGGAGCTTCCCCGATGGTCACGCGCGGGCGGTCCGTCTTGGCAAAGCCGGTGCCATGGATCTGCAACTCGCCGCCGGGAATGGCGGCGTGAGGGCTGACCAGCGATATCTGCGGTTTACAATCGGAAGGTTTCCGAAGAGGCATTCAATAAAGATTGAAACATCCTGCCAGCAATAACACAAGTGCCGCGTAAAGTCCGGCCATGGCGTCATCGGCGTTGATGCCCCATCCCCACGGCAAAGCTTCGAGTTGGCGCACCGGCGCGGGCTTCCAAATATCGAAGAGGCGGAATAGCAGGAACGCCGCCAGGAAGGTTTCCCAGTTGAGCGTGCGCGCGCCGGCCAGCGAAATCCACTGGCCGACGACCTCGTCCACCACCACGAAACCGGGGTCTTCGATGTTAACGGCACGCGCCGAAACGCCCGCCGCCCAGACGGCCGGGAGAAACAGAACGGCGGCCATCAGCAGGAAATGCCACCACACGAAGCCGGCGTAGCGGTGCAGCACGACGGCGATGGCGACGGCCGCGGCCGACCCAGCCGTTCCCGGCGCAACAGGAGAACGCCCGCATCCGAACCAGGTGGAGAGCGTGTTGGCGAGGGTCAGGCGCATGGCGACACCGGGAACGAGAAACTGGGCCGCGGATGAACGCAGATGAACGCAGAGACAACACCTTCTCCGAACGTCCTCTGGCGCGAAGGTCTTATGTGGGGCAGGCTGGCAGCCTGCGGCCGATTGTCAATCGGCCCGGCGAGCGCAGCTCGCCTGTTGCCGTGATCGAGAGACTTGGTGCCGCCGCCGGGCCGCTCGCTCACGCTCGCGGTTCCGGGTGCCACAACAGACCTACTCATCGGCCTCTTCCTCCATATCCCCCGGCTGAATGGGCGAGCTGATCACATACTTCCCGGTGGACCAGTTGGCCAGGTCGGCGATCCGGCAGCGTTCGCAACAGAACGGGAAATCCGGATCTCCCAGGGCGACATCCTTCTTGCAGATCGGACATTTCATAGCGCGGGCGCGAGCTCGATATTGACGAGCGGCGCCGCGGCGAAACGCGGAGCCGGCTCGGTGGGCGCGAGCAGCGTACCTACTACATCATAATCGTGCGCTTCGGTGATGCGCAGGCCGCGTATTTCGCCCTGGCGCGGCGGAGCGCCCTCGATATCGTTGATCAGCGCCACACCGTCGATCTCGGGCGCCTGCCCTGCCATGCGGGCTTGCCACAGCAAATCCGTCTCGCCCGATTCGCCTTCCACCAGCACGCGGACTTCCCGCCCCACCGTGGCGCGGTTGCGGGCGCGGGCGATGCGGCGCTGGCGGGCCATCAGGCGGCGCTTGCGGTTCTGCACGGTGCGGCCATCCACCTTGCCTTCGAGCGCGAAACTGGCGCTCGAATCTTCGTCCGAGTAAGTGAAGACGCCCAGGTTGTCGAAGCGCGCGGCGTCCACGAACTGGCAAAGCTCCTCGAAATCTTCCGCCGTCTCGCCCGGGAAACCCACGATGAAGCTGGTGCGGATGGCCACGCCCGGAATGATGCGCCGCATGCGTTCGATCAATTTGAGGAAGATGTCTCCCGAGCCGCCGCGCTTCATGCGCCGCAGCACGCGGGCGCTCGAATGTTGCAGCGGGATATCGATGTACTTCACCAGGGCCGGATGCGCGGCGATGGTATCCAGCAGCTTCGCGGTCACCTTGTTGGGATAGGCGTAGAGGAAGCGGATCCACTTCTCTTGCGGGGTCTCGATCCCGGCCAGGCGCGCCAGAAGCTGCGCCAGGCCGTCGGTGAGGCCGAGGTCCTCGCCGTAGCAGGTGGTGTCCTGTCCGATGAGGTTGATTTCGCGCACGCCTGCGTTCGAACAGGCTGGTGGCTTCCGAGACCACGCTCTCGAAGCGCCGGCTGCGGAAGGCGCCGCGGTACTGCGGAATCACGCAGAAGGAGCAGGGATGGTCGCAGCCCTCGGCGATCTTCACGTAGGCGAAGTGGCGCGGCGTGGCCAGCACGCGCGGCGTGAGGTCGTGGTAGAGGTACGGCTCCGCCGCCGCGGCGCCCGTCTGCAGCCCCTCGCAAGCCGCCACGATATCGTCGAGCTGGTTGGTGCCGACGATGGCATCCACTTCGGGGAGTTCCTTGAGGATGTCGCCGCGGTACCGCTCCACCAGGCAACCCGCCACGATCAAGCGGCGGGCGCGGCCGGTTTTCTTGTACGCGGCCATCTCCAGGATGGCATCGACGGACTCCTTCTTGGCCGGGTCGATGAAGCTGCAGGTGTTGACCACCAGCACGTCGGCGTCGCCGGGATGAGGCGTCAACTCGTGGCCGCGGGCCACCAGTTGGCCCATCATGACTTCGCTATCGACGAGGTTTTTGGGACAACCCAGGCTGATGAAACCGACTTTCAAGCGCGCACCCAAATGGAAGAGATGCATTCAGGATAGCAGGTTGGCGTAGTCGGACCGCACTTCGGGCGCTGATTCCCCGGCGCCTGTCCCCCAAAAATGGCCTTGTCATAGGAACCTATGGGTCACTGATACGGTCGAATGGTGCCGGGAAGCGCGGCTCGCGTAGCCGGCGGACCCGATGCCGATTGGATGTCGATCATGGGACCGGATAGAATCAACGAAGGATGAATAAACTTGCCTGCATCGTCCTTTTCTGGTTGCTGCCTTTGCCATCCCTGTCAGGAGCCGACGACGTGACGTTTCCGAGTGGCGACATCACCCTTCACGGAGTAGTGTACAGACCGGAAGGGAACGGGCCGTTTCCCGCAGTCGTTTATAACCACGGGAGTGCCGCTGGCATGATCAGCAAAACCGGATTCGAGGCACTCGGTCCAGTGTTCGCGAGCCATGGATGGGTGTTCTTTGGGCCGTACCGGCGTGGCCAAGGTTTGAGCGCGTCCGCGGGCCCATATATTGGTGACCAGATCGCGGCAGCCGAAAAGAATGGTGGCATCGCGGCCGGCGCCGAAACCATGGTGCGGTTGCTGACGACGGATCACCTGAACGATCAGCTCGCCGCGCTCGCGTGGCTGCGAAAGCAGAGTTTCGTTCAAGCCAATCGTATCGCCGTAGCCGGAACATCGTTCGGCGGCATCGAGGTTGTGCTGGGTGCGGAACGCGGATCTTATTGTGCAGCCATCGATTCAGCGGGGGGCGCCCAAAGCTGGGCGAATGCGCCGGCGCTGCAATCGTTGATGACGGCTTCGGTTCGAAATGCGCACGCGCCGATATTCTTTTTCCAGGCCGAGAACGATTATGACCTGTCGCCGAGCAAGGTCCTCTCCGCAGCGATGAAGGACGCGAGGAAACCGTACGAGGTGAAGATCTATCCCCCCTATGGAAACTCCCGGCAAGACGGCCACGCGTTCGGTTACTTCGGCTCCGCCGTCTGGGCCGACGATGTCTTCCGATTTCTCGACCAGCATTGTGGTAAGAAGTAGTAGATCCTCCCTGGTTGCCCAGTGTTTACCCGTCCCGCGGCCCCCGCCGTGGTTTCCGGGGTTTTGTCAACCAGCCCGCCCACTTCGGTGCCGATATGAAGAGCATCGAAGTCGCCGTGCGACCGCGCAAGGGTTCGACCGGCGTCGTCGAGAGCCTGAACAACAAAGCCAAAGTCACTATGAGAAAGTCGTACGGTTTTCGCACCTACCGCGTTCTCAAACTCGCCCTATATCACTCACTTGGCAAGCTGCCCGAACCGGAGTCCACCCACGATTTCCTCTTACAAACCAAAAAATGAAGGGAGTTCCCTTCCAATTCCGCCATAGCTTGTAGAAGCGGCTGCTGGCCGCATTCCACACAAGGAGCGCGAAAGAGATGTTTGAGCCCAAAGACAACCACGACGGTACCTTCACCGATTCGAATAACAGTATCTTCAGCACGCCGGACGCAATGACGCCGAGCAGTTGGGGCGTTGCGGTGACCATCCACGAAAACGGTCAGCCCAGCACCGGGTTTTGGAACGGCAGCACGGCGGAAAAGACGGGGTTCTGATCACCACACGGCCGACGCCCGGCGCCGCCTGGCCAGACAACTTCGAGGAGGCGCCGGAGCAAAGACAGGAGTCGAATGGAGAGCGAAGCATGACATCGATTCGCATCAAAATAGCCCTGACGATGGCACTGCTGGCTTGTTGCGCCGGCTGCGGTTTGACCGGCGAGTCATTCGGCGGCGCCAAGGAGTCATCCCAGGCATTTGCCACCATCCCGCTCACCTGGTCGAACATGCAGGGGGGCCGCTACTACGCGGGCATGCTGGTTGTGAGCGAGGCGACGGGTACGATCAGCGTTTGCTGGAAGGCATGCAAGGTCATCGGCAAGACCGGACCGGCCGGGCCTCAAGATCTGGTTCTCGGCAGTGGCGACAACCTCAGCGCGTACGTCACGAATATTGCGACCGGCCACGTGGTCTCCTGCAAGGTCGACTCGGACGAGTGGGCGTCGGTTTTCAAGGGCGGCCACTGCGACGAGGTCGGCACCGCGGAGCGCTAGGCCGGCGCGCCCCTCACTTCTTCATCAGCACCACCGGCGCCTTCTGGCTGCCCGCGATCTTCTCGAAGAAGGCCCGCAACTCGGCGTATTGCGCGGCAGGCACCAGGGCATCGCGGACTTCGGTGGATTGCTCGAACACCAGGTCGCGGCCCTCCGCCTGCCAACTCGCCTGGTACACGCCGTAGCGGCTGTCCAGGTGGACGGCGTCCGGCATCTCGTCGATCTTGTAGCCCGCCGGCAGCTTGATGCGCACCGAGTCGCGGCACACGTCGGCGTCCAGCTTCACCGGCAGTTTGCGCTCGGCGGTGGTGAAGGCGTAGTCGGCGCCCAGAGCCAGCGTGCCCGGCTTGAAGATGACCATCCCTTGCATGGCCTGCGAGAAACTCGCGGCGGAGAAATCCAGGCTGAGCTGCATTTGGCCTTCGGCGATCTTGCCGGAGATAGCGGCCTGGCCGACGGCGATGGCCCCCACGTTGCGGGCGAGCGAGCGTTCGTAGCCGCGCTTCAGCTCCTCGTTGGTCTGGTGCGACACGCGCGCGTGGGCCCGCGCGGCGGATTGGCCGAAGTAGCGGCGCGCGACGTGCGCCTCCAGCTTGCCCAGGGAATCCATGGTCGCCTCGACGGTCGATTCGATGCGGTTGCCGCTGGCCGGCAGCAGGGGCACGTCCACCAGTTCGCCTTGCGCACCCGCCAGCACCAGCGCGTGGCTGCCCTGTTCGTCCTCGGGAAGGCTGCCGAGCGGGGTGTCGGGATCGGTGGGGTCGAACAGCAGCAGGCGGCCCAGCCGCGGGTGGTCGAACACCGTCGGCAGCTTGGTGTCCGCCGAAACGCGGACGGCGATGATGGCGTGATTGAACTGGTGCGGCGAAGGCCACTCGGGACGCACGTATGTCCGGTCGTCGGCGTCGATCACCGTCAGGTAGGAGGCAATGCCAGCGGCCTTCAGTAGTGCCCGCATGAGCGTGGCCTTGTCCTTGCAGTCGCCGTAATTGCGCGCCAGCACGTCGGCGGCGGGGTGCGGCGTGTAGCCTCCGCCGCGCGTCAGGTTCATTTGCACGGAAACGTAGTTCACCTGTTGCGCGAAGGCCGCGATGGCGCGGATTTTTTCGACTTCGGTGCCCGCGCCGCGGGTCAGCTCCGTGGCCTTGGCGCGCACCGCGTCGTTTGCCTCGGCGGCGGGATCGGCCAATCCTGCCTGCCACGCCGACACCGCGGACCAATCCTTCAGCGGCGTCAGGCCGGCCCTATTCTCGCCCGGAAAGTAAGAGACGCCCAGCCACGGCGCCACGGCGTGGAGGGGCGGGCTGTAGCGCTCGTCCTCGATCCACGGCAGGTTGCGCATCTCCCATGTGTAGGTGCCGCCCGCGGCCGATGGATCGAGCGGCGCGTGATTGAACACCAAACCTCGGACTTCCCAGCCAGCCGGCACGGTAAGCGTAAACCTGGAAACCATCACCGGCAGGCGTTCCTGGAATTCGTAGCGGTACTGCACGAAGACGCTTTTCTCCTCCTCGGTCACCTCGTAGGCAAACACCGAGCCCGGCGCCAGGTTCGCACCGGGAGAGACCAGCTTGGCGCGCCCTTCGTCGTAGGTGTACTCCGTCGACAAGGCAATATCGACCACCTTTTCCTTACCGAAGGGGATGGGCTTGCCGTCGGGCGGCAGCAACCAGGCGCGGAAGTCGCGAATCCTGCCGGTCTTGGTGTTGTAGGGGCGGAAGGCCTCGATAAAGTCGGCGCTCTTCTGCAGTACCATCACCACGCCGCGCTCGCGCATGACGTGGTGGCCTTCGCTGTCTACGGTGACGCTTTCCTCGTGCAACAGGTCCACCGCATAAACTTTGGCGGGATACGCGGGCGCTGGCTGGGCGGCGGCCTGCCGCGCCCAATCGGGAACTTCGTCGGCGCCATAGAGCGCCGCGGCCATGAGCAACGCGCAGGCGATCCTCACTTGGCGGCCTCGCCCTGGCGCAGCGTGAGGGCCACGGTGTCCTGGCCGTGGATCTCGTCAAAAACTCGCTTGAGGGTTGGGTATGCGTCCCGCGAAACAGCGGTCAGCCCTTCCTGGCCGAAGACGAATTCGCGCGTCGCCAGCAGTTCGTTCCGGTTGCGGATCCCCATCTTCAGTTCGTAATACCCCGGCTTGCCGAAATCGATCCTCCCGGGGTTTTCGCCCTTATCCAGCACGAAGCCGGCCGGAAATGCGATGGAGACTTCGTCGTGCTCCTTCCAGGCGTAAGGCATGGTGATGTGGTACCGCCGTTCCGCGGCGGTGAAGAGGGGCGTCGAGCCGCGCTCGAAGTACAAGGGCTGCAGCAGGATGCGCTTGGCCGTGCGGGTGCCGTAGCCGGGAATCTTGACGATGTACTTCACGATCAGCGGCTCGGCCGGATTGGCAACGTTCTGGAAGGCGATCGCCGAGACCTCGGCTTGCGCAAAGACCGCGGTGATGGTTTCCTTGAAAATCTCCTGCTGGCGCGCTTCGCTCTCGCCCTCCAGCTTGCCGCGCTTGTCGAGAGCGGTGTGGCCGGCGTAGGATTCCTCCACGTCGCCCTCCAGAGTGCCGTCCTCGGAGAGTTTCATGTGCGCGATGCGCCGGATCAGCGATTTCTCCGGCGCGGCTATCGGGCTTGGGACGAACACCGGCTTCTTGGGGTCGCTCAACAGCGCGGGCACGCCTTCTTCCTTCCAGCCCAGCATGCCGGGGGGAAGGTGCGCGCTCACGTCGTAGAACTTCCACTCGTCGCCGATTTTTACTGCCATGTCGACGTTTTCCAGAAAGTACTGCTCGGCCATTTGCGGGCTGAAAAGGATGTCGTTGCGGTCGGGCAGCAGCACGGGACGGGCCTCCAGACCGGCGCTGGATGCCATGGAGGCGAACAGCAGGTTCCGCTCGTCGGGGTCTCCGAGACCGCTCTTGAGCACCTCGTCCGCCGTCCGGTCGCGGCCCTTGGGCATCTTCGAGAGCACCTTGGTGCGTTCGGCGTCGGTAACTCCGGCGTCCCAGAAGCCGCGGGTGTGCTTCCAGAGGTAGGCGATCAGAGCCGCCACTTTCTCTTCGGGGGTGCCCGCGCCGGCCGTGGCCTCGGCGGCCGCGCGCTTGATATCGTCGTTGGCCTTCAGCCCCTGCTTCAGATCCGCGTATCGCTTGCGGCCGATGCTATCCCAGTACTTATCGGGATCGCGCTTTTCGTCTCTCCGGTAGTTCAGCAGCACCCATGGCCGGACGCTGGGCTCGCCCGGCATATAAGGCTCCTCGTGGAAGGCGGGAACGTTCTCCAGCGAGAACGATGAGTAGCCGTTGGTTTCCAAATGGAGAGGCGACGGTTTGCAATTGAACGGCCATACGGCCATATGATACGAAGTGTCCTCCCGCGGCAGAGGCTTCACAAAGTAGGTGACCTTGCGGACGGGATACTCCCGCTGCATCTGAAGGCGCGTGTACATCACGTGCGGATCCTCGCGGGTTTCCTTGTAGCGGTACTCGACGATCGCTCCCGGCTCGACTGCCGGCAAGGCAAACGACCTTACCTGCACTTTCCGCCCGCCCGCCCGCACCAGGTCGCGCTGGTACACGGCGCTGCTCTTCATTTCCACGATAGTCCCATCCGCTTTGATGGTGCGCGCGGCAATACTACCGATGCCGACTTTGGGGCCGAATTCAATGTCGATCGTGGCCACTTTTTCCTTGCCTTTATCGTCGAAGACCTTCAAGCGGATATAGTGATACAGAACCCGCTGCAGGTCTTGCCCTTGGAACTCGTCCATCGCGTGGACCTTCCAGAACAGCGCTTCCGCGCCGGCATCTTTCTCGATCATCGGTGCGCGCATCTGCATCTCGGCGTCGGTCACGGGTTCCCATGCGATATCGATCGCGGCCCCTGGTTGCTGTGCGGGCGCACAGAAAGCCGCCAATGCCAGAACCGGCAGGCAACTCTTGGAAGCGAGAGTCATGAACGGGTAATTATAGGTGGAATCGGGTGAAATGTACACTTCGGCACTGCGGGAATTCTTTCCCATTTTGGCCATGCGGGATCGCGGTTGCTCCGCCGTGCCTTCGCCCCGCCTTTGTGGGGATCAGTACTGATTCCGGTGGGGATGCCCACCTATGAGGGTCAAAAGCACCGGGGCCCGGTGTATACTCGCTTGCATACGGGCTGCGCAAAGGACGCCCGTTTTCAATCGGAGGTGACTTATGAAATCGAGCCGAGTTTTGCGATTGGGGCTCTGTGCCGGCGTGTGCGTCGCGGCGGGGCTTCTGGTTACTGCCGGTAGTCCGAAGCCGGCGAGTCTGACCCAGGCGACATCGCGCCGTGCCCCCATTCGGGTGCACCACCAACACGAAAACGGGCTATCGGACAGCTCCAACTGGGCGGGCTACGCCGTCACGGGCGCGAATGGCTCCGTGACGCAAGTCACCGGCTCGTGGACCGTTCCGAGCGTTAAGTGCTCGGCGGCGCCTACCGGGTATGCCGCCTTCTGGGTGGGCATCGACGGGTACACATCGAGCACGGTCGAACAGATCGGGACCGATTCCGACTGCGTGAGCCTGAACGGCAGGCAGACGGATGTCCCAACCTACTATGCCTGGTACGAGTTCTATCCGGCGGGCTCCTACGTGGTCGAGTTTCCCCACTCCGTTCAGCCGGGCGACCTGATTACCGCGAAGGTGAGCTTCATCGGCCAGACCACCAACCCCCGTCACGGTGGCGCGGCGGATCAGTTCACCGCGACCATTACCGACGTATCGCAGCAGAACGAGACCTTTAGCGTGACCTCGTCGGTGAGCAACGCTGGAATGTCCTCGGCTGAATGGATTGCCGAAGCCCCCTGCTGCGGGCGCGGGAACACCGTCCTGCCGCTCTCCGATTTTGGGTTCGTGAGTTTCAGTTCGGCTGGCGCGACGGTAAGCAAATCGACCGCGCCGCTGACCTCTTCTACCGCCAACCTTCAGACCATCACCATGGTGGACGAGAAGTCTTCCGCGGTGGTGAAGGCGCAACCCACCAGCCTGGGCAGCAACGGCAGTTTCGGCGTCACCTGGCTCAACCCGGGACCGTAATGCGCGGTTACGGCGCCAGGAACTTCGCCAGGTCGTCGATCACTTCCGCGGCAACGTGGCCGGGCTTTTTGTACTCGTCCGCGGTGCTCTTGCCCTCGCCAGCCAGGAAGAGGTGGTTGAGCGCGGGATAGCTTTTGAAGGTGACGTCCTTGCGGCCGGCCAGAGCCTTCTTCCATGCCTCGAAATCGGTCATGGGAACCTGGAAATCGCGCTCCGCCGCCAGCACCAGAACCCGGCCTGCGAACTGCTTCACCAGCGGGCCGGGATCGTAGGATCGCAGGTCCAGCCAGTAGGAAACCGGGAGCCCCAGGATCGGCGGCCCATCGGCGTCACCCTGGTCCAGTTTCTTGATGCGCGCCGCGGCGACCTTAATTCCGGTCAAGTATTTCTCGGGCTTTTCGGTGGCCACCGCCTGGTCGACGAACAGCTCCTCGAAAGGACGCTCGTTGGCCGCGAGAAGCACGATGCCCGCCATTTTGCCGTCGGCTTCGGCAATGCGCGGCGCGGCGTAGCCTCCCAGTTCGTATCCCAGCACGAACACCTTGTCGGGATCGACCTCGGCCTGGGTACGCAGCAGCGCGGCCGCTTTGGCAGCGTCCTCGGAGATGTCGTCGTCGAGCGTATACGGCTTGGCCGACATCTTGGAAGAGTACTGCGCGATGCGCTTGTCGTAGCGCACCGAAACAATACCGCGCGCCGCCAGGCCTTCAGCCAGGTCCTTGAATACCTTGTTGGCGAAGGCGGTTTCGTCGCGGTCCCGCTGCCCGGAACCGTGCACCAGCACCACCGCCGGATACGGACCCTTGCCGGCGGGAACCGTTAGCGTGCCCGGCAACTTCCACTCGCCCTCGCCCACCGTCACTTCGCGGTCTTTGAAAGTGCCCGGCTGAGCGTAGGGCGGGTGCTGCCAGAGCGCCTCGGCAGCCCGGAACCCCAACTGGCCGACTTCGTTCGAAGCGTTGATGAATACTTTGAAGAGCGAGTCGTAGGCGGCGAATTTCACTGGGAAGGAGACGATCTTCACCGGCCCCATGTCCTGCACCGAGGGCTCGCCGATGGACACCATGGCGCCCCAGGACGCCTGCGGGCCGAGCTTGCTCAACTTGTCTTCGGCGGCGGCCTCGCGGTACGCCCTGGCGAACATGGGCTGCAGGTCGGAATACTTCTTCGCCAGCATCAGGTCGAGGGCTTTCCTCGCCACCGCCGTGGCGTCTTGAGCGGGCTGCGCTACCAGCAACGCGGCCGTAAACGGGAGAACCATTAGCCTTGATAGCACGCGGGTATGCATCACATCTTAATAATAGCCACAATGCGCCCGCTGCTGGAAGTGTACGAATCGGGATACACCTGTGGCTGACAAAGATATACTCCCTTCCGGATAACCCCCGATACCAGTCGGAAATCTGGTACCGCGAGTACTTTAAAGTACGAGAAATTCCAGAGAAGATTGAACTTCGGAGAAATTATGACCCCGGAGTCCAATACGCTGTTTTCGGTTTGCCTGTTTCTGGCGCTTTGCTGCTTGAACTCGTGGACCGTGCGCCGTGCGCACAATGCCCGCCGCAGGGTGACGGCCACCCAGGCCACAGGCTACCTGCGCCCCAGCGAGGCGGTCTAGCGGTTGGCCTCCCGGGGGGCTGCCTCCCGGCTATGCGCCGCGGCCTTTCCTAAGTTCCCTCTCGGCACGGAGCCAATCCTCCAGCTCCGACCCATGCCGCCTGCCGCGCGCTTCCCAATACGAATACGCCAGCTTGGCAATTTCCTCGCGTTCGGGTGCGCGAAATTCCACCGCGGGAAGCTTCCTCGATGCCAGCCAACTGCGCCGCTCCGGGTCGACAGGCGCGCGGTGAATGTGCGCCCGGTAGAGAGTTTCCGTGGTGAAGGTCATGGCGTCCAGAGAATTTACTATACAGCAATGCGTGCCGGACGCTATGCGCCAAAACCGTAAATTCTCGGTGCCGCGTACTCCCCCAGTACTCCGGTCCCAGAAAGACCGGACCCCAGTCGAGGGAAGCCAATCCGGCGTAGGGGGCATTCGTGTCACAGCATCTCAGATGGGTTTGAAGAGGGGTTTCGGAGCGGAGTCTCGATGCGGCATTGCGCCGCCGGCCCTAAGGGCGCGGGCCCAGGTCGGGGGTCCGCGCACTGTGGCGGCGGGAAGCTCCCGTGCGAGAGCTTCCCGGAGCCGGCTCGATTAATGGGGCATTCGCGGGCGTGCTTCGATCCAACGCCAGAGGAAACTCGAACGTCACCACTTCGCAGTCCTCCGATACCCAGACATTGTGGATCAAGCGGTACTCCAACAAATCGCTGCATCCCTTTCCAGCGACGCGGATGGTGTCTCCCTGCAGACTGAGCAGAACACCATCCTGAACGGAACCATCAGTACGTCGGATTCTGATCATGGGTCCTTTTTCCTACTACATCAACCATGCGTTTATTCCGTTTCATTTTCAAGGTAACGCGGGTACCGGGTTGGTACCGTCATGCTTACCAAAACTATCAGGGAACGCTTACCTTTGAGGGATCTTCCGGCCATTTGTGCTTTGGATAACGTCTCGATAGTTCCCTCCGTATTTGCGGATACAGTCCAGACCAGAAACCCCTCAAGTCTGTGGTGGTCTGTACCGGGCGCTGGTTGGGAGCCAGCAGGCGAATCACCAGGGGAACTGAGCCGCCTGCCACCGTCGGCGTGCACCGCATGCCGAAGAAATCCTGCAGGCGCGAAGCGATCCAAGGCGGCTGGCCGGCTTCGTAATGTACGCGAACATACCGGCCGCCGGGCAGGCGGATTTTCTCGGGCGCCATCTCATCCAGCAGGCGGCGCGAGGCGCCATCCATGGCGCTTTCGAGAGAACGCAACAGGCCGCCGTTGCGGCAGGCAGCTTCCAGATCGGTGAAACTTTTCAAGCCGAACGCCAGCCGGCGGAGCGCTTCGCCCATGTCCGGCTCCGCAACTGCGCAGTGGTGTGCGATGAACCGCACCCGGCCGAGCCAGGCTTCGATTTCTTCCGCATCGGCGAAGCGTGCCACTCCCGCTTCCATGGCCTTGCCCGCCAGCATCGCGGCGGCCGCCTCGGCATCGGGCGCGCCGCGGCTCTGCTGAATGGCGATCTGGCCGAACATCAGCGCCTCCACGCTCTCCACTCGTTCGGCGGGGAGGTTCCACACCACCTCGCTCGAAGCCGTCACGCGATCGGGAAACAGTTCCAGCAGCCAATCGGGTTCGATGGCGCTGGCGATGCGCACCAGCGGCGCTTGCCGGTCCTGGCGGTCCTCGGCTTCGATGGCGATGAGGAACTCGGCGTCCGTGACGGTGCTGGAGCGCGCCAGTTCCGCCGGACCGCCCGCCGCCAGTTGCAGCTCATTGCCCTGCCGCCGCCGCGCCACGCGGTCCGGAAACGCCGCCAGGGCGGATAGCAGCAGGGCGTTCTCATCGCGCCCGGAAGACTGCCGCGCGGGATTCACCAGGCGCCGCACCTGCCGGACCACCTGCGCGGCGCGCGGTTCCCAGGGCGCTTCGAGCAGCGCCAACAGGTCCGACCGCGTGGCGTGGCCGGGCCGCTCCGGCAATCGCTCGCCCGCGCTGAGCAGGGCCGCCACCGCGCAACCGTCCTCGGCCACGCCGCGCCGTTCGGCTTCCAGCACCAGGCGCGACAGGCGCGGATGCAGCGGGTAGCGAGCCATCTTGCGGGCGGTGTCGCCATGGGCGCCGAGTTGCCGCAGCAGATCTTCGGCGTGGCCGATGCTCTCCGCGGGCGGCGCATCCAGCCAGTCGAGATCGCTCAGACCACCGGCGCCCATGGCGTGCAGCAGCAGGGCGGCCGGCGATAAATCGGCGCGCAGGACCTCGGGTGGATCGTGAGCGGGGCGGCGCACGAAATCCTCCAGTGGGTACAGGCGGATGGCGCGCCCCGGCCCGGTGCGTCCCGCGCGCCCGGCACGCTGGTTGGCGGACGCCTGGCTGATGCGCGCGACGCGCAGCGTGGGCAAGCCACTCCATGCGGAGTGCGCGGCCGCGCGCGCCAGACCGCTGTCCACCACCACCGCGACGCCATCGATGGTGATGGAACTTTCGGCCACGTTCGTGGACAGGATCACCTTGGTCTGCGCACACGGCGCCACGGCGCGGTCCTGCTCCGCGGGAAGCTGATCGCCGTGCAGGGGAAGCAGCATCCAGCCGCGGCGCTTGGCGAGCGCGGCGCAGGCCGTCTGTGCGCGCCGGATCTCGGCGGCGCCCGGCAGAAAAACCAGCACGTGTGCGCCGGGGAGCGCGGCGGGCAGGCGATCCAATGCGGCGGCCACTTGCCGTTCCAGAGGCGCTGCGGCGTGAGGCGTGTATTCGATATCGAGCGAATGCTGCCGGCCTTCGGCGCGCATCACCCGCGCCCCGCCCAGGTAAGCGGCCACAGGCGCGGCGTCGAGCGTGGCCGACATCGCCACCAGGCGCAGATCGGGCCGGCGTCCGCGTTGCAGGCGGCGCAGCAGGGCCAGCGCCAAGTCGCCTTCCAGATGGCGCTCGTGGAATTCGTCCAGCACCACAGTGCCAACGCGCGCGAGCGCCGGATCGCTAAGCAGGCGCCGCGTCAGCACGCCTTCGGTGAGGAAGCGCAGGCGCGTGCGCGGGCTGCAGACATCCTCGAAGCGGACCTGGTAGCCCACGGTCTCTCCCAGCGGTTCGCCGCGTTCCGCGGCCACGAAGCGCGCAGCCAGGCGCGCGGCCAGGCGGCGCGGTTCGAGCACTAACACTTCGCGATCATCCAGTTCCAGCAGCGCGGGGGGAACGCGCGTGGTCTTGCCGGCGCCGGGGGGCGCTTCCAGCACCAGGTTCCGGTCACCGACGAGATGCAGCAGGATTTTGGGAATCAGCGGATCGATGGGCAGTTGCACGAAACTTCATCTTGGCACATGCGGTGTGCGGGGCAGCGCGGCGCCGCGACAGTGCCGGCAACAAATCTTGCGGAAATGTACCGGTACGCCCAATAGCATCTTGCGGATGCAACCGCTCATCGAATCACGAGCACTCGGGAAGTCCACGACACCAAAACACACGGAGGGAAATCAAAATGAAGAAGCTCGTTTGCGCGGCAATCGGCCTCGCGTTACTATCGTTACCCACTTGGGCAGGACCGGTTCTTCTGTACGATTTTGGGAGCTCTACCGCCGGGCCGGTGGGCGCCGCTACTGACACGATCTCAAGCGTCCCGGCCGGCGGCCCCAGTCTGACCGCCTACGGTTACACTTCCGCCAACTCACCGCTCGACCTGTATGTGAAGCATGGAGGAACCGATGAGAATGGCCTCGGCTTTGTCGGCACGCTCGACAACGAGGAAACCCTGAACAGCGCCGGCACCAGCTACGCCAACTACATCGAGATCGGTGTGGCGCCGATTCTGGACGATACCGCCCCGGAAATCCGCATCGAAAGCGTCACCGGCGGCGAATCGTGGAACCTCTGGGGAACCAACACGCTGGGCAACGACGGCACCTTTGTCTTGCTGCTCTCCGCCCAGACAGCCAATAACACGTTCGTAAGCATTCCGGACTGGGGAACCTATAAGTATTATGCGGTGACCACAACTCCGGACCCTGGTTCGCCCTGCAACAACATCTTATTCGACGCCATCGAAGCCACCGATCCCCCCGTGCCGGAACCGGGGACGCTTCCGATGGTGGCCGGCGGCGCGATGCTGGCAATCGGGCTCGCCCGTAAGGCGCGGCGCATTCAGCGTTACCGCTGAACGGAGGAGGCTGCGCGGGGATGACCGCTACCCGGCCATTCCCCGCACAGGCCCGCGTTGGCCACGCTCGCGCAAAGCAGGATGCCAAGGGGTTGATACCTGCATCGTTGCGCCTCGGGGATGAATCCAAACAGGTATAGATGGCTAGTCCCTACCCCATACCGGGCGCGGCGCACGAGTCCGCCCTGCCCCTGCTCGCCACCATCGGCCACACACCGCTTTTGCGCCTGGAGAAAATCCCGCGCGAATTCCCCAACATAGAGATTCTCGTCAAGGCCGAGTACTTCAACCCCGGCGGATCGGTGAAGGACCGCGCGGCGCGCAACATGGTGCTCGATGGCGAGCGCTCCGGCAGGTTGAATCACAGCCGCACGATCCTGGACGCCACCAGCGGAAACACCGGAATAGCCTACGCCATGATCGGCGCCAACCGCGGCTACCGCGTGAAGCTGGTGATGCCGGCCAACGTGAGCGAGGAGCGCAAGCGCATCGTCAAGGCTTACGGCGCGGAGATGGTCTTCAGCGATCCGGCGGAAGGCTCGGATGGCGCCATACGCCTCTGCCGCGAGTTATACCGCGCCGATCCCGACCCGTACTTCTACCCGGACCAGTACAATAACCCGGCCAACTGGAAAGCGCACTACGAAGGGACCGGCCCCGAGATCGTCCAGCAGACCGGCGGACGGCTCACCCACTTCGTCGCGGCCATGGGCACCAGCGGCACGTTCATGGGCGTTACGCGGCGGCTGAACCGCGAACTGCCGCATGTCCAGTGTTTCTCCGCGCAGCCCTCCAGCGGGTTCCACGGCCTGGAGGGGCTGAAGCACATGCCCACGGCCATCGTGCCGGGCATATACGATGAGAAGTTGGCCGACGGCAACCTGTGGATCGAAACCGAAGACGCGTATCGCATGGTGCGCCGCCTGGCCAGGGAGGAGGGACTGCTGGTGGGGATATCGTCGGGCTGCAACGTGCATGCCGCCACCATGCTGGCGCGGCGGTTAGCGGAGCGCGGCGAGGCGGGGACGATTGTCACGCTGCTGTGCGACAGCGCCGACAAGTACCTCAGCGAGCAGTTCTGGAACGAGGAATGATGCACATCGAACCGGAGCCCTGGGCGGCCATGGTGAAGCACGCGCGCGAGACGTATCCCAACGAGTGCTGCGGCGCCATGCTGGGGGAGATCGAGGGCGAAGCGAAAACCGTGCGCGCGGCGATGCCGCTGGCAAACGCCTTCGATGGCGCGCAGGCAGCGCGCTACGAGCTGCGCCCGGAAGACCTGCTGGCGGCCGACCGCGCGGCGCGCGAGCGCAAAATGGACCTGATCGGCATCTACCACTCGCACCCCGATTGCGACGCGTACTTTTCCAAGACCGACTTACAGAACTCGTGCCCGTGGTATTCCTTCGTGGTGCTGTCGATTCAAAAGGGCGAGTTCCATCACGCCAATAGCTGGCTGCCCAACGCCGACCAGACCGAGGCGGAGAAAGAGGAGTTGACTTACTAAGATGGCCAAAGTTCTGATCCCCACTCCCCTGCGGCAGTTCACCGGAAAACAGGACGCGGTGAGCGCCTCTGGCGCCACGGTGGGCGAGGTGCTGAACGCGCTTGCCGGCGCAATATCCGGACCTGCGCCAGCAGATCTTCACCGACGAAGGCAAACTGCGCAGCTTCGTCAACGTGTATCTGAACGACGAAGACATCCGCTATCTTGCGCAAGAGCGACACCGCCGGCCGCCGATGGCGATACTATCTCGCTGGTGCCCTCAATCGCCGGTGGTTCCGGCTGCCGCGCCGCCATGGCGGAAGCCAGCTCATCAAACGATGAAGATCCTGCGCTACAGCCGGCACCTGATCATCCCCGAGGTGGGAATCGAAGGCCAGCAGAAGCTGAAGGCCGCCAAAGTGCTGCTGGTGGGCGCGGGCGGACTGGGCGCGCCGCTAGGGCTGTATCTCACGGCGGCCGGCATCGGGCGCATCGGCATGGTGGATTTCGACGTGGTGGATTTCACCAACCTGCAGCGCCAGGTGATCCACTCGACGCGCGACGTGGGCCGCAAGAAGCTGGATTCGGCCGCCGAGAAAATGCAGGCCATCAACCCGGCCTTGCGGGTAACGAAGTACGAGACCGCGCTAACCAGCGACAACGCGCTCGAGATCCTGAAAGACTACGACCTGGTGGTGGACGGCACCGATAACTTCCCCACGCGCTACCTGGTCAACGACGCCTGCGTGCTGCTGGGCAAGCCCAACGTGTACGGATCGATCTTCCGCTTCGAGGGGCAGTCGACCGTCTTCGCCTATCCCGGCGGCCCGTGCTACCGCTGCCTGTATCCGGAACCGCCGCCGCCCGGCCTGGTGCCAAGCTGCGCCGAGGGCGGCGTGCTGGGGATTCTGCCGGGGACCATCGGATTGATCCAGGCTACCGAAACCGTGAAGCTGATCCTGGGGATCGGCGAGCCGCTGGTGGGGCGCCTGCTGCTATACGACGCCCTGGCGATGCGCTTCCGCGAGGTGAAACTGCGCCGGAACCCGGAGTGCCCGGTGTGCGGCGATCACCGCACCATCACCCGGCTGATCGATTATCATCAGTTCTGCGGCGTGCCCGCGCAGGAGGCTAAAGTGAGCGAAGGCGAAATCGGCGTTACCGAATTGAAGACCAAGATCGACCGCGGCGATAACTTCGTGCTGGTCGATGTGCGCGAGCCCAACGAGTACAAGATTTGCCGCATCCCCGGATCGAAGCTGATCCCATTGGGCGAGCTCACGAAGCGCACGGGAGAATTGGACCGCGCGGCCGACATCGTGGTGCACTGCAAGTCGGGCGGGCGCAGTGCGCGGGCTTGCGGCGTGCTGCGCGCCGCGGGTTTCGAGCGGGTGCGTAACTTGACGGGCGGGATATTGGCCTGGAGCGACAAGGTGGATCCCAGCGTGCCGAAGTACTGAAACATTGCGGCGGCGCGGAGTAACCTCCTACAATCGGTAACAGAATGGCTATTCAATTTGACGAAAGAAATCTTCTGGCGGACATGGTGGGACGCGCGAACGGCATCACCAGAGCCGATATCGAACGATCCACGGCAAAAGCATTAAGAGCGCTGAAGTCGTTCCACAAGTTGAGCGACAATGGCGTTTACGGCTTCGCCCACCTGCCGTTTCAGACGGCCACCATCGGCGCCATCCGCAAATTCGCGGCCTCGGTGCGGGGCACGTACGACACGGTTTGCGTGGTCGGAATCGGCGGCAGCGCGCTGGGAGCGTGGGCGCTCGATTGCGGCATGCGCGGCCCGCACCCGGTTCAGGGAGCCTTCACGCCGGAGCATCCGCGCCTGGCGATCCTTGACAACGTGGACCCGGATTTCACCCACGCGGCCCTCGCGTCGATGGACCCGAAGAAGACGCTGGTGGTGGTGATCGCCAAGAGCGGCGGCACGGCCGAGACGGTTTCCACTTTCCTGCTGGTGCGCGATTGGATGCAGCAGGCGCTGGGCAGGAAGGCTGCCGCGCGCATGGTGGCGGTTACCACCGAAGGCAAGGGCGACCTCTTCGCGCTGGCGCAATCGGAAGGCTACCGCACATTCGGCATTCCGGAGAACGTGGGCGGCCGGTTCAGCGTGCTCTCGCCGGTGGGGTTAGTGCCGGCGGCGCTCATCGGCATCGACATCGCCAAACTCACCCGCGGCGCAGCCGAGATGACCCACTTGGCGTGGCAACCCGACCTGAGCGTAAACGTGCCGCTACGAGCGGCGCTGTGCCACTGGCTGGTGTGGACGCGCAAGGCCAACCCGATCCAGGTGGCGTTCCCCTATTCGAACCGCTTGTGGGGCACGGCGTTCTGGTTCCGGCAACTCTGGGCGGAATCGCTGGGCAAGGCGCACAACCGAAAGGGCGAGCTGGTGCAGACCGGGCAGACGCCGGTTGCCGCGCTTGGAACCACGGACCAGCACTCGCAAGTGCAGTTGTATATCGAGGGCCCCAACGACAAGGTGTTCACCTTCTGGGCCGTGAACCGTTTCGCATCGCAGGGCAAGCTGCCAAAGGCGCGGCTGGGTCTCGCCGCGTTCGACTCCCTGGGCGGCCAATCGCTTGCCAAGTTAATCGACGCCGAGCGCCGTGCCACCGCCGCGGCCATGACCGAGTGCGGGCGCCCCAACTGCACCGTGACGCTGGACCGCGTGGATGAGCACCACCTGGGAGCGTTCCTGCAACTGATGGAATTCCAGACGGCGTTCCTGGGCGAGTTACTCGACATCAACGCCTTCGACCAGGAAGGCGTGGAGTTGGGCAAGAAGCTCACTTACGGATTGATGGGCCGCAAGGGGTTCGAGTCATACCGCCGGCAGTTCGCCGCTTACGAGAAGAAACGCGCGCGGGTGTAGGGCGGGTCTTCCACGGGCGATTTGTGGTGCGGTCGGGCCGCTCGCTCACGCTCGCGGTTCCGGGTGCGGCACCCGGCCTCGTGCACCACGCGCGGTGTGCCACGCGGCACGCGGCACGCGCCGTGCACGACGCGCCGTGCGCCGCGCAAACCGGAGCCGGTTCGCCGCCCAGAACCGCGACCGTAAGGGAGCGGCTCGAGGCACAGGAGCGATACCCGCCGATCACGCCACCACTTACAGCGACGGTGTCACACTAATCCTTAACACCGGTATCCACGGCAGCACCGTTTGTAACTCGCCGCCCAGCAGGCTCTGGCCCAGTTTCTTCCAATAGTCCGCCGGCGCGGCCTCCTGGCTTCCCAGCTTGTAGTACGGCATCTCGAGCCCCTTGCCCACTATCGAGGGGATCTCCTCGCCCGCGTGCAGAGTGAGCCTTTCGATGCGGTCGAAGCGGCTCCAGTTGAAGCAGACCGCCAGCACGTTGCGCAGCCACTCGAGGCGCTTCCGCGGATCGGGGCCGGCTTCGTCGCGGCAGCGCTGCGCCACCTTTTCGGAGAACCACCAGATGCCCGGCGGTTTTCCCGTCCTGGTGCTGTCGGCCACGCGATAGATGGTTGTGTCGCCGCTCAGCAGTTTGGCGCGCATCGTGTCCGGCTCCAGGCTGTTGGCCTTGCGGAGTTCGGCCACGGCCAGCCACGCGGCCACCCGCATTTCCTCTTCGAAGGCCTTGCGATGCTGCGCCAGCGGGCCGCTTCCGTTCCACCCCAACCCGGCCCTGGCCAGCGAACGCTGATACATGGGATCGTTCTTCGCCAGCACCGGGTAGATGCGGGCCATGTACATGTCGAACAGCGATTTCTCGAGGCTGGAAACGCTCATACCTGCCCCCAGTTTGCGAGCATATCACGGGCGGCCCGCGCCCCGTCGCGTTCTCCCAATTCGATCCACCTCCGGATGTTCGCCTCGCTCCAGCGCATCGAGGACACCACCGATCCGAGGGGCCGCGAAGCCTCCACGTTGATGACTTCGAGCGCCGCGCTGGGAGGGCGTCCGACGATCTTGTGCAGCAGCCGCAGCGGCCCCACCGTCCAGGCGTTGACGGCGATGGCGCGCCGCGCTCCCATCTCCTCCGCGGCCCACAGCGGCAACGCGCCCCTCCAGCCGCCGTCCACGTAGTATCTTCCATCGATGCGCACCGGCGGATAGCAGAACGGGACGCTGCACGTTGCCGCCAGGTGCCGCCACGTGACCTCCGCGCCCCGTACCAGGCGCAGGCGCATGCTGGGCACTTCCACCATGGTGAGGGCGAACGGGATTTGCGGCCGGAATCGCTCCACCAGTTCGTGGGCTTTGCGATAGAGAGCGTCGGGCCGCAGAACCCCCGTAGCGTGCAGTCCGGGCAGCACCAGTTCCCGCTGCCGCGGGTCGAGCCATTCGCGGACCAGATCTTCCGGCGTGCCGCCGCCGGCCACCACCCATCCGTTCAGCGCGCCCGCCGACGCGCCCACGATGATATCGGGCCGGAACCGCTGGTGCAGCACGTTCCACACGCCAGCTTCCCAGGCCGCGAACATGCCGCCCGCCGAAAAAACCAGTGCGGTGGACATCGGTTACCAGTCTACACGCCGCTCCTCAGCGCGGCTCGGCGAGCGGGAAGACCGCGGCGAACACCGTCCCCTCGCCTTCCCGGCTTTCCACCGAGAGCGCCGCGCCGTGGACGTCGGCGATCCACTTCGCGATGGCCAGGCCGAGCCCCGTGCCGTCCACCGTGCTGCGCGACGGATCGGCGCGGAAAAAGCGCTCGAACACGCGGGGCAGCATGGCTTCGGGAATCCCGATGCCGCTATCCCGTACCGTGATGCGCGCGTCCGGCCCAAGCCTCTGCAAGGCGACCTCGATGCGCCCGCCGGCCGGCGTGTACTTCACGGCGTTGTCCAGCAGGGTCCACAGCAGGCGGCGCACGCTCGACCGGTCGCCGCTGATTCCGGCGGGTCCGTTAACCTTGACGGCCAGCACCTGGCGCTTGGCCTCCGCGCACGGCCGGGCCCTTTCCGAAACCTCCTCGACGACTTCGGCCAGGTTCAGGGGCTGGAAGACCCCGTCGCCGCAACCGGCGTCGGCGCGCGCCAGCGTGAGCATGTCGTCCAGCAGGCGCGCGGCTTCCATCACTTCCTCCAGGATTTCCTCGAAGGCCTGTTTGCTGGCGGCGTCGATTTCCGGATTGCGCAGAGCGTACTCGGACACGGTCCGGACGAACGAGATGGGGCTGCGCAGTTCGTGAGAGGCATCGGCGGTGAAGCGGTTGATGCGGCCCACCGCGCTCTCCAGGCGCGCCATCATGTCGTTGCAGGTTTCCGCCAGGCGCTGCAGTTCGTCCCCGGTGTTGTGAACCGGTAGCCGTCCGGAGAGGTTGCCGATGGTGATGGACCGGACCGCGGCCGTGACCCGGTCCACCGGCCGCAGGGCGCGGCGGCTCATGAAGTAACCGGCCATTGCGGCGAGGGCGAGAAGCGCCGGAATGCTGGCCGCGAGGCCCGCGGAGAAGCGAGCCAGCAGTTGCCGGTTGTCCTCCAGGCTGCCGCCGATCAGGATGTAGAGCCGTTCCGAGTTCCACGCGATGGGCCGCGCCAGGACCAGATATTGGCGCTCTTCGCGATCCACGGTGAAGTATCGCTCCCGCGCCATCCCGCCGGTTTGCGGCCACGGAAATTCCCCGCGCCCCGGCACTGCCGGATACAGGCGCCGGCCGCTGGAATCGCGGACTTCTGCGAGATTGCCCTCGGGCGTTCCCTCGGCGAACCCGGCGAATTTGGCGGCGCGCAGTTCGGGCGAAGCGGCCGGAACCGTGGTGAGAAGATCCTGCAGGCGCCCCGCCCGCCGCGCCAGTGTCCGTTCCCGGCCGCTACGCAACGAGTAGGCCAGGTCGAAACGCATTGCCAAACCGAAGATCGTGAACCCGCACAGGAAGATGATGCTGAACCACACCGTCAGGCGCAGGGAGACGGAGAGATTCTTCAAGGCGCTTCGACCCGCAGCGTGTAACCCACACCGCGGGCGGTATGCAGAAGCTGGCTTTCGCCCGCTTGCGCGATCTTGCCGCGCAGCGCGCGGATGAACACGTACAGCGTGCTCTCGCTGACGGAGGAATCTCCGCCCCAGCCGGCTTCGGCCAGCACTTCCCGCGGCACGATGCAGCCCGCCCGCCGCATCAGCACTTCCATCAGCGCGAATTCCGTGCGTGTGAGCGAGGCCACCCGGGCGCCCCGGTGCAGCTCGTGGGTGCGGCTGTCGAGGCGAACGTCCTCGAATTCCAGGTCGTCCGGATAGGTGGCCGGACCGCGGCGCGAGAGCGCCCGGACGCGCGCCAGCAGAATGTCCAAGGCGAAGGGCTTGGTCAGATAATCGTCCGCGCCCAGGTCCAGCCCGTGTACGATATCCGACATGGCGTCGCGGGCCGAAAGAATGATGGTCGGCACGGTGTTCTTGGCGGCACGAAGGCTGCGGATGACGTCGAAGCCGTCGCGTCCGGGCAACATCACGTCCAAAACCAGGAGGTCCAGCCCTCCCGATAGACCGAGATCGAGCGCCTGCTCGCCATCGGCCGCCAGAGTCACGGAGTAGCCTTCGCTTTGCAGCGCGCGCTGCAGAAGGCGCGCCATACGTGGCTTGTCCTCCGCTACCAGCACTCTCATGCCCCCAGTCTAGGCCCGTTCGATTAATTTCTCGTGACAACCCCGTTTCTTTAGATTGCCTTAAGACTGCAATGCTCTAATGCCCTTGATATGCAAGCGAAAATCGGATGGGCGACACTTCCATTCAGGTTCTGTGGGGCGGGCGTCGCGTCGTTGATGGTGGCGGCCTGCTACGGGCAGTTTGAAACGGCTTCGGTCCTGGGGACCGTGTTCGACGCGCACTCGGGCGCCATTCCGCAGGCCCGTGTCTCGCTGCAAAACGTCGAGACAGGCACCTCGCAGGCGGCCCTAACGGATGGCAACGGGAACTACCAGTTTCTCGAGGTGCGCCTGGGCCGCTACCGCGTGGTGGCGGAAGCCCCCGCCTTCAAAAAGGTGGAAACGCCCGAGTTCAAAGTGGACGTGGGTGCACGCCAGCGCGTGGATGTCACGCTCCCCGTCGGCAACGTCACCGAGACCGTGCAAGTGCAGGGCGCGGCGGCGGTGCTGGAACCGGACTCCAGCGACCGCGGCCAGGTGGTGAACAGCGCGGCGGTGGTCGATCTGCCCCTGAATGGCCGCTCCAACGCCGCTCTGACGCTGCTCTCGCCGGGCGTCCGCCTGGCCTACGGGCTCTCCAAGCGCGAGTCTTCCTTCAACATAGGCGGCCTTCGCAGCCAGTTCAACCTGAGCTATGCGCCCCTGCGGCATGCGGTATGAGGGCGGAAGCGTAGTGTACCATTTGGGGACCCCGTAAAGATCGGGGTAAAACAGAAGTTTGCGAAATTGGCGCTTCGCAAAACCGACCCCAAGGAGGTCACCCAAATGGTTACCGACAGAAAAAAGGATAGCGATAAAACCCCCGTAAAACAAGGCCCGGCCAGGGTCTCATCGGAACCCAATAAAATCAATGCTTCCACGCCCTACGACTTCAATGGGAAGAATCTGACTCCCTACGGCGGACTGCTGCCGGTGATCACCATGCTGGAAAAACTCGACTTCCAGACCCTGGTGGAACAGACGGTGACCTCGAAGCGCATTCCCCGTGCCCTGGACCTGTACCGGTTCGTGTTGGGAATCGTGTTGGGGCTCTACATCGGTTTCCCGCGCCTGAACCAGTTGCGCTTCATCGCTCGCGACCCGATTCTGACGGGCATTCTCAAAGTCACCAAGCTGCCGGTGCAATCCACCTTCTGGAGATTCGTGAACGCGCTGCACCTCAATGTCTCCCGGCAGATTCTGACCATTATGCGAATCATGCGCGAACGAGTCTGGGCGGCGGCCAATGTGAAACTGGCGGTCGTCACCATCGACACCGACACGACCGTGCACACGCTGTATGGCCAACAGATGGGCGGACGCAAGAGCTACAACCCCAAGAACAAAGGCAAGAAGAGCTACCAACCGATGCTGACGTTCATCCACGAGACGCGGGAGTATATCTGGGGGGAATTGCGCAACGGCGATCGGCCCACCGGCAAACAGATAGGCGATCACATTCGGGATGTGTGCGCGGCGCTGCCGCCGTGCGTGAAGCAGATTTACGGCCGGGCCGATTCCGGGTTCTACTGCCGGCAAGCAGTCGAGGCTTACGAAGAATGCACTGCCCGGTTCGTGATCTCAGCACGCAAGACGTCGCGACTGGTCGAGTTGCTACGCCAAGCCGAGTGGAAGCCGTCGAAGAAGACGGATGCCAGGTGGGAGTGTGAATTCAGCTATCAGCCGGACGGGTGGAAGAAGAAATACCGGTTCGTGGCTCTGCGCTATGAAAAAACGCGTGAGGAGGTCGAGGCGGAGAAGACCGAGCAGTACCAGTTGTTCGAGACCAGCCAGTACAAGTACCGGGTCTTCGTGACCGACTTCGGCGATCCCATCTACTTCGTGGTCTGGTTTTACAACCAGCGCGGCGGCGCGGAAAACCTGATCAAGGAGGCGAACAACGATGCCGGACTGGCGGCGCACCCCTCAGGCCGCTTCGATGTGAACGGGAATCATTTCCAGTTGGCGATGCTGGCCTACAACCTGAACTGCTGGCTGATGCTGTTCAACCGCGAACCGCAGGCCGACGCCACGGCGCTACAACACACGACGCTGGCGACCGCGCGACTGCGCTTCCTGTTCGTGGCCGCCAAGATCTGGCGCCACGCCGGGCGCACCGGGGTGAGCTACAGCGATCACTACGAGGAGAAGGGCGTGTTCGAGCGACTGATGGACCGCCTGCGAAAGATCGCGCCGCGCGGAGCAGGCTACGCGCCGGTCATGCTGCCGGCATTGCGCTGATTGCACGCCCCCGCAGGCCCTTCGGCTGGTGTGCATAGAAAATTATGCGCGGCCGACAAGCGCAACGAAGTAAGAGACTTCGGCGCGGGGTTTGGCGAGAACGGACTCTCAGGAGGGCGATGCAACAGCAAAAACCGAACTGACTCACTCAACTACGGGCGGCATCAGCCGAGCGAAACCGGCGCTCGGAACACCGGAGCTGTGCATAATTCAGGTTCAACAACTTCATCCTCGATGGCGTGGATAACAACGCCTACGGCACCTCCAATCAGGGCCTCTCCAACCAGGTGATTCAGGTGGCGCCGGATGCCGTGGCGGAGTTCAAGGTCATCACCAACAGTTACAGCGCCGAGTATGGCCGGGTGGGCGGAGGCGTCGTCAACGCCTCGGTCCGCAGCGGGACCAACCGGCTTCACGGCGCGGTCTGGGAGTTCCTGCGCAATACGGACTTGAACGCCACCGGGTTCTTCAAGCCCACCGGCGGACAGAAGCCCGTCTACATCCAGAGCCAGTTCGGCGGAGCGGCGGGCGGTCCCATCAAAAAGGACAAGCTCTTCGTCTTCGCCGATTTCGAGGGCTGGCGCCGCCTGCAGAAGTCCCTCACGTTTGCCAGCGTTCCCACGCTCGCGCAGCGGCAGGGCGTCTTCGCGTCGTCCGTCGCCAATCCGTTCGACGGTACCATCTATCCGAACAACACCATTCCGGCTTCGCAGATCACCGGCTTCGGCTCGACCGTATTCAACGCGCTGCCGGCCCCCAACCTGGCCGGCAATACCAGCAACTACTCCGCGCTGCTGCCCGCCACCGACACCGACGACAAGGGAGACATCCGCGGCGACTGGTACATCAATAACAAGCTGACGGCCTTCTCGCGCTTCAGCGACCGTCTCTACTACCAGCTTGCCGCGCCCAACAGCGGAATCCCCGGGCCGTCAGGACAGGGAGCCGGCATCGTCAGCCGCGTGATGAACTGGCAGACCGCCAGCGGCATCACATGGGCCGCGACGCCCACCTCTCTGGTGGAATTCCGCATGGGCGCCTCCAAGGTGGAAGGCATGAAGACGCCCGCCACGCTCGATGGCGGACCCGACATGATGGAACTCTACGGCATCCCCGGGCTTCCCACTATCAAGCAACTCACCGGCGGCCTGAACACGCAGAACATCACCGGTTACCAGTCCTACGGCCGCGATTACACCAGCCCTCAATGGCAGAATCCGCTGGTGATCAATCCCAAGGTCAACTACTCGAGGATCTGGGGACGGCACACACTCAAGGCGGGTTACGAATTCCAGGCCATCGATACCTTCATCGACGACTTCAACCCGGCCTACGGCCAGGATCTCTACGGAGGCCAGTTCAGCAACCCCACGCCATCCAAGAGCAACACCATTTACAACCTCGCCGACTTCCTGCTGGGAGCGCGAAACCAGTACTGGCTGGTGAATTACTCGACCGCGCACTTCCGCCAGCGGATGGACTTCGCCTATTTACAGGACGATATCAAGCTCTCGCAGCGCCTCACGCTGAACGCCGGGCTCCGCTACGAGTTCGCCACGCCCCAGTACGACCGCGACAATCGCATGAGCAATTACGACCCGGCATCCAACTCGTTGGTACTCGCAGGCAACGGCGCCATCGCCAGCCGGGCTCTGGTCAACCCGCGGACGCGCAACTTCGGACCGCGTTTCGGCCTGGCCTACGCCGTCAATCCGAAGACGCTGATCCGCGCCGGTTACGGCATCAGCTACGTGCTATTCATGCGGCAGGGCAGCGACAGTTACCTGGCTTACAACGGACCGTTCGTCGTCAACGCCCAGATCACGCAAGCGCCGTCGCAAGGCATGTGCCCGGCTGGCTCGCAATCCCTGGCGTGCTTCCGGACGACCCAGATGGGTTATCCCGTCAACCTGGCGTCTCCAGCCAATTTCAGCACCGTGAACACCAAGACCGTGTACATCCCGGAGGATATCCGGTCGCCCTATGTGCAGAACTGGCACTTCACCGTGCAGCGCGAATTGGCGGGCGGACTGGTTCTCGACGTAGGCTACGCAGCTAACCACAGCATTGCTTTGTGGCTCCTCTCCGATCTGAACCAGGCCGTTACCAATCTGCCGGGGGGGACGGTTGCGCTGAAACCGCGGAGACCCGACGCGCAGTTCGATTTCATCGACGCCAACTTCAGCGCCGGATTCTCCACTTACAACGCCCTGCAAGTGAAGCTGGAGAAGCGCTATGCGGCGGGGCTCTACCTGCTCAACTCGTTTACCTGGTCCAGGGCCATCGATAACGCCGCGGGCGCGCTCGAGACAAGCAACGGAGACGGCGACGCCGTGGATCTGCACAATTTCAACTCCTCGAAGGGTCCGTCCGGTTACAACCAACCGCTGAACGATACCTTCACCGCGGTTTGGGACTTACCCTTCGGACACGGGCGCAGGTTCGCTTCCGGCCTGCCGCGGCCTTTGGAGTACGTTATCGGCGGATGGGATCTTTCCGGAATCAACACCATGGCCAGCGGCCAACCGGTCAACCTGACCTACGATCCCAGCGCGCCCTTCACCATCACCTCCGCCAACCTGGTGTACCGGCCGAACATCACGGGGGACCCACTATTGCCGGCCGATCAGCGAAACGCCTCGCAATATTTCAACAAGGCCAATGTGGCCGCGCCCACCGATGCGTCACACCCGCTAGGAAACGCCGGACGCAACGTCGCGGTCGGGTGGCCGCTTTACAATCTGGACCTGGGCATTCACAAGCAATTCCCGCTTTGGGGCGAAAGCAAGAAACTCGAGTTCCGCACCGAGGTCTTTAACGCGCTGAACAAGACAAACTTCTCGCCGCCCGCCGGTGACATCTCGAAGGGCACTTTCGGGACCACCACTTCCACTTTGGCGGCCCGCCAGGTTCAGTTCGCTCTCAAACTGCTGTTTTGAGTTACTAACTTACAAGGAGATATCGCTTGAACAGAACGCAATTCGTAGCCCTCTGCGCCGGTGCCGGTCTCGCTTTGACCGCCGCCATCGCGGCCAACTCAGTGAAGCCTCTCGCTCCGGGATCGCGCACCCAGATCCTGTCGCACAACGCCTATCCGGACCATGGCAAGTACGCCGACCGCCTTGATCGCACCCTTGCGGCCGGACTCCCGGTGGTAATCGAACAGGACCTTTCCTGGGTCGACGGAAAGTCCCTGATGATTCACGGCGCCAGAAACGCCGGCTCCGACGATCCCTCGCTGGAAAGCTACTTTTTTCCCAAAGTGAAGCCCATCATCGAGAAGGCCCTGAAGAATGGCAATAAGGGCAACTGGCCCCTGATCACGCTCTATCTGGACATCAAGAACGATCCGCCCGAGCACATGGAAGCGATCTCGAAGCTTCTCGACAAATACGACTCCTGGCTGACCACTGCCGTCAAGACCGCGGACATTACCAAACAGTCGCCGCTCGATCTTAAGCCCATGATGGTCCTGGTGGAAGACAAGCAGAACGACACGGCCAAACAGGCGGTCTTCTACGACAACGTACCGGTGGGCGGCAAGATTCGGGCTTTCGGCACGCCGCCCAAGTTCGACGAAAATCCCAACAAGCTGCCGCGGGAGAAGCGTGCGGAAGCCGTGGCCTATCTGTCCACGATCGACCTGGAGACGCTGCTTCCCAAGAAGGCCGACAACTACCACCGGTGGTTCATCACCAACTGGGCCTTCATCGAGAAGGGTGGCGAGGCCGGCGCTGGCGACTGGACGCCCGCTTCCGAAGAGCGCCTCAAGAGGTTCGTGGACTACGGCCATAAGATGGGCTATCTCGTAGGCTTCTACTGTCTGGACGGTTTCACCGAAGCCGAGAACCAGGGCTGGGACAAGGACTACAACTTCGGGTCGAAGGAGAACGTCATGCCCCGTTGGCAAGCCGTCGTGCGCGCGCATGCCGACATCATTTCCACGGACCAGGTGGAAGGTCTCGCCAGCGTCCTTCATGGCGTAACCACGGCGTCCCGGTAAGCGGCCCACGCGGCAGCCCGGACTGGCTCAACTTGAGCCAATCCGGTGTTGAGGCTGAAGCACTTACCAGCCAAAATTGGCTCGACTTGAGCCAATCGGCGCCTTGGCCCCCGGTTCTCCGGCCCCCCGATGTTACCCTGAACTGACGCGGCCGGTTCCCACGTTAAGCGGGAACCGGCCTCCCCGTCGTCAAGGTATGAACCTGATCCGCTTCCTTTTCGGAGCTGGCCGCGGTACGGATGAGATAGCGGAAATCCGCCGCCGCCGCGCCGCCATCGCGGATCTGGACAACGGCGCCCTGCGCCAGCGCTTCCGCCAGACGGCAGACCTGCTGGAAGCGATCGCCATCGTGTGCGAGGCCGCTTCGCGCACGCTCTCCCTCGAAATGTTCGACGTGCAACTGCGCGGTGCCCTGGCCATGGCGCGCGGCCGCATCGCCGAAATGCAGACCGGCGAAGGCAAGACGCTGGCGTGCACCCCGGCGGTCGCCTGGCTGGCGCGCGGCGGCGCGGGCGTCCACGTGATGACCGTCAATGACTACCTTGCGCGCCGCGACGCCCGCTGGATGGGCCCCGTCTACAGCTTGCTGGGACTGACCGTGGGCTGCATCCAGCAGACCATGGGCACCGAGGAGCGCCGCGCGGCCTACCGCTGCGACATCACCTACGCCACCGCCAACGAGGTGGGCTTCGATTTCCTGCGCGACCAGATCGCGCTCGCGCCCGATGAGCAGGTGCACCGCCCCTTCGCCGCCGCCGTGATCGACGAGGCCGATTCCATTCTCATCGACGAGGCGCGCATCCCCCTGGTGCTGGCCGGCGGCGAAGCCGATGAAGACGTGCTGGCCCGCCAAGTGGAGCCCATTGTGCGCCATTTCGAGCGCGGCGTGCACTACACGCTGGACGAGTACGGCCGCAACATCGCGCTCACTCCCGAGGGCGCGCGGTGGATCGAGCGCGCCGCGCGCTGCCGCAACATCTACGCGGAATCCAACCTGCCGCTTTACACCGCCGTGCACAACGCCATCCACGCGCACGCCCTGTTGCGCCGCAATGTCGATTACGTCGTAAAGAACGGCGCCATCGAATCGGTGGACGAGTTCAAGGGCCGCATCGCCCAGGACCGGCGCTGGCCAGCCGGGCTGCACTCGGCCGTGGAAGCCAAGGAGCGCGTCCCCATCAGCCGGCAAGGCCGCGTGCTGGGCTCCATCACTCTCCAAAACCTCACCGCGCTCTACCCGCGCATCTGCGGCATGACCGGCACCGCGGCCACGCAGCGCGGCGAGTTCCGCAAGTGTTACGGGATCGAGGTCGAGATCGTCCCAACCAACCGCCCGGTGATCCGCGAGGACCTTCCCGACATCGTCTTTCCCACGAAAGTGGCCAAGCACCGGGCTGTGGCGGATGAGATCGAGCGCGTGCACGCCACCGGGCAGCCGGTGCTGGTGGGCACGGCCAGCGTGGAGGAATCCGAGCGCCTCAGCCGCCTGTTGGGCACGATTCCGCACTCCGTGCTCAACGCCCGCAACGAGGAGGCCGAGGCGGAAATCATTGCCCGCGCGGGCGAGCGCGGTGCCGTCACCATCTCCACAAACATGGCCGGCCGCGGCGTGGACATCCAGTTGGGCGAGGGCGTGACGGAACTTGGCGGCCTTTACGTGATCGGCACCAACCGTCACGAAAGCCGCCGCATCGATAACCAGCTTCGCGGGCGCGCCGGCCGCCAGGGCGACCCCGGCCGATCGCGCTTCTTCATCTCGCTCGAAGACGACCTGCTGGTGCGCTACGGCATCGGCGACCAGCGCCTGAACTACGATGCCGAGGGCATTCAACGCCTGGTGGAAGGCCAGAACCTGGAGATCCGCTCCTTCCTTGCCAAGTACGAAGGCGTGGTCGAGGGCGAGCGCCAGCAGATTCAGGCACGGCGCCAGGCGATCCTCGAATCGCCGGAGCCTGAGCTTGAGCGCACCGTCGCGCTGACCACAATTGACGACCTGTGGAGCGAGTTTCTTTCCGCCGTAGCGGAGTTGCGTTCGGGCGTGCACTGGTACTCCTGGGGCGGCCGCGATCCGCTGCATGAGTACCTGACGCGGGTGGACGCGATCTGCCGTGAGCTGGACGAACGCATCCCCATCGAGACGGCCGAGCGACTGCAGAAAGCTCGCTCCGGCGAGGCCCCGCCGCCGCAGCGTGGCGCCACCTGGACCTACCTCACCACCGACCGCCCGTTCGGCGACTTCACGGAGCGCTTCATGAAGGGCGTGATGCGCACGCTGCAAGGCCGGCGGTAAACGCGCCGCGCAACTTGAGAAATGTAACGGAACCGTAACCTAATATTTTCCGGCGTGTTTCGTTACAGTTGTTTCCCGTGCGCGACAATGATGTAAGAGCGTTCGAAAGCCGGCGGCGCGGTTTCCACTGTGGCCGTGTGCTTTGCCGCGAGACGAAAGGATAGCCCCGTGTTCCAGCAGATTCTGGAAGCCAGCCTGAATGACAAGAAGAGCGTGACCATTTTTATCGGTGGTCAGAGTCTGGGAGGCGGAGTCGTCAAGCTCAACAGCGACACCGTGGAAATTCGCAGCCGCGAGCACTCGCGAATTGTGATCCGTCTGGACTCCATAGACGCAGTGGCGATGGTCTGAAGCACCATGCAAACCAGGATTTTCCGGAAGCCATCCCATCGGGACGGCAGTGGCGAAACGTGTGGGTGCTGCGCGGTCGTTCTGGCGCTAGCTCTGTTCGCCGCCGCTGCGTGGGGCCAGCCTCAGAACAGCGATGCCGCGCTCAAGCATGCCCGCGAGCTCTATGCGCAAGGACTCTATGCGGAGGCGGCGCCGCTTTACGAAGAGGCGGCCGCCCGCGGTAACGTTGACGCGATCAGAGCCCTGGGGATTCTATTTCAGGACGGCAAGGGCGTTGACCAGGATTACGCCCAAGCCCGCCAATGGTTCGAAAAGGCGGCGGCCGCCGGAGATATCAAGGCGGTGTTCGACCTTGGGCTGCTCTACGAGGGTGGCAAGGGCGTGCCACAGGACTACGCGCGGGCACGCGAACTGTTCGAGAAGGCCGCGGCCTCGGGCGACGCCTCCGCCATGCACTCGATTGGCCGCCTCTACGCGGACGGTCACGGCGTAAAGCAGGATTATCAGCAGGCTCTGGTGTGGCACCGGAAGGCGGCCGAAGCGGGGAGCGCGGCGGCGATGCAGAACATCGGCGTCTACTACGAGCGGGGCCGGGGTGTGCCGCGCGATTTCGCCCAGGCCCGCCAATGGTTCGAGAAAGCGGCGGCCGCGGGAAGCAAGGATGCCATGTTCGCCGTCGGCGCCATCTACGAACATGGCCGCGGCGTGAGCCAGGATTTCGTTCAGGCCCGCCAGTGGTACGGGAAGGCGGCCGAGGCGGGACAAGCGCAGGCTATGTACAAGCTGGGCATCGCCTATACCGAGGGACGGAGCCGCAGGAAGGACAACGAGCCGGCCAGCGAGACGGCCCCGGACGGTTCCACGGACGCCTCCGAAATCGAGCCGGACGGCTGGGGTGTGTCGCAGGATTACGCCCTGGCTCGCCAGTGGTTCGAAAAGGGTGCCGCGGCAGGCAGCGCGGATGCCATGTTCGAGTTGGGCCGCATCTTCGTTTTGGGCCACGGCGCGACGCAGGATGACATCCAGGCCGGCCAATGGTTCGAAAAGGCTGCCGCGGCGGGAAACTCGGACGCGATGAGAAACCTCGGAACCCAATACGAGTTAGGCAAAGGCGTGAACCCGGACTACGATCGGGCCCGGAAATGGTATGAGAAGGCCGCGGCGGCGGGGAACGGAGAGGCCATGGGATGTCTCGCCATGCTCTACTGGCACGGCCGCGGAGTGAAGCGGGATTTCGTGCAGGGCGCCAGGTGGTACTACCGGGCAGCCGAGGCCGATAACGAAAAGGCCCTGAGGGGAGTCGGCATCGTGATGCTGGTGGCCATGGGCTTGTTGACGCTAGCCGGTATCCTTGTCGCGATCGGGTTCGCCATCTGCCTTTGGCGGATACTGGACAGGGCCGGGCAGCCCGGGTGGGCCGCCATCATTCCAATCTATAACCTCCATCTCCTGTTGACCATCACCGGCAGGACCGGTGGGTGGATCTGGTTCTTCTTCATCCCGGTGGTCAACCTCTGGGCGTTCCTCGTTCTGGGCATCGACTTGGCGCGGTCCTTTGGGAAGAGCACGGCATTCGGCGTATTCCTGCTCTTCCTGTTGTGGTTCATCGGCTACCCGATACTGGCGTTCGGGAATTCCCGCTACGCGGGGCCCGTAGCGGCCAGGGCAGTGCCCGCAATGGCTTAATATGTCACCCAATCCCAACCCCCAATATCAGCCGCAAGGCGCACCACCACCACCGCCTCCACCGTGGTATCCGCCGCCCAATAGGCAGGACATGAAAGTGATCAAGGTGGTGCTGATGATCCTGGGCGGATTCGTTCTTCTGTGGATTCTGGTGGTGGTCGCCGCCGCGGTTCTATCCTCGCTGGGAGTGATCCACAGTTGGGATTCCGACTCGGAGGCCGGGAAGTGCCGCAACTACGAGCGATTGGCGGCCGACGGCGACATATCCTCCATGATCGAAGCGGGCGGGTGCTACGAAAATGGAGTGGAGATCCCGAAAGATTACGTGAAGGCCCGCGGATGGTATGAGAAGGCCCTAGCCAAAGGTAACGTGGAGGCGATGAATCACATAGGCGAATTGTATCTGCATGGCGGCTACGGAATCGACCGGGATTTCACGAAGGCCCGCCAGTGGTTCGAAAAAGGCGCGGCAGCCGGAGGAACGGACTCCATGCGCAGCCTCGCCGACATTTACTGGCATGGGTACGGAGTGGAGAAGGATATCGAGACGGGCAGGCAGTGGCGCGACCGGGCCGACGCCACGGTGGCCAACCGGACCTACCAAACGGAACGCCTGAAATTCGAGGCTGCGGCGGCTACCGGGGATGTCCCGGCGATGGTCAAGTTGGGGGAGTATTACAAGGACGGCTCGGGAGTTCCCCAGGATTACGACAAGGCCCGCGAGTGGTGGGAGAAGGCGGCGGCCACCGGGAGGTTGGGGAGCCTGGAGGCGATGAACGACCTCGGGCGCCTTTACGAAGGCGGAGGCCCTGGGCTCAAGGAAGACTACGCGAAAGCCGCCGAGTGGTTCGAGAAAGCGGCGGCGGCGGGGAGCAGGTCCGCCATGTGCAACCTTGGCCACCTTTACGACACCATGGCCCATCTTTCCGAAAAGCCGGAGTACCCCAAGAAGTCGAAGCAATGGCTCGACAGATGCCACGAAGTGGTGGACGGCGAAGCCATGCACTGACCGCGCGAGCGGCGCCGGCGCACCCCGGTAATTCGGTAAGATGAAACGATATGTCCGTGGGCAAAGCGATCGGTGTGACTCGACTCTGCGTTTTGGCGCTGCTGGCCGCCGCCGCGTTCGCAGCCGGCAAAGGCGACACCGTGCAGGGCAAGGCTGTGTTCCAGGAGCAGTGCGGCGTCTGCCATCTCTCCAATAGCACCGCGAAGAAGATGGGGCCGGGCCTGAAAGGTCTGTTCGCGCGCGAGAAAATGAGCAACGGCAGGAAGCCGACCGAAGCCAGTGTCCGCGCCAAGATCGACGCTGGCAGCACCGGGATGCCGGCCTACAAAGACATGCTGAACGACGGCGAGAAGGACGATCTGATTGCGTATTTGAAGACGCTCTGAGCGCCGCCGGCTACTTCGCCAAAACTTCCAGCGCCTTCTTCAACACGGCGTCGTCTTCCAGCTTCTTGGACTGCGCCTGCGGGGCCGACGGCCCGGGAATCGGCTCGCCGTTGTCGTCGTAGTCCACGGCCGGTTCCTGTTCCGCCACCACGTACTGCGGCACCACGCTCGCGTCCTGAATGGCCTTTCCGCCGGGAGTGTAATATTTCGCCACCGAGAGGATGATGGCGCCACCGTCCTCCGTGGCGATCGGCTTGCGAATGGCGGCATCGCCGTACGTGCGGTCGCCCACCACGCTTCCGCGCTTGTTGTCCTGCACGGCCGCGGCGGCAATCTCGGCCGCGCCGGCGGTTCCCTGGTTGGTCAGAAACGCCACCGGCAGCGTGGTGATCGCCTTGGCGGGGTCGGCTTGAATGTCCTGCTGGGGATAGCGCTGGCCTTTCACGTAAGTGATCAGGCCCTTATTAAGGAACATGTTTGCAAGGGCGATTCCGTCCTCCGGCGTTCCCAGCGCGCAATGGCGCACGTCCACCACCAGCTTCACCGCACCGTCCTTCTGCAGTTTCCCGATGGCCGCGGCAACGTCCTTCAACTCCGCGGGCGAAAGCGCCCCCACGTCGATGTAGCCCACCTGGCCCGCCAGCATCCGGCTCTCGATGGCTGGCATCGCCGGGTTGCCGCGGGTCAGCGTGACGGTCTGCGGCTCGGGATGCTTGACGCGCACCACGTTCAGATCCACGGTGGTGCCGTTCTCGCCCTGCAGCAGAATCGCGGCGTACGCCAGCGGCATATCGCGCGTGGAGATCCCCTTAATGCTCTCGATCATGTCGTGCGTGGTGAAGCCCGCCTTATCCGCCGGCGAGCCGGGCACCGCATCCACCACCCGCAGGTAACCGAACTTCTTGGAGAGAATCAAGCCCACGTCGGCCCGTTTCAGGTCGCGGCTCTTGAGGTAGTCGTGGTACTGGTCGGCGTTCAGATAGCTGGCGAAAGGATCCACGGCTTCGAGAAGCCCGTTCAGCGCGCCCAAGGTGACGCTCTTCATGTCGGGCTCTTCCACGTACTGGTCCTTGATGTAGGAAACCACCTCGCTGAACACGCCGATGTGTTTAAAAGTGTCGTCGGGATTGCTGGACTGGCCCAGCACGCTCCCCACCAACAGCAGGACCATCAGGCACGTGGACGCGCCCACAATCGAGTACTTGAATCGGCTGCTCATAAGGATCGAATCTCCGCGGGCCTTTCAGCCATTATACCGGCTTTGAATACTGGGGCGGACCCTCCCCATAACATATGACGCGCCGCGCGGGCGTTCGGTTGTACGGGAATTGGGCGCACTGCTACCGGTCGGAGGCGCCGAGCACCCAATCGGCCAGTTGTTCCATGCGGTCCACCAGCAGGTCGGGCGGCCGTTCGGAGAGGCTTTCGGGCTGGAATCCCCAACTCACGCCGCAGCAGGCGATGCCGGCGTTGCGCGCGGTTTCCACGTCCACCGAGCTGTCGCCCACCATCATCGTCTGGGTGCGGCCGCAGCCGGCTTCCCGCATGAGCGTTTCGATCCCGATGGGGTGCGGCTTCTTGAAATCGAAGCTGTTGCCGCCGTACACCTGGAAGAGCAGCGGGCCTATGCCCAGCCCATCCACGATCAGGCGGCTCATGCGCACCGGCTTGTTGGTAAGCACGGCCAGGCGTTTCCCCGCCGCCGCCAATCGGGCGAGCGATTCCTTGACGCCGGGATACAGCGTGGTGAAATCGAGTGCGTGCTCGCGGTAGTGTTCCAGGAAGAACTCGAGGGCTTCCTGGACCTCGGTTTCGGTAGCCTGCTCGCCCAGCGCCCGGCGCATCAGCAGGGGCGCCCCGTTACCTACGTAGGAAGACACCGTGTCGAGTTCCAGCGGTCCCATACCCATGTGCGCGCGGGTGGCGTTGACCGATTGGGCCAAGTCCCGGCGGGAGTCGATCAGCGTGCCGTCCAGGTCGAATATCAGCAGATCCATGTGTCGCCTCTTCGATCCTACCAAGCGGACTGCTCGCCCGAGGCTGCTATAATGTAAGATTCGTAACCCGTAAACCCAAAACACACCAAGGAGTTTCATGATCTCCGCAACACAATTGCGTCCGGGCATGGTCGTCAAGTTCAACAACGAGCTGCATTCGGTTTTCTCCGTGAACCACCGCACCCCCGGTAATCTGCGCGGTTTCGTGCAGGCCAAGATGCGAAGCCTGCGCACCGGCACGATGATGGAACACCGCTTTTCGTCCGAAGACAAGGTCGAGCGCGCCACCCTCGAAGAGCAGGAAATGGAGTATTTGTACGACGATGGCGAGTACTACTACTTCATGGACACGGCCAGCTTCGAGCAGATGCACCTCATGAAGGACCTGCTTGGCGATGCCGTTAACTACCTCATCCCGCAGCTCAAAGTGAAGGTCGAGTTCTACGAGGGCAAGCCCATGAGCGTGGAACTTCCCGCCTCCGTGGATCTGACCGTCGTCGAAACCGAACCGGGTCTGAAGGGCGCAACCGTGTCGAACGTTACCAAGCCCGCCAAGACCGAAACCGGCCTGGTGGTGCAGGTGCCGCCCTTTATCGTGGAAGGCGAGAAAATCCGCGTCAGCACCAGCGAAGGCACCTACCAGGAACGGGCTTAGGCTCAGGGCGGGTGGCAGGGAGCTCCGGTGCGTCGCCCCGGTTCGGGCCTGCATCGGCGCCCTGGTCCTTCCGGGGCTGCGCACCGGACCGCGGGCCGATCCCGCCCGCACCGGCTCCGCTGTTACTGTCCGTATCCCTCACGCCCGTAAGACCTTAGGCCAGTCATCGCGGTTCTCACAAATTCGCGGTTCACCTAACCTAGCACCTTCCTGATGTCGACACGGCTTTCCTCCATAGCCAAAACTGCCATCTCGCTGATTCATGGGTCCTTGAGTGGTAGCACGAGTTGCTGCCAAGAGCCCTAAAGAAATCGCGACTTCCCTCCGATAAGAGTATTGGACTTCAGCTCAGCCGAGTGACTGAGCCGCCGCGCTGCTGGCGGGGATGGAACAGGCTTGGGTGCGATGTCTGCAAAGCAGCGGAGGTTGCCGTGATCGAACGAGCGAAGAAGACAGCCTGGATTGTCATTTTGTGTGCACTGCCAGCAGGCCTGCTGGCGCAGGATCTTTCCCAATACCTTAGTTTTACGGTTGCCGGCAGGAGCCTTCAAACGCACGGCTTTTTCTCCCAAGGATTCGTGGATACGAACCAGAACAACTGGTTGACCATGAATTCCAACGGCGGCAGCCTCGCAATGACGGAAGGCGGCATCAATCTATCGAGCCAGCTCACGGATAAGTTCCGCGTCGGCGTGCAGGTTTACGACCGCGACTTCGGCCAATTGGGCAAGTGGCATCCGGAATTGGATTGGGCATTCGCCGACTACCGCTTCAAATCGTGGTTTGGTATCCGGGGTGGCAAGGTCAAAACTACCCTCGGCTTATATAACGACACGCAGGATATGGATTTCCTGCACACCTTCGCCCTGCTGCCACAGTCCGTATACCCCACGGACATGCGAGACACTACCCTCTCGCACATCGGCGCCGATGTCTACGGCACGTTTCAGCTCAAGCCCCTCGGCGGCTTATCCTACACGGCTTATGCGGGCGAGCACCCAGTCAGCACTTATGGCGGCTATGCCTATCTCCTGCAGACCTACGGCGCCTTCATCGACCAGTCGGGAGGTCCAACCTGGGGCGCCGACCTGCGCTGGGACACTCCCCTGAAGGGTCTCCTCGTAGGGGCCTCCTACGAAGACGACCGCGTCAAGAACACCGGGCTTCTTAACCCATCCCTCGGCATTGGCGGCCCCAATATCACGGTCCCTTATTGGGAAAAGTCCCGCCGGCAGTTTACGCAACAGTTCTATGGCGAGTACGCGATAGGAAAGCTGCGAATCGACGCCGAATTCCGGCGTTTCTGGCGCGACTTCACGATCTTCAATGGGCAGTTCGAGGCAACCGTCGACCCGCATTCATGGTACACCGCCGCCTCTTACCGGATCAGCAAGCACCTCGAGCTGGGTGCCTACTACTCGCACTTCGGAATCAACTGGGTCGTAACGGTACCGAACGCGGTAGAGGCCCCAAACGAGAGTTCGCCCGACCGCCATTTATACGACAAGGACATCACTGCGCGCTTTGACTTCAACAACCACTGGTACGCCAAGGTCGAAGGACATTTCATGGATGGCTACGGCGGGTTCGAGCATCCGGATGGTTTCTACCCGCAACAGAATGCGCTGGGCGTGAAGCCCACAACAAATGGTCTGGTGCTCAAGACCGGTTACAACTTTTAGGTCCGGCCTGGGGAAATTGCGAGAAAGGGAACTACGATGAAACAAATACGATTCATCCTTATCACGGTGGGAATGATGGCGGCTGTAGCGGTAATCGGCCGTTCTAGCGACCTCAAGGTGATTGCCAACCCCAGCGTGGGCGCTTCCGCCGTCTCTGCCGACGAACTAAAGGGCGTCTTCCTGGCCACGAAGACCTCTCTGGGTGACGGCAGTCACGTCGAACCCGTACTGGAAAAAGACGGCCCGGTTCACGAGGCCTTCGTGAAAGAGTATCTCGGCAAAACCGATGCCGCTTTACAGACCTATTACCGCAGCCTGGTATTTACCGGAAAAGCGTCCATGCCCAAGATGCTGGGCGCCGACGCCGAAGTCGTTGCCTACGTGGCGAAGACCAAAGGCGCCATTGGGTACGTAGGGGCCGGAGCCGCCACGGCCGGGGTTAAGACTTTAGAAGTGAAGTAGAGGGAGCCCGAAATGCATCGTCTGAATATTACAGCCAAGATCTGGCTCAGTGTCGGAGTTTTCATCCTCGGATACATGCTGTCCACGGCGTTGACCCAGATTCAGGGCCGGGAAGCCCGCACGTCTCTGCGAGCCGCTTCCGAAGGGCTGTTCCCGGCGGCGCAGCGCAGCCAGGAGGCGGAAGGCGCCTTTCAGCGCATGGTGAAGGGCTTCGGCGACGCCGTCATCATGCAGGATGCTTCGGGCCTCGACCGTGCGGGTGCCGACGGGCAACAGGCCGTCGCGGCGCTTAAAGCGATCGCCGCCATCCAGGGACTCTCTGCCGAACGGTCCGCCGAGGCCGGCAGACTGGCCTCCACCGTGGAACAGATTCTCGGCGACGCGCGGAGCACCTATGGAGCCGTATTGGGTGGCGCAATGACGCCGGCGACGCAAGAGCAGATGCGCTCGCTGGCATCGCGAGCCGATGAAGCCGGGGCGGGGCTGACCAGAACGAAAGAGCAGTTGGCCGCGGATCTGCACCGGCAGTTGAGCTCCGTCGAAGAGCGGTCGGCAAGCCAGAACTCGCTAGGCCTCGCGGTGTTTGGCGCCACGCTGATCCTGGCGGGAGTGATCGTCCACCTCACCATCCGGCGTTCGATCACCGGGCCGGTGGTCCGGGTGATCGGCGGGGTGCAAGGGGCGAACGACGAGGCCGCGCGAGCCTCCGAGCAAATGGCGCAATCCGGAATGGAGGTCTCCAATAACGCGCAAGAGCAGGCGGCTTGTATCGAAGAGACTTCCGCTACGCTGGAGGAGATTTCCGCCACGACCAAGCACAATGCCGACCGGGCCGGAGAAGCCGATCGCCTGATGCAGACGGCGCGCCAGACCGTGGAGCGCGCGGCGCGTGCCATGAACGACCTGACGTCATCGATGAACCTGATTTCCAAGTCCAGCAATCAGGTGGCGAGCGTGCTGAAGAACATCGACGAGATCGCTTTCCATACCAACATCCTCGCGTTGAACGCGGCGGTGGAGGCGGCCCGGGCGGGCGAAGCGGGTGCGGGTTTCAGCGTGGTGGCGGATGAGGTGCGCTCGCTGGCTCACCGCGCCGCGGAGGCTGCCCGGAACAGTGGTTCCATCATCGAGCAGACGGTGGGGGACGTCGGAAAGGGAGTGGAGTTCGTCAATCACGCACACGCGGCGTTCAAGGAGGTATCGTCGGCGATCGCGAGCGGGACCGAACTCGTGAGCCAGATTGCCTCCAGCAGCCACGAACAGGCGCTGGGAATCGCCAACATCGGCCAGGCGATCACACGGATCGAGTCCTTGACTCAGCGGAACGTCACCAATGCGCAACAAACGGCCGACGGTGCCTCCGCGATGACCTCTCAAGTCGAAAACACCCGCAAATACCTCGACGAGTTGGTGGCCGTTGTGGGCTTGCGGAATGCCTAGCCCCAAGAGGCCATTCCCCCCAAGAGGCCATTCCCTCCGGCGTAATTCGGATTCGAACTGCCGCGCGATTTCCGCGCGAGCGGCCGAAAGCGGGTTACGCACCCGCGACAGGTTGACTGCCTGCCCCGCATGAGCACTGGGACGAAACCGCCGCCTCGCCGTCCGATTACAATAGAGACGGATCGTTTCCCTATGCGGACTGCTGCTTTGCTGCTGTTGCTGGCGTTCGCCGCCACCGCCCAGGAAGACCCCGCGGAATTGCGCCAGAAATCCGCCACACTGGTGGCGCAAGGAAAGTACGCCGAAGCGGAGCCGCTGCTGGCCCGCGCCGTCGAGTTGCGGGAAAAGGAACTCGGGGCGGAAGATCCCCGGCTCGCTCCAATCCTCGATTCCCTGGCTGCGGTTTACCGCGCCGAGGGCCGCAATGCGGACGCCGAGCATCTCTACCTTCGTTCGCTGGGTTTGAAGGAGAAGGCGGCCGGGCCGGACAGCGTCGATCTGATCGACAGCCTGAGACCGCTTGCCAGCGTGTACGTGGCCATGCAGCGGTTCATCGACGCCGAGAAGGCCTACTTGCGCTCCATCGCCATCCGGGAGAAGGCCAACGGTTCCGATGACCTGGAATTGGCCAACGATTGCGCCGCCCTGGCCGGGTTCTACGTCGACCGCAAACGCTTCGCCGTGGCCGAGCCCAACTTGAAGCGCGCCATCCGGATTATCGAGAAGCGCCTCGGTCCGCGGGACGCCGCGCTAGTCCCGGTTCTCGATTTGCTGGCCGGCATCTACTCCGACCAGAAGATGTTCCAACAGGCGGAAGCGCCGCTGCGGCACATCCTGTCGATTCAGGAGAGCACCTACGGTCCCAGCCACGAGAAGGTGGCTACCTACCTGGACAAACTGGCGCAGACAATCTATCACCAGGAGCGCTTCCCCGAGGCCGAGCCGCTCTACCAGCGCTCTCTGCCCATTTGGGAAACGGTGCTGGGCGGCGACAATCCGGAACTGGCCACCACGCTCGACAACCTGGCGGTGGTCTACGCCGCGCAGGGGAAGTTTCCGCTCGCCGAACCGCTCTACCGCCGGTCGCAGGCGTTGCGCCAGAAGGCCAACGTCCTGAGCTTGAGTAACCTCGCCCTGGTGCTGGATGCCAAGGGAGACCGCGCCGAAGCCGAGGTGCAGTACAAGCGCGCCGTCGCGCTGGCGGAGCGCATTCCCTCGCTTCCGGGCACGGCCTCGGTGGGCGAGCGCGAACTGCTGGCCGCCACGCTGCGCAGCTACGCCGCGCTGCTGCGCCAGTTGAAGCGCGAGACCGAGGCCGCCAAAATCGACGAGCGGGCGCTGGGATTGGCGAAGACGGCGGCAGCCCGGTAAGGTATCATAAAATTCTCGCCCGGTGATCGTAGAATCTAATACCATTCGGTTCGACTCCCTGCCGCTCGACAACGGCGCGCTGCTCTCGCCCGTCGAAGTGGCCTACGAATCCTACGGCCGCCTCAACGCGGACAAGTCCAACGCTATTTTGGTGCTGCACGCATTCACTGGCGACGCGCACGCCGCCGGAATCAGCCACGAGACCGGGAAGCCGGGCTGGTGGGACAACATGATCGGCCCCGGCAAGGCCTTCGACACTAATCAGTATTTCGTTTTCTGCAGCAACGTGCTGGGCGGCTGCCGCGGCACCACGGGGCCGGCTTCCATCGACCCCGCCACCGGGCGCCCCTATGGCATGTCGTTTCCAGTGATCACCATCGGCGACATGGTGCGCTTGCAGAGGATGCTGGTGGACCATCTGGGCATCGGGAAACTGCTGGCGGTGGCTGGCGGCTCGATGGGCGGCATGCAGGCGCTGGAATGGGCGGTGTCCTTTCCCGACCGCGTGGTCGCGGCCATTCCCATCGCCTGCACCACGCGCCACAGCGCGCAGCAGATCGCCTTCAACGAAGTTGGCCGCCAGGCCATTATGGCGGACCCCGACTGGAACGGCGGCGATTACTACGCCGGCAAGCCTCCGGCGCGCGGCCTGGCGGTGGCGCGCATGGTCGGCCACATCACCTACATGAGCGACGACAGCATGCGCGAGAAGTTCGGCCGCCGCCTGCGCGATAAGGAGACCTTCAGTTTCGGCTTCGACGTGGACTTCGAAGTGGAGAGCTACCTGCGCTACCGCGGCAACCAGTTCGTCGGCCGCTTCGACGCCAACAGCTACCTGTACATAACCAAGGCGCTGGATTATTTCGACCTCACGGCCGGCCACCGCACGCTGAACGCGGCCATGGAAGCGGCGTCGGCGCGATTCCTGGTGATCAGTTTCAGCTCCGACTGGCTGTACCCCAGCTACCAATCGCAGGAGATCGTGCGCGCGCTGCGTTCGCGCAATTGCGACGTGGCCTACGTGGAACTGCAGGCCAACTACGGCCACGATTCGTTCCTGGTGGACGTGGCCGAACAGACCAGCCTGGTGCGCGGCTTCCTGGCCAGCACCTTCGAGAAGATCGCATGACCGCCGAAACCCCCAAGAAATCGCCCTTCGTTCGCGAGTTGCTGGGCCGCAGCGATTACGCCATCATCGGCGATATCGTCGAGCCCCGGACCAAGGTGCTCGACCTGGGCTGCGGCGATGGCGAGTTGTTGGCTTGGCTCGCGGCCAACAAGGACACCGAAAGCCGCGGCGTGGAGATCTCCGGCGCCAAGGTGCTGAAGGCCATCGCGCGGGGCGTCAGCGTGCACCAGAGCGACATCGACGAAGGTCTGGCCGACTACCCGGACCGCGCCTTCGACTACGTGATCCTCAGCCAGACCTTGCAGGAGACGCGCCATCCGCGGCAGGTGCTGCGCGAGATGATTCGCGTGGGACGCCGTGTGATCGTGGCCTTCCCGAACTTCGGGCACTGGCGCGTGCGGCTCTCGATGATGATCAGCGGCCGCGCGCCGCGCACCAAGCTGTTCCCCTACGAGTGGTACGACTCGCCCAACATCCACTTTCTGACGGTGCAGGATTTCGAGGAACTGGCCATGGCGGAGGGACTGCTGGTGGAGCGCCGCTACTTCCTGGCGGGCCACCGCAAGATCCGGGTGTTGCCCAACCTGCTGGCGGAAGTGGCGGTCTTTCTGGTGAGCGGGAAGTAGCGGAGTCGGCCCCACACGGGCCGACCTTGGCGCCGTAACTTACTGATTCCAAAGCTGCATGGTTGGCTGAATCGGCCCCGGTAGGTTCCGGTCGCCGACACCGGCGAGTAGGCTGCCGCCCCGGCTTCCGTTGTCGAATCCGCAGGCATCCACTGGCGGGTTATGATGTACCTGTGAGGACGGTTCGCAGGTTCGATAACTTCGAAGAGGCGGACCGCGCCGACAGAATCTACTACTGGAGTCTCACGACCTCCGAGCGCTTGCGCATCATGTGCGAGTTGACCTCTCTGGGCGTCCGATCGCGCAATGACCCTGCTCCCCGCCTTGCGCGAGTTTATCGAATCGCTGAACTCGCACTCCGTTGAGTATGCGATCGTCGGCGCCTGGGCGCGGTCGTTTCACGGCGTCCCGCGCACCACGGGCGACATAGACTTCTTCGTGCGGTCCGCCCCCGAAAACGCAGCGCGCCTGGTTCGAGCGCTGGACCAGTTCGGTTTCGCATCCCTAGGCATCGCTGCCGAGGACTTCCTGACGCCAGGCCGGGTGATCCAACTGGGTATCGACCCCTACCGGATCGACATCCTCACGGGGATCTCGGGCGTCACCTTCGATGAGGCGTGGAGCGAACGGGTGCAGGGCGAGATCGACGGCACTCCGGCGGCGTTCCTGAGCCTGCGCCTGTTCCGGCGCAATAAGCGCGCGTGCGGGCGTGCGAAGGATTTGGCGGACCTGGACGCGTTACCCGAAGAGTAGGCGCCCTACTTCCCGCACCCCGATCATCAGCCCCGTGATTCCCGGCAGCCTCACCCGCCGGACCTCCCCGAAGCCCGCCTCGGCCAGCCACGCCGCGTACTCCGGCTCGCTGTAGCTGCTGCCGCCGCGCGTTCCCACCAGCATGTTGAGGGCGAACAGCGCGGCGAAACGCGGGGACGTTTTGTCGGGCTCCAGGATGAAATCCTGAATCACCACCCGGCCGCCCGGCGCGAGCGCTTCGCTGCAGCGGCGCAGCAGGTCGAGGTTCTCCTCCGGGCTGAGCATGTGGCAGATGGCCGAGACGAACACCAGGTCGTATCCTTCGCCCAGCGCGTCCGTGCGCAGGTCGCCCGCGCGAAGGGTGACGCGGTCCGACACGCCCGCTCGCTCGATGTGGCCCCGGGCGATGGGCGTGACGGCCTCCAGGTCCAGGATGTCGGCGCGCAACGCGGGGTTGGCTTGGGCGAAAGCAATCGAGTAAGCGCCCGACCCGCCGCCCACATCCAGCATTCGGGTGGCCGTCTCCGCGCCCACGGCGCCGATCACCAGCGGCGCGCGTTCCAGGGCGTTGCGGTGCATGGCGGCGATGAAGGCCTCGGTCCAGTCTTCGCCGGGTCCGGCCGCCTCGTCGCGGGCCATGGCGCCGCCCGTGCGCACGCATCTGGTGAGCGTCGACCAGCGGTGCCACAGGTGCGCGGTGTGCAGCAGAGCCGGGCGGGCGTTGTCGGGCGATCCGGCCGTAAAATAGCGCGCCGAAGCCGTCGAATTGCGGAACCGGTCGTCACGCTTTTCCAGCAGGCGGAGCGACACCAACGCGTTCAGCAGCATCTCCACGGCGCGCGGATTGGCGCCGGTTGCGGCGGCCACCTGCGCGGCGGCGGAGCCATCCCCTACGGCGGTGAACAGGTCGAGTTCCAGCGCGGTGAGGATGACGCGGCTCTCCTGAAACGCGCGGATGCGCCCGGCCAGGTCGTCGGGAACGGCTCCGGAGGCTTCGGCCGCGTGGCGGGCCGCCAGCATTTTCTCGCGGCTCTTGAGGACCTCCGCGTGCACTGCCGCGGCGTCGGTTTGCATCAGGCGCTCGACCGGCATGCCCTCCTGGAAATGCGAGCGCACGATCTCCGGCACGTCCGCCTCGGTCACGCCCGAGTACCAGACGCCTTCGGGATACACCACCACGTTCGGCCCGAGTTCGCATAGGCCCAGCGAGCCGCAGGCCGTCACCTGGACTTGCTCCACCAGGCCGCGCCTCCCGACTTCGCGCCGCAGCGCTTCCAGCACCTGGGCCCCACCCCGCGCCGCGCAGCACGGCGCGCCTTCGGGTTTCTGTTGCTCGCAGGCAAAAACATGATACCGGAATGGCTGCATATGGGATCTCCGGCCTTACGGTAACAGATTCGCCCGAGGGGATGGGCAAGGGCGCGGGTGCGATCCCGCGGGGTTCCGGGGGCCGTTTCCAGGTGAGACAATTCCGCCCCGTTCCGCACTATCTCTTCGTAACCGGACAGAGCGTTCCGACTGTGAGATTCGCGCGGTTCCGTTCCCTGCCGCGAATCCGGGGCGTGGCTGTTCGTTTCCGGGGAGATCCGGTAAGCCGGTCGATACGTGCAATCCAGCCGACGGCTGCGATGGGTTCCTACCGGCATGAGGCGCACCTTGCCATGTGGTGCGCGGCCGCTCATGATCCGGCACAGGGCCCGCGGTTCAGGCGCCTTTTAAGCCGCGAGGCGCCGCCGTTTACGGCATCGTCCGAAAACCGGTCGATGCCGGGATCGACGGGCGTTCAGCCCGGTCTCCCCGCGTCCCACTTGCCGCGGCAACGCCAGACGCTCCGGAAAGCCCAGCTCACCTCTGCCGGGGACCTAAAGTGCCGCCAGAATGGCCGGCAGGCGTTTCTTGATCTGGTACCGCACGTTGCCCAGGTTGGCCTTGAGATCGGCGACGATGGCGAGCGTTCCGGCGTCCCCGAGGACGCTGACCACGGCGATGCCTCTCTCGAACTCGATCATGCTCTGGGCGATGTTCCCGATTCCGAGTTCGGCGCCCATCACTTCCGAGGCTCCCATTCCAGCCGAGATGACGGCGCCAACGCCATCCAGGTCCATCGCGGCGTTCTGATTCACGCCCTCAATCACGAAACCATCGCGGCTAACCACGACCGCCGCAATGATCCCCTCGACCTTGGCAAGGTCGGCAAGCTGTTCCTTAAGGTTCGTCACTATCGCTAAGCTGGCCATTCTTCACACTCCTTGGATCTCTCTCACGCTCCACTCGCACGCAGCCGCGGCGGCACTTCGGAGTCGGCGGGCGGCTCGTCCTGCAAACCAAGCACGCCGGCTCCATCGGCCGGCTTGCCGTTCCCTTGCAACGGAATCAGGCGCGCGACCAACTTGCCTACTCCGACCGATACCGTTCCGAGCGAGGCGCCCCTTTCGCACACCGCAATCAGCCAGCGGTTGTGTGCAATACACGACAGAACCACGATGCCGTTGCCGCTCTCCAGGAAGACGCGCTTCAACTCGCCGCCTAAGTTGACCTTGACGAGGCTTTGTAACACCGGTGACCAGTCGGGCGGAGCATCAGTCAATGCCCGTTCCGCGTGACTTACTCCTAGTAACCGCCCACTGGCGTCCGCCAGATACAAGTGCCGGAGGAACGGGGTGGCGGGAAATAGCCTGGAAAGCTCGGCATCCGCCTTCCCCGTGTCAGCCGGGCCTGGCGCTTCCGGTTGCCGGGATGCCGGCTGGACCTTCCGTTCGGATTCACTCCGCAGGTTCAGAACCGTCATGATCTTTTGGGACAAGCCCATGTTCGCGCCGTCTTTTCGCCGTCTCGACAAGCCGAACCGCTCGTCACAAACATACTATAGGACCAATGGCTTCCGACGGCAACCGATAGTCTGGTACTACGGGTACCTAGGTTGAGTGGTACGGTTAAGACCTAGGTTAGCGGTCTTCGCACCCCGCGTTGGCGGGGGTAATGGAAGAGGGCAACAGTCACTTGATAACGAGAAGTATCTTGAAAACCTCCCGGAAATAGCTAACAGTTAGGCTCGTACTCAGTTGTCCTCTCAAGTGCCCGCCGCGGGCGCTTTCGAGCGAAAGGAAGACAGCATGGATCGAGAGATCGAGGAGTTTCAAAAGGTGGCGTACTTCTTCGCCGCGTTGGCCCATGGGGCCGAGAACAACCTTGGGAAGGGCACGAACTCGCTCTGCACCATGGCCGGCAAGAAGTTCGGCAAGGAGGCCGTGGAGCACAGCGAAACGGCAAGCGATCCGGAGCAGGCACTGAAGATCCTTCTCGAAGCGCTCGCGAAGATCGGGATTGTCTGGGAGGTGGAGACGTTCCCCGGAGCCGGCGGTGAGGCGGTCCGCCAGGACGGGCCCGAGAAGAAGATGCGCCTGGTCTTCCGGACCTGCATGGTGCGCAACGCGCTATTCCGCTACGCCCACGAGCAGAAGCAGTCGCTGTGCCACATGGCGCACGGCGTGTTCGCCGGCGGCATGGAGAAAGTCATGCCGGGCACAACCATGAACCTGGAGATTCTCCGGGCGTGCCCCAATGCGTGTCTAAAGGAACTGGTTTGGAGGGAGAAGGCATGAAAGCCAAAGTCTCGACGGAGTGGTTGAGCGGATGTTCGGGGTGCCACGTCGCAATCGTCGACTTGCACGAAAAGCTCCTGAACCTGGCGGATGAAGTGGAATTCGTCCGTGTTCCCGTGCTCATGGATGAGAAGGGCTACCCCGAAGCCGACATCGGCATCGTGGAAGGCGCCATCCGCAGCGAGCACGACGTCGAAGCCGTGCGGCACATGCGGGCGAGCGTCCGCACGCTGGTGGCTTTCGGCACCTGCGCGGTTTACGGCGGCCCATCGGGAGTCGGCTGGCTGCACGACCGCGAATCCGTGCTCGCGGGCGTCTATGACGACGGCCCCACTAACGCCGGGCACGAACGGCCGGACGCCGGCGCGCCACGCCTGGAAGACAGTGTGGTGCCCATCGACGAAGTGGTCGCGGTGGACCTCATGCTCCCCGGTTGCCCGCCGTCGCCCTTCTTCATTGCGGCCGGTTTGAAACTCCTCATGGACGGCAGCGGCCCCAAGCTGGGCAAGCGGACGGTGTGCGGCGCATGCACGCGCAAGATGAGCCCCCGGCCGGGCACGGCCTTGCGCAAGGGCGCCACCACGGCTCCCGATCACGAGCTTTGCCTGTTGAGCCAGGGCGTGGTCTGCATGGGCTCGGTGACGCTGGACCGGTGCTTCTCGCCGTGTCCGCAAAAAGGCGTGGCTTGCACCGGTTGCAACGGACCGTCGATCGCCATGGTCAAGGAGCCGCACCTCGACTTCCGCGGCACCCTGGCGGACCGGATGTCGTTCCTGACAGGGGCGGACGCCGCCGAGGTGAAGGCCTACATCGAAAGCGAAGCCAAGACGTTTTACTCATATTCCATGGCCTCGCCGGCTATCTACAAGAAGCCGACCGTCGAGTTGCGCGAGTGGGCCGGAGATGGCTGCCACCGAGGCTAGCCAAGGAGCTGAAATGTCACGGACGATCACAGTCAACCCCGTCACACGGATCGAAGGGCACGCCAAGATTACGCTGGACCTGGACGATGGCGGCCAGGTACTATCGAGCCATCTGCAGGTACTCGAGATGCGCGGTTTCGAGAAGCTTCTTACTGGCATGGAGCTGTTCAAGATGCCGCTTATCACCGCGCGCATCTGCGGTGTCTGCCCGGCGGCGCACCACCTGGCGGCGGTCAAGGCCATCGAAAGCGGCCTGGGCGCGGAGATTCCCCCCGAGGCGCAACTCCTTCGCGATCTCCTTTACATGGGCCACGTGCTGCACTCGCATGCTCTGAGCGTGTTCGTGCTCTCGGGTCCGGACATCTTGCTGGGAGTGGGCGCGCCCGCGGCTGATCGCAACGTGTTCAACCTGCTGCGCGTGGACCCGGAACTTGCAAAAAAGGTGCTGCGGCTACGCAGCATCGGGCAGCGCGTGGTGGAAATCGTCGGCGGGCGGGGCATTCACCCGGTCACGGCGGTGGTGGGTGGAATGGCGTCGCGGCCTGCCAGTGAGCAACTGGCCACCATGGTCAAGTGGGGCATGGATGCCGTGGAGATCGTCGAGGAGATGGCCACGGTCCTCGGCGGCCGCCTGGACAAGTTGCGGGAGTTCCGCGATTCGGTCCGCCTGCCGTTCCATTCGCTGGCCCTGTCCGATGGAGGCGCACTGTCGTTCCTGAAGGGCAACCTGGTGGCGATGGACCAGGCGGGCGCTACTGCGCGAACTTTCCCGGCCGCGGACTACGGCTCGCACCTCATCGAGCACGTCATGCCCGGCTCGTACATGAAGGCGGTGCGCCTGCGCGGCGCCGAAGAGCAGGCGTTTTTCATGGGCCCGCTGGCCCGCGTCAATACCAATGGCCGCGCCGGAGCCCCCAAGGCGCAAGCCATGCTGGACGAGTTCCGGGGCCGGGGCCGGCGCTCCGATGCCGCCCTGGACTACGTGGACGCGCGCGTTATCGAGATGATGTTGTGCGCCGAGCGCATGTCCGCCATCGCCGGCGAAGAGCTCACGGGCGGGCCCATTCTGACGCCCTGCGAGCCGAAGGCGGGTCGCTACGTGGGCGCCGTGGAAGCCGCGCGCGGCGTGCTGATTCACGACTACACGGCGGACGAGCAAGGCCGCGTCACGGCCGTAAACCTGATCGTGGCCACCCAGGGCAATTACAACGCTATCGACCACGCGCTGAAGGCCGCCGGGCAGCTCTACTTGCCCAAGAACGACGACAACCTTCTTATGAACGGGCTGGAGTTCGCGCTGCGCTGCTTCGACCCGTGCCTCTCCTGCGCCACCCACGCCGTGGGGCGCATGCCCATGGAGGTGGTCGTCACCAGGCGAGGCGCGGTCGATAGAACCATTTGCAGGAGGGCGGAGCAGTGATCACCATCCAAATCGACGAGAAGGCCTGCGTGAGTTGCACGCTGTGCGTGGACGCCTGCGAAACCCGCGTCTTCGCTTTCGACGAAGCCCTCGGACTTCCTAAGGTGGTTAACGCCGCCGAGTGCTTCGGATGCCTGGCCTGCTCCGCCGCATGCCCATCCAACGCCATCGATCATACCGGCGTCCCCGGTACGATGAACTTTTACCACGACCCGCACTCGCTCGCCATGATCTCGAAGATGACGGGCGACGCCGCGGACGCCGTGCCCACGATGAGCGCCGAGGATGTGAAGAAGGGGCTGGACGATCTGGGCGCGCGCCTGCTGTCGCTGGGCGCGGTGTTGCGGGCCACGCTGCGTTCCGGCTTACCCGCCGTTGGGACCTTCGCGGGGCGGACCCTCGCCAACCAGTTGCCGCGCTACCGCGTACCCAAGGATTTCGAGGAGGCGCTGAAGCTGGCGGTGGAGGAGTTCTCGCCCGCCTGGGAACTCGAGCCCGCCGTGACGGGCGACACGGTCGCGATCACGGTGAAAAACTGCTACCTGCGGAAGCTCGCAGCCAAGGGCAACCTGGAACTCGGCGGGGATCTGTGCACGCTGTTCTACCACTATCTGGCCGGTTACTTGTGCCGCATGGGCAAGGTGAGGCTGCGGCTGGCGAACACCGAGCGCGGCTGCGACGCCTGCACGTACACGGCGCAGATTCACCCGTCGTGAGCGCGCCCGCCAAGAAGAAGGTGGCCGTGGTCGGCATCGGCAACCCGCTGGCCGGCGACGATGGCGTGGGCATCGAAATCGCCGGCTGGCTGCGCGAGAAGTGGGCGGCTTGCGACGCCGTCTCGGTCGAAGTGCTCGAAGGCGATCTCTTCGCCGTGGCCGACTGGCTGCCCACCGCCGAGCGATTCATATTCGTGGACGCCGTGGCTGGCGACACTCCGGGCGAGAGCGTCATCCTGCGGCATTGCCCGCGCGGATTCGCCTCTTCTTTTCACCAGTGCGACATCGGTGCGGTGATGCAGACTCTGCAGGCGCTGGATCTGGTTGAGCCGTTTCCGGAGTGGGAAATCTGGGGCATCACCATCGCGCCGCCCGACGAGTTGCGCCATGGGCTGAGCGAACCCGTCCGGCGTGCCGCGCTGGCCCTGGCGGAGGATCTGGGCCGGCACCTCGGAATAAATGGCGTCTGACACCTTTTTTCTGAGAAGCCCGCCTCGCCCGCCGCACTCACTACTTCAGGCTGCCCATTCGCTATGGCTCTGTTCAAGACGCAAAGTGCCGCCGTCTACGGCATCGACGCCCAGCGCATCGACATCGAAGTAGATATGTACGCCTCGGGTTCTCCCCGCGACTCGCGCATGGTGGGGATGCCCGACGTGGCCGTGCGCGAGAGCCGCGAGCGAATCAAGAGCGCCATGTGTAATTCCGGCTTCGGCTACCCCAACAAGACCCTGACCATCAACCTGGCGCCCGCCAATGTCCGCAAGGAAGGCGCCGGCTTCGACCTGCCGGTGGCCCTCGGCATCCTGGGCGCCATGGGAGTGGTTCGCGGCCTCGACAAGCACATCCTCGCGGGCGAACTCTCGCTCGATGGCGCCATCCGCCCCATCCGCGGCGCGCTTTCCATCGCCGTGTGCGCGCGCGCCGAGGGCATCCCCAACCTGGTACTTCCGGCGGAAAACGCCGCCGAGGCCGCCGTGGTGGAAGGCGTCAGCGTCTACGGTGTGCGCCATCTGGCCGAGGTGGTGGCGCTGTTGCAGCGTCCGGAGGAGTTTACGGCAGCAGTTCCGATGCCCCGCGGCATCGAGGCGGAATCCTCCACCGCTCCCGACTTCCGCGAAGTGCGCGGCCAAACCATGGCCAAGCGCGCCCTGGAAGTAGCCGCCGCCGGGGTTCACAACGTGCTGATGATAGGCCCGCCCGGATGCGGCAAGACCATGCTGGCCAAGCGGCTGGCCGGCGTGCTGCCGCCGCTGACCTTCGAAGAGGCCATCGGGACCACCAAGATTCACAGCATCGCCGGCCTGCTGAAGAGTGGCGCGGGGCTGCTCCACGAGCGCCCTTTCCGCGCGCCGCACCACACCATCTCCGACGCCGGCCTGTTGGGCGGCGGCGCCGGCATGCCACGCCCCGGCGAAGTCAGCCTGGCGCACCATGGCGTCCTGTTCCTGGACGAATTCCCGGAGTTCCCGCGCGACGTGCTGGAGATGCTCCGCCAGCCCATCGAGGATGGCACGGTCACCATCGCCCGCTCCGCCATGACGGTGTGCTTCCCGTCGAATTTCATGCTGGTGGCCGCCATGAATCCGTGTCCGTGCGGTTTCTACGGCGACGCCACGCGCGAGTGCCGCTGCACCCCAGCCATCATCCAGCGCTATCTCGGCAAGATCAGCGGCCCCCTGCTCGACCGCATCGACATCCACGTGGAAGTGCCCGCCGTTCCCTTCAAGGAGCTGCGCGACAACTCACCGGCCGAATCGTCGGCCGACATTCGCGCCCGCGTGGAGGGCGCCCGCGCCCGCCAGCACGCCCGCGGCTTCTACAACTCCCGCATGCCCACGCGCCTCATCCGCAAGCACTGCGCGCTGGACGCCGCCGGCGAGCGGACGCTGGAGATGGCGGTGCGGCGGCTCGGCCTCTCCGCCCGCGCCCACGACCGTATCCTCAAAGTCGCGCGCACCGTGGCGGATCTTGACGAAGCCGCGGGCGTTTCGGCCAAGCACATCGCAGAAGCGGTGCAGTATCGCAGCATGGACCGCAACTACTGGACTTGACGCGGTCTGTCGCGTCCCTCGGCCAACCGGCCGCGTTACTTCTTCCGGCGCTTCGGTCCCGCGTCTGCCTCGAACAGAATCTGCACCGTCGCCCCGGAACCCGTTCCCTGATAGACCTGGAGGTTGGTGAGATTGGCGTTCGGCGTTACGTCGTTCAACAACGTAACGCTGGTCAGCGCCTGTCCGCCGAGGAAAAACGCCGGATTACCCTGGTAGACTCCGACGTTGTACGCGGTGCTGTTGAAGTGGACGTGAACCGTTCCGAGTTTGATCGATGAGATGTGGACGGAGTTGTTGATGGCCAGAATCCACGGGACGGTAAGTGGAATCTTGAGGCCCGGAGATGGGGGCTGGACCCAGGCGGCATGATAACCCGGGTCATTTACCGTGACTTCGATCGCTCCACGAAAGCTCTCGTGACTGATATACAGACCCGGCGCGGTCGCCGGCTTGCGATCCCGGTCCAGGGGGCTGCTGCTATCCGCGATGATGATCGGGGAGTCCGGGACGGTTAAGGGTTTGGACTTGTTCTTCTTTTTCGTTTTGGGCATGAGCTTATCCGTTTCTAGCGCTTGGGAATGAGGGGCTGAATGTCGGGCCGGGTTAGATAGACCGCGAGCGAGTCGGCATGCCACTGGCGGTCGAGTTCGTCGAGCGCCTGGCGGGCCTCGGTGGCGCGGCCCATGATGGCTAGCGCGCGCCAGCGCGATTCGGGATGATTGGCGAATGCGGGCTCCAGGTCCCGCAGCAAAGCCTCCGATGGACGCACGCGCAACATGGCCATGCGCGCCTTGAAGATAGAGCGGGGGAGTTGCAGCTTCAGAGCCTCCTCCAGCGCATCCTCACAAAGACGGGCCGCTTCGGCGCTCTTCCCGGAGTGAAACTGCGCCAGCGCCAGGATGCCTTTCAAACCGGCGATGGAGCTAGCGCTGGTTTCCTTTTCCAGGGCACGGCGGGCAAGCGCGGCGGCTTCCGCATAACGGTTCCGCACCAGCGCGGCTTCGGCGTGCGAGGCGATCAGCTCCAGACCCAGCCGCGCGAATTTCGCAGAGGCTCCATCGGCACGCTCATAGGCCTCCGCCGCCTCGGCGAAGCGGCCCATCTGCGTCAGGGTGTCCCCAAGTAGCGCGTCGGCGTAGGCACGTTGCTCTTCGCTAGGGCTGACATCGAGCACCTTCCGGCACTCGTCGGCAGCCCGTGGATACTGTTCCTGAAGAGAAGCCACGTCGGCGAGCGATTCGTGGGCCAAGGCCTGCAGCATCCGGTCGCCGGATTTCCCGGCGCGATCGAGCAGCTTACCGAACGCGTCTTCCGCGCCCGAATAGTCGGCGCGGCCGACCTGGGCGCGCCCCAGCAATACCAGTCCCTGCGACGTCTCGACAACCCAGCGATTAGTCTCGTAGAACTGCAAAGCCTCCCGGGCTTCCCGCGCGCTGTCATCGTAGCGCTCCAGGTCCTCGTGAAGCGCGGCCAGCGAGAGTTGGCCGAGCGCGATGAAGCGCGGCGAACCGTTGCGGCGGGCCAGCGCCAGAGCCTCCTGGTAATACCGCTCGGCGCCAGCGGAATCGAGTTTCCGGCGATACGCGTTACCGAGGTTGATCAGGCCCGAAACCGCCTGGATGTCCATCTGGTTCGCCTGCGCGGTCTCGAGGGCTTCCCGGGCATAGCTCTCGGTGAGCGACGCGTCGCCGGCGAGATAGGCATTGTTGCTCAATTGCAGTTTGGCCCGGACCTCCTGTTGGACATTGCCGCCGAGGCGCGCAGTCTCGATCGCGCGAGTCAGCCAGGTGGAACTAACATCCAGTTGACCGCGCCGGGAAGCCGCAACTCCACGCTGGTAGGCGAGCTCCGTGAGGCCTTCGAGATTGCTCGCCTGCTGGTAAATCTCTTCGGCGCGGTGGAAGGCGTCCTCGGATCTCGCCGCGTCGGAAGCGCGGCTGTAAACGATGCCGAGCCGCAGCCAGGCGGCGGGGTTGGGTGTGGGGCCCTCGGCTGCGTGCCGGAAGGCATCGGCGGCCTTGGCGGAGTTGGCGGCGCGGTCATAGGCGCGTCCCAGATCGACATAGACGTCCCCGGCCTGCGCACCGGCGAGAGGCAGCATTTGCTCGTATTTGGCGACGGCGCCAGAGAACTCGCGGGTGATGCGCAGATCGACCGCTTCGATGAGCAGCCGATCGATTGGCGGTAGGCGCGAGAGGTCCTGGCGCCGCACCAGCAGCATTTCCTGACTTGCTTTATCGGTGAGTTCCAGCTCGACCCACGCCTCGGCCAGGCGGGCATGCGCCAAGGCGAAGTGCGGCGCCACGGCGACGGCCTGCCCGAGTACGCGGCTGGCGGCGAAGTAACTGCCGACGCGGATCTCGTCGGTGCCTTTCCGGTACAGCGCCAGAGCTTCGGCGGGCGGTTTACTGCCGGAGGTTAGCCAGTAGCCCCAGCCCACAAAGCCGCCCGCTGCCGCGAGTGCGACAAGCGCCGCGGCGATGGCCCGGCGGCGAGTTACGGCGGGAAACCGGATCGTGACCCTGCCGGTATCGCCGCGGAGATCTTCCAGAAACTCGCGAGGGTGTTTGTGCCGGCGGGCTGGATCGGGATGAAGCGCCCGCAGGATGGCGCGCTCCCATTTCTCGTCCAGATCGGGGACGAAGCTGCGCGGCGAGGGCACCGTCTGGCGGGAGCGCAGGATCGCCGAGGCGAGTTGCTCGGAAGGGAACGGCAGGGTGCCTGCGACCATCCGGTAAACCACCATGCCGAGCGCGTAGACGTCCGATCGGAATGTCGCGATGCCACCCGAGAGCAACTCGGGCGCCATGAAGTCCAGAGTGCCCATCACCTTACCGGTGAGCGTGGCGGTGGCCTCGCCGGCCGCGGTGTGGCTGAGTGCAAGACCGAAATCCGTTACCACCGCGCGCTCGCCAGCCTGCGATGGCACCAGCATCACGTTCGACGGTTTGAAGTCGCGATGGATTACGCCTGCGTGGTGTGCGGCCTCCAGGGCTTCGGCCATCTGTTCCACCAGCGGTTGGGCTTCGCGCGGAGTCATCCGCCGCGGCTCCTCCAGGCGCTCGGCCAGGGTCTCTCCGCCCAGGAACTCCATGGTAAGGAACCAGGTGGTGTCGGGCGAGGAGCTGTCGATAGGGTGCCGCGCGAGATCGAAAACGCGGCAGACGTTGGGATGGCCGATCTTGCGCGAGAGCTGGATCTCCTGCTTGAAACGGGCGATGGTGTGCGGGTCCGACGCGGCCGAGGGCAGGACCGTCTTGAGCGCGACGCGCTCCTTCAGCTCGATATCTTCCGCCTCGTAGACCTCGCCCATACCGCCGCGGCCGACGAAACGGAGGATGCGGTAGCGCGCGGCAAGGAGCTGGCCCTCGAGGAAAGCAGGCTGGCCGGGCTGGCGCAGCAGTCTGCGCCTGACTTCGGCGTAGAGATCCTCGTCTCCGCCGCATTCCCGCCGCAGAAGCTCGTCGGACAACGTGCTGGCTTTCTCGGCAACCGCGCGGAAGACTTCTTCGACACGACCGCCCCTCTCCGAGCTCATACGATTGATTTTGATTGTACATCAAGGGTCGGCCGCCAGCCCGCGGGAGGTCTATGCGGGAGGTTTCCCGCCAGGGGACAGAGTGCCGATGCGATGACCACGGACGCGGCCGCGGCGGCGCTCAGGGTGTGGCGGGCGTCTCTTCAGGATCGGGGCTCCCGGTGACGCGGGCGATCGCGTCCATCAACTGGCCGGGTTGGATCGGTTTCGAGACGTAGCCATCCATGCCGGCCTCGATGCACCGCTCCAGGTCGCCCTTCATGGCGTGCGCCGTCATGGCCACTATGGGCACATGTTTGCCCGTCTGGCGCTCCCACGCGCGGATGGCCGCGGTGGCTTCCAGACCGCTCATGTGGGGCATCTGCACGTCCATCAGAATCACGTCGAAGTCGATGGTTTCCGCCGCTGCCACGGCTTCCACGCCATCGGCGGCTAGGGTGACCGTGTGCCCCTGCTTCTCGAGCAGCCGCAGGGCCAGCTTCTGGTTGATGGCGTTGTCCTCGGCCAGCAGCACCCGCAGATTCGGGCGCGATTCGTTCAACGCGTGCCGGGTGATGGGCTGGTGCCCGCTTGCCGGCGACTTCCCCAGCGAGTGGGCGATGGCTTCCAGCAGCGCCGACTGTTTCACCGGCTTCATCAGGTACACTTCGATGCCGATCTCGCGGCAGCGCGCGGCGTCGCCCCGCTGGCCCGCCGAAGTCAGCATGAACAGGCGCGTCTCGCGCAATTCCGGGTTCTCGCGGATGCGCACCGCCAGCGCGAAGCCGTCCATGCCGGGCATCTGGAAATCCAGGATGGCCAGCGGGAACGGGCAGCCCACTGAGCGCGCCTGTTCGAGAATGGCGATGGCCGATTCGCCCCCATCCACGGCCAGCGGACGCATCCCCTTGGCGCGTAGCATCTCCACCATCACCGCCCGGTTGGTGGGGTTGTCGTCCACGATCAGCACCGGCACGCCCTCCAGTCGCGCCTCGGCAGACTTGGCCTGCGCCTCTCCCAGGGACATGGCCACGGTGAAGTGGAAGGCGCAGCCTGGGCCAGGGGCATCGGCGGCGAGATCCGCGCGCGGGCTCTCCACCCAGATGCGTCCGCCCATGAGCTCCACCAGGCGGCGGGAGATGGCCAAGCCCAGACCGGTGCCGCCGTACTGGCGGGTGGTCGAACTATCGGCCTGCTCGAAGGCTTCGAAGACGGCTTTCTGCTTACCGGCGGGGATACCAATGCCCGTATCGGCCACGCGAAGGTGCAGCATCACGGCCTCGGGCGCGCACTCGGGCGTATTGGGGGCGAGCGTGACCTCGACGGAGACTTCGCCGCGGGCGGTGAACTTGATGGCGTTGCCCGCCAGGTTGATCAGGACCTGCCGCAGGCGGCCGGGATCGCCCACCAGGTTGTCGGGCACTTCCGGGGCTATCCGGCAGTGCAGGTGCAGACCCTTGGAGTCGGCGCGCGCGTTCAAGGTGTGCAGAGAATCGGAAACGCAGTCGCGCAGCACGAAATCCAACGGCGAGATATCCAGCTTGCCGGCTTCGATTTTGGAGAAATCCAGGATATCGTTGAGTAGCGTAAGCAGTTGATCGGCGGAGGTCTTCGCGGTAACCAGATAGTCCTTCTGTTCGGCGGTCAGGTCCGTGTCGAGCGCCAGATCGGTCATGCCCATGATGCCGTTCATGGGGGTGCGGATCTCGTGGCTCATGTTGGCCAGGAAAGCGCTCTTACTGCTGCTGGCGGCTTCGGCGGCGCGCTTGGCCTGGTGCAACTCGCCAATCAGGATGCCGCGCCGCCGGTACTGCGAAACAGCCAGCATTGCGAGCGCGACAATCGCGCCCAGCCCGCCGGCGGCCAGGGCCAGGAAGCTGGGGTCCACGTACCAGTGGTTTAACACGCGGAATCGCAGGACGGCCGGCTGCAGGCTGACGTTTCCATTGCGGTCCATGGCGCGGACTTCGAAAACGTGCCCGCCGTGGCGCAACTCCCGGAACATGGCGGAATTCGCCGTTTGAAACGGAGACCACGCGCCGCCATCCAGCCGGTAGGAGAACAACAGCCGGTCCGAGGTGGTCTGCTTCCACTTGTCCATCCCCGAAAACACGATCCGGAAGTCGCCCGATGGTGACGCTTCGCGGGAGTTGACCGCCTGGTCAATGAATGCCCGCGGGGGATTCCGGTCGGCTTCGGCGTGGTAGATCGCCAGGCCGTCGCTGGTGCCGCCCCATATGCGGCCGCTGCTGTCCTCGACCACCTTGTATGCGACCGAGCTGGGAAGGCCGTCCTCCCAGGCATTGGTGACCCAGCGGTCTCCGATCAGCCGGTGTATCCCCGTATCGGAAGCCACCCAGACGGAGCCGTCGCGGGCCTCGATGATGTTCCGAACGCGCCCCAGGCCGGACCGAACGAGTTTCCAGGACTTCCCGTCAAACCGCAGCACCTGGTCTCTCCCACCCGCCAGGAACTCGCCGTTCGAGAGCTCCGCTCCGGCTAATACGCCGTATTCGGTGTAACCAATGCGGGGATCGAACGGGAACTTCCATCCGTGTCCGTCGTAAACGCACCCGCTGGTGGTGCTCCCCATCCAGATCTCTCCGCTGGATCGCTCCAGTATCCAGCGCGCATCGCCGATGCCGCAGTCCGCCGGGATTTCCACGTGAGGACAGTACCCGTTTCCGGAGAGAACCTCCAGCCGTGGCGCGGTCCAGTCAGGCATTGAGGTCTCCAGCCACAATCCGCCGCCTCGTCTCGGTCCTGTGAGCCTGACCTCCCGGCCTTCGGGATGTATCAGCCTATGGAAGTTTCCCGACCGCCTGTCGAACCGCAGCATCAGGTCGATGTCACCCCGTTCCTTGGCCTTGATGAGAATGTTGCCATCGCCCTCCAGGGAGAGGGCGGTCGGGTAGAACGTGTTGGTGATGATGGCGCCGGGGAGGCGATACCGGCTCCAGGCGGCGCCATCGAACTCCAACAGGTAATCCGTGGCGGCGAACCACAGGTGTCCCTGCCCGTCTTCCACCGCCGAATGTACGGGAAGATGGAGATCCAACTGCCCTGGGACGGCTTGCCACAGGAGCCGCCCAAAATGCCCAATCCCCTGCGAACCGGCCAGCCAGAACGTTCCATCTTTCTGCGGAAGAATCTCGCGAATGGCCCCTTTCAGGATTTCCGGCCGGGAGACCGGAGATGCCTTACCATCCCGAAGCCGGAACAGGCTCGATCCTTCCAGAATCAGGATCTCTCCCGACGGGCCCCGCCAGCCCCACGCCATGCCGGACTTCGACTCATAGACCCGCTCCAAGGACGCCCCCGCCTGCCAGCGGACCACCGCCGTACCGTGCCCATGTTCAATGGCAGCCTGCGCAAACAGCTCTCCGGGCCGCCCCTGCAACGGGAAATGGAATCCCACCAGGCCCATGGGAGTGCCAGTCGCTTCCTCCCACTGCCATCCCGTGCCTCCCGGCCGGATCCGCAGATGCCCCAGGCCCCGCTCCCCGCTGATCCAAAAATCGTCCTCCCAGCCAAGTACCATCTTATTGAAAGGAATGATGTTACTGTTCCTGGCAGGGGCTACCTCCGCCAACCCCCCGGTGGTGGGATCGAATTGGCGGACCGTGTCGGCGAAGAGCACCAGGACGCGGTTCCCGGTGGGAATCACCGTCAGCACAGGCTGCCCGGCGGCCGCTTCGTAGCGCTCGGTCCACGCGCCTTTGACGAGTTCCGACAGCCCCGAGTCGGTGGGCACCCACGCCGTGCCGCTATCGGAAAGGTATACGCGGCGGCTGAACTGCCGGTCGTGCTCCGTGGTGCGGTACTCGGGGATGCAGGTTACGCCGTAGCCGTCCAGCACGCTCATCTGGGACACGGCGCCGTGACGCGCCCAGAGTTCGCCGTTTGGCATCGCTGTCAGTGCTCGCGTGTAGGTCTCCGGCAGGCCGTCGGCCGCCGTCCAATACCTCCACAACGGTGCATCGTCGCCCGCGGCCGGCCGGGGCAGGAGCGCCGCCATCGCCAGGGCAATCGGCCAGACCGCTGCCTTTGCGATCCTCCGCCTGCGCCGGTGCGCAGCCGGACCCCGGTGAACCATCCAGAAAGCCTCCTTATCCCTTATCGGCCGCGGAGCTCCGGTTCGTGACCCGAACCGCGGCCAGACCTCAATTGTGCGCACAACCCGCCCCAGTGGTTCGCTCGGGGTAAGATCGAGCTCAACCGGACGGCACTCAAACGATGCCGGGCTGTCGATTGGAATCCCCCGGCTCAGGCGCAACTTTCCCTATAGGATCGCTTGGCCAACCCGGTAAGCAGCTCCCGTATTTTCTTCGGGGCTAACGGCTTGGTCAAGAACCCGTCCATGCCGGAACCCAGACAGACATCGCGATACTCCGACGTTGCGTGGGCCGTCAGTCCGTAGATGACCGGTTGACGGTCGTCCGGGAGGCGGCTTCGGATTTCCCGGGTTGCGGCCACGCCATCGACGTTCGGCATCTGCACGTCCATCAGAATAAGGTCGTAACGGTGTTCGACCGCCGCCGCGATTGCCTCCAAACCGTCCACCGCCAGGTCGGCTTTGATTCCGAGCCTTTCCAGGAGCTTGAGCACGACTCTCTGGTTAACCGGATGGTCTTCCGCCACCAGCACTTTCAAGGTCTCCGCGCACAACGTTGGAGCCGAGGCGTCGTCCGGCGCGACAGGCTGCCGCGTTTCACCCAGCAGAACCGTAAATCGGAACTGCGTGCCTTCGTGGAGTCTGGATTCGACTTCGATGGTTCCTCCCATCAACTCCACGAGCCCTTTCGAGATCGCCAGACCGAGACCGGTTCCTCCGTAGCGGCGACTGATGGAAGCATCCGCCTGATTGAACGATGAGAATAGCAGGGGCAGCCGGTCCGGTGCGATCCCAATACCGGTGTCGCGAACCGCGATCACAATGCGATAAGACCTCTCGTCTTTACCCGCCACCCCGGCCGTGAGCCCCACTTCTCCGGATTCGGTGAACTTGATTGCGTTGGCGACCAGGTTCAGGACCACCTGCCGGAGCCGGTTTCCGTCTCCCTGTACCCAAACGGGCAATTCCGGTGCGAGATTGCAGGCCAGCCGCAGGCCTTTTTCGGCCGCCGCCGTCCGAAACAACCCGACGCTTTCCCGCAGGCATCGGTGGAGATCGAAGGGCGCGATCTCCAGTTCCAGTTTTCCGGCGTCCGTTTGAGAGAAATCCAACACGTCGCTAATCATCCGCAGGAGCGCTTCGCCGGAAGAGCGGATCATTCCGACGATCTCCAGAGCTTCGGCGGGAACCGGCATGGCTTCCAGTTCCAGGCTCAACCCAATGACGCCGTTTAGTGGCGTCCGGATCTCATGGCTCATGTTTGCCAGAAAGCGGCCTTTGGCCTCGATCGCCTCGTCGGCGCACCTTTTCTCTTCCAACATCCTGACGCGTTCCGACTCCAGTTCGGCTGTCCGCCGGCGCAGCATCGACCAGACCTTCCAGAGGCTGCCGCCTCCCAGGACTCCGGCTGCAAGCACCAGAGCCAGCGACCGCACCCACCAGGTTTCCCACCACCTCGGCTCGATCCGAAACTCCGCCACGGCCACTCTTGTCGAAACCGGTCCGTCGCGAACCCGCGACCGGATCTCCAAGCGGTGATTTCCCGGAACAAGACCGGCAATGGAGACGGTTCGCTCGGTGGTGTCGTTCCAATGCTCCCGGTCGAACCGGTACGCAAAGCGTGCGAGTTGCTCGCTCTTGTAGTTGAGCGAGGAAAAATCGGCCCTAAGCACGCGCGCCTTCTGGTCGACCTCCAGCCTGGTGATGACCGGATCGGCCGATGGCGGTGTCCAGGTGCCGCCCGCGGGAGGCCGGTAGTGGGCCAATCCGCCGCTGGTGCCGATCCAAACGCTGCCATCTCCGTCGGCCCAAAAGGCCTCGCCGTCGGTATCGTTCCAGATCAACCCGTCCTCGGTACTCAGGTATCTCCACGAGCCGCCCGCCAGGACGGAGACTCCGTTGGCGCTTCCCCGCCAGAGGCGCCCGGATGCGTCAAACCCGTGAAAGGCCGTGACCTCGACGGATGAGGCATCGGCCGGCAGGACGGCTGTCGAGCGAAGGGATTCGGCGCCTACGAACTCCACTCTCTCGATTCCCGCATCGAAGCGGTGGTTCAGCCACAACGCGCCGTCCGCACCCGTGGTCATCAGGTACGGGTGCTCGCTCAGGAGCCCATCCGCCTCGCGGTATTGGTGCCAGCGCCCCTCGTTGAGACTCCACAGCCCGTCGCTGTTGGTGATCCACATGGTCCCCGGTTTTCCTTCCGCAAAGGCCCACGCCCCGTGCCCCACCTGCTCGGGTTGATCGAGGCGGTGGAAACGGTTGGAGACCGATGGCCGGTCGTTGCGAAAGACGCCGCGTTCGGTGGCGACCCACAGCCGGTCCAGGCGATCTACGAAGCCGCGATGCGCCGTCACGCACGTCAGACCGTCCGCCGGCCCAATGCGGTAAATCTCTCCGGTTGCGGGATTGACGCGCACCACGCCGCCGGGTTTTACCACCGCCCAGAGTGTGCCGTCCGATGTCTCGCCCAGCCACCGCACGTTATCGCCGCCCAGACCGTCCTTCCTGGTCCAGGTACGCGGGGGCCCGGGACCCTCCAACCGCGCCAGGCCCAGGGATGTTCCTACCCAGAGCGCTCCCTTCCTGTCGCGCCGGATGCTCCAGATTAAGTCCGAGGGAAGGCCCTGCGCCTTAGTCCAGGATTCCCATTCGCCGTGACCCAACCAGCGGGCCACGCCGGCCCCGATCAACCCAATCCACAGCGATCCGTCGCGATCGCACAAGACGGAACTGGTCATCGCCGAGCGAAGACCTCGCCTGTCATCGACGACATCCCATTTATCCTCCCGGCGAATGACCAACCCCTGGTCGGTCGGGACTATTAGCGAGCCGCCGGGACCTGCCGTCAAGGCGCCCCAATAAATGCTGGATGCGATATCCGGTTTCGCCCGCACAAATCGCACCGTGCCTGGCGGCTTTCGATAGAGCCTCCCGGGGCTGCGGACCCACACCGAACCGTCCGGCGTGGCGGCAATCGCGTCCCATAAGTCGTCCGGCAGACCGTCGGCCGATCCGAACGTCGAAACGCGCCCCCGGTCCTCAACGCAGATTTGCCGGCCGCAACCAAACCAGAGTTGCGAACCGTTGCGCGCGATCCCGCGACTCCCCTTGCCGCTCAGTTCCGGCACCAGCGGATAGGTGTGCGCCACAAGAGAATCGGCGCTCCCCGGACCCACTTCATACAAGCCGCTGGGAGTCGATACCACAACGTTACCGTTCGCGCCATTCGCCATTGCCTGCGCACCGGTCGACATACCGCTCAGCCCGGCGACGGAGAGGAACCGTTGTCCGTCCCAACGGTAAAAGTGCTCACACGAGTTGACCCAGAGCGCACCGTCCGCGGCCACGTGCAAAGCACGGACTTCCGTGGCGCACGGCAATCCCTCGGCGGCGGACATGAGACGAAAACGAGTCCCATCATAGCGGTACAGTCCACCCTCGGACCCAGCCCAGATGTACCCGGCTCCGTCTTGCGCCAGGGACAGGACGGCAAGATTCTGAAGCCCCTCGGCCGCCCCGTAGTTTCGGAAGCTGTACTGTTGGGCAACGCTTGGGCCATTCCATGCCAGAATGAACGCCAGGCACGCGCCGAGGCTATAAGGTCGGCGTTCCACGGTTCTCACAAATCTCCACACATTACACATCGGCCAGAACCGCAAGAAATGACAAACCAATTCCGTGGGACGCCGGTCACAGAGGCTGGATGCCAGTGGACGCATGGCACCCTTGCACCAGTTTGAGGCCCTCCCTATCGATCGCCGTTTGATGGCGGGAGTTTGCCATTGAAAGCAAAAGAGATGGGGTCGCCACGTTCCCCGGATGATTAGCCCGCCAGTTGCCTTAGCACGTACGGCAGAATCCCGCCGCTGCGGTAATACTCGACTTCCTGCGGCGTATCCACGCGCATTCTCGCGGTGAAGACGGTCTCGGTTCCGTCATCGGCGACGGCCCGCACCGTGGCCTGGCGCGTGCCATCCTCGAGCGCGGCGCGAACGCCTTCGATGTGGTAGATCTCACGGCCGGTGAGTTTCAGGCTGCGCGCGCTCTCCCCCGCGGGGAACTCCAGCGGCAGCACGCCCATGCCCACCAGGTTGGTGCGGTGAATGCGTTCGAAACTTTCGGCGATCACCGCGCGCACGCCCAGCAACATGACGCCCTTCGCGGCCCAATCGCGCGACGAGCCGGAGCCGTACTCCTTGCCCGCCAGAATCGCCAGCGGTACTCCTTCATTGCGGTACTCGATAGAGGCATCGTAAATGTACATCTGCTCGCCGCCTGGCAGGTGCTGGGTCCAGCCGCCCTCGGTTCCCGGAGCAAGCTGGTTGCGCAGGCGGATATTGGCCAGCGTGCCGCGCACCATCACCTCGTGATTTCCGCGGCGGGCGCCATAGCTGTTGAAGTCCATTGGCTCGACGCCCTGGGAGATCAGGTAGCGGCCGGCGGGCGTGTCCTTCGGAATGGAGCCCGCGGGCGAGATGTGGTCGGTGGTTACGGAATCGCCCAGCAGGGCCAGCACGCGCATGCCGCGCAGGTCGGCCACCGGTTGCGATGGGTCGGCCATGTTTTCGAAATACGGCGGCCGCTTGATGTAAGTGGAGGCGGCGTCCCATTCAAAGGTGAGGCCGGTGGGCACCGGCAAGTTGCGCCAGCGGGCATTGCCATCGAAGGCGTGCCCATATTCGCGCTCGAACATCTCGGGGCCGATGGCCGACCGCACGGCGTCGCGCACCTCCTCGTCCGACGGCCAGATGTCGCGTAGATACACGGGCTCGCCATGGGGATCGTGCCCCAGCGGCTCGGCGGTCAGGTCGATCCCGACCGTCCCGGCCAGCGCGTACGCCACCACCAACGGCGGCGACGCCAGGTAGTTGGCCTTCACCTGGGCGTTGATGCGCCCTTCGAAATTGCGGTTGCCGCTGAGCACCGCGGCCACCACCAGGTTGTCCTTGCGGACCGCCTCGGACACCGCGTCGGGCAGCGGGCCGCTGTTGCCGATGCAGGTGGTGCAGCCGAAGCCCACCAGGTGAAAGTTGAGCATTTCCAGATACGGCGTGAGCCCCGCCTGGTTGTAGTAATCCATCACTACCTTCGATCCCGGCGCGAGGCTGGTCTTCACCCACGGCTTCACCGTCAGGCCGCGGTCCACGGCCTTCTTTGCCAGCAGGCCCGCCGCCAGCATCACCGAGGGGTTGGAGGTGTTGGTGCAACTCGTGATGGCCGCGATCACCACGGACCCGTTGCCGACTTGCTCGCCATTTCCGCTGGCGTCGCCATTAACTGTGGCGCCGGGGAAGGCATCGGCGAAGTTCTTCGCCACGCCGGGCAGTTCGACGCGATCCTGCGGGCGCTTCGGCCCGGCCATCGAAGGCACCACGGTTGCCAGGTCCAACTCCACCGAATCAGTGAACAGCGGGTCGGGCGTATCGTCCGTGCGGAAGAGCCCCTGCTCCTTGGTGTAGGCTTCCACCAGCGCGGTGCTTTCGGGCGGGCGGTTGGTGAGGCGCAGGTAGGCGAGGGTTTCCTCGTCCACCGGGAAGAAGCCCATGGTGGCGCCATACTCGGGCGACATGTTGGCCACCGTGGCGCGGTCCGCCAAGCTGAGCGCGCTCAGGCCCGGGCCGTAGTATTCCACGAACTTGCCCACCACGCCCTTCTTGCGCAGCAGTTGGGTGATGGTGAGGACCAGGTCGGTTGCGGTGCAGCCCTCGCGCAGTTTGCCGTGCAGCTTGAAACCCACCACCGGCGGCAGCAACATCGAGATAGGCTGCCCCAGCATGCAGGCCTCGGCCTCGATTCCGCCCACGCCCCAGCCCAGCACGCCCAGCCCGTTGATCATGGTGGTGTGCGAATCGGTGCCCACCACCGAGTCGGGATAGGCCACGCCGCCCGCTTGGAAGACCACCGGCGCCAGATACTCCAGGTTCACCTGGTGGACGATGCCGGTATCGGGCGGCACCACACGGAAATTGCGGAAGGCCGTCTGGCCCCAGCGCAGCAGCATGTAGCGCTCGCGGTTGCGCTGGAATTCAAGTAGCGCGTTGGCCGCGAATGCGCCGCTGCTGGCGAACTGGTCCACCTGCACGGAGTGGTCGATCACCAGGTCGGCGGGCATCAGCGGATTGGCGCGGCCGGGGTCTGCGCCCATGGCCTGCAGGGCGTCGCGCATGGCCGCCAGGTCCACCACGCAGGGAACGCCGGTGAAATCCTGCAACAGCACGCGCGCCGGCATGAAGCTGATTTCTTTTTCTCCGGCCCCGCCGCCCGCGGCCACCTGCTGGATGTCCGCCGCCGAGACGCGTTTGCCGTCCTCCGACCGCAATAGGTTTTCGACCAGGATTTTGGTCGAGAAAGGCAGGCGCGAGACGGCCCCCACGCCGGTCTCTTCCAGCCGAGCCAGCCGGAAGTACCCATATTCCCGGTTCCCCACGCGGAGCTCGTCCGCGGCGCCAAATGTGTTAGTGGACATTAGTCCAATTATAGTTGGAGCGCGGCGTGGGAAAATGAAAACAATGACAAGACGAATCGGTTTGTGCGTGCTCGCTGCCGTGATACTCGCCGGCTGCGGTCCTTCCCAAAAGCGCTATCCAATGGTGGGCGAAATCATGGCGCTCGACGCAGTCACCCACAACGCCACCATCAAGCACGAAAAGATCGGCGGCTGGATGGAGGCTATGACTATGGAGTACACCGTCAAGCCCGATGCCGAATTCGCCAAGCTGCATGTAGGCGACCGCATCCAGGCGACGGTGGTGGTGCAGGATCCGACTTACTGGGTGACGGAGGTCAAGGTAACCGCCTCGGCCCCCGGCGGCGCGCGCTAGGCCCGTATCACCGGCAAGGTGGTCAACCGCAGGTGCGTTGACCCATACGGCGCCAGCGTTATGGTCTTGCTCTCGCCCGCCGCCTGCGCTTCCTCTTCGCTTGGCAGAGAGGTGGGATTGTGGGGAGCCAGATTGAGATCGGCGGGCTCGGGCGCTACCGTGGATTTCCACGCGGCTTCCCAGCGGGGCAAGAGGCGCAGCGGCACTTCGATCCGCACCGGCACGGCCGAGGCTTCGAACGGATTGTCCGGCAGCGGCGACTCGATTACTTTGAAGCTCCCGAGCGTATTCTTGATGGCCGCATCCATTCCATATCGCCACTGGCCCGCGGGAAAGAACTCCACGGCGGGGAAACCCAGAACGTCGTTCCCTCGCAGAACGCGCCGGACCGCGTCGGAATCCCGCTGGCTCTCCACGCGCTTCTCATCGATCCGCAGGGCGTAAACCAGCGGCCCGCGCTGAACGCTCACCGCGCGGCCGGCGAACCATTCGCGGAGTTGCACGCTCATGGGAAGCCGCAAGCCGACGATGTCGCCGTCGCGAAACTCCCGCTTCAGAATTGCGAAAGTCCCCGGATGGCACTCCATGCCGGACGGCTTGCCGTTCACGGTCACCTCCGCCGCCAGGCACCATTCGGGAATCCGCAAACCCAGGGAGAACGTGGCGGGCTTGGCAAGTTTGGTCTGGAAGGATATGGTGTCGCGAAACGGGTAGCCGGTCTCCTCGGTGATGATCACCGGTTGCCCGCCGATATTCGTCGAAACCTCGCACGGGCCGAAGAGCGTTGCGGCCAGCCCGCCTTCCATCCGCATCCACATGCGCACGGCGTAATTCGGCATGGCCCGGTTCACGTTTCCGCTGCAACATTCCGTTTCGTGCGCCGCCCGGTAGGACATGCGCGTTGGCACGGTATTGGGGCAGCAGGTGCTGGAGACGAGGACCTGGTTGGCGCTGGAAAAATACTGCAACTGCTTGAAGTCCTTCGTAACCGCGCCTGGCAGGGCATTGAAGGCCATTCGCTCGATCGCGTCGGCCCAGTGGGCATCGCCCGAAGCCATCAGCATATACCCGAAGCTCCATGACCAGTCGGTGATGTCGCAGGTTTCGTGAAGCGAGTCGAAGGCCGTCGTACCCAGAAATTCCGAACTGACGATTCCGCCGTCGGGCATGAGGCTGTCGGCCTCGACCTTTCGATACGCCGCGTTCGCCAGGTCCAACTTCTCCTCATCGCCGGTGTGGCAGAACAGCAGCGGCAGTAGCTTGAGTTGCTCGGCGGCGGTGACGCCATGTTCGCGCAACGGTTTGTCGCCACGAATTTTGCCGACGGCGGAAAACGACTTGGGGTCGCTCACAAAATAGCGGACGTAACCCTGGCGGGCGATTTCCAGCAGACGAGGGTCGCCGCCCAGCCCGTACAGATAAAGGGCTGCTTCGTAAACGTATCCGTTGCGCCAGCTAAACGAGCGGTTCCCCAGGACGCTGTCTTTCAGGACCTGCGCGATCCTGGGGTCGCCCGTCGCGCTGTGTTCCGCCAGGAGCGCCCGGCCGACGACAGTGTTGGGCCAGCCCCACACCGATTCGCCGATCTTGCCCGGCCCCGAGTTGGCCAGGATATATTTCAGGTTGGCTTGCGCAAGTTTCCCGATGCCGGGGTCGTCGATCAAGCGATTCAGGCGAACCGCGCCATCGATGAAGTATCCGGACTGTTCGTAGGGCCACCACGTCTCGCCGTGCTCTATCTCCGGGACTGGGATCTTACCTGCGTACATGCAGGTGTCGTACGGGTAAGCGATGTTTTCCGGGTGGCCGGTTAAGCCGCCGGCCTGCCGCCGCAGCCAGCCCTGAATCCATCCTCGCGGTTTCACGGAGCCCACGGGTAGCTCCGCGAACCGCCCGTGATACCCGGGCGCAGGCCGTTCGAGCGGCTGCCCGGCTGCGAGCGCCTTCGTCGCGCCGGCAAGCAGCGCGGCGCCTTCGAGAAACTGGCGGCGCGAGATCCTTGTGCTCATTAGACCCTCGCGAGACGTTGGATTAGTTCTCGTACCAGTTGCGCAGGCGCACTTCGATGCCGGAGCCTTCCAGCGCACGCGCGAATTCCTTAGTGTCCGAGCCGCGATAGTGATATGGGTAGACGATGCCCGGGTGGAACGCCTTTACCGCTTCCGCCGCGGCTGCCGGCGGCATGGTGTACGGCAGGTTCATGCACACGAAAGCCACGTCGATATTCTTGAGCGCGCGCATTTCCGGAATGCCCTCGGTGTCGCCGGAGAAGTAGAAGCGCTTGCCGCCGTAAGTCAGCACATACCCGTTGCCGCGGCCCTTCTCGTGATAGACGGTGCCGTCGGCCGCGGGCTTCAGGTTGTACATGGGGATGGCTTCCACCTTGAAATCGCCGATGGTTTTGGTTTCGCCGTTCGAGATGATGGTGCACCCCTTCACCGTGGCCGCCACGGCCTTGGGCGCCAGGATCACCGTGCCGGGTTTCCTGAGCTTGTCCACAACGGCGGGCGCCATGTGATCGAAGTGAATGTCGGTGATGAGGATGTAATCGGCCTGCGGCATCCCGTCGTACTTACCCTGCGAGGGATCGACATAGAGGACCTTACCGCCGGCCTGGATCATCAGGCTGGCGTGCTGAATGGGCGTAAGTTGCAGCGGACCCGCCGAGGTGCGAAACTCCTCGGGCGCGGCCGCATAGGCGAGTGCCGCCAGAAGCGTGAGGGGTAGCAATCGATTCATACTGCCGATTGTACCCCGCGCGGCGCCGAACGATACCGGCCGGGCGGCCTCTACGCGTGCGCGGCCAGCTCGGGCTTGAGGCGCAAAGCCAGCGGCAGCACTTCGCGGCGCTTTTCACCGGTGTAAATCTGCCGCGGACGGGCGATCTTCTGCTCCGGGTCCCCCAGCATTTCCTGCCACTGTGCCAGCCAGCCCACCGTGCGCGGAATGCCGAACAGCACCGTGAACTGGTCGGGCGTGAAACCCATCGCCTGATAAATGATCCCCGAATAGAAGTCCACGTTGGGATAGAGTTTGCGGTGGATGAAGTACTCGTCGGAGAGCGCGATCTTCTCCAGTTCCAAGGCGATATCGATTTTGGGATTGCGGCCGGTTACTTCGAAGACTTCCTCGGCCACCTGCTTGATGATGCGGGCGCGCGGATCGTAATTCTTGTAGACCCGGTGCCCGAAGCCCATCAGCTTGCGCTTGCCGCTCTTCACCTGCTCGATGAAAGCCGGGATGTTACCCTTCTCGCCGATATCGCGCAGCATGTTGAGCACTTCCTCGTTGGCGCCGCCGTGCAGCGGTCCGGAGAGCGCCGCGATGGCCGCGGCCGTGCTGGCGAACGGGTCGGCGCCGGCGCTGCCCACGGCGCGCATGGCGCTGGTGCTGCAATTCTGTTCGTGGTCGGCGTGCAGGATGAACAGCACTTCCAGGGCGCGCGCCAGGACAGGGTTGGCCGCGTACTTCGGCTCCGTCCGGCGCCATAGCATGTTCATGTAGTTCTTGGTGTAGCCGAGATCGGGATCGGGGTAAATGTACGGCAGGCCCAGCCGGTGGCGATAGGCGAACGCCGCCAGCGTTGGCATCTTGCCGATCAGCCGGATCACCTGCTTGCGGCGGCACTTGGGATCGGCGACGTTGCGCGCGTCGGGGTAGAAGGTGGAAAGCGCCGCCACCGTGCTCATCAGGATACCCATGGGGTGGGCGTCGTGATGGAAGCCGTCGATGAACTTCTTGACGTTCTCGTGCAGCATGGTGTGGCGTAGGATTTCGCAGTCCCAGAGAGCCAGTTCGTCCTGAGTAGGCAACTCCCCGTGGAGCAGCAGGTAGGCGACTTCCAGGAAGGTGCAGTGTTCGGCGAGCTGTTCGATTGGGTACCCGCGGTACTGAAGTATGCCCGCGTCGCCATCCAGGAACGTGATGGCGCTCTGGCAGGAGGCCGTGTTCATGTAGGCCGGGTCGTAGGTCATCAGCCCGAAATCGCCCGGGCTGGTCTTGATTTGGCGAAGGTCCATGGCGCGGACGGTTCCGCGGTAGATTGGCACCGTGTAGGTCTGGCTGGTCCGATTGTCGGTGATGGTGAGCGTCTGGTTGTCCATGCTGGCATCCTCCCGGGATGACGCAATACGGTCTTGAGAACCTCCCTGCAATGCGGTTTCCACCTTTGAGCGTAGCAAAAAACTACGGATTGTGGACAAAATGAGGCTGGAATGCAGCTAGCCGCAGCTAGTAGCGTCATTTGGCCCAGAAGGCTGAGTAAGCACCCCCAAATGGGTGCGCAATAGGCTCACCGTGACGAATCGTCCACAGGTCCGTCCAATCCAGTAGAGGCATCAGGAGTTGGAGGCGCGGTAAACTAGCGTGATTATGGCCCAGGATGCAGCCGGCGCGGCCGGGGCCCGGATGAATCCACCGGTGGATTCGCTGATTCGGGCGGCCCAGCGCGGCGACCAGGACGCGTTCGAGCAGTTGGTGCGGACGTACGACCAGAACGTGCTGCGCCTGGCCATGAACCTCCTGCGGTCGCCGGAGGACGCGCGGGACGTCTACCAGGAAGCGTTTCTCCGGGTGTACCGCAACATCCACTCGTTTCGCTTCGATTGCAGTTTTCATACGTGGCTTTACCGTATCGTGACCAACATTTGTTTGGATCAGTTGCGGAAGCGGAAGGTACGGAAAGAGGAGTCGGGAGTGGTGGAGACGCCGGGCGGAAGCATCGACCGCATGGAGAGCTTCGAAGAGGATTCGGCCGAAGCCGATCCGGAGCGGGTGATGTGGAACCGCCAGTTGCGCTCCCGGATCGAAGGCGCCTTGGGTGACCTGACGCCGCGGGAACGCATGGTTTTCGAACTGCGCCATTACCAGGGATTGCGGTTGCGCAAGATTGGCGAAATGCTGGGCACCACGGAGGAGGCAGCGAAAAATTGCCTCTTCCGTGCGACGCAGAAAATGCGTGGAGTTTTGGGAGATTTTCTATGAATTGCGATGCGGTTGCAAAACTCATCCCCCTCTGCTTTTACGGCGAGTTGCCGGCTGAGGACGAAGACCGCGTGGAGGCGCACCTGCATGAGTGCGCGGCGTGCGCGCGTGAGATGGAGCGGATGGTCTCGCTAGCCGGAGCCTTGGGCCGCACCCAGGCGGAACTGCCGGCGGCCCTTCTAGACCAGTGCCGGGACGATCTGATGGCCGCCATCCAGGGCGCCGCGCCCCGCGCCGGTGCCAAGGCGAAGGGGCCGTGGAGGCTGTTTCTGGAAGCCATGGGCGCAACGCTTACGGGGTTTACCCGCTGGCGGATGCCGGTGGGCGCCGTGGCGCTGGTAGCCATGGGCTTCGTGGGCGCGCGGTTTAGCGGCGCGGGGCGCACCTGGTGGAAGCCCGCCGACGAAGCCGCCTTCGCCACCGTGCGCAGCGTGCAGGCCGACAACTCCGGGCGGGTGCAGATCGCTTTCGACGAAACCCATCGCAGGACGGTATCCGGGCGGACCGATTCGCCAGAGATTCAGAAACTGCTGCTCACGGCGTTCCACCAGAACAACGCCGATGTCCGCGTGGAATCCGTGGGCCTGCTCTCTCCGCAGACGGACACATCGGAAGTCCGCGACGCCCTGCTGGGCGCGCTCGATCACGATCCCAACCCGGGCGTGCGCCTGAAGGCTCTGGACAAGTTGAAGCCACTGGCGGCCGATCCGGAGGTGCGCAAAACCATGGCCCGCGTGCTGCAAACCGACGACAACGCGGCCGTCCGCATGCAGATCGTGGACCTGCTGGTGACACGGCGCGACGATTCCATGGTGGGCGTGCTGCAGAGCGTGATCCAGCGCGAGGACAACAGCGGCGTGCGCCAGAAAGTGGAGAAAGCGCTGAAGGACATGAATGCTTCGGTCGGCACATTTTAGTCCCTCGCGCGCCGCCGCGCTGGTGGCCGCCGCGCTTTTGCCGCTGGGCGCGCCCGGCCAGCAGGATATCAAGCGCGAAGGCAACGCGTGGACGCGCACGTTTACCTTGACGACGAGTCCTCTGCCCAGGCTGCGCATCGAGGCGCACGGTCCGGTGACCCTGGAGACCGGGGTTGCAGGCAACATTCAGTACACCGTCAAGCTCGTCGTGGCGGCGGCGGACGAGGCGGAAGCCCGGCGCACGCTGGATCACGTGGAGTTGCGGGCCATACGAGCGGGCGGCGTCCTGACTCTGCTCCCTCCCGCCGGACGGGCGGGTTCCATGATTTGGGTGAAAGCGCCGCGCCTGGATGCCGGCACGATTATGACCACCGAGGGCGGCGTCGAAGTGCGCGGCATTGACGGGACGTTGAGCGTCGAGGCGGTGGGGGATTTGCACGTGGACCGCGTGGGTGGCGATTGCAGCCTCTACACCGGCGGCGGCGAGGTGAAAGTGGGCCAAGCGGGCGGTCGGCTGCGGTGCACCTCGCGGGCCGGGCGCATCGAGGTGAGATCTGCCCAGGGCGAATCGACGCTGACGACCGATGGCGGCGACATCGTGGGCTGGCAGATGGGCGCACCGGTGACGGCGCACACCGGCGCCGGCAACGTTCTGATCGTATCGGCGTCGGGCACCGTGGACGCCTCGACTGGCGGCGGCGAAATCCAGGTGGTTCGGGCGGGGGGCGTGGTGACGGCGCGCAACATGTTGGGGCCGGTGACCGTCGGCGGCGCTTCCGGCGTGCAGTGCGAGAACGCCACGGGCGGCATCCGCGTGGGCAACATCACGGGGCCGATGCGGCTTGCCACCGCCATGGGCAGCATCATGGCCAGCCTGATGGGCAGCCGCATCGCGGACTCCCTGCTGGCCACCGCCAATGGTGACATCACCGTGGCCATTCCGTCTAACGTGGGTGTAACGGTTCGAGCGGACAACGAGTTGTCCGACACCATGCGGCGCATCACCACCGAGTATTCCAACATCCGCGTGCGGCGCCAGGGTACGCACCTGGTGGCCGAAGGGCCGGTGAACGGCGGCGGACCGGTATTGCAGATTGCGGCGGCTGGCGGCACAATCTATATCAGGCGCCAGCGATAGGTGGAAGCGAGGAGAGGGGTTATGAGGAACTTAGTTGCGTTGGGCATCGCGCTTCTGGCCGGGATGAGTTTCTGTACGCCCGGTGGGTTGGCGCAGACCGCGCCCGAGAGGCGCGCCATCCGGGTCTACGCCAACGGTTCCCGCTTGGGGATTGGCGTGGCGGACGTGACCTCGGAGCGTGCCAAGGCTCTCAAGATGAAGGAAGAGCGCGGCGCGGAGGTCACCATGGTGGGAGACAACACCCCCGCGTCCAAGGCAGGCCTCAAGCCCGGCGACGTGATTCTCGACTTCAACGGCAAGCCGGTGCAGAGCATGGCGAACCTGCAGGAACTGGTGGCCGAGACGCCCGCGGGTTCGGACGTCAAGATCGGCGTTTGGCGCGATGGCCAGTACATTACGCTCACCGCCACCACCGCCAGGCGCGCCGTGATCGAAACCCCGGGCGGCATGGTCGATTTCGGCGGCATCACGGTGAGCATTCCTCCCATGCCCCCAATTCCGCCCATGCCCACCGTGAACATCGACATTCCCACCATCGTGACCATGGTCCACAGCCCGGTGCTCGGCCTGGACGAGGAATCGTTGCAGCCGGACAGCCAGTTGGCGGATTTCTTCGGCGTGAAGGATGGTGTGCTGGTGAAATCCGTGGCGCACGAATCGCCCGCCGAGAAGGCCGGCTTCCGGGCTGGCGACGTGATCGTGAAGATGGGCGACGCACACGTGGCGAACGCGCGAGACGTAGCCTCCGCCCTGCGCACCGCGCGCACCGACCGCGGCCTGCCCGTGACCGTGGTGCGCAACAAGAAGGAAGTGGCGCTCAGTGTGGTCATGGAAGACCACCGCAACGCCCGCCGCTTCTGAAGAAGCGGCCCTGCCCCTGTCGCGGCCCGCGGGCGCGGTTGCGCCCTTGACCGCTCCCCCGACGCGGGCTAACCGCGATCGCGGGCAGTCAGCCGTAGGATCGCCGCCACAATCAGTCCCGCCGGCAAACTCACTGCCAGGAACCACCGCGCCTGCGGCAGCCCCGCGAAAAAAATCGCAACGGCGCCCACGGTGAAGAGCTGTCCCGGTGCGTCCCCGGCAATCTCAATCTTGCTGACGTTGGCGTCGGGAATCGTCTCGCCGCCCGTATCCACTGGCTTCGAACGGTCACGCATCTGGCTTTGCCCGCCTGCCTCAGAGTACTACCTTTCGAGATCCGCCGGAATTGCGCCGGCGGCCAGAAGCACGGCGTGCGGCGAATGGTGTTACAAATGGCATCGATCACGGAGGGTGCGGCTGTAAGAAAACGGCCGCGGGTGCGTCTAATCGGTTCTGTCCAACATGAATCACGCGGAGCGCGAACGGCTGTTCGTGGAAGTGTTCGAGCGGAACCGCGCCAGTTTGCGCCGGCTGTGCCATGGGTACCTGGGCGCGGCGGGCGAGGTGGATGACCTGTTCCAGGAGATCATGACGAACGTGTGGAACAGCTTGCCATCGTTCCGCGGAGAGGCCCGGATATCGACCTGGGTATACCGCATCGCGGTGAACACCGCCATCATGCACCGGCGGAAACGGCGGCCCTCGGAAGAGCTGCGGGAAGTGGCGGACCAGCGGGGCAGTGTGCTGCAGGACCTGGAGCGGCGGGAACGGCTGGAGGCCCTGCACCGCGCGATTGCGCGGCTGGGCGATCAGGACCGGCTGATCGTGTCGCTGTTGCTGGAAGGGTTGAGCTACCGGGAGATCGCCGATATTACGGGAATCACGGTGAACTACGTGGGAGTGAAAATCTCGCGCATCAAACAGACATTGGAGCAGTTAACGGCGGAGGTTGGATATGGCGCGGCTTGAGGAACTCCAGGAGTTGTGGCAGAGCCAGCCGCAAGGGGCGCAGGCGGTGGACTCGCGCGGGATGCATGTGGCGTTGCGGCGGTTCGGGCGGCGGCAGAACCTGATCTACACGGTGAAGGCGGTGCTGGTGGTGGCGGTGGGTTGGTTGGGACTGAGGAGTTTGAAGTTCTCGGCCATCTCGGCGGCGGGGACGGCGTTGCTGGCGGGCGGGGCAATGGCGATTCTGATCGCGGATTGGCGCCGGCAGTTGAGCATCGCGCGGCTGGATTTCGCCAAGCCCTCGGCGGGGTTCGTGGAGAGCGTGCTGGAACGGCTGCACAATTCCAACATGGCGTTCCGGAAGTTGATGTGGCTCTACATGATTCCCGTTTGCGTGGGCGTGAATCTGCTGTTCGTGGCGAACTCCATTGCGGCCCACCTGGCGGCGACGCTGGGACCGCTGGCGGGTTGCGCGGTGGGGCTGAAATTGCGCGCGAAGCGGTTTGCGGGGGAATACCGGCCGATTATCGAGCGGTTGACGGCCATGAAGGAAGCGCTTGAGGAGCGGGCGGAATGAACTGGAAACTCATCGGCGGCATGATGGGGTTGCGCTACAAGCTGATGTGGGCGAGGACGCGCTCGCGGAACGGCAGGATTGCGCTCTTCGCGATGGGGGTGCTGCTATTTGCGCTCGTGGTTTCCGTGATGGGTGCGGGCGGGATGGGCGCGGGCGTCGTGGCGATCCGCAGCGGCAAGGCGGAGCGGATGGCGCAGGGCGTGCTCTCGGCGCTCTTCGTGAACGCGGTTTTCGGCTCGGTGCTGATGGGGTTCGGGCTGAACGCTCTATTCGCCGACACGGAGTTGCGGCGGTTTCCGCTGCGCGAGCGGGAGCGCTTCCTGGCGCGGCACCTGCTGGGAATGGCCGACCCGTTCTGGTTGCTGATCCTGGCGGTTGAGGCGGGCCTGGTGGTGGGGTTGTACCTCTTCGGCACGTATTCGTTCTGGCTCGGAGCCGTGGCGGCGCTGCTGCTGTACGTGTGCGGCTACCTGCTGACGCGCGCGGTGGGGGTGTGGATCGAAGGGCTGATGAATACGAAGTCGGGCTCGATGGTGGTGCTGGGGATCATCATGGCGCTCTCGATGGCGCCGGGAGTGCTCTCGGCAACACTGAAGAAGCACTCCCCGCTGACGGAAGGAATTCTGGCGGTGCTGCGGTACACGCCACCGTTCGGCGCGGCGTCGGCGATGACGCACCAGGGGCTGGAGGCGGCGGCCGGGCTGGGAATCATGGCCATCTGGGCGGTGGGTCTGGCGGCGGTGCTGGTGGCGCTGGAGCGGCGGCCGGTGGGGCGGCTGCAATCGGCGCGGCGCGCGGTCGCGTGGGGCGGGCCGGTCGATCATGTGGCGGGCTTGTTCGGTCCGCAAATGGCGCCGCTGGTGGGGCACTGGCTGCGGTTTTACTTGAGGAATAACCGGTTTCGGATGATGTACCTGTTCTCGATTCCGCTGGCCGCCTTTCTGACTTTCAACCTGAGCAGGGGCAGCGCGTTGTACGCCAGCAGCTTCACAGCGGCGGCAGGCGTGTTCCCGGTGGTGGCATTCCTGGGGACGTCGCGCATCGCGGTGAACCAGTATGGATATGCCGGCGGGGCATTCCGGCGTTTCTTCCTGTTCCCCACGGATCCGGCGGCCAGTCTGCGGGCGGGTAGTTACTCGGCGGTGATGCTGAGCGCGGCCATGGTCCCGCCGGCTGCGATCATATGGGCGGTGTTCGCGCCGCGGCCGCTGCAGCTTGGGACGGTGCTGCTGCCGGTGATCGACGCGGTAACTGTGATGTTCTGGTTCCACGGGGCCGGGTTGTGGACCACGCTGTATGGACCGCGCCGTGGGAACTACGACAAGGCACTGGGCAACGACCTGTCGCTGGCGGGCAACGTGGTGTTGATCGGCACCATGCTGGGGTGCGTGTTGCTGCCGCTGGCGTTGGGACCGGTAGTGGCGCCGGGCAACTGGTGGATGGCGCTGGGGCCGGCGGCACTGGCGGTGGGGTTCTACGCGGCGTCGCTGCGGGGGACGAGCGCAGCGTTCCCGGGGCGGCGCGAGCGATTGTTGGCGGTGGTGGAGGGCAGGGCTTAATTCGATGACGAATCAAGGCGACGCAATTCGCGTTAACAACCTGGTGAAGCGCTACGGCGAGGCGCTGGCGGTGGACGATCTGTCGCTGACGGTGCCGCAGGGTTCGATGTTCGGTTTCCTGGGGCCGAACGGCTCGGGGAAGAGCACCACCATCGGGTGCCTGACGGGACTGCTGGACCCGACGGCGGGCTCGATCGAGATCCTGGGCGGCCGCTTCACCGCCGAGAGCGCCGGCTTGAAGCGGCGCATGGGGGTGATGCCGGAGACGCTGGGGTTGTTCGACCCGTTGTACGCGCACGAGTTTCTGGGTTTCGTGGCGCGCATGTACGGGCTGGAGGAGCCGATCGTGCGGCAGCGCGTCACGGAGCTGCTGGCGGCGCTGGAGCTGACCGACGAGCGCAAGACGTTGGCGGAATTCAGCACGGGCATGCGCAAGCGGGTGGCGTTTGCGGCGGCGGTGATCCACTCGCCGGAGGTGCTGTTCCTGGACGAACCGTTCGAGAGCATCGACCCGGCGGGGGTGGCGCTGCTGAAGCAGTGGCTGCGGCGCTTCACGGAGCAGGGACGGACGGTGTTCATCACCAGCCACGTCCTGGAGACGGTGGAGCGGCTGTGCGACCGGGTGGCCATCATCACCAAGCCGGGCAAGTTGGTATGGCAGGGAGACATCACGGCGCTGGCGGGGGATGGAACGGTGCGCTACGACGGGCGGGATTTCGAGTCTCTGGAGGCGCTGTTTCTGCATTTGACGGGGGAGAAGTCGGCGGAGTTGAACTGGCTGTGACGGGGGCGGGCTCGTAACATTTCTGGATCTTTTGGGCTGCTAAGATCGTAGTACCGAACATGCGAACAGCGCACTTACTGTCTTTCTCGATCTTTGTGGCTTTTGCCGCCTTCGGACAGGCTCCCGCGCCGCGGCCCGAGTTCGAGGTGGCGTCCATCAAGCCGGCCGAACAACCCGGCGCCGACATGCGGGTGAACGTGGGGCTGCACATCGACGGAGCGCAGTTGAGGTTTAGCTACTCGTCGTTGAAGGACCTGCTGGGGATAGCTTACCGCTTGAGGCATTATCAGGTAGAGGGCCCGGACTGGATGGCCTCGGAACGCTTCGATATCTCGGCGAAATTGCCGGAGGGCGGCAAGCGGGAACAGGTTCCGGAGATGCTGCAATCGCTGTTGACGGACCGGTTCCAACTGACGCTGCACCACGGCACGAAGGATGTGCAGGTGCTGGCGCTGGTGGTGGCCAAGGGCGGGTTGAGAATGAAGGAGGCCGCGCCGGCTTCCGATGCGGGGTCTGGCAGAGGGAACGTGGACGTGGCCGCGACGGGTGGGCCGTCGGGCGTGTCGGTGAGCTTCGGCCCGGGGTCTTACTACACGTTTGCGGACAACCGGTTCGAAGCGAAGCGCCTGAGTATGGCCGCCGTGGCGCTTTCGCTGGAGCGGTATGAGACGGACCCGGTGGTGGACATGACGGGGCTGACCGGGGTCTACGATTTCGTGCTGGAACTGACGCCGGAGGATTACCGCGCGATGCTGATCCGCTCGGCGATTTCGGCGGGAGTGAATCTGCCACCCGGAGCGGCGGGCCTGGCGGAAGGGAACACGGCCGATTCGCTGGCGATGGGGATGGAGAAACTGGGCCTGAAACTGGAGAGGCGGAAGGCGCCGGTTGAGACGATAGTCGTGGATAAGGCGTTGAAGGTGCCGACGGCGAATTAGGGGCGGGGCGCGCTGGCCCCGAAGTACAATGGGCTGGTGGCGTATTCGAAATTCCGTGTCGGCCTGATCCAGATGAGCTGTTCGGTGGACCCGAACGAGAACCTCGCCAAGGCGGAATGGCGGATACGCGAGGCGGCGGGGCGTGGCGCGCAGATCGTGGCGCTGCAGGAACTGTTCCGCTCGCAGTACTTCTGCCGCGAGGAGCGCGAGGCGTTTTTCGATCTGGCGGAGCCGGTGCCGGGGCCGACCACGGAGAGCCTGGCGAAACTGGCGCGCGAGCTTTCGGTGGCAATCGTCGGCTCGGTTTTCGAACGGCGCGCGGCGGGGCTGTACCATAACACGGCCGTCGTGATCGATTCCGGCGGAGAGTTGCTGGGGCTGTACCGCAAGATGCACATCCCCGACGATCCGGGGTACTTCGAGAAATACTACTTCACACCGGGCGATCTGGGGGTGCGCGTGTTTCAAACGCGCTACGGGCGCGTGGCGCCGCTGGTGTGCTGGGACCAGTGGTTTCCGGAAACGGCGCGCATGGCGGCGCTGGCGGGCGCGGAGATCCTGATCTACCCAACGGCCATCGGCTGGCATCCCAGCGAAAAGGCGGAGTTCGGCGCGGCGCAGCACGACGCCTGGCGCACCATGCAACGGGCGCACGCGATTTCAAACGGCGTGTTCGTGGCGGCGGTGAACCGCGTGGGACACGAGGGGCCGGCGGATGCGGGGCTCGAGTTCTGGGGCGGATCTTTCGTGGCGGACCCGTTCGGGGTGACGATGGCGGAAGCTTCGCACGATGGCGAGGAGATCCTGGTGGTGGAGTGCGACACGCGGCGGATCGAGGAGACGCGCCGCGGGTGGCCGTTCCTGAGGGACCGGCGGATCGACGCCTACGAGCCGCTGCTGCGGCGGGCGATCGAGTAGAGGCGTTACACGTCTTCGCCGGGTTCGGGCTCGGGCAGGACATCGGTATTGCGCGCCACCCAGACGTAGAGCGTGGGCAGCAGGAAGATGTTCATCATCATGGCCAGCATGAGGCCGCCTACGATCACGATGGCGAAGGGGCGCTGCGAATCGCTGCCGATGCCGCGGGAGAGTGCGGCGGGCAGGAGGCCGAGCGTGGCCACCAGCGTGGTCATCATGATGGGGCGCAAGCGCAGGACGGCGCCTTCGACGGCGGCATCGATGACGGTGTTGCCGCGGGCGCGCAGTTGATTGATGTACTCCAGCATGATGACGCCGGTCTGTACGCAGACGCCGAATAGCGCCAGGAATCCCACGCCCGAGGACACGCTCATGTGCGTGTGGGTGAGCAGCAGGGCGAGCAGGCCGCCCAGCGGAGCCATGGCCATGTTGGCCAGCATCAGCGCGGCCCACTTCATGGAATGGAACATGGAGTAGAGGATCATGAAGATCACCAGGATGGTGATGGGCAGGATGATCATGAGGCGGCGGTCGGCGCGCTTCTGGCTTTCGTACTCGCCGGCCCAATCGATGCGGTAGCCGGCAGGAAGGTGCACTTCGCGGGTGACGTTGCGGATGGCTTCCTCGACGGTGCTGCCCAGGTCGCGGCCGCGCACGCTGTACTTGAGCGCCACGTAGCGCATGTTCTCTTCGCGGTAGATTTCCGAGGCGCCGTCGGTCTCCTTGACCTGGCAGAGTTGAGCGAGCGAGACGCGCTCGCCGCCGGGCGAGAGAAGACGGATGTTCTCGATGGCCTCGCGGGAATCGCGGAACTCGGGCAGATAGCGCAGCACCAGGTCGTAGCGGCGCTCACCCTGCAGGACCTGGGTTAACGCGTTGCCGCCGACGGCGGTCTGGATGGCGTCCTGCACGTCGGCGACGTTGATGCCGAAGCGCGCGGCCTGTTTGCGGTCTACGGTCAGGTTCAAGTTGGGCTGGCCGATGACGCGGAAGAGGCCGAGATCCTCGATGCCTTTGATTCGGCCCATGACGCTCACGATCTGCGAGCCTTTCTCCTCCAGGACCTTCAGGTCGTCGCCGTAGACCTTGACGGCCAACTCGCCTTTGACGCCGCTGACGGCCTCTTCCATGTTGTCGGCGATGGGTTGGGAGAAGTTCCAGATCACGCCGGGGATACGGGCCAGTTCGCGGTCCATGGCGGCGATGAGGCGGTCCTTGTCCTGATGGAAGACGGGGCGCCATTGTTCCTTGGGCTTGAGGTCGACGAAATACTCGGTGTTGAAGAAGCCGGTGGTGTCGGTGCCATCGTCGGGGCGGCCAGTCTGGCTGGTGGCCACGGTGACCTCGGGGAAGGAAGCCAGGATGATGCGCGCCCGGTTGAAGAGGCGGATGCTCTCGGTGGGGCCGGTAGAAGGCGCGAGGGTGCCGCGCACCCAGATGGCGCCTTCGTCCAGGTGGGGCAGGAACTCGGAGCCGATGATGCCGCTGCCCAGAAGGTAAGCGGCGGCGGCCATGGAACACAGCGCGAATCCGACCGTGAGCCAGCGGGCGCGAATGGCGAAGCGCACGGCCTCGCGGTAGCGTTCGGTGAAGAACAGCAGCACGGGGTTGTGCCACTCGCGGATGTGACCACGGAAAAAGAAGCTGGCCAGCACCGGCGCTAGGATCATGGAAAACAGAAGAGCGCCGGCGAGGGCAAAGGCCACGGTCCAGGCCATGGGTTTGAAGAGGCGGCCCTCGACGCTTTCCAAGGTGAAGATGGGCAGGTAGGCGGTGATGATGATGCCGATGGCGTAGAAGACCGGGCGCTGCACTTCGTGGGCGGCCTGGCGGATTTGCTCGAGCGCGGCCTTGGGCGGATCGTGCGGGCGGCCGAGATGGCGCACGATGTTTTCGACCATGACCACGGCGCCATCCACGACCATGCCGAAATCGAGCGCGCCGAGGGAAAGCAGGTTGGCGGGAATGTGCCGCAGGTCGAGGCAGATGGAAGCGAACAGCAGGGCGAAGGGAATGGTGATGGCGACGATGAGCGCGCCGCGGGCGTTGCCCAGGAACAGGAAGAGGATGATGGCGACGAGGATGATGCCCTCGGTGAGATTGTGGAGGACGGTGTGGGTGGTGTAGTGGACCAGGTCGCTGCGGTCCAGGAAGGGGACGACTTTCACGCCCTTCGGTAGGATGCCATGGTTGAGTTGGTCGATTTTCTTGTGGATGAGGTCGAGGGTTTCGTCGGAGTTAGCGCCCTTGCGCAGTAGCACGATGCCCGAGACCACGTCGCTATCGTCGATGATTTTGCCATCGGCGCGGTGGATGGATTTGGCGACCTGGCCGAGGCGGATCTTGGGGCCTTGCTGGACCGAGGCGATATCGCCGATGCGGATGGCGGTGCCGTTTTTGGCGGTGATAACCGTGTCGGAGATATCGTGGACGCGGTCCACCAGGCCGAGCGCGCGCACGTTCACCTGTTGCAGGCCCTGCTCGATGAAGCTGCCGCCGGCGTTGACGTTGTTATTGCCGAGGGCGGCTTCGATTTGCGCCAGGTTGAGGCCGTAGGAGATGAGCTTGTTGGGATCGACGCGGACCTGGTACTCGCGGGTGGTGCCGCCGAAACTGGAAACGTCCACCACGTTGGGCACGCTCTTGAACTGCTTTTCGAGCACCCAATCTTCGAGGGACTTCAGCTCCATGAGGTCGCACTCGGGGTTGGTGCTCGAGAGCGTGTAGAACATGATCTGGCCGACGGGGCTGTAATCGGTGCCGATCTGCGGTTGCAGGCCGGTGGGCAGCGTGACCATGGAGAGGCGCTCGAGGACTTTCTGGCGGTTCCAATCGTTATCGGAGGCGTCGTCGAAAATCAGCATGAGGCTGGAGAGGCCGAACAGCGAGGTGGAGCGCAGGTGCTGGAGGTGGGGGATGCCGTTCATGACGATTTCGAGCGGCACGGTGACCTGCTGTTCCACCTCTTCGGCCGCGCGGCCGGGCCATTGGGTAATGACCTGGACGTAGTTGTTGGCCACGTCGGGGTAGGCTTCGATGGGCAGGGCTTTGAAGGAAACGTAGCCCCAGGCGAACAGAAGAACGGCGAAGATGGCGACCAGGAAGCGGCTATTGAGGGCGAAGTCTACCAGGCGGCGGATCATTGGGGGCGGCGGTACTCACCTTTGAACATAGATGCGGGGCGGGTGGGGCGGCCACCTATCTTCGGGGCAGGCGGGGGATCTTTCGGACGGCGGGCGGGGTATCTTTTGGCGGGTGGGCGGGCTATCTTTCGGGCGGGGCGCGGACGACGCGGGAGAGCTTCGCTCGCGGCGCGGGGCCGGAGGGTTCTGTTCCGAGGGGAGCCCAGTTAGAGGTTACCACCGCCACAGCCCATCTTCCGCTGCAATGATCTCATCAGCCCGGTACGGGCAAACATCCACGAGCAACTCCGCCAGGACCCGTTGCTGCACGTGCTCGCCGGCAAGGCGAAGATGGAAGAACCGCTGGCCGGCGAGAGCGCCTTGAACCGGCTGGAACCGGGTGACGGCAGCCCGCATCGCTACAAGAGGATCACCTGCTGGAAGGATAGCCTGGACGCGCTGCTGGTCGCAGGAGGGCCGCTTCTTCCATGGCTACTACGACGAATACCGCTACCTGCCGCTGTACATCTTCGTGGGCGAACACTTGCTTTGCGTGCGGCTGAGGGAAGCCGACAGGGACGTGGCGGACGGATGCCTGGCCGAGGTTCGGCGAATCGTGAAACAGATTCGCGCACGCTGGAGCCAGGTGCATATCAATCTGCGCGATGACATATGTGATCGGCGTGCCGCGGAACGACAGGTTGCGGCGCTTGATCGCACCGCAGTTGGCCGAGGCCGGCGCCGGGCACGCGCAGACGGGAAAGCCGGCACGGGAGTTGTACGAGGATCATTATTGCGCGCGGGGACACGGAGAACCGCATCAAGGAGCAGTTTCACCTGTTTGCCCGACGGGCCAGCACGGAGACGATGCGCGCCAACCAATTGCGTATGTATCTCTCGGGAATGGCGTACGTGCTGGTCAGTGGTCTGCGGCGGCTGGGGCTGAAGGCCACCCAACTGGCCGTGGCGCAAGCGGCGACGATCCGAGACAAGCTCTTCAGGATCGGTGCGCGGGTGAGAGCGAGCGTGCGGAGAGTTTGGCGGTCGATGGCTTCGAGTTGCCCGTACCAGCGATTGTTCCAGCAGGTCTGGGCAAACCTGCGCTGCTGAACCGCGCGCAGTAGTGTGGTGATCGCGGGGCAGAAGGCGGGCGGGCCACCCGCTTCGGAGGAGTGTGCCCGCGCGGCGCCGTTCAGCCTCTCTGCCGAGTCGGCGGGCTTCCAAGATACCCGCTTGCAGGCCTTAACCGGCCACCATTTTTCCGATTTCGCAAAATGGAGCCGTCGTCCGGCTGCGGAGCGAGCGCGAAAGCGGGTCGGAAGGCTCCCTGTGAGGAACGGCGGCTAATGATCGTGTTGACCTGCCATGCCCGGCCGCTAGCCTTCGGAACACAAGATAGCAGGGTGGTTTGCGGCTTGGAGCACTGCTGACGTTCGAGGGGCCAGCGCCGACTATGGCTTCCGCCTCTATCCCGCGAGCGAATCGGCCAGCCACAACTCTTCCGGGTCCGTCTGTCCAAACAGTATCGCGGGACGCTTCCAACGTGGCGTTTTGACAGACCTCACGAGCCGGCCTGCGTCCGCCAGCTCTACTGCGCCGCCGGCGCCGGCTCTCCGGTCAAATCCTCTACGCGCACCGGCGGGTTGTAGTAGAGGATCCGCTGGCAGCTTTCGCAGGTCATGATCTGGTCGCCGCGTTTCAGCTCCTGGAAGAATTGCAAGCGCAGCGCGATGTTGCACTGCGTGCAGCGCCCGTCCACCACTTCCGCCACACCGATGCCGCGGCGGGCTTTGCGGCTCCGCTCGTAGCGCTGCGCCGTCTGCGGCGTCACCTGCGAAACGATGCTCGCGCGCTCGGCCTTCAACTCGGCGGCGGCTTTCTCGTCTACCGCCGTACGCTCGCGCGCCTGCTGCTTCTCTTTTTCGACCTCGGCCGCTTCGGCCTTGAGCGCCGCCTCGGCCGCTTTCACGTTCTTGTCGAGCGGTTCGGATTCCGTCATCAGTTCCAGAATGCGGTCTTCCGACTTGCGAATTTCCTTCTGGCAGAACTCGATCTCGTTCTGAAAGGCCCGGTACACCTCGTTGGTCTTGGCCTCGAGCATCTGGTCTTTCAGCTTCGAGATCTTCTGTTCCTGGGTCTGAATGGCCGTGTCGCAGACCTTGCGTTCCTTCTGGTTGGCAGCCAGCGCGGCGCGGTCGGCTTCCAGTTTTCGCTGATGGGCAATCAGCTTCTTCTCGATTTCCGCGATGTGCTTGGGCAGTGCGGAGATTTCACGCGTCAGTTCCGCCAGACGATGGTCGATTTCCTGCAGGCGGATCACCAACTTCAGGTCGGGGAGCATCTCTACCCGCAGTGTAACACGCTGCCCGCAATTCCTTCAGTTCCTCGCAACCCATCGCGTAGGCCGCCGCGCAGAAAATCGCCGCGCCCAAGGGGATGGACACCGCGACATCCGCCAGTTGCGCGGCCTTGCCCGCGCCGGCCAGCGCGTGCACTGCGTGGCTGGATGCCAGACATGCCGCCGCCGTGGCTGCGGAAGCGGCGCAGGTCCTGAACGCGCTCACCCCCAGCCGCCGCCCGTCCAGCGGCGCGCCCATCCCCGCCAACCGCGCCCGCAACAGGGCAAACAGCGCCGCCGCGCCCACCATCGCCACGATGGAAGTGGATAGCGCCAGTCCCGCGTGCCCCATCCCCAATTGTTTCGCCAGCAGCAGCGCGGCGACGGCATTCACGGCAATCGAGGCCACGCTCACCAGCATGGGCGTGCGCGCATCGTCCAGCGCGTAGAACGCCGGCGCCAGCAGTTTCACGGCCGAGTATCCCGCCAGCCCCACCGCGTAGCAGGCCAGTGCCGCCGCAGTCTGCTGCGTGTCGGATGCCTGGAAGCGGCCCCACTGGTACACCGCCCCGATCATGCTATGGCCCAGCACCGCCAGGCCCACCGATGACGGAATCGCCAGGAATAGCGTCATGCGTAGCGATCGCCCCAGCACGGCGCCGAACTCTCCCATTCGGGCGCGCGCCGCCGAGTGCGAAATCTCCGGCAGCGTGGCCGCGGCAATGGCCACGCCGAACAGTCCCAGCGGCAGTTGCAGGAAGCGGAAGGCGTAGCCCAGCCAGCTCACCGGCCCGTCGATGACGTGCCCCGCGGCATCCGTCAGGCTTGATGCGATGTTGGTGTTCACCATCACGTTGATCTGCACCGCCGCGTTCCCCAGAAAGGCCGGCAGCATGAGCCGCGCAATCGACTGCACGCCGGGGTGCCGCGGGTTCCACCTTGGCCGGAACGCGAAGCCCGCGCGCCACAAACCGGGCGCCTGCCACAGCAACTGAAGCGCGCCGCCCGTCACCACGCCGATCGCCATGCAAACGATCGGACCCTGCCGCCAACCGCGCCCCACGGTGAACCCGAGCCCCACACCGATGGCTACCGACGCCACGTTGAACACCGCCGAGGCCAGGGCCGGCACGCCGTAGCGCCCGCAGGCGTTGAGCACGCCCATGGCTTGCGCTGCCAGCGCCACCAGCGCCAGAAACGGAAACATCACCCGCGTCAGCAGCACGGCGAGCGCGAACTTCCCCGGCACCCGCTCGAATCCCGGCGCCATCAGCCGCACCAGTTCCGGGCTGAAGATCATGCCCAGCGCGCAGGTGGCGCCCGCCGTTGCCAGCAGCAGCGTGGCCGTCAAATTGGAAAGTTCCGCCGCCTCGCGCCGTCCCTTGGTGGCGAGGTAGCGAGTGAAGGTGGGGACGAAAGCGGCCGACAGCGCGCCCTCGGCAAACAGATCGCGCGTGAGGTTGGGGATGCGGAATCCCAGCAGGAACGCGTCGTAAACCGCTCCGGCGCCGAACAGCCGCGCCATCGCCATCTCGCGCACCAGTCCCGTGATGCGGCTAAGGAACACCGCCGCCGATACGGTCCCCGCAGAGCGCAGGAACCCGTGGCCGCCGTGCGGCTCTGCGCCTGCGCCGCTCACGCTATTCGACGCGCCTGACTTCCACCTGGCGGTAGACGTCCTGCGTCTGCCGCAGGCTGGCGAAGCTCATCCCCGGCAGTTGCGCCGAAGCCGTCCCCGCCGCCACGCCCCAACGCAGCGCCTCCGCCGGCCGGTCCGGATTGCGCTCCATCGACCACGCGAACGCCGCCGCCAGCGCGTCCCCGGAACCGATGGGGCAGACCGCGTCCACACGCGGCGGCAGCGCTTCGAACAGCCCCTTCGGGAACGCCCCAATGGCGCCCCGGCTGCCCACCGAAAGCACCACCAGTTCCGGCCCCATGGCGCGGATCTTCTCCGCCGCCTCCACGTATGTATTGCGCGTCAGCAGCGTGACCCCCAGCAGCCGCTCGGCCTCCTGCTGGTTGGGCGACACCACCGTGGGCCCCGCCTCGATGGCCTCCCGCAGCGGCGCGCCATCGGCATCCAGTAGTGTTTTCACACCCTTGCGCTTGGCTATCGAAATGAGCCGCGCGTAAAACGACGACGGCACCCCCGGCGGAATGCTGCCGCACACCATCAGCCACGAAGCCTTGTCGAGCGCCGCCACCACGGTCTGCTCCACGCGCGCCACTTCCGCTTTCGAGAGCGTGGGCCCGGTTTCGTTGAGGTTGACCGTCAGCCCGTGCTTGTCCGTGACTGTCATGTTAGAGCGGATGGGATTGCGGATGGGCACCACCGCGATGTGCAGCCCGCACCCGTTCAGGAAGGCCTCCAGCCGCTTGCCCGAATGCCCGCCCGAGGGGAACACCGCCGTGCTCTCGCCCCCGAAGGAGTGGATGACGCAGGACGCGTTGATGCCCCGGCCGCCCGCCGATTCGCGGTTCGAGTTGACGTAGGCGCGGTCCTCGAAGGCCAGGCGATCCACGCTAATCGTGCGGTCGATGGCCGGGTTGATGGTGAGTGTGACGATCAATCTACTATTTTACGCGATGGGGCGGAGGAGAAGCCCGGCGCTACAATTGCTGGTGTGCGCTGAAGAGTTGGCATCGGTCCTGGCCACTTGGGCGAAGTTGGGCGAGACGGTTTGCAAACAGGCGGAGGTCGAGGTCCCCTTTGAGCCCCTCCGCAGGATGATCGATGCCGCGGAGCGGGATGGCGAGGTTGCTTCTCGGCGCTTGGTCGGCCTGTTTGAGCAGTCCGAGCTAGCGCTGTACCCCGGCGTCGGCGACCCGCTGAGCGCCAAGTTGAGCCTGGGTTCGCACCGGTGGCTGGCGGGGCACCGCGAAGAAGCTTACTCGGACTGGCTCGCCTGGATTCTCGATCGCCAGGAGGATTCCTCGCGCGTGCTGCGCCTGTTTGGGATTGATGCCCCAGCAAACGCGCACGAGGAATTGACCGTGGATCGCGAGGTATGCATCTCCGACGGCCGGCCTGACCTCGTAATTCGCCATCCCCTCTTGGGTGTTCTCTGCGTCGAGGTGAAGACGAAATCGGAACCGCGCGAGGGCCAACTACGAGATTATTTGAAATGGTTGGCCCGAAAGGGCTCCCAGCTTGACCTGGTTCTTCTGGCGGTCGACCTGCCGGAGGATCAGCCGCTGCCCGAGCACTGCCGTTTCTGCTCCTGGAAGCAGGTCTCCCTGGGCTTACGAGCCTGGGCGAGCGGTTGGCTGCGCTCCGGCAAGATCTACGACGCCGTGATGACGCTCGCGATTTGCGGCGCGGTGGAACGGAACCTGCTGTCGATGGGGCGCGACGGGTTGAAAGCCGTGCGAACTGCGGACTATCTTGAGGAGGTTCTCGACGATGGCTCAGCCTAAACAACGATCCGATAGCGAGTTACTGCGAGAAGGCTGCCGCTCCTATCACAAGGCCCTACTCGCGCTGAGGCAGTTTCGGATCGAGGTGCAAGAAGCGACTCGTGTCGCCGTCAAGGAACGCATTGATGACCTCGCGGCCGCGATGATGTTGGACAAGGCCGAGTTCAGCGAAGGTCTCGCCGCATATGCGGATCCGACGAACATCGGGCAGGGCTGGAACGGTTCGGGAACTTCGATTGGCCTGAAGTACCCCGCCAAGCAGGGGGAAGCCCGCTGGGGGATAGACTTCTACTTGTTCATAGGGGACGATGACGAGAGCTGGGCCGATGCGCAGTTCTGGCTCAAGGAGCCAGGGCTTGCGATAAGGGAACTGAAATCTCTCGGCATGGAGACGGACGATTCCACAGCGTGGGTAGCGGAACTGATCACCGACGCAGACGGCTTCACCGGCGCCATTGGCCGCGCCCTCGACGCCTGGATCGAAATCTGGCGCAAGGCTGGTGGGATTCAGCGGTTCCTGCCACCTCAAAAGGCAGGCGAGAACCAAGCCGGGATCTGATCTCTCAGCGACTCCGGGTCATTCTTCTTGAGGCCCGGCCGGTTGCGTTGCCTCCACACCCCACGCTGGAGGGAAGTGGGCGGCGTTGAAAGTCGGCGACCGGCGGCCCCAATTCGCCGGGCGCCCCAAACCGACTTTGCGCTGCCCCCCACGGCGGACCATTCGGAGTTTCCGAATAGCTGGGCGGGTGTAGTGTCCACGAAATACCGGACAATAGGCATCCGTGTGTATCCGTGTCCATCCGTGGCCAAATTTCGCATCCTGATTTGTGAGACTTTTCCTCCGCTTGGGGAACCGCTTTGAAGGGCCACGGATGGACACGGATACACACGGATGGGAACCGGATCTGACAGAGGCCGTAATTGGAGCCGCCTTCGAGATCGCGAATGTGCTGGGCGCCGGCTTCCTGGAGAAGGTCTATGAGCGAGCCTTGCTCAGGGAACTCGCGTTGCGTGGCGTAAGCGCAAAGGCTCAAGTGTCATTTCCGGTTTGCTACAAAGGGCAGTACGTGGGAGAATACGTGGCCGATCTGGTGGTTGAGGAGAAGCTCATCGTGGAATTGAAGTGCACGGACCGCTTTGCCAACGAGCACCTGGCGCAGTGCATCAACTACTTGAAGGCCTCCGGTCTCCAAGTAGCCCTGCTTATCAATTTCCAAAGACCCAAAGTGGAGTGGAAACGGGTCCTCCTGGACCGGTAGCACCTGCACCCTGGATGCAAACAGATCTTGTTTGGCAATCTTGTGGACACTACACCAGGCGCCGCTTCGCTCTCAGCCTTCCGCCCGATGCGGGACGACCTCCCCAAAGGGGAGCCCGGCATCACCGCGCCGGTTGTTTCGGCCCCCCCGCGCCAGTACGTTAGAATATAGGCACACCAAAATGGCATCCAAAATCCGTTCGACGACGGTAATTTGCGTGCGCCGCGACAACAAAGTAGTCATGGCGGGCGACGGACAGGTCACCCTGGGCAGCGAAGTCATCAAGAGCACCGCCAAAAAACTGCGCCGGCTCTACAACGACAAAGTGATCGCGGGCTTCGCCGGGTCCACGGCCGACGCCTTCGCGCTCTTCTCGCGCTTCGAATCGAAACTCGAGCAGTTCAACGGCAACGTCTCGCGCTCGGTGGTCGAGCTGGCCAAGGAGTGGCGAACGGACCGCGCTCTGCGGCACCTCGAGGCCCTGCTGCTGGTGGCCGATACTACCAGCACCTATCTGGTGAGCGGCACCGGGGACGTGATCGAACCCGATGAAGGCATCGCCGCCATCGGTTCGGGCGGCCCCTTCGCCACCGCCGCGGCCACCGCCTTGATGCGCAATACCAAGCTGTCGGCGCGCCGCATCGTCGAGGAGGCCATGGCCATCGCCGGCAAGATCTGCATCTACACCAACGACAACGTCACCTTCGAGGAGCTCGGCTAGCCATGGTGATCTACCTTCCCGGCCAGTCCGGCGACGAAGAACCCATTCTTGACGAACTCACCCCGCGCGAAATCGTGCGCGAGCTGGATAAACACGTGGTGGGCCAGGCCGAAGCCAAGCGCGCCGTGGCCATCGCGTTGCGCAACCGTATCCGCCGCCAGAAACTGTCGCCCGAAATGGCCGACGAGGTGATGCCCAAGAACATCCTCATGATCGGGTCCACCGGCGTCGGCAAGACTGAGCTGGCGCGCCGCCTGGCACGCCTCGCCAATTCGCCGTTCCTCAAGGTGGAAGCCAGCAAGTTCACCGAAGTGGGCTACGTGGGCCGCGACGTGGAATCCATGATCCGCGACCTGGTGGATATCGCCATCGACATGGTGCGCGAAGAGCGCCTGGACGAAGTGGCCGACCGCGCCGAGTTGAGCGCCGAGGACCGGCTGCTCGAAATCCTCATGCCGCAATCGCCCGAGCCCACCGAGAGCGTCGAGCGCAGCCGCGAGAAGCTCCGCGAGCGCCTGCGGGAAGGCAAGCTGGACGAACGCATCGTCGAGATCGACGTTAAGGACCGCGCCCCCTCGTTCGAGATCTCCGCCAACGCCAGCATCGAAGAGATGGGCATGAACCTCAAGGACATGCTGCCCAACCTCTTCGGCCAAAAGAGCAAGCGCCGCAAGATGCGCGTGGCAGAAGCGCTGGATTACCTGGTGCAGGAAGAGGAACAGAAGCTCATCGATATGGACCAGGTGACGCGCGTGGCTCTCGAGCGCGTGGAAACCAGCGGCATCATTTTCCTGGACGAGATCGACAAGATCGCCGGGCGCGAAAGCGGCCACGGCCCGGACGTCAGCCGCGAAGGCGTGCAGCGCGACATCCTGCCCATTGTCGAAGGCACCACCGTGAATACGCGCTACGGCTTCGTGCGCACGGACCACATCCTGTTCATCGCCGCCGGCGCGTTCCACGTTTCGAAGCCCAGCGACATGATCCCCGAGTTGCAGGGGCGGTTCCCCATCCGCGTGGAGTTGAAGTCGCTTACGGTGGAAGACTTCATCCGCATTCTGAAGGAGCCCAAGAACGCCCTGGCCAAGCAGTACACCGCGCTGCTCGAAACCGAGGGCATCAAGCTGGTGCTCACCGACGACGCCCTCGCCGAGGTGGCCCGTTTCGCCGCGCAGGTGAACGAAAGCTCCGAAAACATTGGCGCGCGCCGCCTGCACACCATCATGGAGAAGCTACTCGAGGAGGTCTCCTTCGAAGGTCCGGACCTGAAGAAGAAGACCGTCAAGGTGGACGCGGCCTACGTGCGCAAGCAACTCGCCGACATCGTGAAGGACCAGGACTTGAGCCGCTATATCCTATAGCTCAGCCGTGCGACATGGGAGTGGATTTCCCGTCGTTATGTGGGGCAGGCTGTGAGCCTGCGGCGGGTTGTTAACCCGCCTCCGCGGACGTCTCCCACTGCCGCCCAGTTGCGCTCCGATTCATGCGGTTTCAACGGCGAATTGCCCTTGCGCTTACTTCTGTGCGCACCCTTCTAGCGGGAGTTTACTGGGAATGGCCGGAACAAAGGTATAAGCAGTTGTTTCCGGAACGGGTTACGAGCAGGCCCGCGTATTACCCACGCGGGGTAATACGGAGTTGTTCCAAGCCCAGCGTTTTCGCCAGTGCCAGTTGCGGCAGAGTCTGCTTGGAGAGTACAGTGGCGATTCGGTTCGGCCCCTTTTCGCCTTGCGGCGGGTAGAGGAGTACGAATTCCTGGATTTGGCGCAACTCCTGCAATAATTGCTCGGTGGAGATGCCAGCCCATGCCGCCTGTGCCTGGTGGTGCACGTATTGAAGCAGAGAGATGCCCAGCATGCAATAGAACGCGTGCACCCGGATCTTGCTGTCGGTCCAGTGATGCATGGGACCCCAGCCCAGCCACTCCCCATCTTTGAGACCGCGAAATACCTGCTCGACTTGTTGCTGGCCAGCGTAGGCAGCGGCGATCTCCTCCGCGCTCCAGTCCACGCGGTTGGTGAGCAATACCGTTCGACCCAACCGGTGGGCCAACAGGCGCAGCCATGCGGCGTGATCAAAATCGAATTGCAGATGCCACTGCCCGTTCTTCGACTCCAGTTGGTAGTGAATTAGCTCAGCCATGAATTGCGCCGACAGCCAGCGCTGAATCTTGTTGCGAATCTGGGTTTCGGTCCAACGCGCCCTGGGCTTACTCAGATCCACGGACAAACGCCGCAGGTATTGCAGGACCTTGCTGACGCCGGTGGTCACACTCTGTAGCTGTTCGCCCGCGAAGGAAGCCGAGTACTTCACCACGCAAAAGTACTCTTTGCCGTGCACCAGCGTCTTTTCGCCCGCCGCATGTACGCCGGGTTGATCGCTGTTGCAGGTGGGAAGCCGATCCAGCGGCCGTTCGCGCAACTCCTCGGGGGCCTGATTCCAAGGCAGCGCCGCGATCCATCCCACTTGCGACTGCTCCAACTCCACCGTATTGGCCAAGGCCGCCGAGCCCTTGTCAAACACCAGAGTGACCGTGTCCCGTGCGATCCGATTTTGATCCAGCATGTCCAACATGCGCGCCAACGAGACCGAGAACTCCTCCACATCCGGTATGTCGCCGGCATAGACGTGGTGACACAAACTCAGGCCATGCTCGCCATCCAACACGTAGCTGAGTCCCACCTGGCGCAAGTTGTGCCGGCCCTGCTTATTGTGGCCCCGCTGCGCCAGATGGTTCTGCGTGTTGGTGCTGGCCACGTAGGTGTAGAAGTTGGTGGTGTCGTAGCCCAGCAAGCGCCGGCTGAGGATCTGCTTCTGCTTCCATAACCCAACCAGACGCAGTTGAGCCTGCTCCAGTTCGTCGCAGGCTCCCTGGGATGGCCGCTCCGGGGCCAGGGTGTCGAAGCAATCCCAGAAGGCTTGGGAGGAGAATCGTTCCGAGGCAAAGCCCCAGAGCGGCTGCAGGATCGAGCGGTCGTACCAATCGGCAACTTCGGTCTTGGGGCCTGGCTGGCAGATGCGATGAATGGCGGCCAGGAGCAGGTAGTGGACGGCCGAGGGCCCGGAACGAGGCTGGGGCCAAAGTTGCTGAAGCAGTTCGAAGACGCCGGTTTGTTGGGCAGCCAACCAAAGGGCGCCGGGCAGGCCGAAATCCCGCATGGTGGCGGACAAAGGTACCGGAGCGGAGTGGTCGCGAACCAAGGCGGCGACCTTGTCCGCGGAACCGAGGTAGGTCTGATGGACGATTCGGGGCTGGCCGTCGACGCGGGCGCACTCGACGACGTAGTAGTAGAGCTGGTTGCCCTTCTTCTTCGCGATGAGGCTTGCCATATAGGGTAATACAACTATACGACACCTCCTTTCCTGGATCAATAGGCATGAAGCATGAAAGCAGCAAACAGCCCTTGACTAGGGTAATACGCAGGTTGCGCGCGAGGGTCCGCACAAGTCGTGGTTTTTCAATACGTTAATCGAGGGCCGGGGTTATGCGCCTGGAGTTGGCAGTAAACTCCCGCTAGCTCGGCAAGTAAGAATCGCCGGGTATAATCGAACTATGCCCGTCGTGCTGGCGCTGCTGTTCTTCCTCCAGGGGCCCGACTTCGCCTCCGATGGCCTGAAGGCGCTCGACGACCAGCGCTACGAAGCCGCCGCCGCGGCCTTCCAGCAGGGCATCGCGGCCGACCCCAAGGATTACAGCCTCCACTTCAACCTGGCCTTCGCATACACCGCCCTGCATCGCGATGCCGATGCCCTCGCCGAGTACCGCAAAACGCTCGAGCTCAAGCCCGCGCTCTACGAAGCCGAGCTGAACGGCGGCATCCTCCTGCTTCGCCAAAAGAACGCCGCCGAAGCCCTGCCGCTGCTGGAGGACGCCGCGCGCCAGAAGCCCGCCGAGTTTCGTCCGCGCTATTACCTGGCGGAGGCGCAACTCGGGGCAGGGGAGGCGGCCAAAGCCGAGGAGAGCTACCGCGCGGCGCTGGGCATGAATCCGAAATCGGCCGCCGCCGAGCTTGGCCTGGCGCACGCGCTGGTGCGGCTGGACCGCCTGCCCGACGCCGTGCCGCATTTTCGCCAGGCGGCCTCGCTCGATCCCGGCTACCGCGACTCCCTACTGGAACTCGCCGAGCTCTACGAGAAGAACAAGCAGACCGACGAAGCCCTGGCGCTCTATCGCGAGTTTCCCGATAACCCCGCCGCTCAGGAACACGCCGGCCGCTTGCTGCTGGAGAACAAGAAGTACGCCGAGGCCATCGCGGGCTTGCAGGCAGCCTACCAGAAAGACCCGACCCAGGTTAATCGCGTCGCCCTGGCGCTGGCCTACCTGTTCCACGAGGAGCTTGCCAAGGCCCTCCCCCTGCTCAAGGATGCCGCCGCCGCCGAGCCCGCCAATTACGATGTCCGCATGGCCTATGGACGCGCCTTGCGCGACAGCCGCCAGTTTCCCGCCGCCGCCGCCGAGTTCTTTAGCGGCGTGAAACTGAAGCCCAACGACTCGGCCACCTGGAGCGATTACGCCGGCGCCATCTACATGGCCGGCGATCTGCCCACCGCCCTCGCCGCCTTCGAGAAGGCCCGCGACCTGGGCGAGGACACCGCCGGCAACTGCTTCCTCCGCGCCATCATCCTCGACAAGCTGCGGCAAATCAAGCCGGCGCTGGAAGCCTATCGGCGGTTCCTCTCGATGAGCAAGGGTAAGAGCCCCGACCAGGAGTGGCAGGCGCGCATGCGCTCGAACGTCCTGACGCGGGAACTGGAGAAGAAATGAGCGACTCGCGGCGCATGGGTACGACCGGAGCGGCGGCGCTCGCGCTGGCGCTGATGTGCGCCGTGGCGGTGCCGGAATTGCGCGCGGATCTGAAGGCGGCAATGGCGGAGCCGGACCTGGGAAAGCGCTCCAAACTGGCGCTCGACAACGCCGAAGCCGCGCTACAGGCCGCGCGCGCGGCTTATCAACAGGGCGACACCGAAAAGACCGCGGCCGCCGTCAAGGAAATTCAGGAGTCGGTGGATCTGGCTTACCAATCGCTGCGCGATACCAATAAGAACCCGCGCAAGAGTCCGCACTGGTTCAAGAGCGCCGAACTGGAGACGCGCGATCTGGAGCGCCGCCTCGACACGTTCGACCGCGACATGGCGTACGATGACCGTCCCATGCTGAAACCGCTCCGCGACAAGGTGCAAGAGGTGCACGACAGCCTGCTGCTGGGGCTGATGGAGGGCAAACTGAAATGAGAACCCTGCTCTGTGGCGTTCTGCTCGCTGCGGCCGTTGGCACGCTCCCCGCGCAGCAACGAGATTTCCTGACCACCGACGAGACGGACCAGATCAAAGACGCCCAGGAGCCCAACCTCCGTCTCTCGCTCTACGCCAAATTCGCCCGCCAGCGCATCGACCTGCTGAAGGCCTTGCTTGCCAAGGAAAAGGCCGGCCGGTCTCTCATGGTCCACGACACACTGGAGGACTACAGCAAGATCATCGACGCCATCGACATCGTGGCCGACGACGCTCTTCAGCGCAAGCTCGACATCAAGCAGGGACTGAGCCTGGTAGCAGCCGCCGAAAAGGAAATGCTGCCGATGCTGCAGAAGATCGAGATCAATCCGCCCAAGGACTCCGACCGTTACGAGTTCGCCCTGAAGACCGCCATCGACACCACCGCCGACAGCCTGGACAGCGCGCAGGAAGATCTCGGCCAGCGCTCCAAGGAAGTTGCCGACCGCGCCGCCAAAGAAGAAAAGGCCCGCCGCGATGCCATGGCCCCCACCGAGCGCGAGGCCAGGGAAGCCAACGACAAGAAGCTCGCCGCCGACAAGGCGAAAGCGGAAGCGGAGCAGAAGAAAGTTCCCACGCTGATGCGCAAGGGCGAGACGCCGCCCGACGCGGACCCTGCCGCCAAACCGACCGGCGATAAGTAGAGGGAGCGGCGTGTGGGCGGCGGCCGTCCGAACGAGCTAGCTCTGGCCGTTAGGATGCCGGTATTCCGGTGAAGCGGAAACTGCAGGAAAGCAAAAGCCATCGCAGGTCCGAACACGCAGGTGCGTTACATTGTCCGATTGCAGCAGGCTGACGGTCCTCGATAGTCGCCCCTAGGCCGCCGACGGTCCCAATCGTTCCCTCCTCAGTGGGTCCACATCCCACTGATATTAGTAAGTTGCTGATTCCATAACTTGAAGCTTGTGAAGCACAGTGTAACCCCCTTTCTATCTCGCGCGGCACTTGGGTACCATTACTACTAGGCCATGAGGGTGCTGGTGGGCGCAACCCGGTTCCCTCAGTGTATGGTGCTATTTCGCACCACATGCGCAAAGTGCAAGAAATGAGAGGGATCTACCAATGAAGGTTTTGACTATAGTCTTGTCATGTCTGTCCCTGCCTTTGGTGGGCGGGGCGCAGACGTCGACCGTCAACTTCGGAACCATGTATCAAACCATACGTGGCTTCGGCGCATCTACGGCATGGACAGCCCAGTTAACAACCGCGCAGGCTAATGCGGCCTGGGGGGCCAGCGGGAACGAAATCGGGCTAAGCATCAATCGTGCGCGCATCGATCCCGGCGGTTCGGCCAACTGGGGAACGGAGTTGGCAAACGCGAAACTGGCGACTGCGCGGGGAGCGATCGAGTTCGCCACTCCCTGGACCCCGCCCGCTTCCATGAAAACCAACGGCAACGTGGTGGGGGGCAGCCTCAGCACCGGTTCCTATGGGGCCTTCGCCACTTACCTGGAGAGCTTCGTCACCTACATGTCAAACAACGGCGTCAGCCTGTACGCCATCTCCATGCAGAACGAGCCCGACTACGTCCCCAGTTACGAAGGCTGCGGTTGGACCGCGGCCCAGATGGACACCTGGGTGAAGAATAACTTGTCGGTGCTGACAACGAAGCTAATGATGCCGGAATCGGCGAGCTTCAACGCAGCCCAGTCCGACACCACGCTGAACGACTCGAGCGCCGTCGGACACGTGTCCATCATTGCCGGCCATCTCTATGGAACCTCTCCCTATTACTACACCAACGCGGAGAACCACGGCAAAGATGTGTGGGCAACCGAGCACTACCTGACGCCTTCGGGTTCCGAGCCGGCCATTGGAGACGCAATCGCGGCAGCCGAGGAGGTTCACAACTCGATGACCGTGGGCTACTACAATGCCTACGTCTGGTGGTGGATCGCCCAGAATTCCGGCGGCGGAACAATCAATTACGGCCTGGTGGACACCAGCGGCAATCCCACTTACTACGGTTACGCGATCGGCCAGTTCTCGCGGTTCGTGCGGCCCGGGGCGGTGCGCGTCAGCGCCACCAGCCCGGCTTCGGGCGTTTTCGTTTCCGCGTACAAAACCAGCTCGGGCGGCACCATCGTGGCCATCAACTCCAATGGCAATTCGGAGCAAGTGACCTTCGCGCTTCAGAACCTGTCGGCGAGTTCCGCGACCCCGTACGAGACCAGCTCGTCTGGCGGCCTGATGCTGGAGAGTGCGGTCGGCGTGTCCAATAACTCGTTCACCTACACGCTTCCAGCGAAGAGCATTGTAACATTTGTGACTTCGGGAAGCGGCGGATCGTGCACTGCCACACCGGGTGCGCCCAGCGGCCTGACGGCTACGGCGACCTCGTCCACTACCGTTAATCTCAGTTGGAGCGCGGTCACGCCGCCTGCCAATTGCACCATCGGTTCTTACTCCGTATTCCGCAGCACGACCAGCGGCTTCACGCCTTCCCCCAGTAACCAGGTAGGATCCGCCAGCGGCACCAGCTTTACCGACTCCGGGGCAAGTGCCTCAACCACGTACTACTACGCGGTAGAAGCGGTCGACGGGGCGGGTTCGTCCGCGGCATCCGCCGAGGCCAGTGTCACAACCCCGGCCGGCGGTAGCGGCGGTTCAATCAACAGTAGCGACTGGTACGAGGTGGTTGCACAGTACAGCGGCTTGTGCCTGGACGACCAGAACGGTGGAACCGCCAATGGCACGGTTCTCCAACAGTACACGTGCGGCAGCGGGAACTACAACCAGGAATGGCAATTCCGGGCGGCCGCGACGAGCGGCTACTATGCCGTCTTCAACCGCCACGCAACCGCGCTGGTGTGGGATAACACCGGCGGGTCGAAATCGAACGGTAACAAGATACAACCTGAGCTATGCGCCCCTGCGGCATGCGGTATGAGGGCGGAAGCGTAGTGTACCATTTGGGGACCCCGTAAAGATCGGGGTAAAACAGAAGTTTGCGAAATTGGCGCTTCGCAAAACCGACCCCAAGGAGGTCACCCAAATGGTTACCGACAGAAAAAAGGATAGCGATAAAACCCCCGTAAAACAAGGCCCGGCCAGGGTCTCATCGGAACCCAATAAAATCAATGCTTCCACGCCCTACGACTTCAATGGGAAGAATCTGACTCCCTACGGCGGACTGCTGCCGGTGATCACCATGCTGGAAAAACTCGACTTCCAGACCCTGGTGGAACAGACGGTGACCTCGAAGCGCATTCCCCGTGCCCTGGACCTGTACCGGTTCGTGTTGGGAATCGTGTTGGGGCTCTACATCGGTTTCCCGCGCCTGAACCAGTTGCGCTTCATCGCTCGCGACCCGATTCTGACGGGCATTCTCAAAGTCACCAAGCTGCCGGTGCAATCCACCTTCTGGAGATTCGTGAACGCGCTGCACCTCAATGTCTCCCGGCAGATTCTGACCATTATGCGAATCATGCGCGAACGAGTCTGGGCGGCGGCCAATGTGAAACTGGCGGTCGTCACCATCGACACCGACACGACCGTGCACACGCTGTATGGCCAACAGATGGGCGGACGCAAGAGCTACAACCCCAAGAACAAAGGCAAGAAGAGCTACCAACCGATGCTGACGTTCATCCACGAGACGCGGGAGTATATCTGGGGGGAATTGCGCAACGGCGATCGGCCCACCGGCAAACAGATAGGCGATCACATTCGGGATGTGTGCGCGGCGCTGCCGCCGTGCGTGAAGCAGATTTACGGCCGGGCCGATTCCGGGTTCTACTGCCGGCAAGCAGTCGAGGCTTACGAAGAATGCACTGCCCGGTTCGTGATCTCAGCACGCAAGACGTCGCGACTGGTCGAGTTGCTACGCCAAGCCGAGTGGAAGCCGTCGAAGAAGACGGATGCCAGGTGGGAGTGTGAATTCAGCTATCAGCCGGACGGGTGGAAGAAGAAATACCGGTTCGTGGCTCTGCGCTATGAAAAAACGCGTGAGGAGGTCGAGGCGGAGAAGACCGAGCAGTACCAGTTGTTCGAGACCAGCCAGTACAAGTACCGGGTCTTCGTGACCGACTTCGGCGATCCCATCTACTTCGTGGTCTGGCTTTACAACCAGCGCGGCGGCGCGGAAAACCTGATCAAGGAGGCGAACAACGATGCCGGACTGGCGGCGCACCCCTCAGGCCGCTTCGATGTGAACGGGAATCATTTCCAGTTGGCGATGCTGGCCTACAACCTGAACTGCTGGCTGATGCTGTTCAACCGCGAACCGCAGGCCGACGCCACGGCGCTACAACACACGACGCTGGCGACCGCGCGACTGCGCTTCCTGTTCGTGGCCGCCAAGATCTGGCGCCACGCCGGGCGCACCGGGGTGAGCTACAGCGATCACTACGAGGAGAAGGGCGTGTTCGAGCGACTGATGGACCGCCTGCGAAAGATCGCGCCGCGCGGAGCAGGCTACGCGCCGGTCATGCTGCCGGCATTGCGCTGATTGCACGCCCCCGCAGGCCCTTCGGCTGGTGTGCATAGAAAATTATGCGCGGCCGACAAGCGCAACGAAGTAAGAGACTTCGGCGCGGGGTTTGGCGAGAACGGACTCTCAGGAGGGCGATGCAACAGCAAAAACCGAACTGACTCACTCAACTACGGGCGGCATCAGCCGAGCGAAACCGGCGCTCGGAACACCGGAGCTGTGCATAATTCAGGTACAACTGTACACCTACAATTCCGGCAACGCCAATCAGGAGTGGCAAGCCGTCTCCCTGGGCAATGGCCTTTGGAAGTTCGTCAACCTCGGCAGTGGCCTATGTCTCGATAGCACCACCTCGTCGAGCACCGGAATCCAGATCCAGCAGTATCAGTGCGTAACTGGCGATAACAGCCAGGAGTTCAAGCTCGTTCAGGAGCCTTAGAGCATTGGGTGGCGGGCCGGCTGTGCCGACGATAGCGGCAACCGGTCCGCCAGTTCTCCACCGGTCTTCGATCTCACTTCGCCCTGATAACTAGCCCTTGGATAGCCTGCCATGGCTGTGCGCCGCCTCCGCACCCCATTTTTTCGGTTCCTCTCCGAAAAGTGTAATTAGCGCACGACCGGCAGAGGGAGACGCGCGCAGCAATGGTAGATGGCCGCGATGAAGTTCTCAGCCGTTCGGAATCCGAACGAACGATGACTGATTGACTTGATCTTGTTGTTCATACCTTCGACGGCTCCGTTCGACAGCCGGATCGTGGTCCAGGGGAGAATGCCGTCGAGATGGGTTCGCAGCATCCGCGCGAAGTTCTTGAACGGCTCCAGTTTCGATCGCATCGCCGAGCGAATCCACTTGCTCAGATGCTGCTCGGCCCTCCATGGCTGCTTGTAGGTCCAAAACAATTGGAAGGCTTCCTTCAGATACCAGGCGCGGACCAGCGGCGTGTTCCAGCGGACCAGCGTAGAGAGGCGCTCCTGTTGGCTATCTTTGAGGTTCCAGGGGTTCTTCAAGAGCAGCCAGCGCGTCCCCTTGAAGGGCACCCGCTGCTTGGCCGTGAGCCGCCGCCACTGTTCGCGGCGGACCGCATCCACCGCCTCATTGAGATGCTTGACGATGTGAAACCGATCGAACAGGATCTGCGCGTTGGGCGCGTGTTCCCGTACCAGCTTGGCGTATGTCGCCCACATATCCATGCACACCACCCGCAGTGTCCGGCAGCGCCGAGGGCCCATTTCCTGGGTGAAAAACGGCCTCACCGTCTCTTCGATCCGGTCGTCGCCGACCCACAGCAGAACCCGCCGTTCCAGATCGTAGACCACCGTGAGATAAACCTGACCCTTCCGGCGACTCACTTCGTCGATGCCAATCACGTGGACTGGTGGGCGCTTCCGGTGGCGCAGGCCGTAAGCCACGGCGCGCTTCACTATCGTGGCCACGCTCTTCCAGTTCAGCCCGTAGTGGCGCGCCGTGCCCTGCCAACTCAACTCGCGCGCCAGCACGGCCACGGCGTTGGACAGCGCCATGGTCACGCGCGCCCACGGTTCGGCCCACGGGAAGTCCTCCACCCGAACCCCGCACCGGGGACACTCCACGCGACGCGGGCGGTAGCGCAGTTTCAAGGGAAGAGTCCGCATCGACAGATCGCGCCATTCCCGTTCTGGCCGCACGCTGTGCACTTGCCGACATCGATGACGGCACACTCCACAACGCAACAGACGATGGCCGAGATGGTCGAGGTAAATCACCATCGCGCCTTCTCGTTCCACCACCTTAGTCACAGTATGGACTTTCAATCGCAGTTGCTTTCTGATAAATGTCTGGATGAGCACCTTGAATCCGATCCCTTCGTTGTTGGGCCTGAAGAACACAACAACGAGATCGGCCAGAGGTGCTCATTTCACCACGCCCCACCTGCAACTTCATGCATCCGCGGAGCTTCGACCTCAATTACACTTTTCGGAGAGGAACCGGAAAGACTGAATCGATACTTCGAGAAACTGGATGCCAGACGAGGGTCAGTAACCGAAGCCGAGGAGCACGCACTCATCACGGAAGCCCTTCGTAGCGCGCGGCCCGGTTTCAGGCCGATTGAGTGAGGATAGTCCTCGATACCAATGTCCTGATCCGGGCGCATGCCAGAGCCCCGACCTTGGCACGCCGCCTTCTGAATGAGATCGCCGCCTGCGGGCACACTCTGGCGCTTTCGAATGAGATCATCGCGGAAGTCGTCAAGGTACTCCGTGATCCGAAACTGCGGAGCAAGTACGGTCTCACGGATACGGAGCTTCTGGTATACGCGCAGGTCTTGCAAAGTGCTGCCGATCTGGTGATCCTCGACGTCCGCTACGCCGCGCCACTCCGCGACCCGGCGGACTGGGCCGTGCTGCAAACCGCGGACCGGGGGGAGGCCGATGTTCTCTGCACCTACGACGCGGGTTTCTATGACACGGCGGTTCTCTTGTTTTGCTCGGAACGCGGAATCGATGTCTGCGACGAGCTCTCGCTGGTTAGCCGCCTCATGGGTCCGGCCCCACGCCGCAGCCCACAATAATCTCGTCCACCCACCCCCACCCCCCGGCGCGGTATGATGATTCCGACCATGCCCACTCCCGTCGACACCCTCGAACCGCAGTCTCTCTGGAAACACTTCGCGGCGCTGGCGGCCATCCCCCGCGCTTCGGAAAAGGAGGCCGCGGCCCGCGATTACGTGCTCGCCGTCGCCAGCCGCCTCGGCCTGGAGTCCCTCCAGGACGCTGCCGGCAATACCGTCATCCGCAAGCCCGCGCGGCCAGGGCGCGAAGGCGCCATCCCCGCCGCCCTCCAGGGCCACCTGGACATGGTCTGCGAGAAGAACGAAGGCACCGCCCACAACTTCGATACCGACCCCATCCGTCTGGTGGTCGATGGCGACTGGCTCAAGGCCGATGGCACCACCCTCGGCGCCGATAACGGCGTGGGCGTGGCCGCGGCGCTGGCTGTCATGGAGAGCCAGACTGTGGCCCATGGGCCGCTCGAATTCGTCTTCACTATCGACGAGGAAAGCGGGCTCACCGGCGCCACCAAGTTTCCCGCCGGCCTGCTCCAGTCCCGCTACTTCTTCAACCTCGATAACGAAGAGGAGAATACCCTGTGCATCGGCTGCGCGGGCGGAGTCAACTCGGTGGCGCGGCGCAAAATCGCCCGCCGTCCCGCTCACGCCAGCGGTGCCTGGCGCATCGCCGTCTCGGGCCTGGCGGGCGGCCACTCGGGCGTCGATATCCACCGCGGGCGCGGCAACGCCATCCGCATCCTGGGCCGCGCGCTCCAGGTTCTCAGGGCCGGTTTGAGCTTCGCCATCTCCCAGATCGATGGCGGCAGCAAGCGCAACGCCATCCCCCGCGAGGCGTCAGCCGTGGTGGTGATCGATCCCGCCAATGCGCCGCGGCTCATCTCCCTGCTGGAGGCGTTCCAGGCCGAGGCCCGCGCCGACCTCGGCTCCTTCGATCCCGGCCTGCAAATCGCCGCCGAACAGGTCACGCCGCCGGACCGCGTAATCGAGGATGAAGACGCCGCGCTGGTCGAAGACATGCTTGCCTGCCAGCATCACGGCGTCCTTGCCATGAGCCCCGATGTCCCCGGCCTGGTGCAGACGTCCACCAACCTGGCCACCGTCTCGACCGGCTCGGACCAGGTGGAGATTGCCACTAGCCAGCGCTGCTCCTTCGAGAGCGGCAAGCGCGCGGCCGCCCGCATGGTGGCTACCCTGTTCGGCCTGGGCGGCTTCGAAGTGGAAACCTCCGGCGAGTATCCCGGTTGGAAACCCGAGCCCGCCAGCGACATCGTGCGCGCGGCAAAAGCGGCCCACCTGGAGATACTCGGCACCAAGCCGGAGCTGATCGCCATGCACGCCGGCCTCGAGTGCGGCGTCATCGGCGAGCGCCATCCCGGTATGCAGATGATCTCCTTCGGGCCGCATATCGTGGACGTCCACAGCCCCAGCGAGAAGCTGAAGATCTCGTCGGTCGCGCCCTTTTATAACTACCTCACGGGCCTGCTGGAACGGATTTAGCCGCGGTGTCTCACAGCCCCGCATCCCGACGGCGTGGAGCGTCGCGAAAACGCGGGGACTGACGACTCCGTCCCAAGGCGATAACATGACTTGCAGAAGCGCGCTGTGCCGCGTCGCCGCGTGAACGGAGCCGTCTGTCCCCAGTGTTTTCGCCCCGTCCGCGAACTTCCGCCTGTTCCATGTGAGAAATGGCCGTTAACCGGCGAGCCCTATCCACACTGTGGCAGCCACCGCTACAGCCTGAGTAACCCGAACCCGCATTCTACGCGTCTTCTAGTTTGGACCGGTACTTGCAAGATAGCCGGTGACGGTCAGCGCTGACTCGTTGGACTTAGTTGGACCAAAGGAGTCGCAGAGTGCCTACTTCCGAAACCCGGGAAGGCGGAGCTATGCCGCCCATCCCTGCTGACGCTCATCTCACGCGGCTAATTGCAACGGAGCTTGTCGATCTGCCGTGGTACCGCTCGCTCTACGGAAACCTGAGGGAAGTTATCCGCCCTCCCCGCCTTCCACCTTTGCAAGTTACTTCGCACCCCGTCGCCGTGAAGGATATCTGGGGCCTGTACGGGCGCCAGAAGAAGTCGTTCGCGATGTCGGTGGGATTCCAGGCCGCGCTGCTAACCGCGGTGGTGCTGGCTGGGCTAAGCAACAGCCGGGTGCCGCGCGATGTTGGCCGCATCATCCAGCACGTGTATTGGGACCCGCCGATGGCAGTGGTTCCCCGAACCCATCCTTCGGCCGCGCTCGGCGGCGGCAGCGGCGGGACGCGTTCCCCGCTCCCCGCTAGTCCAGGCGTTTTGGCCCAGGCTTCTCCGCGGAAATACGTGCCGCCCGAAGCCGTTCCCAACAACACGGACCCAAAGCTGCCGATGAAGCCGACCATCGTGATGATAGAGGCTCCCGATAACGATCCCAGTATCAAGCCCTACGGCGACCCGTGGGCTCGCAACGGGCCGCCCTCCGACGGTCCGGGGTACGGCGGCGGAATCGGGGACAATTGCTGCGGCGGACAGGGCCCCGGCCACGGCCCCGGCGCAGGTCCCGGCCCAGGCGGCCCGGGAGTTTTCAGCGGCCCCGTGTTCACTTCCGGACATAGCGGTCTGGTCAACCCGGTCGCCCTATTCAAGCCCGAGCCCGACTATTCCGAGGACGCCCGCAAAGCCAAGCTGCAAGGCACCGTGGTGCTGGAAGTGATGGTCGATGCCAACGGCAACCCGCATGTCCAAAAGGTCCTCCAGTCGCTGGGGCTCGGCCTCGACGACCAGGCCACCAAGGCGGTCTCCACCTGGCGCTTCAAGCCCGGCCGCTTCGATGGCAAGCCCGTGCCCGTGCTGATCCACGTCTATGTCAGTTTCCGCCTGCTGTGATGCGCGCCCTATTGCGCCGGCAGCGCGGCGATGGCAGGCAGCAGCCCGCCGGTCACCAGCAGCACGTTCCAGCGCGCTTTCTCCACCGCGAACTGCCCGTCGTGGAAGGCCATCCACTTGTCGTTCTCCAGCAGGCGGGCTTCTTCCACCTGCCGCAGCGGCACGCGGCCTTCCTTCATCTGCGCCAGTATCACGTCCAGTTGCGCGCGCGCCACTTCCAGGTCAAGCCGCGCCACGGTGGCCGCGGTTTCGGCCTTTCTGGCTTCGCGGAAGGAAGTCTGAATGTCGGCCTCGACGCGGTTGCGCGCGCTCGCCAGTTCCACACGCAGGTGGCTCAAGTCGGCATCCGTCAGCGCCACCTGCGCGCCTACGCCCGGGCTGAAAAGGGGGAGTTGGAAGGATACGCCCAACTCGACGTTGTTGCGCTGGAATTTCTGGAAAAACTCGGTGTAGTTGTTGAACTGCGCCAGCATGCCGTACTGCGCCACCAGGTCCATGCGGGGCAGTCGCCCGGCCTTCTCGCCGCGGCGCTCCAACTCCTTGGACATGATCTGCGATTGCAGGCGCCGCAGTTCCGCGTTGGATTCGAGCGCCGTCTGAATGGCCTGTTCCTGCGACGCCGGCAGGGCAGGCAAGGGCCGGTCCCGCTCCACCGGGTGTACGCGATCCTCGGCGGAGTAGCCCAGCGCGATAGCCAGCGCCATCTCGGAGGCGGCCTGCGCGTCGTCCATGCTCTCGGCGGCCTGCGAAGCGCGCGCCATCGCCAGCGCCGCCTGCTTCTCGGCCAGAGGCAGAGCGCGGCCCTCGGCAACCTGCGCGCACACCGTATCCAGCACCGCCTGCTGGCTCTCCACCGCCTTGCGCGCCAGCTCACCCAGGCGGGCCGCTCGCTCGGCTTCCAGGTAAAGGGCGGTGACGCGGAAAGCCACCTCGTCGCGCCGGGCGGCGACCGCGATCCCCGCGCCGCGCGCGTCTTCCCGCGCCTGGGCGACCTGATAACTCTGCGGCCGGTTGAATATGGTGGCCACCGCGTTGGCCTGCATTACGCTCGGCGCGGAACCCTCTATGCTCATGGGGAAGCCGTCGCTGTATGCCAGCCCGCTGCCCACCACTAACCGCGGCACGAACGGCTGGCGGGCAATCCGCACGCCCGCGCGAGCCTTGGCTTCGTCCATGTGAGCCAGAAAGATTTCGGGGTTCTGCTTCATGGCCGCTTCGGCCGCCTGGCGAAGCGTCATGGGATGGATTTCGGCGCGCAGGAATCCTGCTGCCGCCAGAAGGAAGAGTGCGGATCTCGACATAACTACATTGTACGGGCTGTCGCTTCCCGTACCGCAATTGCGTGCGGATCAGTAGCCGAACGTGCGGCCGGGGTACGTCTTCTCGACCGGAGCAACCGGGGGCGTGCGGCGTCGCGGCGGCTTGCGCATTTCCGCCCGCTGCGCCTTCGCCAGGGTGATAGCGTCGGCGTGCTCGCGCAGATCGCTGGCGGTGAGTTCGTGCTCGCCCTCGAAATTCTTCGCCAGGTCGGCGGTTAGCTTGTTCGCCGAAAGCGACGGGCCTTCTTGCAGCGCCACCCGGTTCGCCAGGAACAAGCCCAGGTCCGCCGTCACCACGAAGTGCCGCGACGGCTGGCCCTTTTCCATCACGCTGAACTGAAACGCCCGCGCGTTCTGCCGCTGCTCGAATCCCATGTACCTGATTTCCACAAGTGCCCCCTTTCGGAGCTTTTGGCCATGTACCCGGCGCAACCGGAGCGTTGCGAGTTACCTGTTGACCGTTGGTTCGGTATCTGTCGCGCCCCCCGGCAGAGGCTCGCCACCCTCGGCTGCTTCCGCCGCCGCGGCTTGTTCGGCCTGTTCCGCCAGAAGATCGGTTTCGCTTACGGGATGGAGCTTTCGCTGCAAGCGCCTCTCGGCCTTGTCCCTCTGTTTATCCAGCCGCTGCCTCTCTCGTTGGCGCTTTCTGAAGGTTTCCATGATCTCCTTGTTGCCGGGCAAAAGGCTCGCCGGAGAAGCGGCCCGGCTCCAGCACCGGCCAATTTACTACCAGCGAGGTTGACGCCGCTTGGCACCGCCGCCGCCGCCGAATCCGCGTCCGCCGCCGCCACCTTCGGTCTTGGGGCGAGCTTCGTTCACGTTCAGGGCGCGGCCGTTCTGGTCGGTTCCGTTGAGCGCGGCAATGGCCTTGTCGGCCTCGGCGGCATCCGTCATCTCCACGAAGGCGAATCCACGCGAGCGGCCCGTGTCCCGGTCCGTTACCAGGTTAACTCTTTCGATATTCCCAAAAGGCTCGAATAGCGACCTGATGGAAGCCTCCGTTGCGGAAAAGTCCAGGTTGCCAACAAAGATATTTTTCATGATCCAGTTCCTTCTGTCTTTCAATTGTTCGAGCTAGACGAGGCACAGGGATCTTTGGCCAGGTTCCGGCGGGACTCTCAAAAGGCTCTTTTACTTTACCACGTTTCGCGCCGCCGTTTCTTCGTGCCCATCCTCGAACGCCCGCCGCCCTGCCGCGCCATGCTAAATTGTGGATGATAATGCGGACACTCCTTCAATCCCGAGTCAGTCTCGGATCGCTCGCCCTGCTCGCCGCGGCGTTTTGCCAGGGTGCGCCCGCGCAGGAGCCGCCGGCCCCGGCCAAGGATGCGCCCGTTCGCGAAGTCACCGGCATCCCTCCCAGAACGGCTCCTACCGAGTATCAGTCGCACGCCCAGGCAGGACTGGTCACCGTCGCCGCCGAATTCACCCGGCACTCCGTGGCCACCCTGCAAGCCACCCTCTCGACCGAGGACTACGTGGTCGTCGAGGTCGGGTTGTTCGGCCCGCCCGATACCCACGTCAAAATATCGCGCGAGGATTTTTCGCTGCGCATTAACGGCAAACGCTTCCCCCTCGATGCCAAGCCCTACGGCTTGGTGTTCGGTTCCCTCAAGGATCCCGAATGGCAGCCGCCGGAGTCCAAGGAAAGCAAGTCGAAGACCGGCATCAATACTGGCGCCGACGACTCCAGTGCCCCGCCCACGCCTCCCAAGATGCCGCCCGAGTTGGTGCGTACAATGCAGCAGCGCGTTCAGAAGGCCGTGCTTCCCGAGGGCGACCGCGTGCTCCCCGTGGCGGGTCTGGTCTTCTTCGAGTACCACGGCAGGCCCAACGGCATCCATTCCATCGAACTGCTTTACGACGGTCCCGCGGGCAAAGCCGTGCTGAAACTCCAGCCCTAGCCGGGCCTCGGCGGCCTCGCGCCGTCTACGCCCTCGCCGTGGCCACCCGGTTTGCTGTCCGCAGTTTCGACCCCGACCAAATCGCGGGCGGATACGTCACCAGCAACGCCAGTCCGAACCAGTGCGGCACGGTTGTCCACAGTGCGATCTGCGCGGCAATGCCGGCAACCTCTCCGAATATCATGAGCCACACCGTTGCCCGGCGCGCGTGTTCCCGTGCGATGGCCGCGCATAGCAGTCCGCCCAACACCGAGTAGATTGTGTCCGTCGCAAGGCTGGAATAGAAATAGGACGTTGGCGGCGTAGCCGCGGATGCGAACCCGGGAATCACCCGCGCTGCCACCTGGTCAGTCAGAACCACCATGACTCCTATCGCAATATATCCCGCGAACACCGCGGCAATTATCCGTCGCATTCCGTCCTCCTGCATCAAAGATGCACCTCCGTTACGCCGGGACGCATCCGCATGGACCATTATTAACAAGCTGCCGGTGCGACCGCCCTCAGCGACCCAGTCCGAGGGTCATCGGCACTTCCGTCGCGGCTGCGACCGCGGGGAAGTGTTACCTTGCCCCGTGCCCGCTCCCTAACGCCTGTGGCTCTATGTGCCCACCCCCCGGAACCGCGAGCGTAAGCGAGCGGCCCGAAGCCGAGGAAACGCACCCCGAGTTCACGGTCCTAGTAGTCCGTTGCTGGGTCGAAGACCTTAGTCGGAAACGTGGCCGTCACCGCCGGTGGATGTATCACCGGGTTTGACCGGCCCGCCTGGCTCGGGTCGAATGCAACGAACCCCACTCCGGGCGATCCTTTAGGCAGCGAGTAATCGTCCGCCGGATACGCAGGGTTGGCGAATCCGGGATTCTGGATGACGCTCTGAGTATCCTCTCCGACGTTCTGTTGCCATCCGGCAAAGGTATAGAACGTGTAGTCACTGGTGGTGTCGTTACAGGGCGAGTCATTACCGGCGCCGGGGCTCTGCTGCACCGCGAATGCCTTGGCGTCGGCGGCGAAGCCTCCATCCGTCCGCCAGTAGAGATTGCTGTTCCACTGCTGGAACTGTGTGAACGGGGCCCCACCCGCGTACAGGCATCCACCCTGCACCCAGAACTTCGGCTTGGACGTCTCGGTCCGGTCGAAGTAAAACAGGTTGTTCGTGATGACAAACTCCTGCGGGATCGCGGAGGGTACGCCGTTTCCATACGGGAAGTTAATGGAAACCATCGCCAGACGTCCGTACGCCAGTATGTTGTTCTTGATGATGTTAGCTTGGTTGGGCGCGGCGGGGCCGTGCGGCGTGTAAACGGGGAATCCCGAGACGCGATAGACCAGGTTATTCTCAACGTCCACCAAGCCCGTAGCGCTATCCAGATAGACTCCGTTCCCTCCGTAGCAGTTGGAATCCATGATCGACGCATCGGTTACGTCATGTATCCTGTTGTTTAGTATCTTATTGCCCACCGCCGTGAACACCGAGTTGCCTCCATCGATTCGAATCGATCCGCCGTCGTTCATGATGCCCTGCAGCAGGTTGTAGACGTGATTGAACGAGATGACGTTGTTGGCGTTCCCCATCCCGGTAGGCATGGTATTGTCGGCGATGCTCTGCGAGGTCGAGATGGCGCAGTGGTAACCGTCGTACACGTCGTTATGCGTATAGAGATTGTCGTGCCCCATTCCTTGGCCGATGCCGAACGACGCCGGAATCGTGCGGCCATAGCCCTCTACAACGTTGTTCCGCACGGTGGTGAACTGCGGCACGTTGGCGTCGGTGTCGGCCGGCTGAAACGGGTTCCCAACGCGTATGCCCAGTACTCCAATGTCGTAGAAGGCGCTGTTCTCTACCACATTGTCGGCCACCACCGCATTGATACTGTTGGTAGCGCAGTAACCCGGCGATGAGGCATTGAGGCAGGGAATGAACTCCAGGCCGGTGCCCGACGTCTGCGTGACGGCACCGGAGTCGAAGGTAATGTGCTGCCAATTCTGAAACGAGACGGCCGCGCCGATATCGGCCTCCATCTCGGACGACACATGTCCCGCCGGCGGCAGCGTGTAATTGTCGTGCTCGAACGTCAGTCCCTGAAATGTCACGTATTGAAGGTTGGATGCCACCAGCACCTGCGGGATTTGTGGAACCACGACAGTGTCGGCATTGGGGTCCTCGCCGCTATTGGCCAGGTAAGTGATGGTCCAGGCCGCCGTGGAGCGGTCGAGAAACCACTGTCCCGCCTGGGTAAGCTGGTCTTCGACGTTCTCGATCAGATACCGGTTGCCGGCGATGAAGCCCTGCTCGCTCGAGTGGCTCTGTGAGATTCCCGTCGGTCCGGTCAGGTATACGATCTGGTTCGCCGTATCCACGCAACTAACTCGCAGCTTGGATGTGCTGAACTGCTCGAATACCAGTAGCTCGATATCGCCGGCCAGCGCCGCGTTTCCGGCAGGTTGGCCGCAGGGGTTGCCCGCGGCCGGAGCCAGGTTCTTCCACGTGCCCACAATGGGGTCCGCCGCGTCGTAGTGGAACCGGTCGAAACACTCCCATCCGCTTCCCGCTATGTAGACGGAACAAGTCGAGACGGGCGCAGCCCCGGGCGGCAGGTTCAAGTAGACCGTGCTCGCGATCCGGTAATACGTTCCCAACAGCCCACCCAGGCGTGGGCGCAGCCGCCGCACGCCGTTGTAAAACAGGCTCTCGAAGTACTGCGTGGACGCTGGCAGCGTAACCTTCCAGGTGTTGGCGCCTACATTAGTCCAGTTCCGTACCCGCATGCCTCCGCTGAAGACGGGCGATTCTCAGGGATAGTTCTGGTAAGTGATCTGCCTGCTTGCCGAACCCGAATCCGCCGCCGTGAATGTCTCGGTTGCCGGCAGGTAGTAAGTCCCCGCCCGGAACTGCACGCTCACCTGGGTAAGTCCCGCCATGTTGATCGATTGCAGGTATGCGCGGGCGTGATCGAACGTGGCAAACGGGCCGTCGGTGCTGCCCGCGTTGGGTGCGGGAAGGCGCCCGCTCCAAAAGTCGCTGCCGTTCGGCGAAACGTAGAAGGTCACCGACGTCGGCGGCGGCGCGGCGCCCTGTATTGTGATAAGCACTACCGGTGTGCTGGCTGCACCGGCATAGGTGGCCACCAGAGGATTGTCGCCTCCCGCCGCGTTGGCCGGTATCACAACGTTGAACTGAAACAGCCCCGGCGAAATCAGACCAGCGAACTGTACGCTGGCCGCCAGCCCGCCGATGGTGACAACCGGAAGTGGAGACAGCACTCCGCTTTGCGTGCCCAATCCGGGAACCACTGGCACCGAGGTCTGCCCGAACCCGTTGGCATAGATCACCACCACTTCACCCGGCTTCGCGGGGGTGGCCACGCCGGAAAACAGTGCGGCCGGTCCCACCAGGCTGTTGTCCGCGCCGTGTTGCGCCACTACATAAGGCCCGCCATTGATGTCGAAGAACGATGGCGACGAAGCCTGTGCCCGCACGGAGAACGCCGCGCTGGGAACGCCGCCACTCGTCACCTGCACCACCACCGTGCCCGGCATCGAATCCGGCGGAGTCAGGATATTCACCTGCGCCGGACTTATATAGTACACGTAGGCGCTCTTGCCATTGACGGTCACGCTCACGCCGTCGAGCACCGTCGGCATCTGGTTGTTGACGAAGTCCGACGCCTGCCAGGTGCGCGTGTCGCCAGGCTTTGAGAGCCCGCTGCCCTTCACCTCCACCCACGTATAGGGAGCGATCACGGGGTTCTCACCCTCCGCGTTCGCCACCAAAGTAATCGTCGGGGAATTCTGTGCCAGCATTGCAGGCCACACCGGCAAAACAAAAAGAACCAACGCTGTCCGAACAATCCGCATCCTATTCCCTCTCTCCATGCCGCACTATCCGATCAACACACCAGGCGGGCTATTCTCTCTTGTCCCAGTTTCCGGATGCGAGCGTTTCCGCGCGGGCCGCGACTATTCTACTTGTGTCAACCAGGCCAACGTGCGGCGCAATCCCCTCCGCGCTGCCCAGCCGGCCCGCCTCCATCGCCCGCCTTCGAAGTTTGCCCCGCAAGATCCGGATTGGCTTACCCTCGAAGAGAGCGTACGCTACCTTCATGCTCGACGAAAACACTGCCTGGAACGCGATCGTCAACCGCGACGCCGCTCACGACGGCAACTTCTTCTTCGGCGTCGTGACCACCGGCGTCTTCTGCCGCCCCTCGTGTCCCGCCCGCCGGCCGCTGCGCAAGAACGTCCGCTTCTACCCCAGCGCCGCCGAAGCCGAGGGCGCGGGGCTCCGTCCCTGCCTGCGCTGCAGCCCAACCGCGCCCGCAAATTCCAACCCCCACGCCGCCCGGGTTCGCGACGCCGCCCGCTTCATCCAGGAGCACAGCGGCGAGGAGCTAAGTCTGGCCTCGCTCGCCAGGCAGGCCGGCCTCAGCCCCTTTCACTTCCAGCGCTCCTTCAAATCGGTCCTCGGCCTCACGCCTCGCCAGTATCTGGAAGCCTGCCGCCTGCGCACCCTGAAGAAGGAACTCCGCGCCGGCGAGGACATCCTGCAATCCATCTTCGCTTCCGGTTTCGGTTCGACCAGCCGCGTCTACGAACGCGTCGACACGCGCCTTGGCATGACTCCCGCTCAATACCGCGCCGCCGGCCGGGGCGTGGCCATCTCGCACGTCACCATCGAGACCGGGCTCGGGTTGCTCATGATCGCCGCCACCGACCGCGGCATCTGCTTCGTGCAGTTCGGCGACTCCCCATCGGCCCTCGCCGCCGCCCTGCGCGCCGAGTATCCCGCCGCCAATATCGCCGCGCTCGAGAAACCCTGGCCCCACGATCTGGCGGCCTGGGCCAGTGCCATCGACGCATATCTGCGCGGCAATCAGCCGCACCTCGACCTGCCGCTGGACCTCCGCGCCACCGCGTTTCAGATGAAGGTCTGGCGCTACCTGCAAACCATCCCCTATGGCGCAGTCCAGTCCTACGGCGAAGTTGCCCGCGCCATCGGCCATCCCTCCGCCGTTCGCGCCGTGGCGGGCGCCTGCTCCAGTAACCGCGCGGCGCTGCTGATTCCCTGCCACCGCGTCATCCGCGGCACCGGCGAACTCGGCGGTTACCGCTGGGGCCTGGAGCGGAAGCGTGTGCTGATCGATCTCGAGCGCCGCGCCAATGCCGGGTAGTCGCTTCCCCGTGTCTGAATCGGCATTCCAGGCCAGGCGCTCCGCCGGTGTCCCGCTGCTCGCACTGCGATATGATCGTTCGCACCATGTGCGACATTACCAGACGCAATCTGTTTCTGGGAACTGCCGCCGTAACCGGCATCGCCGCCGGCCGCGCGCAGCAGCAACCCGAGAGTGTGGCAACGGCCGATGAGACGAATAAGGTCGCCGTCGTATCCGATGGGGCGTACTTCCATCAGGGCGATCTCGAACATCAGGGGCACTGCAACAACGGGTGGATCGTGTTCCGGGACTACGTGTTGCTGGTGGACGCGAACTTCCCGTCCGGGGCACAACTGATCCTGCCGAAAATCCGGTCGATCACCGCCAAGCCGGTTCGCTTCGCCTTCGATACCCACCATCACGGCGACCACGCCTACGGGAATCAGGTATGGGTGGACAACGGCGCGACCCCGGTGGCGCACACCGGCGTCATCGAGGAAATGAAGCGTTACGAAACTGGCTACTACGGCGGCCAGCCCGGCCGTTGGGAGAGCGCGGCCAAAACCCGGCCGGACGTGGCCGCCAGCCATCTGACGCCGCCGTCGGTGCTGTTCCCCCGCGAGCTGTACTTCGACGATGGCGAGCATCGCGTGGAACTCCTGCACCTGGGCGTGGCGCACACCCACGGCGACGCCGTGGCGTGGCTTCCCAAAGAGCGCGTGCTATTCACCGGCGATGCCTGCGTGAATGGGCCGTACAATTTCGTCGGTGACGGCGACGTGGAGAAATGGATCTCGACGCTGGATGCGGCCAGGAAACTCGGCGCAAAGGTGGTGTGCCCGGGGCATGGCCCGAAGGCCGATGCGGCGCTGCTCGAAGACCAGCAGATGTACTTCGCGCAACTACGGGAACGAGTGGGCGCCCTGGTGAAGGCCAAAAAGAGCCCGCGGGAAATCTACCAGTCGATGGACCAGATTCGCGGCGCACTGATTGCCATGGCGCGGATCGCCCGTTACGTCAGCAAGGACGGGCTGCCGGCGCAGGTCGAGAAGGTGTGCAAAGAGATGACCGGCCAGGGATTCCCGGCGGACGCGAAGGCCACCAAAGCCGAGCGGTTGCGTCACCGTCACGCTCACTCCCTGGCCTAGGCAGGCTGCGCCGGTCCGGCGTGATGCCCTGGCTGTGTCGCCCGGGGTCTTGCGGCGATGCGGCAGCGCACGATAAGGCTCGAAGTCCGGCCCAGCTCAATTATGCTGGGGGCTGACGCTGAAGATTATGGCCCCTCCGGATGCGGAAGGCCTGATATTGAGATACGGCAACAGCGTGATCTGGTTCCCCGCTTGATAGGTGATACTGGCGCCGCTGTTGGCGACGATTTGACCGCCGCAGCCCAGCGCCCAGTACGGGGGGTTACCGGACGACACGTTGACCTTCACGTTGTTGAGAGTCAGGTTGGCGTTCGCCGGTTGACAGACGCTATTTGTCTTGGAAACCTCCTATCGCGCGGTTCCTGCATTCCAGCGCCGTTTCGCCAGCACCGAGCCGCTGGCGCCGTGGAGTAGTGCGGTGGCGACAACCAACCACGGCGAAAGCGCCGGAACACTGGTCGGCGGCGTGGAGGAAAAGACCTCAAACAGCATTCCACTCGGCGACAACACGGACCAAGTCGAGCCCGAAGGCGGGGACGCAACGCCGGTAGTGTTCCCCTCGTCCGGATTCACGGGAATACCGCTAGGGATCGTGTTGGTAGTCGGGGCGTTGCTGACGTCCCAAGCCAGATATGCGTTGGATGGAACCAGCACGAGGAAGTAGGTCACCGGCGTCGAACCGGCCGAAAGCGTGAGGTTGAGGAACAGGTTCGTCGTCGAGCCGTATGCGACAGGGTCGGACACCGACACACCGGTCGTCGCCACCAGAGTCGCGCCCGAAGTCAGCGTCCCGGACGTCCCGGGCGCGCTATACAGGTAGGCGGTCCCGGTGCCCACGCCACCCTGGCCATGAGCGGTTATGTTGACAGCGACGCCGGTGTACTGCGACCCGCCCGGCAGCGTCCAACTGACGTACTCGGCGTTTACGCCGCCGCCGCTCGTCCAGTAACCGGTCGTCGGGCCTATCCGCTCGATCAGTAGCTGGAAGGGGCCAAACTGAGCGTTGGCGGGCAAGGCAAGGGCTACCAGCGCGATCGCACAGACGTATCGAGGGCAATGAAGTAGCATAGAGGCTCCTAAGCGCCTGAGCATAAGAGTATCACGGGCAATGCGCACCTCAACCGCCCGCCGTCGGCGCTATGGCGGCGGGCAGGCCGCTCTCCAACGCCGCGGCCCGCCCGCGAATCTCCCGGCGTTCCCTCTCCTTCCGGATCGGGTTCAGGTTGAGTCGATTCGGGAGTACGGCGATCTACTCCGCATGCGGAACCGCGGGCGCCAGCGAGCGGCCCGTGTAGAGGACAAAGCCGCTGCCACACTGGCCTACTTACGACCCAATGCCTTCTGTCGCCCCCTGATGGCGTTTAGAACGGTCCCTGCATCGCCGATGTCTTTACCGAGATCCGCAGGGGTCGGGACCAGTGACTGTCTTTCCGTGGGGGCGGCATGCGCCTCAGTCACATCGGAACATCGATCGAAGATCCGTCTGAGTTCCTCGCACTCCGACGCTTGAAAACCCACGACAGTCGAGAGCTTCTTTAAGTCGACATATGACCGGAAACGGCTCACCACTCCAGCGAATACAACCCGTTCGACAATACTCTCGACGGCAGCCCGAAGCAGGCTGTACGCCTGGCGTATCTCACGGACGTTTTGTTCGTTCGGTATCGGGCTCCAGCTTCTCGCAATCTGCCGCTGCCGCTTTCCTAGCCCGTCCAGGAGGTCTTCAGGGCCCTTGTAGTCCCAGGGAACTCCCTCGACGCACTGGCCGGGAGAGTCCCCGTTCCATTCCAGGTGCCGGTATTCGACCATGACGCCGAGCTTCTCAGCATTTGTCTGCAGGTGGTTCAGAAACGCCGCATCATGAGTCAGCACAATGACCTGGCGCGACTTGCACTCTAGAACAAGCCGCCCTGCCACAGCCTCGCGGAAGTTGTGATCCAGCGAGGATACCGGGTCATCGAACACAAGCGCGGAACTGTGCGACGCGAGCGACAACTCGGCAAGAAATGCGGCTAGTGCCATGCAACGCTGCTCGCCCTCGCTGGCAACGTCCTTAACCCTCATCCCAGGAGCTCGATTCAGCCGGAGCCCGAACTTCTTCTCGCCCTTTTTGCCGGATGCCTCAACCAACTCCACCTTGATGGTCTTCAACGAGAGACCGATCACCTCCTCCTGAAACCTTTCACAAAAGGCATCAGTAACAAGCGCGCGGGTAAGCTCCGAATTCTTGGATGTGATCTGGGTCGTCACTGTATCCTTCTTGCAGGTCTCCAGAGCGGCCACCCTCTGGTACCGCTTGACTTGTTCCCACACGTCTTCCACGGCACGTCCAAGCCACTCCCGATCGGCGAGTTCGTCGCGCTCAACGCTCAATTCTCGGCGCACCAGGGGGTCAACGGCAGACTCCTCGAGTCTTGCCCTCTCGTCAAGCCGCCCAGCATAACCGGCGGGCAGCAATAGTGATTCCTTCGGCAGGACCCTGGGGACCTTCCAGGCGTCGGCGGTCAGGTTCTCCCTCACGGTAACCAATCCTTCATCAACCAATCGAACGAATTCCCGGATTCGATCCAGATCCCCCGGACCCAGACCCGCTAAGTCGGCCTCAACCTTCTCGAGTTCGGGCTGCATACTCGGAGACCCGATGATTGCTTTCTCGGTCTCACTGAGCCTCTCCGCGGCTCGCTCCGCGAGCACCTGGCTCCGGTCCTTGCAGAACTCCTCGAACGCTCGTAACCGCTGAGCAGCGAGGGCGTCAATCCGCTGCTGGCAGAGTACGCACCGCGCTCCATTCGAAACCACCGGGAAGTCGGCTCCCACGTACGCCTCCTTCTCGGAGTATGTCCGTGCAGCCTCCCACAGCACCCTCCAGGACTTTCCGCCGGTCTTGGGGAGATGACTCTCGTCGAACCGCCCCTCCGAAAGCGCCTTGGCGGCCGCCTTCGCGGTTCTCGCCTCGGCAACCAGGTCGCGAAGTGAGTCCACTGCTTCCGCATTAAACACAGTCACCGCGGAGGCTGCCTTCTCCGCGAAGTCCCGCACGCGGGCCGCCGCCGCCCTGGTCTCTTTCGCCTTTAGTTTCGGGTCCGCAGCTAAGCTGGCACTCAGCTCCTTGAGCCTCTGTGTCTCGAGTTCAGAAAGACCACCAAGGGATTCAACGGCGGTACGGGCAGTCCCGGCGGAGATGCTGCTAAGAAGCTTCCCGACCTCCGTAGCCGAGCCGAATTTCCAGTTTCGCGGGGCAGCGGAGATCGCAGCGTTCAAACTGTCGATCTCGTCCTTCAGCAAACGCGCAACCGAGTCACAGGTTTGCGAGAGCTTCGGAAGCACGTCCAATCCGAGAGGCGTGAACGTCGCAGGGCCATCCTCTTCCAGGTAGTTCGCCGCCGTTGCGAAATCGAATACGAAGACGTTTGCCAGCCTGGAGTCGGCGGCGACGCCGTCCGTCCATGTAACAACCTCATCCGGTCCCGCCAGGCGAATTGTGATCTTGCCAGTAGCTGCCCCCCGCGGACTGGAACCGTAGGCGTCAGGGCGGATGACGGGGGCCGCTCCCCGGCTTCGGCACGCCTTTTTGATCACCCTGGCATATCCGGACTTGCCGGTTCCGTTGTCCCCGTAAACGACCGTCAATCCCGGTGAGGGGCCGAACGTTAGGGTCTGGTCCTGCGGAATGCGATTTACCAACCGCAATTGACCAATGGAGACCAGCGAGACGGAAGCGCCGGCCTCGGGTCCGGGCCGCAGGTGGGACGAATCCAAAGGAACCGCACGCATGGCCCCATCCCCGCTCAAGCCAGCGCCTCTCTTCGGCAGACACAGCCGATGAAGCTCCTCGACGTCCTTGGGCGAGATTGTGCCATTCACTATGATCCGGCGGAGCGCGTCCCTCTGCCATTCAGGACGCGACGCCGACCACTTCAAAATCTCATGGAAGGCTGAAACTCTAACTTGTGACGACATGGCGTTCCCCAACCGAGATCCTATCCGAGCAGTTCAGACACCTATACCGCCTTCAGGAAGGAGTTTCATCTCAAGTCCGTCGATTTCTCGCAGCGATTTCCCGGCTATGCCCTGCAAGTCGCCGTACATGCCTGCGGTCGCTTCAACCACGCCGCGAATCTGCTCCTCGCGCTTTGCCCAGAGTCGCGTCATGGTCTTCCGTTCTTTCTCCAGGTCCTCCTGCATGTCTGTAAACTTCTCGACAATCGCCTCTACGCGCTGCCGGAACCGCGGACCCGTGAGGTACTGGTAAACCATGCTCATCTTTGTCTGCTGGCCCTCGCCTGACTGTCTCGCTCCAGCCAATTCGATAATGGACAGCCGCACAGCGACGGCGACCGGGATAGCGCACCGGTAGTCGGTCACCCAAATCCCGTCGAGGTAACCGAACGTCTCGACCCCCTTCGGCAGCGCCTGGGACACGAGCAAGGCTGCGTCCGCCTTGGCTGACCGTTGATCCCCCCGCAGCTTTGGCAGCCAAGTCTCGCTCCAGTTCTTCGTCCGCTTCGACTCCCATAGAATAGTCCCACGCGGTTGCCCCGATGGACCGCGCACATGCTGCAACACATCCCCTCCAAACTCACCCTTCGGGACAGGCTCAATCGCGTCGTACCCGAAATTCTCCCGCAGCATGGATTCCAGTTCGATCTCCAGAACCTCGCCCTGATGCTGTTGGGAGCCCTGCTCAGCCCTTCGCTTCAACTCCTCAATCTGCCGCTGCATGGCGGTGATTGTCTGTTCCTTGTCCGCTACCTTCAACTTGAATCCGTCTTCGATCTCAGCCCGGGCTCTCTCACGAACCGCCGCTAGGGACTCCCGGACCTTCGCCTCGATGGTCAGATCCATCTCGCGTCTGGCATCGTCGAGCTCTCTCTGCTTGCGGATCAGATCCGCCTGGGCTTTCTGCGCTTCCGCCAGCTTGGCCTCTCGCTCCTTCAAGACCGATTGAAGGTCGGCGACCTCTTCCGCCTTCTGGTCGAACTCTGCAGCGAGAGTGAGTCGGGCCTTCCTTGCCTCTTCCGCCACTATTCGCGTGCGTTCGGCTTTCAGCTTGGCGGCAACTTGGTCGTCAATGGCGTCCTGCGCTTTGGCCAGGTCGTCCTGCCTCCTCTGGACCGCAGCCTCGCGCAGCCTGACGCTGTCCTCCTTTTCGGCCAGCTTCGCCTCATACAGCCGGCGTGTTTCCTCGATGAGGGGAGCGGCAAGAGACTCCGTGAGCCTGAACTCCCGCGTGCAATACGGACAGGTGATTGTCGTCTCATTCATACCTCGGCTCCAAGACCAAGAATGCGCGTCGCGACCAGCCAAGATACAGGGTAACTCCTGTCCGGCCAGCAAGGTGGATCGGGGAGCCTCGCCAACGGAGCGGCCTGGAACATCAGTCACAGAAACTTCCACTTTTTCTTCCGTTCCGTTTCAGCCACTTACCGCCATCCCCGCCCGGAACCCGCTCCCTCGTGTGCTACCTTCCAATCAGAAGGCGCGGTACACACCTTGACGCCCTTCGCGGTTTCGTGCTGGCCAGCATGCGTTGCAGCTAAGGTGGAGCTGAACTTCCCGGTGGCTGTGAAAGCCTTCGCGGCGGGCACCTATATGGTATGGCGCCGACGGGGAGATCTTAGAACCGGTTCTACCTGAATTATGCACAGCTCCGGTGTTCCGAGCGCCGGTTTCGCTCGGCTGATGCCGCCCGTAGTTGAGTGAGTCAGTTCGGTTTTTGCTGTTGCATCGCCCTCCTGAGAGTCCGTTCTCGCCAAACCCCGCGCCGAAGTCTCTTACTTCGTTGCGCTTGTCGGCCGCGCATAATTTTCTATGCACACCAGCCGAAGGGCCTGCGGGGGCGTGCAATCAGCGCAATGCCGGCAGCATGACCGGCGCGTAGCCTGCTCCGCGCGGCGCGATCTTTCGCAGGCGGTCCATCAGTCGCTCGAACACGCCCTTCTCCTCGTAGTGATCGCTGTAGCTCACCCCGGTGCGCCCGGCGTGGCGCCAGATCTTGGCGGCCACGAACAGGAAGCGCAGTCGCGCGGTCGCCAGCGTCGTGTGTTGTAGCGCCGTGGCGTCGGCCTGCGGTTCGCGGTTGAACAGCATCAGCCAGCAGTTCAGGTTGTAGGCCAGCATCGCCAACTGGAAATGATTCCCGTTCACATCGAAGCGGCCTGAGGGGTGCGCCGCCAGTCCGGCATCGTTGTTCGCCTCCTTGATCAGGTTTTCCGCGCCGCCGCGCTGGTTGTAAAACCAGACCACGAAGTAGATGGGATCGCCGAAGTCGGTCACGAAGACCCGGTACTTGTACTGGCTGGTCTCGAACAACTGGTACTGCTCGGTCTTCTCCGCCTCGACCTCCTCACGCGTTTTTTCATAGCGCAGAGCCACGAACCGGTATTTCTTCTTCCACCCGTCCGGCTGATAGCTGAATTCACACTCCCACCTGGCATCCGTCTTCTTCGACGGCTTCCACTCGGCTTGGCGTAGCAACTCGACCAGTCGCGACGTCTTGCGTGCTGAGATCACGAACCGGGCAGTGCATTCTTCGTAAGCCTCGACTGCTTGCCGGCAGTAGAACCCGGAATCGGCCCGGCCGTAAATCTGCTTCACGCACGGCGGCAGCGCCGCGCACACATCCCGAATGTGATCGCCTATCTGTTTGCCGGTGGGCCGATCGCCGTTGCGCAATTCCCCCCAGATATACTCCCGCGTCTCGTGGATGAACGTCAGCATCGGTTGGTAGCTCTTCTTGCCTTTGTTCTTGGGGTTGTAGCTCTTGCGTCCGCCCATCTGTTGGCCATACAGCGTGTGCACGGTCGTGTCGGTGTCGATGGTGACGACCGCCAGTTTCACATTGGCCGCCGCCCAGACTCGTTCGCGCATGATTCGCATAATGGTCAGAATCTGCCGGGAGACATTGAGGTGCAGCGCGTTCACGAATCTCCAGAAGGTGGATTGCACCGGCAGCTTGGTGACTTTGAGAATGCCCGTCAGAATCGGGTCGCGAGCGATGAAGCGCAACTGGTTCAGGCGCGGGAAACCGATGTAGAGCCCCAACACGATTCCCAACACGAACCGGTACAGGTCCAGGGCACGGGGAATGCGCTTCGAGGTCACCGTCTGTTCCACCAGGGTCTGGAAGTCGAGTTTTTCCAGCATGGTGATCACCGGCAGCAGTCCGCCGTAGGGAGTCAGATTCTTCCCATTGAAGTCGTAGGGCGTGGAAGCATTGATTTTATTGGGTTCCGATGAGACCCTGGCCGGGCCTTGTTTTACGGGGGTTTTATCGCTATCCTTTTTTCTGTCGGTAACCATTTGGGTGACCTCCTTGGGGTCGGTTTTGCGAAGCGCCAATTTCGCAAACTTCTGTTTTACCCCGATCTTTACGGGGTCCCCAAATGGTACACTACGCTTCCGCCCTCATACCGCATGCCGCAGGGGCGCATAGCTCAGGTTCAATAGTCGTCACCGGCACCCGCTGTTCCACTACGCCGTGCGCAGGCACGTGAACCGCCGTCGCCCCGGCAAGAAAAGGCCGGGCTACTTCCGGGTTGGCAAATTCGAAATCCAACTTATCGACCGCGTAGAGCAGGTAGTCGCCCACCGGGATGGCTTCGTAGTCAAAGCTGCCGTCGCTCTCGGTCTGGAATCCCACCGGCTGGGAGCGCCCATCGAGCGGCACCAACACAACCATCACGGCCGGCGCCGGCGTCTCGCCCGCCATGGCGAATCCCTTGAGGCGTCCCGTTTCGTTGCTGGCCGCGACGCTAACATTGACCGCGGCGCCCAGCTTGATTTCCAGCACGCCATCCCGGAGCGCGGCGCCTTCCGCGGATTCGTTTGCAATGAACCATCCGCCGTTCCCAGAAAGTCCCAGGCGATAGCGCCCGGCCTCCAAACCGGGAAACCGGAAAGTTCCATCGGCTTCGATGGGGGCACCGAACCCTGAGCCGTTGGTCTCACTTACCAGGTTAACCGCCAGGCCGGCTGGTACGGGGTCGGCCGGCTTGAAAGCAACCTTCCCGGTAACGGCTGGCCGCGTCTCCAAAGTCAGCTCGACGGTCATGTCGGAGGAACCTACGTCGATGACTTGATCCACCGTCTTGTCGCTATTCCGCAAACGCAGCGAATAGCGTCCCGGCGGCACTGCCTCGGACGGAACGTCCCAGATTCCCTCGACGCCTTCCGGATGCAGCACGATGTAGCCCGGGCATTTGTCATTCTCCGCGCCCGACCCGGGGCAAAGAAAGCGCACGTGCACCGCGGCGGAGGTACGCAGGACGATATCCGCCTGCACCTCCGCGCCGGACTTCAGCTTGATGGGAGTGGCGCTGCGCAGGTCGCTCGACCCGGGATAATACACGGGAGCGAACCCCACCGGGGTTTCCTGCCGCTCGACACTTCCTTCGATCCGGCCGACCGCGCCATGCGACGCGTACCACGGGCTGCTCATGACGGCGACATAGTAAGTGCCTGTGGGAAGCGTGCCGAAGCGGTACTCGCCGCGGTCGTCCGTGGACGCGAACCCGGCATTTACGACACGCTGGCCGCCACTTCCCGGCGGAACGCGGATCAACTGGACCCTGGCGTTGCGGACGGGCTCGCCCGACTCATCGGTGATCCTGCCGGTGACCGCGCCAGGGGCGTACCACCGCAGGACCAGATGGGCCGTGTCCTGACCTGGGCCCACGATGACCGCGGAGCCGAAGCCAACCGAAGGAGCCGGGAGTCCGTACACCGTCCCCCAACCGTTGCGCTCGGCCAGGAGTGTGTACTTGCCCTCGGGCATCTCGAAGCTAAACTTGCCGTCTGCGGTGGTGATGGCGCGGCGCGCCAGATGGGCGCTCGCGAGAACCACGCGGGCGCGCTCCAACGGCAGGCCGCGAACCCCGTCCATGACGACGCCCGCGACGGGGAATGTCTGGGCCGCGGCCGCAAAGGAAAAGGCGATTCCCAGAATGGGTCTTCTCATTTGACCACGCTCGTCAAAGTACGTTCGGCGGTCTTGCTGTCCTCGATCCGAACGCTTGTGCCCCCGGAAAGAGACTTCAGAAACTCCGGATTCCGATATTCCACCGATTGGATGCCGGGGATAACATACGCCGCATAGTCGCCGGGTGCCAGGTTGTAACATCGGGCCTCCCACCCGCCTGGCGACCCATATGTCGGAAACGTGGGGCACAGAACAGCCCTTGTGGAAGGCGTGAATTGCGGCACAAGCAACACTCCCAAGCCTGAAAGGGCGGCATCGGCCGTGAGCTTTCCGTGAATCGAGCCGCCGCCGGAGCCTATGACGATCTCGATGGGCGGCGGCGGAACGCCTGGTTGTACCACGATCTCGGGGTTCGCCAGGAGATCGGAACCGCCGTAGACAGCCGACACGACGTATCCGTTAGGAACCTGAATGCCGACCCGGTACTGGCCCGGCGACACGTCGTCGATGGAGAAATCGCGATCTCCCTGAATGTTTGGCGCACCCAAGCCGCGGCCCCCCTCGGCACCGAGTCCAAGAAGGGAGACGGAGCAGTTTGGAAGCTGCGGCTGGCGGCCACCCGGTGCTTGGATACCCTCGCCGGCCAGTCGCACCGTGCCCATTAGCGGTGCAAGCGGCGCCAGGTCGATCGAGACGCCATTCACGTCCCGGCCCGCAACCGTCACCAGCGCTTCGCCCCACGAGTGCTGCGCCTGGGCGCGCAGCGTGTACTGACCCGGAGGAATGCCATAAGCGTCGAAAGTCCCGGTTGTGCTATTCCATGAGACTCCGCCAGTCGCGGCGTCCGAACCCGTTTGCAGCAGTTCGAGCCCGACATACTCCCCGGGCCGGAAATTCCGTACCGCGCCTCGGACCCTGTAAGCCGGCTCCGTTGGGATAGTGAGATCCGCGGGGACCTCCGCTCCAGCGCTCACCGTCACGGGTGTGGCGGATTCCAAAGTGTGGCTGCCGCCGAAGTATACCGAACGGAAACCTTCCGCAGAGCTGTCGCTGGCCAAGCCGTCTCCCACTAGCAAAACGCTGCTGACTGCCCGGCCCGCGACTCTCAAGTAGTAGTTACCGGGCTTGAGGTCCCAAAGCCGGAACCGTCCCAGATCGTCGGTTGCTCCGCCCCGCCCCGGCCGCACGCGCCGCTCGCCATCCTCCAGGTACTGCTCGAATAGGGAGAATCCCACGCCTAGGAGCGGTTCGCCGGATTGGTCGGAAACTCTTCCTTCGATGACGCCCAACGGGTCCATCCGGATCGCGTGGTTCGAGAGCGAGGCCGGGATCGCCAGACGGTCCGGGGCGGGGGAGACGAATCCGGGCTTCTCGGCGGTCAACGTATAGATGTTCGCCGCCAGCCCGGCAAACAGATACTCGCCGGCCGCACCGGTCATCGCGGACTGCGTGACAGCACCACCGAGCAGGCTCACCAGCGCGTTCTTGACCGGCTCGCCGGTGACGGAGTTAACGACGTTGCCGCTTAGGAAGTAATCGCTGCGCGCACCTTGTGCTGCGAGTAGTAACGAGGTTATCAGGCCGAGAAGCAACGGGCGCATAGCTGGCAATCTCCCCATCTTAGACGCCCGAACCCGCAGAATGTTCCGGGCGCTACTGCACCGTCGGCAGGATCTGCAATTCGGGTACCACGGCGCGTTCCGGCAGCCGCGCCACCGCCAGCACTGCCTCGGCCACGTCCTCCGGGCGCAGCGCCTTGGCCAGGGTCTCGGCCGTCGGCTTAACCAGACGGTTGTTCAGAATCTCCGTGTCCACCAACCCCGGCAGGATGACGCAGGTGCGGATTCCGCGCGCCTTCTCTTCCACGCGAATGGCGTGCGCCAGGCCGATCAACCCGCGTTTTGCGGCCTGGTAGGCGGCGCCGGAATCGTCCGGCACACGGCCCGAAATCGACGAAATGTAGATCAGGTGCCCGCGCCCACGCTCGCGCATGGCGGGCAACACGGCGCGCGTGGCGTAGTATGCGCCGCTCAGGTTGACGGAGATCACCCGGTCCCACGTCTCGCACCGCAGTCGCTCCAGCGCCCGGTCCGGAACGTTGGTGCCAGTCGCGTACACCATGATGTCAATCTCGCCCAGTTGTGACCGCGTGACACGCGCCAGCGTCTCCATGGCGTCCGGCTCCGAGGCGTCCGCCACATAATATTCGAGCGACAGACCCTCACCCTGCGTCGCCGCGCGCAACCCGCGCAACCGGTCCTCGCGGCGCGCCGAGGCCATCACGCGCACGCCGTCGCGGGCCAGCAGGATGGCGGTCTCGCGCCCTATCCCGCTCGAAGCCCCAATCACCAGGGCTACCTGATTCCGGAGGTTCACGGAATCAGTCTATCAGGCTGCCAACCGGGTGAGACGCCTGCTACCATCGCATCAGTGCCCTTGTGGAATCCCTCTCGCTGCGCGGCCCTGGCCGTGGTGCTGCTGGCCGCCGCGCTGGCCGCTTGCGGCGACAGGGACGCGCCAACTCCGAGTTTCTTCGCCAGGACCCTGGATCGCGAAACCTACACCGCTCAGTCGCTGGCCGGTCACCCGGTGCTGATTCAGTTCTGGGCCACGTGGTGCCCCAAGTGCCGCGGCGATCAGCCGGCCGTGGACGCCATAGCGCGGGATTTCTCGGCCCGCGGCCTGGTGGTTCTGGCGGTCGACATCGGCGAGCCGAGGCGCACCGTCGAGAGTTACCTGCGCAGCTCGCCGCGGCTCTGCAAGGTCATTCTCAACGACGAGACCGATCTTGCATCCACGTTCTCGTCCGGTGTCGTGCCGCAGTATGTCATGATCGGCGCGGACGGCAAGGTCGCCGGAACGCAGACGGGTGCGCGCGGCGAGGCCGCTTTGCGGAGCCTCATCGGGCGCGCCGGTCTGCAATAGGAGAGCCAGCCCCATGAAGATCTACTTCGGATTCACGATGGCGGGCGACCGCTCCACCCTCGATGCCGCGCGGCGCATCGTACAGTGGCTGGAAGACGCCGGCCACGAGGTGCTCACGCGCCACCTGGTGCGCGACGACGCCCGCGAGCTCGACCGCGCCCTCGCGCCTCGCGCCGTCTACGAGCGCGACATGCGCTGGCTGGCGCAGTGCGACGCCTTCATCGGCGAAGTCTCCGGCTCGTCGTTCGGCTTGGGCTACGAGGCCGGCTACGTGCTCGGCGGATCGCAAAAGCCAGTCGTCCTGTTCCATCGCGCCGATGCGGCCGGGCGCATCTCGCTGCTCATCACCGGCAACACCCATGAGCGATGCACGGTGGCGCCGTATGCTTCGTTCGACGAAATCGCCGCGGTGCTGGCGCGCGAACTGGGCGCGGCGCCGCGGCAGTAACGGCCTTGTGGCTTGCCCGAAATGACCACGTTTCCGCCGTTTGCGGCGCTAAGTGGCGTATGTTCAACACGAAAATCGCGCCCGTGGCAGATGGCCTGTCATTTCGTTGGCGCGGGAACCCGTTCTACTGGCCCCGGCCGCCGGCAGGTTGCGGCGCCGGCAGGTCCTTACGCGGCAGCTTCTCTGCGCGCGTGGCGGCGTTGTAAACGAACACGGCTTCGATCACGGCCATCTGCCGCATATCCTGCTCCTGGATGCGGTCGAAGACGTCCATGTTGGAGTGGTGGGTGCGGGTTCCGTAATCCATCTCGTCCTGGATGAACTGGAAGCCCGGCAGGCCCACGGCGTCGAAGGTCTCGTGGTCGGTGCCCGTGGTGTTGCGGGCGGTCACCACCCCAGGCGTGAGGTCCTTCAGCGCGGCGAACCAGGCTTCGAAAACCGGCCGCGCCCGCTCGTTGCCCTGCAGGTAGATGCCGCGAATGCGCCCCGTGCCGTTGTCGATGTTGAAGTAGCTCGACAACGCGGCATGCTCGGCGGTGGTCTTCATGTCGGCGCGGTCGGCGAAGTGCGCCTTCACATAGGCGGCCGAGCCGAACAGTCCCTGCTCCTCGCCGCCCCACAGCGCCATGCGAACGGTGCGGTCCATCTTGAGGTTGGTGGTCTTCAGCAGGCGCATCACTTCCATGGCCAGGGCCGCGCCCGCGCCGTTATCGGTTGCGCCCGTGCCCATGTGCCAGGAGTCGAAGTGGCCGCCCACCATCACCAATTCCGCGGGCTTGGAGGCGCCGGGGATCTCGGCGATCACGTTGAACGAATCGGTCTTGCTGGTATCGAACTCGTTGCGGATGTCGAAGGAGAGCTTCACCGGGACGTCATGCTCCACCAGGCGCACAATGCGGTTGTAGTTCTCGGCGGTGATGGCTAGTGCCGGCAGGTTCTTGGTGGGATCGCCGGTGCGCGGCGCTCCGTTATTGGCGAACACAATGCCGTTCTCGCCGCGGGCCGAGGCGGTGATGGTGGCCAGCGCGCCTTCGTCCTTCCAGTACGCTGCCTGCTTCTCCTGCAGCGCCTGGCGCTCTTCCCGGGTCATATTGGCGAAGGCCGCGAACGGGCCGCCGCGCCCGCCTGGTGCGGCCGACGGGCCGCCGGGAATGATCTCCGGCACCAGCGCGGCCAGTTCGTCGTCGGAGTAGCGGTGCGCCAGCGGAGTAGTGGGGAAGGGAAGTTCCAGTGCCGCGGTCGCGGTACCGGTCGGCGTGGCGATCAGCACGAACTTGCCCTGCAGCTTGCCGTGCCACTTCTTCATGTCCTCGTCGGTGGAGTTCTGGGCGATCACGGCTTCACCCGTGGCGACGCCGTTGGTGCTGCCGCTCCACGCCTGCGGATACCCGATGATGGGCATGTAAGTGGGCTCGACCATGGCGCCGTAATAATACTTCATCTCCCAACTGGGCATGGCCCCGCCGCGGACTCCCACGGTGCTCCACGGCTCCAGGTGGACGTTGCTCAGGCCCCATTCCTTAAGTTGCCCCACGGCCCAATCGCCGGCCGCGCGGAACTGCGGCGAGTTGTTGAGGCGCGGGCCGTAGCGGTCCGTCAGGTTGTACATGACATCCATGACGGGGGACATTCTGCGGTTGCCGCCGCCGCGCCCTCCGCGCCCTCCTCCGCTATCACCGCCGAACTCGGCGGCTTTGAGTTTGTGGATGGCGTTCAGGTCAATGGACTCCGGTTGTTGAGCCAACAACAGAAGCGGAATTGCGAGGGCGGGGATCGCCGCGGTGAAAACCAGTTTTCGTAGCATCATGGCAGTGGTTTGAGCATATCAAACGGCGGGCGGTTTCAACAGAGCTTCGTCGCCCTGCTAAACTGGGATCAGTGGACACCCAGAACCCCGAAACGGCACCATCGGAAGTGTCTTCGGACGAGACCCTTCCCGTCGAAGTTTCCGAGGGATCGCCGGACGAGCTTGCCCAACTCCTCGCCGAACGCGACCAACTCGCCATCGAGAAGGCCGAAGCAGAAGAGCGCCTGCTGCGCGCGCGTGCCGAGTTCGATAACGCCCGCCGCCGCGCCGAACGCGACCGCTCCGATTTTGCGCAGTTCGCCACCATGGACCTGGTGAAGGAGATCCTCCCCGTCCTGGACGATTTCGAGCGCGCCTTGAACGTGGAGACCGCCGACCGCGACTACGCCAAGGGCGTCGAACTGATTTACACTCGGCTGTTCGAGACGCTTAGAAAGATGGGGCTGGAAGCCATCGAAACCAAGGGCCGTGCGTTCGATCCAAACCTGCACCAGGCCGTCGAGCGGGTGGAGACCGACGAAGCCGAGGATCAGGCGATCCTCGGCGAGTTCCAGCGTGGGTACAATTTTAGGGGCAGGCTCCTCAGACCGGCGATGGTGAAGGTCGCCGTCAGGCCGTAATCCAAAACCAGTGGCAAAACGAGATTATTACGAGGTCTTAGGCATAGGCAAGGGCGCGGGCGACGCCGAGATCAAGAGCGCCTACCGCAAGCTGGCCCTGCAGTATCACCCCGACCGCAACCCCGACGATCCCGACGCCGAGGAGAAGTTCAAGGAAGCCTCCGAGGCCTATAGCGTTCTCAGCGACGGCCAGAAGCGCGCCACCTATGACCGCTTCGGCCACGCCGGACTGCAAGGCGGCGGCGGGGCGCCCGGCGGATTCAACCCCGAATCATTCACCGATTTCGGCGACATCCTGGGCGACTTCTTCGGCTTCGGCGATCTGTTCGGCGGCGGTGGCGGACGGCGGCGCGCCCGCGGGCAGCGTGGCGACGATGTCCGCTACGATCTGGAGATCGAATTCGAGGAGGCGGTCTTCGGCATGAGCGCCGAGATTCAGGTGCCCCGCCTGGAAGCCTGCGATCACTGCGGCGGTACCGGCGCGGAGCCCGGCAGCGGCGCCACCACCTGCCCCACCTGCCATGGGCGCCGCGAGATTCTCTACCAGCAGGGCTTCCTCTCCGTCCGGCGCACCTGCACCACCTGCAACGGCCAGGGCCAGGTGATTCGCAACCCCTGCACCTCCTGCCGCGGCCAGGCCTACCGCCAGGTGCAACGCAAGATCAAAGTCAACGTTCCGCCCGGAGTGGACGATGGCACCCGGCTCCGTCTGGCCAACGAAGGCCAACCCGGCGTCAACGGCGGACCGCCCGGCGATCTCTACGTGTTCCTGAAAGTCCGCGAGCACGCTTTCTTCGAACGGCGCGAGAACGACCTGCACTGCACCGTTCCCATCAACCTGGCGCAGGCCGCGCTCGGCGCCGAGATCGACGTTCCCACGCTAGGCCAACCGGCCCGGCTCAAGATCCCCGAAGGCACCGCCAATGGCACCCAGTTCCGCCTGCGCAACAAGGGCGTCGCGGCCCTGAACGGCGGCAGCCGCGGCGATATCTACGTCCACATCGAGGTGCGCATACCGTCCAGGCTCACCCGCGAGCAGCGCAAGCTGTTCGAAGCGCTGCGCGACACGCTGCCAGTGGACAATGCGCCGGCGGAAAAGGGGCTATTTGAAAAGGTGAAAGACCTGTTCTCGTAGGCTGCGGTGGATCCGGTGCCTACGCCGGGCCGCTCACTTACGTTCGCGGTTCCGTGTGCCTCACCCCAGAACCGCGAACGTCAGTGAGCGGCCCGAGCCAGAGGCAAATCATCCGGCGTCCACGCAACTAATGTTTCCCGCCTTCCGGCACGTATTCCGGAGGCGCGGTCGCGCCCTCGCCGAAGAAGTAGGCGTCCATCTGCTGAATGAGGAACTCCTGCGCTTTCGGGTCGCCCAGGTTCAGACGGTACTCGTTCATGATCATCTTCATGCGGTCGACCCACGCTTTCCACGCCTCCTTCGAGACGTTGTCGTAGATCTTCTGGCCCAGCGGATGCCCGTCGAACGGCACCTCGGACAGCCCTTCCAACTCGCGCTGCAACTTCACGCAGAAAACCATCCGGGCGCCCGGAGGAACCGCACTGCCAGTAGACATGAAGACTCTCCTATACGCTCAGGATACAACGGAACTACCGCGCGAACCCCACCGCCTCCAGCACAATTCCCAAATCGCGCGCGTCCCCCGGCGCGCGGAACGTGCGGTCCACCACAACCTCGACCATCATGCCCTGAACGGGCCGCGACGAAACAAGCGTGTACTGCCCCGGCCCGTCAAACGTCCGCGCCGCCACCTCGCGCCCGTCCAGCAGCAGCGTCACGCGGCGCGCGGCGGCGGTATCGGGAATGGCGAATTCCACGCGCAGCGGCATGGGTTTGGCGGGGCTCTTCAGCGCCACCACTGCGCGGTCCGACGTCCAGCGGTAGCGGTTGTCTTCCAGGGCGTAGATGCCGCCCACGATGTGCGCGGCGGCCTCGGGCGCATTCATCGCCAGGAACTCAACCGTGGGATGGCGCTCGCCTACCACGCTGGCGCGCACCCGATCCACAACTCCGGTTGAGATGCCGAACGGCCAGTAACCGAAGCCGACGCTCGAGTAGGCGGAGCCGGTTTCGAGACCGATGAGGCGCAACGGCACCGAGGGGCGGATCTCGATGGAGGCCAGCGGCGCGACCGGCGCCGTTATCTCGACGGAGTGGCCCAGTTGGCTCGACACCACCACGTCGCCCGCGCGCAGGTTCTGCCGCTTCAACAGCGGCAGCGCGCCCTGCGATTCCAGGTAGTAGCGCATGCCCCATTCGCCGTCCACCCACACGCGATGGCCTTCGGTGGGCGCCGCCAGTTGCCGCGCGAAATGCCGGTAGGCGTCCCAGTGCTGGTAGTTGGCCGCGGCCAGGCCCAGGCCCAGCGCCAGTTGCGCCGCGAATCCCAGCGCCAGCCAGCGCCGGCGCAACCGCGATGCGAGCAGCGCTACTGGAGCGGCCATGGGCAACAGATAGCGAGCCGCGCCGGCGAAGAAGACCACCACCGCGCAGGCGAAGAAAATGGCGATCCAGGCCAGCAGGAAGCGTGTGTCGCGGTCGCGCCGCGCGCGCCATGCGCCAATGGCCGCCGCGGGGATCAGCAGAGGGCACACCAGGAACCAGGCGTGTTCGCTCAGGGCGATGGCGTTGGCCAGCTTGGCGTGCGCGGTTTCGAGGACGGTGAGATAGCCCGCCAGCACCGCCGCCGGGAAGGCGCCCGTCGAAACGCGTTCGAAGATCTGCCATGCGGCGAGCGTGGCCGGCGGGACCAGGGTTGCCAGCCAGTGCCACAGCGGCGGGCGCCGGTCGCGGTGCATCCAAAGGTACGCCGCCAGAATCGGCGTGAGGAAGATCGCCTGGTACGCGCCCAGCGCCGCCACGGCCATGGCCACGGCGGAAAGCGCCACGCGGCCGGCGCAGAATAGCGCCATCGCCGCCATCCAAAACGCAAGGAACGGCAGGTCGGCTTCGAGCGAGTTGCCGTTCACCACGAACGCCGGCACGGCTATGAACAGCAGCGTGGCCCACAGCGGCTGCGGCGAAAAGCGCTTCGCCAGGCTCCACATGGCCGCCACCGCGATCAGCGAAAACACCGTGTAGACCGCGTGAAACGGGACCTCCCGCACGTCGCCGAACAAGGCCAGCAGGCCGCCCAGCACCCAGCCATCGAGAGGCGGATGCGGCTGCCCGCGCAGGTCCACCACCTCGCCGCGAAACACGTAGGGCGTGTGCTTGGGATGCAGCGGGTCCACCTGCGCGTGCGCGGCTTCCGAGAGGTAGATGTGGTCGTCACCCTGTATCGCCTGGTTGAGAAACGGAACGCGGATGGCCAGCACTACGGCCAGCGCCAGCAGCAGCCCCTTTACTCGGGGGGCACTTACTCCGGTTTCCATCGCAGCACCGGCTTGCGCGCGGCAGTAACTTCGTCCACGCGGCTGGTGCGCGTGCCGTAGGGCGCGCCCTTGACCAACTGCGGGTCCGTGGCCGCTTCACCGGCGATCGAGATCATGGCCTCGACGAACTGGTCGATCTCCCGCTTGCCCTCTGTCTCCGTCGGCTCGATCATCAGCGCGCCGTGGACGATCATGGGGAAGCTCACCGTGTAGGGGTGGAAGCCGTAGTCGATGAGCCGCTTCGCCAGGTCGCCCGTGTGTACGCCGTGCTCCGCCTGCCGCTTGTCGCTGAATACCACTTCGTGCAGATTCGGCGACGCGAACGGCAGCTCGAAATGCGGCTCCAGTTTTTTGCGGATGTAAACCGCGTTGAGCACCGCGTCCACCGTTGCGTTGCGCAGGCCGGGGCCTCCGTGCGCCAGGATGTAGGCGAGCGCGCGCACCAGCACACCGAAGTTGCCGTAGAAGGCGCGCACGCGGCCGATGGAGTGTTTGCGCTTGTAATCCCACGCGAGGCGCTTGCCGGAGCGCCGCAGCCGCGGAATCGGCAGGAACGGCTCCAGCGCCTTCTTCACCGCGACGGGGCCCGCGCCCGGACCGCCGCCGCCGTGGGGCGTCGAGAACGTTTTGTGCAGGTTGAGGTGCATGGCGTCCACGCCGAAATCGCCCGGCCGCGCGATGCCCACCAGCGCGTTCATGTTGGCGCCGTCCATATAAAGCAGCGCGCCCTTGCGGTGTAGGATTTCGGCCGCCGCGATGATGTTATGTTCGAAAACCCCCAGCGTATTCGGGTTAGTCACCATCAGCGCGGCCACGTCTTCAGTGACCAGCCCTTCCAGCGCGCCCAGGTCCAGCGCGCCGGTCTCGCTCGATCGAATGTTCTCGATGGCGTAGCCCGCGATGGCTGCGGTAGCCGGGTTGGTGCCGTGCGCCGAATCCGGGATCAGGATCTTCTTGCGCGGGTCGCCGCGCCTTTCGAGCAAGGCGCGGATCAGCAGGATGCCGGTCAACTCGCCGTGCGCCCCGGCCGCCGGTTGCAGCGTCACCGCGTCCATGCCGGTGATTTCGGCCAGCGCCGCCTCCAGTCGCTCCATCACGCGCATCGAGCCCTGTGCCAGCGCCTCGGGCCGGTAGGGATGTGCCCACGCCAGCCCTTCGATGCGCGCCACCGCCTCGTTGATGCGCGGGTTGTACTTCATGGTGCACGACCCCAGCGGGTACATGCCGTGGTCGATCGAGTAATTCCAACTCGAGATGCGCGTGAAGTGGCGGATGGCTTCCACCTCGCTGACTTCCGGGAACCCGTCGATGGCGTCGCGAACGTTTTCCGCGCCCAGCGTTTCGGCTGCGTTCACCGCGGGAACGTCGAGTTCGGGGAGTTGGTAGGCGAGCTTACCCGGCGAACTGCGCTCGAACAGCAGCACCTCATTCTGCGAGAGGTGTGGGCGGACCTTGTTAATCATGCCGTCACCTCCGGTCTTATGTGGGGCAGGTTGTCAACCTGCGGCCGATTGTCAATCGGCCCGGCGAGCGAAGCTCGCCTGCTCGGCGCAACCAACCAGCCCCGGAAGCTCGCGACCCCGCGCGCGGTTCGGTTACCGCCCTCCCGCCAGCAACACATTATTAGCCGCTGATGAACGCAGATGAACGCCGATAACACGCCACACCAAGAGGCTGGTTTTGGGCAAATCGCCCAAATAACAGAACCTAAGTCCTTTGTTTCAGTTCGAAATTTGGGCAAATTGCCCAAACCGCAGGCCACGCCACGGGCCGATGACCGCGCTTCCTTCAAGCCGCGTTCATCTGCGTTCATCCGCGGCCCATTGCTTTTTTGCACGCGAGGCCTCATGCCGTCACCCCCGCCACCGCGTCCATGTCCGCGCGGGTGGACATCTCGGTCGCGCACCATAGTATGGAATCCGCCAACTCCGGATACCATCGCCCCAGCGGCAGCCCTCCCACAATCTTCTTCTTCAGCAAAGCCTTGTTCAGCTCCTCGGGCGTCCGGCCCTCCACCCTCGTCACGAACTCGTTGAAGTACGGGCCGCTAAACCGGGGCTTCATCTTCGCCCCCAGGTAGTGCGCCTTGGCCAGGTTCTGCTCGGCCAATTCGCGCAGCCCCAGCTTGCCGTACACCGTCATGAACACCGTCGCCATCAGCGCCACCAGCGCCTGGTTGGTGCAAATGTTGGACGTCGCCTTCTCGCGGCGGATGTGCTGCTCGCGCGTGGAAAGCGTCAGGCAGAAGGCCCGGTTGCCGCGCGAGTCGGTGGTTTGGCCTACCAGCCGGCCGGGCATCTGCCGCATGAACTTCTCCCGCGTGGCGATCACGCCGGCGAACGGCCCGCCGTAGCTCGGCGAAATGGCGAAGGACTGCAACTCGCCCACCACGATATCGGCGCCCGCAGGCGGCTGCAGAATCCCCAGCGACACCGCTTCCGTGAACACCATCACCAGCAGCGCGCCGTGGCGGTGGGCGATCTCCGCCGCCGCGCCCACCTGATCCACCACGCCGAAGAAGTTGGGCGATTGCACGATCACCGCGGCCGTAGCGGAGTCCATTCGGCTTTCCAGGTCATCTACGTCGATGGCGCCGGTTTCGGCCGCGTAGCCAAATTCCTCCACCGGCATCCCCTGGAAGCGCGCGTAGGTTTGCAGCACTTCGCGATACTCGGGGTGCACTCCGCGGGCCACCAGCACGCGCCGCCGCCCGGTCACCCGCGCCGCCATCATAGCCGCTTCCGGCACCGCTGTGGACCCGTCGTACATCGAAGCGTTGGCCACGTCCATGCCGGTGAGTTGGCAGATCATGGTTTGGAATTCGAAGATAGCGGTTAGCGTGCCCTGCGATATCTCGGCCTGGTAAGGGGTGTAAGATGTCAGGAACTCGCCGCGCGAAACTACCGCGTCCACCAGCACCGGGCGGTAATGCCGGTATACTCCCGCGCCCAGGAAACTCGCGCCCACGTCGGCGTTCTCGGCCCCGCGCGCGCGGAAGTAATCGGTGATCTCGTATTCGGAAATCCCCGGCTCCAGCGCCAGCGGGCGCGTCAGCCTGGCGGCTTCGGGCAGGTGCGCGAACAAATCGTCGGGTGAGCGAACGCCGCAAGCATCCAGCATCTCGCGGCGTTCGGAATCGGACTTTGGAAGGTATCGCAACTACTTCTCAGCTCCCACGTAAGCTTGGTAATCCGCGGCGGTCATAAGCCCTTCGACTTCCGCCGGGTTCGCCAGCGTCACTTTCACCAGCCACGCCGCGCCATGCGGATCCTTGTTAAGGGCCTCCGGCTTGTCGGCCAGCGTGGCGTTGACTTCGGTCACTTCGCCCGAAACCGGCGCGTAGATGTCCGAGACGGCTTTCACCGATTCGACCGAACCGAGGCTGGCGCCCCGCTCGATCTTCGAGCCCACCTGGGGAAGATCGACATAGACGATGTCGCCGAGTTCCTGCTGTGCGTGATCGGTGATCCCGACCGTCGCCGTGGCCCCTTCCGCGAGGACCCACTCGTGTTCCTTGGTATATCGAAAGTTTTCTGGATACATGCTCATTTCGCTCGTTTGTAAAACGGAGTCTCCACCGTGACCGCATCCACCGGTTGGTTGCGGATCGCGATCTGAATTTGCGTTCCGGGCCGAGCCTCCTCCGCGGGCAAGTAGCATAGGCCAATGTTTTTGTTTAATGTCGGCGATGGCGACCCGCTGGTGACCCATCCGGCGGGCTCGCCCTTACACAGCACTTCGTATCCCTCGCGGGCGATACCGCGCCCGCGCATTTCGAACCCCACCAGCTTACGGCGGATTCCACTTACTTTCTGTTTCAACAGGGCGTCGCGTCCCACGAAATCGCCCTTGTCGAACTTGACTATCCAGGAGAGACCGGCTTCGAGCGGCGAAATCGAGGCGTCGATTTCGTGGCCGTAGAGCGCCATTTTGACTTCCAGGCGCAGCGTGTTGCGCGCGCCCAGTCCGACTGGCTTCACGCCGAATTCCGCGCCGGCCTGCAGCAGTTCGTTCCACAGGCGCGCGGCCTCGGTGGGCGGAATGTAGATCTCGTAGCCGTCTTCGCCGGTATACCCGGTGCGGGCGATCCGCGCCTGGCAGCCCGACACCTCGCCGTCCGTGAACCAATAATATTGGATGCCTGCCAGATCCACCGGCGTCAGTTTCTGCAAGGTAGCGCCCGCGCGGGGGCCTTGCACCGCAATTTGCGCGAACCGGCTGCCGGCGTTTTCCACCGTGCAATCGAACCGGTTCAGCGAACGGATGTGCTCGAAGTCCTTATCCTGGTTGGAAGCGTTCACGCACAGGAAGTAATGATCCCCGGCCACCTTGTGGACCAGAATATCGTCCACGAATCCGCCGTGCTCGTACAGCAGCCCGGAGTATTGCACCTGGCCAACCTGTAACTTGGCCACGGCGTTGGTCGTAACGTAGTCGGTGAGCCTGGTGGCTTCCGGTCCGCGAATCTCGATTTCTCCCATGTGGGACACGTCGAAGAGGCCCACTGCCGAGCGCACCGCGCGGTGCTCCTCGATCACGCCGCTGTACTGCACGGGCATGTCCCAGCCGCCGAAATCCACCATTCGGGCGCCCAACGCGCGATGGACGGAGTTCAAGGGTGTGACGCGAAGCGGCAGCTCTCCTGGCATTGAAGTCTCAGGCTATCAGCACCGAAACGGAGGTGTCAAACGAGCGGGCGGGGCGGCTGCTCATCCGCAGCGGCGGCTTTGAGCGGTAGCCACAGCAACCAGAAGAGCCCCAGGCCTGCGGCAGCGGCGGGGAGCAGGTACCACGGCCAGGGTCCCAGCTTGTCCAGCAGAGTGGCGCTGGCGGGTTTGCGGCAGAGGTACATGAAGTTGCTACGGAAGGCGGCGTTGAAGGCGCCGATCGCGAGCGCGTACGCCACTAGCCAGCCGAACGAACGCCACACCGCGCCCCGGCGAAATCGGACCATGCCGCCGAACGCCATCAGCGCCACCGCGATCACGATGCCGCCGTGGGCCACGAAAAAGTAAATGGCCGGATAGCTGGGCCACGGCGACCACAGGTCCGGCGTGAGCAACGCCATACCCGCACCGGCGATGCCCGCGAAGTAGGCGAACTCGGCGACGCCACGCCGCGCCGTGAGGCATGCCAACACCGCGAGCCACACCGTGAGATCGCACAACTGTAACGGAAGATTCCAGGCGTGCAAGCCTTCGTGCGAGTAGCGGAACGCCCACCAGCCCAGCTCGTTCGCGGCGAGCGCCCAACCGATGATCAGCCGCGTGGCCCGCCCCGGGATGGTGCCGCGGCGGCATAGCCAGGGCAACGCCACGGCAGCGGCGGCAATGGCCGCGAGCAGCGCGAGATGCAGCGGGCCGAAGAGTGGCACGGGGACAGTGTAGCGCGGGGCGGAGGAGACGTTGCGGAGCTCCCGTGTCTCCGCTAGACTGGGAGTGTCACTTGTAGCGTTTGTAGCAAATGTAGCGTTCAAGCGGAGGAGGAGAACGGATGCCCCATCGCCAGGAATTGAGGAAGCCTGCCGGCTTGCCAGCGGTCGATCAAGAGCGGCTTCCGGGACTCTATCGGGAGATTCAGCGTGCCCGCGCCAAACTGGTAGGGCCGGATGGCCGGAGCCAACGGATGCCGGTTTCGCTCGAGGGTTTTTTGACGAAGGTGACAGCCGGTCTGCGCGAGGGCCACTCGGTCGCCATCGTTCAGGACGACGCGCAGTTGACCACCGTCGAAGCCGCGCGCAGGCTCGGCGTGTCGCGCCAGTTCCTCATTGGGCAACTGGTGAAGGGCGAGATGCCTTTCCACATGGTAGGCACTCACCGGCGCCTCTACGTTCGGGACGTGCTGGCCTACAGGATGCGCCGGGATCGCAAGCGCCACCGGATTCTGAACGATCTGACCCGGGCGGAAGCCGAGGAAGGGCTCTACGACCGGGAGCCGCCGGATGATCGGGCAAACTGACGCCCCCATCGTACCGTTGGACACCTGTGTCCTGGCTCCGATGCCGCTTTGCGACACGCTGCTGAGGCTGGCCGAGCACCCGGCGTCCTATGTGCCGCGCTGGAGCGCCGGCATCCTGGATGAACTACGGCGAGTGCTTCGCAGGATGGAGTACACCGAAGCGCAAGCCGATCGGAGGATCGCCGCGATGCAAGCCGCCTTCGAAGATGCCTGTGTCACGGGCTACGCCCGGCTCATTCCTTCCATGACTAACGACGCGAAAGACCGCCACGTTCTGGCGGCAGCCGTGCGCGCCGGCGCGCACGCCATCCTCACGGAAAACGTGAAGCACTTTCCCGCGAAGTCGGTTTCGCCGCACGGCATCGGCGTGCTCAACCCTGACCAGTTCCTGGCGGACAGAGTCCATCTCAACCGGGGACTACTGGAAGAGAAGCTCCGAGGGCAGGCGGCCGCTTGCCGGGTTCCCTATGTAGACTTGGTGCAGAGGCTGGCGAAGTGGGCGCCGTCGCTGCCGGAGCTGATCCTGGGAGCCCGTTAGCTGTGCCAGCGACCCATCGGTTCATACCCAACTCGCTTCCACGCCGCGGCGCAGGCTACAGCGTGCCGCGCCGGAGTCGGGCCGGGTGTGCGCGCTAAAATGGCGAAGATGAGTTTCGCGGTTAGCCTGGCGGTCTTCGGCGGGTTTGCTGTTGCGATTATCGCGTTTGGGCTCATTCGGCGGCGGCGCGAACGCAGGACCGAAGCTTGGCCATGGGCGAAGATCAGCCTCGATTCGGACGAGATCGAGCATGTTAGGGATATCGAAGGAGGGTCCGCCTGGGAGCTTATGGTGGGCTACTCGTACACGGTCGATGGCCGCCGCCACTCCGGCACTTATACCTGCGGATTCGCCAGTAAGTCCGAGGCGCCGGATCTTCTCAAGAGCCTGCGGGAACTCCCGCCACCGGCGCGCTACCAGCCGGGAAAGCCGGAGGTCTCGGTGCTCGATCCTTATCGCGACGCTGCGCTGGGGTTGTGAGACCAGTAGCGCACCGCATCGCGCCGTGCTATACCAAACAAGATGCAGATACTGGGGCTGGCCGATTCGACGCCCAAGACGGATAACCGGCTGAAGGCTCTCCTTTGGCCCACCATTCGCACGCGCGTGGACCTGGACACCGTGACCACGCAGGGCTTCTGGATTTGTGTGCTGGTGGGTACCGTCTCGCTGCTGGTCGCATTTGCGACAGGGAATGCGGCTATTATCATCGTGGCCGCTTTCGGATCCGCATTCTACGTCCTGGCGGGTATCGGAGTGCGGATGCAGAGCCGTGTGGCGGCTATTGGGGCCTTCGCGATGTATCTGCTGGATACCGTCGCGATGCAGATGCAGCCCGGGCAGGGCTTCAGCATCATGCGACTGGTTTTCCTGGCGCTGCTGCTGGCCAACGTGCGGGGCATCTGGCTATCGGCGTCGTTCCAGCCCGCCGAGTCCGATCCGCCGCCGGTCAGACTCAACGAGACGTGGCGCGACAAACTGGCGGATCAGTGGCCCGCGGCAATCTGGCCCTGGGGCCGGTACGTGTTCTACGTCCTGGCCGGCTTAGTCCTAGCGCTGATAGTGTGGGGCGTTCTCGAGTGGTACGAGTAGCCGCACGGGACCGCCGGCCCGTCCCGCTGAACATGCCACAATAATTGCGGTGCCCCAGTTGCTCGACCGCATCGCGCGTTTCATCGAACGCCATGCCATGTTCCGCGCCGGCCAGAAGGTTGGCGTCGCGGTTTCGGGTGGCGCCGATTCGGTGTGCCTGCTCCACATCCTGCTCGAACTGGCCCCGCGCTGGGATCTTCGGCTGCGCGTTCTGCACCTGAATCACAACCTGCGCGGTGACGAATCGCGCGCCGACGCCGGCTTCGTCGCCGCTCTGGCCGGCCGGTTGGAGCTGCCCGCCGCTATCGCCGAAGCCGACTTCTCCGCCACTCCGGGCAACCTGGAGCAAGCCGCGCGCCACGCACGGCTGAACTTCTTTCGCGAGCGCATGGCCGCGGGCGAGGTGGACCGCGTGGCTCTGGGGCACACGCTCTCCGATCAGGCCGAGACCGTGCTGTTCCGGTTCCTGCGCGGCGCGGGCTCGGCCGGCCTCGCGGGAATCCGGCCGGTCACGGCGGATGGCATCGTGCGCCCGCTGCTTGAAGTGGAGCGCGCCGAAGTGGAAGCATTCCTGCGGGGGCGCCGGATCGTCTGGCGCGAGGATTCCTCCAACGCCAATGTCCGCTTCGCCCGCAACCGCATCCGCCACGAGCTGTTGCCGCAACTCGTCCGCGACTGGAATCCCAGGTTCGCCCAGACGCTGGCGCAGACCGCCGAGTGGGCGCGCGCCGAAGAGGCTTGGTGGGAACGCGAGGTGGACCGGCTGGCGGACGGCATCCTGGTGCAGCGCCGCGGCGCGGTCTACCTGCAAGCCGGGCCGTTGGCAGCTCTGCCGCTGGCCGCCGGCCGCCGCCTGGTGCGCCGCGCAGTGGAAGTCGCCAAAGGGGATTTGCGCGCTGTTGATTTCGGCCACATCGGGTCCATCCTGGACCTTGCCTCCAGCCCGCGCGGCCACGGTTGTGTCCAGGTTCCCGGCTTGGCGGTGCTGCGTTCCTTCGATTGGCTGCGTTTCGTCACTCCTGGCGCGGCCGATGGCGGCGTCCCCTATTGCCAGCCCGCGGCCGTTCCAGGATCGTTGCAGGTTCCCGCCGCGGGCCTCGAAGTTCGCCTGGAACTGATTGAAAAACCGGAAACTTCTGAGACTGCGGAATACGTATATAATAGTGGAATGGGAGCCCTGGACTGGCAACGTCTGTCCGGTCCGCTGGAATGGCGGAGTTGGCGGGCGGGGGACCGGTACAGGCCCGCGGGGAGCACCGGCGTAGAGAAGATCAAGACCCTGTTCCAGCGCGCGCGCATTCCGATTTGGGAGCGGCGTTTGTGGCCGGTACTGACGGATGGGCCCTCGATTGTGTGGGCGATGCGGTTTGGCCCAGCCGCGGAATATCTGGCAAGCCAGGACAGCCGATGGGTGCTGGCGATCCACGAGGCCGTTGCGCCCGACGAAATGGGAATCGGGATTGGACGGGACGGCGTCTAACCTAGTGAGCCGGTACGGAGGCTTCTTTTGAACTCTAATATTAAGACAGTCATATTTTGGGTGGTTCTGATAAGTCTGGCGCTTTCGCTGTTCTGGGTCGTGAAGAACAGCCAGGGGCCGAAGGATCTGACGCTCTCCTATTCCGAATTCAAGAAACAGGTGGACTCCGGCTCGGTTGCCGACGCAACCGTAGATGGCAACGACGTCAACGGAACCTTGAAGGACGGCCGGCAGTACAAGACCACCATTCCGGCCAGTTCCGGGATCGTTCCTCCGAGTATCTTCGACAAGCTCACCGACAAGCAGGTCGCCGTCACCATCAAGCCCATCAACTCCAGCACCTGGGTGAACATCCTGCTGAACGCTTCGCCCTTCATCGTGATTATCGCGTTCTGGATTTTCATGATGCGGCAGATGCAGAGCGGCGGCAACAAGGCCCTCAGCTTCGGCAAGAGCCGCGCGCGGCTGCACTCCACCCAGCAGAAGAAGGTCACCTTCAAGGACGTGGCGGGCGTCGAGGAAGCCAAGGAAGAGCTGCAGGAGATCATCGAGTTTCTGCGCGAGCCGCAGAAGTTTCAGAAACTGGGCGGGCGCATTCCCAAGGGCGTGCTGCTGATCGGGCCTCCGGGAACCGGCAAGACCCTGCTGGCGCGCGCCATCGCGGGCGAGGCCAGCGTGCCTTTCTTCTCGATTTCCGGTTCGGATTTCGTGGAGATGTTCGTGGGCGTGGGCGCCAGCCGTGTGCGCGACCTCTTCGAGCAGGGCAAGAAGAACGCCCCCTGCATCATCTTCATCGATGAAATCGACGCCGTCGGCCGCCACCGCGGCGCGGGCCTGGGCGGCGGGCACGACGAACGCGAGCAGACCCTCAACCAGTTGCTGGTGGAAATGGACGGCTTCGAGAGCAACGAGGGCGTGATCCTGGTGGCCGCCACCAACCGTCCCGACGTGCTGGATCCCGCGCTGTTGCGGCCCGGCCGCTTCGACCGCCGCGTGGTGGTGGGCCGGCCCGACGTGGGCGGCCGCGAAGCCATCCTGCGCGTGCACACCAAGAAGATTCCTCTGGGCGACAACGTGGACCTGTCGGTGCTGGCCCGCGGCACGCCCGGACTGGCCGGCGCCGATCTTGCCAACGTGGTTAACGAGGCCGCTCTTAACGCCGCCCGTCAGAACCGCAAGGTCGTCATGATGATCGATTTTGAGGTGGCCAAGGACAAGATCCTCATGGGCGCCGAGCGCAAGAGCATGATCCTGAGCGACGCCGAGAAGCGCAACACGGCCTATCACGAAGCCGGCCACGCGCTGGTAGCCGCGATTCTGCCCGACGCCGATCCGCTGCACAAGGTCACCATCATTCCGCGCGGGCTGGCGCTGGGCGTCACCATGCAGTTGCCCATCGACGACAAGCATTCCTATAACAAGGATTACCTGCAGGCCGAGATCGCGATTCTCATGGGCGGCCGCATCGCCGAAGAGAAGTTCATCCACCAGATGACCACCGGCGCGGGCAACGATATCGAGCGCGCCACCGACATGGCCCGCAAGATGGTGTGCGAGTGGGGCATGAGCGAACTGGGCCCGCTGAGTTTCGGCAAGAAGGAAGAGCAGATCTTCCTGGGCCGCGAGATCGCCCAGCACCGCGACTACAGCGAAGCCACCGCCATACGCATCGACGAGCAGGTTCGCCGGATGGTGCAGCAGGGTTACGATACCGCCGAGAAGATCATCACCGAGCATTCCGATGCCCTGGTGCAGATCGCCGAAACGCTGCTCATCCGCGAGATTCTGGACGGCGCCGAGGTGATGAAGATCGTCCGCGGGCAGCCGCTCGATCCCATGCCCACGCCGGATTCCAAAGATTCCGGGGGCGACACGCAGCAAGTGCTTCGTCCCGAGGGCCAGCGCCGCCTGCCCGGTCTCACCGAAGGGGAGCGTCCTCAGCCGGCGTGATCCCGCGCTTCCCAGTCTACGTGTTCGATATCGACGGCACGCTGCTTGATTCCGCGGTGGATATCTGTGGCGCCTTGCAGCAGGTGCTGGAGACTTTGCCCGTTCGGCCCGTGACCTTCGAGTATCTGAAGAACTTCGTCGGATTGCACTTCATCGAACTGTTTCGCGAACTGCTTCCCGATTGCCCGCCCGAGCGCGTGGACGAGCTCATCCTGCAATATCGCGCCAACTACCTGGGGCGCGGCCATGCCAATACGCGGGTCTTCCCCGGAGTGGCGGAGGGTCTGAGCGCGCTGGGCGGACGGAAGTCCACGGCCACTACCAAGGGAACTCCCACCAGCCGCGCGATTCTGGAGCAGTTCGGGCTGCTGCGCTATTTCGACCACGTGCAGGGTACGGACGGCTTCCCAGCCAAGCCCGCGCCAAACGTGCTGTTCGCCTCGCTGGCGGGGCTGGGGGCATCGCCCGCGGACTGCCTGTTCGTGGGTGACTCGTCCGCCGACATGGAAGCCGGCCGCCTCGCCGGGGTCAAGATCTGCGCCGTCCGCTACGGCTACGGCCAAGCCGAAGAAATGGCGCGCCACTCGCCGGATTACTGGATCGACGATCTGCGCGAACTGTGCGGCGAAAATGGCGTCTAAAATGGCGTCTGACACTATTTTTCAGAAACTGCGCGAGGTCCGGCCGTGGTGGACGCGCGTGCGCCCCACCATACATTACCTGCTGGAGACCGAGGCGCATGTGTACGCCTTGGCCACGGCCGCCAGCGTGATGCTGGCGTTCTATCCGTTTCTGATCGTGATGGTCTCCTTCTGCCGCGACATCCTCCATTGGCACGCCGCCGAACACGCGGTGTATGTGGCGCTGGGGGATTTCTTCGCGGGCGAGCAGGGTCAGTTTCTGGTTTACAACCTGAGCCGGCAGGTTCCGCGGCTCGATCTCACTGCCATGCTGCTGTTGCTGTTCACCGCCAACGGCGTCTTCGAACCGCTGGAGGTGGCGCTCAACCGCGCCTGGGGCGTAACGGCCAACCGCAGCTACCTCAAGAACCAGTTGGTCAGCCTGGCGTTCATCTTCCTGTGCGGCGGCCTGGCGATCATGTCCCTCATATTTACAGGTTGGAACCAGATGTGGCTCTCCCACGTGGGAGTCGGCGGCGTGATGGGCCAGTGGATCGAGCGGCTCTTCTTCAAACTGGCGGCCGTCCCGCTGTCGGTGTGCGCGTTGTTTCTGATCTACTGGAAGCTGCCCAACCGGCAGGTGGACCCCGCGCGCGTGGCACCCGTGGCCCTGGTGGTGGGCCTGATTCTGGAAGCGCTGAAATATGTCAACTTGTTGATCGCCCCCATGCTCCACAACAAACTGGACCGGGAATATGGAATCTTCCTGCACTCCGTTACCATCTTATTGTGGAGCTTCGTGGGGACGTTGGTGGTTCTCGGCGGCGCCCATTGGACGGCTCGCCACGGGCGGGAAGATCCGCTATCATAGGAACTATCGGGCGGAACTCGGTCCAGGCTGAGCGAGATTCTGCCAAGCCCCACGTCGGGAAGGTGGCATTCTCCGGCATTCGGGAGCGATCCGGTCCGTATTCTCATATTCTCCCAATTGATTGATTTAATGGATGTTATCTGTCGTTAACAGCCATTGTCCGGGAGTTTCGGAAATTGCCCTGGAGCACCAGCCGTAAAAAACCGTATGCTTCCGGCCCAAAAGGCCTTATGATCCTATGAGTTGTCACCGTGTCAATTTTGGCAGTGGACGTGCTTAAGACGAACAAACGCGGGATTCCCCGCATCTTCAAGGAGAGAAGCTCATGTTGAAGCGCAACGCCTCGGTTAGATGTTTTTGTACGATTGCAATTCTGCTTCTGCTGGCGCAGGGGCTCTTTGCCCAGTCGATGGTCACCGGTGAACTGGCGGGCACCGTGGTCGACCCCAGCGGGGCGAATGTGGCGGCTGGCAAGATCACTCTGACCAGCGACGCTAACGGTGCGGTGCAGACGGCCTCCGTCAGCGCCTCGGGCGAATTCCACTTCCCGCTGCTGCGTCCGGGTGTTTACACGGTAGCGATTAGCGCCGCGGGGTTTGAGCAGTCGACCCAGAAAGTTACGATCAACCTCGGCCAGGTGGCCAATGTCAAGTTCCAACTAGGCTTGGCCCGGCAAAGTTCGGCGGTGGTTGTAGAAGCTCAGCCTGAGCTGACTCAGACCGAGAACGCCAACATGGCGACCACCATAGACAGCAACGAGCTGGCGAATCTGCCCGCCCCGGGCAACGATATGACCGCTTATGCGTTCACCGCACCCGGCGTGACGGTGAGCACGGGTGGCGGCTACGGTAACTTCTCGGTGTTCGGACTGCCGGGCGTGTCCAACCTATTCACCATTAATGGCAACGACAACATGGACCCGTACCTGAACCTGAACAACTCCGGCGCGAGCAACCTGACGTTGGGCGCCAACGAGATCCAGGAAGCGGCGGTGGTGATTAACGGTTACACCGGACAGTATGGCCGCCAGGCGGGCGCCCAGGTGAACTACATCACCAAGAGCGGAGCCAACCAGTTCCACGGCAATGCGGCGTTCTATTACAACAGCGAAGTGATGAACGCGAACGACTTTTTCAATAACTCCACTGGCACGCCGCGTCCCTTCTCGATTTCCCGTGAGTGGGCGGGCTCGGTGGGCGGACGCATCATCAAGAACAAGTTGTTCTTCTATTACGATAACGAGGGGCTGCGCTACGTGCTGCCCTCGGGTGGACCGGTTTACATCCCGACCACGGCATTCTCGACATACGTTCTCAACAACCTGACGAAGACCAACGCTCCCGCGGTGGGAATTTACACCAACGCATTGAACCTCTACGGAACTTCCTCCGGCGCTTCCCGCGCCGTCCCGGTGACTGCGGATCTCGATCCGGCCTTGGGATGCGGCGACTTCGCGGGGACGGGCGCATGGGGAGTGACGCAGCCCTGCGCCGCGACCTTCCAGAGCACGGTGAACAACCTGAATATCGAACGGTTGCAAGCGATCCGCTTCGACTACAATCCCAGCGACAAGGACCGCCTCTATGTCCGTTACAACGACGACCACGGTGTGCAGGCTACCGGCACCGATCCGATCAACTCCGCGTTCAACGCCAACAGCAATCAGCCTTCCTACGGTGGCCAGATAGGTTACACCCGGGTAGTCAGCCCGACGATGGTAAATCAGTTGCTGCTCTCGGCGTCCTACTATTCGGCGATCTTCGGTCCGCCGGATTACGCCGCCGCCATCAAGACGTTCCCGACGACCTGGACTTTCGGGGACGGGCTGTACACGAACATGGGCGGAAGCGACGAAAACTATCCCGCCGGCCGCAAGGTCCGGCAGCACCAGTTGATCGACGATTACTCCGTGACTCATGGCCAGCACGTTTTCAAGGTTGGCATGAACCTGCGCCAGAACTATATCAGCACCTACGCCACGCAGCCCAACGCTTTCGGTCTGTTCACGTTCAACTCGATGACCGATTTCGTGGACGGCTCGCTGGTGAACGGCTCGACGTTCTCGCAGGCCTTCCCCCAGGTAGGAGCCGAACCCCTTAAGATGTACAGCCTGGGTTTCTATCTCCAGGATGAGTGGAAGGTAAAGCCCAACCTGACGGTGACGCTGGCTCTCCGTATGGACCGGAACAGCGACATCAGTTGCGGCGGCAATTGTTTCAACGAGATGCTCGCCCCCTTTGCCGGTGTGGCGCATAATGTCACCACGCCGTATAACTCCACCATCCACACGGGCGTGTCGGTGGCTGTTCCGAGCGTGGAATCGGTCGTGCCCGCACCGCGCGCCGGATTCGCCTACAGCGTCCGGAAATCCACTGTCATTCGCGGCGGCTTCGGGATCTTCTCGGATCTCTACCAGGGCCTGATTGCCGACCGCTTCATCACCAACTCTCCGGGCGTGGCTTCCTTCACGACCTCTTCCGGCCTGGTGGCTCAGAACAACGCCAACAGCGCGTTTGCCACCGTGGCGAATTCGAACACGGCCTTCCATAACGGTTTCGCCGGCGGCGCGACGCTCGCGCAGTTGCAGGCAGCCGTTCCACTGGGTTTTTCGGCCCCCAATTTCAACACCGTGGAAAATGAGCTGAAGAACCCCAAGTATTATGAATGGAACCTCGAAGTGCAGCAGGCCATCGGCACCAACTACTTGGTCTCCCTGAACTACGTAGGCAATCATGGGCATGACGAAGTCAACCAGAACCTTTTCAACAACGCCTATTCCGTAAAGGGCTTCCAGGGGTTGCCCACAGCCTCGCCGGACCCGCGGTTCGCCGAGATCCGCGAACTGAACAACGCCGGTTACTCTTACTACGACGGCTTGGTCGCCACCTTCAAGTGGCGCCTGGGGAGCCAGTTCTCCGGTCAGTTCAACTACAACTGGGGCCATTCGCTGGACACCTGCTCGAACGCCTGCCTGGAGCCCTTCAATGCGCTCACGGCGGTCAGCATCCGGTACCAGATCAGTCCGCTGGGCGTGCAGGCGCTCAATTACGGCAATGCCGATTACGACACGCGCCACACCGTCACCGCCAATTACGTCTACACGGTTCCCACGCGCTTCCATAATCAGATCCTGAAGTCGGCGCTGGGTGGCTGGACCGCGGCCGGTACCGTGCTGTTCCACTCCGGCTATCCCTTCAGCATCGTAAACAGCGGTGTGCGCGCCGCCAGCAGCACCATCCGCAGCTCGGTGGTGAATGCCTCGGGTATCGCGACTTCGCAGTTCCTGGCCGACTGGGTGGGCGGCTCCTCTTATCCGAGCTGCACTCAACCGGATGCCTCCTGCTACTCCACCTCGATGTTCGCCGCCAAGGGGAACCAGACCGACTTTGGCAACATCCACCGCAACAGTTTCCGCGGCCCCGGCTACTTCGACACCGACATCAACATCAGCAAGACGTTCACTTACAAGGAGCGGTACAAGGTGTTGGTAGGCGGGTTCCTGTTCAACCTCTTCAACCACCCGAATTTCGACCTGCCCGGAAACAACGTCGCACTTGGCACTCTGGGCCAGATCCAGAGCACGGTTTCGGCGCCTACCAGCGCTTATGGTTCATTCCAGGGCTCGGCCGTGAGCGGCCGCGTGATTCAAACCCAGGTGAAATTCACGTTTTAACGGCAGTTCCAGTAGGTTTGCAGCTCCAACGGGAGAGCCTCAGGGCTCTCCCGTTTCTTTTGAGGCCGCCGTTTCCTTTCCGCGGCGATGTATCCTGGATGTTGTAGCCGTATTCGTCAAGTGCAAGCGGGCGGCGCGCGATTTGGTTGAGGTTTGGCTTTGCCGCGTGGTGCTGGGGTTCTCCGTTTCCCGGCAGCAGGAGCAGGGCGGTTTTTGGGAGCGATCAAGTCCGTATTTTCATATCCCCATAAGTAGTTGATTTAACTTAAGTTATTAGCCGCGTCCTCGGCCTGTCGGGCTTCCGGTTGCCCTCCTTTGTAAGCCAACCGTAAAATTTCGTGTCATTCGTACGCAAAAGGACTTATAATGCAACAAATTGAGAACAAGCGTAACTTTGGCCGAGGACGTGCTCGTATGCATGGCCTCGGCACAGGGGTGAAGCGGTAGCCCCACGAAGGGCTACGACGCCGCGGTGGGGGAGAACCACCGCTGGTGGGGAGCGGGAAGGATCAGGGCGATCCGAAGCGCACGGGGATCTCCTTTCTTTGGCGGGTGATAGTGTGATTTGCGAATTTGCCGTGTGAAGCGGGCGTGGCATTTCCACTGCCGCTCCGAGATCGCGGATAATAGGGTGTCCTTAGAGGAAAATATGCGAATGCACAGAACGAGTCTACGTTACGGAACTACTTTCGCGCTGGTTGTTGCGTGCCTGGTTCTACTGGCGCAAGCGCTGCCAGCGCAATCGCTGATCTCGGGCGATCTCGCCGGAACCGTTACCGATCCGAGCAGCGCGGTGGTTGCGGGTGCCACTGTGACGTTGAAAGGCATGGACACCGGAACGACGCAGAGCGCCGTCACGGATATCACCGGCGAATTCCGGTTCTCGCTGCTGAAGCCCGGCCGCTACCTGATTACGGTGGCACAGAAGGGCTTCCAGAACGCCGAGCGCCAGGTGCAGGTGTTGGTTGGACAGATCGTTACCGCCAACCTTGCCCTCGAGGTGGGACTGGCGACGCAGACGGTTCAGGTATCGGAGTCCGCGTCGTTGATCAACCCCGAGGCCAGCATGAATACGTCCTTTACACCCCAGCAGTTGCAGCAGTTGCCGAGCGCCGGGGGCGACATCACGAACATCGCATTCACCGCACCGGGCGTGGTTGTCAACAGCACGGGCGGCTATGGCAACTTCACGATCAATGGGCTGCCGGCCACATCGAACCTGTTCACCGTAAACGGCGAGAACGACATGGATCCGTTCTTCAACATCAACAACTCGGGGGCCTCGAATCTGACTCTTGGGCAAAACGAAGTGCAGGAAGCGTCGGTGATCGCCAATCCGTACGCCGGCCAGTACGGCCAGCTTTCGGGGGCTCAGGTCGCTTACGTGACGCGGTCTGGCACCAACGAGTTTCACGGCAACGTGAATTACTTGTGGAACGGGCGAGTACTGAACGCCAACGATTTCTTCAACAATGCGGCGGGCGATCCGCGACCCTTCTCGAACGCCAATCAATGGGCGGCCGGGGTGGGGGGACCGATCCGCAAGAACAGCACCTTTTTCTTTGCCAATACGGAGGGTCTGCGTTTTGTGCTGCCGGTTGTCAACACCGTCACCATCCCGACACCGGCTTTCGCCGCCGCGGTTGACGCTAACGTTCAGCGTCTGCAGCCGAACGAGTACAGTACCTATCAGTCGATGATGAACCTTTGGCTGAACGCTCCCGGCGCGGCCAGCGCGCAGACGCTCACCAACACAAGCCAGTGCAAGGCCCTGAACCTACCCGGATTCGATCCCACCAAGCAGTTCTGCGCCGAGCGATTCAAGAACTCGCCCACGGCACTGGCTTCGGAGTGGATTCTCAGCGGCCGTGTGGACCAGAAAATCGGCGAGAAGGACAATGCGTTTTTCCGCTATAAGGCGGACCATGGCGATCAGCCGAGCCACGTGGACCCCATCAGTCCGGCGTTCAACGCGATTTCGAGCCAGCCGTCCTGGGACGCGCAGCTCAACGAGACGCACATCTTCGGGCCGCATGCGACCAACCAGTTCCTGGCGACTCTCAGCTACTACTTCACTCTATTCGAGCAGAATCACGATCTGGCCTACAAGACCTTCCCCTACGATGTGATCAGTTCCAGCCCCGTGCCTTACACGATCCTGAACGACATGCGCAACTTCCCGCAGGGCCGGAATATGACGCAGTACCAATTCGTGGACGATTTCACCTACTCCATCGGAAGGCATACCTTGAAATTCGGCGAGAACTTCCGGCGCTACGACGTGAGCGACCACAACTTCTATTTCAACTATCCGTCGGTGTATTTCGGTTACGTGGGGGCAGGTCTGCAGAACTTCTCAAACGGCGTCGCGTACCAGTACCGCAAGGCCTTGAACCTGTCGGACGAAGTGCCGATCGCGATGTGGGGGATCGGTCTCTACGCGCAGGACGAGTGGCGGGCTACGTCCAACCTGAAGTTGACGCTGGCACTCCGTGCGGAACGAAATTCCAACCCCGTCTGCCAACGTAACTGCTTCGCCAATTTTAACGGCTACTGGTCCGGGCTCCCCAGCGTCAACAGCAGCACTCCCGGCTCCGTCCCGTACTCGAGCGATATCGCCTACGGCTTGCACCAGGCGTTCACGGGTGTCGACGCTCTCGACCTCTCGCCGCGGGTGGGGTTCAGTTGGTCTCCGACTAAAGACGGTAAGACGGTCATCAGCGGCGGTTTGGGTTTCTTTTACGACTCTCCTCCGGAGGGGCTGGTGGATAACCTGACAGCCAACCCGCCGGTTTCGGTGGCGATTCGCGTTCGGCCCTCCACCGGCGTTCTGGGCTTCGACCCGGCGGGAGGCGCGGCCACCTGGCAGGCGTCCGCCAATGCGTTCAGTATTTCCAAAACCTACAGCCAGATCTCTACGGCCCTTTCCCAACTCGGCGCGGTTTTCGCCGTTCCCGCGGTCACCTCGATTCCCGGCACTATGCACTCTCCGCGGTGGGAGGAGTGGAATATCCAGTTCCAGCGGCAGTTGAGCAACTCCTGGGCGGTCACGGCCAATATCGTCGGCAATCACGGAATTCGTTTGCCATATACCAATAACTGGGCCAACGCTTACGATCCGTACGGTCTTTTCCCCTCCGTACCAACTATCCGTTCGGCGCCACGGGTGGCGAATTACGGACAGGTGTCGCAGGTACTTAGCGGCGCCATCTCGAACTACAACGGCTTGAGCCTGACGGCCACGAAGCGATTCTCAAGTTGGTTGTCCGCCCACTTTAACTACACGTGGGCTCACAACCTGGATGAAGTATCCAACGGCGGCATCTTCACCTACGGCGATTCCGTGCTTGGCCAGATCAATCCGACCAGCCTCCGCGCCGCCAACTACGGCAACTCCGATTACGACATCCGCGGCAACTTCACGGCGGACTGGGTCCTGAACCCCACGGTTCACTTCGAAAACAAGGTGGTTCAGCAACTGCTTAGCGGCTGGCAGTGGTCGGGAAAGTGGTTCTGGCGCTCCGGGTTGCCGTTCTCCGTAGTCGACGGCAACTGGAATGGCGCCATCAGCAATGGCGGTGCGACGCTCTTTGCATACCCGACCGGCAGCAAAGTTCAGCCGACCGGCTGCGGAATTGCAGCCGTCAATACGCCATGCCTGAACGCCGGCGCATTTATCGACAGCGCAGCCGATTCGTTCAACGGCTACCCCACCTACTCTCCGCAGACTCGCAACCAGCTCCGCGGACCGCGGTTCTTCGACATCGACATGAATCTGTTCCGCAATTTCAAACTGCGGGAAAAGGTGACGGTCGGCCTGGGTATTCAGGCGTTCAACGTCTTCAACCATCCTAACTTCGCCAATCCGGATAACTCGCTCGGTGATTCCACGTTCGGTCAGATCTCAGCCATGGCCGGATCGCCGACCAGTCCCTATGGGACGTTCCTGGGCTTCGATTCCGCCCCGCGCCTGTTCCAGTTGTCCGGCAAGATCGTTTTCTAGGATCTGCGGATTGCCGTTTTCACCCACTCCGGGGGAGTCTTCGGGCTCCCCCCCGGTGTGACCGCAAGGGTGTGGAAACCGGAATTTCCGGTTGCCAGCCCCCATTGAAGCAAGTTGGCAGGTGTACAGGCCCCTCGCAATCGCGGCGGGGCTCTTTCTTTCGGCGGCAGCGCCCCGCGTTGTATCCTGAACTTGTAGGCGCGGTTCGTCATGGCCTGGTCCTCCACTAACGCGGCAGTTGTGGCACTGGTGTGTTGCACCGGGTTGCGGGCCCAGGTCGCTCTTTCCGGCCGGGTGGTGGACGAGACCGGCGCGGGCGTGTCCGGGGCGCGCATCGAGATCCTCGCCTCCGCTTCAGCCGCCGACTCAGCCGCCGCCCCGCTGGTGGCCTCTTCCGATCTTGCCGGAAATTTCAAACTGACGCTGCCGGGCGCCGGGACGTTCCGCATCCTGGTGGAGCGCCAGGGATTCTATCTGTTTCGATCGAGCGAGCAGACCTTCGATTCCTCTCCCGGCCAGCTCACCGTCGTCCTCAACCACCGGCAGGAATTCTCCGAGCGCGTGGACGTGACGGCCTCACCGCCCGCTATCGACCCGCAGCAACCGGCGGACCGGAAGGTGGTGGACAGCGCCGAAATCGACGCCGTTCCAGTTTCCGGATCGCAGGACTTCCGCAATGCCCTGAGCCTGATTGACGGCGCGGTGCGGGACGCCAACGGCGATTACCACTTCAACGGCGGGGGCGCCGGCCAGGCCGCCTACTCGCTGGACGGCTTCAACATCGCCAATCCCGTGACGGGTTGGCTGGACGCGCGGCTCAATGTCGACAGCGTGCAGTTTCTGAACGTGGAGACCAGCCGCGTCTCGGCGGAGAACGGCCGCGGTTCCGCCGGCGTGCTGGAACTGGAAACCAAGATGGGCGATGACCGTCTGCGTTTCGGCGGCACTAACTTCCTGCCGGGCCTTTCTTCCGCCGGCGGTTTTCACCTGAACCACTGGACCCCGCGCCTGGAAGCCTCCGGGCCCGTCCGCAAAGGCCGCGCCTGGTTCTACGACGGCGCCGACCTCTACTACAGCAACGATACGGTTAGCGGACTGCCGCACGGGCAGAATCGCACCAGCGGTACGACCCTCAGCGACCTGGGCCGCCTGCGCGTGAACCTCACGCCAGCCAATACCGCTACCGGGAGCGTGCTCGTGGATATGTCCGACAGGAGCCGCACCGGTTTGAGCGTCCTCAATCCGGCCGAGACCACCACCGACGACCGCCAGATGCTGCTCATGAGCTCTCTGCGCGATCAGCAGTACTTTCACGGCGGCGCCCTGCTGGATCTGGGCTTCGCGGACTCGCGCGGATTTCTGCACAGCCTGCCGCAAGGCGCGGCACTTTTCCAGATAACGCCCACGGGCGACCGAGGCAATTACTTCGTCGGCCGGGACCTGCACTATTACCGCCAGCAGGTAATCGGCAACCTGTTTCTGCCCGCCCTGCGCTTTGCCGGGACTCACCTGCTCAAGTTCGGTGTGGATTTCGAGCGCGAGGCGTTTCACGAGCAGACCGCGCGCCACGATTACGAACTGCTGGACGCCGATGGCAATGTGTCGCGCTTCGTGACCTTCGCCGGCAACCCGTTTGAGCAGCGCAAGAATTTCGAATGGGCGCAATTCATCCAGGACCATTGGACGCCGCGCGAGGGGTTGACGCTCGAAGCCGGCGTGCGCGCCGAGTGGAATGAGATTGTCAGGGATATGGAGTTCGCTCCACGGATTTCGGTGGCCTGGTCGCCATGGCGCACCGGTCAGACCAAATTCTCCGCGGGCTGGGGCGTTTACTACGACGCTCTCAGCCTGCAGTCCGTTTCGCAGCAACAGGACCAGAGCAGCCTGGCGACGTTCTACCTCCCGGGCGGCGTGGCGGTTGGACCGCTGGCCACCACTTTCCAGGCGATCGACCGCCTGCTCAAGGCGCCCTACGACCGCGTGGCCAGTCTCAACGTGGAACGCAGGCTGCCGGGGGGGATCTACGCCAAAGCCGGGTACACGCGCCGCACCGGCGTCAGCGGGTTGGCTTTCGAACCGACGATTCCACGGCTCATCGAGCCCTACTATGGAAGCGTGAACTACCTGCTTGGCAACTCCCGCAGCGACCGCTACGACGGTTTCGATATCTCCCTGAAACGCACTTTCGCCAAGCAGTTCGAGTGGTCCATTGGGTACACGCGCTCGCGGGCGCGAACCAGCGCCGCCGTCGACTACAGCATCGAGAATCCCATCTTCGCCGCGCAGGCGCCGGGTCCGCTGGCCTGGGATTCGCCCAATCGCCTGCGCCTGTGGGGATGGGCCCCAGTGCCCAACCACTTTCTTCCGCCGCGGCTGCGATTCGCGGCGCGCCATACCACCGCCGCCCTGCTGGCCGAGTATCGCACGGGCTTTCCGTTCAACGTGGTGGACCAGGGCGGGTTCCTGGTGGGCATGCCACTGTCGCAGCGCTATCCCGAGTTCTTTACCGCCAACCTGGCTCTGGAGCGCACCTTCCGCGCCATGCACTACCTATGGGCGTGGCGCTGCGGCCTCGACAACATCACCGCCAACTTCAATCCGACCGCGGTGGAGAACGTCACGGGCACGCCGCAGTTCCGCAGGTTCTACCGCGGTCCCGGCCGCGCGGTGGACGTGCGCTTGCGGTTTCTGGGCAGGAAGTGAAGAGCGGCGCCACGCCCCCCTTAGCCGCCCCGCATCCCGATCCGCTATCGTAGTCTTGTGAAAGCCCTCGTCAAAAGCAAAAGCGAACCCGGCCTGTGGCTCGAAGACATCGACGTCCCCAGGATCGGCATCAACGACGTCCTCATTCGCGTGCTGCGCACCGGCATCTGCGGCACCGACATCCACATCTACCAGTGGGACGAATGGGCGCGCCAGACCATCCCCGTGCCCATGGCCGTGGGCCACGAGTTCGTAGGCCGCATCGTGGAGACCGGCTCCAACGTCGCCGATTTCTTCCCCGGTGATCTGGTCAGCGGCGAGGGCCACGTCACTTGTGGCCGCTGCCGCAACTGCCTGGCCGGCCGCCGCAACCTCTGCGCGTCCACCCACGGCGTCGGCGTGAACCGCCCCGGCGCCTTTGCCGAGTACATCGCCCTGCCCATGACCAACCTATGGCGCCATCACCCCTCGGTGCCGCTGGACGTGGCCGCCATCTTCGACCCTTTCGGCAACGCGGTGCACACCGCGCTAACCTTCCCCGTGCTGGGCGAGGACGTGCTGATCACGGGCGCGGGCCCCATCGGCATCATGGCCGCCGCCGTGGCGCGTCACGCCGGCGCGCGCTTCACCGTGATCACCGATGTCAACCCCTACCGCCTGGAACTGGCCCGCAAACTCGGCGTGACCCTGGCTGTGGATGTGCGCGAGACCGCGCTCGCCGCCGTGCAGAAGCAACTCGGCATGACGGAGGGCTTCGACGTGGGACTGGAGATGTCGGGCAACCCGTCCGCCTTCCGCGACATGCTCGCCAACATGAGCCACGGCGCGCGCATCGCCATGCTGGGGATTCCGACGCAGGAAATGTCCATCGACTGGCGCACCGTGATTTTCAATATGCTCACGATCAAGGGCATCTACGGCCGCGAGATGTATGAGACCTGGTACAAGATGACGGTGATGTTACAATCGGGTTTGGATATTACTCCGGCAATTACGCACCGATTCCCGTACACGGAGTATCAGGAAGGGTTCGACGTGATGGCGTCGGGCCGCAGCGGGAAGGTGATTCTCAATTGGGAATGAACGGGCAGGCAGAACGAGAATTGCATGAAGACTTCAATGATAACCCTGGGCGTGGCCGCTGTGTTGATGTTGCCGATGTCGTTTGCGCAAGGCGTAATCTCAACCATCGCCGGGGGTACCGGCGACGGTAGCAACAACGGGTTTCTGGACAACGTGCCCGCCACCGAGGCTCGCCTGACCGGGCCAAGTGCCTTCGCCATCGACAAGCTGGGTAACGTCTATATCGGTGACGGACACCGCGTGCGCCGCGTCGATGCAGTCACCGGCGTAATATCTACAGTAGCCGGCGGTGGTCCCCTGGGCAACGCCGCCGACGGACCGGCGCTGCAGGAGGATTTCTATGGGCCTTCCAGCTTGGCCCTCGATCCATCCGGCGATTTGTTGATCGTGGACTTTAACCGGCTGGTGAGGCTCAATTTGAAGGTCGGCACTGTTAAGACGATTGCGGGCAGCTTCGGGTTGACGACTCCGCAGTTCGGCAGCATGTCGGGCCTTGGGTTGGATGGCGCGGGGAACATCTACCTTAGCGACGATTATCATCGGAGGATCAACCGTATCGATGAAGTGACCGGGGCGGTCACGGTGGTTGCCGGGGCCGACTATGGGTCGACGGCAGATGGCATACCGGCCACCCAGGCCTACCTCGTTTCGCCTGGGGCGATTGCCTTTGACGCCGGCGCCAACATGTTCTTTACGGATTCAAAAGGGCTCCGCCGGGTGGATGCGAAGTCGGGGATCATCACCACGGTGAAGGCAGGACTTTCCGGGGCGCTGGCCTTTGACGTTAAGGGGAACCTTTACGTGGCCGGTGGTTCGTACCTTCGGAGGATCGATGCCAGCACCGGAGCCGTCACTACGGTGGCCGGATCGGGAAATACCTCGTACCAAGGGGACGGTGTTCAGGCATTGCAGGCAAACCTGGGGAACCTGATGGCAGTCGCCGTGGACTTGACGGGAAATCTTTGGCTCGCCGACTACTTCAATCATCGCGTCTTTGTCATCCCGAGCGCGACGGGCAACGTGCGGACTATTGCGGGCAACTCGGCCAACGGTGACGGCGGGCCGGCGATGGGAGCGCTGCTCCCCACGCCCGGTGGCATCGCGGTGAACGCGCAAGGCGTCGTCTACCTGGCCGCTGGTGGCATTCGCCGCATCGATCCGATCACAGGCTTCATCTCCACCGTCGCGCAGGGAGGGCCGTTGCTTGCGCTGGACTTGTCGGGGAATCTGTATTTCGAATCGGACAGCACTGGCCTCACGGCGATCCAGCGGTTGGACGCAGTTTCAGGTGCCGTTTCCACCGTGGCGGGAGGCATAGGCTCTGTCTCCAGCGCGGACGCCATACCCGCGACGACGGCGTACATCGATCCCAGCGGCATCGCGTTGGACACATCCGGGAACCTGTACATCGCCGAGGCCTTGCACGACCGAGTGCGGAGAGTGGACGCAAAAACAGGTCTCATCGCGACGATTGCGGGAAACGGCGGTCCGGTGTACGCGGGACAAACCGGCCCGGCCACTCAGTTCTCAATCGAGGCGCCGGATTCCATAGCTGTCTCCGCATCGGGCGACCTCTATATTTCCGCCCCCCGCCGGGTGCTAAAGGTCGATACTTCGGGGATTCTGTCGGTGGTCGCCGGAAACGGGGGCGAAGCATATTCCGGTGACGGAGGGGCGGCACTGATGGCCCAGATGTACGGCCCCGGGAGCCTCGCGCTCGACGGAAGCGGTAATCTCTTCGTGGTCGAGGGAGCCTGCAGTTGCGTGCGGCGCGTGGAGGCTTCTACCGGTTTGATTCAAACCGTGGCAGGAAACGGGACCGAGGGCCAGAGTGCGGACGGGATCGCAGCGACTCAGGCAGCCCTGGGAATTCGTTTTATCGCGATGGGCGGAAATACTCTGTATCTCACGGACAACATCCCAGGCCAGCAGACCTACGGTCGCGTCCGCGCGGTGAAACCGGCAACCCCGCCGCCCATGCCGCAACCTCCGCAGATCACGGATGTAGTCAATGCCATCGATTTCAGCCAGGATCTGTCCCCTGGCGCGCTCGTCTCCGTGATGGGAAACTACCTGGGTCCGATCCAGCCCATCGGCGGCCAAGTTTCGGCGGAGGGCCGCGTCGCCACGGCGCTCGCGGGCGACCAGGTGACGTTCAATGGCATTGCCGCGCCGCTGCTGTATGTGTCCGCCGGGCAGATCAATACGGCGGTACCCTACGCTCTTACCCTGGGCGCCGACACGATTCAGGTTACCAACGCGGCGGGCTCGGGCTCGTTCAGTTCCGGCCTATCTGCGGGCGGGTTGGCGTTGTTCGCTAACTACATCCTGAATCCGGACGGCACTTGGAACAGCGCCACGAATCCGGCGCCCAAGGGCGCAACCCTGGTTCTGTTCGGGACTGGCATGGGGCAAACCAGCCCTCCCGGAGTAGACGGGCTCATCCTCCAGGGTCCGAGCTATCCAATTCCCGTGGGGCAGTTTGTCGCCACGGTACAGACGTCAACCACGACAATTCCGGCGACCTTGCAGTACCTGGGGCCCCTACCCGGCTTCATGTCGGGGGCGGTTCAGGTCAACGTTCAGATTCCTGAATCGCTCCCCACCGGGAGCGCGCGGCTCATCCTTGCACCCCAATTCTACCGGGGAACTACCGATTCCGTGATCATATATGTGCTCTAGCCGTCTGATCTAAATCAGATCTTAATGAATGTAGCAGGATTTTGCGGGTTTCAGGCAGCCTTTATCCGCGGGAAAGCCTGATAGATCAGTTCATCGAGTTGTGCATCCAGGCGATCCAGAGAGGCGCGGAGCGGGAACGGCAAGACGGCATCGTTGCCGGTGAACATCGCCACGGCGGGTCGGAAGACCCTCGCCTCCAGACGCGAGAACAGCCGCGCGACCTTCCAGCCGTAGGGTGTGACGAAATAGCGGTGGGTGCGGGGCGGCCGGAAAATGAGGCCCTTGAGCCGCAGACGGCGCAGGTCGTAGGTCATCTGAGCGCCGGTGTATTCGGCGATGGTAACGCCGAGAAGGTCGGCGACCAGGCCGCGCAGGTCGCGATTATGGAAGCCGTCGATCAAGTGCTGAAACAGGGTCAAGGCCAGGAGCAACGCCATGACTCGGGGTTGGCCGAACTTCAGTGCCGGCGCCTTCTCACCGCTTTCGGTAACGGTCGGTTGCACCACGCGTTGGATGCTGTCGCCGCTCAAGCCGCTGTTATGGCTGACGCGTTCGACATCCAGCAAGCGCCGGTTGATCTCACGGCCGATCTTTTGTAGATAGGGCAGGTTGGATAACCCCTTGTTCACATCGAAGTCCTTCGGGTTGCGGAAGGTCCCCTCCGTCCGGCAACCGCGGCCTTCTTTGAAATACTGCTTCAGATCGAAGTTCTTGTAGTTGATATGCAGGCTCGGATGTACGCCGTCCTGAATCACGCGCGTGCGGAATTCTCCGGGTGTTTTCTTGGTCACCACCCGATCGAACACCAACTGCACCCGGTCCGGCCGGCCCAGATCCAGGTTGTCGCGGATAATTTCTTCGAAGAACTCGCGCCCCCGTAGGGGCCGATCGAAGATTTGCGTAAGGCTCACTTCCATCTGCCAGATGGATAAGTTCCAATCGAAGCCGGCCTCTCGATCTTCCCCCCGCAACGGCAACGGAACCCGCGCCAGCCATTTTCGGAACACCCGATCGATGTCCTCCGGCCCCAGCGAATCGCAGATCTGCTGCAACCGTTCCGGCTCGGCGCACGATAAGAAGCCATTATCCAGGGCCTCATAGGCGATCCCCTTCCTCTCCAGTTGGCGCTTGGCCCATTCGTGCCCGTTCAGACACAGCTTGGTGGACCAGGGCGCGTAGCTGCACACTTTGAGGAACAGCGGGCCGAATTCGGCATCGTCAATGTAGAAGTAGTAGTGATTGACGTAGACCGTCTTATCGCGCGTGAACCGGAACTGCCCGTCGATCTTCTTGCCTTGGAAGGCCTGCGCCTTCTCCTGCGCCACGCCCACGAAAACCACCCCGTCGCGGGTCCCACGCCTCCGCCGGAAATCGTTGGCGACGTCATCCTTACGTTCTTTGTGGTCGAACCGATAGAGGGGAATGCGCTCCCGTTCCGCCATTGTCTTCACGGCCTCGCGGAACTTCTCCGTCACCTGCCCCAGCACGGCCGGCGAAGGAATGGGTTTGCCCAGTTGCTCCCGCATAAAGGTCACCAACCCGCCCGACGTTGCCAGCGGTCCGATGTAACCGTTCAGGTACAACCGGTCCAGGCATTCCACTTCCAACGTCACATGTCCATCCAGCAGTTCCGGGATGCTCGCCATGTCCTCGATTTTATGCCCGGACCCGCGTTGCGTTCTTGGCGTCTTGGCGGCTTGGCGAGAGACTATAGAAAGCCGCCATGACGGAAAATGCCATCGCCAAAGAGATCGTGGACGCCGCCTTTCGCGTCCACACCACCCTCGGACCGGGCTTACTGGAATCGGTCTACCACGCCGTGCTCGCCTATGAGCTCGCTCAGCGTGGACTCCGAACGGTCAGCCAGCAGGCAATCCCGGTGGTCTACGGAACGATTCGGATCGACATCGGGTTTCGCGCGGACCTGATTGTCGAGGATCGGGTGATCGTCGAGATCAAGTCGGTCGAGGTCCTCGCGCCGGTCCACCGGAAGCAACTTCTGACGTATCTGCGGTTGGCCGACAAGCGGCTTGGCCTGCTGATCAACTTCAACGCGGCGCTGATCAAGGACGGCATTTCCCGGATCGTCAATGGACTGGAAGAAGAGTCTCACGCGAAGCCGCAAGGACGCCAAGAAGACCAGTGAAGCCACGGGGTTTAGCGTCTTGTCGGTTTGAGGTCGAAGACCTCGCTAGTATCCGCCGGCGATCACCGCCATCGCCCCTGCCGCCGCCGGTCGATTCCTGTAACTCTTTGATGCTGAGCGGGACGAACCTGATTGGTGTCGGCGGGATACGGTTTTACTTGATCGGCGTTCCGGTCCAGTTTCCGTTCGCGTCTGTCGGGGGTTGCACCGCAACGGCGTGTTGGCTCACTGTGAGTTTTGAGGCAAGTCCGGCGGTTTCACAATGGAACTACTCAACGCGGCCGGTCAAGTTTCGAATCGACTCGGCTTCACCATCCCGTCGCCAAACTGACGCATCCCGCACTACCCGATCTCGTAATGCTTGAGTATCTGGCCCCAAGTCCCGCGGGCCTTAAGTAGTAACTCGACCACCTCGCGCACGGCGCCGGCGCCGCCCACGGCCTTAGTCACATAGTGGGCTTCCCGCTTCACCTCGTCGCGCGCGTTTCCGGTGGCGATGGCCAGCCCGACCCGGTGCATGACCACCACGTCGGTGAAATCGTCGCCAATGTAGGCTACTTCGCTGGAGTCCACCTTGGCGTCAGCCAGGATCTCTTCCAGGATCGGAATCTTCTCGATGTGGCCCTGATACACATACGCCATCTTGCACTGGCGGGCGCGTTCCTCGGTGGCGGGCGACTGGCGGCCGCTGATGACGCCGGTTTTGATGCCCTGCCAGCTTAACCACTGCAGGCCGATGCCATCCTGCGAGTCGAAGCCCTTGGTCTCGACCACCTTGCCGTCGGGACCGGGGACGTTGAACAGGTGGCCGTCGGTCAGGACGCCATCAACGTCCATGAGAAGAAGCTTCACCTTGGAAGCGAGTTGCGTAACTTGATCGCTCATTCAGTAGTTCCAGTCTTCCGAAAAAACAATTTAGCCACTGATGAACACGGATACACACGGATAAGCACGTGCTCTTCTTATCTGTGTGTATCCGTGTTCATCCGTGGCCAATTTGCCTTACCTCTGAATCCTCGCCGAGCCGCCCTTGGCGAACGCCCGCACCTGGTCCAGGGTCGCCATGGTGGTGTCGCCGGGGAAGGTGGTGATCAACGCCCCGTGGGCCCAGCCGAGCCGGACGGCTTGCTCCGGCGTCTCATTGGCCAGCAGGCCGTAAATGAAGCCCGAGGCGTAGCCGTCGCCGCCGCCGACGCGGTCGTAGATGTCGAGTTCGGCAGTGGGCGATACCACGGTCTGGCCGTTGATCCACGCCACTGCGCCCCAGTTGTGGCGGTTAGTCGACTTCACTTCCCGCAACGTGGTGGCGACGATCTTGACCTGCGGATGCTTCTTCGTAACCTGGTCCATCATGCCGAAGAACGCGCTGGGATCGAGCTTCGACTTACTCCCAACTTCCACGCCTGGAATGCCGAGGCCCTTCTGCAGGTCCTCTTCGTTGCCCACCAGGACATCGACGTTCTTCACGATCCTGTCGAGCACTTCCACGGCGCGCCCTTCGCCGCCCGAAATGGCCCACAGCTTGGCGCGGTAGTTCAGGTCGAACGACACGATGGCGCCCGCGGCCTTGGCCGCTTGCATGGCCTCGATGATGACTTCCGCGGTGGTCTCCGAGAGCGCCGCGAAAATGCCGCCGCTATGGAACCAGCGCACGCCGCCCGCGAAGATAGCCTTCCAATCGAAATCGCCGGGTTTCAACAGGCCGGCGGCTTCGTTCGACCGGTTATAGAACACCACGGGAGCGCGCACACCCTGGCCGCGGTCGCTATAGACCGTCGCCATGTTGGGCCCGCGCACGCCGTCGTGCTTGAAGTGCTTGTAGAAGGGCTTCACGCCCATGGCCTTCACGCGCTCGGCGATCAGGTCGCCGACCGGATAGTCCACCATGGCGGTGGCGACGCCGGTCTTCAGACCGAAGCAGTCCGCCAGGTTCGCGGCGCAGTTAAACTCGCCGCCCGACACGTGGATCAGGCACTCAGTGGCCTTGCGGAAGGGGATGACCCCGGTATCCAGACGATGGATGAGGGCGCCGAGGGAGACGAAGTCCAGGGCGCCGTCGGGACGAATATTCAGACCGTGACTCATAAGTTAGTTTCTCCTGAGTTACACAACATATTGCCCGGCCGCGACGTTGCCGCCCTTGCCGGTCCAGTTGGTGTGGAAGAACTTGCCGCGAGGCTGGTCGGTGCGCTCGTACGTGTGCGCTCCGAAGTAATCGCGCTGCGCCTGCAATAGGTTCGCCGGCAGCCGCTCGCTACGGAAACCGTCGAAGAATGCCAGCGCCGTGGTGAACGCCGGAACCGGCACGCCCGCTTCGATGGCGGTCGTAATGGCGCGGCGCCAGGACGGCTGGCAGCGCTCGATCACGCCCTTAAAATACGGGTCCAACAGGAGGTTGGCAAGCGCCGGATCGGTGACAAACGCTTCCTTGATCTTGCCCAGGAAGGCCGAGCGGATGATGCAGCCGGCGCGCCACACCATGGCGATGCTGCCGTAGTTCAGGTTCCACTTGTATTCCTTGGCGGCCTCGCGCAACAGCATGAAGCCCTGCGCGTAGCTGACGATCTTGGAAGCCAGCAGCGCCTGCCGGATATCTTCCACGAAGGCCTTCTTATCGCCTTTGAACTGGAACTTCGGTCCCTGCAGGATCTTCGACGCCGCCACACGGTCGTTCTTCAGCGCGCTCAGGCACCGGGCATAAACCGCCTCGCCGATGAGCGTCAGCGGCATGCCCAGGTCGAGCGAGCTGATGCTGGTCCACTTACCGGTGCCTTTCTGCCCGGCCGTGTCAAGGATCTTATCCACCACATACTCGCCCTTCTCGTCCTTGTAACCAAGGATGTCGCGGGTGATCTCGATCAGGTAACTGTCCAGTTCGCCCTTGTTCCACTCGGTGAAACAGGCGTGCATCTCCGCGTTCGAAAGCCCGAGCCCTTCCTTCATGAGCTGGTAGGCTTCGCAGATGAGCTGCATGTCGCCGTACTCGATGCCGTTGTGCACCATCTTCACGTAGTGGCCGGCGCCGTCCTCGCCCATCCAGTCGCAGCAGGGCTCGCCGTCGGGCGTCTTGGCACAGATGGCCTGAAAGATGTCCTTCACCAGGGGCCACGCCGCGGCGCTGCCGCCGGGCATCATCGCCGGTCCGAAACGCGCGCCTTCCTCGCCTCCCGAAACGCCCGTGCCGACGTAGAGCATACCCTTCGATTCCAGGTATTTGGTGCGCCGGATGGTGTCGGGAAAGTGGGAGTTGCCGCCATCGATGATCAGGTCGCCGGCTTCCAGGTACGGCAGCAGCAACTCGATGAAATCGTCCACCGCCTGCCCGGCCTTGACCATCAACATGACCTTGCGGGGCCTCTTGAGCAGGCTGGCTAGCTCCTGAATTGAGTGGGCGCCGATGATGGTTTTGCGGCCCTTCGCGGCGTCGTTCAGAAATTCGTCGACCTTGGAAGTTGTTCGATTAAAGGCCACAACCGTATAGCCGTGGTCGTTCATGTTGAGGATCAGGTTTTGGCCCATCACGGCCAGACCGATCAATGCGATATCTGCGTCTTGTTTCATGAAATTGGCTTTCGAAGGAAAGGGATTCCAGGTGTCAATCTCTCTTATAGCACGCATCGCGCGGCGGACCCAAGCGGGGCGGGGAAGCCGTGAATCAACGCGCCGCTGCGGGAGCCGCGCTTGCCGGAGCCTGAAAATCCAAAATGAACCGCTGCATGCCTCGCTCGAAGAAGCTCAGGCCGTGGCTTCTGGCTTCTTCCAGAGCCCGGCGGTTCTGCCAGTGCTCGAAGGCGATGCGGTAGCAGGCGATCACGGTGCCGGTGCGGTCGGCGCCGCGGCGGCAATGAACGAACACCGGACCCGCCGCTTCGTCGGTCAGCACGGCCAGCGCCAGTGCGATCTGCGAATCGGTGGGCGCTCCTAAATCGTCCATGGGGATATTTATGAAACGCATGCCCGCCGCGCTGACCTGTTTCTCTTCGGCGGCCGCCTGGCCGTGTTCCTCGCGCAGATCGATCACCGTCTTGACTCCCAGCCCGGCAATGAACTTGTACCCATCGTCCGACGGTTGTGCGCCGCGATAAATGCGCTCGTTGACTTGGTGGAAATTGGGGACGCCGTCGGCGGCCGGGGCTACTGCCGCTCCAGGGCCGATGGCAAGAAATCCCGCAAGTAACCGGACCAGTCGCATGCCTGCACCTATTACCTATTATATGCTGTTACCTTCTTGTTATGCCGTTAACAAATTCCCGTCTGTGGCCGGCCCTGGCGCTGGCAGCCACGCTGGCGGCCCAGGTGGCGCCGCCGTACCGCTCCAAGGTATGGGTGGCCGATAACGGCGACGGCACTTATCGCAATCCCATCCTGCACGCCGATTACTCCGACCCCGACGTGCTCCGCATTGGCGAAGACTACTACCTCACCGCCTCCAGCTTCAACGCCGTGCCCGGCCTGCCCATTCTGCATTCCAAGGACCTGGTGAACTGGGAAATCCTCGGCCACGTTTTCGCCGCGCAGCCGCCGCTCGATGTCTACAACAAGCCCGGCCACGGCAACGGCGTGTGGGCGCCCTCCATCCGGCGCCACAACGGCGAGGTCTTCATCTTCTATCCCGATCCCGATTTCGGCATCTACATGGTGAAGGCCAAGTCCCCGGCCGGCCCGTGGAGCGCGCCCCTGCTAATCAAGCGCGCCAAGGGTTGGATCGACCCGTGCCCTCTCTGGGACGATGACGGCAAGGCCTACCTCGTCAACGCCTTCGCCGCCAGCCGTTCCGCCATCGGCAGTGTGCTGGTGGTGAGCCGCATGGACCCCGACGGAACGCGCCTGCTGGACGAAGGCGTGCTTGTTTTCGACGGGCACGCGCAGGACCCCACCGTCGAGGGCCCGAAATTCTACAAGCGGAACGGCTACTACTACATCTTCGCCCCCGCCGGCGGTGTCACCCACGGCTGGCAACTGGCCCTGCGCTCGAAGAGCGTCTACGGTCCTTACGAACGAAAGGTGGTGTTGGAGCAAGGCAAGACGGCTGTCAACGGCCCGCATCAAGGAGGTTGGGTGGACACTCCCTCCGGCGAGTCGTGGTTTCTGCACTTCCAGGACATGGGACCGTACGGCCGGGTGGTGCACCTTCAGCCCATGAAGTGGGTGGACGATTGGCCGGTGATGGGCGACAACGGCGAACCCGTGTTGCGCCACCGCAAACCCAATGTCCGCGCATGGCCCATCGTGACGCCCGCGGAATCCGATGAATTCGCGGGAGCCCGCATCGGTCCGCAGTGGCAGTGGCACGCCAATCCGCAGCCCGGTTGGGCGTTTCCCTCGCCCGCGCTGGGTGCGCTGCGTCTTTATGCTATCCCGCGCCCCGAAGGTTCTCGCAATTTCTGGGACGTGCCCAACCTGCTGCTACAGAAGTTCCCGGCGCCGCAATTCACCGTCACCGCCAAGGCCACCTTCACCGCACGGAACGACGGAGACCTGACCGGACTCATTGTCATGGGCATGGACTACGCTTACATTAGCGTCAGAAAGACCGCGCAGGGGTTGCTCGTGTCTCAAACCGTTTGCGAGGGCGCCAGCCAGGGGAAGCCGGAAAAAGAAACCGCGCCCGAAAGCGTTGCCGGTCCAACCTTCTATCTGCGCGTAGCCGTATCCAAGGACGCCACCTGCCGCTTCAGCTTCAGCGAAGACGGCGCACACTTCCACGATATCGGCCAGCCGTTCTCCGCCCGCGCCGACAGGTGGATCGGAGCCAGAATCGGGCTCTTCACGCTGGCTGCCGCCACCGCCAAGGAATCCGGCTACGCGGATTTCGACTGGTTCCGAGTGGAGTGAGCCCGCCGGCCGCTACGCCCCCATGGCCATCGCGGCGGGCTTGCTGTAATCCTGCCGGAACGCACGGGTTCCACGGAACGGTTGAAACCGGTAGCCAATCCCGAAGATGGTCTCTACGTATTGTTCCGCATAAGCGCCCAGCTTCTTGCGAACCCGCCTTACGTGTACGTCCAAAGTGCGAGTTCGGATTCCCGCGCCGTATCCCCACACGCGAAGCAGCAGAGCGTCCCGCGGAACGATCTCGCCAGCGTGCTGTACGAGTAACGCCAGAAGTTCATACTCTTTGCGGGTTAATGTCAGGCGGTTAGAGTCCAGGACGGCCAGCCTGTGATCGAAATCCACGGCCAGATGTTCGTCCCGATACGTTTGCGCCGGCAAGTTGACTATCGACAGCGGTTCCATGCTGTTCCCTCCTCGGATACCAATATCAGATGTCTGATCGTACGCTTTGGGTCCGGTTTGGTAAAGGCCAACTTGTAAACTTTTACGAGCACCACGCGCATGTGGGAAAAGACGCGCGGTCTCGCCACGCCAGGTATCCGGTGGATACCGGGTTAGTACGTGCTTCCCTTGCGCCAATGCACCTCGAAAAGGCCCTTCATGGCTTCGCCCATGCCTTCGTGGCTGAAAACCACGGCGGTCCAGGAGGGCCGGGTGATTACCGGGTCGAGCAGCGCCAGCATGCCGTGCTGGCTGTCGAAGACCGCCAGTTTCATCGGCAGCGAGTCCACGATTCGCACCTGGATGCCAGCCGCGCCGTACTCGCCCAGGCGCTGCCGATGCTCGTCGTCCAGCGTGGCCGCCTCCAGCAGCAGCCGGCAGGACACTCCACCCGCGGCCGCCTGCTTCACCAGCGTCTCGCCCGTGGGATCCACGGCGTAGGGCGGGCGCGAAAACTCAACGTACTCGTTCCGCACCTCGGACAACATGCGCCGGTACTCCGCCGCGGTCTGCGCCGGCTCGCTCACGATGCGCAGGAAATCCAGCGTGCCCCGGCCGCCCTGCCCCTCGGAGTACAGCGACTTCAAATCGTCGATCAGGCCCGTTCCCGCGCGCACGTCGTCGGTGAGCGCCTGCTCCAGCAGCAGCCGTTTGCGGCCCAGGTATCCGGGCAGCGCCAGGCTCGGCTCCACCGCGCTGAACAGCTTGGTCTTCTCCTGCACCACCTGCGCGAACCCCTTCTCCACCAGGCTGTCGAGCACTTCGTAGATCTTCTGCCGCGGAACGTGCGCGCGCGCCGCCAGTTCCAGCGCCTTGAACCGCGGATGGCCGAGCAGCACCAGGTACGAACGCGACTCGTAAGCGTTCAGCCCAAGCTGCTGCAGGCGCCGCCAGAAACGCTGAAAGTCGATCTCCGCCAGTTCTTCGCTCATATTCCTATAACCTTACCAAAGCCCACGCTCGAACGCGCGCCGAATCGGGGAATTCCTCGATAGGGCGCCGCGCGCCATAAGTGTTACCCTGTTTGCTCTCCATGAGCAAGCTGCGCATCTTCCGCGGCTGGAAGGCCGTCATGAATATCCACGAGCGCCGCCTTCCCATTTCGCCCGAAACCGCCGGGCAGATCCTCGACTCGCTTTCCAGTTCCAACGACCAGCTTTGGCCCAACGAACTGTGGCCGCCCATGGTTCTCGATGGCAGCCTTGCCCCGGGCTCTAGCGGCGGCCACGCCATGGTCCGCTACGCCGTCTCCGAGCACGTGCCCGGGAGGCGGGTCGAGTTCGAGTTCCGGCCCATGCAGCGCCTCTCCACATTCCGCGGCCGGCACTACTTCGAGGTTCTGCCGCGCGGCGGCGAGACCGTTCTGCGGCACACCATCGATGTCGATACCGATTTCGCCACTTGGGTGCAATGGAAGCTCGTGGTCGAGCACCTTCACGATGCGCTCCTCGAAGACGCCTTCAACAAGGCCGGGCGCAGTGCCGGCCTGCCCGCGCCGCACCGTTCCCGATGGCCTCTCCGCGTGCGCTTCCTGCGCCGGCTGGTGGCGCGAAAGACCGCAAAACCGGCTGCCTGAGGCGGTCTTGTCCACTGCTGCCTGTCCGTTCCCTCGCGCGCGATTCGTTTGCGGCCCGCTCCGCAAAGTAACAGCATCCGCGGCAAGGCTATGCTATATTCGCGGCAAAGGCCCACTCGCCAGGAGGTTCAACCACCTATGCGCATCGCCGTTCTCTCCGATATCCACGACAACGTCTGGAAGCTGGATGCCGCCCTGGCCGCCGTGGCCTCCGCCGAGGCTATCATCTGCTGCGGCGATCTCTGCTCCCCGTTCATCGTCCATCAGCTCGGCCGCGGATTCGCCGGCCCCATCCACGTTGTCTTCGGCAATAACGATGGCGACCTCTTCCGCATTACCTCGAACGCCCGCCGCTACCCGCACATCCAATTGCACGGCGAGTGGTTTCGCGGCGAGTTCGACGGGCGCAAAGTGGCCGCCCATCACTTCGACAACGTGGCGCGCGCCGTGGCCTCTTCCGGCGAATTCGACCTGGTATGCTTCGGCCACAACCACGTCCACGAGATCTACCGCGTCGGTCGCACGCTGGCCGTCAACCCCGGAGCCATCATGGGCGCTACCTTCTCGCCCGATGGCACGCGCAGGGATGTCGAGCCGATGTTCGCGGTCTATGACACCTCAACCGGCGAAGCGCAGGGCTTCCGCGTAGGGTAGCTCGCAAGATCCCGCCGCCCCCATTTCCCCCTCACAACTTTCTACAATATTTCCGGCCCTCATTCGTCTCCAGAAGTGGATGAACGAGCTGCTGAATATCGCGCTGATGAACGAGCAAGATCGCAGGATCTCCGAAACCGTCGCCCAGGAGCGATCCCGGCTGCGCGACTTCATCCGCCGGCGCGTCCCCGATCCTTCCGACGCCGAGGACATCGTGCAGGAGGTCTTCTACGAACTGGTGGAAGCCAATCGCCTGCTCATGCCCATCGGCCATCTGACCGGCTGGCTGTATCGCGTCGCGCGCAACCGTATCACCGACCTCTTCCGTAAGAAGAAGCCGGCTAACTTCAGCGACCTGGCAGCCCAGGACGAAGACGGCCCCCTGCCGGGGATCGAAGACTTGCTGCCGTCACCCGACGCCGGACCGGAAGCGCTCTACGTCCGCAAGGTGCTTCTCGCCGAGATGGAATCCGCGCTCGGCGAGTTGCCTCGCGAGCAGCGCGAAGTGTTCGTCGCCAACGAACTGGAAGGGCGCAGCTTCAAGGATCTGGCGGCGGCCAGCGGCGTAAGCGTCAACACCCTGCTTTCCCGCAAGCGCTATGCCGTGCTTCATTTGCGCCGGCGCCTGCGAACCATTTACGACGAGTTTACGAATCAGTGAGGAACCCATCATGAAGAAGCGAAAGAAGTGGCTGTTTTTCGTGGTCCCGCCCGCGCTCGTGGCTTTCATCGCGATTGGCGGCTATACCGTTATGGGCCTCTGGAACTGGTTGCTGCCGCCCCTGTTCGGATGGCACGCAGTCACCTTCTGGCAGGCCCTCGGACTGCTGCTTCTGTGCCGGATTCTCTTCGGAGGCTTCGGTGGCGGCGGCTCGAACCGCTCCTATTCCAAGGGGCGCAAGCCCGAGAACTGGGACCAGATGACCCCCGAGGAGCGCGAAAAGTTCCGCCAGGGCATCCGCTCCCGTTGCGGAGGCTTCGGTGAGCCGGACAGCGGAACCGCGAACCCGGCCTGATGAGGCAGCCATGAACGCCATTGTGCACCGCCACTACGGCTCGCCCGATCTGCTCACGTGCGAAGACATCTCGAAGCCGGTCCCCGGGGACGGCGAGGTCCTCATCGGAGTCCGCGCCGCTTCCGTCAATCCGCTGGACTGGCACTTCATGCGAGGCGAGCCGCGCTTCATTCGCCTGATGACCGGTATCGGCAAGCCCAAGGACACCCGCATCGGAGTCGATCTCGCAGGCCTTGTGGAAGCCGTCGGCAAAAACGTGACGCGGTTCCATCCGGGCGACGAAGTCCTCGGCGCGGGCAAAGGCGCCTTCGCCGAATACGCCTGCGCACGGGAAAAGTCCTTGGCCCGCAAACCGGCCAGGATTACGTTCGAGCAGGCGGCCGCCGTCCCCATTGCGGCCTGCACCGCCTTGCAGGCTCTGCGCGACAAAGGCCGCCTTCAGTCCGGACAGAAGGTTCTCATCAACGGCGCCTCGGGCGGCGTAGGTACCTTCGCCGTGCAAATCGCCAAGGCCTTCGGCGCAACCGTGACCGCCGTGTGCAGCACCCGGAATGTGGAGATGGTCCGCTCGCTCGGCGCCGACCACGTCGTCGATTACACCCGCGAAGACTTCACCCGGAGCGGCCAACCGTACGACCTCGGCCTCGAATTGGTTGGCAACCGCACGCTCCGGGACTGGCGGCGGGTTCTTAGCCCCACGGGCACCCTCGTCCTGGCCGGCGGGAATCCCAATGGCAGCGTGATTGGCACTCTGGTCTTCTCGGCACAAGTGCTCCTGCTGAACCGGCTCCGCGGCCAGAAGCTCATCATGTTCATGGCGTCGGTAAAAAGCGACGACCTGGCGCTCCTGGCCAATCTGCTCGAGTCCGCGAAGGTGACCCCGGCCATCGATCACCTCTGCCAACTGAGTGAGGTCCCCGAAGCCATCCGCTACCTCGAAGAGCGCCACGCCCGGGGCAAAGTGGTGGTCACCGTATCGCATGCTTGAGCTCGCCCGTGCCCCCCGCGACTCCAGCCGCGGGCGTACACTCAAATCGAGGAGCGCCCGCCCCCCAGCTTCCAGCCGCGGCCCACGCCTGCCCGCCCCCCGGGTGTATCGTTGAATTTGGTCGATATTCACAGCCACATTTTCTGGGGAGTGGACGACGGCGCCGACACCCGCGACACCACCCTCTCCATGTTGCGCGTGGCCGGTGATAGCGGCACCACAGATATCGTCGGCACACCCCACGCGAACCTGGATTTCACTCCGGATGCCGCCGGGATCGAGCGCCAACTCGCCGACCTTAACGCCGCCGCGGACGGTCACCCCCGCATCCACCACGGCTGCGAATTGCGCGTCACCTACGACGCCATCCAGGACGCCCTCGCCAATCCGCGGAAGTACACCATCAACGGCCGCAACTTCCTCCTCCTCGAATTTGCCGGACAGATCGCCCCCAGCGCCGAGGACATCTTCGAACGCCTCGCCGGCGCCGGCATGGACGCCATCGTGGCGCACGCCGAGCGCATCCCCGCTCTCTCGCAGAAGCTCGACCGCCTGGAACGCTGGTGCGAGCGCGGCGTGCTGGTGCAGATCACCGCCAAATCCCTCGAGGGCGGATTCGGCGCCCACGCCATGGATGCCGCCTGGCGTATGCTCCACCGCGGCTTGGTCCACTTCGTCGCCAGCGACGCCCACGACCCGCAATACCGGCCACCCCGCCTCGACCTCGCCCGCGATTTGGTCGCGCGCAAAATGGGCGAGGACGCGGCCCACCTGCTATTCACCGCCAACCCCTCCATCGTGGTCGAAGGCCGCCCGTCCACCCTGGTCCGCCCTGCCATCGCGCGGCCCCAGCGCGGCTGGCTCTCCCGGTTGTTGCGCCAGTAGCCGCCGGCGCCCCTTCCCGGCCGCTCAGCTAACCGCGATTTCTCAAAGCCGAGACATCTCGCCTGTGTGAAGCGCCGCGAAAACGCCGGGACTGGCGGCTCCGTCCCAAGGCGGCGGAATCGCTCGCGAAAGCACTCTGTAGCATCTCGCCGCGTGGACGGAGCCGCCTTTCCCCAGGTGTTTTCGCCCCGTCCGTGGACTTCCGCGTGTCGCGTGTGAGAATTGGCCGCTAATGGCCGATGCGGTGTGGCCGATATGATTCTTGTGGCGCTGCGGACTGCGGGCGTGTTGGCGATAGCACTGGTGTCCATCCCCGCCTGGGGACTCAACCCCAAGCTGGCTCTGACGCAACTCGGCCACGACGTCTGGACCACCTCGAATGGATTGCCGCACGACACCGTCCGGGCCATCGCGCAAACCGCCGACGGCTACCTCTGGTTGGCCACTACCGGCGGGCTCGCCCGTTTCGACGGCGTGAACTTCACGGTCTTCGACGATTCGAACACGCCGCTCTTGCGGCAGGCCACCATCTCCACCATGCTGGCCACGCCCGACGGATCGCTGTGGATCGGCACCTCGAACAGCGGCATGCTTCGCTACTTCCATGGCGGCTTCCAGCGGATCGCCTACCCTGGCCTGCCCTCCAACAGTATCCGCGCGTTCTTGCTGGATTCGCGGGGCGTGTTCTGGATCGGCGCCGACGGAGGCTTGCTGCGCGTCGAAGCTGGGCGGGCCGTCCCGGTTTTCGCAGGCGACTACCGCGCCAACGTCCACGCCCTGCTTGAGTACCCGGACGGCACGGTCTGGGTAGGCGCCAACGACGGTTTGCACCGCTTCGAGGGCGCCGCCGAACGCCGGTTCACAACCGCCGACGGGTTGCCCGACAACTCGATCTGGGGTCTCGCGCCGTGCGCCGCCGGGGGCCTGTGGGTGGGCACCCATGGCGGGGGTTTGGCCGAATACCGCCAGGGCCGCGTCCGCGCCCAGGAAAGGCGCGATGGGCCCAAACTGGCCAGCGTCTCGGCGCTGCTTTCGGACCGCGACGGCTCGCTGTGGATCGGCACCGATGGTGGCGGAGTCGCCCGCCTGGCAGCCGGCAAACTCGCTACCTACCAGACCCGCGACGGGCTCTCCAACCAGGTCGTCCGCTGCCTCTTCGAGGACGCCGAAGGCAGCGTGTGGATCGGCACCGCCGGCGGCGGCGTCAACCGCTTCAAGGAATACCGCGTGACCATGCATACCATGCGCGAAGGGCTTCCCAGCGACAGCATCCGCTCCGTGCAGGAGGACAGCACCGGAGACGTCTGGCTCGGCACCACCAACGGTATTGCCCGCCTCAGGAACTCGGGAGACATCGCCGTTTACGATTCCAGGGACGGACTGGCCGACGATCTCATGTTCCCCGTCATCCGCGACCGCCGGGACAACCTGTGGGCCGCTTCCGCGGACGGTATCCTGCAGCGGTTCCGCGGCGAACCACACGGAAGGGCCGACCGCCAATGGCAGCTCAAGCCCCCGATCCGTATGCTGCTGGAGCACGGCGACGGCTCCGTGTGGGCCAGTACGGGAGACGGTGTCGTCCGCATCCAGGGTGACACTGCGACGGTCTTCGGTACGGCGCAAGGCCTGGCCGGCCTGCCCGTCACGGCGATGACGGCTGGCGGCGCCGGAACCTTGTGGGTGGGAACCTCGCGCGGCGCGCAGTCTCTCGATAGCGGAAGGTTCGGTCCGGTGCTTGCCCGCCCTGGAGGACGCCAAAGCGTCACCTGCCTGCTCTCTAGCGGCGGTCGCGTGTGGGCGATAACCCCCTCGGGGCTCAACCGCGTCGATGGCACCCGCCTCACGCCGTTCACCCCGGCGCAAGGTTTGCCCACCACCAACATGGCCTGGATGACGGAAGACTCGAGTGGCTATTTATGGATTGCCGGCCGCGACGGCCTGCTGCGGGTCTCGCGCGCGGACCTGGACGCCGTGGCCGATGGACGCCTTGGCTCCGTCGAGCCCCTGAAAATCGGCCCCGCCGACGGCATGCGGGGAACCAGCGAGTTCTCGGCGGGAACCGTCCCGGCCGTCTGGAAGGGCCGCCGAGGCACGCTGTATTTCGCAACCTACGGCGGCCTGCTGGAGTTCGATCCATCGCGTCTCGCCAAGATCCGCGGCGCCCCGCCCGTACTCATAGAGCGCGTGACCGGTGACGGGCGGACCGCCCTGGCTCCCGGTACGTGGGTCCGCGCCGGCGGAAACCTCGAGTTTCATTACACCGCCCTCAGCTTTCTCTTCCCGGAGTTCATCCAGTTCCGTTACCGCCTGGAAGGCTTCGACGCCGATTGGGTGGACGCCGGCAACCGCCGCGCCGCCTTCTACACCAACCTCCCTTCCGGCACCTACCGCTTTCGCGTGGCGGCGCGCAATATCGAGGGCGCCTGGCGCGAAGCCCCCGCTTCGTTCCCCGTCGAGGCCCGCCCGCGCTTCTACCAGACGCTCTGGTTCGGCGCGCTCTGTCTGCTGGCGGTGTCCTCGGCCGGGATCGTCTTCTACCAGCTCCGCGTCCGCGCCCTGCGCCGCAGCGAGCGCAAACTGGCGGATCGCGTCGAGGAGCGCACCACGGAACTGCGCTTCGAGGTCGAGGTCCGCCAGCGCGCCGAAGAGGCCGCCCGCGCCGCCAACCTCGCCAAAAGCGAATTCCTGGCCAACATGAGCCACGAGATCCGTACCCCCATGAACGGCGTCCTGGGCGTCACCGAACTCCTCCTGGATGCCGAGACCATGCCGGAGAGGCGCGCCTATCTCGACATGGTCAAGAACTCCGGCGAGAACCTGCTCACCATCATCAACGACATCCTGGACTTCTCCAAAATCGAAGCCGGCAAGCTGGATCTCGACCCCCTGGATTTCGACCTCCACGCCCTGCTCGACCAGCTCATGAAGAGCTTCAGCCTGAGCGCCAGCCAGAAAGGGCTGGAGCTGATCTGCCACGCCCAGAACCTTCCGGGCATGGTGGTGGGCGATCCCACCCGCCTCCGCCAGATCCTCAACAACCTCGTCGGCAACTCCCTCAAGTTCACCGCCAAGGGCGAAGTCGTGGTGCGGGCTCAGGTGGAAAACAGCGGCGTCGAAAGCCGCGACGCCCAGCCGGACTCCATCTCCGTGCACTTCTCCGTGCGCGACACCGGCATCGGCATCCCGCCCGAAAAGCAGCGCCGCATCTTCGAGCCCTTTTCGCAGGCCGACACCTCCACCACGCGCAAATACGGCGGCACCGGCCTGGGCCTCACCGTTTCCCTGCGCCTCGTGCAACTGATGGGCGGCAGGCTCTGGGTCGAGAGCGAACCCGGCCGCGGCAGTTGTTTCCACTTCACCGCGCGCCTGGGCGTCTCGCATCAACTCTCCGAGACTCAGCCCGCCGGCCGCAGCCTCCAGGACGTCCCCGTCCTCATCGTGGACGATAACGCCACCAACCTGCTGGTCCTCGGCCAGACTCTGGCCAACTGGGGCATGCAAGTGAAAGCCGCTTCCAGCGCCCACGCCGCGCTCGATTATGCCCGCGCCGCCGCCGACGCCGGCAGCCCGCTGCCGCTGGTCATCACCGACGCCCACATGCCGGAGGAGGACGGCTTCGACCTTGCCCGGCAACTCCGTGCCGACCCGCGGTCCGGCGCGCAGGCCATCGTCATGCTCACCAGTGCCAGCCAGCGCGGCGATGCCCAACGTTGCCGCGAGCTGGGTCTGGCCGCGCACCTCACCAAGCCCGTCAGCTCCTGGGAGTTGCACCAACTCATCTGCTCCGTGCTGGCCCACGGCGCTGCCGCCAGCAACCCGGCGCCAACCGCGCCAACCCCCACGCCCCCCGCCGCCCTCGGCCGCAAGATCCTGCTCGCCGAAGACAACCCCATCAACCAGGTAGTCGCCATGCGCATGCTGGAGAAGCGCGGCCACCGCGTGACGCTCGCCGCCAACGGCCTCGAAGCCGTCGCCGCCGCCGCGCGCGAACCCTTCGACCTGGTTCTCATGGACGTGCAGATGCCCGAAATGGACGGCCTCGAAGCCACCGCGACAATCCGCCAGTCCGAGTCCGCCACCGGCCGCCATCTTCCCATCTACGCCATGACCGCCCACGCGATGAAAGGCGACGCCGAGCGCTGCCAAGCCGCCGGCATGGACGGCTACCTCCCCAAGCCCATCCGCTCCGCCGACCTCTACGCCCTGATCGACGCCTGAATCCGTCTTATGTGGGGCAGGTTGTCAACCTGCGGCGGGTTGTCAACCCGCCTCTTGACCAGTCCGCAAGTACCGACCCGCGCAACCGTGCCTCCGCCCCTACCCAATCACAATCTTGTTCCCATCGCCGATGCTCGCCACCGCCTTCCCATGTTCCCCCTGCGTAATCCTCTGCGACTGTCCCGCTGCCAGCCCCTCCTTCTCCATCAGCGCGCAAAGCCCCCGCGCAAACTCCGCATCCCCCTTCAGCAACTTATGCAGCGCCCCCTCGAACTCCGCCCGATTCCCCGGATCCTCCGCGTGCGCCTCGAACTCCGCCAGCACCTCCTCCTTCCGGCCGCCCTGGCATTTCGCCTTCACCAGTTTCCAGACGTCCCCGCCCGCCGCCCTGGCGACCCCAATCCCGACCGCCGCGACCGGGTTGGCAGCCAACCACGCCGCCGTTTGCCGCCAGGGCGTCCCGCGATCTCCCCATCAGACTCAGCGCCACCGCCCAGGCGCTCAAGCGCCGCAACAGCCCGCAAACGTTACCCGCCTCGCTCAGCGATTCCACCCGCTCCAGCAACTCCATCCGCACCTCGCGCAGCAGCGTCGATCCCTGCGGAATGGCATCGTGGATGGCCCACAGCACCTCCGCCTCGCCCCGCCCACAGGACTCCGCGTAGTCCCGAATCAGCGCGACAAGCGTCTCTTGCTCTACCAGCCGCCGCTCCGCTTCCCCGTGCGCCGCAGTGCCTTCCCCTTCAGTGTTCCCCGCTCCCGCGCCCAGCGCGAAGTTCTGCAGCGTCTTCACCAGCCCCTGCCCCACATCTCGTGCGTTAAAACCGCGCGCGGCCTCCAGGTACTTCCGCGCCTCCCCGACCCCGCCAAGCTCCCTCAGTACGTCCAGCACGAACGCCTCGCCGATGATGTCCGGCTGCAACCCGCCCAGCCCTTCCGGCCTCGCCACCAGTGCGCTACGCAAGCAGGGCTCCAACTCGTGCGCCCCCACCGGCCAATGCAGCCTCGCCTTCTCCTTCTCCGCCACATCGCGAACCGCGCTCATCGGTGCCGTCCCCGCCAGCGTCACCAGCCCCGACATGTGGTGCAGCGGACTCATCGTTCGGCCACGCCCAGGCCCCCAAATGCGATCCATCCGCGACCGCTCGTGCTCCGCCGCAAACCGCGCCAGTTCCGTCCGCGACATCGCCAACGCCGCGCCCAACCCCAGTTCCACCGAAGCCACCGCCGCGATAATCAGAAACAGCGGATCCGCCCACGGCTGCCCCGCATCCCCAAGCCTGGCATCGAGGAGCGCGTCCTCCCCCGCCGCCGGCACCTCCTCCACGTCAAACCGGCTGACCCGATGCGGGTCTTGCGGCTGCCTGGCGAAGAGCGCCCCGACCGCCCCCGCCTGGTGCCCGTACCCCAGTTTGAGGCTCTCGTACCAGCCGTCCGGCGCGCGGTCGAGCAATAGCAGCCGCAGTTTCGCTCCCGCCACGCCGTTCTCGGTCGCCAGCGACCCTTCCGCCAGCTTCTTCAAGGCCTCAACCCCGGCCGAGGCGTAGTCGATCGCGACGCACGTATCCTTCTCCCACGAGCACCGGTCCAGGGCAACGTGCTCCGTGAACCGCCGCAGCCCCTCCGTGCGCAGCCACCCGAAGGCCCAATCGCCCCGCGCCCCATCGTCCAGCCACGCATCCAGCATCTCCAGGTCCCGGCCCCGTGCCCCCTCGTGGAATGGAATCCCCTCGTAATGCGGAACCAGCAACCGCTGCGCCGTGTCAGCCGTCGCAGACATGTAGCTGGCAAGGTACCTTTCATGCGCAATCGCGTGCAGCCTCGCCGGGTCGTGGATGGTGACGCTGTTCCTGTCGCCCGCCACCATCACCACGATCCTGCCGTCGCCCGCCTGCGCCTGCTGCTGGATCGTGGACCCCATGCCACAATTGGCCCCCTATAGACGATAGCGGATAATCGCCTCCGCTGGAGCCACAAATAGTGCCCCAAAAATCCGCCGCTCCGAAGTCCGTTCACCCCAAAAACCGGTTTATTTTCGCCCCTAACCCCTTTCCCTCCACCACCCGCCCCTTTGCCCCCGCCGTTTCCCCCAAACTCGCCTGCTACTTTCAAGGCAGGAGCGTCTATGTCCTCCCAACTTCAGATCGAAGCCAACCGCCGCAACGCGCAAAAGTCCACCGGCCCCCGCACCCCCGCGGGCAAGGCCGCATCATCCCTCAACCACACCCAGTCCGGCCTCTACGCCGAATCCCAAATCATCATCGGCGAACGCCAGTGCGATTTCGAAGACCTCGCCGCCGCCTTCCACGCCCGCTACCAACCCGACTCCCCCGTCGCCCAATCTCTGCTCGATATCGCCATCCACGCCGAGTGGCTCCTCCGACGCCTCCGCCGCGCCGAAACCGGCATCTGGGACTACTTCATCGACGATCACGACTACGGCAACGGCACCACCGCCCTCGGCCGCACCGTCTGCTGCAACGACCGTAGCCTCGCCCGCCTCCAGCGCCGCCTCGATTCCCTCCAGCGCAACTTCCACCGCGCCATCAAGGAACTCGACCGCCTTAAAGCCGCCTCTCCCGGACCCGGACCCGAACCCGGCCCCACGCTTGAACCTCAGCCCAAGCCCGCCACCCAGGAAACCGTCATCGGATTCGTCCCGCCCGCCGCCACCGCACGGCCCGCCTGTCCCCAGCCCGCACCATGTCCCCCACCGCCCCCATCGCCCCAACCCGCCCCCTCCCCGCAAATTGGCTTCGAATCGTCACCCAGTCACACCGCCGGTCATGCCCCAACCCCGGCTCTCCACCCCCACCCGTTACAATAGAGAAACCGTGTCCCTTATCTGCTACCTCGATGCCTTCTCCGGAATCAGCGGCGACATGCTGGTCGGCGCCCTAGCCGATGCCGGCGCGGACCCCGCGGCCATCGCCCAGGCCGTCCACTCCCTCCAGTGCGACGCCACCGTCTCCTTTGAAAAGGTTGCCCGCGGCGGCATCACCGCCACTAAGTACAAGGTGGCCACCACCGAAACCGCCACCCACCGGCACCTCTCCCACATCGTCAAGATGATCGAGGCCGCTCCCCTCTCCGACCGCGCCAAGCGCGACTCCATCGCCGTTTTCCGCCGCCTCGGCGAAGCCGAAGCCCACGTCCACGGAGTCCCCATCGAGAAGGTTCACTTTCACGAAGTGGGCGCGGCCGATTCCATCGCCGATATCGTCGGTGCCTGCGTGGCCTTCGACCTCCTGGAAGTCGGCTCCATCGTCTGCTCCCCCATCAACGTCGGCAGCGGAACCGTCGAGACCGCGCACGGCACTCTGCCCGTCCCGGCGCCCGCCACTGCCCGCCTGCTCGAAGGCGCTCCGGTTTATTCGCAGGGTCCCGCCGTCGAACTGACCACGCCCACCGGCGCGGCCGTCGCCGTCACCCTCGCCCAGCGCTTCGGCGTCCTCCCCGCGCTAAAACTCGAAGCCATCGGCTACGGCGCCGGCGGCCGCGACTTCCCCCACCAGGCCAACGTGCTCCGCGTCTTCCTCGGCACTTCCCTCACCGTCAACGAATCCCTGATCGTCTCCGTTATCGAAGCCAATATCGACGACCTCACGCCCCAGGTGCTGGCCTACGCCACCGAGCGCCTCATGGAGTGCGGCGCACTCGACGTCACCGTGCAGCCTCTCACCATGAAGAAGGGCCGCCCTGGACACCTGCTGCGCGTCATCGCCCGCCCCGAGAACCAGGAAGCCCTCGCCCAGATTGTCTTCGCCGAAACCTCCTCCCTCGGCGTGCGCATCCACACCGCCGAGCGCCGCGTCCTGCCGCGCACCATGACCGAGGTCGAAACGCCCCACGGCAAGGTGCGCATGAAAGTCTCCCCGGGCGGCTTCTACGCCCCCGAGTACGAGGATTGCCGCCGCCTCGCCCGCGCCTCCGGCGTGGCCCTCAAGCACATCATCGCCGAAGCCAACTACGCGTACTTGAGCAAACGCAAATGAAATACTACATAACCACTCCTATCTACTACGTAAATGCCGCGCCCCACATCGGCCACGCCTACACTACTATCGTCGCCGACCTCGTCAAACGTTATAAGACCATGCTCGGTTTTCACGCCGTGCTCACCACCGGCTCCGACGAACACGGCGTCAACGTCGAGCGCTCGGCCGAACGCGCCGGCAAGGCCCCCATCGTTTTCTGCGACGCCATCGCCGCCGAGTTCGCCCGCCAGTGGAAGATGCTCGGCCTCGGTATCGATCATTTCCAGCGCACCACCGACCCGCGCCACGCCGCCACCGTGCAGGATCTGTTCGACCGCTGCCGCAAGAACGGCTTCGTCTACAAGGGCTCCTACTCCGGCCAGTACTGCATCTTCGATAACCTCTACGTCAACGACGCCAAGCCCGGCGACCCCTGCCCCGATTGCGGCCGTCCCACCGAAACCATCACCGAGGAGAACTTCTTCTTCAAGCTCTCCGCCTTCACCGACAAGCTCCTGGCCTTCTACGAAGCCAATCCCGATTTTCTGCAACCCGAATCCCGCCGCAACGAGGTCCTCGCCTTCATCCGCCAGGGCCTCACCGATATCTCCATCACCCGCACCAACATCAAATGGGGCATCCCCGTTGCCGGCGAGTCGCCGCACGTCTTCTACGTGTGGTTCGACGCCCTCACCGCCTACATCACCGCCGTCAAGGACGAAGGCCTGTGGCCCGCCGACCTGCACCTGATCGGCAAGGAGATCGTCCGCTTCCACGCCATCTACTGGCCCGCCTTCCTGTGGGCCGCCGGCCTCGAGTTGCCCAAGCGCATCTACGCTCACGGCTGGCTGCTCTTCGAAAACGACAAGATGTCGAAATCGCGCGGCAACATCGTCCGCGCCGAACCCATCTGCCAGGTGATGGGCGCCGACGCCCTGCGCTACTTCCTGCTCCGCGAAGTGGTCTTCGGCTCCGACGGCAGCTTCAGTTACGACGCTCTGGTGGGCCGCTACAACTCCGACCTCGCCAACGGCCTCGGCAACCTCGCCAGCCGCACGCTCACCATGATTCGCCAGTACCGCGACGGCATCATCCCCGCCGCCACGGCCACCGAAATCCACGACGTCGCCACCGCCGTCATCGCGCAAACGCTCGCCGCCTTCGACGCCTTGGAGTTCTCCAAGGGCCTCGAAGCCGTCTGGTCGCTGATCTCTGCCGTCGACAAGTACATCGTCAAGCAGGCCCCCTGGAAGCACGCCAAAGACGCCTCGCCGGAGTTCCTCAACGAGACGCTCTACACCGCCGCCGAAGCCCTGCGCATCGCTACCGCCTTGCTGGCTCCGGTCCTTCCGGAATCCGCGCGCAAGATCTGGTCTCAACTCGGCATGAAGACCTCCCTCGAATCCGTGCGCCTCGACACGCTCCAGTGGGGCGGACTGGAAGCCGGTCAGGCAATCGGCGAGATCGCCGCAGTTTTCCCGCGCATCGACCAGCCGCAAGAAGCTATCGGCAAAATGCGCGAGTTGGAGGAGAAGGCCACCGCCGAACAGGCCATCCTCATGGGCAAGAAACCCGAAGCCGCGCCACCGGCCACCCCGAAGATTCCCATCGACGATTTCGTCAAGGTGGATCTCCGTGTCGGTCTGGTGCTCTCCGCCGAGCGCGTCAAAGGCGCCGACAAGCTCATGCACCTTAAGGTGGACATCGGCGAGCCGCAGCCGCGCACCATCGTCGCCGGCATCGCCGAAGCTTACGCACCGGAAGCGCTGGTCAACCGCAAGGTGGTCATCGTGGCCAACCTGCAACCCCGCAAGCTGAAGGGCATCGAGAGCAACGGCATGATCGTGGCCGCCTCGGTCGAAGGCGGCAAGCCCGTCCTCGCCGGCTTCCACGAGGACATCCCCGTGGGGGCCCGCCTCAAGTGACCCGGCCTCTTGAACTGCCAGTTTTCACGCTTCTTGCGCACCACAGCCATTCCTGTACCCTCAACCCATTTCCTCGCGCGCCGCACCGGCCTTATGTGGGGCAGGCTGGCAGCCTGCGGCGGGTTGGTAACCCGCCTTCCGACCTGTCTCCCTGCGCCGCTGGTGGAAAGTCCCGTCCGCGTCTTGCCGCAATGTGGGGCAGGATTTCATCCTGCGGCGGGTTTCCAACCCGCCCGTGCGCGGCAACCAACCAGCCGAAGAAGCCCGAAACCACGCGCGCGATCCGGTTTCTCTGGGGCGACACCGACCACTTCGGGCCCCTCGCTAATGCCTGCGGTTCCGGGCCGGACGTCCCCGCCGGAGCCCGCCCATGACCGTCATCGACTCCCACTGCCACCTCGACGACCGCCAATTCTCCGCCGACCGCGACGAGACCATCGCGCGCGCCCGTGCCGCCGGTGTCGAAGCCATGCTGGCCATCGGCTCCGGCGACGGCCCGCCCGATCTGGAAGCCGCCATCCGCATGGCGGACGCCTACCCCTTCATCCGCGCCACTATCGGCGTTCATCCGCACGACGCCTCGAAAGCCACCCCCGAAACGTTCGAGCGCCTGCGCACTCTCGCCTCGCATCCCAAAGTTTGCGCCCTGGGCGAGATCGGTCTCGACTACCACTACGATCTCTCTCCGCGCCCCGTCCAACGCGAGGTCTTCTCCGCCCAACTCGCCATCGCCCGCGCGGCCTCGCTCCCTGTGGTCATCCACACCCGCGAAGCGTGGGACGACACCCTTGCCATCCTCCGCTCCGAGTGGAGCGGCGCCGGCGTGCTGCACTGCTTCACCGGCGGCCCCGAGCAAGCCCGCCAGGCTCTCGACCTCGGGTTCCACCTGGCATTCGGCGGAGTGATCACGTTTCCGAAGGCCGAGCCCACGCGTGAGTCCGCCCGGCTTACTCCTCTCGACCGGCTGCTGGTAGAAACCGACTGCCCCTATCTCGCCCCCGTCCCTTACCGCGGCAAGCGCAACGAACCGGCCTTCCTGCTTGATACCGTAAAGTACTTGGCAACGATCCGCAACGCGCCTCTCGAAGAGATCTGCGCCGCCACAACCCGCAATTTCCGCGCCATCTTCGAGCGGGTCGGCAGGGTGAGTTCCGCCGCCGGTTTGCCCCCCAACCCCCTCAACAGGTAAACTGGTTAACTTACATGAGTTTAGGCAAGGTACGGCGAGCCCTGACCGCGCAGGAGATCTTCGACCTCATCCAGGACGATCTGGCCGCGGTCGAGCGCAAGCTTTCCTCGGAGAGCGGGGCTTCCGTCGATACCGTCACCGCCATCGGCCAGTATCTCCATTCCGCCGGAGGCAAGCGGCTCCGTCCCGCTCTTCTGATCCTGTCCGCGCGCCTGGCTTCCGCCGACTCCGCCACCACGCCGCCCAACGCCATCCACCTCGGCGCCGTTGTCGAGTTGATCCACGCCGCCACGCTGGTGCACGACGACGTCATCGACGCTGCCAACACGCGCCGTGGCCGCCCCTCCTCGAACGCCCGGTGGGGCAATCATACCTGCGTCCTGGCCGGCGACTGGCTGTACATGCAGGCCTTCCAGATCGCCCTGCGCGAGCGCGACTTCGCCACCCTCGACCTGCTCATCGGCCTCACCCAGATCATGGTCGAGGGCGAGGTCATGCAGCTCGACCGCATCGGCCGCATCGACGTCTCCGAGCCCGACTGCATGGAACTCGTGGACCGCAAGACCGCCCGTCTGTTTTCGGTATGCGCCCGATTGGGCGTGCTCACCGCGCGCGGCGGCGCGGCGGTCGAGGAACGCCTCGGCGAGTACGCCTGGAACCTCGGCATGGCCTTCCAACTCGTCGACGACGTCCTGGATTTCACCGCCCGCGAAAAGACTCTGGGCAAGCCGGTGGGCGGCGACCTGCGCGAAGGCAAGGTCACGTTACCGCTGGTCTATGCCTTGGAGCGCGCCACGCCGGCGGAACACGGCTTGGTCCGCACGGTCCTCGACGACCGCAGCTATGACAAGGTCCCCTTCGCCCGCATCCTTGACTTGCTGGAGAAGTACCGCGCCATCGAGCGCGTCCGCGAACGCGCCCAGACCTTCACCGACAAGGCCCGCGTGCTTATTAGCGAGTTTCCCGATTCCCCCTACCAGAGGGCCCTGCTGGCTGTAACCGGCCTGGTGACCGAGCGCGATCACTGACCGGCCCTGCCGCGCCTCACCCCATGGTGCCGCACGTCAGTGGAGTGGCGGGGCCGCGCACATCCAGCGCGGCCCCGCGGCCGGCAGGTTTGAAATCCAGGGTTTCCGATTCAGTAAGATAATGTAAGCAAATCGCACACTTTCATCAAAAGAATACCAGATCGAATTCGCTCACCGATGCCGTATATTAAGGATAGAGGAATTCCTCGGATGGCGCCGCCATCCCTGGTTCCCAGACGGGCTGATTGGGCGGCCCAAGCCGGCTGGCTGCGGGGCGGTTGGGGGAGCGATGGCAGACACGGTAGTAACTCTCTTGTGGGTCCAGGTGGGCAGCGCGAGTTGGCTGGCGTTCATTCTGCTCCTGGTTTACCTGCGGGTCTATCGCGAGCCGTCGCTGCGCTTCTGGTCTCTTTCCTATACCGCGCTGGCCCTTTCGCTGCTTTGGCAACTGGCGGTGCAGCCGCCGTTTTCCGAAGAGGTCCAGCCGTGGCCCTCGTACCTGCTTGGGCTGTTTCAGTTTCCCCTGATCGCCCTGGCGGCCATCAACCTGACCCAACCCGTCCCCAGCCGGCGCCGGCAATGGCTCTGGTTTACCGGCCTGCTGGCGGCCGCGCTGGTGCTGTGCGCGGTCACCTGTGTGTTGGCGCCAAATCCGCTGCGGATGGTGCGGGTGCTGCGCTTCGAGAGGCAAATTGAAGGCGCGGCCGCCAGCGCCTGGTTCTCCATCACGTTCTGGCAAAGGCACAGGCTGGCCCGCACATTGGGCGGCCGGGCGACGGCCATATTCACCGCCTGCTATGCCCTGCGCCACCTGGTCATGGCGGTCCTTATCCCGCTGTTGCCGCCCCACCCCACCGCGTACTCCATCGTGGGCGGCGTGAGCGGCGCCCTGGTTCCGCTGGGCGTGGCCGTCAGCATGATTATTCTGGCCTCTGAGGCGATGATCTCGACCACCAACAAGTTGCGGGATAGCGAAGAGCGCTACCGCACGGTTGTGGAGGCGTCGCCGGACGGAATTATCGCCACCGATCCCGCCGGGCTGATTCTGATGTGCAACCGCCGCGCCGCCGAGGTTCACGGGTACTCCAGCGCCGCCGACATCGTCGGCAAGCCATCATCGATGCTGATCGCTCCAGCCGACCGGGAGCGAGTCGGCGCCGCGGTTCTCTCGGCAATCGAAGAGGCCAAGCCAGTCGGTTTGGATTGCCAGATCCTGCGAAGCGGGTTGGAGCGGTCCGCCGAACTGACGGCCGCGCCCCTGCGCTCCGGGGACGGCGCCATCGCCGGCAGCGTGACCATCGTCCACGATATCACCGCGCGAAAAGAAGCCGACCGGGCGTTGCGCCGGGAACGCGAGTTCTCCGCGCACGTGATCGACGCCATTCCCGGCATCTTCTTCGTGCTGGACCGCCAGGGGAACTTCCTGCGCTGGAACCCCGGCAAGGGTAGCGCGGCGGGCCCGCCGCCTCAGCGGATCCACGAGATCGAACCGCTCATCAGGTTCCACCCCGAGGACCGGGCGCGCGTGGCGGAGACCATCGAAGCGGTCTTCTCCAGCGGAAGCGGCGCCACCGAAGCCCGCGGCTATGCCGGCGGCCGCCAGGAACTCCGTCATTTCTACTTGACGGGCCGCTGCATGGAATCCGACGGAGCGGAGTACCTGGTTGGATGCGGGGTCGATATTACGGAGCGCAAAGAGGCCGAAGCCGCCCGCGCGCGCCTGGAATCGCAACTGGCGCAGTCCCGGAAACTCGAGAGCATTGGAAGGCTGGCGGGCGGCGTGGCCCACGATTTCAATAACCATCTGACCGTAATCAACGGATACTGCGACCTGATGGTTTCCAGCCTGCCGCCGGACGATCACAACCGCGAATTTCTGCTGGACGTGCGCCAAGCCGGCGAACGAGCCGCGACCCTCACGCGCCAGTTGCTGGCGTTCGGCCGCAAACAGTACCTCTCCCCGCGTCCGGTCTCGCTGAATCGCATCGTCTCCTCCATGGAAACCATGCTCCGTCGCCTGGTGCCCGAGAACATCGCCCTGCTTACCAGGCTTGCCCCCAGCCTGGGCGCGGCCATGGCCGATACCGCCCAGATCGAGCAGGTTCTGATGAACCTGGTGATGAACGCCCGCGATGCCATGCCGGACGGTGGACGGATCGTGATTGGAACCGGCGAGGTGGAACTGGATTCCGCCACCGGCGATCACGAGCCGGAGGTCGGCCCCGGGGCCTACGTAACGCTCTCGGTCTCCGACACCGGGGTTGGCATGGACGAGAGCACGCGCGCCCTGATCTTCGAACCGTTCTTCACCACCAAGCGGCCGGGGCAGGGAACCGGTCTCGGCCTGGCCACGGTCTACGGGATCGTCAAGCAAAGCGGGGGCTCCATTGCGGTTCGCAGCCGGCCCGGCGAAGGCTCGGTCTTCACGGTATACCTGCGCCGCTCGAGCGCCGCCGCGACCGAGACTCCTCCCACCCCGGCCGTCGAGGGTGCCCCGCCCGGAGTAGGCACCATTCTGCTGGTGGAGGATCAGGATACCGTCCGCGACCTGGTATCGCGCGTGCTGCGGTCGTCGGGCTACTCCGTCATTCCCGCCGGCGACGGGTCGCAGGCATTGGCTCTGGCGGATGCCGACTCGCGCTCCATCGACCTGCTGATTACCGACGTGGTGATGCCGGGAATGAGCGGCCGGGAATTGGCGGCCCGCATGACCGCCAGCCGGGACAGCCTGCGCGTCCTCTTTATCTCGGGCTATGAGCCGCAAGGGAATACGGAAGCCGGGATTTCCGATTCGGGCGCGGCGTACCTCCAGAAGCCCTTCAGCCCGGCGCAGATCACTGCCCGGGTGGGTGAACTTCTGGCGGGCAGGTAGTCGCGCATGGGCCGAGCAGCGGCAGCGAGGCCCGGCCGTCCCACGCACCATAGATTTTTCCTATCGGGCGCATACATTATTTCTTGTGGCCGGATGCTGTGCGATCCTCTACCTTATTGTGTTCCCGCCGTGTCCGCGGGAACTATCTCCACGTTGAGGAGGCTACGTTGCCGAATCGTGTCTTAGCCGGTCTTTTTCTAATCTGTTCTTCCGCCCTGGCGCAAGCCCCGCAAGGGAATGCCGCCGACCTGAGGGCCTTGCGGGATGCGGTGGCCGCCTCGCAATCGGCGGGCGATAACGCCTGGATGCTGGTCAGCTCCGCCCTGGTGCTCATGATGACGGGGCCAGGCCTGGCGCTGTTCTACTGCGGCCTGGTGCGCAAGAAGAACGTGCTCGGCACCATGATGCAGAGCTTCGCCATGATGGCGGTCATCACCCTGCTGTGGGCCGTGTGCGGCTACAGCCTGGTATTCGGCACGGGCAACGCCTTCATCGGCGACCTTCGCTACCTCTTCCTTAAGAACGTTGGCGCGGCGCCCAATCCGCTCTACGCCCCCACCATTCCCCACCAGACGTTCATGATCTACCAGCTCATGTTCGCCATCATCACGCCGGCGCTGATTGCCGGAGCCTTCGCCGAGCGCGTGCGCTTCCGCGCCATGATGATGTTCTCCATCCTGTGGGCGTTCTTCGTGTACTTCCCGGTGGCCCACATGGTGTGGGGCAACGGCGGCCTGCTCAACGCGTTCCTCGGTGGCCGGTTCCCGGTGTTCGATTTCGCGGGCGGCACGGTGGTGCACATCACCAGCGGCTTCTCGGCGCTCATCACCGCGCTCTACATCGGCAAGCGCGCCGGGTATCCGCACGATAAGATCGTCCCGCACAACCTGGTGCTCAGCTTCATCGGCGCGTGCCTGCTGTGGGTGGGCTGGTTCGGCTTCAACGCCGGCAGCGCGCTGGCGGCGTCGGCGCTCGCCACCAGCGCATTCGTGGCGACGCACTTCGCGGCGGCCGCCGGCGCCGTGGCCTGGATGGCGGCCGAGCGCATCCGCAACGGCAAGGCCAGCGCACTGGGCGCCATATCGGGCGCCGTGGCCGGCCTCGCCACCGTCACCCAGGGCGCGGGCTTCGTTCAGCCCTTTGGCGCCGTGCTCATCGGCCTGATCGCGGGCTCGGTCTGCTTCCTGATGGTTTCGGTGGTGAAGGAGAAGCTGCGCTACGACGATTCGCTGGACGCTTTCGGCGTTCACGGCGTGGGCGGCCTGGTGGGATGCCTGCTCACCGGCGTCTTCGCCACGCGCCTGGTGAACGCCGGCCTCAAGCTGGCCAACGGGCAGCCCGCCGCGCTCGGCTGGGTAGACGGCAACCCCGCCCAGGTTCTGAATCAACTGATCGGCGCCGCCATCGGCATCGCGTTCGCGGTGGTGGGCACGCTGGCCGCGCTCAAGATCACCGACCTGGTGACGCCCGTCCGCATGGACGAGCGCGAGGAAGCCAGCGGCATGGACCTATCGCTCCACGGCGAAGAGGGCTACAATTTCGAGGGGTAGGCCAATGGTCAAAATCGAGGCAGTCATCCAACCTTCCAAGCTGGACAACGCCCGGGAGGCGCTCAAGAACGTCGGCATCGACGGACTCACGGTAAGTGAAGTGCGCGGCCACGGCCGCCAGAAGGGACACAAAGAGGTCTACCGCGGGCGCGAGTACAACGTGGACCTGCTGCACAAACTCAAGTTAGAAATGGTGGTGCCCGACGCGCGCCAGGAGGAAGTAATCCACGCGCTGGTCGAGGCCGTGCGCACGGGCGCCATCGGCGATGGTAAGATCTTCGTCTCGCAGGTGGAAGAAGCCATCCGCATCCGCGACGATAGCCGCGGCGAAGCGGCGCTGTAGCGCGAAGCCGGCGAAGCATACATAGCGGGCCGCCCGTGTGCGCGGCCCGTCCGCCTTTTCGCTGCTATGCGTGTCCCTCCTGGCTACCGCCCAACTCGCGCCGCGCGGAGTTTGAGTGAGCTTCCGCACATTCATTGAATTGCTACTTGACACTTCCAGGCTCCAACCCGTATAGTACTACTTCAACGCTTCAGGTCCCAATATCCGATACTTGGTCGCGGGTCGCGCAGTAACGAAATCCAAATAGAAAGAGAAGCAGAACGCCATGAGATACGTGTCGCTTGTTGCGGGTGTTGCCCGCGGTTTGGTTGGGAAGATGGCCTGGTTGGGGGCGGCGGTGGTCATGATGCCGCTGGGATTGTGGGGGCAATGGCAAACCAATGGCAGCGTCGTATCGGTGCCAGCGGGGACCAGCGTAGGGATTGGAACGAGTGCGCCATCGCACCCTCTCAGCGTGAACGGTCTAATCGATTGGGGCAACAATATCGGGGTTCTCTCATGGGATGGTTCGGCCAATGCCTACATTTCCGCGGCTCATGGGATCGCCTTTGCGCCTAACAACGGCTCCGCCACTATGTTCATCGCCCCTTCCGGCAATACCGGCATCGGCACCACGGCGCCGACCCAGACGCTTACCGTCGCCGGGCCATATGGCCTGCCCGCAAGTTCGGGAACGGTCCAAAATAGCCTGGTCCGTTTTCAGCGCAGCGACGGTGGCGCCAATGTTTTGGACTTTGGAATAAACGCTACGGTGTCCCCTTACGCTATCTGGATGCAAACCGGTGGTACGACCAATCTGGCTTGGACCTATCCACTTGCGCTCCAACCGAATGGCGGGAACGTAGGCATAGGCACTATGAACCCCCAGCACCTGCTCCACGTCGCCGGCACCATCGGCGCCACCCAGATAATCGTCAGCGCCACCGGCGCGGACTACGTCTTCTCCCCCACCTACCGCCTCCAGCCGCTGCCCGAGGTCGCCAGCTACATCAAGGCCAACGGCCACCTTCCCGGCATCCCGGCGGCGGAGGAGGTCGAGGCCCAGGGCGTCAACCTGGGCGACATGCAGTCGAAGCTGCTGGCCAAGGTGGAGGAACTCACGCTGCACATGATCGCGGCGGACGAGCGCAACAACCGGCTGGAGAAGCAGAACCGCGAGTTGCAGGAGCGCCTCGCCCGCCTGGAAGCCGGGCAGGGCACGCACTGAGCGGCGGAGACGAAGCGGCCGGGAGCACGACGATGATCCAACCAACCGATCGGCAAATGCACTACGGGCGCGTTGCCGGAGCGCCCCACGGAAGCGCGGCGAGGGCGGCGCTGTGGCTGCTGGCCTGCGGGCTCTGCGGACTGGGCGGCGTGGCGCAGGGGCAGCCCACCGACCTGACCCTGACGAACGCCACCATCACGTCGGGCAGCACCAGCTACGCGGCGACGAACTCGATCACGGCGGGCTCGCCATCCTCGCCCTTCACGGTGGGCGGCAGCGCCTCGGTGAGCTTCACGGCGGGGAGCCGCATCGTGCTCAACCCGGGGTTCCAGGCGACGGCGGGCAGCGCGCCGGTCACCTTCCAGGCGAGCATCGGCGTGGTTGCGCCGCCGCCGGATTTCACCGTGACCCTGACGCCGGCGAGCCAGACGGTGACGGCGGGCGGGAGCGCCACGTACACGGTGACGGTAACGGCGTTGAACGGGTTCAACGGCCCGGTGAGCCTTAGCTGGCCGTCGGGGCTGCCATACCTGGCGACGTACACCCTTAGCCCCACGACTGTGACGGGCTCGGGGGCGGCGCAGCTAACGGTAACAACCAACTCGTCGGCCGCGGCGGGGACGTACTCCTTTACGGTGACGGGGACGAGCGGGACGCTGACGCACACGAGCAATTCGGTGGGGCTGACGGTGAATGCGGCGGCGGCGCCGAGTATCGGCATCACAGTGACGGCCACCTCTCCCACCACGGTGACATCAGGCGGGAGCGCGACCTATGCGGTGTCGGTCACAGCGCTCAATGGCTTCAGCGGGATCGTGGGCTTCCAGGTTGCAGGGTTTCCGGCCGGGGCGATGTACAACTTCAGCCCCTGGACAGTGGCGATAACGCAGGGGAGCACGGCCACGACCATGATGACAGTGACGACTCCGGCGGGCGGCGCCGCCGGGGGGCCGTACTCGCTGGTGGTTACGGCGGCGGGCGGCGGAGTGACCGCGAACGGGTGGGGCACGTTGAGCGTCAGCGCGCCGGCGCCGGACTTCACGGTCAGCGTGGGCACTGGGGGGACGGCACCGGGATCGAGCGCGCTGTATGCTCTGCAAGTGACGCCGCTGAACGGGTTCACCGGAGCCGTCGGCCTGAGCGTGGGCGGACTGCCCGCCGGGGTGACCGCCAGTTTCAGCCAGAACAACCTGTCGGGCGGGTGGCCCAGCCAGTTGACGGTGAACGTTCCCTCGGGAACCCCGGCGGGCTCGTACACCTTTACAATAACGGGTGTGAGCGGAGGGCTGAGCCACGTTTGGAACGTAGCGCTGCCCGTCTCGTTGTCCAGCCCATCGACGGTGGCGGCTTCGCAGACGGGGTTCTCCTTCTCCGTGGACGGAGCCGCTTATGCGGCGGCGCAGACGTTTACCTGGCAGACCGGCGGCACGCACACGCTTTCCGCACCGGGTTCGCAGACGGATGCCTCGGGCAACAGCTATGTCTTCTCCGGCTGGTCGGACGGTGGGGATATGACTCATTCGGTAACGGCGAATCCGGCGGTGCAGTCGTACGCCGTGACTTACAGCCCGGCGGGGGCGACGAAAGTGATCACGGCGCTCGACGGAATTTACAGTGCCATTAACAATGGGGTCAAGACCGGTTGGTTGAAATACTGCATCACCACAACTCCCGGCGCATGTGCGGGGAACCTTGACGCCCAACAGGTCAAGAATTGCACAGCATCGGGGACAAATGTCACAGTGGGGGATTTCATTCCTCACGTGGACGGCACTGACCCTTCTTTAATCAGCCACTTCAGTGTCACCTTTCAGGCCAGCGAGGGCGCAGAGGACGGCGCACGAGACCTGAACTGCTCGTACAACGGCAGTCCGGTATCTCTGGTTGGTGCGCTGACGGTCTACGACGCCACTCCAGTGATCACGGGCATTTCGATGGGCCAACCGGACGCGAACGGATTTTCCTCTCTTACGATCTCGGGGCATCACTTCGGAAGCTGGCGTGGGTCGGTTGTCTTCTCCCCGTACTACGAAATCGGGGTGGGTGACTGCAGCACCAATATCCACCAGGCGTTGGTTCTTGCCTACGGCGGGGGCTATACCGTGTGGAACGAGTCCCAGGTCGTGGTGAGCGCATACACCTGTCCGGGCGCGTGGGGACAGAGCGGCCTGGCGGTCATATCGGCCGGGACAAACACATCAGGCCACGCCGGGACATTCTTGGCCAAGCCGGGCTCTACCCAGCCGACGAGCAATCAGTATCCGGTACTGATCGGGAGTCCACCGACGATCTCCAGCATGGTGCCGGATCAGCCCATTTACGCCGGTGGCCAAGGGGCGTGGGTGACCCTCTACGGATCGAACTTCGGCGCCTCGACCGGGTCGATCCAGGTCTGCACAAATTCGTCGGGCAATTGCATCTCGGCAGGTGGGTTCTCGGTCTCGTTGAGCGGTCAGTATTCGTACTGGGGCCCCGGCCAGATCAACTTCGTTCTCAGTGCGCCTTCCAATAGCGCCGGAGTGACGTTCTATCTTCAGGTCACCTATGCGGGCGGCTCGTTCCAGGGTGGCAGGTGGGGGTTTACGCCAACGGCGCAGCCGACGGTTACGGTAAGCCCGCAGTCGGTGACCCTGGCGTTGACGCCGCAGCAGCCGACGCCGCAGCAGCAGTTCACGGCGAGCGGCACGCCGGCGGGCGGAACGTACTCGTGGTCGGCGGGTGCCGGGTTAACGCTGCAAAACGTGTCCGGCGGGCAGGCCACCGCGCAGGCCGTGAGCACCGGGACGTCAAGCGTGACCGTGACATACACGACCGCCGGTGGCGGTACGGCGACCGGAAGTGCGACCGTGAACGTTGTTACCCCGAAGTTGGTGTCCGTGCTGTGGGGAGGGAACAAGCAGGCCATGGTTAAGGTGAACGCGGATTGGGCAACCGACAACCTCGGGTGCCCTGGGTACTACATGGTTAACTCGGTGCAGGCCTGCCTTGGGTACGGTAGCACCGCGGAGACTGCCGCTATCGGAACGCCCAACAGCCCCGAGTGGCAGGATCCGAACGGCAGCGGGTCCCCAACGGTGACGGACCCGGTCGCCTACGTGATGGGGAACACCCCGGCGATTCAGGGGGCGCAGATCAACATCTCGTCCAATCAGTCGCTGACGGCCATGGTCAGAGTGGACGTCTGTTATTATGCAAACATCAACAACTGTGTCGTTTATCCGAACCTGAGTTTCAATCCGGCGACTGTGAGCTTCAGCTCCGGGATTGGCACCGCGCAGCTAACGTCTACTTCCGCCTTGCCTTCGAACATCATCAACGGGAGCCTCTTGCTGACCTGGAGCATGTCGTTCGACAACGGCAGCACGTACACCCAGTTCGCCCAGGTCAAGCAAACAGTTTTCACGATCTTCGCGCATAGCCTCACCGCCAGTACGGACTTCTGGGTCAATAAGTTGCCCGCCCCCTGGCCGTCTGAGCTCATTGCGGTGACTGCCGCGCGCCTGAACTATGCAACGGGCCTCCTGTCAAACGACTGCCCCCAGGCCACCATCGGCTGCCGTTCCGGGGATCAAGCGATCGTGGACGAGGTCGTCAACTCCATTGCCGAGTTCCCAGACGGCAATTTAGAATCGAACTACTCAAACGAAGATCTCGTTGGTAATTACTGGAGGATGCTCGACGACGGGATTGCTTCGGACTGCATCTCCCTCGCCGGGCTTGCGGGCTTGGTCCTGGCTCAGGTAGGAATTCGGGCGGACTCGCACTTCGCTTACCCTACTGGGGTCCAGCCGCAGATCTCCGGGGACAAGGGCAAAACGGACGCCGTCAACTGGACTCCAGACAAGACCGTGGCGGAGCTTCAGCCCGACCAGACGTACAAGAATGCCCTTCTGAAGTTTGTATACCTCACCGACAACAACTGTGAGAACTACGGCGAAGGCTTTCTCCTCGCAACGGTCTCGACCGGGGGTGAAGCGACCCAAATGGCGTGGATGGCCTATCCGAAGGTCGCCGACATGCTGCCAGTACCCGAGGCCGGTGTTGCGGATTCCGTGACGTTTTTTAGGTCGAACGTTACTTGGGCCGACGAGGAGACGTACAACAACCGGCTGTTCTATCGGGTGCTCAGCAAGGTCCTTTCGATGATGGTATCGTCCAAGAATCCCCTCGACGGACAGCAGGCATGGGTCTATACAAACCCACTGGATCCATACAACCCCCCACAGCCCAACGCACCCCCGCCTCCGATTTGCGGCAACCCGCTCCCGAAGATACTCGAGCAGGTTCCCTTGCCCGTGCAGGTGGTGAATTAGGGCGTGCCAATCACAACTGGTAATCATAGATGGAGGCCAACTCGTGAAGAACCCACAGAGCCGCAGACGCGGAGGAACAAGCGTCGCCACGTCATTCCCCTTCCTGGTTTTCGCTTTGCTCTTGAATACCTCGAACGCCACTGGCCAGGCTATCATCACCTGGGACCTCGCAGCGGCGCCCGCGCCGCTCGTTTCCATTCCTGCGGGTGAGGTGCAGGAGCGGCTCATGGGAGTGCGGCCGTTGGAATCCGAGCCCGACAGCGTCAGAAGGGTGCTGCGGATGAGCGAACGCGCGGCCCGGATGGCCCTGACGATCCGTCCGGGCCGACTCATAGGCGTGCTCCCAACCACTGAGAACGGGCAGGACATCCTGTTCGCCGGTTGGAGCCTTGACGATGCCGCCGGGCCCTCGACGCTCGCCGTCTGGGACGCGACTTACTTCACAGCTTTCTTTTTCGTTTGGAATAGGGTGCCGTTCACCAGCGCTCGCGATGCCGAGTTGTTTACGCAGCGTATCCTGCCAACCGAGGACCTCCTCTCAAGGCTGAGGGTTCGAATGCTCTGGGATGGTGCCAAGTCGAAGCTGTATGGCGACGGCGTCGGAACCACCATTCCCTATCGGGTCCCGGTCCAGATCCTCGGAGCACCGGTCGCGCCCAGCTCCTACGTTTACGCGCTGGTGGTTGACAAGCGGCTGCTGGAGCGGGCCTACGCCACGGGCGGGCACCCGGGTGTCCTCTACGTACCGGAGCGATTTCCCCCTTTGGAGGAGCGCGTCGGTGCCTGGACCAAGGAGAAGCTAGTCGCAGAGTTGGATAATGGCAACAGCGGCTCCGCCGCCAACCGCGATGAGATTCTACTGACCGAGCTCCTGGCCCGGGGTCTTTCGCCCGACGAGTTTCGGCAGATCTTCGCCGCCCCTGGGCCGTTCCGTGTTGAGCATGTCATGAAGACCGTGATCGAGACCAAGCGCGTGCCTCAGTACGCCGGTGCTTTGCGCGACGTGCTGCTCGCTCAGACGTCGGGCCCCCCTGGCTCGGACGAGACGGTCAGGGTTATTCTCCGTTCACTCCAGAGATCTCCGGACGTGGATTTCTGCGATGTTGTCTCCCAGTTCCTGGCGCGCGGAGCCTTCGCGCCTTCGACCTTCCACTACATGGCGGAGCGGGGACACACAAAGGATCACTACGACGCTGTGGAGCGGGCGGCCCTTTCGCCGCGCGTTTCCGAGGCTGAGCGAGCAAGCGCCCTGGCGCAGATTCGGCGAAAGATGTCGGATCGGGGCGGTCGGTAGCGGGGTGCCGGCGGCCGGTGGTGACGGACGCTGATGCAAACCCTGGACACCGCCGCCCTACCTCGAGTGGAATCCCCCGATAAGCCAGAAGTTCCTTAACTGCCGATAGCCCAGGTTCTCCCGGATGGCCGCCCAGAACAGGCGCCGCACCCGCTTGGGATCGCTGCCGCGGAACTCCGTCAGTTCGCGGAACACCACCGAGGTGAGCGACACCAGGATGCCCGCGCCCACGGTGGAGAGCAGCACCAGCAGGGCCAGTTGCACGCCGGGCATCCCCAGCGCCAGGCAAGCGAGCGCCATCAGGTAAGCCACCGTCTCGATCAGCGGGCGCCAGTAGCGGTAGAAGACGATGGCGGGCAGGCCCCATCCCAGGGCGTAGCGGCCGTTCATGATGTTGGCGCGGCGGCGCAGGGCTCGCGCGATGGAGCGCTGGTCGTTCATGGCGCGCTGCCGCAGGCCGGCCCAGCTTTGCGGCGTGGCCAGGTAGCTGGAGGGCTCGGCCACCAGCGCGGCGTGGTACGGTTTGCCGGAATTGCGGGCGCGGCCTTGCAGGTGCAGGAACAGTTCCAGGGTTCCGGCGGTGAAGCCTCCGGCGGCCACGATGGCGTCGCGGCGCACCAGGATGGTCGAGCCGGGGACGGGCGCCAGCATGTTGGGCCAGCCCGAGAAGGCGGCGCAGCGTCCCAGCCACAGGCGCGTGTCTTCAATATCGGCGATGGCGCCCACCGTGCCGGCTTCCGGGGGCGCCGGCGCCCAGCCGCACACGGCGAACACCAGGTCGGGATCGTAGAGCATGGGGCGGATCAGGCGCAGCAGGCTCTCCGGGCGGAACTCGCTTTCCGGATCGAAGATGGCGATCACCGGGGCGGCCGAGGCGTTGATGCCGGCGTTCCAGGCGTCGGCCTCGCCGTGGGCTTCCTTGAGCAACCGGGTGGGGAATGTATGATTCCCCGGGCGCGCCGGAGTACTTTGCCGGCAACGTAGGCATCGGCATCACCATCGGCAACCCGCAGCATCTGCTCCACGTCGTCAGCGCCACCGGCGCGGACTACGTCTTCGCCCCCAACTACCGCCTGCAGCCGCTGCCCGAGGTGGCCAGCTACATCAAGGCCAACGGGCACCTGCCCGGCATCCCGGCGGCGGAGGAGGTCGAGGCCCAGGGCGTCAACCTGGGCGACATGCAGTCGAAGCTGCTGGCCAAGGAAACGGAAGAAAAAGTACAAAAAGTTGTGAACGGGAAATCAGGGAGGACCGGGATAGGGGGATCGCCGGGCCGGCGGGGGCGTGAGTGTTAGGAATCGTACAGCGTTCATTGAATTATCGCTTGACTAATTTGGGGGGGGGACAATACCAACTTAACACTTCAGGTCCCTATATCCGATATCTGGCCGCGGGTCGCGTAGTAGTGAAATCCACATAAGAGAGAAGATGAACGCCATGAGATACGTGTCGCATGTTGCGGGATTTGCCCGCGGTTTGGTTGGGAGGAAGGCTCGGTTGGGGGCGGCGGTGGCGGTGGCGGTGGCGATGCCGGCGGGGTTGTGGGGGCAGGGATGGCAGACCATCGGGAGCGTCGTGTCCGTGCCGGCGGGGACCAGCGTAGGGATAGGGACGGCGAGCCCGGCGACCGGTTTTCATGTCTACGGGACGTCGTACGACCTGGCGAGATTCGAGAGTTCCGCTCCGTACGCAGGGCTGTCCATCAAGAGCGCGGGTCACCAGTACGAGTTACAGAGCGACGGGTTCAACTCGTTCATGCTGTACGACAGGACGAATGCCGCTTCACGGCTCTATGTCACCTCTGCTGGAAGCGTGGGCATCGGGACGGCGAGCCCCGCGACCGGTTTTCACGTCTACGGAACATCGTATGATTTGGCGAGATTCGAGAGCTCCGCTCCGTACGCAGGGCTGTCCATCAAGAGCACGGGTCACCAGTACGAGCTGCAGAGCGACGGGTACAACTCATTCATGCTGTACGACAGGACGAACGCCGCTTCACGGCTCTATGTCACCTCTGCCGGCAACGTAGGCATAGGCACCAACAACCCGCAGAACGCTCTCTCCGTCAACGGCACCATCCAGGGGAAGCAGGTCATCGTCAACACCGGCTGGTCGGACTACGTCTTCGCCCCCAACTACCGCCTCCAGCCGCTGCCCGAGGTCGCCAGCTACATCAAGGCCAACGGGCACCTGCCCGGCATCCCGGCGGCGGAGGAGGTCGAGGCCCAGGGCGTCAACCTGGGCGACATGCAGTCGAAGCTGCTGGCCAAGGTGGAGGAACTCACGCTGCACATGATCGCGGCCGACGAGCGGAACCACCGGCTGGAGCGGCAGAGCCTCGACCTGGAGAAGCAGAACCGCGAGTTGCAGGAGCGCATCGCCCGCCTGGAAGCCGGGCAGGGCACGCACTGAGCGGCGGAGACGAAGCGGCCGGGAGCACGACGATGATCCAATCAACCGATCGGCAGATGCACTACGGGCGCGTTGCCGGAGCGCCCCACGGAAGCGCGGCGAGGGCGGCGCTGTGGCTGCTGGCCTGCGGGCTCTTCGCGCTGGGCGGCGTGGCGCAGGGGCAGCCCACCGACCTGACCCTGACGAACGCCACCATCACGTCGGGCAGCACCAGCTACGCGGCGACGAACTCGATCACCGCGGGGCCGGCCTTCACGGTGGGCGGCAGCGCCTCGGTGAGCTTCACGGCGGGGAGCCGCATCGTGCTCAACCCGGGGTTCCAGGCGACGGCGGGCAGCGCGCCGGTCACGTTCCAGGCGAGCATCGGCGTGGTTGCGCCGCCGCCGGATTTCACCGTGAGCCTGGCGCCGTCGAGCCAGACGGTGACGGCGGGCGGGAGCACCACGTACACGGTGACGGTGACGGCGTTGAACGGGTTCAACGGCCCGGTGAGCCTTAGCTGGCCGTCGGGGCTGCCGACGTTAACGACCTACACCCTCAGCCCGGCGACTGTGACGGGGTCGGGGACTGCGCAGCTAACAGTAACAACCAACTCGGCGGCCGCGGCGGGGACGTACTCCTTTACGGTGACGGGGACGAGCGGGACGCTAGTGCACACGAGCAATTCGGTGGGACTGACGGTGAACGCGGCGGCGCCGCCGAGTATTGGCATGACGGTGACGGCCGCTTCGTCGACCACTGTCGCCGCGGGCGGGAGCGCGACCTATGCGGTGACGGTAACGGCTCTCAACGGCTTCAGCGGCATCGTGGGCTTCCAGGTTACAGGGTTTCCGGATGGGGCGATGTACAACTTCAGCCCCTGGACAGTGGCGATAACGCAGGGGAGCACGGCCACGACCATGATGACAGTGACAACGCCGGCGGGCGGCGCCGCCGGGGGGCCGTACTCGCTGGTGGTTACGGCGGCGGGCGGCGGAGTGACCGCGACCGGGTGGGGCACGCTGAGTGTCAGCGCGCCTGCGCCGGACTTCACGGTAAGCGTGGGCACTGGGGGGACGGCGCCGGGATCGAGCGCGCTGTATGCTCTGCAAGTGACGTCGCTGAACGGGTTTGCCGGAGCCGTCAGCCTGAGCGCGGGCGGACTTCCCGCCGGAGTGACCGCCAGTTTCAGCCAGAACAACCTCTCGGGCGGGTGGACCAGCCAGTTGACGGTGAACGTTCCCTCGGGAACCCCGCCGGGCTCGTACACCTTTACAATAACGGGTGTGAGCGGAGGACTGAGCCACGTCTGGAACGTAGCGCTGCCCATCTCGCAGTCCAGCCCATCGACGGTGGCGGCTTCGCAGACGGGTCTCTCCTTCTCCGTGGATGCAGTCCCTTATACGGCCGCGCAGACGTTCTCGTGGCAAACCGGCGGCACGCACACGCTTTCCGCACCGGGCTCGCAGACGGACGCCTTGGGCAATACCTATGTCTTTTCCGGGTGGTCGGACGGTGGGGACATGACCCATTCGGTGACGGCGAATCCGGCGCTGCAGTCGTACGCCGTGACTTACAGCCCGGCTGCTACGGCGACGAAGCTGATCCCGTGGACAGGTGGGGTCTACGGCGTGGTTAATGACGGAAACGAGCGGGGCCCGTTCAGTTACTGCGTCAGTACTTCGCAGAATACGTGCACGGGAAACCTGGACTCTATTGGGATATCGAGTTGCCAAGTCTCGGGAAAGAATGTCCAGACGGGGAGCCTCGTCCCACATTCCAGCGGCGCCGGCCCGACTAACAATGGCGTGAATAACGCCTTCACCGTCAAGTTCACGGCCAGCGCCGACGCGGAGGACGGCAACCGGACCCTTACCTGCACGTACAATGGCAGTCCTCTGTCGCTGGCGAATGCGCTGACAGTGTACGACGCCACACCGGTGATCACCGGCGTTTTGATGGGCCAGCCGGACGCGGACGCAAACGGTATTTTCGCTCTGACGATCTCTGGGCGGAACTTCGGAAGCTGGCGTGGTTCGGTCGTCTTCGCTCCGTCCTATTCACCGGCCAGTTGCGAGTCTAACGAGATGCAGAAGTTGGGGCTCACCTTCGGCGGGGGCTACACCGCGTGGAGCGAGTCCCAGGTGGTGGTGAGTGCCTACGCCTGTCCGGTACCGCCGGGACAGAGCGGCGTGGCCGTCATATCGGCAGGGACGAACACATCAGGCTCCCCCGGCACATTCCTGGCCGGCATGGGCACCCAGGCAACGAGCAACCACTATCCGGTGTTGATTGGGAGCCCACCGACGATCTCCAGCATGGTGCAGGATGAGACCATTTACGCCGGTGGCCAAGGGGCTTGGGTGACCCTCTACGGATCGAACTTCGGCTCGTCGGCTGGCTCGATCCAGGTCTGCACAACTTCGTCGGGAGCCTGCACTACCCCAAGCGACTTCTCGGTCTCGCTGAGCGGTAACTATTATTGCTGGAATCCCGGCCAGATCAACTTCTTCCTCAGCGCGCCGTACAGAAGCGCCGGCGTGACGTTCTATGTTCAGGTCACCGATTCGACCCACTCGTTCCAGAGTGGCAGGTGGGGGTTTACGCCAACGGCGCAGCCGACGGTTACCGTGAGCCCGAATCCGGCCGTGGCAGTTTTGAATTCGCAGCTCACTCTGACGGCGACCGTGGTGGGGTCCGCGACGTACAACTACGCGTGGTCCATCAGCGATACCAGCGTTGCGTCGGTGGCGAGCTGCGGGAACCAGGCGACGTGCACCCTGACGGCGGGAGCGAACGTCAGTACGGCGACGGTGATAGTCAATGTTACGGATTCGTTGAACACTGCGGCCGGGGGCGGAACCGCGACGGTGAATGTCGTCGATCCCTGCGCGAATGTGACCATGACAGGGAACCCGAACCTTGGCGGGGCTGGCGATAGTCCGTACACGCCTGGGGCGCCAGCGAGTTTCCACGCCCAGGCTCCCGGGGCGTCGAGCGTGGCGTTTCAGGTGAACGGTTCCAATTTGAATCCGTATTCGGGGCAGCCAATCCAGGGGACCCAGTCGGGATCGAGTTCGACATGGGCTGTGTCGATTCCCACTGGCAATCTGGCCCGCGGGGGATACTCCGTCACCCCGATTGTCACCGTGAGCGGCGCCGCGGTCTCGTGCACAGCCAAGATGGGTTTCTTCACCGTGGGGATAGGTGCTCCCCTGCCTCTCGGCCCGGTCAACTGCGCGTCAATGACCGGTACCTGGCTTGATCAGCCGAGTAACAGCCCCAACAATGTTTCCTGGACGTTGGTTGACCAATCGGGGGCCATCTCCGGGTACGCGACCGCGATTCTAAGCGGCGGGAACGGGTGCACCTTCTCGCCAGTGTGGAGTATTTCGGGTTCGCTCTCCAGCTACAAGAGTCAAACGCAGCAGTATACACTTTACGCCGCCAGCCCGAGCCCGCCTTCAGGCTGCGATGGGTCGATTGTGGCCGACGGTTTCGTTCAGAGTGCTGGCACGTTTCAGGCTGGGCTGCCGTACTGCGGGCTAGGGAGCGGAACGTTCACTAGCCAATCCGTCCCTAACGGCTTGGGCGACACCGTCACGGTGGCGGAGCGGATTCCGCAATCCGAAAATGGTTCGTTTAGCAACTGGAACGACCAGTACGGCTACCCCGCCTCAGCGACCTTCAACATGACACTGCTGTCCTCCGGCGGGGATCTGCCTGTTTTCGGGGGCAGGGACGTCGGGGAGTACAGGCCGACGGCCGCAGAGACGGCAGCCAACGGACTCTCAGCGAGTGACGGGTGCTACTGGCTCGGCGCGCCTTGGGACCCGTCCACATTCACGCGACTCGCAGAGACTGTAACTTGGAGTGTTCAGGTGCAGGGCAATGCTTCGGTCTACGGTCCGGACTACGTGGGGATCTACCCGAACACCCTGGGGTACATCCAGCACTACGCTCCGGTATTGCAGGCGGGCCCGAACGCTTCCTGCGTCATGCAGTACCCTCAGAAGATGCAAATCAACATGGAAACCACAGCGCAGCTATCGGCCCGCGAGCCCTATGGCGTTGCCAACCATGGCTTCAATCTAATCCAGTTCACCGTTACCCCGACGACGATTCAGATCTCGCGCGGAAACGCCACGACGGTGGCCAAGACCTTCTACTTTTGATACGAGGTGTGCGATGAAACGAAGTATACGTTTGGGAAGCACGGTAGCGGGAAGATCGTTGGTCTGCCTCTTTCTCGGCTGGGTCGGGCTTGGGGCTGGCTTCGCGGAGGGTCTCAAGTTTGCCGAGCCTCGGCCAATGATGAGGCTCGCAGGGGAACTCGTGTCCCGCTATGATTACCTTGTGACTTACGAGGACGCTCCGGTCGAGGCCTCGGACGTTGTGGCGCGGACAGTGGCCGGCGGCCACGAGTTCCGCCACCCAAGGTGGGCGCCAATCACCTTCCACGTCCAGGCGCGCGTCGTTGTCGATAGCGCGTCTCCTGGCACGTCTCAGCCCGGCACCTCGGACAGTAAGTTCGCCGACTCCCCAGCCGCGATTCGCCCACTCGGGCCGGACGTTATTCGGCCTTTGATTGCCGAGTACAACGCGTCGGGGAACCCGGGCAGGTTCGACGCCATCTTCGACGGCGCCTACGCACACATCGTTCCGGCGGGACGCGAGGGCGGCCGAGGGACTGACAGCTTCCAGCCTATGCTCAGCACCGTGGTGCCGGTTAACGTGTCGGAGGGAACCTGTTGGGGCCTATTGAACGAATTGTTCAGTGAGGTACACCATAGCCGGCAGATTCCTATCGGGATATTTCTTGCACCGGTGACCCCCATGAGCTCCAAACTCTGCACGATCCACGGGCACGACCTACCGGCCCGTCAAGTGTTGGTCGAACTGCTGGACGAGATCGGGGCGAATGGCGGCAGGGGCACACCGGCCCGCTTCGCTTGGACTTTGGTGTACGACCCGACGAGCGCCGGCTATGTTTTCTGCACACTTATGGTGCAGGCCGAGCCCCCGCACGTGCCCCCGCAGGTTCTAACTCTAACTCCAAACGAGGTTCCGGCATCGGGCTCGATCCTCACGATGCCGTCGCCGGCCAAAAAACAGTGATGCGGAGATTCGGTCCGCTGGGGGAAGGGCAGGCGGACAGCTTGCAGCAGCGACGCCGGGCTGAATCCGCGCTCGCGTAACCGAGGCGCGCCAAGAATCGGGACGCGGCGGCCGTCGCTGTGCGTTCAGAGACGGGGCACCATAGCTTGCGCTCGCACTCTGCCCGGCTGTCGGTGCGGCCGGAAGGCGACCCTCTGGGGGACCGCCGGCGCGAAGATCCCGGGGCCGCGGCCGGAAGATTGCCGGCATAATGAGGGTCGCTGGTCGTGCAGCCTCTCCTACGAAGACGGGCGCGGTTGTTGCTTTCGCCAACCTACCCCCACTTCCCTCGCCTCCAGCAACCTCCCCCTCCGTGCATGCCCCTCCAACTCCGGGTGGGACTCGGGCGCGGCCACGCCGATCATGCTTTCACGCGCTGGCGAAGCGTCTTGCGGTGCAGATGGGAGGTGCCGTGTTCGGTGATCACGTGGTGCACGTCGCCGCCGGGCTCCAGCGCGGGAAGGTGTACGATCCGGATGCTGCGGGGATAGGGGCGCCCTCTGCGGTTTCACCGGGGCAGTCGGCCAGCACCTGCTAGCGGACGAACTTCATGGGGTACGCGGTGCTCGGTGCGGCCAGCCACCAACTGGGCGCGCGGAGTTCCACCAAGAGTGTGTCCGCTAACTTTCCAGTCTGGGTCGCCGTTTCTTGCACATGGGACAACAGTGGGGACCAAGTCCTCGCGACGGATCTGAACGCGAACGGCGATAACAACGCTGGCACTGGTACCATCAAGACGAGCTGGAATCTGCAGTGATGAGAGAGTAAGGAGAATATTATGCGAACTGTGTTGGCAACGCTTGCGGTTTTCTGCACGGTCTTCTTTCCCGCAGTGGGCCATGCCCAGCCTGCGGAGCCGAGTTGCCCTAAGCTGGATGGCGCCAAGCCCGAGAAGCTTTTGGAATACCTTCAGGGAGATCGGGGCTCGCTGGGGGAGGATTGTGTCTATGTCGCGACGACGAAGCTCGGCGTGGCGGGGTATACGCCGGCTATCAAGACGCTGGTGGCGCTGTTGGACTACCGGACGCAGGGCGAGCCGGGGCGGGCCCGGACCGGAGTGGTGAACCAACCAGGGTGGCCGATATACCCTGCGGGTAACGCTCTGTTTCTTATAGGAAAGCCGGCGGTGCCGGAGATACTCAAAGTGCTGGCGAAATCCGACACGTCCGACCTGGTTCGCAAGGTCGCCATCTTCACTTTGTTCGAAATCGAGAGCGACGAGGAATCGGGACCGGTCGCGACCCTGGCGCGGGCCAGCCGGGAGGAGAAGGACCCTGGGGCCTCGCAGCGATTGATGGACGCGGCGAAGGAAACGGCCACGAAGTGCCGGCCCGAGGGCCGGTCCATCTGCATACGCGCTCTTGACACGGAGTGATCGGGTGAGCCGCGACCAGAGGCGGTGCGGAACATCCGCGCCTGGGCCGGGAATTTCGATGTGCTGATCGCCGGTTTTATGTATGCCGTCGAAGAGCTGGCGGATGCATTGGACCGGGCCATCCCACGCGCGCTACCAGCGCCGCCCTACCTCGAGTGAAATCCCCCGATAAGCCAGAAGTTCCTTAACTGCCGATAACCCAGGTTCTCGCGAATAGCCGCCCAGAATAGGCGCCTCACCCGCTTCGGATCGCTGCCGCGGAACTCCGTCAACTCGCGGAACACCACCGAGGTGAGCGACACCAGGATGCCCGCGCCCACCGTCGAGAGCAGCACCAGCAGGGCCAGTTGCACGCCGGGCATCCCCAGCGCCAGGCAACCGAGCGCCATCAGGTATGCCACCGTCTCGATGAGCGGGCGCCAGTAGCGGTAGAAGACGATGGCGGGCAGGCCCCATCCCAGGGCGTAGCGGCCGTTCATGATTTTGGCGCGGCGGCGCAGGGCTCGCGCGATGGAGCGCTGGTCGTTCATGGCCCGCTGCCGCAGATCGGCCCAGTTTTGCGGCGTGGCCAGGTAGCTGGAGGGCTCGGCCACCAGCGCGGCGTGGTACGGCTTGCCGGAATTGCGGGCGCGGCCTTGCAGGTGGAGGAACAGTTCCAGGGTTCCGGCGGTGAAGCCTCCGGCGGCCACGATGGCGTCGCGGCGCACCAGGATGGTGGAGCCGGGGACGGGCGCCAGCATGTTGGGCCAGCCCGAGAAGGCGGCGCAGCGTCCCAGCCACAGGCGCGTGTCTTCAATATCGGCGATGGCGCCCACCGTGCCGGCTTCCGGGGGCGCCGGCGCCCAGCCGCACACGGCGAACACCAGGTCGGGATCGTAGAGCATGGGGCGGATCAGGCGCAGCAGGCTCTCCGGGCGGAACTCGCTTTCCGGATCGAAGATGGCGATCACCGGAGCGGCCGAGGCGTTGGAGTGGGCATAGGCACTATGAACCCGCAGCACCTGCTCCACGTCGCCGGCACCATCGGCGCCACCCAGATCATCGTCAGCGCCACCGGCGCGGACTACGTCTTCGCCCCCAACTACCGCCTCCAGCCGCTGCCCGAGGTCGCCAGCTACATCAAGGCCAACGGCCACCTTCCGGGCATCCCGCCGGCGGCGGAGGTCGAGGCCCAGGGCGTCAACCTGGGCGACATGCAGTCGAAGCTTCTGGCCAAGGTGGAGGAACTCACGCTGCACATGATCGCGGCCGACGAGCGCAACAACCGCCTGGAGCGGCAGAGCCTCGACCTGGAGAAGCAGAACCGCGAGTTGCAGGAGCGCCTCGCCCGCCTGGAAGCCGGGCAGGCCCAGCACTGAGCGGCGGAGACGAAGCGGCCGGGAGCACGACGATGATCCAACCAACTGATCGGCAGATGCACAACGGGCGCGTTGCCGGAGCGCCCCACGGAAGCGCGGCGAGTGCGGCGCTGTGGCTGCTGGCCTGCGGGCTCTGCGGACTGGGCGGCGTGGCGCAGGGGCAGACCGTGTACCCGCCGGCAGCGAACCTTCCCTCGGGCAACTACCTTTACTGGGGCAGCCCTTCCGTCATCTCGAACAACGGCTTCGCGGTGAGCGGCAGCGCGGCCGTGAGCTTCATGGCGAGCGGTTCCATCGTTCTCGGTAACGGGTTCACAGCGACCGCCGGGGCCACGGGGACGGTCTTCCAGGCCGGCATCGCCGCCGCCCCACCGGCGCCGGTTCTGAGCGGTGTGAGCCCGTCGAGCGGCGTTCAGGGGACTTCGGTGCCGGTGACGCTCACAGGGGGCAACTTTGTGACCCTCGGAACCGCAGTGAGCGCAAGCACGGGGATTTCGGTCAGTAACGTGTTGGTGGCGAACGCCAACCAGATCACGGCGACGCTGATTATTGGCTCCAACGCCCCGGTTGGAAACGGCACGGTTACGGTGACGACGGCTGGCGGAAGCGCCACGGCCACGTTCGCGGTTCAGGCGGCGGCGACGCAGACCGTAACTCTCCAGACCAGTCCGCCGAACCTGCAGGTCACCGTGGGAGGCGTCACTCTTGGCACGCCCTATACTTGGACCTGTAGCAGTGGCAGTATCTCAGTGGGTGCGCCGGCAGCGGAGATCAGTGGCGTTGGCACAACCAGATACCTTTTCGGTAGCTGGAGCGACGCCGGTGCGCAGACGCACAACATCAACTGTCCCGCGTCCAGCACGACGCTAACAGCCAGCTTCCCGACGACGCAGTACTACCTCATCATGACAGCCGGCAGCAACGGCGCCGTCAGCCCGGCGAACGGGTGGCACTACTCGGGCGAACCCGTCACGGTTTCCGCGACTCCTTCGGCGAACTACACCTTCAGCGGCTGGTCGGGCAGTGGACCCGGTAGCTACTCGGGCACAAGCCAAAGCACGAACGTAACGATGAATGGCCCCATCAGCCAGACGGCGAGCTTCACTGGGGCTCAAACGACTGTTACCATCCAGACCTATCCTCCCGGCCTGCAGGTAACGGCCGGAGGCGCCAATCAAGGCACGCCGTACACCTGGATCTGCAGCAGCGGGAGTAGCACTACCGTGAGTATCTCGGCGGCGCCGCAAAGCGGAGGTGCAGGCATACAGTTCGCGTACGGGAGTTGGAGCGACAGCGGTGTTCAGACCCACAACATCACCTGTCCCGCGTCCAGCACGACCTTGACAGCCAGCTTCACGACGCAGTACTACCTGACTATGACAGCCGGCGCCAACGGCACAGTGGGCCCTGCGAGCGGTTGGTTCAGCCCCGGGCAGCCCGTCACGATTTCCGCAGCTCCGTCAAATGGTTACAACTTCGGCGGTTGGTCCGGCACTGGTTACGGCAGCTATTCGGGGACAGGCCAAAGTGCGAGCATAACGATGAATGGCCCCGTCAGCGAAACGGCTGGCTTCACCGGCGTGCAGACAACTGTGACGCTCGTAACCAGCCCACCGAACCTGCAGATCACGGTGGGAGGCGTCGCCCAAAGCTCGCCGTACCAGTGGACCTGCAGCACTGGCGGGAGCATTTCGGTGGGCATGCCGTCGCCGCAGAGCGGAGGCACGGGTACGCAGTACGTGTACAGTAGTTGGAGTGATGGCTTCGCGCAGGCCCATACAATCAACTGCCCCAGTTCCAGCACGACCGACACGGCGAACCTTACGACGCAGTACTACCTCACCATGACGGCAGGCAGCAACGGCGCGGTTAGCCCGGCGAGCGGGTGGTACAACTCCGGGCAGAGCGTCCCGATTTCCGGGACTCCGTCCACCGGTTACAGCTTCAGCGCCTGGACCGGCAGCGGGTCGGGTGCCTATTCCGGGGCGACCCAGAGCGCCAGCGTGACGCTGAACGGCCCCGTCAGCGAGACGGCGAGCTTCGTGCTGGCACCGCCGGCGGACTTCACCGTCAGCGTCGGGCCGGCGACCACGGCGGCCGGATCGAACGCCGTGTACGCGTTGACGGTCACGCCCCTGAACGGGTTCAACACGACGGTGAGCTTCGCGGTGTCGGGGTTGCCGGCGTTGGCTGGGGTGGGTTCGATTGCGACCCAGGGGTGGCAGACGACCTTGACAGTGAGCACGCAATCCTGCACGCCACTTGGGACGGCGACGCCAGCGCCGACTCTTACGGCGACGAGCGGGTCGCTGAGTCACAGTTACTCGCTCAGCTTGACAGTGACGAATCCGGGCAGCGGGGCGCCGGTGGTGTGCGGGATCTCGCCGACATCGGGGCCGGTGGGGACACCGGTGACAATCTGGGGCGTGAACTTCGGGAGCGCGCAGGGTTCGGTGACCTTCGGAAGTGTGCAGGCAACGGTTGCTAGCGGAAACTGGGGTGCGACGAGCATCCTGACCGCGGTTCCTGCGGGTGCGGTCAGCGGGCCGGTCGTCGTGACCGCGGGCGGCAATTCAAGCAATGGGATAGGCTTTGCGCCGACCGGCCCGAACATCACCGGGATTCCCGCCTCTGGCGTGATTGGGTCCCTAGTAATGATCGTAGGAACAGGCTTCGGCTCCTCGAAGGGCGGAAGTACGGTAGCGTTCAACGGCGTCCCCGCCGTATCCTTCGACATCTGGAACGATGGCAGCATTACGGTCCAAGTGCCTGCGGGTGCGACGTCGGGCAACATAACGGTCACCGTGAATAACGTGCAGGCGATCAGCCCCACGACGTTCACGGTCGGACCGTACATAACCAGCCTCTCGCCGCAGGATGGGGTGATCGGCGCCCAGGTGAACATCGGCGGTCTCAACTTTGGGAGTTCCTGCAGCGCTGGACAGTGCGCTGTCAGTTTCAACGGAGTGCCGGCTGCGGTTGTGTGGCGGACAAGCACCAGCATCACAACCGCGGTCCCGGCCGGCGCCGCCACTGGCATGGTAATAGTGACGGTGGACAACATGGCGAGCAACGCGGTGATCTTTACGGTGGACCCCACCATCGCGACCGTTACGCCCAGCTCGGGCAGAATCGCCGTTGACGACGTGGTGATCAGAGGCTCCAATTTCGGAGCGAGCCAGGGCACGAGCACGGTGACGTTCAACGGGACGCAAGTGCCTGTGGGGGGTTGGGGGGACACCGTCATCTACATCCCCGCCCTTCCTTGCTCAGCCACAAGCGGCAACGTCGTCGTAACCAGGTCAGATGGATACGCCAGCAACGGCGTTCCCTTCACCGTCACACCAGAGACCGTGAGTGGGCCGTTGGGCCCAGCGACCCTGCTTGATAGCTCCGGCAATTCCGCCAGCGCCGCCGCAGCGTCCGCCGCGGCGGCGGTTTCCCAATATCGCCTCCAGCTTGTATTTGTGGGCGACGGCTACACGAAGGAGCAGTTGGATGCAGGGCTCTTCTCAGGCGATGTTCAACGTGAGTACCTAGCGCTGTTTTCCGAAGCGCCGTTTAGCACCTACCAGGGCTATTTCAACGTATATCGCGTGGATGTTGCCAGCCTCCAGTGTGGTGCAAGCAACACCGTTGTCGCGCCTCCCATTGCCGTGAACAACTTCTTCGGATCGTCCTACCACTCTGGCAATGAGAGGCTTCTGTTCGGGGACGGTGGACAGGTTCAGACCGTTCTCTCTAACGCCGGCCTGCCCGCAACTCGATCTGGCGTGAGCCCTACAGCAATCGTGCTTGTCAACGACAACCTAGGCGGCGGCACCGGAGGCAATCCCATCTGGGCGGACACGGCCACACCGGAGACGGTCAAGCACGAGCTTGGCCACTCCCTCGGCCTCCTTCTGGATGAGTACACCTTCAATCCGCCTGAATGTAACCCGAACACGTCCGGCCCGAACGTGGCGACGAGTTGCACCGACTTCGAGTGGACGGCCTGGGTCGCCAACCCGTCCTGCCCGGCCACCGACACTGCCACCAACCCGGCCGTGCCAAACCTCTACCTGGGGGCGGCGTACTGCGCGAATCTTTACCGGCCCACCTACGATTCGAAGATGAGGACTTTGGGATCTCCTTGGAACCAGATTAATACCGAGCAGTTGATCGCTCGGTTCTACAAAAACATGCTGTTCCCTGACGGCCCGCCACAGAACACGGTTGTCAACGCCAACCAGGGTGACCAGGTCTCGCTTCAGCCGCAGCTCCCGCCCAACCAGACCACGTTCAATTACACTTGGATGATCGGCGTGAACGACGACGGCTCGGGAGGCAGCCCGATCTGCGGCGGGAACGGCACGGGTCCCATGCAGTGCGCCGTCGATACTACGACGCTCTCTGTGGGAACGCACAACGTGCAAGTATCCATTCAGGACGCGACAGGCGCAGTCAAGAGCGCTGTCCAGAAACACGCCGTCACCAATACACTGATGTGGAAGCTGATCGTGGGGGCCTGCGCGGTGGTGAAGAAGGCAAGCTACAGCCAGTCCGCCCCGTACACGCAGGAGGTTTCAGCGGTGCTAAGCGACGGTCATTCCGGCTACACGGTGGAGCAGAGCACCGACACCGATGAGACCGACTCCTATTATTGCGATGGAAACCTCGTTAGCACTGTGGATGTGGGCGCGATCTCCACCAGCAGCGTGGAGTGCACGGTGTCGGATCCGGTCACATCTCAGTACGGCGCCCCGTACCTCGAGGACGACCCCTACTGTCCCAATACGTACATGGATACCTGCCAGGACTATTGGGACACATACGCTTTCACGTGCTCTGACGGGGAGGTCGACTACGAATCCTTGTTCTCATACAGCACCTGCGTTTGCTCTGTCATCACCTACAACTCGGCTCAACCAAAACCCGCTTTGGGAAAGAAGGTTAAGTAATATGCAGCTTGCTCGATCAGCCGTCATCGCAGCCACCGCCCTGGCGGCCTGGCTGCCGCCGGCCCTGGCTCAGCCGGATGCCCCGTTCCGCCAGGAACATGAGAGGATGCTTAGCAGCCCACTGTAACAGCGGGCGCGGAGCGCCGGCGGGCACTTGGCCGAGGTTCACGAGGCGAACCCGGCCAAACTCTACCCGGATCTCGCAAGCTTGTACAAAGCCAGCGAGGCGGTCCTGTTGGTTCACGTTAATCGCAATGGCTGCAAGCTCTCGCCCTCCGGAAACGATGTGATCACCGAGTACAATGCTACCGTCATCCTAGACTTCTATGGCGGGCCGGCGTGGGGAGAGAACGGCGGGGCAACCGCCAGATTTACCATTCCCTCGGGAATGGTCGCGTTCGATCAGGACGCCCGCGCCGCCGTTTCGGTTCGCAACTTCTCGCCCCTGATGAACGGCAAGCGCTACCTGGTGTTTCTGCGCTCCGCCGCCGGAGACGATGGGCGGTTCGATCCTGGTTTTCGTCTGACGGGTGACGGTGTGCAAGGAGCCTTCGAGGTGACGGATGAGATAGTGGCCCCGAATTTCCACGGAGATGCACTGTGGCAGAAGTATAGAGGCGCCTCGGTGGCGACGTTGGTGGGCGACGTGAGATCTTTCACCCACGCTGCCATTGCGGATGCGGCTGCCGGGCGCCCGCATGTAGTCGGAAGGCCCGACATTGAAAACCCTTGGGACATCACCGTGGGAAAGCTGCAGGAAGCTGGTTTCCACTTGCCGTCCTACATGCCCACAATCTGGCAGTTGCGGGAGTATGTTGGTGAAAGGCTGGCGACGCATCAGCAGCTCACCTTGACATGGGACTCCCTTCCCGGAGTGTCGGCTTCGGGAAGTGCAGGCGTGCCATGTCACACCGTCTGGGACCTGCCGCTGTCGCCGGAGTTCGTTGTGACCGGACGGAGGCGCGGTCTGCCCGGTGCTTCTGGGGATGGGATCGGCCCGATGCTGCAAAGCACGTTTCTGGTTGAAATTGGGGTTACGGCTTCGTCTGAGGTCCGGAGCCTCTTTGTCATCAAAGATCCCCGAATGGTGGAGGCTGAGGGGTACTGCGGCGTTGTCCCCAGCGTGACGTTCCAGATGCGCCTTCCCGACGATCCGGAGATCAAGACGGTCGTCTTCTTCAAGCCGGAGCACACTAGCGGGATGCCAGGGGTCGTTCTACAGAAAATCGGCACTCTCGCCATTCCGACGAACTAGTATGTATCTCAGCCCTTCGTTTCGCCACCCTGCGTTCTCTTTCGCGTTGAGCCTGGCGCTCCCCGCCACGCTACTCGCCCAGCCCTCCGGTGACTGTCGGGAACTGGATGCGGTCGCGAGGTCCCGCGTGCGGCAGGTGGCCGCCCGGCAATTCCGCACCGAGCCGGCCTTGCCGCAAATCGAGAAGGAGACGCGCGTGTCAGGGACCTGCTACATGCGGGTCCTCCTGTCCGTACCCGGATCGAACCGTCACATGCAAGTCTACGTCTCACCGGATCGACAGTACCTGTTCCCAATGTTGTGGGACCTCTCGATCGATCCGCAGGGCGCCGAGGAGGACTTGGCCGCGCGCCTCAAGCGGGAGGCTGATGCACTGAAGGCACCGTCGCTTGGTCCGGCTTCCGCGCCAGTCACGGTCGTTGTGTTCTCGGATTTCCAGTGTCCTTTCTGCGCTTCATTCAGCGCGATGGTGACGAGTTACCGGGCGGACAAGCCAGACGCCATCAGGCTGCTGTTCCGCAATCTCCCACTAGCCGCGCACGAATGGGCGGCGCCTGCGGCCCGTACCGGGGTCTGCATAGCCCAGCAGAGTCCGGCCGCCTTTTGGCGGTTCCATGACCGGATCTTCTCGCAGCAGAAGCTGATGTCTCCGGCGCAGTTGGTTCATACCGTCGAGCAGTTCATCTCCGGGTCACCCGAACTGAGTGCCTCGGACTTCGCCAAGTGCATGGCCTCGTCCTATCCTGCTGAGCGGGTGGAACGGGACGCGCTCGAAGGTCGCGACCTGGAGATCCACGGAACTCCGGCGGTCTTCATCAACGGCAGGAGGTATGCGGGCTTCCGTGACGAGGCCGCTTTTGCAGCGGCTGTCGGCTTGGCCCTCGGGTCAGGTCCAGCCGAGGAAGTATCGGAGCAATGATGGATGGGATGGCACTGGTTGTGCAGCTCCGGCTGGAGCGAATTGGCAGATCGAGGGTAGCCCTGGCCGACCTCTAAGGCCGAGGGGCGTCACGACGACGGGAATCCAGAGGCGGCCGGCTTGCAGGTGCCGGCCTCGCCACTCGAAATCGGCGGGTGCAAGTTGACGGCGTTCGTGCTCCACGATGTCAGCGCGCTGAAGCGGAGCACGGTCGGCGCCTTACCTCGAGTGGAATCCCCCGATAAGCCAGAAGTTCCTCAACTGCCGGTAACCCAGGTTCTCGCGGAAAGCCGCCCAGAACAGGCGCCTCACCCGCTTAGGATCGCTGCCGCGGAACTCCGTCAGCTCGCGGAACACCACCGACGTGAGCGACACCAGGATGCCCGCGCCCACCGTCGAGAGCAGCACCAGCAGGGCCAGTTGCACGCCGGGCATCCCCAGCGCCAGGCAGCCCAGCGCCATCAGGTAAGCCAGCGTCTCGATCAGCGGACGCCAGTAGCGGTAGAAGACGATGGCGGGCAGGCCCCATCCCAGGGCGTAGCGGCCGTTCATGATCTTGGCGCGGCGGCGCAGGGCTCGGGCGATGGAGCGCTGGTCGTTCATGGCGCGCTCCCGCAGGCCGGCCCAGCTTTGCGGCGTGGCCAGGTAGCTGGAGGGCTCGGCCACCAGCGCGGCGTGGTACGGTTTGCCGGAATTGCGGGCGCGGCCTTGCAGGTGGAGGAACAGTTCCAGGGTTCCGGCGGTGAAGCCACCGGCGGCCACGATGGCGTCGCGGCGCACCAGGATGGTCGAGCCGGGGACGGGCGCCAGCATGTTGGGCCAGCCCGAGAAGGCGGCGCAGCGTCCCAGCCAGAGGCGCGTGTCTTCAATATCGGCGATGGCGCCCACCGTGCCGGCTTCCGGGGGCGCCGGCGCCCAGCCGCACACGGCGAACACCAGGTCGGGATCGTAGAGCATGGGGCGGATCAGGCGCAGCAGGCTCTCCGGGCGGAACTCGCTTTCCGGATCGAAGATGGCGATCACCGGAGCGGCCGAGGCGTTGGAGTGGGCATAGGCACTATGAACCCGCAGCACCTGCTCCGCGTCACCGGCACCATCGGCGCCACCCAGATCATCGTCAGCGCCACCGGCGCGGACTACGTCTTCGCCCCCAACTACCGCCTCCAGCCGCTGCCCGAGGTCGCCAGCTACATCAAGGCCAACGGCCACCTTCCGGGCATCCCGCCGGCGGAGGAGGTCGAGGCCCAGGGCGTCAACCTGGGCGACATGCAGTCGAAGCTGCTGGCCAAGGTGGAGGAACTCACGCTGCACATGATCGCGGCGGACGAGCGCAACAACCGGCTGGAGAAGCAGAACCGCGAGTTGCAGGAGCGCCTCGCCCGCCTGGAAGCCGGGCAGGGCACGCACTGAGCGGCGGAGACGAAGCGGGCGGGAGCACGACGATGATCCAACCAACCGATCGACCGATCGACCACGGGCGCGTTGCCGGAGCGTCCAGAGGAAGCGCGGCGAGGGCGGCGCTGTGGCTGCTGGCCTGCGGGCTCTGCGGACTGGGCGGCGTGGCGCAGGGGCAGACCGTGAGCCCGCCGGCCACGAACCTTTCCTCGGGGAATTACCTCTACTGGGGCAACCCGTCCATCACGGCCAACAGCGGCTTCACGGTGAGCGGCAGCGCGGCCGTGGGCTTCATGGCGAGCGGTTCCATCGTGCTCGGTCCCGGTTTCCAGGCGACCGCCGGCAGCGCGGGGACGGTCTTCCAGGCCAGCATCGCCTCCGCCCCGCCGGCGCCGGTTCTGGGCAGCATGAGCCAGTCGAGCGCCCTTCAGGGGGCTTCCGTGCCAGTGACGCTCACGGGGAGCAACTTCGTGACCGGCGGAAGCACGGTGAGCAGCAGCAACACGGGGGTCACGGTCAGCAACGTGGTGGTGGTCAACGCCAATCAGATCACGGCGACGCTAGCCATCGGCGCCAGCGCCACGGGGACCGCGAACATAACCGTGGCGACCGCCGGCGGGACCAGCGGCGCGTTCGTGTTCACGGTGAACCAGCAGCCAGCACCGGCCTACACCTTCGCTCCCTTGCAAGCGAGCATGACCGTTGCGCCCGGCGGCGTGGCGACCTACATGGTGGCGGCGCAGCCGGCCGGGTATACCGGGACCATCACGCTGGGCCAGCCCTGGCCTGTCGATACGCCCCCGCAAACGGTGACCTGCGATGGATATCCCGGCTGGGTCTCGTCCGACATGACGGTGATCGCCGAGGGGACCACCCCGGATGGAAGCGCGGCGTTGCTGTATGTCACCACGGATTCGAACATCCAATTGAACGGGTGCAATTCGCAGAGCTACACGATCAACTACCGGGCATCGGGCTCCAATCCAACGATCTCCTCGCAGCAGATCCACATGCACCTGACGGTGGGTATTGCGCCATCCTTCACCGTGAGCGCCATCCCGCTGTCGCAGACGGCGCTCTCGCAGACGTACGTTGTGACGGCGCAATCGCCGAACATCAGTGGGCCGGTGGCCTTGAGCCTGAACGCCGGGTCGTGCGCGTACCAGATCGGGAACCCCGTGCTCACGTTGCCCACCGGGGCGACGGGCACAGCCCCTGTGGTGGGGACGGCGACTTTCTCGGTGGGCACGTTTGGGTGCCCGGCGGGGACGACCACGAGCCTCACGTTCACGGGAACGGCTACGGGCGGGGCGGCCGCCACCGCGACGGTCTAGTTGACCACCCTGCCGCCGGCGACGATGCTGAGCCCGCCTCCGGGGACCATCATACCGAGCGGGACGGCCACGTTCGCCTGGCAAATGGGGCCGAACGTTACGCAGACGGCGCTGAGCGTGGGGAGTTCGCCGGGAGCGTCGGATATCTACGCGGGCAGCGCGCAGACGGGCACCAGCGCGCCGGTGAGCGTGCCGGCGACCGCGACAATGGCCTATGCTACGCTAAGCTCGTTGACGGCCTCCGGCTGGGTGGCGCAGAGTTACACTTACACGGTAAGTTCCCAGCCGGGGACGCAGCCGCTACAATTCAACGGGACGCAGGCGACCGCGCGCGTGCCGGCCAACGGGCAGGAAGTGCTGTACGGATACACCTTCGCGAGCGGCGACGCGAGGACCATAACCGGCGTGCGGGCGAGCGGGGTTCCATTGAGCGGGCTGCGGGTGGCGTCGGCGACGGAGAAGTCCGTGGTGGTAGGATACACGGCGGCGGCGGGTGCGGCGTCGCAGTCCGGGACAATGTCTCTGGATTCGCCAGGGGGCACGGTGACGGTGGGCGTGTTGACGGACACGGGCGGGAGTACCTTCGCGATTGTCGGCCTGAGCCCGGCGAACCTGGCGCCGGGGATCCCGGTGACGGTGTGGGTCCAGGGGCTTTCCAGCTTCGACCCGGGGGAGGCGGACCACCTGACGGTGGCGCTGTGTATCCAAACCTCGACGGGGTGCCAGGCGGTGACGCAGAGTGCGCCGACGGGGTCCACGGCGCAGGCTCTCCAGCCACCATGGGATACTGTACCCGATCCTGACGAGTATCCGAATGGGTGGTGTTTGGTGGTCTCGGACGCGGACTACTACCTGAGTAACGGCAGCCCGATTACAACCTCGCCGTGGTGCTGGGTACCAGACACGGCGGCGGCAGGGGTACTGCGGCCGCCGAAAGGCACAGTTAGTTTTAGTACCCCACCTGCTGTTGGAGTGGGCAACGACTGGCTGACGATCACGGGCACCGGGTTCGGCACACGCGGATTCGTGGAGGCGTGCCCGGCCGACGACGGCAGCGCCCCCTGCGTGGGGACACAACCGGGGCAGTACGGCGTCAACGGCATCCAGGTGGTGCTGAACGTTGCGAGCCTGGTTGCGGGGATCCCTTATTGCGTGCAGGTAACGGCGCAATATAGCCTGCTGGCTGGGGTGCCGACGGTGACGAGTCTTTGCATGGGTGCGTTTGTCGTGCTGCCGCCGGGAACGGCACTACCGCCGCCCGTCATCAGCGGCATCACTTTCGCCACTCCGCCTGGCGTGGGTGTCGGCAGCTACCAGCTCACGATCTCCGGATCCAACTTCGGCTCTGTGGCGGGGACCGCGCTCGTCTGTCCCGAGGACCCCGACACAACCGATCCCTGCGTGCCGACTATCCCGATCACGTGGACGGTCGACGTGATCGCGGTTTTGCTGGACATAACGAGGCTGGTGCCGGGGGTGCAGTACTGCGCGAGTGCGAAGACGCAGTTTGTGGGGGTGGCGCCGTCGGTGGCGTTCTGTCCGCAGGATCTTGTCGTGGGACTGACCAAACCGAGCGTGCGGATCATGCAGGGCACGACAGTTGCATCGGGCAGGGCAGCCAACAACCCGGTCCAGCTCTCGGTGGGCCAACAGGCACAACTGACCGCCGTGCCAGCCAACATCCCGGCCGGTGTCCAGGTCACCGGTCAGACGAACTGGACGTGGACCGTCCAGGGCACAACGGTGAAAAACTACCAGCAGACGTTGGACTACGGGGCCAAGACATCCTCGGGCGTCGTTACGAACCAAAGTGCGTCCGACCTGAGCGGAGCCGGGCCGACGGCGACGCCGTCCCTTGCGTACTACTGGATCGATGGAGACGACGGCAGCCACAACGTTCCGGGGTGCACGAACGTCAACGGTTCCATGGTGGCTTGCCAGGTAACTTACACGGCCACGCTGAACCTTAGCGACGGAACGAATCCTACCGTTTCGGCGACTGCGGGTTTTTGGCCGCAGCGGCCTACAGCGACATTGGGTGGCGTTCCGAGCAGTGGCACACCAGTTATCAATACAAGCGACAATGTCTTCAGAGACGCCTACGGCAATCCGGCCACGGCATTGGAGTTCGGATATCAGACGGACGGCGCACAGATGCCGCCCCTAGCTGGCATAACTTTCAACATGTCCGAGGCCGCCCCCGGATTCGGCGGGCAGTCTGCCTTGGTCCAACTCGTGGACACGGCAAGGACGCTGGCGGCAACCAGCTCTGAGCAAGACAAAGTGAGCCACGGCTTCGTTTTGGACGACACCGGCCAGGCGTCGGATTCGGGTTTTCCTTACTACAACGGCCAGAGCGGGCTTGTTACGTTGGCGTCAAGCAAGAGCGCGGTATGGTCGTCGGTCGATTCCCCGGCGGTCTCCCTTGGTGGTGCTGCAAGCGTCAATGTGAATGATACGTTCAAGACGTACCTGATGTATCGCCCGCCGGGCGGCACGAGCATCTGGGTGACCCTGTACGAACTGGGCTGGAGTTGGCAGGCGTCGGCAGCCGCTTCCATTCCGAATCCTAAGGCGGCGGACTGGGTCATCGCGCCAGCGCCCGCAACCCAGTACTCCCCGAGCCCTCCCGGAGCGACCGCAACGAGGAGCGTGGAGCTGCCGCGATGGACAAATTACGTGAATAATATCCCATATACCCAGGTGCAGAAATGATCGAGACTCTGCTCCAGGAGGCAAAGATGTCGCCGAAACTCGTCCTGTTTCTTCTTGTCCCGTGCGTTGTTCTAGCGCAGGGGGATGCTCCGGTCGGTTCGCGGGAGTGGGGCGCAGTGTCCGGACGCTTTCAACTGTCGATAACCGCAGAGCGATCTCAGTACGCGGTCGGCGATCCGATCCGGATTACCGCGGTCCTCAAAAACGTCTCGGGCCAGCCCGCACTACTGTGGCGCGTGGCGGCAACAAGGTACTACCAGATGGATGTCCGACTCCCGGCACCCGACTGGCTCCCTTTCCGGACTCAGGCTCGGTTGACGCCGCTAGGCCGGGAGGAGACTGCCCCGAGAGAAGTTAGCTTCATGGGGGGGGAGGTCCCCGAGGGATACGAGTGGAAGGAAGAGATCGAACTATCGAAGTTGTTCGACATGTCTGCTGTCGGGGAGTACCGGATCACGTTTGTGTGCCGCCAGCCGGGAGCTGGGGCGGACTATGGGGATCGGAAGGACTCTCGCGTGGTGATCGTCTCGAACACGCTCCGTGTGTCCGTGGCACCCAAGTGAAGCCGGGCCGGTTGCATGCACACTATTGATCCTACGGTCCATGGCGAGCGACAAGGAGCGCAAGCCGGGACGGGTGGCGCGAATTGCCGCGACCTTGAAGAACGTGGCCAATGACCCTGCCCTGAGGTGAGAGATGTTACGTGAGTCTGCGATAATCGCCGCCTTTTCCTTTTGCGCCCTTGCCCAGAGCGAGGTGCCGCGGCAAAGACCCGTTCAGTGGGGTAAGCAATCGGGGCCGTTCCAGTTGTCGATAGCGAGCGACAAGGATGAGTACAGGCCGGGAGAGGTGGTGCGAATCACCGTGACCTTGAAGAACGTCGCCAGCCACCCGGTCCAGCATGAGGCCGGTAGAACATTCTACACGGCTGACGTGCGCGTCCCCTCTCCCGATTGGCTGCCCTGGAGACCGCAGGCCAGACTCACGCCTCTGGGCGAGCGGGCGCGGTACCCAGCCTATGACAGTATCCAGGGAGGCAAGGTGCAGCCCGGCGCCGAGATGACAAGCGATGACGAGATCAGCAAGCTATACGACATGAGGGCCCCAGGCAAGTACACTATTACCTACGTGTGCAAGGAGCCCCCTGAGGTCAAGGGAGACCCGGTGGTTGTCATCGTGTCAAACGAGATCACCGTCACCATCCTCAAGGAGTAGCTTGGCATGCGCTTTGCCGCTTCGGCAGGTGCGGTCGGGCCTGGGTACCCTCACCCCCTCACGCCCACCTCTCTCGCCACCAGCAACTTCTCCCTCCTTGCGTACTCCTCCAACTCCGCGCGGAACTCGGGTGCGGCCACCGCGATCATGGCTTCCACGCGCTGGCGCAGCGTCTTGCCGTGCAGGTAGGCGGTGCCGTGTTCGGTGATCACGTAGTGCACGTCGCCGCGGGAGGTCACCACGCCGGCGCCGGGCTTCAACGCGGTGACGATGCGGGAGATGGCGCCATCCTTCGCTGTGGAGGGCAGGGCGATGATGGGCACGCCGCCTTTCGAGCGGGCGGCGCCGCGGAGGAAATCCACCTGGCCGCCGATGCCGCTGTAGGGCGTGCAGCCGACGGAGTCCGAACAGACCTGGCCGGTGAGGTCCACTTCAAGGGCGGAATTGATGGCGACCATGCGGTCGTTGCGGGCGATCACGAAGGGGTCGTTGACATGGCCGGTGGGGAGGAATTCGAAGGCGGGATTCTCGTGGATGAAGCGGAACAGGCGCTGGCTGCCGAGGACGAAGCCGGCCGGGGATACCTTCCCGGCATCCCGGCGGCGGAGGAGGTCGAGGCTAAGGGCGTCAACCTGGGCGACATGCAGTCGAAGCTGCTGGCCAAGGTGGAGGAACTCACACTGCACATGATCGCGGCCGACGAGCGCAACAACCGCCTGGAGCGGCAGAGCCTCGACCTGGAGAAGCGGAACCGCGAGCTGCAGGAGCGCCTCGCCCGCCTGGAAGCCGGGCAGGCCACGCACTGAGCGGCGGAGACGAAGCGGCCGGGAGCACGACGATGATCCAACCAACCGATCGGCAGATGCACAACGGGCGCGTTGCCGGGGCGCCCCACGGAGGCGCGGCGAGGGCGGCGCTGTGGCTGCTGGCTTGCGGGCTCCTGGGGCTGGGCGGCGTGGCGCAGGGGCAGCCCACCGACCTGACGCTCGCGAACGTCAATATCACGTCGGGCAGCGCCAGCTACACGGCGACGCACTCGATCACGGCGGGGCCCGCCTTCACGGTGAGCGGCAGCGCCTCGGTGAGTTTCACGGCGGGGAGCTACATCGTGCTCAACCCGGGGTTTCAGGCGACGGCGGGCAGCGCGCCGGTCACCTTCCAGGCCGGCATCGGCGTGATGCCGGTGGCGGTGGTTATCGCCACCAATCCGGCGGGGCAGCAGGTGACGGTGGACGGCGCGAGTTACGCCGCGCCGCAGACGTTCAACTGGACGCCCGGGACGGCGCACAGCGTCTCGGCGGCGGCGTCCATTTCGGGGACGGGGATGCAGGGGACTTTCTCGGGGTGGTCGGACGGCGGGGCGGCGGCGCACACCATCACGGTGGGCGCGGCGGGCGGCACCTACACGGCCACGTACACGGCGCAGTACTACCTGACGACGGCGGTCTCGGGGCCGGGGACGGTTACGCCATCGAGCGGCTGGTACGCCGCGGGCGCGCAGGTGAACCTCACGGCCACGGCGAACACTGGCAGCCAGTTCCAGGGGTTCACCGGGACCGTGAGCGGCAGCAACAGCACGCTCACGGTGACCATGAACGGGCCAGCGACGGAGACGGCGCAGTTCGGGGCGCCGGCGGGCTTCAGCATGACGGTGGCGGCGATGACGCCGACTTCCATCTTCTTGGGCGAGAGTGCCAGTTATATGGTCTCACTGACACCGGCGAATGGCTTCACCGGCCAGGTGAGCTTGGCGGTGTCGGGGCTGCCCCAGGGTGCGATGGTTTTCGGCCCCTCGTCACCAGTGACGATCTCCGGAGCGGGCACTGTGACAAGCGCCTTCACGGTGAAGATCTATCAGGATAGTTTCAGAGGACAGTGCCAATTGACGGTGACGGCGACGGGGCCGGGTGGGGCGACCCAGACCGGGACGGCGCCGCTGACGGTGGGTCCGGCGCCGGTGTTCACGATCGCGCCGCTGCCGACGCAGAACCCGTATGGATGGCAGATTGTGCAGCAGGGGGCGCCGATGGTCTATACGGTGCTGCCGCCGGCGGGGTATGGCGGGACGATCCAACTGGGAGGCGTGAACGCAACCTGCCAGATAGACCCGCAGCCCGGTGCGTGGGGCGTCAACGCACTGGGGACGGGGAACGCCGATGGCAGCTTGACGGTGACGGTCACCGAGGACTTGAGTGACGGGGGTTTCAACTTCCTGAAGTCGCCTTGCGCGACGGAAAGTTTTCAGCACTACACAAACCCGCCAACGGTACTTCTATACCTGACGATTACGGTATACGGCAGCAACCCAAGCACCAGCCCGCAGACGTTCTACAACATGGGGCTTGCAGTGGAATCGGCGCCGGCGATATCGCTAGCGGTGTCGCTGCTGTCGCAGATGAGCGGATCGGCGACGTATCTGGCGGCGGTCAACACGACGGGTTACACGGGCCCGGTGACGCTGGGATTGCAAGCGGGTTCGTGCGCCAAGCTGATGGGAACGCCGCCGACGGTGTCGGTACCCAGTTCGCCGGGGGCGAAGATCTCGGTACTGACGGCGGGTTGCGCGCCGGGGACGAGCACGGCGCTGACGTTCACGGCGGCAGGTACGGGAGTGCAGGCGGATCCGCAGACGGTGGGGCTGAAGACGTTTCCTGTGGCGGCGGTGTTGGCGAGCCCGGTGCCGGGGGCGACGATTCCGGGAGGAGCGACGGCGTTCACATGGAGCGCGGTGGCCAATGCGACGGCTTACTCGCTGGCGGTGGGAAGTTCGCCTGGCGGGGCGGATTACTATTCGGGGCCGGGGCCGTCGGGCGTCAGCGTCAACCTCCCGGCAAGCGGCGTGGTGTATGCGACACTGGGGACGCAGGTGCGCGGCGTGTGGCAGTATCAGCAAAGCGTGAACACGGTGAATCCGAGCCCCGCGACTGCTCCGCTGGTAGCGAGCGGGACTGCGGTGGCGGGGGAGATGCCGAGAGGCAACGTGAAGCTGCGGCAAACGTACTACTTCAGCGGCGGTGACCCGACGACCATCAGCTCGGTTTCCACAAACGTCAGCGGCTTTACGGCGAGGCTGGTGGGGGTGACGCACAGCACGGCGACCATCGAGTATCAGGCGGACAGCAGCGTGCCGAGCGGCGGGCAGCCGATTGTGACCATGATGACTCCGGCGGGGCCAATGTGGGATCCAGCGCCGGTGCCGATCCAGATGTTTCCGCCGGATATCAGCGTCAGTCCTCAGTCAGCGCCAGTGAACCAACCAATCGCTATCTCGGGGACGAGCGACCCACCACCAAACTACCAAGCGACCGGAGTCATTGTGATCGGCACTTCGCCTTGGGACGCTATCCAGACGATCTGGGGCAGTTCCGATGCCTCCGGAACATTCTCAACGTCCGTTCCGGGGATCTACTTCGCGACGTTTTGGGTCTACGATAACCAAGGAAAGGTCTTAGGGGTCAGCATGACCATTTCGTTCTTCGTGGAGGCGCCGCCTCCCGGAGGGACGATCAGCGGGCAGGTCACAAGCACCGTAGACAACACCGGGGTCCCCGGGGTGACGATCTCGGTATCAAGTGGCCCGACCGCAACCACGGACAGCAACGGAAGCTACACCGTCAGCGTCAACAGCACCAACGATACAGTGACACCTTCGAAGACAGGGTATACGTTCAACCCCACGTCCCAGCAGGCGAACGTTTCGTCTGGCGTGCCACTGAACTTCACGGCGACGCCGACGGGGACGGTGCCGAACATCACGGCGATTTCGCCCAATTCGGTGACGCAAGCGGATGCAAACAACGACAGCATTGTCTACGGTGTCTATGGAACGAACCTGGTGTCGTCGAACGCCAGCGGAGTCGTGTTTTTGGATGCGAATGGGAATCCGGACTCCACTATCACGTTTGCCGTCACTCAGCAGGACGACTCGCTGATCCAGGGGACCATCGCACTGGCGTCCAATGTGCAAGGGGGTGCCCACAGTTTTTACGTTGCCTCGCCCAACGGCAACAGCAACACGCTGACGTTGACGGTGCAGGGGGATTTGACGCCGCATATCGACACCGTGCAGCCGACGGGTCTCACTGCGGGGGTGCCGACGCAGGTGACAATTTCGGGGATGAACTTCGGCACCGGGTGCGGCGCGAACACGAATACGCCATGTACGAGTGCGGTGCTGGACGTTTGTGTGAGCGGTGCCGCTCCGCCGTGTTCGTCGAGCATCAGCATCGCATCGATCGACGAGTGGACCGACACGGAGATCAGGGCGACTCTCAACGCCGCAACCTCCGGCGCGTTCGAGGTTGTAGTGGGTTCGGCAGGTTCGACGGGCAACGGTTTTTTCGCCGCGCCCAACGGTAAGGGCAAGTGGAGCAATCCGCAGCAACTTGTGGTGAACGGGAATGCGAACCTCCAACTCGTTGTAACAAGCCAGACGAACGGCGGGCCGGTTCTCACGCTGAGCGATCCGAGCAGCAACTTGTGCGCGTACGTGGACGAGAACTACAACTTGCCGCAGATCAAGGCGGCGATTGTTAGCAAGGACGCGAGCCCTGTGAGCGGCAGCGCCCAGTGGTCACTTTCGGTTTCGAGGAGCTACGTGAGGTGGGCCAATCCAGCGACCAGGGTTGGGGGAACTGTGAGTGACACCGATGGGTACAGCACGTCATGGAGCGCCTTTCAGCCCGCAAGCCAGGAGTGGACGGCACCCGGCCCGGCGGACGGAAATGTCCACTTGGGCTATGGCTACATCTACTGGAATTACTCACCGTACGGCGATGCACCGTGGACGAACCAGCCGACGTTCCAGTTCAAGATTTGCGGCACCAACCCGGACGCCACCGCGACAACGTCCTTCCCGACGGTGGACGCAGGGCTAAGCAGCACCGGATACTGGTTTGCCCGGAACTTCGCGTTGCACGAAACGAACATGTCGGAGTTCTGCCAGCAGTCGGTGCAGCGGAATTCGGGATCGGATTATTGTGCGCCCGTGAGGAATGACGGCATGACGACGTTCAACGCAAACGTACACGGGTACGGAATGATGCAACTGGACCCGGCGTTTTCCTACGATGATCTGTGGAACTGGAACACGAACTTGGCGGACTGGGTGACGTTGACCCAGCACCGATTGGGCCCCACTCACTGGCCGCAGCAGGTAGACGCGTGGACCAAGTACAACGCAAACCTCCCGGCGGGGAAGGCGCCGGCGCCCCTGCCCCCGGACGTTGTCTATGGTGATACGTCGGGCAACCCGGCGGCGTGCCGGTTTGCCGTGTCCGCCAGCAATCCCAAAGGTCAACCGCCTTCGGGCTACTCATTTGCCGACGCTGACGTGATCAAGGAGACCGGCGGGATCGCGTACTGTTGGCCGGACCCAGGATGCCGTAAGAGTTCGGACGAGCATGGCGAGACAATCATGTTCATCCGCTGGCAGAAGGACCACCTCTATGTGAACGAGGATCCGCACTGGCAGGTGTTCCCTAATAATACAATCTCGCAGGACCTTGTCAAAGAGATATGCTCCTGCACCGGCCCGCCGAGGAACTGCCTCTCCAGAGTGCTTCCGGCCAACCCATCGCCCCCGCCGCCGGGCTGCTATCCAGGCGTCACGGGCTACCCTAACTGCGTGAAACCACAATGAAGATCTACGGATTTCTGATGCTGCTGGCCGCCACGACGCCGTTCGCTTCCGGCCAATTGTACTTGCTGGGCGGCTCGGCGGGCTCCCCCGGTGGAACCGCGGCAGCTCTGTTTCGGGTTGGCGACGACGGCAGCGTGAAGCGGACCCAGACGGTTTTGCCACGTGACTGGACTACGGATCTCGGACGCAACACTCCGGATCCGGGAGTTGCGTGGATTGGGATCGCCTACGAGTGGCGAAAGATCGTGGTCCTCTCGGGATTCCCGGAATACGCGGCATACATCGTGGACTTCGACAAGGCGTCGGTGGTCAAGAAATGCGCCTGCCCTCATACGCCGAACAGCGGTCTGTACGATGCATGGCTTGCCGATGCCCCGGGGGGCGGCCCAACCGTCGAGTGGGCCGGGGAGCCAGCCGACGGGGACAGCGCCAGGAGGTTCGAGAATCTGGTTCAGGGCATGGTGCTCGACCCGGCCGTGCCGTGCACCAAGAGCGTGACAACCCTGGCAGCCGAGGATGTCCGCCACGCGTTAACGCAGGGTTGGGGGGGCGGGCTCGCAGCTTTCGACAGCCCCCACCTGACATCCGGGATGGACGAGTTTGGGAGGCTTCGCTATGTAATCGGCAGCCGCCGCATCCCGCTAGACTACACGATTCCGGGAGATCTGCGGAAGGGGTTCGACCGGGCGGAGGTGGAAATTGACGATTCCCACGTCCTGGAGCTATGTCTGCTTGGCGAGAACGGAGCCTATCGCGATCTGGTCTTCCGCAAGAGCGACCGCACTTGGCACACGCTGCCGATCACGACAGAGCGCCCCACATACTCGCGGGGGTTCGGCAGGTATATTGCAGCGACGGAGGTCCGGGCGGCGAGCGCCAGGAACCCGAGGAGCGCCGGAAAGGAGGAATGGCAGACGGGGCCAAGTGAGCTGTATCCCGGATCATGGAACTTGGAGATGGGAAGGAACGTCCTGCCGGGGAACCTGTTTATCTACGACGTGGACACGGAGAAGGTGTTCCCGATCCGCACTCGCCAGGGCGACAGCGAGGTGCTGCTGGTGGAGGGCGGCATGGTTTACTGGCGGGCCGCAACGCGGTTGTACTCGGCGCAAATCACGGATTCCGGCATCGGGGAGCCCCGGCTCTTGGCCACCGACGAAGTGATTCGCAGTACGCACTACGCATTCATCAAGCGCTGAGGACGTGGACCTGCCCGGAGTCTGCAAACAAGGCGCCAAGCCGGTGTTGGGCGTGGCGGCCAGCAGATAGTGCTTAGTGGGGCGCAGTAACTTGCGGATGCCGGAGGTCCCGCCGACCGCGATTCGGGTGGCGCTGGTGATGATCTTCCTGGCGGGTTGCCGGTGCCGCCTGGCCGCACGTCAGCCGCGAACCGCCACTTCCTTCGCCTCCAACAACTTCTCCCTCCTTGCGTATTCCTCCAACTCCGCGCGGAACTCCGGCGCGGCCACCGCGATCATGGCTTCCACGCGCTGGCGGAGCGTCTTGCCGTGCAGGTAGGCGGTGCCGTGTTCGGTGATCACGTAGTGCACGTCGCCGCGGGAGGTCACCACGCCGGCGCCGGGCTTCAGCGCGGGGACGATGCGGGAGATGGCGCCGTCCTTGGCGGTCGAGGGCAGGGCGATGATGGGCACGCCGCCTTTCGAGCGGGCGGCGCCGCGGAGGAAATCCACCTGGCCGCCGATGCCGCTGTAGGGCGTGCAGCCGACGGAGTCCGAACAGACCTGGCCGGTGAGGTCCACTTCAAGGGCGGAATTGATGGCTACCATGCGGTCGTTGCGGGAGATCACGAAGGGGTCGTTGACATGGCCGGTGGGGAGGAATTCGAAGGCCGGGTTCTCGTGGATGAAGCGGAAGAGGCGCTGGCTGCCGAGGACGAAGCCGGCCGGGGATACCTTCCCGGCATCCCGGCGGCGGCGGAGGTCGAGGCCAAGGGCGTCAACCTGGGCGACATGCAGTCGAAGCTTCTGGCCAAGGTGGAGGAACTCACGCTGCACATGATCGCGGCCGACGAGCGGAACAACCGGCTGGAGACGCGGAACCGCGAGTTGCAGGAGCGCCTCGCCCGCCTGGAAGCCGGGCAGGCCCAGCACTGAGCGGCGGAGACGAAGCGGCCGGGAGCACGACGATGATCCAACCAACCGATCGGCAGATGCACTACGGGCGCGTTGCCGGAGCGCCCCACGGAGGCGCGGCGAGGGCGGCGCTGTGGCTACTGGCCTGCGGGCTCTTCGCGCTGGGCGGCGTGGCGCAGGGGCAGCCCACCGACCTGACCCTGACGAACGCCACCATCACGTCGGGCAGCACCAGCTACGCGGCGACGAACTCGATCACGGCGGGGCCGGCCTTCACGGTGAGCGGCAGCGCCTCGGTGAGTTTCACGGCGGGGAGCTACATCGTGCTCAACCCGGGGTTTCAGGCGACGGCGGGCAGCGAGCCGGTCACCTTCCAGGCCGGCATAGGCACGGTCGTGGGGCCACCCGATTTCACTGTGATCCTGGCGCCATCGAGCCAGACGGTGACAGCGGGCGGGAGCACCACGTACGCGGTGACGGTGACGGCGTTGAACGGGTTCAGCGGCCCGGTGAGCTTTGCGGGAACGGTATCGCCTTTTTTGGGGGCGTCGTTCAGCTTTAGCCCGGCGACTGTCACTGGGTCGGGGACGGCGCAGGTGACGGTAGTAACCCCGACCAGCGGGACGGGATCGTACACCCTAGCCCTTCTGGCAACGAGCGGGACGCTTCCGCAGCATACGAGCAATTCGGTGGGACTGACGGTGAACGCACCGCCCGTCGGCGACTTCACTCTGCTGATATCGCCCTCGAACCAGACCATTCCCGTTTATGCGCAGGGGGTGCCGTACACGGTGACGGTCACGCCGGCCAGTCCAAGCGGGTACAGTGGGGATGTGTACATCGGGCTAACGGGCGTTTCCAGCGCGTGCATCGACATTCCATATTTTCCAACCGGCACTATTGCGCCCGGCGTGCCGGCCACCTTCAGCGTAACGATAGGTTGCGGCGCCAACACCACGGTCAGTTTCACCGTGGTGGGAAACCTGGGCAACGTGATCAGGCACTCGGTGACCGCGACGATCAACATCGGGCCGACGCAGAACATCACGGTCACGTCGAGCGCAGCCACGCCGCCGTCGGCTTCCGCTCCGGGGTCGGTCAGCTACGCGTTGCAGGTCACCCCCGTCAACGGCTATACCGGCACGATTCAGCTCTCGGTGAGCGGGCTGCCCACGGGGACCTCCGGGCCCTCCATCGGCACGTTTTCTCCTGCATCCCTCACGTTCAATGGCTCGAACACGCCGCAGACGGCAACGCTGACGGTCGCCACCGCCGCGGGATCGCCGCCGGGGACCTATTCGATGGTAGTTGCGGGCAGCGGCGGTGGCGCGTCGAGCTACACCCTCGTGCCGCTGGTGATATCCGGAACGCAGCAGCCGATGAATCTGGACCAGATGGCGGTTCTGTCGATGCTGGTGCTCCGCCACGAGGCCTTGGCCGGGCCAAACGCGCCGACGGACAACGGCGGGCTCTACGGCTTGCCGCCGGGCGATGCGGCCACGGTGAACGCGGCGGTGGACGCTGCGTCGCAGCAACTGGATCAACTGGCTGCCCAAGCGCCAAGCTTCACGGACGGCACGGCCAACATGAACACGCAGAATGCGATCCTGCAAAACCTGAATCAGCAGATGCATACGCAAATCTCGGCGTCATCGGCGCAGGCGATGGATGCATACATGAATGGTTTCATCTCGCCGAGGCTTGTGCGTGTGGTGATGAACGCGGACGGAACTCCCGATCCCGCGACTACCTGCCCGGGCGATTACCAGCATAACTGCTTCACTTACTGGAACGAGATCGACTTCTACAACGGTGGTGGAACTAACTACGGTCTGGGGCGGCTCGTGCAGATGCAGGCGTATGGGCCGTTTTCAAATTCCGTTTGTGTGAATCTCTTGGACAGCACGGAGATAGTTGGAGGGAAAAAGGAGTACCAGGACAAAGTCGGCGTGTGCGCCTGCGGTGGATACGGGGCACAGTTCGCCCGCACAGAGTTCGGCCCAATACGGGCGAAGTACGAGCAGGACGCGTTCCACTCAATCACGCAGTCCTCCTGCAGCGGTTCCACGTTGTATCCGCCCTTCACCAACGTCGTGCAGCCAACGCCGAACCCGCCTGCGAACTGGTACTTCACAGAGTCGAATGGATTCGACCACTACGATGTGCCTGTGGATCTTCAACTCACCGTCGCTGGAGTGTTCGGGGCGGACGGCACAATGCCGCAGGTGATCAGTACCGGCGGGACCGCGACGGTTACGAGTTGCTCAGGGCCGATGACGATAAGCCCCGTTCTGACGCCGCCGCTTCCTGTCGGCAACACGTCTCCGCCGATTACCTGGAGCGGTGCCAGTCCGGTCAAGGGGACCACGACCGCATCTATCCCGTGCTCCGCGGGAATTGCGAAGGTCACTGCCTCATTAGGGAACGGGCAGTCGCTGAGCACGACGGTTTATGTCAGTGTAGTGCCGACGGTCATGCTGTCGTCACCTGGGATTCTTGGCAATTCCATGTTTGTCGACAATAGCGGCCAATCCACAGTCGTCGCGGCAACCAACACCCAGGCCACGCTGGCGGCAACTGTCGTGCCCGGGAGCAGCCACCCGATGGCATACCATTGGTACCTTGTCGCGAGTTCTGGCGACACCACGGGCATCGTGCCAGAGTGCGGCGGTCAGAACCCCTGCCAGGTAATGAGCTGCGAGAGCATGAGCCAATGCGTGCTGACGACCGGGGCTACCGGAGGGGCGGCGACCGTCCAGGTCTCGGTGGTCGACTGGTCCGGGGACGAGGTTGCGGCGTCAGCCCGATTGCTTGTTGTCCAGGGGGTCAGCATCCCTACCGGTCCGGTAGTCTGGTGGACCGGAGGAAACCCGAACGACTGCTACTATCCAAGGGATCCCAACACGGGGCAGCTTGTCCCAGGCGGGGAGGTTCTGGCGTGCTACTACAAGACCACCAGTCTGAGTGTGACCGCCCTTCCCGCGGACACGGTCCCAGCGGATTCCTCGCCGGTGACGTGGACGGTGACGGACCCGACCAGCGGCGGCGCGCCTACGTGGGTCCAGTGGCAGTGCCATGCCCCATCGTGCCTTCAGCTCGACGTCACGGCGACGACGCACCCGCCGGACGGTAGCCTGGTTAGCGTCGTCGCAAACTACCACGGAATATTGAGCCCCAGTGTCTTCCTCGTCGTCGATTACGCAGCGGAGGCGGTCCTCAACCCCGACCAGACTCGTGACAGCGCTAGAGGACAGTGGGGCTTCATGTCGTTAGTCGAGTACATCCTGAAGTCGGCCTCCGAGAGCCCAATGAGCTATGTTGACGTGCACGAGGAGTTCGCGGCGCAGTGGTCTGCGTGCGTTTACTCCGTTACTGGAACCTCGACCGTTGGTTGGGAGGGCTCGATTTCGCAAGCCCGGACGGACCCTAACGATGCAGGCAGCGGATGGGGCTTTTGGCAAACTAATCTTGACGGCTCTTTCACAGACCACATTTCAATCGCCTGGGCGCCCGGCTCGCCACTCATGAGCCCCACGCCGGCACCTCCTCCGGCAGATCCCACCCAGCCCCTGTCGACGCAGGCTAATTCCTGGGTGCCCATCGTCTTTTGGACAGGTTCGATGGACACCCAGAACCTTGGAAAGTACGTGCCAACGGCCCCGATGAAGCAGGTCAGGTATACGGATCACGGCAGGGATGAGCTGGGCAACTGGAGTTGCCCAGCGCAGTGAGCCGGGGTGATGGGGTGCTATACGATTACCTTGGCGTTGGTGTCCAAGATAGATGAACAGTGGGAACTGCCCGGCAGATCCCAGCATGGTAGACGTGAAAGGAGTTGCGATGAACTTCAGGGGATTTCAAGCCGTCCTCGCCCTCGCGCTGGCTGGTTCATACCCTTGCTTCGGGGACCCGAAGGAGCGTACGGAATTGCTGGCGACGGGCTCCGACGCTGTGGTGGTCGGTGAGGTTCGGACTGGCCGACAGGTTGACCGCGCCGTCACCTTTACGCTCGGCGTTATCCGCACGCTGAAGGGGCCGTTGCGGCCCGGGGACGTCGTCCCGGTTTTGTGGTCCACCGGCAACCGCTTCCATGAGGAGTTTGCTGGCAGCTACGGCCTCTGGTTCCTGGGCAAAGACAGCGGTGGGGGGTGGCGCATGCGGCCGTTCACGGATGGGCCGGTCCCGTTTGCCGCTGCCTTTCTTCATCTGTCCAGGACCGCCGAGCCCCCGCCTCGTCTGGCGGGATCCCCGCCCGCGACGCTGGGCGAGTTGATGACGGCTGAGTTAGCGGCGGCCGTGCCCAATTACAGGACCCCAGATGAGCTTTTCGACCTCGCCCAGGCGCTGCTGGAGGTCGAGAAAAATCCGGCGTCCCGTGCGCTCTACTTCGAGCTTCGGAAAAGTCCCGATCCGGAGCTGCGGTTCCTCGGCTTGGCCGGGTCGGTTCGGTTTCGCGGCTGGTTCGCGTTCGCCGAGATCGCAGCCGACATTGGCGTGCTGGACCATCTGAAGGTCGCGCCGCCCCTCGTTGGCCGCGCCGTGATGCGGTTCCGCGATGGCGATCCTGGGGGCGTCCGGTCGATAGGCGAGATTGCGAAGTCGACCAGCCGCGAGTCCCTGCGGTGGGACGCGGTCGAGGCCCTCAGGTACATCCACACCCGCGAGAGCCTGCCTTTCCTTGCCTGGGCGCTCGATAGCACGAACGCAAATATTCGCCACGCGGCAATGTGGGGAATGACCCGCTTCGTCGACAATTTGCCAATCACGACGCCGGACAGCGTTCCCAGCGGCGCGGACAGGATTCCCTTGGGGCCGGCTCCTTACAAGACGGCGGAGACCGAGCAGCACGCCGTGCGCTTCGCCCGCTCCCCAGGCGGCCAGAGCCAGGACGAGGAGTGCCTGCGCTTCTGGAAGTCATGGTGGGAGCGGATGAAGCCCGAACTCGACCCGGACGGCAATTGAGGCCCCCACCGCGCAGGGCGGCTTGCGTAGGTCCGCCATCGCCATCCCGCGCGCGCTACCAGCACCGCCCTACCTCGAGTGGAATCCCCCAATCAGCCAGAAATTCCTTAACTGCCGATATCCGAAATTCTCGCGAATAGCGGCCCAGAACAGGCGCCGCACCCGCTTGGGATCGCTGCCGCGGAACTCCGTCAGCTCGCGGAACACCACCGAGGTGAGCGACACCAGGATGCCCGCGCCCACCGTCGAGAGCAGCACCAGCAGGGCCAGTTGCACGCCGGGCATCCCCAGCGCCAGGCAGCCCAGCGCCATCAGGTAAGCCAGCGTCTCGATCAGCGGACGCCAGTAGCGGTAGAAGACGATGGCGGGCAGGCCCCATCCCAGGGCGTAGCGGCCGTTCATGATGTGGGCGCGGCGGCGGAGGGCGCGTGCGATGGAGCGCTGGTCGTTCATGGCGCGCTCCCGCAGGCCGGCCCAGCTTTGCGGCGTGGCCAGGTAGCTGGAGGGCTCGGCCACCAGCGCGGCGTGGTACGGTTTGCCGGAATTGCGGGCGCGGCCTTGCAGGTGCAGGAACAATTCCAGGGTTCCGGCGGTGAAGCCTCCGGCGGCCACGATGGCGTCGCGGCGCACCAGGATGGTCGAGCCGGGGACGGGCGCCAGCATGTTGGGCCAGCCCGAGAAGGCGGCGCAGCGTCCCAGCCACAGGCGCGTGTCTTCAATATCGGCGATGGCGCCCACCGTGCCGGCTTCCGGGGGCGCCGGCGCCCAGCCGCACACGGCGAACACCAGGTCGGGATCGTAGAGCATGGGGCGGATCAGGCGCAGCAGGCTCTCCGGGCGGAACTCGCTTTCCGGATCGAAGATGGCGATCACCGGGGCGGCCGCGGCGTTGATGCCGGCGTTCCAGGCGTCGGCCTCGCCGTGCGCTTCCTTCTGGAAGACCACCATGTCGGATGGGTCGGTGGATTCGTAGACCGCGTCGGCCTGCGTGGCGGGCAGCTCGCCGACCGTGGAGCGGTGCGACGGAACCAGGCGCAGGTCATGCGTCCAGGCGTCCATGTCCTCGCCGTAGACGCCGTCCAGCACCAGCACGAGCTCATGGTGCGGGAAGTACAGGTCCAGGATCCGGCGGGCGAAGGCGCGGTTTCTGGCCGAGGCGTCGCGCGCCACCATGACCACCGACACGGCCGGCACGCGCGGCGATTTCAGCAGGATGGTTTCGTCGTCGTGGGTATTGGCGCGGGCCAACTCGCGCAACACGCGGCAGCCCTTCCAGGCCACCCACAGCGCCGTCACGGCCGACGATAGGAGCACGGCGCAGATCAGATTCACCGCTATGGAGGCGCCAGTGAGGAGCGTCATAACCTGGCCCTCCGCTGCGCGCTTTCCAGCGCTTCGGCCGCGGCTCCGGCGGTGAGAGGATTGGGGCTGGCGAGCATTTCCCGCAAAGTGGTCCAGCCCCTGGGCGGCATCAAGGCCAGGGCTCCGGCCGCCGCGCGGGCCAGCGCGGGCTGTTTGGAGCGCATGCAGCGGGCCAGTTCCGGCATGGCCTGTTCGAATTGCAAACGCCCGCAGGCCGTGGCCGCGGCGGTGGCGGCTTCCACATCCTCGCCCAGCAGCGCCTGCATGACCGAGTGAAGGTCGGCGGGTTCCATGGGAACCAGGGGCGACAGGCGCAGCGCCTGAATGCGGATGCGGCGGTCGGAGTGCTCGATCAGAAAGCGCAGGTCGGGGATGGGGACGGAGCGCTCCCAGGCCACCAGGATTTCCAGGCAGGCCAGCACGCGCGCCTTATCGTCGGATTGCAGCGCCCGGATCACCGCCCGTTCGCACAGCGGCACGGCGAAGCGGCGCAGCTCCTCGGTCAGCAGAATGCGGATCAGCAGCGGCTGCGAGAGGGAGGCGCCGAAGAGGCGTTCGATTTCGACGATGGTGCCGGAGCGGGCCAGCGCGCGCCAGGCGTGGAAGCGCACTTCCGGATCGGTGTCGTCCAGGGCGGCTTCCAGCAGGTCGCCGGCGAGGCGGCGGCACGGCTCGTAGGCGCACGCGAAGGCCAGGCGGGCGAAGGCGGGGCGGCGGCGCAGGAGGTTCCTGCTGCGCGCGTCGGCGCACCAATCCTTGATGAGGCCCAAATCGATGGCGATCTCGCAGAGGCGGTCGAGCGCGCCGCCGGAGACCGTGCCCTGGAAACTCATGAGGGCCTCGGAGACGTCGCGTCGGCTGCGCTCGTAGAACGCGTTCAACTCCGGCCGGTCGCCGGAGCCGGAGAGACGGGCCACCAGCTCCTCGCGGATGTGCGGCTGCAACTCTTCGGAAAGCCGGAGCTGTTTGCTGCGTTTGAGGGCGCGCAAGAGGATGACGGCGAACATGCCGCAATTCCAGATGGCGAACCCGCCGAGCAGCGAGGCCACCACCGAAAGTTCCAGCGCAATCATTTTCCGATCAACCGTTTCAGGCGCGCCACCAGTTCCATGGGGCTGAAGGGCTTCACCATGTAATCGTCCGCTCCCAGGGTAAAACCGCGGATGACGTCGCTTTCCCGCTGCCGGGCGGTCAGCAGAATCACCAGCACCGGAATGCCTTCCTGGCGGACGGCCGCCAGCACGGCGTACCCGTCCATGCCCGGCATGTTGACGTCGAGCACGGCGGCGTGGGGCCGCGACTGGCGGATCATCTCCAGCGCCTGCGGACCGTCGGAGGCGCACTGGCAATCCATTCCGAAATTGCGCAGCGCGGTGCGCAGCAACAGCAGCACCGTGGCGTCGTCATCGGCGATGAGGATGCGCGCGCGGCCTTCCACGGCCACGCCGCCGCCGCGCGCCGAGGGGCCCGAGACTTCTGGCGCCACGGGTTTGGGGCGCGGGGATAGCGCCAGGGTGAAACGCACCAGGGCTTCCTCGGGCAGCCAGGAATCCATCAGGAATTCGCGCGCCAGGCTCTGCACGGATTGATTCAGCGAAAGCAGGTGGTCGCGCGAACCGGCCAGAATCAGCGGACGGTCGGGGGCGGATTCCAAGGGCGTGAGCCAGGGCGAAGCGCTGGTTCTGACGCCTATGTGAACCGCCGCCAGCACGCAATCCCGCGCGGAATCGTTATCGGGCGTCTCGAAGGGCTCGAAGATTGCGGGTATGGCCCGCGCCCGCTTCAACGCCGCCACCAGGCCCTGCAATTCGGCGCGGGGGAATCCTACCAGGGCGATCTTCTTGCCGGTAAGCGCTTTCTGGATGGAATCCGGAATGACCTCGTCGCGCGCGTCGCTCAAACTGGAGAAGGCCAGCACCAAGCTGGACAGGCAGTCGCGAAGCTGTCCGTTATCGAGCGGCGGCGTGTCCAGTATGCCCTCGGCCTCGCGCGCCAAGCGGCTGATGGCGGTGCACCCCAGCAGACCGCCCGTGCCCACCCAATTATGCAGCAGGCGCAAAGCTTCGGCGGCGTTGAACTGGCTGTCCATATCCACCAGCAGTTGCCGTGCCAGGTCCAGGCCCTCGGTGAGGAAGTGGCGGCGCAGCGACGACATCTCGGCGGGGGACACGGAGGCGTCTTCGGGGGCGGTGGGTCCGGATCTTGCCGCCCGCGCCGGGCCGGCTGAGGACGATTGCGCCTGCATGGCGGCGCGGCGGTCCAGGATCTCGCGAATTCGCGCGCCCAGAGTCCGCGTGTCGATGGGCTTGGTGATGTACCCGTCGCAGCCGGCTTCGAAAGCCCGCCCTTCGTCCCCGGCCATGGCGAACGCCGTGAGGGCGATGACGGTAATATCGCGGGTAGTGGGATCGCGCTTGATCCGCCTGGTCAGTTGCAACCCGTCCATCCCCTTGAGCTGGATATCGGCGAGCACCAGTTCCGGATGGCAGGTGCGCAGCAACTCGACGGCTTCGTCGGCGGTGGAGGCCGTGAGAACCTGGTAACCCTCGTCCAGCAATAGGATGCGCGTGAGTTTCAGGTTTATAGGGGTGTCATCGACGATTAAAATCTGCTCGCCGGCCATGGACTCGTATTGTAGCGTATGTTGGTTAATATCCGCCATGTCAACTTTCGTATATATGCCTGAAGAGTCAAGCGGTTAGCCTTAGTTTGCCGCATTCCGCGAAGGGGGATTCTCCTGAGGGGGCTACGCCGCGGCGAATCCCCAAGGGCGGCGGGCGGGGAAAACAGGCGGCTCGTTTGACCTACTTGGTCATGCGGGGGGACTGCAATGGGGGGATTGCAATGTGGGGGATCTGGCGCTGTTCCCACGGGAGCGGCGGGCGATTGCCCAGACCGGTCACAGGGCGGAGCGGTCCATTCCGTTCAACGCCCGTGGCGTGCGGGCGGAGGGACCACTCACCGCGTCACTCGCAGAGTCTACCGATACAGTCCGGTTGCGGTTGCCGTGGGGCCGGACCGGCCGGTCAGTTTCCGGGATCCGGACACCGGGAGTCCGCACGGCAGTTGAGGCGACTTCGCTCACGGCACGGCGTGAGAGGGCCGGTTTCCAGGTTACCCGCCGTCCCTATCTCACTTTCAACGTCTTGGTGCCTGGCGCCTCGGCCGAAACATCCACGTAACCGATGGCTCCCTTGGTTTTGGCTACGACAGCCGCCATTTCGGCATCCGAGGTGGCTATCCTCGGCATGGAGGCTTTGCCAGTGAACACCAGAGAGCGATAGTAGATCTGGAGCGCCGAATCGGTTTTGTTCAGATACTCCCGTACAAAGACCTCGTGCGCCGGTCCGCCCTTCAGCAGAACCGGCTCGGCGCGGCTGCCGTCGGAGAGCGAGGTCTTTGCCAGCGCGAACAGGTCCTTGATTTCGGCGGCCGAGATCGAGGAGGCCGCCACACTCTCGTTGGCGATGATCTTGATTTCGGCCGCGCGTACACTCATCGAAGCCAGCGCCAACACCGCAGCGGCAATAGGTGACAGTCTCAGTTTCTTCATGATCGCATTCCTCATTCGCTTCGCTCGTTCTAGAAACTCCAGCCCGTACGAATCACCAGGGCGTTGGTCTTGGGCTGTAGCGCCTGGCACTGGTTTTGCGGGCACGCGCCTATCTGGTTGACCGTGGGGTAGAATCCATCGGGGTACTGGAAGCCCGCGTAGCCGTCCATGAAGTGGCCTTCGATCTTGACGTACCAGTTCGAGGTGACGTCGAAGCGCACGGCCGCGGTTTTGTCGTACAGGTGGCGATCCGGAGCGCTGGCGCTGGGCGACTCTACCTGCCCCGGCACGTTAATGACCCAGTCGACGGTGTAGTGGGAATAGTATGCGCCGAGTGAGAGGCGTTTCGAAAGCCGGTAGTCGGCCGAGGCGTACCAGGATTTCGGGGTGATTGTGGCTTCGAACCCGCCATTGAAGATAGTGGCGTCGCGCCAGTAGCGCCGGAACTCGGAATCGAGCCGCAAGTTTCCGATCACGTACTCTCCGTAGAACTGTTGCACGAATTCCCGCCGCGTCTGCTCCCAATAGGGGACGTTCACGTTGGGTCCTCCAAGGGCAACGGAGGGGTTCAGCAATCCGGTGTTTCTAATGTCGTTGTTCTCGTAGGAAGCCCCCACCAGCAGGCCCTTGGCAGGCGTGTTCCAACGCAGGTCGCCACCCCAGGTCAGTCCCGAGGAGTGGTCGATGTAGATCCCGTGGATCTGCAGCAGGAGGGGATAGCCTCCGTAGATGCTCTCCATGTTGTCGCCCACATAGCCCGTATACGAGAGGCTGCCCAGGCGGCGAAGCGGAATGGTTCCATATACGTCGCCGCCCACGTGGGCCAAGGTGGAGTCGCGCATGTCGGTCGAGTACACCCCCTGGGGCAGCAGGGCGAAGGTGTGGAGCGAGTCCATGTCCTGCGTGTCGTTATAGAGGCCGAGCGCGGTTTTGACTTTGCCGGCGCGAACGCCGAACCAGGACGCAAACCGGTAGTCGGCCGTCGCCCAGTCCAGGATCGGGTGCCAATTCCCTAACCGCCCGAAGTCGCGGTCATAGACCTGGGCGCCGACCCGGAACTTGTCCGTAAGCTGCATGGAGACGTCGAGTCCCGCGTCGGTCATGGAGAAGCTGCCCTTGGAGGTGTCCATGGTCAGCCAGTTGTTGGTGTTGGTATAGGCATAGCCCTGCGAGACAAACCCGTGCACCTGGAGTTGCTTTCCGAACAGGTCGAAACTGGTGTACTTGGAAATGTCCTGGGCCGTCAGCGCCGTAGCCGCGGCCAGACCGGCTGCCAATAGGATGGTTGCTTTTACGTTTCTCGCCATGTGTCTCCTTCTAGCGGGAGTTTGCCCGCGTGTTCCCTCGTGCCTCCGCTGCAATGCGGGAGGGCGCGCCCGCTCGGGAAAGCGTCCCAGCGGGACCCCCGGGGCCTTTTCGGTCGTAGTCCTACATACTCTATCGGCCGAGGAGCTTAGTTTCTTTATCCTAAACTTCCAATTTCCTAAGTCTGGATACGTGGGGCTGTAAGTCCTTAGGCATCATAGGGCTGGATTCCAACACCACGGACAGAGTCTTCCGTGGGAGGTCGCCGCTCTGCTGTCCGGCGGCAGGCTGATTCTGCGCGAGACCAAACGGGCGGTGACTCGGCCGCGACGGAGCAGGCTCCGTATGGGTTGTGCACGGATCGGTGCCGGCTGTCACGCGCTTCGACGGCCGGGTGTTCGCGAAGATCCGGTCGACTTCACGTTACCACCGCATGGATACGGTGGACGGCCGCAACGGAAAATGGGACAAGTTTGACGTCAACTTGTACGCTGCCGGAGTCGCCAGTCCCCGGCTTTTCGGAACGTTGCGCAATTTCCGGATGCCTCGGCTGTGAGAACTCGCGGCTCGCGCCTTACGAGGGTTGCGACTCGGGGTCCGTGCCCAGCGGCAGCACGGCCCAGAAGACGCTCCCCTGGCCCGCCACGCTGCGCACCCCCACCGATCCGCCCTGCGCCTCCACGATATGGCGGGTCAAGGCCAACCCCAGGCCCGTGCCCTGCTCGGCCTTGCGGCTGTTAGGGGCCTGCTGGAACTCCTGGAACAGGCCGGGGATTTCCTCGGGCGGGATGCCGATACCGGTGTCCTCCACCTCCAGGCGGAAGGAAGCGGGGTCCTGGGGTGTCAGGCGGACCGTGATGCGGCCTTCGTGGTTGGTGAATTTGACCGCGTTCGAAAGGTAGTTGTACAGCACCTGTTTGAATCGCGCGGCGTCGAGGAAGGCCTCCAGATCGGGTTCCAGTTCCAGGGCGAGAGTCAGGTGCTTCTTCTCGGCCAGCGGCCGGATGACGTCGCGAACCTCGCGGATCAGGTTGCCCAGGGCGCACCATTCGGGGCGGAACTCCGTCTTGCCGGCTTCCACTTTGGAGAGGTCGAGGATGTCGTTGATGAGTTGCAGAAGGTGGCGCGCGCTGCTGAGAATATCCGAGAGGCAATCCTTGTGACCGTCGGAAATGGGCCCCAGCCGGCCATCGTACATCATTTCGGAGAAACCGATGATGCCGTTAAGAGGCGTGCGCAGTTCGTGGGAGACGCTGGCCAGGAAGCGGCTCTTGGCCACGGTGGAAGAGCGGGCGGCGTCGAGGGCGTGCACCAACTGCTCGTTCTTATTGCGCAGTTCGGTGGCGTATTGCTCCACCTTGCGGGCGGTGGTGGTGGCCAGGTTGCGCTCGGTCACGTCGGTGAGCGAGCGGCAGGTGCCGGTGACGGCGCCATTGTCGGAGCGGATCAGGTTCTCGCGGATCTCTACGGTAATGCGGCTACCGTCATCCAGCAGGAAGTCGCACTCGAACGGCCCGGTTTCCACTCCCGAATTCACCCGCTCCAGCAGCATGGCGCCCGCGGTGTCCCGCTGGCTGGGTTCCACGAATTCCCAGGCGAACCGGCCCATGATCTGCTGCGGCGAGCACTTCAGCAGGTTGCAGACGGCCTGGTTGAAACGCGTCACCACGCCGTTGCGGTCGGTCTCCTCGTAAGGCAGCGGTGCGTTCTCGAAGAGGTCGCGGTAGCGGCGCTCGCTCTGGCGCAGTTCCCGTTCCCGCTCGCCCAGCAGGATGGCGGCGTCCTCCAATTGGCGCGCCAGGGAGGCGATTTCGTCGCTGCCGCGGGGGAATGGCTCCAGGGCCAGGCCGTGGGCCAGGCGCCGGGCGTTCTCCTCCACTTCCTTGATCCGGCGCACCATGCGGCCGGTCACCAAAAGGAGGATGAAGAGGGCCCCCATGGGCCCGAAAAAGCCGCAGACCACCACCGTAAGGAACTTCCGCTGGCGGGCCACGTCACCGCGGTTGCGGGCGTCGGCGAACAGGCGGTCCTCCTCGGCGCCGATCACGATGAGGCGGCTCTCGATGGCGGCCATCAAATCCTGGCTCTCGCGGTTTCGCGCGGCCAGAGTGGCGGCCTCCATGTGGGGCCCGTTGTCGCGGAGGTCTCCGGAAAGCGCCAGTATGCGCTGGCCCAAGCCGGGGACTTCCTGCAAGGCGGATTCGGTGGCGGGAGTTACGGCAACCAGGGATGGGACCGTGCCCAGCCAGTTCCGCACCTGCGTGTCGGCCGCCTGGCAGAGCGCCCGATGGCGGTCATCCGGATGCGCCAGGAAGGTGCCGATGGCGGTCTGCGAATCCAATAGGGAGGTCTGCAGCCGCACCACCGCGGAGCGGGCGTCATAGGCCTGGGCGACGGCTAGCTCGCTGACGCGCAGGTCGGCCTCGGCGAAGTAAATGGCAAATATGGCGACTAACAGAACCGCCATGGGGAACACCAGCGCGCCGATGCCCTGGGCGCGCAGGGATACCCGCCACCAACTTCGCCTGACCGGCGGGGCGCCGTCTTTCGAATCTGCCATTGTTATCCCGGTTGGGAGCTGAGCCGACGGAACTATTGTATGGCAAGGGACATGCGAAGCGTAAGATCCCACATAGGTACTATCGGTATGGCCCGGGGTTAGACCCCTCGGTAGGGAAATAACCGCGAGGTGCGCTTCGGGCCAAAGGAGCCCACCCAGGGCGGCCGCGCGGGGTGCGGCGGGCCTTGCGCACACGTCCGCGCCGATTCGAGCCGCCTTGCCGGCAAATGGCCGCCGCGCCCGCAATGTGCCGCCATGGGCCACGTGTGCTATGACTAGAACTGGCATGGATCGTATCGGGCGATATAAGGTTGTCAGAGAGTTGGGACGCGGCGCCATGGGCGTGGTGTACCACGCCATCGATCCCAACATCGGTCGGCCGGTGGCCATCAAGACCATCCAACTGGGCGAGAAGCGCACCCCCGACGAGCAGGAACGTCTGCGGGAGCGCCTGTTCCGCGAAGCCCGCTCGGCGGGTATCCTCTCCCATCCCGGCATCGTCACTATCTACGACGTGGAGCAACAGGACGACCTGGCCTACATCGCCATGGAGTATGTGGATGGGCCGACGCTGGACCAGTGGCTCACCGAACAGCGCTCCCTGTCTCCGGAGTGGATGTTCGGCATTCTGGCGCAGACCGCCAACGCCCTCGATTATGCCCATCAGAAGGGCATCGTGCACCGCGATATCAAGCCCGCCAACATCATGATCGCCGCCGATGGGACGGCCAAGATCGCCGATTTCGGCATCGCCAAGGTCAACGCCTCGGAGAAGTTCACGGTGACGGGATCCATCGTCGGAACGCCGCACTACATGTCGCCGGAACAGGTGCAGGGGCAGGCGGTGGACGGGCGCAGCGACCAGTTCTCGCTGGCCGTCATAGCCTTCGAAATGCTGACCGGCGAGAAGCCCTTCACTGGCGAACACCTCACCACGGTGGTCTACAAGATCGTGGCCGAAGACCCAGTGCCGCCGCACCGCCTGAACCCCACCCTGGCCGGACCCATCGAAGCGGTGATGCGGCGCGGGCTGGCGAAGAAACCCGAGGGCCGCTACCGCACCTGCCGGGAATTCGCCGAGGCGCTGGAGAAGGCCTGCGCCGCCACCAAGGGCTGGCAGCCCATGCCGCGCGGAGGCAGCGCCAATGCGCCTACCATGGCAGACAAGCCCGCGGCGCCGGAGCTTCCTCCTCCCCGGCGGCCGGCGCGCGCCGATTCCGGCACCGGCCAGATCGCCGTCCGGCGCAAGAGCGGCTTCGTGCCGTTCCTGATGGCCGTTCTGGTGGCGGCGGCTTTGCTGGCCGTGATTGGGTTGCAGTACAAGATGTGGACCGGGTCGAAGGGCGTGGCGCAGAGCTCCGAGAAGACCACGGACCAGCCGGCGGCGCCGAACCCGGCCTCGAACGCGATTCCGCCGGTCCCCAGCGCCGAGGACCCCAAGCCCAGCCCGCTCGGCGGCGATGGGGATACCGCCAAGCCCGATACCAAGGCCCCTCCGGCGGACACCGCTGCCAAGCCCCCGGAACCTGCGGAACCCGGGCCGAAGCCCGTGCCGGTTCCCGTGGGCCAGGCGCAACCGGTGCAGGTGATCACCAGCCCCGGCGGCGCCACGGCCATACTGGACGGGCTCCGCGGCACGGCGTGTTTCACACCCTGTTCGCTGACGGCGCTTCCCGGGCGGCACACCATCTCCGTGAGCATGCCCGGTTACCAGGTTGAGCGGCGCGACGTGGAGGTTGGCTCGGGCCCGCTGGAGCTGGCGCCCATGATCCTGCGCGCTCCCTACGGAACGCTGATGCTGTCGAGCGTGCCCGAGGGAGCGGCGGTGACGGTCAACGGCAAGCGCATCCCGCAGGTCACTAACACCCAGTTACAACTTCCGCCGGGGAACTACAAGATCACCCTCGAGAAAGACGGCCGGCAGGGAAGCGGCACCGTGGACGTCCACAACGACGAGATCCGTACCCTGCGCATTATTCTGGGGGAGTGAGCCAGCCACAGGATCTTCGTGCCGCCTCGTGCCGCAACCCCCCCGGATCGGGAACGCGCGAAGAACTCAGGCGCCAACCGGCCGCCGCACACGGCGCCGTAGCTTCCATCCGGCCAATCCCGCCAGGCCAGCCATAAACAGCCCCATGCTGGCCGGCTCCGGCGTATGGTATTGGTAGTCGACTTCCGAGGGCGGGAAGTCCAACGGAGCCCCGCCGTATCCGATCGTTTCGTTAAACGTAGTTTCGCCGAGAACCTGAACGGTTCCGTCCCGGGTGACCTGGCAACCTCCCACCGACGCACAAGTGAACGGGCTGGCCAAATCGAGCCCGCCGGTCAGGAAGTACGAGATATTGATCACAAAGCCCGAACCAGGAGGAGTAGTCGGCTCCGGGTCGATCACGGTGACCAGTTTGGCGCTGACATAGCCGTCCTCGTCTCCGATGTATATCAGGGGTGCGATAGGCGTGTTGATCCACGAACTCGTAGCCCCCGGGCTGAAAAGGCCGGTTTGCAGGACTTCGCATGTCCCTGTTGTCGGCAAGCAGTCAAAGTCGCCGCCGAACGTCGTGGTGCCACTAACAGTGCCGTAATAGTCTTCGAAGCTAATGGTGTCCGCCCGGGCTGTCCCAATCAGCAGCGCCGTGGCGGTCAATGCGAGGAAAAACGTCCTCCGAATCGTTCCATGGTTCATTTGCAAGTCCTTACCTTTGAGGCCTCGTCATGCGAGAGCGGTATTCGTCCGGGTCTCCTCATTTGGGCTTCCCGGCCGCTGACGATTATACACCTAAGCACACCCATTTCTCTCAATTTGCCGTCCCGGCCAGCGATTCCGCAACCGGCCTCAATGGTTGTTGAACAGGGGGACGGGGGCACGGGTTTCGGGGTGTTGCGTCCGTGAAGCGGTTGTCGAGGAGAATCGCAATGGAGTTTTGGGCGCGGGAAGGGCGGCGAGGGAGGGTCGTGGCGATTTGGTGGCGCACTCCGTCAGCGATGGCTGAGATGGAGCTTGGTGAGTTTCCGGACGGGTGGATCGGAACTTCGGGCGGCGGATTCAGGGCGAGATAGTCGGGTTGATGCCGGCATAGATCTCCGCCGACATGGACATGCGCCAGAAGACCTGGGTCCTGCCCCGGCGGATCGCGGGCTTGAGATTCAGCATGAAGAATGCGTGAAAGATATTGCAGGCAAGGAAGGCGATCAGCAGGAAGCACTCGATGGCATTCGGGTCATGCTTGTAGATATGGTCGGCATGCCAGCCGTGGACCAGTTCATTGAACCCATGGTTCTCGATGTCCCATCGCTGGTGACCGAAAGCGACGGCCCGCCCGGTAGAGACGGGCTGGAGAGGAAGGGTGGTCGCCCAGACCCAGTCGCTGGTTTTCAGTTCGTCTTTGCCGTCGAGTTGTCGTTTTACCGAATGCGTTTCGAGCGAGCGGATGACTCGCACCGGAGTCTGGACCTGCGGCCACGTCAGCAGATCCGGAAAGTCCCACCACAGGCACGGGCGGTTGCGGAAGACGCCTGCCTTCGGAGCGACGGTGGCGAACAGCGCGGCGGCATCCTGATACAGGTTGCGCCGGTCGTCCTTGAGCACCGTCAGAGCATGTTTGCCGTGAGTCAGAAGGAAATTGAAAAACGGTGCGGTGGCATAGAGCGCATCGGCCAGCACCAGATCGAACGCGCGCGGATAAGAACCGATCACCCGCTCCAGTAAGCGTAGCGCGGTGGCCACCTCATCTTCCCCGGCCCGCTGCGGTTCATGATCCAGCAGCATGCGTATGGGTTCGCAGCTTGGCCGCGCGGCGGGAAGCAGCATGAGCGTGACCTGCCGGTGGTAGAACTGCGTACGATCCGCCTTTCCGTCCTTTCCGTGAATGGTTCGTTCGAGGCAGCCCGCACAGTGCTGCAGGTAGCTGGTGTGGCTCTCATGGCCATCGAGCGCGGCAACGCCGATCCCGCCATGGTCCGGCAACGCCTTGTTTCGTTTCAACCGGTCATAGATATGATGAATCCCGCACCGCAGTCCCTCGGCATCCATAAGAGCGTTCACACGCCCGACCGTGTCGGCGCTGCATAGGGGCCGTTCCAGCCAGTGGCGAAAGAAACTGGAGCGGGCGGTGAGTTCCAGGGCGTTGAGGCTACCCATTCGAGCCCAGAACAAAACTGCGACGGACTTGACGATGACAGCAGTAGGGATACGCGGCTGCCGACGCCGGTCGCGGACGTCGGCGACGACAGTCCCGGAGAACAGGAAGACCTTCTCGGCATAAGCGATCAGGCGGCGGAGAATGGTCAGCGCTTCCTTGCCTGGAAGCGCTTCCACTCCAACGCGGAAACCTCGTCAAGGAGACGCCGAATCTCCAGGTACACGCCGACCGCCTGCCGGACCGGGCCCTGCCACGCCTTCGGTACACAGATCTGGCGTGCCTTGCCGGCATGGCTTTGCACCAGATACAACGACTGGTGCCCCTCGCCCTGGGCGCAATGGCAAGTGGGCTTGCCGCACTTGCCAACACGCTCGGAGAGCGAACCGTGCAGGAACCGCTCGCCGGAGGTGAGTTGAGCCAGGCGTGAGCGGAGGCTGCGCTCGGCAGCGGAGAGTTCGGCACGACTGATGTGGCTGTCCATTGCTTGTATGTCTACTATACAAGAAACGCTCCAAAACACAAGACCAAAAACGCAATGCGAATATGCGTTGGATCTCTCCCCCGACCCATACGGAACGAAACAACAATCAAATCAGACGTTTTGGCGACCGAAGATATTCGGTTGCGGAATCGCTGCGTCCCGGCCGGAAATAGCACCCGGAAGCCTGCCCCGCCTGGCGGCATGAGCACGCCCGCCCGTACTGCGGGCGAAATAATAGCGTGATATTCCGCACCTTGGTTTACAATAGTTAGATATCCGTGGCATGCCGCCGGGAATGGCTCCGGCCCCGCCTTTGCACGGGAATTGGAAACGGGGTGGTTCATGGATTGTACGCCAGAGCCGGGAGTCCCGGTTCGTATGCCGGTTCCCGTAGTCGGAATTGGCGCTTCGGCGGGCGGATTGGAAGTCTTCAAACATCTGCTCGGAGACCTGCCCGCCGACACCGGTTTCGCCATCGTATTCATTCAGCATCTGGATCCAAACCATCGCAGCATGCTGACCGACATTCTCGCGCGCTCCACCGCCATGCCTGTCAGCGAGGCGGCCGATGGCATGCCGGTCGAAGCCAACCATGTGTACGTCATACCGGCGAACGTCGATCTGACTTTGGAGGACGGGGCGCTGCATCTGGCGCCGCGCACCCAGTCGGCGGGTTCGCACCTGCCCATCGACGGCTTCCTGCGCTCGGTGGCCGAGCAGTGCGGGAGCGGCGCGATCGGCGCCATCCTCTCGGGAACCGGCGCGGATGGCGCGGCGGGCGTGGAAGCCATCAAGGCCGCGGGTGGCATCACTTTCGCGCAAGATCCCGCCACCGCCAAGTTCGCCTCCATGCCGCAAGCCGCCATAGCCACCAATTGCGTGGATTTCGTGCTGCCGCCCGATGGCATCGCCGCCGAACTGGTGCGCATCGGCCGCCACCCCTACGTAGCCGATTCCGCAAGCGTTCAGGAGCGGGGGACGCCGGCCGCCGACGAGGAGTTGTTCACCGCCATCCTGGCCATGGTGCACGGGGCCACCGGCGTCGACTTCTCGCTTTACCGGGAGACCATGGTCAAACGCCGCATCCTGCGGCGCCTGGCGCTGCGGAACATCGGCACGCTGGCGGAGTACAGCGCGCGCATCGGGCGGGACCGCGGGGAGTTGATGGCGCTGGAGCGGGACCTGCTGATCGGCGTGACCAGCTTCTTCCGCGACCGGGATTCGTTCGAGTGCCTGAAGAGGACCGTCTTTCCCAGCATCGTTCAAGCCAGGCGCGCGGGCGAGACCATCCGCGTGTGGGTAGCCGGCTGCGCCACCGGCGAGGAGGCGTTCTCTATCGCCATCGCCTTGCAGGAGTATCTCACCGATTCCGGCGCCCCCCACCCGGTGCAGATCTTCGCTTCCGATCTGAGCGTAGCGGCAATCGAGAAGGCCCGCACAGGCAAGTATCTGGAGAATATCGCCGCGGACCTGACTCCCGAGCGCCTCAACCGCTGCTTCACCAAGACCGAGGGCGGCTTCGTTATCAACAAGAGCCTGCGCGAGATGTGCGTCTTCACCCGGCACAACCTGCTGGACGATCCGCCGTTCTCCAAGTTGGACCTGATCAGTTGCCGCAACGTGTTGATCTATCTGGGGGCGGTGCAGAGAGACATTCTCCCTATGTTCCATTTTGCGCTCAAGCCAGGCGGTTTTCTGATGCTGGGGGCATCGGAAGCGGCGGCATCCGGCGAGCTGTTTTCGGTGGTGGACCGCGAGCGCAGAATCTACGCCAGGCGGGAAACCGCCCGCAGGCCGTACCCGTTTCCGGCGGCCGCCCGCGTCTCCCGCCCGGACACGGCCGCGCGTGGGAAGGCTGCCCCGGCGCCGGAATCGTGGGGCCGCGCGGACGTGCGCAAGGCGGTCGACCGCGTCCTTCTGTCGAAGTACAGCCCGGCCGGCGTGGTGGTGGACGAGGACCTGGAGGTGTTGGAGATCCGAGGCAACGCCGAACCGTATCTGGCGCTGCCGGTGGGGAAGGTGAGCTTCAACCTGGTGCGCCTGATTCCCGACACGGTCCTGTTCCTGGAAGTCGAGAAGCTGATCCGGCAGGCCCGCGAAAGCGGCGAGCCGGCGCGGCGGGAACGCGTGGCCTACGGCCCGAACGATGGCGCCGCGGGGTTGACGGTCGAGGCTGTGCCCCTGGACGCGGACCCGAAGCGCGCGGTGCTGGTGGTCTTCGAACCCGCGCAGGAACCGGCCGCGGGCGAGGCCGATCTGCCGGAGGAATCGCGGGACGCCGATCCCCGCGACCGGCAGATCGATAGGTTGCAGCGGCAACTTGCCGAAGCCAAGGAGCGATTTCTTTCCGCCCTGGAAGAGCATCAGTCGTCCAAGGAAGAGAGCCTGAATGTGACCGAAGAGGCGCTCTCGGCCAACGAAGAGCTGCAAAGCCTCAACGAGGAACTGGAGACCGCCAAGGAAGAGCTGCAATCCACCAACGAAGAGCTGATCACGGTCAACGACGAATTGCAGGCCAAGAATGCGTCGCTGGCGCAGGCTCGCGATTTTGCCATGTCCATCGTCGAGACCGTGCGCCAGCCTTTGTTGGTCCTGGATACCGATTTGCGCGTGAGGATGGCCAACCGCGCCTTCTACCGGACGTTTCGGGTGGCGCAGGCCGAAACCGAGGGGCTGCCGGTCTATTCGTTGTGCGATGGCGGGTGGGATTTTCCCGGGCTGCGGGATGCATTGGACGGTCTTCTGCGCGGCGGCAACTCCTTCCCGGATTTCGAAGTGGATCGGATTTTTACCGGAATCGGGCATAGGAACCTGGTGCTGGGAGGATGCCGCATCCATCATCTGAAAATGGTCCTGCTGGCGGTGGACGACGTTACCGAGCGCCAACTGGCGCAGCAGACGCTGCGCCAGACCGAGGAGCATCTCCGGCAATCGCAGAAGATCGAGGCCGTGGGCAGGCTGGCCGGCGGCATCGCCCACGACTTCAACAATCTGCTGACGGCCATCATCGGCTACGCCAGCCTGCTGCATGACCGCGTGGCCGGGGACGAGAGCGCCCTCCAGCAGGTGCTGGAGATCAAGGCGGCGGGCGAGCGGGCGGCCGCTCTGACGCACCAGTTGCTGGCCTTCAGCCGGCGCCAGGTGTTGCAGCCGAAGGTGCTGAACCTGAACGCCATCATCGCGGATTTCGACCGCATGCTGAGCCGCCTGGTGGGAGAGCGGGTCACGGTCGAAGTGAATTGCGAGCCTGAGCTCTGGCAGGTGAGGGCGGACCCGGGCGAGCTCGGCCGCGCCATCATGAACCTCACCCTGAACGCCCGCGACGCCATGCCCGGCGGCGGAACGCTGACCATCGAAACCGCCAACGCAGCGCTGAACGAAGGCGACGCGGAGAGCCTGGATCTGGCGCCGGGCCGCTACGTGAAGATGGCGGTGCGCGATACGGGGGTTGGAATGGACGCGCATACCCGGGCGCATCTCTTCGAGCCCTTCTTCACCACCAAGGAGACGGGGAAGGGAACCGGCTTGGGGCTGGCCACGGTTTTGGGTATCGTCGAACAGAGTGGCGGCGCCATTAGTTGCCAGTCCGATCCGGGCCGGGGAAGCGTCTTCACGGTGTACCTTCCGGCCGTGGCCGAGGCCGCGGAACTGCCGTCATCGGCGGCGCAGGGACTGAGCGGGTCGCCGGGAGGTTCGGAAACGGTATTGCTGGTGGAGGACGAAGACGCCGTCCGCCTGCTGGCCAGCAGGATCCTGGAGAAGATGGGATACGCCGTGATCACGGCCCGCAACGGGCGCGAAGGGCTGGCGGTGTGCCAAAGCCACCAGGGCCCCATCGATTTGCTGGTGACCGACGTGGTCATGCCGGAGGTCAGCGGGCGCGAACTCGCCGAGGGCGCCGTTAAGATGCGGCCCGGCATGAAGGTGATTTTCATGTCGGGCCACATGCAGGATGTGGTTCTACGGGAAGGCGTGGAAAAGGGCGCCGCGTTCCTGCAGAAGCCCTACACGCCCAGCGGGCTGGCTCAATTGGTGCGCGAAACGCTGGATTCCCGCGGCTGGAGCGCCGGACTAAGCGCCGGGGCTTGATCCGCTGCCAGGTCTTCGACGGCGTGGAGCGGTTCGGCCGTGGCGCCGGGACCTGCGGTCAGGGCACTTGTGCATTGACGGCACGGCAACGTTCCTTTGCCGGGCCAGAGCACCGGAATGGCAGTGCGGGGGCCAATCGCCCCTTACAGTTTGGTAAGTTGGAAGCAATGAGTACACAGGCGACTCCGGCGATCGATGCGAAGCAGTACGGCAGAATCCTCAGCCGGGAACTGCCGCGCGCCATCCGTAACGGCCGCGATCTGGAGAAGGCGGTTGCCCGCTTGGACGAACTGGATCGGCGCGACGAGCGCCTCACGCCCGAGGAGCGGGAACTGGCCGAGCTCTACACGGCCTTGATCGAAGCCTACGAGGACGTCCGCTATCCGGTGCCGCGTGCCGCGCCTGGGGAGTTTCTGCGGGCGCTGTTGGACCATCGCGGCCTGGCGCAAGCCGCCATTGCGCCCCTGCTGGGAGGCAGCGGCCACGCATCCGAGATAGTGAACGGGAAGCGGTCCATCAGCAAGTCCCAGGCCCGGAAGCTGGCCGGGTTCTTTGGCGTGCCTGTCGATTCGTTTTTCTGAGCGGGCGGACCGGGCCAGAACCGGACGCCTCTACAGGTTTTCCCCCCGGCGTCCGATACTATATCAGTGCCCGCAGTGAACCATCATCCCGATACCCAGTTCACCGGCCGCGAGCGCCGGCGCTTGAGTCTCGCACGCGAGAACGGCTATCTTAACGCCCACTGCCGCGATGGGCGGAAACTACTCGCAGCCTACGCCCAATGGTGCTGGCGCGTGCGCATCCCCGTGGTCTGGAGCGAACGGTGTTCGCCGCGCTCGCGGTACGGCCGCGTCCGGCTGGACCTTTTCACCACGCCGAATCGCCTCACCGCGGATTGCCAGGCCGACATGAAGTGCCTGTCCAAGAGAGCCACAACCTCGCCCCACGACGCCCGTTGGGAACGAGTCCCCCTGGGAGATCTGGACCGCCTCGCCGCAGCCGTTTTCCGGGCATCCACGCGTCCCGGCAACTATCGGTTCAATCGCGGCCCGTCGGATACGCTGGCGGCTTGTCTTCCCGCGGCCAAGGTTATACCCTTCGAAATGCCCTGTAGCGCTACGGGCTGAGGTTGCCACGCTGGATTGCGACTAATACTATCCCGCCGGTCGTGTTACTGGGTTAGGACACTTCTGGGGGCGCCGGCCGCTACGAGGCAGCTTGCATGCTCATGCCGAATGTCAGGGCGTCTTCGAGTTGCGCCAGTTGGGCCTGAAGGCGGACGCGGTCCACTCTGCTTACCGCTGGGAGCAATCTGCGAACTTCCGAAACCAGGCGTACAATTTCCTCATCGCCCTCCAAACGCTCCGCCAACGCGAATCCCCTATTTAGCCGGTTAGTGATCAATGTGGCGAGCTGGCGGTCGGTTTGAGCGCGCAACTCGGCAAGCTTTCCGATTTTTGAAACCTGGTGTCTCATCGCATCAGTTCCTGCTATATGGATAGACGTAGAAACCTGCGGTTTTATCTCAAAAAACCTGAAATTATTTCTAGCCCTTTGGGATCAGTCGGGTACAAAAGTCCCGTTTCGCACATCCGGTGGCGGGGCAGCCCGGCTTCTCCGGGAATCACCCTGGGCCTTCCGCTCCGCCAATCGCGGCGGCGATCCGGTTCTCCAGAACCAGTTCCGGGCGGAAGTTGTCGCACTGCAGAAAGTAGCTGGCGGCCATCTGCAGGGCCCGCGCCGGAACCAACCCGACGATCTCGCTGCCCACCACCTCTACGCCGTTGCGTTCCGCTTCGCGCCGCACCGCCTCGAACACCACGTGCAGGGGTGTCCGCTCGAAATCCGTGAGGTTGATGGAAACCTGCGCCAGGTTGCGCGACGCCATCATCATGCCCATGGCCTTCACGCACGGGAATCCGCCGCTGGATGCCCGGATGGTCCTGGCGATGCGGTTGGCGATGGCCAGATCCGGCGTTCCCAGGTTGATGTTGTAGGCGATGAGGAACTTGCGCGCGCCCACGGCAGTGGCGCCGGCCGTGGGGTGGCAGACCGCATCGCCGATATCCGGGTTGCGCTCGGCGAGTCGGCCCATTTCCCGGGTCAACGCCTCGAACTGGCCGCGTCGCACGTTCTCCAACCTCTGCCGCCCGGGCAATCGGGCCGCGGCTTCATAGAGATACACGGGCACCTTCAACCGCCTCCAGATGCGCTCGCCCAGGCTTTCGGCAAGGCGTACGCAGTCCTCCATGGTGGTGCCCTGCAGGGGGATGAACGGTACCACGTCGGCGGCGCCGATGCGCGGATGCGCGCCCCGGTGGCGGGTGAGATCGATGAGTTCCACGGCTTTCTTCACGCCGCGGAACGCCGCCTCCTCCACCGCCGCCGGCGCTCCCGCCAGCGTGATGACCGAGCGATTGTGGTCGGCATCCGACTGGCGGTCGAGCAGCGCCACGCCGGGCACCGTCAGCATCGCACCCACAATGGCGTCAACCGTGGCGGGGACGCGCCCTTCGGAGAAATTCGGAACGCACTCGACCAGTTGTCCGGACATGCCTCAGTCCGATTCTTCGAACCGGTAGCCGAAACCGCGAACCGTCACCAGATGCCGCGGTTCGTCGGGCTGCTCTTCGATCTGCTCCCGCAAACGGCGCACATGCACGTCCACCGTCCGCGGCGTGACGTAGCGCTGTTCCCCCCACAGGGCTTCCAGAAGCTGATCGCGGCTGTAGGCGCGGCCCGGGTGCGTGAGGAAGAACTCCAGCAGGTTGAATTCCGTCGAGGTCAGCGCCAGTTCCTTGTCCTTCAGGAAGACCCGGCGGCCGCCCGGGTCCAGCCGGAACGGGCCCATGGCCACCGCCTCGCTGCCGGCGTCCATCTCCTCGCGCCGCAGGTGCGCCTTCACCCGCGCCACCAGCTCGCGCGGGCTGAACGGCTTGGTCATGTAATCGTCGCCGCCGATTTCCAGGCCCAGCACGCGGTCCACTTCATCGGCGCGCGCCGTCAGAAACACCACCGGCGTCCGCGCCAGCGTCCCCGACTGGCGGATCTGGCGGCATAGCTCGAAGCCATCCACACCAGGCAGCATCACGTCCAGCACCACCAGGTCGGGCTTCCATTGCTCGAGCGCCTTGAGCGTCTCCTTGCCGCCGCTCCAGATCTGTGCCTGGAATCCGCCGCGGGTGAGGTTGAACTCGATGAGCGACGCCAACTCGGCTTCGTCTTCTACTATGGCGACACGTTTCGGCATGGCGGGCTACAGAGCGGCTGCGCGCCTCCGGTCGTTCAACCAGATCGCGGCGAACAGCAGGAACGCCAGCGCCAGCGCCACCCCGGTCATGGTCCAGCCGTTGCGCAACAGGAACCCCTGCGCGTCCTGGCCCATACTCACGCCCAGGTAAGCTTCCCCGAAGTAGCGGATCACGCGCCCCGCCAGCACCACCGCCAGGAATTGGCTGATAGGCGTGCGCATCACCCCGGCCGAAATCACGAACGGTTTCATGGGTAGCGGTATGGGCACCAGGGCCGGGATGAACACCGTGACCAGCCCATAGCGGTCGAACCATTCCCGGAACCTGCGCGGCTTGCCCGGCTCCGGTTCCTTCACCAGCCGCCTCACCCCGTGACGCGCCGCCAGGTACAGCCCCACGTTTCCGCACGCCGATCCCACCACGGCGGCCAGCGCCGTCCAATAGGCCATCGCCGGCGAGTGCCACGCCACGTAGACCAGCGACACGTCCATGGCGCCGGGCAGCGGCACCCCGCAGGAATCGAGTGCGGCCAGCAGAAACACACCAAGCGGGCCGAACGCGATTAGCGCTTCTTTCAGGTGATGGAGCAAGCTTCTATTTTAGTCCACAGCGGAGGGTTTGCAGGGAACCGAATTGCGGCGCGGCCGGCTCCGCCGCGGTTCCGGCCGCCCGCTGCCGCGAGTCGTCCGCCGAGCAGCTCTCGCGGGGCCAGAGTGCATTTCTCGCAGCGCTCCCGGCCGTCAGCACTTCGCCGGATATACGGCGCCGCCGGATCGACCGCGGATTCCCGGCCTGCGGCGGGTTTTTCGATCACTATCGGAGACTGCTCAATTTCAGGGTGGCTGGCCAACCACAATTTCGTACCGGGGGAGCGGTTCGGCCCGCCCCGATTGGCTCTGAGCAACGCCAATCCGCCGTCATCGCCCGGCTGCGTGCTTCCCCCAAACCGACTTCCCGCCAGTGACACCCAAACCCAGCCTTCACTCATTCGGTTGGGATCGCGGTCAGCCGGCCGTTGGAACTGTAAATAAACGCCCTGGTTCCGAGGTTTTGCCAGCTCTCCGACACCGAACATGGGACAATGAGCAAACCTGGAAAAATCGATGACAAAATTCTTCTTCGTGGTTGGCCTCTTGAGCGCTACCGCGGCGATCTTGTCCGCCGGCGTCATCTTCTCGACGGATGGCACGGCGACCCCTGGGTTCTTTCCGTCGAACGGATCTTCGAGTACGTCGTCAGTTTTCCATGCGTTCCAGTTCACGGTCGGAGCGGGCGATGGCGGCGTGCTGGACGAAGTAGTGGTGGCGGGCCAGGCGAGCACGGGGTTTGCCGAGACCTTCGATATCCTGAGCGACAACTCGGGCAGCCTTGGTTCCCTTCTCGATACGATTCCGGTAACGGTTACCGGCGACGGCGTCTCACGGTTGTACTCCGCAAGCCCGGGGACGAGCCTGACGCTGATTGCGGGAACCACGTATTGGATCGAAGCAGCATCGCCATCCGGCTCGGATTCGTTCTTTTGGCTGCAAGCGGACCCAATTGTGACTGCGGCCGAATTCAGCAGTGCAACCGGGACGTTCCCCGATCAATCGTCGGAGGCATTCGCCCTGCTGGATGCACCCGCGGCGTCCGGTGTTCCCGAGCCTGCCACGTGGCTGTTCTCGCTTTCCTGCTTCCTCCCGTTGGCGGTGTGCCAGGCGCGCCGGTCGCGCCGGGATGGCGCGCCCGCCCCTGGCGCTGCGCGGTGCGAGCCCCGCGGGCCAGTCGCCGCCCGCCACGCCCGCCGCGATCCCGGCCCCAGCGGGCTCGGCCCGCATGTTGCCCGCGTTCCCTTTCCTCCCGCTTTTCTCTAGAATCGAACTATGCAAATTACCTGGCTTGGACATGGATCATTCCAGTTCCGTCTGCCCTCGGGCCAAGTCCTCCTGATGGACCCCTGGATCGATGGCAACCCCGCCTACCCCAAGGGTTTCGGAATCGCCCGCGTGGACACCATCTGCGTCACCCACGGGCACTACGATCACATTCAGGCCGTGGCACCACTAGCCGCCAAGTTCGGCGCCGAAGTGGTGGCCATCTACGAAACCGCCGGCTGGCTGGAATCCAAAGGCGTGAAGAAAACGCGGCCCATGGGCAAGGGCGGGACGCAGAAGGCCGGCGAGGTGCTCATCACTATGACGCACGCGGTGCATAGCTGCGGCATCCTCGACGACGGTAAGTTCGTCTACGGCGGCGAGGCGGCGGGCTTCGTGCTGCGCTTCGCCGACGGCCGCGCCCTGTACTTCGCCGGCGACACTAACGTCTTCTCCGATATGGACCTCATCCGCCAGCTCTATCACCCCGAGTTGGCCGTCCTGCCCATCGGCGATCTGTTCACCATGAGCCCACTGGAAGCCGCGCTCGCCTGCCGGCTCCTGCAGCCGAAGACGGTCATCCCCATGCACTTCGGCACCTTCCCGCCGCTCACCGGCACGCCGGAGCAACTGCGCGAGCGCATCTGCGGCTTGGGTATCGAGTTATGCGCACTTACTCCGGGGGAGGCGATCGAATGGTAGAGAGGCAGGGTCACGAGGCTCCACGGGCTACGGCGGTGGACGGCTGGCGCTACCACCACCTGGGCATTCCAACCCGCACGCCGCATCCCGGGGAGCTGTATTTGCCGCACCTCAAGCTGTACGTGTCGGGGTTCGAGTCCAGCCCCTACGGCATTGAGTGGATGCGTTTCGACGATGACGCGCCGTATCCCGAAATCGTCAAGACCGTGCCGCACGTCGCCTTCGAGGTGGACGACCTGGCCGCGGCGCTGGTTGGGAAGGAAATTCTGACGCCGCCGAACAGCCCGTGTGAGGGAATCATGGTAGCAATGATCCTGGACAATGGCGCGCCAGTGGAGCTGATGGAATTTCGGAAGGATGCCCAGAAAGCCGAGGCCGGCGCGGGGGTTTCGCCGGCCTCGGCTTCCGGTTGACTGCTACGGTCGCGCCGCCTTGATCTTCGGCACGGCCAGGTAGCCGACAACTTCATCCTTCTTCACTTCGTTGACCACGATCTCCACCGGCTGCCGATAGCCGGCCACATACAACTGCACCGGTTCGTTGAGGGTCTTGTCGCGCTTCTGGATCCGCTTGTCGTCGGCCAGCACGTCCAGCGTGAACTTGTTGTGCTTGGGATCGGCCTTGGCCAGCGCCAATTGAATGTTAGCCACCTTCTGCATTCCAGCCGTGCGCTTCAAAGAGAACTCCGTATAGTTGCGCTCGCCCAGTTCGCGCAGCGCCGCCAGTTCCTTGCCGTTAGTGGCGATGAGGCCGCTCATGACGCCCATGTCGCCATTGACGCGCTTCAATTCCGTATTGGTTGCCTGCACCTCGGACTGCGTGGACGCGATGTCTCCCTTCACGCTGGTGATGTCGCCGGAGATGGCGTCGAGCTTCGAACTCGCGCTACTATTGGCGTCCTTCAGGTCGCCGAGCTGCCCGGCTAACTGCGCCTGCGCCGCCTGCTGGGCCTGTACCTCGGCTGCGATCTTGGCCGCCAGCGTCGCGTTGGTCTTGCGCGCTTCGGCCCGCGCCAGGTTCTCGACGGATGCCGCCGAGTCGTGCGACGATTTGGCCAGCTCCTCGAGGCGCTGGTTGGTGTCGTCGTTACTCTGGGCAAGCTGGCTGGCAATCCCAGCCACCTGCGCGCTGGTGCTCTGCCGAACGGTCGACAGTTCCCTCGACAGGGTGTGGGCGTTGATCGCCAGGAGTGTGCAGCCTAACAGCGCCAGTCCGGCGATTGCCGCGAGGACCACCTCCAGGCGCGACAGACCTTTCGAAGGCTTCTCTGGTACTTGGTTCTCGTGATTTCCAAGGGTCGTCATATATTCGGCCGCGTCATGCGGTCCACTTACCCGCCGCATTTGCGCGTCCTCCTCTGCCTGCTGTAATGCAGATCGCGTGCCACAACGGCTACCGTGATGAGAACTCGGGAGATAGGCCGTTAAGGCCGCTTCGGTGGGATATCGCGGAAATGCTCGCTCCGGACCTTCTTACTACAGCCGGCGGGTAATTACTTCACACCTTATCGCCGCGCAGGCCGTTACTGTGTCCGGTGCACCAGATCCTCCAGCCGCCTGCGCGCCGGCTCCGGCGGCTCCTCGGCGGCATAGCCCAGCGGAAGAATCGATACCGGCACCACGCCCAGCGGGGCGCCCAGGATGCCGGCCACCTCTTCGGTATCGAACGAACCTACCCACACCGTGGCCAAGCCCTGTGCCGTCGCCGCCAGCATGGCAAACGTACAGGCAATAGCGGCGTCCTGAATGGCGTACAGGCCCGCGCCGCGCTCGCTGTAGCGTTCCACCGAGCGCGCCGCGTGCGTGCAGAACACCAGCAGAACCGGCGCGCTGGCCAGGAAGGACTGCTGCCGCGCGGCCATGGCCAGGTCCGACCTCTGGCGCTCGTCCGTCACTACATAGATTTCGTAAGCTTGCAGATTGCACGCCGATGGCGCGGAGTTGGCCGTTTCCAGCACCACCTCCAGCGTTTCCGTCGGAATTGCCTTGCGTTCATAGGCGCGAACCGCGCGCCGCCGCCGGATCACCTCGAAGAACTCCATCCCAGATCCTCCAGCACTGTGTTCAGGATAGCAGGCATGCGCGCCTCCAGTGCCTGGGATAGCTTGTTTCCGGCCGTGGCCGAACTTATGGACACTCCCAGCAGCGTGAACCGCACCGGCGTCATCATCTGCAAGAGCCGCATGGCCTGGACGGCGGAAAGCTCGTGGGCGTTGCTCTGGCGCTCGTCCAGCCCTACACCCTCCTCGAACACTGCCACCGTGCCTGGCGGCGCGCCGTCCCGCACCGCGTCCACCAAAACCACGTGGCTGCGCCCTTCGATATGCCCCGCGAAGCGCAGCAGGTCCGTGCCGCCCCAGATGACCTCGACGTCCGCGGGCAGCCGGGGATCGCTCGCCAGGCGCGAGGCCACGTACCAGCCCACGCCTTCGTCGCCCATCAGCGGATTGCCCAGCCCGATCGCCAGCCGCGGCTTCATCTCGGAAGCGCGGCCGTGTGCGCTAGGCCGGCGGTGCGGTTGTGGGGCAGGTTGTCAACCTGCGGCCGATTGTCAATCGGCCTCTCGCGAGCGTTTGCCGATGCCGCCCAGGAGGACCGGCAGTCTGTCCCGCATGGCGCCGCGGCCGCAATCGGACCTCCCCACCCGCGGCGCAGGCTGACAGATCGGAAGGCGGGTTGACAACCCGCCGCAGGCTGACAGCCTGCCCCACATCTCACTCCGGCGTCGCTCGGCACTTCAGCTCCGCCGCAGCAGGTGGACCGAACACGAGATACATGGGTCGTAGGCGCGCGCGATCATCTGCAGGCGTTTGGAAATCACCGCCTCGTCGCGTTCGGCGCACTGTTCCACCGCGCGCCGGAAATGCAGCTCCATGCTGGCGGCGTTGAGGGCCGTGGGCGTGATGACGTCGGCGGTCACGATGCGGCCCTCGGCGTCGTAGGTGTAACAGTGGATCAGCAGGCCGCGGGGCGCTTCGGTGATGGCCGTGCCGGTTCCGGCCCGCGGATGAATGGGCACGGGGCGCTCGTCCTTCACGCCCGCGCGCAGTAACTGCTCGATGATCTCCAGCGCCCGCTCCACGTCGCTGATCAACTCCAGCGCCTGGGCCTTGTTGTTGTCCATGGGATTGTCGGCGGGTAACTGGAACTTCAGCCGCTTCATGGCCACCGCCAGGCGTCCGGTGAGCCGCCGCGGATTCACCGTCAGCCGCGCCAGCGATCCCACCATGAAGGGTTTGCCGCGGAAGTTACTATGCTTGGCGTGCGAGTGCGGCACGGATTGCTCGTTGGTCAGCGTCTTGTAATCGGCCGCGTGCACGATGGCGCGGTTGCCGTCGCTCACCGCCATAACTTCGTCGCCCGAGTAGTAACTATCCAGGTTAGGCGAGCGAAGCGCGGCGTACACGGTGTCGGAATGGCAGAAATCCGCGGCTGGCAGCGAGGCCATGACATCGATGGCGGCGTCGGAATCCGCCATGCCCTGCATCAACCCGCTGCGCAGCTCGATCAGTTGATCCACCGAGGGCGGCTTGCCGAACCCACCGGGCACGGCGTTCACCGGGTGGATGGCGCGCCCGCCGATGGTCTCCTGAATGAGGTTGCCGAGCTTCTTCATGCGCAGGCCCAGCAGCACCGCGGCCGGCTTGTCGGCGGCCATGGCGATGGCGCTGGGGTAGTCCAGGTAGTCCGGCGCGGCCAGCAGGAACAGGTGCAGCGCGTGGCTTTCGATGCTCTCGCCGCGGAACATCAGCTCGCGCAGCAGTTCGGTCTGCGGGCTGACGTGCACGTCGAAAGCGTTCTCGGTGGCCTTGAGCGAAGTCAGGGTGTGCGCCACCGAGCAGATGGAGCAGATGCGCGAGAGCGATGGGCGCCACCTCGTCGTAGCTCTTGCCGCGTATCAGCGGTTCCAGCAGCCGCGAGCCTTCGAAGACGTCGAAGCGCACGTTCGCGACCGTGTCGCCTTCCAGTTCCACCGTGATCCCGCCGTGGCCTTCCACGCGGGCCAGATGTTCGATGACAACCACGCTCATCAGGCCACCTCCACAGGAGCGAATGTACGCAGCCGCGCCGCCAGGCGCTGCCGGTCGAAGCCCTTTTCCGCCAGTGTCGCCACCAGCGAGGCCGCGTTGAAATCGGTCGCCGGGCCGCGGCAACCCACGCACGCGACGCGCAGGCTCGGGGCATCGCGCCTCGCAGCCGGCCGCGGTAATGGGCCCGCAGCACGGCTCGCCGCGCTCCACCAGCATGCAGTTGTTTTCCAGCATGCGGCACTCCGTGCACACCGGGTACTCGGGATAAGCCGGCGCATCGCCGTTCAGCAGGTTGGCGATGGCCGCCAGGAAGTGCTCCTTTTCGATGGGGCAGCCGGTGATGTTGAGATCCACCTTCACCACTTCGTGCAGCGCCTGGGCCGGTATGGAGTCGTAGTTCAAGCCGGCCGCGCCGTAGACTTCTTCTATCAACGCCTTGCGGTCGGTGCCGCGGTCCATGGCTGCCACGCCGCCCCAAACCGCGCAGGTGCCCAGCGCCACCAGCGGTTTTCGCGCGCTTGCGGATGGCCCGCAGCCGCGCGGCATCCTTCTCGCTGACCACCGCGCCCTCCACCAGCGCCACGTCCAGCGTGCACTCGGTATCGTTCTCCGAGGACGCCATCAGGAAACTCGCGAATGTCGATCAGGGCCACCAGGTCCAGAAGCTGGTCTTCGCAGTTCAGGATGGCCAACTGGTCTCCGGCGCAACCCGTGAGACCGAATATTCCCACAGTAGGCTTGCTCATCAGATCATCTCCGGCAGGTTGATTGCATCCCAGTAAGTGAAGATAGGTCCCTGCAGGCAGGTGTACTTATAGCCGATGCCGCAGTGGCCGCACTTGCCGATGCCGCACTTCATGCGCCGTTCGAGCGACATGAGGATGCGGTTCTTGGGGAAGCCCAGTTCCAGCAGCCTCGCAAAATGAACTTGTAAACCACCGGCGGCCCGCAGACCGCGGCGTAGGTGCGCAGGGGCTCGATCTTGGCGTGGTCGAAGAGCGCCGGCAGCATGCCCACGTGGTTCTTCCAGTTGCCGGTCGGGTCCGCATCCACCGTCAGCAGGCAGTTGATATCGGTGCGGTCCACCAGCGCCAGCAGCTCTTCGCGGAAGAGCATCTCCTCGGGCCGCTTGGCGCCGTACATGAGCGTGATGTTGTTGAACTTGTCGCGGTGGTCCAGCGCGTACCACAGCAGCGACCGCAGTGGCGCCATTCCCAGGCCGCCCGCCGCCAGCAGCATATCGTTGCCGGTCATCTCCTGGATGGGGTAGCCGTTGCCGTACGGCCCGCGCACGCCCACCACCTCGTTGGTGTGCAATCGGTAGAGCGCGTTGGTGACGCGCCCCACGCGCCGCACGCACAGCTCCAGCACTTCGGGCCGCGAGGGCGAAGACGAAATCGAGATGGGCATCTCGCCGGCGCCCGGCACGCTCAGCATGATGAACTGCCCCGGCTGGTGGCGGAAGGTGTGCGCCAGGTGGTCTTCCATGAAGCGCAGAGTGAAGAGGTAGTTGTTCTCCACCATCTTATATATGCGAACGATCCGCGCCATGTGCGGCTGGTACGGATTGTCGCTCACAATCGGATGGTAGGTGGCTTCATCGGCTAAGCAACATCTTGCACCCCCCGCAGCCGTTCGATCACCTGCACCACGTCGATGCCCACCGGGCAGGCGGTGGTGCATCGTCCGCAGCCCACGCAGCTCGGCCGCCCGTACTCCGCCACGAAGCCGCGCTGCTTGTGGTAGAAGCGGAACTTGATGCGGCTGGCGCGCGGTCCGCGGAAGTTCTCGCCGCTGCCCACCAGGGCGTGGTCGGCGAACAGGCAGGAATCCCACGAGCGCGTGCCGCTTACCGGCGCGCGAGCCCAGTTCCACGTCGTCGGCCACGTCGTAGCAGTAGCACGTCGGACAAACCATGCTGCAAGCTGCCGCAGGACAGGCACTTCTCGCCCAGTTCGCCCCAGATCCCGCTCTGGTACTCCATTTCGAAAATCTCGGGGAGATCGCGGATTTCCACGTCGAGCTGGAAGGCCTGCCGCTTGTCGAACGACCGCCGCTTGTAGTCGTCGATGTTCTCGCTCTCCACCGGCTCGAACAGGCTGCCGGTGGCCAGCACCATGTCGTCGCCCAGGGCCGTGCCCACCAGCGCCTGGTAATAGTCGCCGGTATCGTAGAAGAACAGGTCGAACCCGTGGTCCACGAAATCGGCGCGCATGGACCGGCAGAAGCACTGTTTGTCGGGCGAGCAATCGATCCCGATGATGGCGATATTCTTGCGCCGCGCCTGGTAATACGGATCCTGGTATTTCCCCGCGAACACGCGGTCCAGGATGTTGATCGCATACACGTCGCAGGCATGCACGCCGAACAGGATGATCCTTTGACTCAACCCCTCGGTGCAGGGGACAAACCCCTCGCTCGGGACGGTAGCGGAACAGGGTTTCGCGGGGCGGAAGGAAGTACTTCTTGGGAGGCAGAATGGTGCGGTCGTATTCCAACCGCGCTTCCGACCAGCGGGTTAGCCGCTTGAAAACGTATTTGCCGTCCTGCTCGACCGGCGCGTGCAACTCGCCGAACTGCTGGACGACGGAAGCGAACAGGTCGAGCTTCTCTTTCCTAAGCTTGAGGATCTTCACACGACCTCCTTCGACAACTTCCCCGGGGTCGGCCCTTGTCAACTGGATTATAGGGTAAATTAGTCCGAAATAGAAGGGGTACCCGCAAAGTTTTTGGAGCGGAGCCTGGATTCCGGCCCGGCCCGCGGCGGTGGCGGCCCCGGCCGGAACCCCCAGTCCCCCGGAGCCCTTTCCACCCCCGGTTGACTACGGCGAAGTTTGGGAGTTAAATATCCTCAAGCTGAAAGGTGAGCCGCGTGTGCGTATTACCCAGCCAACGCGCCGGCCGGAAGTGTGGCCGCCCTATCCTTGCCCTATCGCCCCGCCGGCTCTCCCCCCTTCCGAAGGAGTGACTCCCATGACATCCGACACCACCGCAACTCTCCACGCGCTACCCTTCTTCGAAGAGTTCCGCGCCCGCCACATGGACAAACTGCTGACCCTTGGCACCGAGGTCCAGTTCGCCAAGGACGAAATCATCTTCCACGCCGACGAGGAGGCCAAGCTGTTCTACGTGATCCTCTCCGGCCGCGTGGCCCTGGACGCCGTGATCGGTGGCCGCACCGTGCGCATTCAGGTGCTCTACGCCGGCGAGGACCTGGGTTGGAGCGCCGTACTGAGCCAGACGCGCCAGTTCCAGGCCCGCGCCCTGGAGCCGGTCCACGCCCTGTCTTTCGAGATCGCCACGCTGCGCCATGCCTGCGAGGCCAACCCCTACTTCGGGTGCGCCTTCTTCGAGCGCATGTTTACGGTGGTCGCCGACCGCCTTCAGAGCACCCGCGCGCAACTGGCCGCCGCCCTGGCCGAAAGCAAGCCATAGCAGGCCGGCGGCATTACCGCGAGGAGACGTCTCCCTGCCTCGGGCCGCTCGCTCACGCTCAAGGTTCTGGCGCAGGACACACGGAACCGCGAGCGTGAGCGAGCGGCCCGATGTAAGGAATCCGTATCCAGCGGCTAAAGACCCGGCTCCATGCGCGGTGCCGGCCCCGGCCTGCACAAGGGCAAGCGGCCCGGCCAAACGACGTTGCGACCTTCCTTGAAGAGCGGCTCCAGCTTCTTACTTGGTCGCGGGAGGCGCACTCGGCGGGGCTGGCGGACGCGGCGGGACCGGAGCGGCGCTCGGCGGCATCGGGGTCATTTTCGGCAGGTTGAAGAACTCGGTGTCGTATACCACCGCTGCGTTTTTCTGCATGTCGTCCAGGGCCTTCTGCCCCATAGCCGCAACCACCCGCCGCTCGATTTCGGCCTTGGAATCGTCGAACGATTTCACCGCCTCAACCCTAATAATGTGGTACCCGAACTGGCTGCGCACCGGCTCGCTCACCTGCCCGGGCGCCAGCTTGAACGCCGCTTCGTCAAAAGAGGGTACCATCTGGCCGTGGCGGAAGAAGCCCAGGTCGCCGCCCTTGACAGCCGATCCGGCGTCGTCCGATTCGGCAGTGGCCAGCTTGGCGAAATCCTCGCCGCCCTTGATCCGCTTCTCCAGGTCCTGTGCCTTGGCCAGCGCCTCTTCCTCCGTCAGGTCCTTCTGCCCGGGCTTCACAGGAACCGCCGATCCCTTCATGCGGATCAGGATGTGGCGGGCGCTGACCTGCTCGAACTCCGCCTTGTGGTCGGCGTAGTACTTGCGCATCTCGGCGTCGTCGGCCTTCATGTCCTTGGTCATCGCCAGGTAGGTGATGTTGGCCAGGAGGTTGGCCACCTGGAGCGTGGCCTGAAGGTTGAAGGACGGGGTCTGATCCAGCTTGCGGCGCTTGCCTTCCTGGGCAATCACCAGCGTTCGGACCAGGTAGTCGCCGTACTGTTTCCGCCGCGGGCCGCGCGCCTCGGCCTTGGTTTGTTCGGGAAGCGCTTCGGTCAGCAGGTCGAAATCCGAGGCGGTCAGTTTGATGTCTCCAACCGAGATCACCACGCGGTCGGGTGGGACCACGGGCATTTTGCGATCCGCGGGATTCTCGACGGAGAGTTCCACATGGGGAACCAGGGTCTTATTCGGCTCGGCGGCCGGAGCGGGTGCGGGCGCCGCGGGTTTCGGGGCCGGCGTCTGGGCGCCGAGAGAGGCGGCAACTGCAAGCAATAAAAGGGCGTTGAAACACTTCATGGAAACCATCCTAACAGATCGAGCCCGGCCGTTCACTGCGTCACGGGCTCAACCACGGCGGACATCGAGCCCTGGGACCGCGGCAGGCGCGGGTCCGGCCCGTAGGCATGGATCTGGTCGCGCCCGAATTCGGCTTCCCCCAGCGTGCACGCCATCAGCACCGTACGGCCCTGGTGGTCCACTTCCTCGGCGTGGCGCCAGGCCTGTTCCATCGAGAAGATGAAGATCCGCTGCAGCATCTCGATGACGTAATCGTAGGTGTGATCGTTGTCGTCGAGCAGCACCACCCGGTACATGGGTGTGAGGCTCTCCTTGTTAATAGACCCGGTGTCGGGCGTGGCCGACGGATTGGGCATGCGGCTATTCTCTGGCACACCAGTATGCGGCATTGCGCGGCCCGATGGCAACCACCCCCGCACCCGCACTGCGCAACAATGAAAGTTCGCCCCATGCACAAGCCCGTGTATCTGGACAATCACGCCACCACGCCCGTCGATCCCCGCGTGCTGGAGGCCATGCTGCCCTTCTTCGGCCCCAAATTCGGCAATGCCGCCAGCCGCACCCACAGCTTCGGTTGGGAAGCCGAGAAGGCCGTGGAAATGGCGCGGCGGCGGGTGGCCGAACTGGCCGGGGCATCGGCGCGCGAAATCGTCTTCACCAGCGGCGCCACCGAGAGCGACAACCTGGCCATCAAGGGCGTCATGGAAGCTTGCCGCGCCAAGCGAAACCACCTGGTGACCGTAGCCACGGAACACCCGGCGGTGCTGGACACTGTCCGCCACCTGGAAAAGCTGGGCTGCCAGGCGACCCTTCTGCCGGTTGACAAGGACGGCCTGGTGGACCCGGCCAGCGTGGGCGCGGCCATCCGGCCCGAGACCGTGCTGGTGAGCGTGATGACGGCCAACAACGAAATCGGCGTGCTGCAGCCGGTGCGCGAGATCGGCGCCCTCTGCCGCGAGCGCGGCGTCTTTTTTCACTGCGACGCGGCGCAGGCGTTCGGCAAGATACCCATCGACGTGGAGGCGGACCACATCGACCTGATGTCGCTGAGCGCCCACAAGCTGTACGGTCCCAAGGGGATCGGCGCGCTGTACGTGCGGCGGCGCGCGCCGCGGGTGGCGCTGGCGGCGCAAATGGATGGCGGCGGCCACGAATCCGGTTACCGCTCGGGCACGCTCAACGTTCCAGCCATCGTGGGCTTCGGCGAGGCCTGCGCCATTGCCCGGCGCGAAATGGCGGAGGAGGCCGTCCGCACGGCCGAATTGCGCGACCGGCTGCTGGCCCAACTGGAAGCCGCCCTCGATGGCGTGGAAGTGAACGGATCGCGCACCCGGCGCACCCCCGGAAACCTGAACGTGAGCTTCCCCGGAGTCGAGGGCGATACCCTGCTGCTGAGCCTGCCGGACCTTGCGCTCTCCACCGGATCGGCGTGCAGTTCCGCCACCGCCCACACCAGCCACGTGTTGAAGGCGCTGGGCGTGGGGCCCTGGCGCGAGCGCAGCGCCGTGCGCTTCGGCATTGGCCGCTTCTCGACCGCCGGGGAGATCGATTACGCCGCCGCCCGCGTGGTGGAAGCCGTGCGCAAACTGCGGGCGCTGGCTCCGGGGGGGATGTAGGTCTTTGCCTCGGGCCGCTCGCTGACGCTCGCGGTTCCGTGTGTGCTGTCCCGGAACCGCGAGCGTCAGCGAGCGGCCCGGGCGCGCAACCAGACCACGCGCCAATTGCGGGCTATCGCGCGCGGTGGCGGGCTGCGCTCCCCGCTCGCCGGGTTCTGCTATGATGCCCTCTGACTGGAGGCCAACGGATGCTGGGATATTGCTGCGGATTCGCCGGTGTGGGCTTGATACTGGGCGTGATGGTTGCCACCGGGGCAGGGGACAGCGCGTCGGGCACGCTGCAAGTGGGCACGGAGCGCATCGCGCTGAAGTACGTCTTCGCCCTGATGGAACAGGCCGGCGTGGGGGACGGCAAGGAAAAGCTCACGGTGTTCCTGTCGGACGCGCCGGTGCCGGACGAACTACGCAAGGCTTCCGACGATTGGGTCTACTGGGCCGACAAGCAGGCGCGCGCCGGGGCGCTGCATGGCGTGGCGCTGTCCCTCGATCCGGCCACCGGGGTTTGGAGCGGCGGCCGCATGCTGACCCGCGAGGGGCTCGAGTTCTACTCCGAGACGGTATCGTCTCCCGAGTTAAGCGACCTCCACTTCGCGCCATCCGGGCCGATTGGCGACCGCGTGGCCGGCAAGGTGTCGATGAAGAAGCCCATGTCGGGTGCCCACGATGACGCCAGTGCCTGGCGCGTGGAAGCCGAGTTCAGCTCCGCGGTGGTGCGCCGCGCCGCGGTCAGCGGCGTGCTCACGGGAACGGCGGCTCTGAACAGCCCGCAGTACAAGGCCGTGCTGGCGTTTCTGGATGCCTGCCGGAAGCGGGACCTCGACGCCATTCGCAACGCCATGGACGCGCAGTCGCGGGAGACGCTGGCGCAGATGGCCGCCGGCCACAAGGACGAAGCGCTCAACATGTTCGCGGGCATGGCCGCCGAAACCGGCGCCCTCAAACTGGCGAAGGTGACCGTGCGCGGAGATTCGGCGGAGATCGAATTCAGCGACGGCAAACCGGGTTCGCATGCCACGCAGAGCCTGCGCGTTTCGCTTTCGGCGGGCCAGTGGAAGTTGGCGCAGTGAGCGCCGCCGGGCATGCCGCGGCGCATTGAATCGCACTGGATCGCGGGGCCGGCGGGGCGCCTGGAAGCCCTGCTGGAGGAGCCAGAGGGCGCGCCGCTTCTGGCCGCGGTGGTGTGCCATCCGCATCCGCTCTTCGGCGGCACTATGCACAATAAGGTGGTCCACCGGCTGGCGCGCGGATTGCGCCGGGCCGGGGCGGTGGCGTTGCGCTTCAACTTCCGCGGCGTGAGCCGCAGTCAGGGTCAGTACGCGGAGGTGGAAGGCGGCATCGAAGACGCGCGGGCGGCGCTCGCCTGGCTGCGCGGGCGCTACCCGGATCTGCCGTTCGCGCTGGCGGGGTTTTCCTTTGGTGCGCGCGTGGTGACGCGGCTGGGCTGTGCGACGGGCGGCGCGCGGTTCCTGCTGGCGGCGGGGTTTCCCACCAAAATGGGCGGCGCGGAGTACCTGGAGGCATGCCCGCCGCCCAAGATCTTCGTCTCCAGCACCCACGACGAATTCGCGCCGCGTCCCGAGCTGGAAGCGCTGTTCGGGCGCATGGCGGAGCCCAAGCGGCTGCACTGGATCGAGGCCGCCGACCATTTCTTCGCGGGCGCTCTGGACGAGGTGGAAGAAACGGTGTGGCGGGAAGCCCGCGAATATGCCATGCTGTAACGGTTCTCATGGATATCATCACCGGCAGCATTGGATGGATTGAAGTGATCTGCGGCCCGATGTTTTCGGGCAAGAGCGAGGAACTCATCAGGCGCCTGCGCAGGGCCGTGATCTCGCGCAAGCGGGTGGAAGTGTTCAAGCCCTGTATTGACGACCGCTATTCGCTGGATGAGATCGTCTCGCACGGCGACCTGCGAATGAAGTCGCAGGTGGTGTCGGGCGCCGCCGGGATCGTGGAGCGCATCGACTGGCGCTCGGAAGTGGTGGGCATCGACGAGGCTAACTTCATGGGCCCGGAACTGGTGGACGTGGCGCAGCGTCTGGCCGACAGCGGCAAGCAGGTGATCATTGCCGGGCTGGACACCGATTATATGGGCCGCCCCTTCGCGCCCATACCGGACCTGCTGGCGCACGCCGAGAGCATCGTGAAGACGCTGGCGATTTGCGTGCGGTGCGGCAACCCCGCCAAACACACGCAGCGCCTGCGCGGATCGGACGACCTGATCGCGGTGGGCGCCTCCGATATGTACGAGGCGCGCTGCCGCCGCTGCTTCGAACCGGGCATACCGAAGCAGACGGAAATGGAGTTCGTCAAGGCCAAGCTGCGCGAGAAGTAGCGGGTGGCTTTTACTTGAGTCTGGTTACGGGATGATTCCGTAAGTTACTGAAAACAAATACTATCTGACGATCCAGCAGCTAGAGTCTAGTAACGAGGCGACTGACCCGGCGCGAGCGCAGCGAGCCGGTCGACGCGGCGCAGGGCGGGGAATCGCCATGCCCAGGCGGCCACTACGGCGAGCGTGCCGATGCCTCCCAAGACCACTGACGGCACCACGCCAAACCAATGCGCGGCGATGCCGGATTCGAACTGGCCGAGTTCGTTGGACGCGCCCACGAAGAGCATGTTGACCGCGCTGACGCGGCCACGCATTTCGTCGGGCGTGGTCAACTGCACCATGGTCTGGCGCACGTTAACGCTCACCATGTCGCAGGCGCCGGCCAGCGCCAGGGCCGCCAGCGATAGCGGCACCGAGTGGGACAGGCCGAAGACGATGGTGCACGCCCCGAACATGGCCACGCAGGCGAGCATGGCATAACCCGCGCGGCGGCGCAGCGGCCAGTGCGCCAGCGCCACGGCGGTGAGCAACGCGCCCACGCCGGGAGCGCCGCGCAGCAGGCCCAGGCCGGTGGCGCCCAGCCGCAGGATATCGCGGGCGTAAACCGGCAGCATGGCGACGGCGCCGCCCAGCAGCACGGCAAACAGGTCCAGCGAGATGGCGCCCAGCACCAGCGGGGTGCGCCGGATGTAGCGCAATCCGCCGAGCACGCTTTCGATGCTGGCCGCGGCGGGCGGCCGGACGGACGCGGGGATATCGAGGCGCGAGATCAGCACCAGCGCGGCGAGCGTGGCCGCGGCAGCGCAGGCGTAGACCGCGATGGGGTTGGCGAAGAACCCGTAGAGCGGCCCGCCGATCATGGGACCGGCGATGGCCGCGCTCATGAACACCGAGGCGCTCCAGGCCACCGCGTTGGGGAAGTGCTCCGCCCGGACCAGCAGTGGCACGAAGGCCTGCGAGGCCGGCCCGTTGAAGGCGCGCACCGTGCCGTTCGAGAGCAGCACGGCGTAGATGGGCCACACGGCCGAGACGCCGTGGAGAGTGAGCACCAACAGCGCCAGCGAGCATACCGCGAACCCCGCGCAGCAGGCGGCCAGGATGCGCTGGCGCGGCACGCGGTCGGCGGTGTGGCCAGCCAATAGAAAGAGGAGCACGCCGGGGAGGAATTGCGCCAGGCCGACCAGGCCGAGATCGAGCGGGCGGTGGGTGATGGAGTAGACCTGCCAGCCGACGGCCACGGCCTGCATCTCCGACGCGACTGTAATAAGAAAGCGCGCCGTCATGAAGAAGCGGAAGTTAGGGTAGCGAAAGGCGATGCGTCCGGACACGGGTGGATAAGTCATTATCGTATGAAAGTGCGTTGGGGGGGCTTTACCCCGCGACGGAATGAGCGTATAGTCGAGACGTTGTGTTTGGGGCGAGGCTGAAACGAAACGTCCCGCACCTATTCGCGCCGCCGCCGGGCATCGAGATTAGCGCGCACCACGGCAATGACTCCTTTTCAAAGCTTCTTTCACGGCATCACTGGTCACAAACCCGATATCTATCAGAGCGACCTGGCCGAATTGCCAGTTACGGATAGTCTCATCCGTGTCCCGACTGGGTGTGGCAAGACGGCGGCGGTAGTTGTGGCCTGGCTGTGGCGCATGCACACTGATCGCGAGCGCACGCCGACGCGGCTGGTCTACTGTCTGCCGATGCGGGTTCTGGTGGAGCAGACGCGGGACCTCGCCAAGGTCTGGGCTTTGAAGTCGGGAACGGGAGCGCATGTACATACGCTGATGGGCGGTGAAGTCGACGAGGATTGGGATTTCGACCCGGAGAAGCCAGCGATCCTTGTCGGAACCCAGGATATGCTTATCAGTCGGGCACTTAACCGGGGCTACGCGATGAGCCGCTACCGTTGGCCCGCCCACTTCGGGCTGCTAAACAACGACTGTCTCTGGGTGTGCGATGAGGTCCAGTTGATGGGAAACGGACTCGGAACCACCGCCCAGCTACAGGCCTTCCGCCGAAGGTGGTCTACCTTTGGTCCGGGTACCGCCACATGGTGGATGTCGGCCACGGCCGATTGCCAGTGGTTGAAGACCGTGGACTATGGAGATCCGGCGGGGGTTAGGCTAGTCGAGTTGACGGAAGCTGACAAAATGGGCCGGCTCGGATGTGTTTATCGGGCAGCGAAGCCGATTGAGCGGCTCGGCAAAATGGACCGGGCAAACGTCGGGGACTTGCACCAGGCCGGTACACTGACGCTGGTTGTGTGCAATACGGTTGAACGCGCGCAGGAGTTATTCGGGTTGCTCCGCCCGGTCCGAACGGCGGCTGCGAAGCGCGGAAGGAAAGGGAGTGGCGAAAGTAAAGCCTCCCCGGAACTGCTCCTGCTCCACAGCCGGTTTCGCCCGCCCGACCGCCAGCGGAGTGTGCGGAGACTACTCACGGCGGATAGAGAACTCCGGGGTTTGCAGCCCGAAAGCGGCGAGCAAAACGCGGACTGGCTTGATCGGGTGAGAAAAGCCGGGTTGATCGCCGTTTCCACTCAGGTGGTGGAGGCCGGCGTCGATTTTTCCGCCGAAACGCTGATAACTGAGATCGCTCCCTGGCCAAGCATCGTGCAACGCCTGGGTCGATGCAATCGCGGAGGCAACCAGAACGGGAGCGCCAAAGTCCGATGGGTTCCGCTGCCGGCTAAGCAAGCGCCTCCGTATGAGGCGGAAGAACTGCAGGATGCCCGCGACAAGCTGGAGCAACTCACGGACGGGAGCATCGCAAACCTTGAACGGCTCGGTGCGTTTCGTGGGCAAGAGTTCACCCATGTAATCCGGGAGCACGACCTGCACGGCCTGTTCTCCACTGAGCCGGACCTGGCCGGAGGTTTCACGGACATTTCCGCATATGTGCGTGACGCCGAGAGGAACACGTCGGTCTACGTCTTCTGGCGGGACGAGCCAACCGGGGACGAGCCAGCGCCCCACGCGGACGAGATCTGCCCCGTCCCCGTCAATGAGGAGCTTCGGAAGTTCCTCAAGGATCACGAGGCCAGGGAGTGGAACGGCGATACGGAGAAATGGGAGCGCCGAAACGCGAACGAGGTTCGCCCCGGCATGACCCTGCTTCTCGACCGCCGCGACGGCGGTTACCGCGACGATTTGGGGTGGACGGGAAAAGCCGAGGACCGGCCGACGGTAGAAACGCGGCGGGGGAGCGCGCCCGATGCGGCGTCCCGAGATCCCTGGAGCGAGAGCGAATGGTATCCCCTTGCCGACCATCTGCGAGATGCCGAAGCCGAGGCTGAGATTCTGGTCGGCGGAACCGCTCTTGCCGAAAGCTCCGAGGGACGGGCGGTAATCCTCGCATCGAGATGGCACGACTTAGGCAAGAATCACCCCAGGTGGAGCGATGCCGTGCCGAAGACCGGGCAACCTGGAGTTGGTCCCTGGGCGAAGTTCCCGCGCGTTTCCGGCGCGTCATTTCGTCCGGGCATACGCCACGAAGCGGCGAGCGCGCTGTACTGTTTCGATCAGTGGTGTGGGGAAGCCGAGGGGTGGACGGCGCTCGCCGTCTATCTGGTTGCCGCCCATCACGGCAAGGTGCGGACGGTGTTGCGCAGCAGGTTGCCAGATGCAGCCGATGTGTTAGGTATCCGTGACGGCGACAAACTGCCACCGCTCGCTGGCTGGCTGGACGCTGAATACGCGCTCAGTCTGGCGTGCCGGGTTTTTGGGGCGCCGGGTGAGTGGAGCGATGGCGAAGACGCTTTCTTGGTGGCGTCGCCAACTTGGGTGGGAATGGTGGCGGAGCTACTAGGACCGGAAGCGCTGGGCGATCCGTCTCCTTGTGACGCGGTGCCCACGAGCGAACCGCGTCACCTAGGGCCGTTTCGGTTGGCCTATCTGGAGGCGCTCGCCTTGGCCGCCGATGTGCGTGCGAGCCGCAAGCCTGGCGCTGGGGGCGCGAAATGAACACGCTGCTGAACGCCGTTCACTTCGAGGGCATTCGGGTGGACTGCCTGGGAAACTACCTGGCGGGGCTCGGCCTCCTGGCCGCCGCATCGCGCCGCTGGCCGAATGTCCGCGGGTGCTGGCGCCGCGGACATTTCATGCTGGTCGGAGAGGCAATCGATGCGGATGCGATGGAACGATATGTGCTGGAGGAGTGGATGCCTTCGCCATACGAGAACTGGTGGAGCAATGCGCAGAAGGCGGATACCAAGGCCAAGTCGGATCGTGCAGTTCAGGGAATTCGCGCATCCCAGCCCGACCTGGGCAAGGTTCGCCTGCTCGATAGTCACGTGGTTGGCAGCGGCCGCAATCAGTTCAACACGGTGTTCGGAACCGGGGGAAACATCGGCAAACGGAGCTTGACGAAGGTATATCGGGATTCTGTCACCTTGCTACACGGGAACGGCCGGCCGGAGGTTCTCGGGTGGTTGCGGGCCACGCTCTTCGCGGCGCAGGGGACAACTCTTCCCGATCTGGGTTCCGCCGGCACATGGTTCGTGTACGCCAACAAGACATTCAATAGCGGTCAGGGGTGGTATCGCGAAGGGCAGATATCGCCGTGGTCCTTTCTTTTGGCCTTGGAAGGGGCGCGCCTGCTGCGCGGCGGCACGGGGCGGCGGATGGGATCGCGCGCGCGGCCCTACGCCGTGTTTCCGTTCCTCTGCGGTGCGCCATCGCCCGCGACGGACGGGGAGATCAAGTTGACTCGGGCCGAGTTCTGGGCGCCGCTGTGGGAGCATCCCGCGAACTGCGTCGAATTGGAGGCGCTTATTGAGCGAGGGCTTGCTCGCGTGGGAGATCGCGCGGCGCGGTCCCCCCACGAATTCGCGCTGGCCGCCCGTTCCGCCGGGGTGGATGGCGGAGTCGCGGCGTTCGCACGGTTTTCACTACGGCAAACCACAAGCAGCCAGGTATTCGAGGCGATTCCGGGCGAAACGGTGCGCGTCGCGGAGGGCGCTCCGCGGGACAGCCGTCTCTTACTACCACTGCTCGATTGGATGAAGTTCCTCCCAGAGCCTCCTTCCAGCACCCAGAGGGCGAAGTTTCGCGGAATGCGCGGGCCTTTGGAGGAGGGTCTGATTCGGATCGCCGAACAGCCAGAAGACCCCGAACGATGGCGGTCCCTACTGTTGCTGCTCGTGGCCATTCAGGACCGCCTCGATCACAACAGGGCCTTCCGCGAACGCTCCCGCCCGGTACCTCGGCTCGATCCACAATGGTTCAATGCGGCTTGGCCCATGCCCACGCCGGAGATCCTGATCGCGCGGGCTATCGCGTCAATCGGAGCGGATACTGGGGCCCCGCTGTTCGTCAACGTCGTTGGGGCCGATCAGGACCGATGGGGCAATCGCATCTTTTCGAAGAGTCGGCCCAACCGGGCCGTCTATCACGTGGGCGATCCGGCACGCGTGTTGGCCGCCATCCTCGAAAGACGCCTGACCGATGCGGAGCCGCTCGATCCGCCGCCGCTGGGAAGTGCGGCGACTTGTTCGGCAGGGGTTGTCGAACCGTTTCTTTGCGGGGCAATCGATTTGGAGAGCATCCTGCGTTGGCTGCCGGCGGCGGTGATGATCGACTGGCGTAGCGTGGAGAGTGCTCCCGAGGGGTTCGGTGTGGCGTCCAGTATCTATCTTCTGCAGGCGCTGTTCCGTCCGCTGTTCCATCCAGGCAGGATCATGCTGAACGGGAAACCCGTGTTTCGCGAACCGCCCAAGGCGACCACTGCGCGACGGCTGTTGCACTTGATTCGCTCCTGCGACTGGGTGCAAGCCGTCGACGCTGTACGTGCCCGATACCTGGCTGAAGGTTGGCGGACGATTGCGCCGCCGGCAGAGATCGAAGCCGACGGCGAGCGAGTGGCCGCGGCGCTGTTGATTCCAATGCGGAGTGCCGATGTGGCCCGCGGGGTCGAGAGATGGCTGGAGCCGCGGCGCGGCAGGGCAGAAATCGAGGAGAGTTTATGAGCGAGACGATTCAATTGGACCTTGACGAGTTGCTAGGACCTTCCGGCCCGGCCTGTTTGGTTGTGACCGCGAACCTGGCGCCGGTCGCCGAAGTCGACCGTTTCCAGCCTGCCGGCTTCCCGGAAGTGGGCCACGTGATCTACAAGGCACCGCGAAAAGGCGGGCGCACCGAAGATGTTTGCATCATCGACAGTCCGGCCAGTATGGCAAATCACCTGGAGACGGTCTGCTGCCAAAGCGCGACGGACCCCGGACTCCACGCAGACCTGGTGGGCCTGCCTTACGTGGCTTGCGTCACAGACCGGGATGGCTCACAGAAGCGAGACCGCGTGGTTTGCACCACGCTGACTGAAGGGCATCGCATCGCGTCGGATTATTTTTTGGACGGTCTTCTCGATCCGGTGGTTTGGAAGGAGGCACACAAGGAAGGAAACAAGAAGCTCGACGCGGGATGGGACGGAGAGGCATTTCGATCCCGGTTGAGGAAGGAGTTCGGCATCAAGGAAGTGGAGACGGACAAGCGGTACTTCGTCTACCCCGACAATTGGTGGACGATCTTTGAGACGATCTTCCGCTACGATCCGAACTCGCTCCTTCATGGCGTTCTCTTTGCGAAGGAACAGATCAAGATCAGCCGTATCCTGACGGCTCATCTGGAGGCGATCGGAGCCGCTCGGGTTGGACGGTCTGGTGTGAAGTTCGACCGCTTGGGAAAGACCACTTCGGGGCAACCGATTTTCAGCGTGGATGAGGAGACGGCGCGAGAGATACGGGCCACGTTTATCGTCGACCTCGCGCTGCTGCGATCGTATGGGCGCGGAGAGTTGGGGCTGAAGGAGCCTGAGAAGCGGCTGCTGTTGGAACTAGCAATTTGGAAGATCAGCCGCTTGCTGGATCAACCGTTCCGATATCGCACGCAGTGCCACTTGAAGTGTCTTTCCTTGTCGGCGGTCGCTGGTAAACAAACTGTGACAGCGCTCCCAAAAGTGGATATTAAGACTAGCATCGCGGAGTGCAAATTCGACGCTGGCATCACAAAGGTCTACTATCCGGCCTCGAAGTTATTCAGGGCCGCCGTGGTCAGCCCTGCTGAGGCCGGCGCACCCGAGGGCGAAGAGCCAGAGGCCGATCAGGAGTGAGGACTGGCAATGCCTTTGGTAATCGAGCAGCGCTACCCCCTGGGGCGGTTTCACGCGACACGATGGAATCAGAACCCGTTTGAAGATCCATTTGGCGAGTGGCCACCATCGCCGTGGCGGTTTCTGCGATCATTGGCGGCGCGGTGGTTTCAGTATCATCGGGAGACCGCAGTTCAGGCGGATGTGCGCGACCAGCTATTGAACTTGCTCGCGCAATCTCCGCCGTCTTTCTATCTGCCGCCGGGCTCCGCGCGTGGACCCGCGCTCAAGCAGTACCAGCCCACCGAGGTCATGTGGACGGACAGAAGCCCCAAGACGGCCGGATACAAGACCCCCAAGACAACTCTGGTAGCGGATCACTATCGGGTTCTGCCGGAGGATGACCCGGTCGTATGGATCTGGCCCGTTCTCGATCTCGACGACAGGTGTCTCCGTTTGCTCGATGCCCTGCTGGATCGCACGCTGTACTTTGGGCGGGCGGAGAGCTTCTGCCGGATGCGGCGTATCGAACGGGCTGGCGTGGAAGCCAACTGCATCTTGCGGCGAAGGGACTCGGGAGGCGACTCGCCTGTCCTTGTCCCGACGCCGGGAGTCGCTTTGCGCATGGACTCGCTGCTCGAGTGTACGGACGGGAAGCTCCTCGCGGGCTATCCGGTCCCGCCCGGAACCGAGTGGCACTTTGCGTCTCTGCCTCCTCGTCCGGCCACGCCGCCGGTTAGCGTGCCAGCCCGCACCGCGACCGCCGGGTTGCACGCCATGCAATTCGCCGTTGGTGGGCGAGTGTACCCGCCGCCGGACCGCTGGATTTGCGTCGCCGAGCGCTTTCGCGGGAGGGTCATCCAGTGCATGGCCGCGCGAATGAGCGGCGCTCCTCGCGCACACTATGGCTCGCTGAGCGCGGCACAGAAAGACGAGCTTGTCCTACTGACCGGTAAGGACGCAACGGGTGCGGCGGTGAGGGGCCACTCGCACGCGTACTTCCTGTTGCGGCCCGACGGAGAGGGGAATCCTACCCGCCTGATTGTCTGGCGCCAAGGGGAGCCGTTCACAGCGGCGGAGGTCGATGCGATGCTTGAGGCGTCAGAAGCTCCTGTGGCTTGGGACATCGGCGCACCGGATTGGAAGCTGCGGCTGGTGCCGCTGCCGGAGCGGTCGGCTCTACCATCCGGCTTCGGCGGACCGTCGGATCGGTGGTCAAGTGTCACGCCGTTTGTCCCTCCCGCCGGGCGCCGCCGTTTCCGCGAGAACGGACGGTTGCGGCCAGGGGAAACGGTGGAGCGGGTGGCGAAGAGACTCCTGGAGGCCGGCGGATGGCCGGCGCCAGAACGCGTCGCCTTGGACCCGGACAAGTCAGTTTGGGTCCGCCTTCACGAAACGCGCGAGCGCCGCTTCGCGCGCGAGCAAACCCGAAAGCCTCTGGTGCGGCCTGGTTTTCATCTGCTTATCGAATTCAAGGAGTCGGTGAAGGGGCCAATCATTATCGGTGACTCCTCGCATTTCGGCCTGGGACAGTTTGGCGCTCTTTGAGGAGTCTTGCATATGCGCTCCTCCTACCTCATCTCCTACGACATCGCCGACGAAAAGCGCCTCCGCCTGGTCTTCAAAACCATGCGCGCCTACGGCGACCACCTCCAGTTCTCCGTCTTCGAATGCCAGTTGACCGCCGCCGACCTTGCGCGGCTGAAAGGAGAGTTGTCGGGCATCATCCACCACACCGAGGACCAGGTGCTGTTCGTCTACCTCGGCCCCGCCGAGGGGCGCGGCGACCGCGTCATCACCGCCCTCGGCAAGCCCTACACGTCCGTGGATGCGCCCTGCATCGTCGTCTGACCTATGGCCACTCTGCCACTGCCGCCGCCACCGCCCCAGCCGGCCCCGCCCGCCCGCGAGTTGCCGGACTACCTGCCCGCCCGCATGGTCAACGAGTTCGTCTACTGCCCGCGCCTCTTCTTCTACGAGTGGGTCGAGGGCGTTTTCCGCGAAAGCGCCGACACCGTCGAGGGCAAGATCCAGCACAAGCGCGTCGACAAAGCCGGCAAGCCTCTGCCCGCGCCCGAACAACTCGCCGACGATACCCTGCAAACCCGCGCCGTCACGCTCTCCAGCGACCGCCTGCGCGCCATCGCCAAAATGGACCTGCTGGAAATCGAAGGCGGCCTGGTGACGCCCGTCGATTACAAGCACGGCAAGCCGTACGAGATTGACGGCGCGCTGAAAATATGGCCCGCCGACCGCGCCCAGCTCGCCGTCCAGGCCATCGTTCTGCGCGAGAACGGGTACCGCGTCGAGGAGGGCGTCATCTTCTACTCCGCTACCCGGCAGCGCGTGCGCGTCGCGTTCACGGAGGACGTCATCCGGGAAACCGAGGAGGCCATCCGCGCCGCCTGGGCACTGGCGGAAAGCGGCCGCATCCCCTTGCCGCTGGAAGATTCGCCCAAGTGCCCCGGCTGCTCGCTGAACTCCATTTGTCTGCCGGACGAAACAACAACGCTCTCGAACGCCGCCGCGGAGGACGAGACCGGGCAACTGGCGCTCTTCGAGGAACTGCCTGCGCGCAAGCCGCCGGTGAAAGAGACCCGCCGCCTGATCGCCGCCCGCGCCGACCTGCGCCCGGTCTACCTCAATACGCAGGGACTGAAAGTCGGCAAGAGCGGCGAGGTTCTGCAAGTGAAGGAGAAGGACACCGTGCGGCAGGAGATCCGCCCCATCGAAATCTCCCAGCTCAACCTCATGGGCAACATACAGGTGACCACCCAGGTGACCCAGTTGCTGTGCGAAGCTGGGATCCCGATTTCGTACTTCTCGCAAGGCGGCTGGTTCTACGGCATGACCACCGGCATGGTGACGAAGAACGTGTTCCTGCGCCAGTCGCAGTTCCGCCTGGCCGCCGAGCCGTGGTTCTGTCTGAAACTGGCGCGGAAACTGGTGGCCGGGAAGATCCGCAATCAGCGCACCATGATCCTGCGCAACCATGTGGAGCCTCCCGAGCAGGCGCTGCGCGAGATGAAGGAGATGGCCGTGCGCGCCGAGACCGCCGGGAGCCTCGACGAACTGCTGGGGATCGAGGGCAACGGCGCGCGGCTCTACTTCGGGGCTTTTGACGGGCTGTTGAAGGCCGGCGACGACGCCGAGTCGCCCGAAGGCTTCCGCCTGGATTTCGAAGGGCGCAATCGCCGCCCGCCGCGCGACCCGGTGAACGCCCTGCTTTCGCTGGGCTACGCCATGTTGACCAAGGACCTGACGATAGCGTGCTACGCTGTGGGTTTCGACCCCATGATGGGCTTCTATCACCAGCCGCGTTTCGGCCGGCCCGCGCTGGCGTTGGACCTGATGGAGCCGTTCCGGCCGCTGATCGTGGACTCGGCGGTGATCAACGCGGTGAACACGCGCATGGTGACGGCGTCCGACTTCATTCGCTCGGGTGACGCGGTTGCGATGACTGCCGGCGGGAGGAAGAACTTCTACCACGCCTACGAGTTGAGGATGGATAGCCTGGTGACACACCCGATATTCGAATACCGTGTCAGCTACCGGCGCCTGTTGGAAGTTCAGGCGCGGCTGCTGGCGAGGGTTCTGGAAGGAGAGATAGCGGACTACCCGGTTTTTGTGACGCGGTAGCCCGTGCGAGCGGTCCGGCGGCAATCGGACTCCAGGGGCCGCTCGGGGGCAGTTAGCGATATGATTCTAAGGGACTTAGAGCGGACGGTGCGCGACCAGGGTGAAGCCATTCCGGTCCGCGGCGTGGACCGCTCGCAAAGGCTTGCGCAGGTCTTTGAAAACAGAATAGGATAGGGGAGTGGCCATTTCCGCGGCATCGATGCCGCGGCCCCATTGAAGCATGCGGTCTGAGAGTGTCTGATACTTTGCGAATTGCATTTCCGCGGCATCGATGCCGCGGCCCCATTGAAGCGAGGTAGGCGAAGAGGCCCCAGGCGCGGTCGGGCTCTATTTCCGCGGCATCGATGCCGCGGCCCCATTGAAGCACCAGGTCGCTGCCCGCCGCCCCCGCCGGCACCGGAATTTCCGCGGCATCGATGCCGCGGCCCCATTGAAGCAACATCGCGATGATCGCCCCGGCCAGCAGCATGGCGATTTCCGCGGCATCGATGCCGCGGCCCCATTGAAGCGCCAGTAATCGAGCGCCGCACTCGCCGCCTGGCGAATATTTCCGCGGCATCGATGCCGCGGCCCCATTGAAGCTAGGGCGGCCGGTACGCTAGGCGGCACTGCGCCCGCCATTTCCGCGGCATCGATGCCGCGGCCCCATTGAAGCCGGAGTGGCCGTTTGGGAAGACCGTGGGCGTTCCGGTATTTCCGCGGCATCGATGCCGCGGCCCCATTGAAGCTGGGTACGTTCGTGATGGTATGACTATTCCATCAACAGATTTCCGCGGCATCGATGCCGCGGCCCCATTGAAGCTGGACGATCTCCGCCTGCACTCTCGCCCTGGCCGCATTTCCGCGGCATCGATGCCGCGGCCCCATTGAAGCTAAAGTACCTAGCTGCGGCTGCTGGCGCAGTATCGAATTTCCGCGGCATCGATGCCGCGGCCCCATTGAAGCCCAGTTCTTTGTGACACTGGCGCTTCCGATCGCCGATATTTCCGCGGCATCGATGCCGCGGCCCCATTGAAGCTGGTCTGCGGGCGTCCTGTTGACCACTCCCATAACAGATTTCCGCGGCATCGATGCCGCGGCCCCATTGAAGCCCGATTGGGTGAGGTCTACCCGCCCGGCCCGCCTCACATTTCCGCGGCATCGATGCCGCGGCCCCATTGAAGCGAGTCTGCAGCTCGCTAAAGAGATCGGCGTGACGCAATTTCCGCGGCATCGATGCCGCGGCCCCATTGAAGCGGCTCTCAGGGCACAAGGCTAATAACCTCATGAGCACATTTCCGCGGCATCGATGCCGCGGCCCCATTGAAGCGCTGAAGCGTCGATGAGCGCCTGAAGTTTCTCGCTCAAATTTCCGCGGCATCGATGCCGCGGCCCCATTGAAGCAGCACCGTGCTCCATGATGCGTGTGACCGGGCGCGGCTATTTCCGCGGCATCGATGCCGCGGCCCCATTGAAGCGCCTTCAGTAAGTCGATCGACCGCATCAGCCTCCGCATTTCCGCGGCATCGATGCCGCGGCCCCATTGAAGCGACACCATCGCATCGGCAACGCCCTTCAGCAGAGTCTCATTTCCGCGGCATCGATGCCGCGGCCCCATTGAAGCACGTCCGCCATGGGCGTGGGAGACACATCCATGAGCGCGATTTCCGCGGCATCGATGCCGCGGCCCCATTGAAGCGGAGACGCGGAGACACCGACTGGCGCGATGGACGGCATTTCCGCGGCATCGATGCCGCGGCCCCATTGAAGCGCGCCTGGCTGTCTAGGGGTCGATATCCTAGACACCATTTCCGCGGCATCGATGCCGCGGCCCCATTGAAGCGAAAACCCCCTTGGGTGGCCCATGCGCGGCCCGCTATTTCCGCGGCATCGATGCCGCGGCCCCATTGAAGCGCGTCCCGGAGATGGCCACCGTGCCCGCCACCGTCATTTCCGCGGCATCGATGCCGCGGCCCCATTGAAGCCGCAAGATCGAAAGGCCGTTCTGATGAAAACGCGATACATTTCCGCGGCATCGATGCCGCGGCCCCATTGAAGCGTTGAGCGAGCAGGCGCAAGCGATCCTGGCGAAGGGATTTCCGCGGCATCGATGCCGCGGCCCCATTGAAGCTCAGCCCTATCGAAGAATCCGATCGGACCTCCGTAAATTTCCGCGGCATCGATGCCGCGGCCCCATTGAAGCCCCATGATGTTGTCCTTTCTCTTGTTGTTTCAGCCCTATTTCCGCGGCATCGATGCCGCGGCCCCATTGAAGCGGTCCCTTGCGCCAGATTGAGAACGGCGGTCCCCTGATTTCCGCGGCATCGATGCCGCGGCCCCATTGAAGCGGAGCCCAGTGGTTCCGTGGATCGGTGAACCACCGCTTGATTTCCGCGGCATCGATGCCGCGGCCCCATTGAAGCGAACCGCGCGTACTCCATGGCCTTCAGTGCGCGGCATTTCCGCGGCATCGATGCCGCGGCCCCATTGAAGCATGTTCCAACCACTGCGGGCGCATGCCGTACCAGGAGATTTCCGCGGCATCGATGCCGCGGCCCCATTGAAGCAGGCCCGGCCTCGCGGCTATCGCGCAACGCATCCGCATTTCCGCGGCATCGATGCCGCGGCCCCATTGAAGCGACATTCCCGCACTCCTGACAGCGTGGGGCCTCAAATTTCCGCGGCATCGATGCCGCGGCCCCATTGAAGCGCGTCCACATGCCGGTAGCAGCCGCCGGCTCCGCGCTCATTTCCGCGGCATCGATGCCGCGGCCCCATTGAAGCGACATGTCGTACGATGCTAAGTGGCTTGTCTTCCGCGCATTTCCGCGGCATCGATGCCGCGGCCCCATTGAAGCCGCATTCCGCGTTTCCAGCGCCGCCTGCAGCCGCACATTTCCGCGGCATCGATGCCGCGGCCCCATTGAAGCCAGACCGGGAATCAAATACATGTAGAAAGGCACAATAATTTCCGCGGCATCGATGCCGCGGCCCCATTGAAGCATGCTTGGAGCAGCTTGCCGCACTCGGAAGCCGGATTTCCGCGGCATCGATGCCGCGGCCCCATTGAAGCCTGCCCCTGTGGCACTCCACCACGCGGGCCAGCGTCATTTCCGCGGCATCGATGCCGCGGCCCCATTGAAGCGTTGAGCTTCGGCTGAGCGGCCGGAGCGGTTGCAGTTATTTCCGCGGCATCGATGCCGCGGCCCCATTGAAGCGGGCAATCGTCTCGTATCTCGAAGTTCATCGTTTTATTTCCGCGGCATCGATGCCGCGGCCCCATTGAAGCGCAGGTAAGGGCTGGCCTGGGAGTTTCCTCCCGCCGCCATTTCCGCGGCATCGATGCCGCGGCCCCATTGAAGCGTGATGGCGCGCGTCCCGCCCGTCAAGCCCGCCGCCATTTCCGCGGCATCGATGCCGCGGCCCCATTGAAGCGTCCCGGCCGGAAGCGCCGCGGACACGGTGGCGTTATTTCCGCGGCATCGATGCCGCGGCCCCATTGAAGCTCGCAATAAGTCGCCGTGTTCGCGCCCCACTGGTAGATTTCCGCGGCATCGATGCCGCGGCCCCATTGAAGCCAGCGTCTCACGAAGCTTTGCGATGTACTCATCGCATTTCCGCGGCATCGATGCCGCCGCCCCATTGAAGCGTGGTGGATCGGCTGGTGCAGATCCGCGCGGCCCGAGCCCCCGCCCTAGGTTCCAGCTACCAATCACCAGACAATTCCAGAAGCCGGGCTGGGCGCGAGATGCACTATAATCTGACAAATGGGCGAGAGAGCGGGAGCGCAAGCCGGCGCGGGAACTGACGAATGGAAACTGGGGCTCTGGGACGGGTTGCAGTACCGGCTGTTGAAGCGGTTCTGGCACAATACCGGATCGGATCAGACGCCACGCCCGCCGGAGGGAGTGCTCCGCGTCAGGGAACTGTTCGGCGATGAATTCGTGGACGCGATTCGCGGCAAGACCGTGATCGAGTTTGGGTGCGGCTACGGTTACGACGCCATCGATCTGGCCAGGGCCGGGGCGGGGCGAGTTCTCGGGTTAGACATCCAGGAGCACCTGTTCCCGGCAGCCAGGGCGATGGCGGCCGAGAAGGGCGTGGCGGAGATCTGCGAGTTTGCCCGGACGACCGATAGCCAGGCCGACATCGTGATGTCCATCGATGCCTTCGAGCACTTCGATGACCCTGGGGACATCCTGCGGCAGATGATGAAGCTCTGCAAGCCGGATGGCCGGGTGTGGATTCAATTTGGCTACACCTGGCTGCATCCCTACGGCGGGCACCTGTTCAGCCTCAACGTCTTTCCCTGGGCGCACCTGGTTTTCAGCGAGACCGCGTTGTGCCGGTGGCGCGCGGACTTCAAGACCGACGGGGCGCGGCGGTTCCGCGAAGTGGAGGGTGGGCTGAACCAGATGACCCTGGCCCGCTTCGAACGCCTGGTGGCCGAGTGCGGGATCACCGTGGAAAAGGTACAGGAAGTGCCCATCCGGGTGGCGCGCGCGTTTCACAACCGCCTCACGCGGGAGTTCCTGACTAGTGTTATTCGATACCGTTTGAAGCCGTAGGGGTGCTTGCGGCGTTTCTACTGCCCGGTTTCGGCCCCCGGGGGAACCGGAATACCCCTTCTCGGGGGTCCCATTCAGCCCCCAAACGGCACCATCCGCCCCCCGGATCTCGCACTTCGGCACTCCAGGCTGGCTGGCGGCGGCGAGTTGGCCCTAAAATAGTCCAATTATGGCGGACTTCCAGATATTGCAACCCGAAACTACGTATTCAGGCTCACCCATCCAGCCGCTCGTCAAAGGTCTGCCCAAATCGACGACGTCGCTGTGCCCGGAATGCACCTCTCTGATCCCCGCGCGGATCGTCGAGGACGCCGGTAAAGTGGTGATGGAAAAGGAGTGTCCGGACCACGGCCACTTCCGCGATATCGTGTTCTCGGACGCGAAGATGTACCTGAAGATGGAGGAGTGGTCGTTCGGCGATAACCGCGGATTCGCGAACCCGGCGGTCTCGAACGCCACTACTTGCCCCACCGATTGCGGCGTCTGCAACCTGCACACGAGCCATACCGGCCTGGCCAACCTGGACCTCACCAACCGTTGCAACCTCACCTGCCCGGTGTGCTTCGCCAACGCCAACGCCAGCGGGTATGTGTACGAGCCCAGTTTCGAAATGGTGCGCGGGATGCTGCAAACGCTGCGCAACCAGCGGCCGGTGCCCAACCGCATCGTGCAGTTTTCGGGCGGCGAGCCCACCATCTACCCGCGGTTCCTGGACGTGCTGCGGATGGCGAAGGAGATGGGCTTCTCGCACACCCAGGTAGCCACCAACGGCATCAAGTTCGCCGACCTGGAATTCGCCCAACAGTGCAAGGAAGCCGGCCTGCACACGCTCTACCTGCAGTTCGACGGCGTGTGCGACGAAATCTACCGCAAGACCCGCGGCGAAGCGCTGTGGGAAACCAAGATGGAGTGCATCGAAAACGTCCGCAAGGCGGGGCTGAAGATCGTCTACGTGCCCACCATCGTGAAGGGCGTGAACGATCACCAGATCGGGGATATCATGCGGCTGGCGCTCGAGTACATCGAATGCTCCAGCGGCATCAGCTTCCAGCCGGTGGCGTTCACCGGGCGCATTGCGCGGCACGAGTTGGAGGCCAAGCGGTTCACTCTGTCCGATTTCGCCCACGCGGTGAAGAAGCAAACGGGCATTTGCGACCCGTACGAGGATTGGTTCCCGCTCTCCTGCGTGACGCCGTTCTCGAAGCTCATCAGCGCCCTGCGCGGCGAGGAAACCACCACGCTGAGCTGCCATCCGCACTGCTCGATCGGCACTTACCTCTTCGTGGACCAGGACCGCAAGGCCACTCCGGTGACGCAGTTCATCGACGTGGGCCCGATGCTGCGCGAAATGGACGACCTGGCCCGCAAGGCCGGCGCGCGCCGCATCCAGTTCTTCACCAAGATCGAAGCCTGGAACAACCTGCGCAAGTTCTTCCACGCCGAGAAGGCGCCCAAGGACCTGACCTTCAACAAATTCCTGCAAACCCTGCAGGGTATGACCGACAAGAAGTACGGCCGCGGCGACAGCGAAAAGCAGGGCTTCACCTACCGGACGCTGATGCTGGCCGGCATGCACTTCATGGACCACTACAACTACGACGTGGAGCGCGTGAAGCGTTGCGTGATCCACTACGCCGCGCCCGATGGCATGGTGTACCCGTTCTGCGCCTACAACTCCGGCCCGACCTTCCGCGAGCGCGTCGAGAAGCAATTTTCGATTCCGCTCGAAACCAAGGAAGAGATGCACCGCATCCGCGCCGCGTCCCGGCAGGATCGCGGCTCGAAATCGCGGGTTCCGGAACTGGTCGGCTGAAAAAAGGAAAAAAGGTGTCAGACGCCATTTAACGGAAGCTGCCCGGACACGCCGCGAGAGTATAGAAGCCCCCTCTCAAATCGCTGCGGCGATTCGCGCAACCTATTTTGCCGGCCTGTAGTGGAAATCGGTGCGGCGCGGGTCTTAGAGATGACGTGAGACCCAGAATCTCCGCACGACTGGCCCGGGCCGCACTGCTGCCGGGCGGCCGTGCGCAGATCCGCTATGCCTTCACACGGCTGATTCCGTGGTCTTACAGCCCCGGTCTTCCAAAGCCCGTTCCCCCGTTCGGCGGGGCGTCCACGTCGAAGCGGTGTTTTTCCGCGGTTGCGGCGGGCCCGGACGGAGCCGTCTATGCCGGTTAGGGGCACCTTGCTTCGCAGAGTGCTCTCGAAGGGCCGCTCCGTGCCGGCTAATGTCCCGCTCCCTTGGGCCAACTCCGTGCGCCTGCAAGGGGCTATCGCGAAGGTTGCCGCCAGGGTGGCCGGTGCCGCGTCCGCCGGCGAGGCGCTGGCAGCGCTTGATGAGTCGAAGGCGCCACTCTATGACTCGCTCCTGCGGAGTCGCGTTCCCGCGCTGCCCGCCAAGGCCCTCACCGTCAAGATCCTCAACCTGTTCCGGGCCCAATATCATCTTCAGGTGCGAGCCACGCGGCTGCTTTCTTCATCGTTTGGCATCGTCGTGGATCCCACCAACAACTGTCAGCTTGCCTGTCCCGGATGCGTCCACTCGGCGCATTCCAGGAAGTTACGGCTGTTCGACTGGCCGCCCGGAATGCTCTCCGAGTCCGTCTTCTCCGGTTTCATGCGCCAGTACGGCCCCTGCGCTATCGAAACCGCCTTCTATAACTACGGCGAGCCGCTTCTGAATCCGGATACGCCCAGGTTCATCCGCATAGCTAAGACTTACCTGTCGCGAACGTCGCTTTCCACTAACATGGCGGTGAAGCACTTTGACCCCGAGGCCTACGTGGTCTCGGGCTCGATTTCATGACTGTGTCAATTGATGCGGCTACTCAAGCAACCTACCAGCGCTTCCGGCGCAACGGCGACCTCGAGACCGTACTCGCCAACGTCCGCGGCCTGATCCGGACCAGGAGCCGTCTCGGAAAGAGCACGCCAGTCGTGTCCTGGCAATTCCTAGCGTTCCAGCACAACCGGCACGAAATCGATGCGGCCATCGCCGCGGCCCGGAGACACCAGGTGGACCAGTTCGTGCTGGCGCAGCCTTTCGATGTCGGTTGGGACGATCCGGAAATTCGCCCGTCCCTCTTGCCGGCGCGAGTCGAGCGGTTCCATCCGGATTCCGGGCGGGGAATCGTCGAGAACTGGAACCCATTCCCTTCCGAAAGGGGCGAGACTCCGCGATTGAGCCGGCGGCAGAAGGTCGCCAGTCGCGTGACGCACCCGCGGGACGAGCCGGATAGGCTGCGTTACACGTGTGACGCGCTTGGGCGCCCACTATTGCTAAGAACCTGCAAAGAATATGTAAAGCGCGGGATTAAGCGGATCGAATTGGCGGCGGGTGAATCTACAACCTGGGCATTTCAGGAGTGCACTCGCTATATGACAAGAAGATTCCATCGTGTAAGTTCCTTCTCGTTGTTGCTAATTGGGGCTGGCGCCTTTCCCGCCTTCCCGCAGGGCACAACGGCGACAAACACCAACGCGTATATCCAGCACAATCTGGTTTCGGATATCCCTGGAATGGCGGACTTCACGGACGCCCATCTGGTGAATCCGTGGGCGAATTGCGAAAGCACCGGCAGCCCGTTCTGGGTTTCCAATCAGGGCAGCGGCACGGCCACGGTTTACAACGGCTCTGGCGTGGCGGCAGCCGTCATCGTGAGCATTCCGTCGGGCGCCACCAAGCAGACGCTCACGGGGCCGACAGGCCAGGTGCAGAACAGCTCGACTGGCTTCCTGCTTTCCAATGGCAAAGCCGCATCGTTTATCTTCTCGACCCAGGACGGCACCATCTCGGCGTGGAACGGCGGCACGGTGGCGGCCATGATGGTGGACAACTCGTCGTCCGGCGCGGTCTACACCGGTCTGGCCATCAACCCGGCCGGCCCGATGCTCTACGCTCCCAATTTCTACTCGGGTAAGATCGACGTGTTCGATACCAGCTTCCACTCGACCACGACCGCCGGCGGGTTCGCCGATCCGAATCTTCCGGCAGGTTACGCGCCCTATAACATCTGGAACCTGGGCGGTAAGTTATATGTCACCTACGCCCCACAAAACGCCGCGAAGAACACGCCGGTCTTCGGGGCGGGGAACGGGGTGGTGGATGTCTTCGACACCAACGGGAACCTGTTGCAGCGGGTGGCTTCGAACGGCCCGCTGAACGCGCCGTGGGGCGTCGCCATCGCGCCCGCGAACTTTGGCGCCTTCGGCGGCGCACTGCTGGTTGGCAACTTCGGGGATGGAACCATCAACGCGTTCAACCTGACCAGCGGCGCATCTCTGGGCGCGCTGAAGGACACGAACGGCAACACGATCTCGATCTCGGGGCTGTGGGCGTTACTATTCGGGAACGGCAAGAGTGGCGGCGACGTGAATACGCTTTACTTCACGGCCGGCATACAGGGCCAGAAGCACGGCCTGCTGGGCAGCCTCGCTCCGCCGGCGGCGGTCTGGAGCTTGAGCAATGGCGCCAGTGGACAAACCGCCACGGGGATAGCTCCCGGGGAAGTGGTGCTGGTGAATGGCGGGACCATCGGGCCGTCGCCATCGGCGACGGGGACGCGGTCCGCCGCGGGGACCCTGCCCACCACGGTTACCACCACAACAGTGACATTCAACGGCGCGCCGGCACCGATTCTGTTCGCGTCGACTTCGCAAACCGGCGTGGTGGTTCCTTATGAGATTGCCGGATCGTCCACCGCCAACGTCGTGGTCAGCTACCGGGGCCAGACGACGCCGGCATTCCAGATTCCGGTTGCGGCCGCGGCGCCCGGGCTGTTCACGCTGTCGCAAAACGGTTCCGGAGATATTGTGGCGTTCAACCAGGACGGCACCCTCAACGGGCCAACCAATGCGGCGGCGCGCGGCTCGGTCGTGGCGCTGTTTGGCACCGGCGACGGCGTGGAAGCGCCCGCGCCGCCGGACGGAACGACTATCGGCGATTTCATTCACGTACCGACGATGCCGGTTTCGGTCATGATAGGGGGCCAGACTGCGCAGGTGCTCTTCGCCGGATCGGCGCCCGGCCAGCTTGCGGGGGTGTTACAGGTCGAGGCGATGATTCCGGCCTCGGTCGCCGCCGGAGACCTGGCGGTTGTGCTCAGCGTCGGCAGCGCGAGTAACAGCCAGCAGAACTCGACTATCTCGGTGAAGTAAGTGCGGGGCCGGCCGCCATGCCCGGCGCTCATTGCCGCTCATGGCTTCCGGCCCGGTCCATCGCTTTACGCATATCCGCGAAAGATGCGATCACGCCGCGGGGTGAGGCGGCCTCGCTTAGATCGTCGATTGACCGGAAGAAGCCGCGCGCGTCCCGGGCGGCGATGATTCGCCTCGCCGCCGCCAGGTCAACGCCCGGCACGGTCATCAACTCGGCGATACTCGCCGTGTTCAGGTTGAAGGTTAGAACCTCGGAGCGTTCCTCGCTCCAAACCGCCGGCGCAATCTTGAACCCCTCGTTGGCCAACCATAGCTCCGGCCCCAGGTCGGCGTCAAGGGTGCGTTTGCCGCTCAGTATCTCCGCGGTCACCGCATCCAATAACGGGAATGGGCGGTTCTGCCGGAAAAGCGCGATGTCACCGCGATGCCCATCCGCCGAGGCACGATGCAAAGCGGCGGCCACCTCCCGCGAAGCCGTGGCACACCATGTGGCTTCAAGGAACAGTTGGTACACGCGCTTTGCATCCTCGGGGAACATTCTTGCATATCTGGCGATCAGTCCGATGACCGGAGGCCGGTCCGCGGAGAGACCGGCCAGCCCCTCCATCGCGGCGAAGATCTTCAGGTTCACGTTCTCATACTCGGTAATTACTTGCCGCGGCGCCTCCGCGGGCTCGCGCAGGAAGGCCGCGTAAAAACCCGGCTCACGGTAGGAGGTGCGTAGCCTCGGGTCGGTGACCAACCGGTAGAACAGCGTGGCGATGACCCCTTCGCTTGCCATCATCTCCTGGCCGTTCTTCAGTTCACCGGGCAGGAACGCGGTGGAGGTTTCGTCCTCGAGGAAGAGCCGATAGAGATCGGGGTTCGGATCGAGCGCCGACGCCGGCAGCGGCTTGCGGTGGATGAAGAGGTTCCGCTTCGCGCCGTCCGTGCGCAGTTGGCCGTCGGCCGCGCTCAGCCAGAGCGACTCGATGTCCGTTGAGCCGGTTCCCTCGGTCATCTTGCGAAGGTAGGCGTTCGTGGTGGCATCCCGGACCAGGGGCTGGAAGTGCTCCGCGAAACCTTCGTCGAACGCGGTTGGGTAGTCGGTGACGGTCATGCTCTGATGCATCTTGCTGGAAGAGCCGTTCGGGAGGCCGCCAGTCAGCGCTTTCAATATCAGATGTCCAAGCTCGTGGGAGAAGATTTCCTCGAACCCGCCGGTGTCCACGCTCTCGGCGCTGACCACCAGATCGACGTAGCCGGCCATCACCAGCCTCCGTCTTTCGCCGGCATCCTGAAGCCAGAAGCCGAAGCGTGGAAACCCGCCTTCTTCGGTGGACAGCAGCAAATACATGGGCGCAACCAGCGCTTCTTCGACGGGAGCGCCGGCCTTATCGCGCCGGGCGATTAAGAGATTGCGGGCATACCGGTCGAGCCTCAGCACCTGTTGCGCGAAGCTGGTATCCAGTTCACGGCGAACCAGGGTGAGGAGCTGCGACTTGGGCGCCGCGCGGAAAACGGGATAGACTTTGCCGTCCGGCGCCGCCGCAGTGACAACGGACTGGCGGGAATCGACGATAGGAACCAATACTTCGCAGGGTATCGGCACACGCTGCGGAGCCGCCCAGATGAGTATGCTACACAGCGGTACTGCCGCTAGCATTTGGGGCCTCATGTGTACTCTCTTGAACGAGTATACAGCCGTCCGGCGGCGCGCGAGGCCGGGTTTGAATGACGGTGGCCTGTCCGCTAGCGGGCGCCGCCGCGGAGCAGTCCGCGCAGGAGCGGGATCCGGCGGCCTAGCGCCAGCACCGGCACGAGCGCGCCGAGCAACAGAGCGAAGGTGCCCGGTTCGGGTGTCGCAGTAGCCTCCGGCGTTGCGAAGAAGCCGCGCTGTAAGCCGGTTGTAGCATCCACGTAGAAACCGGCTATCTCGCCCGAATCGTTCACGCCGGTGATCTGCGTGATACTAACTCCGCTGAGCGCAGCGTTGGGATCGTCCAGGAACGTGTAGGTCTGCAGCACGGTATCGTAGAGGAAACCGTGCTGGCTGCCATCCGGCAGTTGGTAGTACCCAACCGCAAGGCCGTTGTCGTTGATGCCCAGGAATTGCGTGAGCACTAGATTCGGAATATTCGGATCGGACGGCAGGGTGTACTGACTGGTCACCGAGTTATAGAGGAACCCGTGCTGGTGCACGCCATCGGTGGAATAGAAGCCGGTTACCAGACCGTGGCTGTTGACTCCCTGGGCGTTTGTCACGGCCGCATTCGCCACGGGATTCAGGACCGTGAACGTCGAACCATTGTAGAGGAAGCCTGGGGTAGTGCCTGTTGAGCTGTCGGCGAATTGGCCGGCGATCAGTAGAGCGTCGTTGATTCCGAAAGCCGCCTCGGAGGCCGTAGTGCCATTGACGGAGGGAAGCGTCGTCAAGGTGGCGCCGGCAAGAGTGAAGGCGGTGCCGTTGGAATCCATGCCGTCCACGGTATCGGAATCGTTGATCCCGTTCGCCATCGCCAACGGATCCCCGCCGATCGAGAGCGCGGTGAACGTCCCAGTTGCGCTGCGGATGAAATTGGTGAACAGGGTGGGAGTGGCCGCGTTGTCCGAAGAAAAGCCCACCAGATCGCCGTTGTTGCTAATACCGTTGACCGTGGTTCCCCCGCCGTTGTTTCCGGGGCCGTCGAACGAAGTGAAGCTATAGATCACGCCCGCATTCGCCGGGATCGAAAAGGAGACTGCAAGAGCGAGAATTCCCGAGGCGGCGAGTATTCGCTGAATCATCCGTAGATCCCTCCAGGTGCAGCCAAGGCAAACCGCAGGCTCCGTTGCTGGCCGCGCTGATGTTTGGATGCGGGGCTGCTGGCGACGATTCTTCCCTTGGCGGGTTACTGTTAGGAAGCGCACATCCGCGGCCACGCCTTCCGCTGCCGGCGCCGGAGGGCTGGGGAGCGGCATCTGCGTCCTATCTATACCGGTACAACTTCACCTTCTGGATGCCGCGGCCGGGGGCTGATAGGCGAACGCCGCTGCCGGATTGGCCCATGTCGGCCGCTGCTCCGATGTCGTAGCGCAGCACCGAATCGTCTCCGGCCAGATAGCGAGTTACTAGCCACTTACCGTTTTCGAAATGGCCGTTCTCCTGGCGGGCGATACCGGCGATCGGCGGACCGGGGGTGGTGGGCGTGAACGTAACTTGCAGGTTATCGCCGGCCATCAGGAATTCGTCGGGACCGGTTGGAATGAAGATACCATAGCCGATGACATCGGGCACCTTGCCGGGCGCCCGCCAGTCGCGGATCAGGTCCACATCCAGGGTGTAGCCGCCGAGTTGGATCCGCTCGGCGGGATGCTCGTGGTTCAGGGACGCGGCGGCGATGGTCCCATTCGCCTGATGCTCCAGAATGAACGGGGCCAACTGGCCGAGCGCCTCGTAAGCTATAGCGAACGGCAGTGTCTCGATATCGGGCAGGGCTCCGGCGGGTTGCGGAACTTCGGCGCCACCTCCGGCGAGCGAGGCGAAGTTATCGACTCCGAACGCGGAGTAACCGATGGAGCGGACCTGGCCCACGGCGTAGAAGGCGTTGGATGCGCCGCGCGTATCCGCGAAGGACTCGGGAACGAAGATCTGGTTGTCCGAGCGGGCGTAGTTAGTCACGATGCCGGGGAAATCGGGCAGGTACACATCGGGGCAGAGCAGGTCGATCATAGGAGCGCCGGCGCGCCAGACGTCGTGCATGTGATTCTGCGGGCCGCCGCTCGGATAGTCGCCGGGGCCTTGGTCTTCTGGTTGCACGATCCAGGCGTTGACGAACATGGGGATGTTGTATTCCTTCTTGCCGGCGGCGGCCACCGCGTTGACGTAGCGGGCATAGTTCCAGGCCTGGAAAATCTCGCCGGTCCCGGTTCCCTTGCCGAATACCTCTTCCCAGGTGCCGGAGGTCTTGTTGCCCGCGGCGTCCCACAGCGCCTTGAACTCCGGTAGCAGGGGCTTCCCGGGGTTGGCCAGGTAGTCGAGCAGTTCCTTGGGCACCGGCTTGGCGAAGGCGTCGTTCGCGGCGGGCGAGCGGTCGCGCGCGTCGCCCAGGATGCCGACTTCGTTCTGCACCTGGGCCATGATGACGCGGTGCGTGGTGTCAACCGCCTTGGTGTGGCGCATGAGCGCGGCGAAGGCTTTCCGATCGGCGTGGAGGTTGTTCTCGCTGAAGGCGGAGAGGGTTTCGGTGCTCTTGCCGCCGCGGATTTCGACGCGCGGGAAACGGTCCTGCTGGGCTTTCACCCAGGCGGGGGCGAAACTGGAGAGGCCGTTCTTCCAACTGCCGAAGAAGTTCCACATGATGTGGACGCCGTTCAGACGGGCGCTCTCGATGGCGGCATCGATGAAGCGGTAATCGAACTTACCTTCCTCGGGTTCGAGCCAGTCCCAGGAAACGCCCACCAGGACGGTGTTCATGTGGACCTTCCTGGAAAGCACCGGCCAGACGGCTTTCATGCGCTCGAGGTCGGAGGCGACGGTGTTATGCAGTTCGCCGCCGAGCACCAGGAACGGCTTGCCATCGACGATCAACTGCGTGACTTGGCCACGCTTCTCGAGATGGGGGATTGCCGTATCGGCGGGCTTGGTCTGTGCGCCCGCCACCAGGGCCAGGGAGGACAGAGCGAACGTACGGAGCAGTAACTTGGCGTTCATGATGTTACCCCCAGCTTATCGAGCCACCAGGCGAACTGCGCCAAACAAACCGGGCGGCGGCGGTGCCGTTACGTTGCCACGGCCGCCGGCGGGGAGCGCGCGGACTTGAATTTCGAAGGTATTGACGCCGGTAACCAGAAGGTCGGTGACGTCCCAACGGTACGGCTGCCAGGCGCGCGCGCCGGCATCCTTGCCGTTAACCCGCAGGTTGGCGTAATCGTGAATCTCGGCGCACTCCAGGAAGACGCGCTTGCCGGTAGGCTTGAAGGCCAGCGTAACCTCACCCTTGAGTGGCGCGTCGGGCTTCTCCACCGGAAACTCGATCATCACGTCGCCGCCGGCCTGGGGCGGCTCGGCTCCGGCAACCGGCTTCGGGGACGGGCCGATCACCACGATCTTCGCCTCGTAGGGTTGTAAGACCAGCGGAATGCGCAGCGAGTTCCTGGTGGCCGTGGCGCCCGTCATGGGGTGGATCTCGCCGGTGGTGGCGTCCCAGAACTGCGGCTGTCCATGGCCGGACAGATCGGCCAGACGCGCTTGCGGCTTGTCGCTCTCGTTGAAGAAGTAGTAGAGGTCGGCGTCGCGCCAGGAGCGGTGGGTGTACTTGATGGCCGGGCAGGGGCTATCCAGCGCCACATCGGGTTTGGGCAGCGCGGCGATGACGCGGGCGGTGATATCGCCCGTGGGCTCGATGAGCGTGGCGAAGCCGAGATCCGGTTTCTCGGCTGCGCCGAGGAAGGTCCTGTCCACCACCAGACTGGGCGCCGCGCCCACGAAGATCGCCTTGCCGCCGGAGGCAACCATGGCTTTCAGGCGGTCGAGGCCCACCTTCGAAATCACGGTGGAAGAGGGAACGATCACCGCGCGGTAGGACTGTCCGCTGAGGTTCCTGAACGCGCCGTCTTCGAGCGTTGCGACGGAGGCGAGCGACTGCTCGTCGAAGTAGTCGAAATCGATCTGGTGCTCCAGCAGTTGCTTGCCTAACTTGGTGGTGCCGCGGTCGGCCGCTTCATCGCCCAACCACATACTATTGGCCGGGTGGTATAGGGCCACCTGCGCGGCGGGCCTGCCAATTGCCATTAAGTAAGAGGTGCGGTTGGCGTACCAGGCCATCATGGCGGCCTGCGGCGGTGCCGGTTCGGTTGCGGCTGCGCCTTCGCGGATCGCGGGAACGTGGATTTGCGGCATGTTGACACCGCGGACGTATTGGTAATCCAACTGGAATTTGCCGTCCACTCCGGTTCCGCCGCCCTCTTCCGTCCACACCCGAGGCCGTCCGAACAGGTGCGCGGCCGAGGAGGCCAGCTTGGGGAAGTTATCGTTGGTGTCGTAAGTGGTATCTTCGCGGGTTACGGCGCGGGGAACGAGCTGGTTCAGGTTGTCGATGCCGGGTATCGGCACGCGGCGCATGTCGCGGAAGAAATCGCCCTCGTTGCGGATCAGGTCCTCGCCGCGCGAGAGGTTCAGCATCAGCTCCTCGTGGTTCAGGTGGACCAGGTACTCCAGCCCGTTCTTGGCGCACCACTCGGCCTGCACACCGAAGAAGCTCTCGCGGAAGATGCCGCTCCAGACGTCCCAATAGTCGGCCTTGGCGCGCCTGGCCTCCTCGGTCAACTTGGGCGCGAAGAACTGCGGGATGTAAGGCAGCAGGTCGTAGCCCTTCTGTTCGCGGAAGGTTTCCAGCAGCTTGGGCGTCCATGGGATGAAACCGGTGTAGTCGGGCTCGTCTCCGAAAAAGCCGAGTACGGTCTTGCCGAACTCCTGGCCGAAGAGCTCCTTGTAGACTTCGTGAGTGGTCTTGAGAAAGGCGCGGGTGGCGTCGGGGTCGAGATAGTCGATCAGCGGGTACAAGCTGTCCTTTGAGTAAGTGCCGTCGGCGCGATTGATATAGCGGGTGGGCGAACTGCGGTAGACGTGGCGGACCAGGGTAATCTCCGAGCGGCCCTCGGGCGGCGCGGTCCACTTGAGCTGGCCGCCGCGAATCGGCAGCACGGTGGCGGTCGCGGCGGCGGCCGGGGTCTGGGGCTGTGCACCGGCGGGCGCTCTGGGCTGGGTGATGGCGAGCGCGCCGAGCGTGTCGGGCAGCACGGGGATGGACACGGTCTGCCCAGGCGCCACTGAGATGCGCGTGTCGGCTACGATTCCCTGCATGGTGAGCTGCGGATACTGTTCGCCGATCCTGCCGCCGGCGAAGCCGCTGGGGTAACTGCCCTCGTCGGCGAGCCATATCTTCATGTTGCGTTTGCGGGCCTCTTCGACGGCGAATTTGACGAGAGCGAGATGCTCCGGCGAGAGGTACTTGGGAGTCATGTTGCGCGCCGGGCCTATGTTCACCACATAAATGCCGTTGGCCGCCAGTTGATCGAACTCCCGCAGGATGCGCTCCTGGGATAACTCGTCGCCCCAGATGGCCCAGTGGATGGCGCCATACTCGCGCGGGGGCGTACGGAAATTGGCGGCGGCCTCGGCGGCGGAGAGATCGGCGATTTTCTGCCAGGGTTGCTCGGCCAGCATCACGGCGGTGAACGTAGCTAACATTACAGTTCTAAATACAAAGTTCATGATTGTATCCGAGGATTCAGTATATCTCCCGGTGCGGAGAGACACCAGTCATAGGGTGGATACCTGAGGAGCATTGCGGCGCGGGACTGGCCTACTTTTGCGGAATGTGCAAAGGCTGCGTACGCCGGCATTGGTGGCAGCGGGAGGCCGCCGGTTCGGGGTGTCGAGGTCCGGCAGGCGCGCCCAAACTCCTACTCGTATCTAAGCGCATCGATGGGGTTGATTCGCGCCGCTTTCATGGCGGGGTAAATGCCGAAGAGCACGCCTACGGCGACCGAGACCCCAAAGGCGATCACCACGGAGGCGGTGGTGACAATAGTCTTCCAATCCGCGGTGCGGGCGATGAGCCAGGCAAGGAAGAAGCCGAAGGCGATGCCGAGCAGGCCTCCGGCCACCGAGATGAGCACCGATTCGGTGAGGAACTGGCGGACGATATCCAGGCGGCGCGCGCCGATGGAACGGCGGATGCCGATTTCGCGGGTGCGCTCGAGCACCGTGGCCAGCACGATGTTCATAATGCCGATGCCGCCCACCAGCAGCGAGATAGCCGCGATGGCCACCATCACGTAAGTGAAGATGGTCTGGGTGCGCTGCTGCTGGGCCAGCAGGGCCGCCGGGATGGTAACGATGAAGTCCTGTGTGTCGTGGTGGGTGTTGTTCAGGATGGCGCTGACGACCTTGGCGACTTCGATGGAATCGGCGTCGGCCTTGAGGCGGATTTCGATGCCGTCCAGGTCGTCCTTCATGTCGCTACTTTCATCGTAGAAGCGATACTCGAAGGCGTTCAGCGGGATGTAGACGATGTTGTCGAGATCCTGCATGGCGCCGCCGGTGTTGGTGGAACCGGCCATGAGTTGGCCCGCGAGCACGCCCACTACTTCCAGCCACGCATCGTTCACCTTGACGAACTTGCCGATGGCGGGGCCGTAACCCAGCAGGTTGACCTTGGCGCCCTCGCCGAGGACGCAGACGGTGGCGCTGGAGGCGTCGTCGGATTCATCGAAGAACTTGCCTTCGGCCAGGCGCAGGCTGTGGATGACGGCGTAGGAAGGATTCACGCCGAAGAGTTCGGGTATTTCGCGGGCCGGTTTGGGGAGCACGCGCGAGGGATGCAGGGTGCGGCGCGCAGAGAGGGTTTCCAAGGCCTCGACGTTGGCTTGAAGGATGCGGACGTCGCGGCGCGTCAGGCCGGGGGAAGAACGCCGGCGTTGCTGCATCTCCGACTCGCTGGTAGCGGCGCGCGAATCGATGAGGACGTTGCGGACGCCCAGTTGCTCGATGAAGCGGAGGGACTCCTCCTTCGCGCCGCTACCGATGGCCAGCATGCCGATGACGGATCCCACGCCGAAGACGATGCCCAGGGCGGTGAGCATGGTGCGCGTTTTCTGGGCCCGCAGATTGCTCAGGGCCTGGGTGATATCGGAAAAGCGGAAGATCATTTTTGCAGGGCCTTCATAGCGCCGCCGCTCTGGTTGGCGGACTTGTTTTGCTGGTCGGGATTGGACATGGCCACGACGGCCCCCTCGTCTACGCCGGTGACCACGGCCTGGCTTTCGCTCGAGCGCACCAGGGTGACATCGTGCGGCAGGAAGCCCTTGGGCGTGCGCAGGTAAACGAACTTGCGGCTATCGCTTTCGAAGAGGGCCTGCGAGGGAATCCAGGTGACGTTGTTGAGGGTCTCGACGGTGATCACCATGTTGGATGTCTCGCCGGGGCGGAGTTCGGGCGATGGGCGGTCCAACGTGATGCGGCATTCGAAGCGGCGGTTCCAGGGCATTCCCGAGGTGCCGCCGATCAGCTTGATGTGGCCGGGGAACGACTTGCCTGGCAGGGCAACCACGCTTATAGAAACGGGTTGTCCGACACTCAGATGGCCGCGGTCCAATTCGCCGATCTGGGCGCTGACTTCCCAGGATTTCAAGTCGGGAATCTGCGCCACGGCGAGGCCCGGGCGGGCGGTATCGCCCACCTGGAAGGCCTGGATCTGCATGCCGGTGTAATAGAAATTGTTGGACGTGTTGTTCTGAATGTTCACGTAGCCGGAGTTCTTGCACCGCAAGGTCATGCTCTCGATCACCTTGCGGGCCGTATCGGCGGTCACCTTGGCCTTGTTGAGCGCGGCTTCCTGGATGGCCACGGCGGCCAACTGGGTGGTCTTCTTGTTCTTCACGTCCTGCTCGGCCTGGCGGTGGCGGTTTTGGGCCTGTTCCAGGGCGATTACGTTCTGGCGGGCGTTGATGCTGGGCAGAATCGGGTTCCTGCGCATCTCGAATTCGGCCAGCTTGACATCGGAAGCCGTGGAGGCCAGGGTATAGGCGCTCTCCTCGTCGGTGGATTGGGCGATGGCTTTGGCCTGAATCACCTGCTGTTCGGCCTCGGCGAGGTCGGCTTCGGCTTCGCGGAGATTGTACTCCTGCTGGGTGGTGTCGAACTCCACGACGACATCGCCGGCGGAAACCAGTTCGCCCGGTTCCCGCAGGGAAGTGATGGCCATGCTGTCGGCGCCAGTCATGGGCGCGATCAGCATTTCCGAGTTGCCGCCCTGAAGTTCGCCGCGGGCGGCCACGGAGACGATCACTTTGCCGCGCTTCACACGGGTGGTGGGCGTCTCGGCCAGTATGGACGCGGTGGCAGCGCGGACCAGGCGGATGGTGGCCCAGGCGCCGGCGCCGGCAATGGCGAGAACGATTGACAACACGAACAGGCGCAGCTTCATCGCTGGTTCTCTTTCTTCTCGATGTCCACCAGAGTGACCATGGAACCGGCGGGGAGGCCCGAGACGGCCACTTCATCGGGATTGCGGGCCAGCAGTTCCACCTCGACCGGGCGGTAGTGGCTGCCGCTGGCCACGAAGACCACCGGCTTGCCATTGCGCGTGAAGAGGGCCTTGGAGGGGATGCTGATAGCGTTGGGAATGCGATTGACCACGATATCCATGCCGCTGTTCATGCCCGTGCGGAGGCGCGGATCGGGATGCGAGATGGGCGCCAACGCCTTGAAGCTGCGCGTGGGCGGATACTCGAAGCCGGCTTCGGCGAGCGGCGAGATCTGGCCGATCCTGGCGGGAATCGCGAGTTCGGGAAGCGAATCGATGTGAACCTGTACGTCCTGCCCAACGGAAATGCGGCCGCGGTCGATTTCCTCGATCTTGCCCTCCATCTCGATGGTTTCGAGGTCGGGGATTTCGGCCAGGCTCATGCCCGAAAAAACGCTGTCGCCCACCTTATATGGTTTGGCATTCATCCACCCCTGCGAATAGTTGATGGCGAAGTTGAGGTATCCTGTGATGGGCGCCGGGATCACCATCTGGGCAATGCGCGCCTTGGTGATATTGACGTCGTTCAAGTTGTAGTCGCGGACGCGGGTGAGGGAGCCGATGCGGGAGCGGTCGGAGGCGGCGTGCAGTTCGGCGGTGGCCTGGGCGACTTTGAGCTTTTGCTGGCAGAGTCCCAGGGCGATGCGGCTTTCCTCGGCCTGGATTTCGCCGACAATTTCCTGTTTGGAAACTTCCAGGGTTGCCTTTTCGACGTTGAACTGGGCGTCGGCGAGGTCGCTCTTGTCCTGGTCCGCGGTGATCTTCGACTGGGCGACGGCCTGGTCAAGGGACGCCTGAGCCTGCTCGAGGGCGGCCTGCTTCTGCTGAAGCTGCTGCTCGGCGGCGCTGGAATCGAAGCGGATCATGACCTCGCCCTGGTGGATCACGGCGCCGGACGGGGCCAGCCAGCCGATACGGAGTTGCGGAACCACGGGGGCGTAGACCTGAACAGAGCGGGCCGCTTTCAACTCGCCGCGGCAGCGAATGATCACCTTGAAGTCGCCCTTGCGCGCGGGGGCCACGGGGAAGGTGACGACGGCATTGGCCTGGCGCATGCGGTAGACGCCGGCGGAGGCGCCGCCTATAGCCAGCAGAACGGCGAAGAAGATGACCCAACCGCGGATGCGCTTGCCACGGGCGCTCATTTGGAGGCGCTTTCTGCGGGCGGGGCTGGATCGAGCTGAATCACCACGGCGGCGGAGAGATCGGGCAGCAGGTGCGGGTCCGTCTTATCGATGCGGAAGACCGCGGTGAAGGTCTTGATGGGGTTGTCCAAGCCGGCGGCAGCCACGGGGCTGGCAAACTCGAGGTGGGCGGGAAGCGCTACATCGGTGTATGCGTCCAGGTACACCATTCCATGCGCGCCGGGGGCCAGGGCGGCGGTGTCGGGTTCACCCACCTGGCAGCGCACCTGCATCTCGGTGGGATCGAAGATGCTCACCAGGGGCTGGGCGCGGTATAGTTGGTCGCCTTCCTGGGCGTGTCCCATGGTATTGGAGCGGTACACGTTGAGTTGCGCGATCATGCCGGCCAGGGGGGCTTTGAGGGTCATCTTGTCGAGGTTGGTCTGGGCGCGCTCCATGGCGACCTTCTGGCGGTCGCGCTGCAGCTCGAGATAGCGCAGGGCGGCGGCGTCGGCCTGGTCGTGGAGGGCGTTGGACCGGCGCAGGCTTTCGCAGTGCTGGCGGGCGATATCCGCCCGTTGCTGGTTCTCCAGGCGGTCGATTTCGCTGAGAATGGGGCCCTTGCGGAGCTCGATTTCCGCCTTGGCGAGGTCGGCTTCCGCCTGGCGGAGGGCGGAGGTGCGGCTCTCGGCGTCAGCGCGATTCTGGGCGCGTTTCTGGTCGACCTGGTGGCTGAGATCGCCGTAGCGGCCAGTGGCGTCGCGCACGGCATCCATCTGGGTGGTGGGATCGAAGGTGGCGATGACGTCGCCCTCCTTCACCGTGGACCCATTGGGGATGAAGTGGGTGAGGGTCATGTTGCTGTAATTTCCCTGAATCTGGGGCACCTGGACCTTGGAGGAGTGAACGGCCTGAACGGTCCCGGTGATGCGGATCTCGCGTTTGACGTTGGCATCGGCGGGCGGCGGCTGGCTCTTTGCCTGCGCAACCGGCGGGGAAACGCGGCCGCAGGCAGCCAGAAGCAGGGCCGCGGCCACGGCCAGGAACGGAGGCACACTGATGCTCATCATCGGATACCCAAAAGGATTAGACGCCGGAGAAGTGGAAATGGTGGATGCCAATCTTGATGGTAGCGAATGGCGGGCGCGGGCGCTCGGCGGAGGGCCCTATTTCGGCGGGGCGGGCGGAGTGGGCGTGACCGGAGTATAACCGGGCGGAATCTGAAAAAGTGCGGGGTGCGGCTCGCCGGTGGGCGCGGCCTTGCAGTACTGGGTCTGCTCGCCGAATGGGCCGCTCACTTTGGTGAGCAGCGGCATGCCGAGCGAAGTGCTGGTCCACACGTCGGCGACGGTGGGCGTGGGTGGTTTCTGAGGAAGCTGGGGCGCGGATGGCATGCCAGGAGCTTGCGGCATGCCGGGCGCTTGCGGCACTTGTGGCGGTTGGGGGGCCTGCGGCAGTTGCGGCGGTTGAATGATGTAGCGCTTGCCATCCACCGGGTGGCCGTCGATGGCGCTCTTCCCCAGGTCCTGGACGCTCACCGCCGGCATGTTGGGAGGCTGCATGGAGGGCGCGGCCATGCCCGGCTGCGGCGGAGCCAGTTGCGGCAGCGAGGGGGTCATCGGCATGACGGTGGCCGTCTTCCGCACGTGGTCGAGCACGATGGCCTGCTGCGTCCGCGGATCGGTGATGACGGAGGTGGTGCCGGTATCGATGCGCATCTTCCCGTCGCTAGACCGGGTCATGCGCGAGGCCGATTGCTGCGGCGGGCCGCCCTGGGCGTATTGCGTGGCGGTCTGGCAATCGGCGCACGCCGGGGGTTGCGGCGGAGAGGGTGGTGTCGGCGACACAGCACCAAAAGCATATCACGGGCGGCGGATCGCTACACGCCAATCACCACACCCGGCAAACCGGCTGGCGCACCATGGGCTGGCCGGGCTTGCAGGAGAATGCGGCGCCGAACTCAGGCATATTCGAAACCACGCCGTTGATGCGGTACTCGTTGGGCGAGTGCTCGTCGGTCTGCGCGGCCAGGCGCTTGCTCTCCGGCCGCTCGTAGCCGCAGGCCCACTGCGCCATGCCCACGAAGAAACGCTGGTCGGGCGTGAACCCGCCCTCGGGTTGCAGGGTTTGACCGCGGGTGGCATGCTTCCAGGCCAGGTAGGCGAGGATCGTGCCGCCGATGTCGGCTACGTTCTCGCCGAGGGTCAGCTTGCCGTTGACCTTGACCTCATCGACGGCGGTGTATCCCGAGTACTGGTCCACCACGCAGGCGGCGCGGCGCTCGAATTCGGCGGCGTCCTTCTTGGTCCACCAGTCCTTGAGGTTGCCGGCCAGGTCGAACTGGCGGCCCTCGTCGTCGAAGCCGTGGGTCAGTTCGTGGCCGATGGTGGCGCCGGTGTTGCCGTAGTTGGGCGCGTCGTCCATCTTGGGATCGAAAAGGGGCGGCTGCAGCACGCCCGCGGCGAAGTTGATGTTGTTGAGCTGCGGGCCGTAGTAGGCGTCCACGGCGGTGGCGGACATCTGCCATTCGGTGCGGTCCACGGGCTTGCCGATCTTGGCAAGCTGCCGACGGGATTCGAAGATGGTGCAGCGGTCCACGTCGCCCGCCAGATCGCCGCGCTCGATGCGGACCGAGCTGTAATCGCGCCAATGGTCCGGATAGCCGATGCGGTTGACCACGGTGTGGAGCTTGGCGAGGGCGGCGCGGCGGGTGGCCTCGCCCATCCAGGCGATGTGTTCGATGTCGTCCTCCATGGCCCGCTCGATCTCCTGCACCATGGCCAGCGTGCGCGCCTTGGTCTCCGGGCTGAAGGTGCGCGCCACGAAGACCTGGCCGATGGCCTCGCCGAGGTCATTATCGAGGCTGCCGACGCAGCGCTTCCATCGCGGCGCCAGTTCCTTTGTGCCGCGCAGGTGCTTGCGGTTGAACTCGAAGTCCGCCTCCACGAAGGTCGAGGACAGATAGCGGGCCTTGGCCGCCACCAGGTGCCAGCGCAGGTACGTCTTCCAATCGTCGATGCCGCGGGTGCGCAGCAGGGTTTCCACCTCCTGGTAGAATGCCGGTTCGGTCACGTTAATCACCGGCGGCGCCGGGATGGCGAGAGCCTCGAAATACGCGGCCCAGGCGAACGAGGGCACGGTCTTGCGGAGCTCGGCGAGAGATATCTTGTGAAACAGCTTGTGTGGATCGCGCTTGTCGACGAGCGTGAGCGATGCCTTGGCCAGCGCGGTTTCAATCTCCATCACCACGCGCGCTTCGTTGCTGGCGGCGGCCGGGTCGCCGCCCAGCAGCGTCAGCATGCGGGCCACGTGCGCCAGGTAGCGGGCGCGGGTTTCGACGCTCTTGGGATCGTCCTTGACGTAGTAGTCGCGATCCGGCAGGCCCAGGCCGCCGGCGGAAGCGAAGGCAATGACGCGGCTGGATTCGGCGAAATCCTGAGCCGAGCCGAAGGCGAAGAGGGTGCCATCGCCGGCGGTTTCCAGATGCAGACGGGCCAACAGCGGCGCCAGGCCGGCGAGGTCTTTGAGCGCGGCGATCTCGCCCAGTCGCGGGGCGAGCGGGGTGGCGCCGGCCTTTTCCACGGCGGCCTCGTCCATGCAGGCGGCGAAGTAGTCGCCGATCTTCTGCTCGTTGGGCGTGCGGTTGGGCGAAGGTTTCGAGGCCTCTTCCAGGATGCCCCACACGTAGCGCCGGTTGTCGTTATGCAGCTTGCCGTAGACATCCCAGTGCGGCTGATCGGGGGGAATCGGGTTGAGCGTATTCCAGTTTCCGCAGGCGAACTTGTAGAAGTCCACGCAGGGATCGGCGGAGCGGTCGATGAAAGCGGGCTCCAGGCTGGGGGTGTAGGGCAGGGAGGAGAGCGGAGTTTCCTGCGCACCCAGGGGCAACGCGAGAAGAACGAGAAGAGCTAGACGGGTCACGATTGGAAGCGTATCACAAGAGGCGGGCGGCGTTAGGTCAACTCTTCGAGGACCGGCGTTTGAAACTCCGGAAGTCGAGAGAAAACCGTATCGTTGGTTACGAAACCGGTTGCCTGGAGGTGGATGGCGGTGGCGGCTAGAAGCGCGTCCGGCGTGTGCGCCGGAGATGCGGCATTTAGCCGAACCAGGATGCGGCTTCCTGGGACGCGGAGACGAGTACGTGGCAGGTCCCACTGTACAGCCTTGCCGCGGCGCTACCCGCCACTGCTACCAGAAATGGACGGCAAGGACGCGTGGCGGACCGGGCGTGCCGTCGATGATTCGCGTACCCAATACAAACTGGACGTTATTATGACGCCGGTCCCTCGAAACACCCTGGAGCGCCACGCCAAGGTACTCCGGCTCGATGACGAACTCGCTCGCGGCGAGCGTGCCATACGTTTCGATGCCGGCCGCTGAAATCACGGTCCGCTCGGTGTCCGGGTCGAACACCCTGGTGACAATGGCATAATCTTCGGTCATTGCCCCACCCACCGGTTGCACCACCTTCCAGTTTGGGGAATCCGGATTGCGCCGGTCGATGATGCAGTGGTAGGCAATGCCGTCGACGGTCCGCCGGTCGAATACGAAACGCAGCTCGGCAGTCACGCGCATCGACCAGGGGTTGTTGAACGCTCCGATCGCCACCAGTGGCTCGTGCCGGAGCCGTGAGTAGTCCGTCTGCGACACCGAAGCCAGTCGATAGCCGCGGCCCTTGGACTGAATCCACGATGCCACTTTGAAGGCCGAAAGAGCATCCTGCAGGAACAGGTATTCAGGCGCAACCCATGCCACCTCGCCGGCGGCGATCGACAGATCCGCGGTATTGCGGCCGGCCGATGCCGGACCGCCAAGAAGGCGGTTCAACTCTTCGCTGCGCGGTCCGGTAAACCGGTACACCCGCGTGGGCTGGCCGACGCAAATCTGAATGGTTTTCCGGTCGCGGAATACGGGTTCCCAGAAGGCCTCGAGTTCGGACACGGGAGTACGGCGCGCGCCCCAGAGATACGCCCCTAAAGCCGCGAGCGCCGCCAGGACCGTGGCGGCCAACGCCCACTTCAGGTTGTAATGGCCGCGGCGGGGCGTAGCGGACTTCGGCGGTTCCGCGGCCGGCGCCTCCACGGTAAAGCTGGGCAAATACGAACCAGTGGGCAGCTCGATGCGCAACTCAAATGCGTGCTCGGGCTCGAGATAGTACTGCGCCAGCCGCTTGCGGACTTCAATTACCGCGTTGCGGACGATCGGATCCTGGGCCGTGTCGTATGCCGCTTCGCGGCCAAATACCGCCACCCCGATGGACCGCTCTTTGAGGGTGCTTTTGTCGCCGGCAAGCGCCGCCTCCACCACAAACTCCAGCAGGGCTTGACTGCGCTTGCTGTTGCGGAAGTGGGAACTCCCCAGAATCTTCGCCACCTGGGAGTGCACGGCCGCGTGGTCGTACACCGTGGCGGCAGTGTCGTGCCCGGTATCGCCATTCGGGGTTCGCACGGTCCTTCAGCTTCAGGCCGATTCTAGCACAAGGGGCCGCACCGTACTGCCGGCCGCCCGCCGTTCGCCAGTCCTGCAACCTATTGAAAGGAACGCACAAGATCTCTTGCCATTCGGTAGCGTACCGTAGGCGACGTTGTTCCGGGCGCCGATCGACTTCAGAATGCAAACTTCCTACGGCGCGGGGAACCGCATGTTCACCGTTCGCACTGGCGGCAACATCCGGCGAGAACCCGCTGAGGTTGACGAGGTAAATAATGCAACGACGAATCCGACGCCTTTTGCCGTCCTTGGCCGCGCTGGCGGCCCTTTCTGTGATGCCTCTGCCCGCCCAGACATACGGCGAGATCACGGGGCACATAGCCGATAGCTCGGGCGCGGTCGCGCCGGGAACTCAGGTTACGCTAACCAACGTCGCAACTAACGCCGTTCGCACGACCGTGACGACGGATTCCGGGGACTACACATTCCCCTCCGTCGCGCCCGGGTTCTACAACGTCAAATTCGAACACGCCGGTTTCAAGGCCGGCAAAATCGACAACTTCCAGGTGCAGGTGCAGCAGACGGTCCGGCTCGATTTCACCTTGCAGGTCGGGCAGCTCTCCGAGTCGGTCGAGGTATCGGCCTCCGGCGAGATGCTCCAGACCGAAGACAGCACGGTCGGTACGGTGGTGGGAAACAGGAGCATCGTCGAACTGCCGCTGAATGGCCGCAACTACCTCGGTCTGGTCGCCCTGTCGTCGAACGCGAACACGCTCTCCTCGGGTGTCGGCCAGGCATCCTCCCGGCAGGGCGGCGACCGCGCCTCCCAGTCCATATCCGCCGGCGGAAACCGCGTCATGTTCGACTACTTCACCCTGGACGGCGTCGCCAATACCGATCCGGACTTCGCCACCTACGTCGTGCTGCCATCCATCGACGCCATTCAGGAGTTTAAAGTCCAGACAGGAATCTATCCGGCCGAGTTCGGCCACCAGGCTACTCAGATCAACGTGCTGACCAAGTCCGGCGGCAACGCCTACCACGGCGCTCTGTTCGAATTCGTTCGCAACGATAAGTTCGATGCCGTGCCTTATTCCTTCACTTCCAACCACGCTCCCAACTCGCCATTCAAGTGGAACGACTACGGCTTCGAGGTCGATGGCCCGGTGCGAATTCCAAAACTATTCGACCTGCGCAACCGGCTGTTCTTCATGGCAAACGACGAGTGGAAGGCCCAGCGCCAGAACTCCCAGGGCACCTATTCCGTTCCGACCGCCGCCATGTTCGGCGGCGACTTCAGCGCCTGGCGCACGACGATCTACGATCCAGCTACTGGCGCGAACGGCGCCACCAGGACGCCCTTTCCGAACAACGCGATTCCCGCGAACCGGATCGATCCGATTTCGAAGAAGTTCCTGAACTACTACGTCCCGTCCAATCTGGCGGGCTTTTCGAGCAACTACACCCAGATGAACTCCGCCCCCAACAACCGCGACGGGTTCACCCTGCGCCTCGATTTCGTCCAATCGGCGAAGTCGCAGTGGACGGGCCGCTATAGCTGGGGCGACGAAAACCAGTCGTCGACCGGAATCAGCGTCACGGGCAGCAAGCTGGTCACCAACTACGAGCAATACCTGGGGACGAACACTTACACACTTACCCCGTCGCTGGTCAACGAGGCGCGCTTCGGCTACACCCGGCTGAGCAACTCCGTGGGAACGTATTCGGCCTACAACGCCAATACCGTGGGCGCGCTCGGGATACCGAACCTCGCGGCTGGCGACCCGGTAACCTGGGGTGTCCCCAACGTCGTCTTCACGGGCGATGGCTTCACGGGTATCGGCGATTCCACGGACGGTCCTTATTACATCAACGACAACACCCTGCAACTCGTGGATAACATCTCCTGGATTCATGGAAAACACGCCTTCCGCCTGGGATTCGAGTACAGCCGCCAGAACTTCAATCAGATCGGCAACCAGTTCTCCCGCGGCCAGTTTACGTTCCAGCCGAACGCCACCCAGAGTACTAGCAAAGCGGGAGGCGATGCCTTCGCCGATTTCCTGTTGGGAGACCTGTACCAGTCGGCGGTGGCCGTGGCTTTGGCGAGCGCCAACTTCCAGCGGAACGCAGAAGCGGCTTTCATAGACGACACCTGGAAGGTAGCGCCGAAACTGACACTGAACTTCGGACTGCGCTGGGAGTTGACGCCGCCCTGGACCGACACCCTCAACAACGAATTCTCGGTGGCCATACCGCGCATTTATGCCGTTTCGAATGTCCCGGCGTCCCAGAATCCGTACATGGTCCGCCAAGGCAATTGCAGCGATCCGTATGCCGGGCCTCCAGCGCTGGCCATCAAGTTCATTGGGGTTGGCGCGCAATGCAGCAACGGCCTGTTGCCCAACCAGTTGGCGAACACCTCATATCGGGATTTTGCTCCCCGGATTGGAATCGCTTTCTCGCCTAATGCCAAGACGGTGATCCGCACCGGTTTCGGCGTCTTCTATAACCAGGACATCAGCAACATGTACTTCGACCTGGCCCGTAACATCGGCGGCCGCGTTACGTTCACGTCGGATACTACCGCGCCCAACCTGTTCTATAGCAATGCCGCGCCGGGATCGAGCGGCGCGACCGCCAACGTGCCGTCTCCGTTCGTGTTTGCCCTGTCGACGGACCACCACACCACTTATGTCATGCAATACCTTTTCAACGTTCAACAGCAGTTGACCCGCGACTGGGCTCTTGAAGCCGGATACCTGGGCGGCTTGAGCCGGCACTTGCAGGGCTACCTGGACGTCAACCAGGCCATTCCCGGCACGGTAGGTAGCGCCAACTCGCGGATGCCATTCCCCAGTTTCAGCAATATCGGACTGGTGTCGGATGGCGCCACTGGCAATTACAACGCGCTCAGTCTCAAGGCGACCCGGCGATTCAGCCAGGGCATTAACGTCGTTACTTCCTATACCTGGTCGAAGTCCCTCGACACGACCAGCGGAATCCGGAACCAGGGCTTCGACTCCGTGTACCCGCAGAATAGTTACTGCGTATCCTGCGAGCGCGGCCGTTCCGCGTTCGACACCCATCACAGGGTGGTAACTTCGGTGCTTTACGATTTGCCGGTTGGCAAGGACAAGCTGCTCAGGATATCCAACCCGGTGGCAAACGCGATCGTCGGCGGCTGGCAAATGGGCGGCGTCCTGACGCTGCAGACCGGCATGCCCGGATACCCCACCATCGGCGGCGTGGATAACGCCAGTACGGCCGAGGGCGGCTACGACCGTCCCAACGCGACCGGCATCAGCCCCTATCTCGACAACCACACCCCGTCGCGGTACTGGAACCTGGATGCGTTTGTGGAAGCTCCTCCGGGTCAGTTTGGCAACGCGGGGCGCAATGCCATCGTCGGTCCGGGAATCGCCGGTTTCGACGCGGAAGTGCATAAGCAGTTCCACATACCGCACACCGAGCGCCACGCACTCCAGTTCCGGTTTGAGGCGTTCAACGTACTCAACCACGCCAACTGGGGGATGCCGAACCTCAACGTTCTGGCGGGATCCGCTCAGTCCGGAATGCCAAGTACGGCGGCTCATCAGAACTTCGGAGTGGTCAGTTCCACTGCCACAGCCATGCGCCAGATCCAGTTGGGCCTGAAGTACTCGTTCTGATCCGGAGCGCTTTCGAAAGCGGGCCGGGTACTGGAATCGCGTTAGAATAGGCGCGGATCTCGCGGGCGGCCGCGGACCCGCGCCGCAAGCCTTCGGCGCGGCCTGATTGGAGACGGTTCCGTCTGGAAGAGACGTAGAAAATGGGATACAGACGCGGTGCGGCAGTCCTCTCGATTCCGTTGTGGCTGTCCAGCCAAATATATGCGCAGGCACGTTACGACCTGCTGCTCCGGGGAGGGCATGTAATCGATCCCAAGAACGGGATCAGCGCAGTCCGGGACGTCGCCATCGCAAACGGGCGAATCGCCGCGGTGGCCGAGCGCCTTGACCCGGCTTCGGCCGTGAAGAGCGTGGACGTCTCCGGTCTGTACGTCACGCCGGGGCTGGTCGACATGCACGTGCACGCTTTCGCCGGAACCGGCGAACGGAATTCCTACGCCGGCGATAATAGCGTTTACCCGGACGGATTCACGTTGCGCACGGGAGTGACCACCGTGGCCGACGCGGGCTGCGCCGGTTGGCGCAATTTCGAGGACTTCAAGAACCGGGTTATCGACCGTTCGCAAACGCGCGTGCTGGCGTTTCTGAATATCGTCGGGGCGGGAATGCGCGGCCCCGCGTTTGAAAGCAACCTCGAGGATATCCAGGCCGCACCCGCCGCCGAGATGGCGCTCAAGCACAAGGGCCTGATCGTGGGCATCAAGCTGGCGCACTACGCCGGGCCGGGGTGGGCGGCCGTGGAGCGCGCGGTGGAAGCGGGAACCAAGGCCGACATCCCCGTGATGGTCGATTACGGCGATAAGCGCGCCGACCGGCCCTCCAGCGTCCTCTGGACTCAGAAATTGCGGCCCGGCGACATCTACACGCACTGCTATTCCGGCTTGCGCGACGAATTGGGCGCGGACGGGCGGGTGAATCCGGCCATGCTCGCGGGGCGCGAGCGCGGCGTAATCTTCGACGTGGGCCACGGCGGTGGCAGTTTCGCCTGGCGCGTGGCCGTCCCGGCCACCAAGCAAGGCTTCCTTCCCGATTCGATCTCCACCGACCTCCACATCGGCAGCATGAACGCCGGCATGAAAGACCTGCTGAACGTCATGAGCAAGTTCCTGGCTCTGGGCCTTTCGCTGGACGAGGTAATTCTGCGCTCCACCTGGAACCCGGCCAGGGAGATCCATCACGAAGAGCTCGGCAATCTCTCGGTGGGGTCCCCCGCCGATGTCGCCGTGCTGCGCCTGGAGACGGGCCGCTTCGGCTTCACCGACATGTACGGAGCGCGCCTGGACGGCTCCCGCAAGTTGACTTGCGAACTGACCATCCGCAACGGCAAGGTGGTTTACGATTTGAATGGAGTTTCGCGGCCCGAGTGGACCACGTTGCCGCCGGACTACACGGCGGTAGGCGACCCAGCCTGGGACGCGCTCAATCCCAGGCCGGCGTGGCGCAGAGCGGTTGCCGGGAAATAAGATCATCAAGACGGCTCACGGTGCAACTCATGGCGGGGAAGTGGCCTGCCCGCGGGTCGCGCCGCGTTCTGGCGCTCGGCCGACTCCCGAACCCGAGAGAAAACCGTATCGTTGGCTACGAAACCGGTTGCCTGGAGGTGGGTGGCGGTGGCGGCTTGGAGCGCATCTGGCGTGGGTGCCGGAGATGCGGCATTGAATCCCACACGGCGGAAATAGTATCGAAGCGGTGGATGCGCAGAGCTGTCCTGAGAGTTTCCGAGGTCCTTCGGCAACTGGAGGCGTTTCATGGCCACCAAGAGCCGGGTTGGCCAACCGACCCCTACCAGTTTCTGGTGTGGTGGCACTGCGGGTATCCGGCGAGCGATGCGGCTTGCGCGAAGGGGTGGGACGCGCTGAACCGCGAGGTAGGCATCGAGCCTCCGCTCCTACTTGCGGCCGGCGCCGCCCGGCTTACCCACGCTCTGAGGCCGGGCGGGGTGGTGCCGGAACTCAGGGCGGTGCGCCTGATGGAGATCGCCGCGCGGGTTCAGGATGAGTGCGGCGGCGATTTGCGCGCGGGCCTGGCCGGACCGCTGGCCAAGGTCCGACAGGCACTGAAGCGGTTCCCCAACATTGCCGATCCGGGCGCGGACCGTATTATGCTTTTCGGGGGCATCGCGCCCATAGCAGCCGTCCCTTCTAATTGCCCGCACGTGTTGGTGCGCATCCAGCGCGGCCGGGAGCGATTGAACTACGGGGTAAATTACCGCGAAGCGCAGCAGGCGATCGAAACGGAGATTCCCGCGAACTTCGACGCCCGTTCGCGCGCGTTCCTCCTCTTGAAGCGGCACGGCCAGAGCCTGTGCAAACGTTCCAACCCGAAATGCGATATGTGCCCAATCAATATTTCTTGTGCTTGTTTCGCCCAAAAGTACCGTGCAAGCGCCGCCTCCGCGTGACCGCCCGTGCTAAAATTAATTTCAATTCCACGTCGAAGACTTCCGCGCAGAAGAGGGAGTTTCCATGGCGACAGCCAGAATTGACGCGGATACCGAACACACCCGATTTGAAGACTACTGGCTCGACGGCGCATACGACGAGATGTTCCGGGCCGACGGGGAGCCGCGCGCGCACTACCGAGAGCTCCACGATCTGCTCCGCGAACTGCCGCTCTCCGAGATGCGGCGCCGCAAGCAGTCGGCCGACACGTCCTTTCTGCACCAGGGCATTACCTTCACCGTCTACGGCCGCGAGGAAGGCACGGAGCGCATCTTCCCCCACGACCTGCTGCCGCGCATCATCACCAGCAAGGAGTGGGAGACCATCGAGCGCGGCCTGGCCCAGCGCATCACCGCGCTGAACCTGTTTCTGCGCGACATCTACAATGAAGGCCGCTCGCTGGACGATGGCGTGGTGCCCCGCGAGATCGTTTACTCCTGTAAACATTTCCGCCGCCAAATGCGGGAGTTCACCGTGCCGCGCAACATCTACATCACGGTTGTCGGCACGGACCTGATCCGCCTACCGGACGGCCGCTTCGTGGTGCTCGAGGACAACCTCCGCGTCCCCAGCGGCGTGTCCTACATGCTGACTTCGCGGCAGGTGATGCGGCGCGTCTTCCCCGAACTATTCCGCACCGCCGGCGTGCGGCCCATCGATCACTACAGCGAAACCCTGCTGGCGACTTTGCGTGCGCTGGCGCCCGAGGGCCGGCCCGATCCGCACATCGTGCTGCTCACGCCGGGCGTCTACAACTCGGCGTACTTCGAACACGCGTTCCTGGCTCGCCAGATGGGCATCGAACTGGTGGAGGGGCGCGACCTGGCGGTGCACGACAACATCGTCTACATGCGTACCACGGCCGGGCTGCGGCGCGTGGATGTTATCTACCGCCGCGTGGACGACGATTTTATCGACCCGCTGGTCTTCCGCTCGGACTCATCGCTGGGAGTAGCCGGCCTGTTCGGCGCCTACCGGGCGGGCAACGTGACGCTCTCCAACGCGCTGGGAACTGGCGTGGCCGACGACAAGGCGCTGTACGCCTACGTTCCCGCCATCATCCGCTACTTCCTGGGCGAGGATCCGATCCTCGACAACGTGGAGACCTACTTGTGCAGCGACCGCTCGCAGCGCGCGCACGTGCTGGAGCGCCTGGACCAGTACGTGGTGAAAGCGGTGGGCGAATCCGGCGGCTACGGAATGCTGATCGGCCCTTCGAGCACCGCGGCCGAGCGCGAGGAATTCCGCCGGCGCATCCAGGCCGATCCGCGGAACTACATCGCGCAGCCCACTATTCAGCTCTCTCGCGCGCCCTGCTTCCTGGATGGCAGCGTGGAGCCGCGCCACGTGGATCTGCGGCCCTACATCATCAACGGGGACACGCTGACCATCGTGCCAGGCGGGCTGACGCGCGTGGCGCTGCGCAAGGGTTCGCTGGTGGTGAACTCGTCGCAGGGCGGGGGAAGTAAGGATACCTGGGTACTGAACTAGTATTGTGACCGCGAGGCGAGGTTCCATTGCTTCGGGCCGCTCGCTGACGCTCGCGGTTCCGGGGCAGAGGACACGGAACCGCGAGCGTCAGCGAGCGGCCCGGCAAAGGCACCCAGTCACGCGGTCGAAGGGTTAGTTAGGGGGAACGGATGCTTTCGCGAGTGGCCGACAGCCTGTATTGGATGAGCCGCTACATGGAGCGCGCCGAACACACCGCGCGCGTCATGGGCGTGCATTGGAACCTGATGCTGGAACTCGACGCCGGACGCGCCACGGCGCCGCGCTGGCGGCACGTGCTGGCCGCGCTCGGTTACAAGGAGGAAATAGAGGGCGACGTATTCGCCCTGGCGCAGAGCTTCGCCCTGGACCAGATTGCCTCGTCCATCGCCTCGGCGCGCGAGAACGCGCGGCAGGTGCGCGAGCAGATCAGCTCCGAAATGTGGGAGGAGCTGAACCGGCTGTACCACGAATCGAAGCGCATCGCCGCGACCGAATCGTTCGACAGCGGCCCGCAGGATACCGTGCTGGCGGTGGTACGCAGTTCGCGTCTCTTCCAGGGCATCACGGACACCACCATGCTGCACGGCGAAGGTTGGCAGTTCATCCAGGTGGGCCGTTCCATGGAGCGGGTGCAGGAGACCGTCCGCCTGCTGGACACGCACTTCAGCGCGTTCTATCGTCCCGGCGCCGATCCCACAAGCGTATCGGGGCACATGGAATGGATCGGCCTGTTGCGCTCGTGCAGCTCCTTCGAGGCCTATTGTAAGGTCTACACCGCGGAGATGCGGCCGGAACGCGTGGCCGAGTTTCTGCTGCTCAACGCCGAATTTCCGCACGCCGTGCGTTTTGGCGTCGAGCGGTTGCGGCGGTCGCTCGAGGGAGTTCATGAGGCCACCGCCTCGCGCAAGTCCGACCGGCTGGCGAAACTGGCGGGGCGTCTGGCGGCCGCGCTGAGCTACACGCCGATCGAGGAGATCATGAGCAACCTGCACGAGTTCTCCGTCGGCATCCGCCGCATGTGCGGGCAGATTCACGCGGGCGTCTATCAGGTGTACATCACGTATCCGATCGAGGCGGCACTGGAGGCATAATGTTCTATTCCATCCGGCATCTCACAAAATTCCGTTACTCGGCGCCGGTGAGCGAGAGCGTCATGCAGTTGCGCATGCACCCGCGCTCTGAGGGAGCGCAGCGCTGCATGAACTTTCAGGTGACCCTGACGCCGCGCGCCGGCGTGCGGAGCTACCGCGACTACCTGGGCAACGTGGTGCACCATTTCGACGTGCCCAGCCCGCACCGCCAGTTGACCATCGTCGCCGAAACCATGGTGGACGTGGCCGCGCAGCCGCCGCTTCCGGCCGACCTGGGCCCCGATGCATGGGACCGGCTGGACGCGGACATCGCGGCGCGCGATTTCTGGGAGATGCTGGCACCCAGCCAGTTCTCGCAGTGGACCGCCGGCATCGAGGATTTCGCGCGCGAACTCGCCCTGCCAACGGACCGCGAGGTGCGCCTCGGCGATCCGCTGGAAGTGCTGCTGCGCATCAACTCCGCGGTCTACCAGGCCGTCGCCTACGTTCCCAAGAGCACGCGCGTGGATTCGCCGGTGGACGACGCTCTGCGGAGCCGCCAGGGAGTGTGCCAGGATTACGCCCACATCATGATCGCGCTGGTGCGGCGCCTGGGCATTCCGTGCCGCTACGTGAGCGGCTACCTGTTTCATCGCAAGGAATCCAAAACGCGGTCGAGCGAAGGCGCCACGCACGCCTGGGTGGAAGCTTACCTGCCGGAACTGGGATGGGTTGGCCTGGACCCCACTAACAATATGGTGGCCGGCGAAACCCACGTGCGCACCGCGGTCGGCCGGGATTATGCCGACGTGCCGCCCACGCGCGGCGTCTTCAAAGGCGCGGCGTCCAGCGAGTTGACCGTCGCCGTGCGGGTGGCGCCCTCGGACAAACCACCACCTCCGGAGACCGCCATGGAGTCGGAGGACTGGTCGTCCGTGCTGCAGAACGAACGCGCGGAAACCGAGGCCGACGCCGCCATCGCCGAGCAGCAACAGCAGCAATGAAGGTGGGGTAGGCGTTTTCGGCTGTCAACCCCGCCAAGCGCGATACCCCGGTTCCCGATGGCTTGAATCCGCCAGCCTGGTGGGTCATCATACTGCCATGAACTGGAGCGCAATCGCCGCCGTCTTTCTCGCGCTAGCCGTCGGCACGGGCGCGTTCGGAGCCCACGGACTCAGAGACCACCTGGACGCCTACCGCATGGGCGTCTGGGAGAAGGCCGTCTTCTACCACTTCATCCACGCGCTGGGTCTGCTGATCGTCTCGCTGATGCCGCGGGTCGGGGCGCTGTCGAAATCCGGCGCGGAATGGGTGTGCTGGCTGCTGCTGGCGGGTATCCTGATCTTCTCGGGCAGCCTCTACGTCCTGGCTTGGAGCGGCGTCCACACGCTCGGCGCCATCACGCCCATCGGAGGTCTCGCCTTCATCGCCGCCTGGCTGCTGCTCGGGTGGAAACTGGCACGCGTGTAGCCGGCGCGTTTCCGGTGGTAACCTCAAAGTTCATGCCTCAGGATGAGTTCAACCTGGCGGAGGCGGCGCGCCAGGAGATGATCGACCGCGGCTTCGAGCCCGAGTTTCCGCCCGAGGTCCAGCGCCAGCTTGACTCACTAAACGCGCGCCCCGCCGCGGGATTGCGCGATCTCACCGCGCTCCAGTGGTCGTCCATCGACAACGACGACTCGCGCGACCTGGACCAGATCGAGTGGGCCGAGCGCACGCCCGGCGGCATTCGCGTGTTGGTGGGCGTGGCCGACGTGGACTCGGTGGCAGCCAAGGGGACGCCCATCGACGTGCACGCGCAGCGCGAAACCACCACGGTCTACACCGGTATTCGCACGTTTCCCATGCTGCCCGAGCGGCTGTCGACCGATATCACGTCGCTCAACGAAGGGCAGGACCGCGCCGCCGTGGTGATCGAGATGCTGGTGGCGGCCGATGGCACGATCACCGCCGAAAGCGTCTACCAGGCGCTGGTGCGCAACCGCGCGCAACTCACCTATAGCGCGGTGGGCGCGTGGCTGGAGGGCACCGCTGCCGTACCCGCGAAGGTTGCGGCGCAGGCGGGCCTCGCGGACCAGATTAAGCTACAGGACGAGGCCGCCACCGCCCTGCGAGAGGCGCGGCACAAGCTGGGCGCGCTGACCTTCGACCGGGAGGAACTGCAGGCCGTCATCGCCGACGGCAACGTCAAGAGCGTGCAGGCGCGCCAGTCCAACCGCGCCGCGCACCTGATCGAGGATTTCATGATCGGCGCCAATGAGGTGATGGCGCGCACGCTGCGGGCCGCGGCCGTTTCCTCCATCCGCCGGGTGGTGAAGGCGCCGGAGCGCTGGCCACGCATTGTGGAACTGGCCGCGCAGCACGGCGACAAGCTGCCCGCCGAGCCCGACGCCGCCGCGCTCAGCGCGTTCCTCATGCGCCGCAAGGTGGCCGACCCGGTCCACTTCGCCGATGTTTCGCTTTCGGTGCTGAAGCTCATGGGGCCGGGCCAGTACGTGCTCATGCGGCCGGGCGGCGAGGAGCAGGGCCATTTCGGCCTGGCCGCGCACGACTACACCCATTCCACCGCGCCCAACCGCCGCTTCGCCGACCTGGTGACGCAGCGCCTGCTGAAAGCCCTCCGCGCCGCCGCGCCTTACAGCGACGCGGAGTTGGACGCCATCGCCCGCACCTGCACGTTGAAGGAAGACGCCGCGCGCAAAGTGGAGCGCGACATGAACAAGCGCCTGGCCGCCGCCGGGTTGCAAAACCGCTTGGGGCAGACGTTCTCCGCGGTGGTGACCGGCGTGACGCCGAAGGGCGTTTTCGTGCGCGTGCTGGATCCGCCGGTGGAAGGCCGCCTGATGCGCGGCGAACAAGGGCTGGACGTGGGCGACCGCCTGCACGTAACGCTGCTGGCCGCCGATCCGCGCCGCGGCTTCATCGATTTCGGGAGGATACCATGACGCAGCTTTTCCGCCACACTCTAGCCTCGTTGGCCTACCGCGCCGCGAAAGCGCTACGCGGCGCGCCGCCCGAGTTCGCCGCGTTTCGCGCCGATGCCACCTCGCGAACGCCGGTGCAGATTCTGGCCCACATGGGCGACCTGTTCGACTGGTCACTCAGGATCTCCAACGGAGACCAATCCTGGCGCAGTTCGACTCCGCTGCTGTGGGACCAGGAGGTGACGCGCTTCTTCGCCGCCCTGGCCGCCTTCGACCAGCGCGTCGCCGAGGGCCCGCTTCAGGCTCCCGCGGAGCGCCTGTTCCAGGGGCCGATTGCCGATGCGCTGACGCACGTCGGCCAACTCGCTATGCTGCGCCGTATGGCTGGATGCGGCTGCCGCGGAGAGAGCTACTTCCAGGCGGACATCGTGGTGGGCCGGCTGGGCCTCGATCAGACCGCCCCGACCTTCGAATTCTGATGGAAATACGGGGACAGACGGAACGTTCACCTGGTTTCCGGGAAGCCTGCGTTGGTAGGGCTGGACTTGGCTCGGTTGCGGCGGTTCGGTTCGGATCCGCTACCGTAAAGGAGCGGATCGGCAACAGCACGGAACGCCGCATCCATGGCACTTACCGCTGGAGCCGGCCCGGAATCAGGGGAACGTTCCGTCTGTCCCCGGTTTTCTTCCTGCTGGCCTGCCCGCTCCTGGCGCAGCAGGCCGTGCGCTACGAGATCCACTTCCCCAACGCCGTGCATCACGAGGCCGAAATCCGCGCCACCTTCTCCGGCGTCACGCAGCCGGTACTCGAAGTGCTGATGAGCCGGTCCTCGCCGGGCCGCTACTCACTCCACGAGTTCGCCAAGAACGTCTCCAGTTTCAGAGCCTCCGACGGCCAGGGCCATGCCTTGGACGTGTCGCGCCCCTCGCCCTACCAGTGGAACGTCTCCGGGACCAGTAGCACCGTGGTGGTCGATTACACCCTCTTCGGCGACCGCGCCGATGGCACCTACGCCGACATCGATTCCACTCACGCGCACCTCAACGGCCCGGCCACGTTCGTCTGGGCACACGGCTTCGAGAACAGTCCGGCGGCGGTGGCCGTGGTGCCTCCCGAAGACAGCGGCTGGACCGTCGCCACCCAACTGGCGCACGGCTCCGGCGGCGAGTGGACCGCGCCCAACATGGACCGCCTGATGGACGCCCCGCTCGAAATCGGCCGCCATATCGAAATCGATTGGAGCGGCGGCGGCGAACGTTTCCGCCTCGCTCTGCATCACCATGGCACCGACCAAGAGGCCGCCGCGTTCGCGCGCACCTGCGCCAAAATCACCGCCGAGGAAGAGGGCGTATTCGGCGCGTTTCCCAAGTTCGATGACGGCCTATACACCTTCCTGGTGGATCTTCTGCCCTACGTCGATAACGACGGCATGGAGCACCGCGACTCAACCTCCATCACCGGCGCGCGGGATCTGCGCTCGTCCGGCTCGAAGGTCGCCGAGGTGGCCGCGCACGAGTTCTTCCACTCCTGGAACGTGAGGCGCATCCGCCCGCGCTCGCTCGAACCCTTCGATTACGAGCGCGCCAACATGTCAGGCGAGCTGTGGTTCGCCGAGGGGTTTACCAATTACTACGGCATCCTCACGCTGAAGCGGGCCGGCCTGGAGAAGCTCGACAGCTTCGACCGCTCGATGGCCGCTGCCGTCACGGAAGTGCTCACCGCGCCGGGCCGCCTGGTGTACGACGCGATCGACATGAGCCGCCAGGCGGTCTTCGTGGACGCCGCCGGCCCTTCCATCGATCCCATTAACGCAGCCAACAACCTCATCTCCTACTACACCTACGGGCAGGCGCTGGCGCTGGGCATCGACCTCTCCATCCGCGCGCGCTTTCCCGGCAAGTCGCTGGACGATTGGATGCGCCAGATGTGGCGCGAGCATCCCGACATCGACAAGCCCTACACCCTCGATGACCTGGAGCGGACGCTGGCCACCGCCACGGGCGACCGTGAGTTCGCCGCCGACATCTTCCGCCGCCACATCCACGGCAAGGAGCCGATGGATTACGCCGGGCTGCTGGCGAACGCCGGCTTGCTGCTTGAGAAAGGCGGCGCTCGCGCCCGCGCCCGCGTGTGGCTGGGCGCGCAGGGGGCCGCGTTTTCGAGCCGCGGAATGACCCTGACCGGCCCCACCCTGCGCGGTTCGCCGCTCTACGACGCGGGGCTTGACCGCGGCGACCGCATCGTGGAGTGGGACGGCCGCGCTCCCAAGACCGCGGCGAAGCTGGAGGCCATCCTGGCGCGGCACAAGCCCGGCGACAAGATCCGCGTGCGAGCGGAAACGCGCGCGGGACGGAAGGACGTGGACGTGGTGCTAGGCGCGCCGCCCGATCTGCGGATCGTCACCTACGAGTCGGCCGGGCGCCCGATGACCCGCGAGATGGCCGCGTTCCGCGAGGCGTGGCTTTCGTCGAAGGCGGTGCATCCGGTGGCGAAGGTGGAGAGATAGGGGCGCGGGAGCGAACTAGGCTGAAGGCAATGAGCCGGCGCGAAGAGTTGAGGAAAGTCCTCCATCGCGAAGTGAAACGTTGGGCTGCCATGTCGTGTGGCCAACTGCTCAGCGAATTGCACGACCCGGTAATCGAGTATCAAGTCGAGTTCGAAGCCGCGATGTACCATGTGAAGGTGGTTCTTCTTGAAAACCGGGAAGAGTATCTCCATGTTATTGTCTTTGCCGACGACGGACATCTCGCGGCGGGCACGCACTCCCTGAACTACGCATTCATCCGCAGGAAGCCGCCTCAGCCCAGTTAGCCCGACTTTCGCACTTCGAGGCCCGAGCGGCGCCTAAGTCCCGAAGAATCAGTAGAGGCTATGGATAGGTCTTCACCACAAATCAGGGCTACCTACCAGCGGCTGCGGCAGCTCCGAGGGCAGGGTCTGTGGTTATGCGAGGGGGTGGTTGCGCGGGCAAGGCGAGCTTGAGTTTGTCGAGGACGAGGCGGGCTTCGGCCTCCGGTTGCGTGTAGCGCGGAAGAATCAACCAGCGTCCATCGATGGTCGGGATATGGACGTCGATCATTTGTATCGTCGCCAGCGCCTCCAGTACGGCTGCGGGCGTCAGCCCCGGCGCGTGCAGCATCAGCCGGTTCTTCAACGTCACCTGAAGACAGTAGGCCAGGAAGGCGACCAGGATGTGCGCGTCGGCGCGGTGCTCCAGTTGATGACGGATCGGCCGGAGCCCGAGTTCACTCTTCAAGCTTCGGAAGACCGACTCGATCTGAGTCAGTTGGATGTAGCGTGACCACAACACACTGGGATCGCCACCGGTGAGGTTGGAGCGAAGTAGATAGTGGCCGTCGCGCAGTTCCGCCTCTTTGAGCTTGGCCTTATCCACGCGGAATTGGAACGATTCGCGCGTCACCGCTTGACGGGCATCCGGCAGTTGGATCTTCACAAAGCCGAAGGCGCGGCCCGCCTCGGTCTTGGCGGCACCGATGCGTAACAGCAACTGATCGCGCGCCGGCAGACTGTGACGCATGGCGCGGAGCTTGCGCAGCAACCGCACCAGCCGCTTCCGTCGCATGGCTATCTCCTTGGCCTGGCGGCCGGCGCTCTTGGCCAGTACGTAGAGTTCTCCGTCCTGTTCAAACAACTTCACCTCGACCGAGTCGCGGACCTTCTGCCAGGGCAGGTCGAGCCACTTCTTCTCGTGCTGTTTGATCTTGCTCTTCGGCGTCCCCACCAGATAGAGGACCTGGCGCGCCGGGTCGCGCATCTCGGCCAACACCGCTTCGGTCGGAATGCCCCGATCCATGACCCACATCCGCTTCGCCTTCCCGTAGGTCTTCTCGATTTTGTCGAGGAACCCTCGTAGCGTGGTGCAATCCGTGGTGTTCCCGTTCATCACTTCGTAGGCCAGCGGGAAGCCATCGGTGGTGACCACCAGGGCCACCACGACCTGCAAGCAATCCGGCCGGCCATCGCGACTGTAGCCGCGCTTGGCCTTGGGATTCTCTTCCATGGCGCCTTCGAAGTAAGTGCTTGTCAGATCGTAGAGCAGCACCTCGAAGTCGGCTTGAAACAGGTCGGCCCACTTCCCTCGCAACCACACAAACAGTTCCTGCTTGTGCTCCAGTACCCGGTCCAGGCAACGGTACAACCGGTCCTTTTCCGCAGCCGCATAATCGACGTTCAACAACTCGTCCATGGCGGTGGAAAGAAACCACTGCCGGTGCACACGGAACTCACTGGCCGGATCGATGAGGTGGTTGACCACCAACAACTCCAGCACCTTCTTCCAACTTACGGCCTCGCGGCCGTCCGGCAAGCGTCGCTGCCAGAACTCGTCCAGCCCCAGTTGGCGCCAGATCTCGCAGGCCAGCCAGCAGGCGCCGAACATGCGCGGCCGCCGCAGTTCCAGCCCGCTCAGCCTCACTTGCAGACTGTCGACGCAATCTTCTGGAATTTCGCGATCCTCGGGGAACAGGCTGAGGGTGCGTGAGCGGTGCTGCTGCTCGTCGAACACGTCCAGGGTCTTGCGCCAGGCGTCTTCCTGTTTGTCGTTGACTTCACCCAGGTACAGGACCGTGCGTTGCGCCGTCTTGCCGGAGGATAGCCGTCGGTTCTCCACCACGCTGAAGTAGCGGTGGTCCTTGCCGTCCTTCTTGCGGTTCGTGCGGCGCAAAAACATCGAAGCCGCAGAATGCCAGAAAAGCCGTCGGATTGGAAGAGGGAAGGTCTTCACCACACCGATTTTCAGATTCTCGGATTGTAGGCAAAAGACTTAAGCCATGCTAACAGGGAAAATGGGCTCTGAAGTGCGAAAGTCGGGCTAGCAGGGACCCTCAATTGACCCCCTCGCCGTCCTACCAGCTCACGCGCTTCAATCCCGGCACGAAGTCGAAATGCGCATCGCGGCTCACCACCGGCAACCTGTGCTGCCGGGCCAGGGCCGCGATCCAGATGTCGTTCGCAGGAATCGGGCGTCCGGCTCGCTTGAGCTCGTGGCGCACGTCGGAGTAAGCCGCGGCTGTTTCCGCATCTACCGCAAGTATCCGGAAGTGCGGGATCGTCTCCGCCAGCCATTGCCGGTATTTCGCCCGGTCCCGCGATCCCATGATGCCGTAGCGGTACTCGCCCAGCACAATCGTGGGCACCGCGATTTCTTCGGCCCGGCGAAGAACCGGTTCCAACGCCGCGTCGCCATCAGCCAAGGCGGACAGGGCGTTCGTGTCGAGAATCACCGCCAGTCCTCAGGCTCAATCTGGCCGAACTCCTTCTCGATGATCCGGTCGATCCGCGCCGTCTCGGCGTGAAGACCGCGCAATTTGCCGAAGGCCTTCATCCACGGCTTGTCCGTGCCGGCTTGGGTGCGCAACTTCTCGGCGAGCGCCTCGGATACAAGCTCCCGCAGAGTAATCCCCTGTTCGGCCGCGGTTGCCTTGGCCAGCCGGAACAACGGGTCCGCAATCTCAAGGGTCGTCTTCATCTGAGACCATTCTCCCATATTTATGGGAGAATGGCATAGTCATCAAAGCGGCGGACTGAGGCCCAACCGGGCGCGCTCCCATTCCTTGGCCTTCCGCCTCTTTGCCAGACGCCGCAGAACATACGGAAGCGAGCCGATGACCGCTAGCGCGAGAAGACACAGCGCCGACGCTTCGTCCTCGTCGCCGAGGGCTTCCGATAGTGCGTCCTGGAACCTGGCTCCGAGGAAAATCGCGGCAATCATGGAGGCGCACCAGGCGTACACGCATAGCACCTGCTTGAGATTCGGCGAAGTGACGTCGTGGACGTACCAGCCACTTGGGTCGCGCACAGCATTCATGCTGGTCTGTTCGGCGGAAACCCGCTTGCTACACACGGGAATGAGCGGAATCCAGACCACGGCAAACCACTCTGTTGTTATGAATGAACCGTCGGGGAAGAAATCGCGGCGGCCATGGAGTGCAGGTCCTATGAGGAAATGGCGCTGGACAAACGCCATCAACCGGTCATTAGTGTCCGTCAAGTACGCCCCCTACCGTGCCGTCCCCTTCACCGCCGCCTCAACCTCCACCTTATTCTCGTCCAGTATCGTCCCGGTGGCTCTTTGCAGCGCCGCCTTAGCCTTCACATACGAACTCCGCGCCACCACCTCCGCCGACTTAGCCTGCGCCACCTGCGTCTCATACTGGTTCACGAAGAACACGGTCGAAGCACCCGCTTCGAACTTGATTTGCTCGGCCTCCAGCGATTCCTGCTGGTATTTGCGCGCCTCCGCCGCCGCCTCGTACGACGCCCTCGCGCGCCGCATGGCGATCACGGCATCTTCCACCTCCAGCCGCGCCTGGTTCTGTAACTGCCGCACCCGTATCCCAGTTTGCTTCACCAGTAACTCGTCGCGCGCCAGGTCGGCTTCGGCGATGCGGTTGTGAATTGGCAGAGTAACTTGCAGCCCTATCCCATAAGTGGGGTAGTCGTGCGCCAGTATCTGCCCCAGGACGCTGCCATAACCGCCCAGGAACGCCGGGTTCGGATTCGGCACGTACGCCGTCCCCGGCCCGGCCAAGCCGCTGTTCTGCAACGTGCCCACCAGGTCGATCTCCGGCCGCGTGGCGCTGCGGGCGCCTTCCAGCGCGATATTAGAGTTGTCCACTTGCAGCGCCGCCTGACCCAGGTCGGGACGGTGAGCCAGCGCGTCGGCCACAAGGTCTTCGGTGGGCCGCACCTCGTCCTGGGCGGGGATGCTCAGCGTGTCGGTGGGGATCACGCGCGCGGCTTGCACGTCCGGGTCCCCGGCGCGCGTGAGCACGTTTCGCAGGATGGCTTCCTGCTCCTGCAGCAGACCGCGCGAGTTGATCAGGTCCTGCCGCGTCGAAAAAAGCTGGGCGTTGGCGCGCGATAGTTCGATAGGCGCCAGCGCGCCTTCCTCCACCTGCGCCCGCGTGTCCGCGAGCAACTTCTCGGCCAGCGCCACGGACTCCTGCTTCACCTTCACGTCTTCGAAGAGCGCCACGAAATCGGTATACAGCCGGATGGTGCCGTAAACCGTCAGGATCAATTGCTGCTGGAAGAGCAGGCTGGCAATTCGCCGCTCGTTGGCGGCAATGCGGATGTATCGCCGGTTCAACCCCAAGCCGAATCCGCGCAGCAGCGGCTGCGTCACGGTGAGCCCCAGGCTCGACCCGGTGAAGGGGTTGTAACTGGTGGTCAGCGAGTTAACCGATTGGTGAAGGTTCGTGAAACTCAATGCCGCCTGAGCGCCGGTCGAGAATCCCTGCTGCACGCCCGCATTGGCCTGCACCGCGTTCGAAACCAGCGTGTTCCCGCCATAGGTGTTGAAGTTGGTTTGCGGTGTGGTCTGGTGCGACCAGTTCCACAGCCCGGTAACGGCCGGGTCGAGAACCGGAACCGCGGTGCCGGCGGATTGCGCCACGGAGCCCTGCACGCTGTAGTTGACCTGCGGCGCGCCCAGCACGCCCAGTTCCAGCGCGTTGGCCGCCACCGTCGCTCCACCAGTGGCGTTGCCTGCCACGGCGCGGTTGATCACCAGCGGGCTCACCGGCCCGCCCACGCCCGCCGGCGCTTCCGCCAGCGTATAGCCTAGTCCGCGCACCGTGCCGCCGCCCGCCGTGCGCCGCAGTTCGGTCTCGCTCTGCCGCAGGCTCACACGCTGCAATTCCACGTCGAGGTTGTTTTCGATGGCCAGCGCCAACGCATCGTCCAGCGAGAGGTAAAGCGTGCCCCCGCGCAGCAGGTCGCGAATGCGGCGCGAGTTGTCCAGGCCCGCCGCGCCATTCTGCGCGTAGCCGGATGGCGCCCACACAAGGTACGCCGCCGCCAGGATCGGAATGAGTTTCCGCATGGTCATGGGATTCCGCTCTACCCGTCAGGGCCGGTCCGCCGGCTTCTCGGCTGCCACCGGCTTCACCTTAACGCCTTCCCGGATGATGTCGCTGGGGTTGACCACCAGCAGTTGTCCTTCCGCCAGGCCGCCCAGCACCTCCAGGTGGTCGCCATAATCGCGGCCCAGTTGAATCGGCGTGAAGTGCACCGTGCCGCCTGGGCGCACCACCGCCGCCTGCGGACCGGTGCTGCGCATCACCAGCGTGTCGCCGGGAATGGTGAGCGGCGATTCGGGACGCTCCACCGTCAGCTCCACCCGCGCGTACATGCCCGGCACCAGCACCCCGCCGGTTTCGAGCACCTGCACCTCGGTCAGCAGCGTGCGCGATGCGGGGTCGAGCGAGCCCGCCGTGCGCGCCACGCTTCCGCGGAATTTGCGCCCCGGCAGGTCGGGAACGGTGATCGTGGCTGGCTGGCCGGCGCGGATGGACTCGGCGAACGACTGCGGGACGTTGACGTAGATCCGCAGCCGGTCGGTTTGCGCGATGCGGAAAAGCAACGTGCTGCCCTCGGTCACCAGCGCTCCGGCGTCCACATTGCGCACCGTGATTGCGCCCGCAAACGGCGCCCGCACCGTCAGGTATTCCCGCATGTCCGTCAGCCGCGCCAGGTTGGCGCGAGCCGCGTCGGCCGAGCTCCGCGCCGCCGCTACCGCCTTGCCCAGCGCATCGACCGTGGCCTGCTGCGCGGCGTACTGCAACCGCGTGGTGTCGTTGTCCTGCCGCGACACGATGTTCTTGTCGGCCAGTTTCTGGTTGCGTTCGGCGTTGATCTTCAGCAGGTTTAACGTGGCATTGCCCTGTTGCAGGCTGGCCTGCGCCTGCTCGATGGCGGCGCCGGCCTGCTCTACCGAGGCCTTGGCCTGGGTGATTTGCTGATCCAACTCCGGCGCTTCAATTTCCACCAGCGGCTGGCCGGCCTTCACTCGGTCGCCGATATCGGCGTAGCGCTTCTTGATGTAGCCCGAGGCGCGCGCCAGCACCGGAGCTTCCGTGACGGCCTGAATATCGCCCGGCAGCGCGAGGCTGGACGAGGCAGGAGCCCGCAACACCTGCTGCACCGTGACCACGGGCAGCGTATCGCCGGAGGTCTTCGCCTCGGCTGCCAACATCGCTTCGCGGCGCTGGCGCGGCAGGTAGCCCAGATAGTATCCGGCCACGCACAACGCCGCCAGCATCACCACCAGCCAGACCAGCGCCCGCCCCGATGGCTTACGGGTTCCTGCGCCATGGCCCGCGGACCCGAGCCGCTTCTGCTCTTCCAATTGGCGCTTCAGGTCTTCGACTTCCGCGCGCAGCCGCTCTTCCTGGCTTTGAGTCTCGTTCATTGCAAGTCCTTGGGGATATTCCACTCACCCTGAATGTGCTCTCGCTCCTCCTCGACGATCCTTCGTTCGTGATCCACCGGAGCCTTGGTACGCAACATGCTGTACACCATGGGAACCACGAACAACGTGGTAATCGTCGCCAGCACCAGCCCGCCGATCACCGCCCGGCCCAGCGGCGCGTTCTGCTCGCCGCCCTCGCCCAGCCCGAGCGCCATGGGCAACATGCCGATGATCATGGCGCCGGCGGTCATCAACACCGGGCGGATGCGCGTGTGCCCCGCCGCCTGTGCCGCCGCCCGCGAGTCCATGCCTTCCTCCCGCTGATCGTTGGCGAACACCACCATCAGAATGCTGTTGGACGTGGCCACGCCGATGCACATGATCGAGCCCATCAACGACGGCACGCTGAAGGTGGTCTGCGTCAGGAAGAGAATCCACACGATCCCCGCCAGCGCCCCCGGCAAAGCCATCAGGATGATGAACGGGTCCAGCCACGATTGGAAATTCACCACCATCAGCAGGTACACCAGCGCCACCGCGAACACCATGCCGATGCCCAGGCGGTAGAATGAGCTTTCCATGGTGGCCACCTGGCCGCGCAGTTCGATGCTGCTGCCGCGCGGCAGCTTCCTGGAAACGTCGGCGATGATTTTCTCCACCGCCGACCCCACCGCACCCAGGTCGCGCCGGTCCACGTTGGCGTACACGTCGAAAACCGGCTGCACATTGTAGTGATTGACGATTTCAGGAGCCGCGTTGCGCCCCACGCCCGCTACGTTGGAGAGCAGTTGCGCCCCGCCGCCCGCGGCGCCAGGGTTGCCGTAAGCCGCCGACGCCTGGCTGGGTCCCGCGCCCACCGATGCGTTCCCTTCGGCGGCCACGCCCGCAAGCGATCCCGCCGTGGTGAAGTTGACGCCGCCGATCAGCGGCGTTATCGGCGTACTCATCAGCGCCGCCATGCTGTTGAGCTTGTTCTGCGGCGTCTGTATGGCCACGGAGTAGGTGACGCCCGTCCGCCAGTCCAGCCACTGCGTGGGCGATACCTGGCTGCTCGAGGAAAGCGAAATCAGCAGGCTGTTGCTCACGTCCTTCTGCGTTAGGCCCACCTGGCCTGCTTTGTTGCGGTCCACGTTCACTTCAATCACCGGATAGTCCACCACCTGGTGGATATGCACGTCGGCCGCGCCCGGAATGTGCGCGAACCGCTCCTCCAGTTCCTGCGCGATCCGGTAATTGGCGGCCGTATTCCGCCCCATGATCTGCGCGTCGATGGGCGCTGGCAGCCCGAAATTCAGGATCTGGTTGGTAATGTTGGCGGCTTCGAAGAAGAACACCACGTCCGGAAACTTCCGGTGCAGCCGCTTTCGCAGGCGGTCCGTATAGTCGGCCGTCGAGCCGTGATCGTCGCCCTGGAGCGAAATCAGAATGTCGCCGTCTCCCGGGCCCAACGTCGGGTTGTCGCCGAACGCCAGGTTGATGCCGCCCGTCGGGACGCCGATATTGTCGATGATGGTGGAAATCTCGCGCTCCGGAATCACGTCGCGGATCTCGCGCTCGATGGCGCTGAAGATCTCCTCGGTCTTCTCGATCCGCGTTCCCGATGGCGCCCGCGCGTGCAGCCGCATTTGCCCCGAGTCCACCACCGGGAAGAAGTCGCGGCCCACGAAACCGGCCAGGGCCAGCGACCCCGCCACGAATAGCGCAAACCCGATCAGCACCGGCGAGCGGTGGTCCAGCGACCAGTGCAGCAGCGTAGTGTAGCCCGCGCGCATCCGTTCGAACTGGCGGTTGAAAATGTAGTGCGCGCCCCAGATGATCCCCGTACCGCCGGCCGTCTCGCCGCCTTCGCCCTGCGCGTACAGTTTCACCTCGGGCTTCAGCATGTAGTGGACCATGGTGGGGATCAGCGTCCGCGACAGGAAGTAGGACGCCATCATGGCGAACACCACGGCCATGGCCAGCGGCGTGAACAGGTAGCGGGCCGCGCCCGTCAGCAACAGCACCGGAACGAACACGATGCAAATGGATAGAGTGGAAACGAAAGCCGGCGCGGCGATCTGTTGCGCCCCATCCAGCACCGCCCGCACCAGCGGCTTCTTCATGGCCATGTTGCGGTGGGTGTTTTCGATTTCCACCGTGGCGTCGTCCACCAGGATGCCCACCGCCAGCGCCAAGCCGCCCAGCGTCATCACGTTGATGGTTTGTCCCATCAGGCTCAGCACGATCAGCGATACCAGGATGGAGAGCGGAATGGAGATGCACACGATCACCGTGCTGCGCCAACTCCCCAGGAACATCAGGATCATCAGCCCCGTCAGAAAAGCCGCCATGATGGCCTCGCGCACCACGCCGTTGATGGCCGCGCGCACGAATAGCGACTGGTCGAAAAACTGCCGCACTTTCAATTCCGAAGTGAGCCCCGCCAGAATCACCGGCAGCGTCTTCTTGACGCTGTTCACCACAGCCAGTGTGGATGCTTTGCCGTTGCGCAGGATGGTCAGCAGCGCTCCGCGGGTCCCGTTGGTGCGCACGATGCTGGTCTGCACCGCGTAGCCGTCGCGCACCTGCGCCACGTCGCGCACGAATACCGGGGCGCCGTTTACCAGCTTGAGCGGCATGCCGTTCATGTCGTCCAGGATGCGCGGGCTGCTGTTCAGCCGCACCTGGTATTCGGTGTTTGAAATTTTCACCGTGCCGGCCGGCAGGATGAGGTTCTGGTTGCCCAACGCCGCCGAAACGTCCGCCGGCGACAGGCCCTTGGCGTAGAGCTGCTCCGGCATCAGGTCCACCATTACCATGCGGCTCTTCCCGCCGTAGGGCAGTGGCACGGAGCATCCCTGAATGGTGGCCAGTTGGGTGCGGATGAAATTCTGCCCCAGGTCGAAGAGTTCCTGTTCGCTCAGCGTCTTGCTCTCCAGGCCCAGTTGCAGGATGGGCACGCTGGAAGCGTCGTACTTGATCACGCTGGGCGGCGTCATGCCCGGCGGGAAAATGCGCAGCAGCGTCTGCGATTGCGCCGTGATCTGCGCCAGCGCCATCTCCACCTTGGCATTGGGCTGGAAGTACACGCGGATCACCGCCACGCCGCTATACGTCTGCGATTCGATGTGCTCAATGTCGTTGACGGTGGTGGTCAGCGACCGCTCAAAGAACAGCACTACCCGTTTTTCCATCTCCTCGGGTGTAAGCCCCTGGTAGCTCCACACCACGCTGACCACCGGGATATCGATATAGGGGAAAATGTCCACCGGCATGGACAGAATTGCCGTCACGCCTAGAACGGCGATCAGCAGGGCAACTACCACGAAGGTGTAAGGACGCCTGAGGGCGAGTCGGACTATCCACATGGGGGCTGTGATTCCATGATATTCGAAAGCGCCGCCGCTCGGGCCCAACTAGCCCTATTGGGCTATCGCCTGCCGGGGGCGCCGCTCTCAGCCGGCCGCGCCACCCGCGACCTGACACCCGCCCCAGTTACCCAAAGTGAACGGCTGTAATCGCACACTTGCCTGGTACCGTTTTCCGCGCACCCCATTGCCGCCCCTCGTCATGAGGCCCAGAATAGGATAGAGAGGTACCATGTTTCTCAACTCGCGTTGCGTTCGTTCCCATCCGGCGCTTTCCGCGATTCGGTGGTGCGCGCTCGCGGCCGGCGCTCTCGCCATTCCGCAACTCGCCCAGGCGCAGAACGGTCCGGCCCTGTGCTCCGTTACCACCAGCACGCCGCAGATCCGCGCCGAGGGTGTCGCGGAGCGCGTTGGCGATATCTTCATTCAGTGTGCCTTCGGCAGCAATCCTACGACCATCTCCGGCGTCCTGGTGATCTACCTGCCCGTGGCCGTCACCAATTCCGTGGACGCCAATGGGCTGGCGCGCGATGCCGCGCTTCTCGCCGATACCGGCAGCGGCTACGCTCCCACCGGCTTCCCGGGCGTGGTGTTGGGCCAGAGCATCACCTTTTATGGGGTCAACCTGCCCGTGCCGGTCTCCGGCAACATAAACCTGAAGATCTCCGGCATTCGCGTGAACGCCAGTCAGGTGGCCGGCCCGGCTCCGCTTCCCGTGGTCGCCAATATTTCGTTCAACGTACTCTTGAACCAGTCGCAGGTGACCGTCGGGTACGCCGTAAAGAGCCTGTACGCCACGCTCTACGACACCGGGATCGCCTGCCTGGGTTCGCCCTTGCCGGGTACCATCAGCGTGACCAACCTGTTCACGACGGGTACGGCGCTGGCCTCCACCCGGTTCACCGAAGCCATTGCCGGCGCCTTTCAACCTCGCGGCGCGGGCGACGATAACGGCACCCGCCTGGCCGTGCGCTACTCCGGCCTCCCGGCCAACACCCAGCTATTCCTGCCCGATTTCGTTTCCGGAAGCGACGCCGCGGTGCCCACATCCGGCGGCGACCTCGGCACGCCGCAGGCCGTCGGCCAGTACGTGCCCGCGAGCCACACCTTGTTGCTGGCGCGCGTGATGTTGAGCGACAGCACCGGCGCCGGCGGCGTGCCCGCCACGCTGCCCACCGGCTCGGGCCCCATCCTGCTCGATTCCGCCAGCGCCGTGCCCATTACCAACGGGTCCGCCTACGCCATCTACGAGGTGGTGGACAGCAACCTCTCTAGCATCGAAAGCGTCCAGTTCCCCACCTTCATCGGAATCTCCAACGTAACCGCGGCGGCCGTGGCTACGGAGACCGTCTCCTACGCGCCGGTGTCGTCCACTCCGGCGGCCTCTCAAACCGCTCCCGTGCCGCGCTTCGTCTCGAGCGAGCCCGCCTCCGATTGCACCATCGTGGGCGATTGCAAGGCCGGCTACTTCCCGGTTCTCCAGGTCGCTACCTGGGGTCCGTTGCAGACCGAGGTCACCGCCGGATCGCACACCACCCAGGTGCCCGGCTGGATCTACATCAACAACGGCGGCGGCGGAATCCTCAACTGGACCATCTCCGTAAAATACCAGACCGGCTCCGATTGGCTCATGCCAGGCAGCACTTCGGGCCAGAACGGCGCCACCATTGGCGTATGGGTGAAGCCTCAGAACCTGACGGCGGGCGTCTATAACGCCAGTGTGGTAGTGAGCGGGGGCGGCCCGCTTTCCTCGCCCGTGACCGTTCCCATCACCGTGATCGTCGATGCCGCGCCTCCGCCTCCGCCGCCCACGCCAGTGGTGACGGTGACCTCCGTGGTGAACGCCGCCAGCCTGCTGGTTGCGCCCCTGGCGCCCGGCTCCCTCGGAACGGTGTTTGGCACCAACTTGTCCGGCAAGGTGGTCACCGTCACTTTCGATGGCACGGTTGCCACGCTTCTGTACACTTCGGCCACGCAGATCAACCTGCAAGTGCCCGCCACCTTGGACCCGGCCAAGACGTCGTCCTCCATGGTGGTGACGGCTGACGGCGTCGCATCCAGCCCCTTTACCGTGTCCCTGGCGCCCGCCGGCCCGGCGGTTTTCAACCCCGGCGTTCTGAATCAAGACAACACCATCAACGCTCCGGCCAGCGCCGCCAAGGCGGGAAGCGTGCTGCAGATATTCGGCACCGGCATTCCCACGGGTGCGCTGGTCACCGTACAGATTGGCGGGCAGGGCGGCCTCACTCCGCTCTACGCCGGCGCCGCGCCGGGCCTGCTGGGCGTGCAACAGGTGAACGTCGCCGTTCCCAGCGGCCTGACACCCGGAGCCACTCCCCTGGCCATTTGCGCCCTCGCCCAGTCGAAGCTGTTTTGCTCGCCGGGCTACACCGTGTACGTGAAGTAACGCCTGGCGTGGAGCGGCCATCTCCCGCCCCGCGGAGTCCTTTACGCCTTCGGTACCGCCGCGAAGTCCGTGACTTCGCCCGCGCCAGCCGAGGGCTTGCAGGGGTAGACTAGCGGCGTCAACCCGTACTTGCTCTGGTACGCCTGCGCGATTTTCGTTGAGAATGCCGCGGCGGCACCTTCCCGCACCAGGGTCACCGTGCAGCCGCCGAACCCTCCGCCGGTCATGCGCGAGCCGATCACGCCGTCGATCTCAAGGGCGCGGTCCACAAGGTAGTCCAGCTCCTCGCAGCTCACTTCGTAGTCGTGTTGGAGGCTGCGGTGGGATTCCACCATCAGCCGCCCCATGGCCGCAATGTCCCCGCGGGCGCTCGCGTCCACGAAGGCGTGCACGCGCTCGTCCTCGCTCACCACGTGGCGGGCGCGCCGCTCGACCACCGGCGGCAACTCGTGGGCGAAGGGTGTCAACTGCTCCACCGTGATATCGCGCAGCGTCTTGGCTTCGGGATAGTGCCGCCGCAGGCCGTCCACCGCCGCGGCGCACTCGGCCACGCGGTCGCGGTACGCCGAGCCGCTGAGGGCGTGCTTCACCATGGTGTTCACGGCCAGGAAGGTTACGCCCGCGGGCAGTTGCACCAGGCGGTGCTGCAGGCTGCGGCAATCGATCTCGACAGCCGCGTGCTCCCGCCCGAACACCGAAATGTACTGGTCCATGATGCCGCACGGGTTGCCCACGAAGCGGTGCTCCGCGCGCTGCGCCAGTTTAGCCAGTTCGGCCTGGCCGTAAGGGCGGCCCAGCAGCAGGGCCAGCGCGGTGGACACTTCCAGGGCGGCCGACGAGCTCAACCCCGCGCCATCGGGCACGGTGCTGCGGATCAGGAGGTTGGCCGGCGCCAGCGGGAATCCGGCGTCCATCAGCTCGCGCGCCACGCCCAGCGGATAATCCGTCCAGTGCTTGGAGGTCTTGAGGCCCGCGAGATCCGTCATGGGCCATTCGCGCAGCTCCTGGCGGTCCTCCGAGTACATGCGCAACATGCCGTCGGCATTGGGAGCGGTGGCCACGTAGGTGGCCAGTTCCAGCGCCACGGGGAGGACGAAGCCGAGGGAGTAATCGGTATGTTCGCCAATAAGGTTAACGCGCCCGGGAGCGCGGAAAATGCGCAGGCCGCTGGCAGAGCCGTAGTGTTTGCGAAAAGCTTCAGTCATGGGGGATTCCGACCAACGAGTCTAGCATCAGTGCTTCCGTGTGGGCCACCCCCAGTCCCCGGCCGCGGTTCACGCTTGGCCGTTTTTCTCCAGCCAGTTCTCCAACACCAGCAGGTGCCAAATCTGCGTGGGCACCCACTGCCGCTCGACGGCCTTGCGCACCGGTTCGACGAGCGAGCCTGGCCGGATCCAACCTTCGCGCTCCAGCCAGGTCTCGCCGCGCAGCCGGTCCAGCATGCCGCTCCAGCGGGTGGCGAGCCACCGCTCCACCGGCACCGTGAACCCCTGCTTGGGGCGCGCGGCGGCCTCGGCTCCGACGCGGCGCCGAACGATCTCGCGCAGCACCGCCTTCAGCGCGCCGCCGTGGAAGCGCACTTCGGGCGGCAGGGCGGCGGCAAACTCCCACAGTTTCTGGTCCAGGAAAGGTCCGCGCGCTTCAATCGAGTAGTACATGGTGGCCCCGTCCACCTTGGGTAGGAACTCGCCGCTGAACTGGGCCTGCATGTGGAAGCGAAACACGTCCGCCAGCAGGCGCCGGGCGGATTCGAGCGAGGGCGGAATCTGGCGCCACGGCAGGCTCGCCGCGCCCAGCCGCTCGCCCAACATGCCGTGGGAGGCGTAGTAGGGAAGCCCGTCGTGGGCGCGGATGTGGTCGCCAATGCCGCCGGTCGAGTACTCGGCGAAGCGCCGCATCCGCCGCTGCGGGATCAGCCGGCCCAACCCGTGCGCCACCCCGGCCGCCGCCGCTGGCATCCTGCGCGCCATGCGCTGTGCCCACCAGGCGTTGCGGAAGAACGGGTAGCCAAGATAGACGTCGTCGCCGCCGTCGCCCGTCAACAGCACGGTGGCCGCCGGCTTCACCAGCCGTGACACCCACAGCATGGCTTGGGCCGAGGAGCAACTGAAGGGCTCGCTGAAGGCGTCGGTGAATTCGTCCAGCTCGAAATCGTGCGCCGGCATGTCCACGATCACGTGGGGGACGCCCAGCAGCCGCGCCGTTTCCGCGGCCGCGGAGCTCTCGTCCGACTGGTCGCCCGCCGCGCGCACGGTGAAGGACTTGATGTTGGCGCCCGATTGCCGCATGGCCCAGCACACCAGCGTGGAATCGATGCCGCCCGAAAGCAGCACGCCGATGGGCACATCCGACACCAGCCGCAGGCGCACGGCTTCCACCAGCAGGCGCTCGGTCTCCTCGACGGCTTCCTCGAAGGTGATGCGCGAGGCCTCGTCTATCTCGGGCGGCTTCCAGTACTGCCGCTGGCGCATCTCGCCGCCGCTCCATTCGAGGATGCTGGCGGCGGGCAACTTGTTGAGCCCCTGATAGATGGCCCGGCTGTCGGTGACGTAGCCGAACTCCAGATACTCGAGGACGGACTGCGGGTCCAGGCCATCGCTGAAACCGGCCGAGCGCAGCGCCCGCACGGTTGAGGCGAAGGCGATCTCACCCTCGCGCACGGCGTAGACCAGCGGCTTCACGCCCAACCGGTCGCGCGCCAGGGTGAGGCGGCGCCGCGGGTAGTCCCAGACGGCGAAGGCGAACATGCCGTGCAGGCGCTTCACCAGCAAGTCGATGCCCCACTCGCGGTAGCCGCGGAGCAGCACCTCGGTATCGCATTTCGAGTGGAAGGCGTGGCCGAGCGATTCCAATTCGGCGCGGATCTGTCGGAAGTTGAAGATGCAGCCGTTGAAGATCAGGCCGGTGTTGCCGTCCTCGGAGACCATCGGCTGATGGCCGCCCGGACTGAGATCGAGAATGGCGAGGCGCTTATGGCCCAGCACGGCGCCGGGCCAGGCGTTGAGCCCCTCGGAATCCGGGCCCCGCCGCGGCATGGCCGCCATCATCTGGCGGACCGCCAATTCGGCGCTCTCCGCTGGCCTCCCCGTCGCGAATCCGGCGATTCCGCACATGGGTCTATTATTTCAGATCGGAAGCGGGCTACGGGTTGATCTCGACTGCGGTCCCGTTGGGCACCAGGCGGTAGACTTCCTCGATCTCCTCGTCGGTGACGGCGACGCAGCCCTTGGTCCAGTCCCAGAGCCGGTGAGCTCTTCCGATGAAGCCCCGGCCGTTGGGCAGCCCGTGTATCAGAATGTCACCGCCGGGATCGACGCCCAGCTTTCTGGCCTGGGCGCGGTCGGCTGCGCTCGGGTAGGAGATGTGGAGCGCCATGTGGTAATCGCTGTGGGGATAGTGGCCGTCGATGGTGTACAGCCCCTCGGGTGTGCGCATGTCGCCCTGGCGGGTCTTCGGTCCCACCGGGTTGTGGCCCAGAGCCACTTTATAGGAGTGCAGGACCTTGCCGTGACTGAGAAGCACCATTTCTCGCTTGGCCTTCCAGATCACGATACGGTCGGCTTGCTGCTGCGGCGGCGTGGCGGCCGTCGCGCCAAGGGCGATAGCGACCAGCGCCACCGCCAAGCCAAGCCGTCCCCAGGCTCCGGGACAACGCGACGGGTTCATTCCGTACATGGGTCCATTATTTCAGATTGCGGTCCGCGCGCTACAAGTTGATCTCCACCGGGGTCCCGTTGGGCTCCAGGCGGTAAACCTCCTCGTAGGAGTGCACGACCTTGCCGTGACTGAGAAGCACCATCTCGCGCCTGGCCTTCCAGATCACGATACGGTAGGCTTGCTGCTGCCCCACGGCCGCCGCCAGAGCGATCAGCGCCACTACCGACCTGAGCCCTCCCGAAGCCATGGGACAACCGGACCAGTTTGTCCTGGGCGCGATTCCAGTAATGCTTGAGATATTGCTAATAAATAGCTAAAAACACAGTACTTTATCGCGTAACTTTACACTCATCAACGGGTTCAAGCCGCTCCATGCGTCGATCTGAGGTAGTTCGCTCGATTATGCATCAAATTGCATGATTATGAACGGCTTACAAGACTTACACGAGTTGGCCGGACTTTCGCGCCGCCTGCCGATCCCGCCGCGCCGCCCGCCGCCCCTCGACCGGACTGCCTCCCTTCCGGAAACAGAGCCATCACGCATCACCAAACAGGTTAGTACTTTACGGCTATAACTCTCATCTATCACTTCACCAACAAACCGGCAACCCGTGCGGATCTGCACTAATTAGAGTGACAGCCTACAGCAGGAACTCGCCCTCCGCCACAACCTCAGCCGGACCGGTCAGGAAGACCTCGTCCTCCACTCGAAGTTCCAGCGGTCCAGCCGGTGTCATCACTCGAACTGGTGATTTGGCCAAGCCCCGAAGCACCGCCGCCACCGCGGCACCGGTCGACCCGGTTCCCGAACTCATGGTCTCGCCCGCCCCGCGTTCCCAGAACCGAACCTCGATAGTGTGCTTATCGACGCCCCGGATGAACGACACGTTGGTGCGGTTGGGGAAGCGCTCGTGGGACTCGATTTCGGCGCCGATCCGCCGCCAGTCGAAGTCGAAGTTCTCGACCGGGACGGCGCACTGCGGGTTGCCGACCGCGAGCAGGGTCACGTCACGGGGGCCATCGGCCAACGCCAGGTCGAACCGCTGGGCCACGATTTCCGGGTGGCCCATGTTCATCTCGAACTCGAAGACCAGGCCGCTATGCTTAAGCACCCGCAGGGTTTTTACGCCTGCGCCGGTAAGCACACGAACCGTCCGCTCGGCGAAGCCGTTGCGGATCAGGAAGGCGGCGGCACAGCGCGTCCCGTTGCCGGAAATCTCGGCGGTGCTGCCGTCGGAGTTGTAGAGCTCGATGGCTCCGTCGGCGATGGTGTTCATGGGGGGCGTTACTAGAATCCAGCCGTCGGCGCCGGGGCCGGTATGGCGGTCGCAGATGGCGCGCGCCAGGGCGGGGCGGCCGGCTTCCGGCGCGCGGGCGTCCCAGGTCAGCAGGAAATCGTTCTTGGCGCCGTGAGCCTTGGTGAAGGGGATCTTCATGGTTGCACCGGCTCAACTACCACAGCCGTGCCGTAGCAGAGCACCTCGGTTACGCCGTTGGTGATTTCGGTGGCGTCGTAGCGCGCCCCGATGATGGCGTTGGCGCCCAGTTCGGAGGCGTGCTGGATCATCAGTTGGAAGGCGTCCGATCGGGTCCGTTCGCACAATCCGCTGAACAGCGTAATGTTGCCGCCGACAATGGTTTGCAGGCTGGCGCCGAAGGTCCCCAGGATGGAGCGGGAGCGTACCACGATGCCGCGCACGATGCCCAGGTTGCGCCGGATGCGGCAGCCAGGCAGTTCGAATGCGGTGGTCACAGCTTCTTGAGAAACCACGAGAATCTCCTTAGTGGCGCCGGAAGATCTGAATGGCCGGCGCTCCTTGTACCAGGATCGTCTTTTCCAGTGTATAGCCGGTTTTGGCGCGCGGCGTGGGCTGAATGGCCTGCCACATGGGATCGTCCACGCGCAGCACGGCCCAGTCCTGCCGCAGGAACAGCTCGGGGCGGCGGGTGGCGGCCAGCCAGAAGAGGCCGTTGTCGACTGTGAGGGTGTCGCGGAGGGGGATGCCGAGGAGGCGGTAGACGGCGGTCATGTCGCCGAAGGAGGTGACGATGCCCGCGCCGGGGCGGTAGCGCGGCCCCAGGTACGCTGCGGTTTCCTCCGTCCAGGCGCGCCGGGTTTCGGAGTTGGCACGCGATTCCTCCCAGGTAACCCACGTCGCCGGCCGTGGGTACAGCAGCCAGGGCACGGTGGCGGCGGCCACCAGCAGCGCGGCGGCGGCGGGGCGGGTGCTCCTTGGGAACAGCGTCAGCAGGCCGGCCGTGGCCACCGCCAGAAGGGGAAACGCCGCCATGCCGTAGCGCGTGTTGTAGTGGCTGAAGGGCGCGAGCGTGGGTACGAAGATGGGAGTGCCGGAGGAATGCACGCTCCACACGTAGAAGACTGCCGGCAGCGCCAGCAGCGCCAGGGGCCAGAACTTGCGGCGCCAGAGGGCGGCGGCGGCGCCGGCCAGCGCGACCAGTGGCAGGACGAAACCGGCGCACAGCTCGGCGGCGGCGCGGAAGTAGCGGAAGGCGGCGAGCCAATCGCCCATTCCGGGGTACGGCAAGCCGCGCTGGATGGCGCGCGCGGAGTAGGGGCCGCGGAAGAACTCCAACGGATCGCCACTCAGCCACCAGTTGTGTCCCAGCCAGTAGAGTGGACCGAGCGCCGCCACGACGCCGAAGATCAGCGCGGCGGGGATGCGGCGCTGCTTGCCCACCAGCAGGAAGTAGAGCGCCACGAACGGAATCAGGAACCAGCCTTCATAGCGGGTGAGCGTGCCGGCCAGGGCCGCGGCACCGGCGCCGGCGACCGCCCACCAGCTTGGGCTTTCCGCGAAGCGCACGCTGCCATAGAACACCCCCATCAGGCAGGCCAGGAAGACCGCTTCGTTCATGGCCGTGGATTGCAGGTACATCAGGTTGGGATTGAGCGCCAGGAGCGCCACGGCGGCGAAGGCGGCCCAGGAGCACTCGAAAGCGCGGCGCACGGCGGCGAATAGGAGCGACCCGGCGAGTACGAAGCATGCCGCCGAGGGGATGGCGCCGGCCAGGCCGTTGCGCCACCACGGGTCCAGGCGCGCCAGCGGTAGCATCAGCCAGTGGGGAAGCGGCAGCCACACGGTGCCCACCTGGTCGTATCCGGGGGTGAGATTATCGGCGATGCGGCGGGCGATGTTGAGGTGGGCCTCGGCGTCGCCGTAGTAGTACTGCCAGCCGTGGGAGTGGAAGAACCAGACGGCCAGGGCGCTCCAGGTTGCCAGGGCGAACGCTACCAGGGCGGCTGTGGCGGCGCCACCCCCGGAACCGCCGGCCGCCCCGCGGACTGGTGCGGGCGCGGGCTTCGGGCGGCTGGTTTTCGGTCGAGGCATTCAGGTTCGATACTAGCGCGGTCTAGAACGCGGTGCAGGCGACGAATTCCTGGTAGCGGGCGTCGATTTCTTCCCGGCGCAAGCTGCGGAAGCGGTCCACGCCGAATTGCTCGCAACAGAAGCTGCCCATCACCGATCCGTAAATCACCGCGCGGCGCAGTTCGGCGACATCGGCGTCGGCCAGGGGAGAGCCGATTCCCCGGCCGGCCAGGTAGCCGATGAAGCCTCCCGCGAAGCTGTCGCCGGCGCCGGTCGGATCGATAAGCGTCTCCAGCAAGTAACCGGGCGCCGTGAAGTGCATGCCCTGGCGGAAGAGGATGGCGCCGTACTCGCCGCGCTTGATGACCAGCGTGTGCGGGCCCATGGAGAGGATCTTTTCGGCGGCGAGCCGCAGGTTTCGCTCGCCGGAGAGCAGGCGCGCCTCGCTGTCGTTGATCAGCAGGAAGTCCCACTCGCGTATGGTTTCGAGCAGGGCGGGACGGAAATCCTCGATCCAGTAGTTCATGGTGTCGCCGCCGGTGAGTTTCAGCGAGGGCATTTGGGCGCGGACGCTCTTCTGCAGCGCGGGCTGGATGTTGCCGAGGAAGAGGTACGGTTCGGAGCGGTAGGTCTCGGGGAGGGTGGGGTTGAAGCCGGCGAACACGTTGAGATCGGTGCGCAGGGTGGCGCGGTCGTTCATGTCGGCGGAATAGACGCCCTGCCAGAAGAAGGTGCGGCCGCCGGCGACGCGGTCGAGGCCTTCCAGATCCACCTGGCGGGAAGCCAGCAGTTGGGAATCCTCGTGGGCGAAATCGTCGCCCACCACGGCGACCAGCTTCACCGGGACGAAGTAGCTGGCGGCGAGGGATATATAGGTGGCCGCGCCGCCCAGCATGCGGTCCACTTTGCCGTGTGGCGTTTTCACGCCGTCATATGCTACGGAGCCTACTACCACGAGTGACATGTCAGCAAAGATTGTAACAGTGGCGCGGCGGTCGGGGCCGTACCCGCGGTACTGGCGGCGGGCTACTGGTCGCCGGGGAAGATCTGGTTGGTCAGGTCTTCCTGGGGTTTGGGGTGCGTGGCGACCCACCAGGACGCGCCCGAAGCGGCGGCCATGAGCATCCAGACGGCGATATCGACCGCGTCCACCGGGCTGCGGAACATGACGCCGGCCAGGCACAGGACGGTGCGGATGAGCCAGGCGGTGGTTTTCGACGGCTTCTGCCAGCCCTTGCGGGCGCGGACCATGGCGCGGGCCGCCATGGCGGCGCAGCCGGTTCCGATGAGTCCCAGGACAATGCGGAGGAGTTCGATGGAGACCGGCATCACTTCCAAGATGCCGCAATTGGGGAGCGGGAGCAAGGGGTGGTGCGCGGCACAGAAGTGAGTGCAAAGGCAATCCACCAAGGAAACTGTCTGAATCCGAGCGTAGGTGGGCGCTACGTTTTTGTGGGGCAGGCTGTCAGCCTGCGGCGGACTGTCAGTCCGCCTGGGCGGCATACGCAAAAGTCCGAAGAGGCGGGTTGACAACCCGCCGCAGGCTGACAGCCTGCCCCACATAGTGCCGCCAGATCCACTTCTGTGTCGCACCCAGCAAGGGGTGGGGGCGGCGGGGAGGCCGAGTGGCTGGGGGTGGTGCCGCTTCGGCGGGGCGGACGTTATATACTCGCAAGGGAGGAATACCACAAGAATATGAAGCGCCTCGTTTGCGTATTGTTAACCGTTGCCGGGCTCGTCACCGGCGGCCTGATCGCCCAGGACCGGCCCTGGTCCAGAAGGGCCAGCACCATCAGCCCGGAAGCCACTGCCAAAACGGATTTCGGCGGCAAGACGGTCAGCATCAATTACTCCGCGCCGTCGCTGCGCGATCCGCGGAAGATGAATGACCCCTCCGGGCAGCCGGCTCCCGACCGCGCCCTGTACGACATCATGAAGAACGACCGGAACATGCCGGTATGGCGCGCGGGCGCGCAGGATGCGACGCTGCTGCACACCGATGCCGATCTCGATCTGGGCGGCGGCGTGGTGGTTCCCAAGGGCGAATACAGTTTGTACATTTCGCTCGAGGACCACGCCAAGTGGCAGCTCATCGTCAACAAACAGATCCACCAGTGGGGCCTGACGTACGACAAGGCTCAGGACCTGGGCCGCGTTCCCATGGCCACGGGCAGGACGGCGGACAAGGTGAAGACGCTGAAGTGGAGCGTGACCGGCGCGGGCGCCAAGGGCGTGATCCAGATCGAGTGGGAAAACGTCTCGGCGTCGGCTCCCTTCACGGTGAAGTAGGCAACTGGACCAGGCTCGATCTTACCCGCGGCGCGGCGACGGGGCGAATTGCACGCCCCGCCTGCCTCGCGGCGTCCTGGATATCAGGGAATTCCCGCAAATGTTAAATGGCTGGGTTGGCCATTGTATCGCGCTTCGTTCCGATATACACTCGCCGCATGGGTATCAACGTCGCGATAATGGGGGGCCATGTCATGTACGGGGCGACCGCAACCATCTTTGCTACGGAGTTCCGCGTGGTGCGCCTTCATGGTTCCGTCGATTGCAACAGGTTCGTCAACTCCATCCTTTTGGAGATCGGAAGCGATCAAATGGAACGCTTGGAGATTGCCGATGTGGGGATGTTGAGGCTGGTTCGGGCGGCGCAGACCGATTCGTTTCAGGGCCGGATGTTTGGCCAACTGGCGGGGCATTTCGTACCAAGAGCCGTGGTGGGTCTGATTGGCTGCTTTGAGCAGGATTCGAGGACCTATCTCGAGGATACGAGGACGGTCCGCGATGCGCTCGCGCACAGTTGGGTAGTAGCAAACATCGTGCTTCAGGCAGGGCCCCATTCGCGGCCGAGGTTCATCGAGTAGCCGCCAGGATGCCACTGGCGGTGCGGCTGATGCGCCTGCTTTCCCGCCCCCTGAGTCTCCCATTTGCCACAAAGGAACGAAGAGGAGTTGCGGATCGTACTATAGGTGTTCCGCGCTGGCCGAGGTGTTCCTTCGGCACTCCCGATTGGCCGGGTTCGAAGCGGTTAGAATCGAGTGCTTGCCGCGAGGAGCGCGCGGGCGGATATTCGGATGGGTCGGTAGGAGGCTCATGGGCAAGGGGCTTTTTGAGACGGTATTCGGCGTTACCAGGGCGTACAACCAGGTTCTTACTCTGGTGCTGGGGCTGGTGCTGCTGGCCGTCGGAGTGCTACTGTTCGCCTGGTTCCTCTACGACCATTTGACCGGGAGGCGCGTGCGCGGCAGGATCGCCGGCGTGCGGCTCTGCAAGGGCGGCAATAAAGCGGGCGCTCCCGTCGAGGGTGAAACGTACTCCACCATTTATGAATACAGGGCGGAGGACGGAACGACGGTGCGCGGGGGCGATGGGTCGTCCAGCAATTGGATGGGGAACCGGGTTCCGGGGACGCAGGTAGCGCTGTACGCGGATCGGAGCCGTCCGGACCGGGTGATGCGTGCGGGCTTGGTCCGACCGTTGGGTGGGGTGGCGTTGGCGGTCCCCGGCATTCTGATTATCAGGTCGGCGCTCGATTCCGGGTTCGGGTTCTTCTCGTATGTGGTGGCTGGCTGCGTGCTGGCCTACGCGGTGGTGCTGATCCACCGCGCGACCAAGCCCAAGGAACGGCGGGAAACCAAGGAGCAGTTCCAGGCGCGAATAGCCAAGGCGTGGCAGGATGGCCGCGAGATGAGCGAACCGGAACTGCGCGAGCGGCTGGCGGCATCGCAGAAGGCCGGCAGGAGCACTCTCGCCGTGGTGGGCGCGATTGCTACGGGCTTGGTGTGTCTGGGCGTTTGGCTGGGGCACGAGACTGCCGGGCTGGTATTGCGCGGCGAACGCGCGGCGGGGCGGGTGGTGCGCATGGAGAGCGAGTACTCGTCGGGGCGCCGAGGTGGCTACACGTATTACCCCGTGGTGGCGTTCGATGGCGCGGACGGGGAGCGGTCGGAGTTCCGGGACAGAGTGGGAAGCAGCATGCCAGCGCTGGCTTCGGGCGACGCGGTAACGGTCGTGTATGACCCGCGCCGGCCGCGAGGCGCCATGATCGACCGCGGGGTGTGGAACTGGGCGGCGCCGGGCGGATGCTGGCTGGCAGGCGTGTTGCTCATGGTGACGGTGGCGAGAAACGCTCGCAACCGGCGCAGGGCCGCGCGCTATCTGGCGGGGGAGATGGCGGGCGAGTGAGGGCGGCGGCGTGCCATACTGGCTGCTGATGCCGAAGGTTCTGATCGCGGGTGGCGGGCTGGCCGGTTTATCGGCGGCGGCGGCCCTGGGCGGCGCGGGCTTCGAGGTGGACCTTTACGAAGCGCGGGCGTTCCTGGGCGGGCGGGCGACCTCCTACGCCATCGAGGGCGAGACCATCGACAATTGCCAGCACATCCTGCTGCGCTGCTGCGTCAACCTGCTGAACTTCTACGAGCGGCTGGGGGTGCGCGACCGCGTGCGCTTCCACCGCGAGTTCTACTTCCTGGAGCCGGGCGGACGGATGTCGTTGATGCGGCGCGGGCGGCTGCCGGCGCCACTGCACTTCGCCGGGTCGTTTCTGCGGATGCCGTGCCTGTCGCTGGCGGACAAGGTGGGCATCGCGCGGGCCATGCTGGCGCTGCGGCGGGAGCGCAGGCGGCGCAAGGACCTGGAACGGATCAGCATGCTCGACTGGCTTTTGCAGAAGCGGCAGACGCCGCGCGCCATCGACCGCTTCTGGCGGCAAGTGCTAGTGAGCGCGGTGAACGAAGACCTGGAGCGGATGGCGGCGGTGCACGGCTTCCGGGTGTTCTGGCTGGGGTTCTTGGCGCGTGCGGATTCCTACGAGATGGGGGTGCCATCGGTGCCTCTCGGCGAACTCTACGCGGCCGACGCGTGGAAGAAGCTGAGCGGCGTGCGGCTGCATCTGCGAAGCGCGGTCGAGCATGTGGAAGAATGCGCCATGGTGGTGGCGGGGGAGCGGGTGGCGGGCGATTACTCGATCTGTGCGCTGCCCTTCGAGAAGTTGGCGGCGGTGGGCCTGGATGCGCCGGCCTTCGAGCATTCGCCGATTACCGGAGTGCACCTGTGGTTCGACCGCGAGGTGACCACGCTGCCGTTCGCGGCGCTCCTCGACCGGACCATGCACTGGATGTTCAACAAGGGCGGCGGGCGGTATCTGCAACTGGTGGTGAGCGCCTCGCGGGAACTGACGGAACTTCCGCGCGGCGAAATCATCGACATGGCCATCGGCGATTTGCGGTTGTACTTCCCGAGGGTGCGCGAGGCCAAGCTGCTGAAGGCGCACGTGGTGAAGGAGCAGCGCGCCACGTTTTCCGCGGCGCCGGATACCGAAGCGCTGCGGCCGGGCCCTGAGTGCGGCGTGCGCAATCTGTTCCTGGCGGGGGATTGGACCCGGACGGGTTGGCCCGCCACCATGGAAGGCGCCGTGCGCAGCGGGTATGCGGCGGCCGAAGCCGTGGCGCGGGCGGCGGGCGTCGAGGGGCGGTTCCTGTTGCCGGACGTGGGTTGACGGGGCACACTTCGCCTAAGGGATGCGGGATAATTTAGGTAACCGCGTCCTCAGGGGGGTTACCATGTCAATCCGCGGTTTCCGTGTTGTCGTTTTGCTTTCCCTCGTTTCGGCGGCTTTTGGCGCCGAGGCGGACGCTCTCGCCATCGACGCCAATATCCAGGCGCGCCACCTGCCCTACGGGGCCATCATGGACCCGATGCTCCAACTGCCGGGTCTCACCGAAGTGCTCGATTACACGCGAGCCGGCGACTCCGCCATCTGGACGGGACACTACCTGGCCGCCGAAGCGTTCCGCTACAAAGTGACGGGCTCGAAGGACGCGCTGAACAATATCAACAACGCCATCGGCGCGATTTACAACCTGATCAACGTGACGGGCGGGGATGTGCTGGCGCGGTGCGCGCTGCCGGCCAACTCGCCGTACGCCGCCAGCATATCGAGACAGGAGGCGGCCAATGGAATCCACCAGGGCCCGGTCTACGGCGCGCCATGGATCTGGGTGGGCAACACGTCGCGCGACCAGTACGTGGGCGTGTTCTTCGGCTTGACGGCGACTTACGACATGGTCGGCGACCAGGGCGTGCGCAACTGGTGCTCCTACCTGATCACGCGATTGCTGGATAACCTGCTGGATCACGCCTGGAATGTCGTCTTGCCTGATGGCAGCATCAGCACCAGCTTCCTGCTGCGCCCGGACGAGCAGTTATCGCTGCTGCTGATCGGCAAGCACGTGAATGGCGCGGCGTTCGGGAAGAAATACTCAGCGGCATCGGACGCCCTCTCGCCCACCGTGCCGGTACCCGTGGGAGTGGATTGCGCCGACCAGACCAGTTCCTACTTCAAGTTCAACCTCGCCTACCTGACGTTTTACATTTTGAAGCGGATGGGCAGCGGTTACTCGTCCTTCTGGTATGACCTCGCGTACGACGAACTGCGCGGTACCACGGGCGGGCACCAGAACGCGCACTTCAACATGATCGTCCACGCCATCGAGGGGGCCAATGCGAAGCGTGACGCGGAGACCCGCGCGTTGCTGGACGCCTGGCTGCAGCGGCCGCGGTTGGACGTGTACCGCGATTTCACGGGGCAGTTTCCGGCCTGCGGCGGCGGCGAGGCGTGCCAACCGCTGCCGGTGGAGGACCGCGCCACCACGGATTTCCTCTGGCAGCGCGACCCGTTTCAGCTTTCGGGCGGAGGCCAGGGCGATATAGATACGGCGGGGATCGATTACATCCTGCCGTATTGGATGGGCCGGTATTATGGCGTGATCACGGAATGAGCGGCTCGCCCGGTGCGCAGGCCTGCGCAAAGCACGGCGAAACCTGCGGTGTTGTACCATAGGGTGGTTACCGCATGAAGGACCTACTGGAAGCGCTGCAGCCCGGTGAACTTGACTGGCGGCTGGCGCAGGCGATCGACCCCTCCCGGCTCCCCGCCCACATCGCCGTAATCATGGATGGCAACGGGCGTTGGGCCAACCGGCGCCGTCTGCCGCGCGTGGCGGGGCACAAGGCGGGGATCGGGCCGGTGCGCTCAACGGTCGAGACGTGCGCGCGGCTGGGGGTGAAAGTCCTCACGCTCTACGCGTTTTCGGTGGAGAATTGGAAGCGGCCGCGGCACGAGGTGCAGACGCTCTGGCGCCTTCTGCGCTACTACCTGCAACAGGAGTTGCCGGAGCTGCAAAAGAACGATATCCGCCTGCAGGCTATCGGGCGGCTGGATGCCCTGCCGGCGCAAGTGCGGCGCGAGTTGGACGCGGGCGTCGAGGCCACGGCGCAGAATCGCGGGCTGCTGGTGAACCTGGCGATTAACTACGGCGGCAGGGCGGAGATTGTGGACGCGGTCAACTCCATCCTCGAAATGGCGCGGCTGGATGGGAGCATCTCGACGCTCAAGATCGACGAGGACCTGATCGCCGGGAACCTGTACACCGCCGCGTCGCCCGACCCGGACCTGCTGATACGGACCAGCGGGGAGATGCGCATCAGCAATTTTCTGCTGTGGCAGATTGCCTACGCGGAGCTGGTGGTGACCGAGACGCTGTGGCCCGATTTCACGCGCACCGACCTGCTGCGGGCGGTGGTCGAGTATCAGAAGCGCGACCGCCGGTATGGCGGGCTGAGCGCCGCGCCCCTGGGGCCGCGTCTGGTGGAAGACGCCGCCGAGCGGGGCGGACGCGACCTGATCGAAGCGCTCCGTCCGTCATGAGAAGGCTGCTCACGGCGGGAGCGCTGATTCCCTTCATCGTCTACGTGGTGCTGTTCGCGCCGCCGTGGCTGTTCCTGGCAGTAGTGGCGGCGGTAGCGGTGCTGTGTTACCGCGAGTACGACAGCATCGCCGGGAGCTACGGATTTGGCGCGCCGGGGGAGTTGGGCTACGTGATCGGATTGGCGGTGCTCTTCTGGAAGCCGCAGCCGTGGACGTGGCTGCTGGTGGTGCTGGCGGTGCTCGCAGTGTCGGCGGTGGCGATGCGCGACAAGGACCTGGCACACGCCCTGCCGCGGGCGGGGCTGCTGCTGCTGGGCGTGGTCTATATTTTCGGCTGCTGGCGATGCGCTATTGAGATCCACAGCGTGAACCGCCATCTGCTGATGTACGCGCTGATCGTGAATTGGGCGGGCGACGCGGGCGCGTACTATGTGGGCAAGCCGTTCGGGCGGCACAAGATGGCGCCACGGGTGAGCCCCAATAAATCGTGGGAAGGCGCGGCGGCCGCGGTGGTGGTGTCGGGGCTGGTTGCGGTGCCATACCTGTGGTACTTCGTGCGGCTGCCGATTGGATCGCGCATCCTACTATTCATCGCGCTGACCGTCGCGGCGAATGTTGCCGGACAGATCGGCGACCTGGCCGAATCGGCCATGAAACGCGGCGCCGGGGTGAAGGACAGCGGCGGACTGCTTCCCGGCCACGGCGGAATGCTGGACCGCGTGGACAGCACGCTGTTCGCGCTGCCGGTGATCTATGCGTTCGTGGTGTGGGTAGTGGAGAGCCTGGTGGTTTAGCTGGGCTAAGCTGCGGCTGGGGGCGCGGGTTCGCTGGGAGGTTGGCTGCCGCTCTCGGCGACTGGCGGCGGAGGTGGTGGCGGCGGAGGCGGCGGCGCGGCCTCGGTATCGTGCGCCCCCTTGTGGCGGCGCATGCGGCCTAGGGCCAGAACCAGTTCGAGGACGGTCTCCTCGTTGTCCACCAGGCGGCGGCGCAGTTCGGCGATCTCGCGGTCCTTCTCGGCGAGCGAGGCCTGCAAAGGCGCGAGCTGTTGGCCGATGCGTGTGGCCCGGTCGGCGGCCTCGAGCGCCTCGCCGCGAAGCCGCGCTTCGGCTGCCCCCACCGCGGCCGCCAGACGGGTTTCAATGGCGGCGACGGCGGATTGGTCTGTCCTCATCCCCGTGGCAAGCTTGGCCTGCAACTCGGCGAGGCGGCCCTCCACGCTGGCCACGAGGAACTGGTCCTGCTGCTCCAGCGTTTTCAGGCCGGTTGTCAGGCGGGCTTCCAACTCGGCGAGGCGGCCCTCGACGCCGGTGACGGTGGACTGGTCTTGTTGCTCCAGCGCTTTCAAATCGCCGGCCACTCTGGCCTGCAACTCGTTCAGCCGGTTATCGACGGCGGTGACGGTGAACTGGTCCTGCTGCTCCATGGTCTTCAGGCCGGTTGTCAGGCGGGCCTCAAACTCGGCGAGGCGTCCCTCGACACCGGTGATGGCGGACTGGTCCTGTAGCTCTAGGGTCTTCAGATCGGAGGCAAGCTCGGCCGCGCGTTCGGCCATGCGGGCTTCCACGGCTGCGATGGCGGAATGGTTCTGCTGCTCGATGGCCTCCAGGCCGGTAGAGACACGGGCAGTCACGCCTGCGATGGCGGCCTCAGCGCGCTGCTCGACGGTCTTGAGGCCAGCAGCGAGCCTGGTTTCGAGATCGGCGATACGGGCTTCGAGCGCGGTTGCGGTGGACTGGTTCCGCTGATCGAGGGTCTTGAGGCCGGCGGAGAGGCGGGTCTCGAGTCCGGCGACGGCGGCATCGTCGTGCTCTTCGACGCCCTTCAGGCCCGCGGCGAGAGTGGCTCTGAGATCGGCCACGCTGGCTTCGGCGGCTGCGATGGCGGACCGGCTCTGCTGATCGAAGGTCTTCAGGTTGGCGGAGAGACGGGCGGCAACGCCGGCGACCACGGCGTCGTCGTGCTCTTCCACGGCCTTCAGGCCGGCGGCAAGACCGGTTTCGAGATCGGCGATGCGGGCATCGACGGCGTCGATGGCGGACTGGTCCTGCTCCTCGACTGCCTTCAGGCCGGCGGCAAGCCCGATTTCAAGACCGGCGATGCGGGCTTCGATGTCCGTGATCGAGGACTGATTTTGCCGCCCGGCGGTTTCCAGGGCGGCCGAGAGTTTGGCTTCGAGCGCGGCGACGCGGTCTCCAACCTCGCGGGTCTGTTCGCGGAGGTGGGCGTCCAGGGCGTTCACCAATGCATCGAGAACTTCCTGGTCGAAGGAAGCCGGCGTGGCAGCCGCCGGTACAGCGGGCGCCGGGAGAGCGGCGCGCGCGGGCGGGTTCTCGCCATCCACCGCGATCCAGCGTTCGATGCGCTCCAAACGGCGGGAAAGCAGAGTCAGGTCGGTTGCCGGCGGGCGGCCGGCGCTGCGGGCGACGCCCACACCGACACCGAATGCCACGCCATGACCAAAGGAGGCGGCCAGACCGCGCAACAGGGACGAACCGCCGCTGCTCTTCATATCACCATAATGTACAGGAAACGTTTCGGGGACGGAAGCGAAATCGGGGTTTTGCTAACCGAAGAGGTATGGCCGGGGGCTCGTTACATTTGGGTGAGCGACGCCAGCATGGCGCGCAACGCCTGGCCGCGGTGGCTGACGGCGAACTTGCTGGCCGCGTCGGCCTCCCCGAAGGTGCAGCCGAAGGGCGGGTGGAAGAAGAGGGGATCGTAGCCGAAACCGCCCAGGCCGCGCGCGGCTTCGAGGATCTGGCCTTCGACGGAGCCGGAAAACACGCCCACCACGCGCTCGTTTTCCACCAGGGCGATGCGGCACACGAAACGCGCGGGGAAGGGAAACGCGCCGCCGGGAAGCGCCCGCAGCTTTTCGATGAGCAGGCGGTTGTTGGCCTCGTCGGTGGCCTCGGGGCCGGCGAAGCGGGCGGAGTAGACGCCGGGAGCGCCGCCAAGCGCGTCCACTTCCAGGCCGGAATCGTCGGCAAACAGCAGGCCGGAAACGTGGCGCGCGTAGTGAAGCGCCTTGCGGACGGCGTTTTCCTCGAAGGTGGCGCCATCCTCGATGGCGGGCGGCAGGTCGCCGAAGCCGGGGATCAGTTCGATCGAGACCGGCGCGTGGCCCGCCGCGAGCTGGAACTCGCGCAGCTTGCCGGGGTTCCCGGTGGCGCAGCGCAGGTGGATCAAAGCGGCGCCACCTGCTTCTGAAGTTCCACCAGGCGGGCGATACCGGCGCGGCCGTGCGCCAGCAGTTCCTGCATCTGGGCGTCGTCGAAAAGGGCGTGCTCGGCGGCGGCCTGGATCTCGACGAAGCGGCCGCCGCCGGTCATCACCAGGTTCATGTCGACATCGGCCTGCGAATCCTCTTCGTAGCAGAGGTCGAGCAGCACCTCGCCGCGCACCAAACCGACGCTGGTGGCCGCCAGGTAGTCGCACAGGGGCATTTTGCGGATGGCGCCGAACTGCACGTAGCGGCTGAGGGCCAGGGCCAGGGCCACGAAGGCGCCGGTGATGGAGGCGGTGCGCGTGCCGCCATCGGCCTGGACCACGTCGCAATCGAGGATGACGGTGCGCTCGCCCAGCGCGGTGAGGTCCACCACCGAGCGGAGAGCGCGGCCGATGAGGCGCTGAATCTCATGAGTGCGGCCGGAGGGGCGGCCCTTGACCACTTCGCGCGGCGTGCGCTTGGCGGTGGCGCGGGGCAGCATGGAATACTCGGCGGTGACCCAGCCCTTGCCGGTGCCGCGGAGGAACTGCGGCACGGAATCCTCGACGCTTGCGGCGCAGAGGACGTGGGTGTTGCCGAGCTTAATGAGCGCGGAGCCCTCGGCCGTTTTGAGCCAGCCGGGAATGATCTCGACGGGGCGCATCTCCCCGGCACTGCGGTTATCCGTTCGCATATTTCATTACTAAGAAGACGAAAAGCAGCAGCAGCGCCATGGCCGTAATCACCACGATGACGCAGGGCAGGCCGCCTTGGGGAACGGGCGCTCTCTTCTGCTTCCCCTTCGCCGGCTTGAATTTGGCCATAAGTGCGATGGTAGCACTACGCTTCGCCAACGCTACCTGCCCTTCAATTGCTCCGGCAACACGGCGTAGCCCTCGGGCGGCGGGAACAGCGAGATCAGCAGCTCCAGGCGGCGGCGCAAGTAGCGGCTGGGCATCTGGCGCGGGCCGGTATCGACGTCGATATCGCAGCAGGTGCCGTGCAGGTAGAGCGTCAAGGTGTCTTCGAAGGCCTGGCGGGCATATTCGCGGAACATCTTGGTTTCGCGGCGGACGTTGGTCTGGCGGCGCACCAGCGCCTGCTTCAGGTGCCAGCTTCTTTCGTCCACCTCGCCGTGGACCTCGGATTTCAGTTCCTCGCGGATGGCGCGGAAGAACTGCTCCTGCATTTCCTGAGTCCAGCGCGCGGCCACCACTCCGGAGAGCGCGTTGTAGAACTGGTAGTGGTAATCGGCGATTTCGATTTCCTTGATGGCGAGGGCGAGGAAAGTGGTCTGGTCAATGTCCAGGCGCGAGCGGGCGATGTTGCGGCCTTCGGCAGGTCGTTCGAAGGTGACCGTGTCGTGGCCCTTGCCGTTGGCTTTCTCGATGTACGGTGCGAGAATGATGCGCACGTCGGGCAGCACGCCGAGGATCGCCGGAGAGAGAGACGCGATGGGATCGCCGAGGTATTGGCGCAAATCCTCATCCGCCACCGGGGTGGTGGAGAAGTAGGCGAATTTGCCGGTGACGGGGATCATATCGCCGGCAAAGCGCGACGCCAATTCCGCTACGGTGATTCGGGGGCGTTCCGGTTCGGTGCTCATCCTCGTGTCCCGATTGTAGCAGGCGGATGATGGAGGGAACCGGGGCGGCGGGCGCGGTGTCCAAGGCAGTATGGGCTGGCGATGTGTCTGGCGGCGGGCGGTGTGGCTGGGGTTGCTGGCGGGTGTTTGCGCGGCGCAGACGGCGCGGCCGCACTTCGAGCTGCGGCAGCGGCTGCTGGAACCTGGGGCGATTATCGAGATGTACGGGACCAACCTCGCGCCCGCGCCGTTTTGCACCGAGCCGATTCCCGCTGGCGGGCCGTATCCAACCCAGGTGTGCGGCGTGCGCGTCACGGCGGCCGGCTTCGCTACGGGGTTGCTGTATGTGAGCGCGCGCCAGATCAATCTGAAACTGCCGGACGGTTTGCCGGACGGGCCGGCGCCGCTTCAGGTTTGCGTGCGGGACTTGTGCAGCGATCCGGTGATGAAGCAGTTCAGCACGCATACCGCGCTCATTCGGGTGCAGGAGCCCGTTTACGCGGGTATGCCGATTTGGGTTGACGTGGATATGCCGCCGCCGAACTGGCTCTCTTACCCCTGCTTGACAGACCCTTGGGATTTCCGCGGCAACGCCATGGAGGTTTTGCACGAGGGCTCACCGGTCGTCCGTGCGCCGAAGCCGCACGCTTCGGACCTTCAGTCATCCGGACCCAGCCCCTGTCTGTTCGGGGGCAGCCAATCGCGGTTTCCGCTCCACCTGGCCTACCGTCTGGAGCCTGGCGTTTACTCGATCCGGTTCTCGCTCTATCGTGACGGGGAAGTCGCCCTTCAGTCCGCTTGGCTCGACATCGAAGTCAAGGCTTGTCCGCCAGCGGTGAGAAGCGAGTGGCTCCAGTCAATGACCGGGAAGATCAAGGTGGCGAGCTTGAGAGATCTGGCGGGAGATATCATTCCTTCCCTGATGGCTTCGCCCGATGACCAGACTTTGCGGGTTCTGATGCCGCTCTATTCGGCTCAGTTCCTGAGTGGGCGGGGATGCTCAAACCTCGACTGTCTGTTTCACTGGTACATCCAGAACAGCTTGGCGGCCTTCGACGAAGCAACTCTGCGGCGTAACGATCCCAGCGGGGAACTGGTCAGGAGGAGGCCGCCGCAGGTGCATTGACTGCCTACCTCCACGCCTGAAGCAGGTTGCTGAAATCGTCCGACCATGGGCGCACGGCGCGCTGCGGCGGCTTGGCTTCGAGCAACTCGGACACCACCGCCCAATCGGCCGAGAGCGTCTCGGCGCTGTCGTCGCGCGCGCTGTGGATGCGCGTCACGCCTCTGTGCGTCGCCCCGGCCACTGATTCCACCACGGCGTTCAGATCAAGATAGCGGTTAGTCAGGTGAATCAGCAGTGGGCAGCCGCGGCGCAGGCGCGAAAAGTATAGCTCGAAAGCCTGGCGGGTTAGCAGGTGGACGGGGATGGCGTCGTCGCTGAAAGCGTCCAGCACCATGATGTCGAAGCAGGCGGCCGGTTCGCGCTCGAGTTGCAGGCGGCCATCGCCCTCGACCACTTCCGTCGCGGCTTCGGAATCGGCGAGGAAGTGGAACTGGCCGTTGGCGGCGCGAATTACCGCCGGGTTGATTTCGTAGAAGCGGAAGAGGTCGCCCTTGCGGCCATACGCGGCCAAGGTGCCCACGCCCAACCCGACAATAGCCACGCGGCGGTTGGCGGTGTGCGTGGCGCCCAGCACCAGGCCGGCGCCGCTCTGCGCGCCGTAGTAGGCGGTGGGCTGGCGGCGGCGGGCGGGCGCGAGGAACTCGATGCCGTGCACCGTGCGGCCGCTGAACAGCTTCCTCACCTCGTGGTCTCCATCGCCGCTATCGGTGACGCGGAGCGTGCCGTAGAAATTGCGCTCGCGGACCAGGCTGGTGTCGCCACCTGAGAATGTCGCGGCGAACACGAACGCGGCCGCTGCGACTACCGCCAATCGCAGCAGGCGCCGCCCCAGCGGGACGCCCCACAGCAGCACCAGCGCCAGAAACACCGAGGCCACGATGCCGATGGGCAGCTCCAGAAAGGTGCGGAAGACGGTGGGCGCGGCCACGGCCACGAAGAGGCCGCCGAGGGCTCCGCCAGCGGCCACCATGAGATAGAAGAACGCGAGGCCCTGGCGCGGCGCGGGTTTGGAGTAGGCCAGTTCGCCGTGGCAAAACATGCAGACCACGAACAGCGCGGCCAGGAGGATGGGCAGGTCCAGGCGCGGGTCGGCGGCCGAACCTCCGATGCCAATGCGCGAGCCCGCCGCGAGCCAGGCCACGGGCAGTAGCCAGCGGAACCAGAGCGGGCGGTAGCAGGACTCGAACTCGAAACACAGAATGAAGGTGAGCAGGTAGATCCCCATCGGCAGCACCCACAGGAACGGAATGGCGGCCACGTTCTGGCTGAGGTAATTAGCGGTGGCCAGCCACAGCGTCGAGGCGCAGGCCGCGAGCGAGATCCACAGCAGCGGGCGATTGGACGCGCCCGCGGTGGATTCGGTGTCGCCGCTCCACGAGCGGTTGGCTATGGCGCCCAGCACCAACATCGCCGCTACTAACAGGTAGCCGCCCGTCCACCACTGGAGTTGCGCCCGGAGCGGAAAGAGCGGCTCGATCAGCACCGGGTAGGCCAGCAGCGCCACCAGGCTGGCGGCGTTCGACAGGGCGAACAGACGATACGGAAATTGCGCCGCGCGCCGCCCGGCGTACCACCATTGCACCAGCGGGCCGGTTGTCGAGAGGACGAAGAACGGCAGCCCCACCGAGGCGGCGAGCACTAGCAGAATTTCGGGCGTGGGATGGCCGCCAGCCGTAACCGCGCGGGCGTGCAGGGGAAGCGCGGCGAGGCTGGCCAGCACCAGCGCGATGTGGAGGGCGGTGCGCGCCACCGCGCCCAGGTAGCGGGTGACGCAGTAGGAGTAGAGATAGCCCGCCAAGAGCGTCACCTGGAAGAACAGCATGCAGGCGACCCACACGCCGGCCGACCCGCCGAACCGCGGCAGAATGGCCTTGGCCATGATGGGCTGCACGACGAACAGCAGGGCGGAACTGCATCCGATGGTGATGGCGTGGGGCAGGGGACGGTTGTGCATGGCGGTCAGTAAGCCATGCTAACAGGGCGCGGCGGGCGGACGGGCGGACGGCGGCAAAATGGTGGAGAATCGGATGTAAGAAATTGCGAAGGCTGGTGACTACCTTGAGTGTGGGACGGAACGGAAGCGGGCAGGACAATATTTACCGGGACGCGGCGGCCAGTTACGGCGCCGCGCTCGGCCGGCTGGCGCGCGCTTACGAAGCGGACGCCGACAAGCGCCGCGACCTGACGCAGGAAATCCACTTCGCCCTGTGGCGCAGCTTCGCGGTGTTCGATGCGCGCTGTTCCGTGCGCACCTGGGTCTATCGCGTGGCTCACAACGTGGCCGCATCTTACGTGGCCCGGCAGCGGCGCATCCTGCCGACGGTGCTGGTGAGTCTGGAGGAGGTGGATGCCATGGCCGATCCGAATCCCTCCGGGCCCGGCGCGGACCGCCAGGTCGCGCTGGACCGCCTGCTCGATCTGATTCACCGGCTCAGGCCGCTGGACCGCCAGGTGATCCTCTCGTACCTGGAAGGGTTGGACGCCGCGGCCATCGGCGAGATCACCGGCATTTCGCCGGGCAACGCGGCCACCAAGATTCACCGCATCAAAGCCGTTCTGGCGCGGCAGTTTCACCAGGGAGGACCACATGCCGATTAAGCTTCCTCCGGACGATCCAAGAAGCGTCTGGCAATGCCAGAAAGTGGAGGGTACCGCTATGTCGCTCGACGAAATTCGCCAAAAGGCGCGGAGTTTTCAGGCGAAGATCCGGCTTCGCAATGGCCTCGAATACGCTGCCGTGGCGTTCATCACGCTGTTCTTCGGCAACACGATCAGGACGGTGCCTCACCCGGTCATGCAAGTGGGCGCGGGGCTGTGCATCGCCGGCGGCTGGTACGTGGCCTGGCAGCTTCACAAGCACGGTCCAGGGCGCGACGTGCCGGGCGATCTGGCGGTGGCCACCTGGCTCGGTTTCTACCGCGATGAGTTGATGCGGCAGCGCGATCTCCTGTGGGATACCTGGCGGTGGTATCTGGGCCCGCTGATCCCCGGTCTGGCGGTGCTGATGATCGGCGCGGGTATGGCGAATCCCCAGAACCTGCGCCGCGGGTGGACGTTCCTGGCCGGGTACGCGCTGCTGGTGGCCGTGGCGTTCCTCATGGTGCGGCGCTACAACGTCCGCGGCGCTCGCCGGCTGCAAGAGCAGATCGACGAACTGGACTCCATGGAGAAACAGTTATGACGAACGAATTGCTGCTGGCTGCGCTCGCAGCCGCGATGTGGACTCCTGCCGCGCTGGCGCAGGCGCTCCCGGATGCTGGGCTGCCGTCCGATGCGGAGATCCGCAAGCTGCTGGTGCAGCGCATCGACGACTACCATCAGAGCGTCGGCATCGTGGCCGGCGTCATCGAACCGGGCGGCCGCGGGATCGTCGCCTATGGCGCGCCCAGCAAGGGCGATGCGCGGGCGCTCGACGGCAACACGGTTTTCGAGATCGGCTCCATCAGCAAGGTGTTCACGGCTTTGGCGCTGGCCGATATGGCGCGGCGCGGCGAGGTGAGCCTGGCGGATCCGGTAGCAAAGTACCTGCCGGCCGATGCGAAGGTACCGCGGCGGGGCGACCGCCAGATCACGCTCGAAAGCCTGGCGGTGCAGACCTCGGGGATGCCCCGGATGCCCTCCAACTTCAAGCCCAAGGACCCGGCCAACCCGTACGCGGATTACAGCGCGGATCTGCTCTACCAGTTCCTGTCCGGCTACCAATTGCCGCGCGACATCGGCTCGAAATACGAGTATTCCAACCTGGGGTACGGGCTGCTGGGCCACGCGCTTGAGCGGCGCGCCGGGATGGATTACGACGCGCTGGTGCTGGCGCGCGTTGCCAAGCCGTTGGGGCTTGCGGCCACGCGGGCCACGCCGACGCCGGAGATGAAGGCCCGCATGGCGGTGGGCCACGACGAAAAGCTGGCGCGCGTGCCCAGTTGGGATTTCCAGTCGCTGGCCGGCGCGGGTGCGCTGCGCAGCACCGCGAGCGACATGCTCAGCTTCCTGGCGGCGGCGATGGGTACGGCGCCTTCGCCGCTGGACGGCGCGTTCGCAGACCTGCTGAAGGTTCGCGTCGAGACGGGCATACCGGGGATGCAGGGCGCGCTCGGCTGGCAGATATCCAAGCGCGGCGATAGCGAGATCGTATGGAAGGACGGCGGCACCTACGGGTTCGCCTCCTTCATCGGCTTCGATCCCAAGCGGCACGTGGGGGTGGTGCTACTTTCGAACGCGTTCACCATGTCCGGTACCTTGACCGGCGTGGACGATATCGGGCTGCACCTCCTCGACCCGCAATTCCCTCTGAATGGGCCGCCCGAAGAACACCACGAAGTCCCGGTCGATGCCAAGATTCTGAGCGGCTACGTGGGGCGGTACCAGCTCACGTCGGACATGGTGGTCGCGGTGACGGTGGAGGACGGGCATGTGATGGCGCAAGCCACCAATCAGCCCAAAATCGAGCTGTTCGCCGAGAGCGCGAAGGACTTCTTCACCAAGATCGGTGGCATCCGGATCGCGTTCCAGCCCGACGCCAAGGGGCGCGCCACGGAGCTGATCCTGCGCCAGGGCGGCGCCACACTGCACGCGCCGCGGATCGAAGGCGACGCGGCGGCGCCGGTCAAGAAGGAGCACAAGGAGATCGCGCTGCTCCCGGCGGTGCTGGAGCGCTACGTGGGCCGTTACCAGTTGGCGCCTACGTTTGCCCTCGAGATAACACGCGAGGAGTCCCATCTGTATGTGCAGGCCACCGGCCAGCCCAAGCTCGAGATATTCGCGGAAGGCGAGAAGGACTTCTTCCTGAAAGTGGTGGATGCCCAGATCAGCTTCACCCCGGAGGGGCAGGGCAAGGCGCGCGAACTGGTGCTGCACCAGAATGGGGCACACCAGACGGCCAGGCGCGTCGAGTAAGATCGCGGCACGAGCCTGACTAACCTCCACCTTCACGTGGGGGCATAGAATGCGGATCAAAAGGCCTGTTTCTGTTGATCTATGCCTCCAATGTTCCTATACTCGTTACAGCCGTGATTCGTCTAACCGGGTCCGGTTCACCCAAGAGCTTCAGGAGAATACATGCGTTTTACCAGGATCATCGGCTGGCTGCTGCCGTTGGCATTGCTGCTTCCCGTTCTATGTCTGGCACAGACGGACGATATCGCCAAGCTGCGCGAACAGATCGCGGCCCAGCAGAAACAACTCGACCAACAGCGGCAGGCGCTCGAAACCGCGCAACGAGCTTTGGAGTCCGCCCAGAAGGCCATCGACGCGCAGCAGAAGTTGCTGGACCGGCTGGTTGCAGTGGCGCCCGCAGCGGTTCCCGCCGCTCCCATAGCGCCGGCGCCCGCGGTTACGGCCGCCGCGCCAACCGCGGCGCTGGATCCCAAAGGGCGGCCCACATCGCCGCTCGGGTTTCATATCGGCGGCGCGGATTTCACTCCCGGCGGCTTCATGGATTTCTCGAACGTGTGGCGCTCCACCAACATCGGGAGCGGCGTGGCCACCTCGTTCGCCGGGGTTCCGATGAGCAACACGGCGGCGGGCCGGATGGACGAATTCCGCTCCAGCGCTGCTAACTCCAGGGTCAGCCTGACCATCACCGAGAACCCCACCAAGAACATCGCGGTGACCGGTTATGTGGAGGGTGACTTCTACGGGAACCAGCCCACCAGCCTGTTTGTCACCAGTAACAGCGGCACGTTCCGCGTGCGCCATTTCTGGGCTAATGTGCAGAAGGGTAAGTGGGAAGTCTTAGGCGGCCAGACCTGGTCGCTGATGACGCCCAACCGCGTGGGCGTTTCGCAGATTTCGAGTAACGTGTTCGTCGGCCTGGGCGAGGATTCCAACTATCTGACGGGCCTGGTGTGGGGACGGCCAGGGCAACTCCGGGTGGTCTATCATCCCGACGCGCATTGGTCTCTGGCCGCTTCCATCGAGAACCCCGAACAGTTCGTCACCACCGCGGTGACATTGCCGGTGTTTGCCGCCACTCAGGTTGACAATGGGAGCGTCTCGACCACGCCCAACGTGCGGCCGGAGATCGTGGGCAAAATCGCCTACGACACGAAGGTAGGAGGCAAGGCGCTGCACTTCGATCTGGCGGGCGTTTCCAGCCAGTTCCGGGTTTCACCGGCGCAGGGAGTCTACTATGACGCCCAGGGCCTGTCGGGAGCGTTTGACACGTCGCTCGAACTGGCCAAGGGTTTCCGCTTCATTGGCACGTCGTTCTACGGTTACGGCGGCGGCCGCTACCTGGTGGGGCTTGGCCCGGACGTCGCGGTTGCCCCCAATGGAACCATGTCGCCGGTGCACTCCATGGCGGGCATCGCGGGCTTCGAGTACACGATCAATCCGAGGTCGCAGTTCTTCGCTTATTACGGCGGCACTTACTTCGACAAGAACTACACCGTGGTTTCGCCGGGTAACTACGTGGGGTTCGGATTCCCCGGTTCGTCGTCGGCCAACCGGCAGTTCCAGGAGCCCATGTTCGGTTACTACTACACCTTCTGGAAAGACCCGAAGTACGGCGCCCTGCAAGTCATTACGCAGTACTCCTATCTGACGCGCGCGCCCTGGTGGGTTACGCCGGGGACTCCGTCGACGGCCCACGCCAACATGATCTTCGGCTCGCTGCGGTTCACGTTGCCGTAGTGCCGTCTTACTGCGACACTGAAATCCCAACTGTGCCCGTGGGGACGCTACCGATCTGGAAGCTGAAGGCGAAGATGGGCCCGGGCTGAAGCGAACTGGGCACGCGGAAGTTGATCTGCATTACTCCGGCTACCTGTCCGGGGGCGGCGCCCGCGAACTCGACCTCGAGGGAAAGCAGGCCGCTTATCCCCAGCACCTCTTCATACGAGTAGAAGATGCCGAGGGGCACCAGGGCGCCGTCGCTGAAGGAACCGCCGCCGCCGCCGGAGACGAACACGGTCACAATCGATCCGGGTTTAGCCGGGTGAGCCGTGGAGTTGATGGTGCCATCCTGGTTGACTGCCGCGGCTAGAGCGGTTTGCGTGTTCACGAAGACCGAGGGCTCGACAGGGGCCACGAACATGGTAGGGCCATCGAGGGTCCCCTGCGGCGTGACGATCTGGATCTTGGCCGAGGTCTTGTTGCCAACGCCCGATGGCACGATGGCGTTGAACTGCCCCGCACCGGCGTAGAGCAAGGGCGCGGCTGTGCCATCGAACAGCACCTGGTATCCGCCCAGCGAGCTGGTGAAGGCGCCGTTCACCACCTGGCCGCTGAGAGGCACCGGCGGGCCTATCGTCAAACCGTAGATCGAGATCAGCTCGTAGGGCGCTACGGTGGTTAGAGACGCGCCGCCAGCGCTGTTCTGCACGGCGAGAAGCGACGGACCAGAGGCGGTGCCTTCGAGCCACAATCCGCCGGCTACGCCAAGCGAAGCGAATCCTCCCGTCGAAGCCATGGCGAGGCCTTGGCCGACCAGGCCGAGCGGCCCCTGATACGAGTCGATGACCGTGGCGCCATCGGCACTTAGCCGGGTTACATAGTTGGCAAAGACCGATGTCTGGCTGGCAGTTAGACCCGCTCCTGGATTGTCCTTCGCCCCCGTGATCAACACGCGGCCCTGCGAGTCCATTGCGATGGCCTTGACGTTGCTGAAGGCGCCGCTGCCATAGAACGTCCCCCACACGACGGCGCTGGCGGTGCGGTTCACCTTGATGAGGAAACCGCCGCCACTGCCCGTTCCGAGAGTGGTTGGCAGAGTTGGCGGACCGTTGCCGCCCACGATGACGTTGCCCGCCGCATCCAGCGCCAGCGCATCCACGACGACGGAAACCGTTGGCTGGTTGGGCGCGTTCAGAAACGTCGACCACTGGAGTTGCTGCTGCTGCGCCGCGCCGGGCTGGAACCGGGCGATGAACCCCGCGGTGGTCTGGTGCCGGCAGGCGCAGGCCGCCCCCAGCACGCCAGCCGTGGTGGGCAGGTTGTAGGCGTCCGTGGTACCGGCGATCGTCACGTTGCCGGACGAATCCAGACCGATCACAGTGCCGACCGTCGAGCCGTACGCGCCCACGCACGAGCTGCCGCCGACGCAGGTAGTCGCGTCGTCGCCGAAGTAAGTGGAGTAGAGTAGCTTGCTGCCATCGGAAGCGATTTCGGTCACAAACGCGTAAACCGCGGAGGTGCCACGGGGCGGGTCCTGAACGGGAGGCTTGTTCTGATACGCGCCGGTGGTGACGGGAAAGGTGGTCGAGCCGGTCGATCCCGTCACGTAAATGTTCCCCGAGCCATCCACCGCCACGGCGTAGACGATTGCCGGGAGCGAGGTCGAGAAGATCGTGCCGTGGAGTTGCCCATCGACCTTGAGCACGCGCCCTTGATAGGAGGAATCCGCTCCAGCCAGGATCAGGTTGCCTTGAGCGTCCATCGCCACGGCCCTGGTTAAAGCCAGTTGGCCGATGTCCAGGCTCGCCAGGCGGGTTCCGTTGAGATCCAGTTTGACCACGCGCGTTTGCGGTTGGCCCGCGACGGTGAGAGTGGACACGGCGAAGAGGTGGCCGCTCGGATCGGCGGCGATGGCCTGAGGGACGCCGTCGGAAGGGTCGAGGATACGAAGAACAACCTGGTTCCCAGCCAAAGCCGGAGAAAGGCCGATGCCCGCGAGCAGGAGTATCCGCGCAGTTATCGCTCTCATACGAAGCCAACTTTCCGGGCGCGGATAAGACCAGTATATCCGATATTCGCCCAAGAACCGTTATACACTGAGTGGCTCGCCGGAGCTCAAATGTATGAGTTAGTACTTATTCGTTTCGCTCCCGTTCACGGTGCCACGGCGATTTGAACCGTGCCGGTCGGGACGTTGCCGATCTGGAAGCTGAAGGCGAATGTGGACCCGGGCTGAAGCGAACTGGGCACGCGGAAATTGATCTGCACTACGCCCGCAACCATGCCGGGTGCGGCACCCGCGAACTCGACCTCAAGGGAGAGCAGGCCGCTTATCCCCAGCACCTCCTCATATGAGGAGAAGATTCCCAGGGGCACCAGGGCGCCATCGCTGTAGTAACCGGAGCCGCCGCCGGAGACGAACACAGTCACAATCGATCCGGGTTTGGCAGGGTTCGACGCCGAATTAACGGTGCCATCCTGGTTGACTGCGGCGGCCAGACCGGTTTGGCTATTCACGAAGACCGAGGGCTCGACAGAGGCCACGAACATGGTAGGGCCATCGACGGTCCCCTGCGGCGTGACGATCTGGACCTTTGTAGACGCTTTGCCGCTAACGCCCGATGGCACGACGGCGTTGATCTGCCCCGCGCCGGCGTAGAGAAGTGGCGCGGCGGCGCCATCGAACAGCACCTGATAGCCGCTCAGCGAAGTTGTGAAGGCGCCATTCACCACCTGGCCGCCGACAGGCACCGGCGGACCAATCGTCAAGCCGTAGAGCGAGATCAGTTCGTAGGGCGCCACAGTGGTGAGAGACGCGCCACCCGCGCTGTTCTGCCCGGCGAGTAGCGATGGACCGGAGGCGGCGCCTTCGATCCACAATCCGCCGGAGTAGCCCACGGCGGCGAACGCCCCCGTCGGTTGCATGGCTAGGCCCTGGCCCACCAGGCCTGATGGCCCCGAAAAGTAGTCGGTGAGCGTGGCGCCGTCGGAAGTTAGCCGGGCCACATAACTCGACACGAACGATGACAAAGGGGGCGATGCGGACACCGGTGGGGTGACGCTGGAACCCGTGAACAGCACGCGGCCCTGCGCATCCACATAGATGGCCCTGACGCTGCTGAAGGCGCTACTGCCAAAATACGTCCCCCACACCACGGCGGTGGCGCTCCGGTTCAGCTTGATGAGGAAACCACCGCCATCGCCCGCTCCGGGAACGGCAATCGGTGTGGGCTCAACCGTGCCAGGAGTGGTTGGTAGGGTTGACCCACCGCCGCCGACAATGGCGTTGCCCGCCGCATCCAGCGCCAATGCGCTCACGTTGACAGTAGCGTTAGGTTGGCTGGTGTTCAGAAACGTCGATGACTGGAGTTGCTGCGCCGCTCCCGGCTGGAACCTGGCAATGAACCCCGCGGTCCGCAAATGGTACTGGCAGGCGCAATACGCTGCCACCGCGCCGGGCGTGGTGGGCAAGTTGGTGGCGTCCGTGTATCCGGCGATCACCACGCCGCCGGAGGAATCCAGAGCGATCGCGGTGGCGGCGGTCCAGGCGTACGCGCCCACACAGGAGCTGGCGCTGATGCAGGAAACCGCGTCGTCGCCGAAGTAGGTCGAGTAAAGCAGCTTGCTGCCATCGGCCGATATCTCGGTGAAGAAGGCGTAGACCGCCGGAGCGTCAGGAGCGAGCGGGCTCGAGCCCGGGGGCTTGCTCTGGTACGCACCCGGGGTGACCGGAAAAACAGCCGAGCTGGTCGATCCGGTCACGTAGATGTTCCCGGAGGCATCCACCGCCGCGGCGTTGATGCTTGCCGGCAGCGACATGGAGAAGACCGTGGTGTGGAGTTGCCCGTCTATCTTCACGACCCGCCCTTGATAGGACGAGTCCTGCCCGGCGACGATCACATTGCCCTGTGGGTCCGTCGCCACGGCTTGAGGAGACGCTATCTGGCCGATGTCCAGGCTCGCCAGCCGGATTCCGCCGAGGTCCAGTTTGACGACGCGCGTCTGCTGCTGTCCCGCAATGGGAAGCGCGGACACGACGAAGAGGTGGCCGCCCGCATCGGCTGCCATCGACTGGGGCGTGCCGTCGGAGGGGTTGAGGATTCGGAGAAGAACCTGGTTGCCGGCCAGAGCCGGAAAAAGGCAGACGCCCGCAAGCAGAAGTATCCGCGCAACGATCACTCTCACATGAAGCCTACTTTCCCGGGCGCGGATGAAACCAGTATATCCGTTATCGGCCGGTGAACCGTATCGGCGGGTGCGGTATTCCCACCTCCGTTCACCCGGTTGCGTGCCATTTGTTACGCTCGAAACGGTAACCCCGTTTCGTATGAGCGATATTCCCACGGCGGCGGACGATTCCCCGCACGGCCCAGATCTGGCCGGAATGGAGGAGGCGGATATCCGTGCCGAGGTGGAACGAATCGTCGCCAGCCGCCTGTTCCAGCAGGCGGACCAGCCAATACGGCTGCTGCGATTCATCGTCGAGTGCGCGCTCGAAGGCGGAGAGGCCCCGAAAGAATACCGGCTGGCAGTGGAGGCGCTTGGCCGCCGGCCCGAGTTCGACCCGCGAAACGACACCATTGTCCGCGTGCAGGTCCGCAAATTGCGCGCCAAGCTGGCCAAGTACTATGAGACCGAGGGAATTGCCGACCCGACAGTCATCGACCTGCCGGTAGGACTGTACACCGCGAAGTTCCACAAGAACCTGCTGGCGGAGGCGGGCGCGGCGGACTTCACGGGAACCGGCCGGCTCCGCCGGAAGCTGGCGCGGGGCATCTGGGCGCTGCTGGCGGTCTGCGCGATAGCTGCGGCGGCGTTCGCGGTCTCCCGAGTTTTCCGGGCGGCGCCTCCGCAAATCCAGGCGCCGCAGCTTGTGCGATTGACATGGGACAGGAACCTGTACCTGGCTCCGGCGTTATCGGGAGACGGCAAGCGGCTGGTCTATGTGGCCTATGGGGGAAACGGCAACCTGGATTTGTGGCTCCAGGATATGGGCGGAGGCGAGCCGGTCCTGATTGCCGGCGATTCGTTCGGCCGCGAGGAGCCGGTCATCTCGCCCGACGGGAAACGGGTGGTGTTCCGCTCCGGCGAGCCACAAGGGGGATTGTCGGAAATGACGGTGGGATCGGCCGAGCCGCCCAAACGGTTTTCGAGGGACGGCCGGCAGCCCCGCTACTCCCCGGACGGCACGCAGTTGACGTTCTGGGTTCCGGCGATGCCGCACGCCACGGAGGAACCGCATTCGCCGCTGTTTTTCGCTCCGCACACCAGCGTGCGGGCCTTGCAACACGGTAAGATCTTCGTCACGGACCAAAACACCCTGAAGGTCAGGCTGCTGCCGCTGACGCTGGCGGCGGCGGGTTTGCCGGCTTGGTCGCCCGATGGCCGCTTCATCGTGGTCTACGGGTCGGCCGGGATGCTGCCGTTTCGCCAGGAGGACGCGGACTGGTGGGTGGCCCCCGCGGTCACCACGGATGTCGCCTTGAAGCCGGTGCGCACGGGAATCGTGCCCCTGCTTCGCCGCGCCCACGCGGAGCCGGTCCTGTATCCGCCATGCTGGGTGGGCCCTAAGCTCTATTTTTCGGCGGTGTCCGGGGAGAGCGTGGACCTGTGGGAAGCGCAACTTTCCGAGGGAAGCCATCGGGTGGAAGGGTCGATCCGGAAGGTGAGCCTGGGGGACGGAATCGCGCTCAATCCCACGGCGTCGGCATCGGGGAGCCTGGCTTTCTCGGTGGTCACGGGCGACGTGAACCTGTGGGTGCTGCCGGTTCGTGCGGATCGGGGCGAGCCCACCGGGCCTCTTGAACGAATCACGGCGGGCGCGGCGGCGAAGTTCTGGTCCTCGGTTTCCGCGGACGGCCGGGAGGTGGCGTATGCCTCGCGGCGATTCGGCTCGATCGATCTTTTCGTCAAGAACCTGCGGACGGGAGGCGAGCACGCGGTGGCCTCGGCGGTGGAGCAGCCGCGCATGGCTCCGGACGGTTCGCAGGTGGTGTTCAGCCGGGCGGAGCGGGACACCGCGGCGATCTATCGGGTTGGCACCGCGGGCGGCAATCCGGTAAGAGTTCTGGCTAACGGCGGCGAAGTGACCGGCTGGTCGGCGGACAGTCTCTGGGTGCTCCACGACCGGGGGGCTCACTTGCACGGACACAGGCTGGATCTCGGGCTGGCGAAAGACAGCGAATTCTCCCGGCATCCGGTCGAGGATTCTTACGTGCAAGCGCTCTCCCCCGATCGGCAATGGGTCGCCTTAATTTGTCAGAGCAGACTCTACTTGGCGCCCATCGTCCGCGGATCCACCGCGCCCGACCACGAGTGGATTCAAGTGACGGACGGCTCGGACCGGATCGAGCGGGCCCGCTGGTCGCCCAACGGAAACCTTCTCTATTTCATTTCGGATCGCGACGGGCACCGCTGCATCTGGGCCCAGCGCCTGGTGGCCGGCACACACCAGCCCGATGGCCCCGCCGCGGCCGTGTTCCACTTTCATCGGGTGGGCCCCTCGATGGACCATCTGGCTCCGGAAATGGTGAGCTTTGATGTGGCTGATGACAAGCTTGTCATGGTTTTGGGCGAGTTCCAGTCCACGGTTTTTGGATTGCCCGATACGCGCCATGAAGGGCGATAAGCGTGTTAGGTATCAAATACTTGTGAGCATTCGCTCACGTGAGCGGCGAGCTACTTCACGCCTACTACCTGGACAACGGAGGCCGCAAACGAGTACGGTGTATGCGGGTTGTCTAACGTCGTAACACGTGTGAGTTCCTCGCCATCGGGATTGCCCCGTGCCGCCGCATGGATTTGCTTTGCGCGGCGGGAACCACAACCCTCGGCAAATCCGCAGCACCTGCCGGAGGGCTCTAATCCAACTTTTATAAGGGGTCCGCTATGTTGAACAAATTCAAGCATGGTCGCATAGGCTTAATAGCCTTGGCGATATTCTCGTTTTCTCTGGGCGCACAGGAGTTCCGATCTACGCTCGCCGGCCGGATCGTGGATCCAACCGGCGCGGTGGTTGTCGGCGCGAAAGTGGCCGCCACTGAAATGACCACCAACAGCCGCTACGAAACCACCACTAACGGCGAGGGCCTCTACAACTTTCCGCTGCTCCTTCCCGGCCGGTACGAACTGACCGCCGAATCGACCGGATTCGAGCGCTATTCGCAACAAGGCATTGTGATCAACGCCGATTCCAAGATCTCGCAAGACATCAAGCTGACGGTCGGTGTGACGACCGATACCATTACGGTCGTAGCCGATGCCAAGCCGCTGGAGACCATCCGGGTATCGGCGGCACAGTCCATGACCGCGCACGTATTGGAGAACCTGCCGCTGGACGGCCATACGGCGCTAGATGCGGAATACCTCGGCTTTGCCGTGGTTTCGCAGGAGAACCGGGACAACAATAACCCGTCGAGCAACGCCGGATTCGCCACCATTACCATGGGCGGCGCGGCCCAGGGCGCCAACGAGATCCTGCTGGACGGCGTACCCAATATCGGAACCCAAGGCACCACCGCCCGGCGTCCGGCATTCCTGCCGCCGCCCGACGCCATTTCCGAAGTGAAAACCGAAGTCTTCAACATGGATGCCTCCTTCGGCGGCGCCGGAGGCGGGAGCGTGGAGATGATGTCGCGCGGCGGTGGAAACGCGCTGCACGGCGCGCTGTCCGAGTACAACAACAACTACGCTTTGCAAGCCACGGCATTTTTCGTCAACTCGGCCGGAGGCACCAAACCCGCCACGCGGGCGAACCAATGGGCCGCGGCGGTGGGAGGACCCATCTGGGTTCCCAAGGTGGTCAACGGCAAGAACAAGGCGTTCTTCTTCTTCGCCTACGAGGGCATCCAATCCAACAGCCCCACCGCAATCACCGGCACTTTGCCCACCGCCGCCGAGAGGACGGGCGATTTCTCGCATCTGCTCTCGCTGAACACCACCGGAAAGAACTACACGCTCTACGATCCTGCGACCGCCGTTCAATCCGGGAGCGCCATTACGCGCCAGCCCTTCGCCGGCAACATCATTCCGGCGAGCCGCCTGAATGCTATCGCCACCAACTTCACGAACACATACATGCCCATGCCCAACCGGGCAGGCGTCTACGACGACACCAACAACTACGCGATCAGCGCGGTTACCAAGAACCCCTATAGTTTCTTCTCCGGGCGAACGGACTTCAACCTCAGCGAATCGAACAAGCTCACCATCGCCGGCCGCGAGTCCAACTATGAGCAGGTCAACGCCCCGCTTACGGACAACATCGCCTATGTGACCAATCTTCTGTACCGCCAGAGTTGGGGTGGAATGGTGGACGACGTTCAGAGTTTCTCCCCGAGTCTGGTTGGCGATCTGCGTCTGGGCATGACTCGCTACGACCCTTACTATAAGCAGGGCAGCGCGGGATACGATCCCACCAAGCTCGGTTTCCCGTCCTATATCGCCGCCAATTCCACGCATCTCATGATGCCGGGGTTCGGCATCAGCGGATATAGCGGAAACTCGGGCGGGACCGACACGGACACCCCCGCCAACACCTATCAGGTTTTCAATAGCTATACCAAGCTGGCCGGAACCCACACCATCAAATTCGGCGGCGAGGTGCGCTTGCAGGATTACAGCACGATTAGTTGGGCTAACTCCGTGGGCAATTACACGTTCGACACGGGCACCTGGGTGAAGCAGACCGGCACCGCCACGGCCCCCACCCTGGGCGGCTCCATGGCCCAGTTCCTGCTCGGACTGCCTACCAGCGGCTCCTACGCCTTCAACGCCGAATCCAAAGCCGACTCGTATTACGACGCGCTGTTCGTGCAGGACGACTGGCACATTCACCCCAAGGTCACGCTGAACCTCGGCCTGCGCTGGGAGCACTCCACACCCAACACGGAGTCCCACAACCGGCAGACCATCGGGTTCAATGCTTCGGCTGTGAATCAGGTCACCCAGGCGGCCGAGACGGCCTATGCCAATAACCCGATTTCCCTGCTTCCGGTGAGCGGATTCAGCCCCACCGGCGGACTGGTCTTCGCCAGTTCCAGCCAGCGCACGCCCTACGACACCTCCTATAAGTCTTTCGCGCCGCGCGTCGGTATCGCCTGGGCGGTGCAGCCCCGCACGGTCATTCGCACGGGCATCGGTATCTTCTACTATGCCTACGGCATCATAGGCGTTCAACAGCCGGGATATACGGCGACCACGTCCTACGTCCCCACCAACAACAACTACCTGACGCCCGCCACCACGCTGAGCAATCCGTTCCCCAACGGCTTTTCGCAGCCCATCGGCAACAGCCTGGGCATCAATACCAATCTGGGACAGAGCGTCACTTTCTCTAATCCGCACCTGCTGAACCAGTACGGTGTCCGCTGGAATTTCGACGTGCAGCGGCAGCTATCCGCGAACACCACCCTGGAAGTGGCTTACATCGGAAACCACGCGGTTCATCTCACCACCAGTTTCAACAACGACGCCCTCCCGGTGCGATACCTGAGCACGTCTCCATTCCGCGATACGGCGACCATCAACGCGCTTGGCGCCACCGTCGCGAACCCCTTTTCGGGGCTGCTGCCCGGCCAGACCCTCAACGGCACGACCACTTCGGCATCGAGCCTCCTCACGCCATACCCCGAGTTCTCCGGCATCACCCAGTCGAACATGAATAACGGCAGGTCGTATTTTAATCAGCTCGCCGTCAAACTCGAGAAGCGCATGTCGCGCGGCCTGGTGTTCTTCACGAACTTCTCGTACTCGCGCCTGATGTCCGAGACCGGCGTCTTGAACGCCGGTTCCCTGGCGCTGTCGAAACAGGTGGCCTCCGACGACCGCCCGATCTACGTGGTCGTATCCGGCATTTACGATTTGCCGTTCGGAAAAGGCCAGCCCTATCTGGCCAAAACCAACCGGGTGGCCATGTTCCTGCTCGGCAACTGGCAGATTGGCGGTGCGTATACTTACTTCCCGTGCGCTCCGCTGAGTTTTGGAAACGTCTTCTATTGGGGCGGCCCGCTGAACTACAACGCCAGCAATCCCAACGGCACCACGTTCGACACCACGCAGTTCATCACGGCCTCGGCGCAGCAGCTTTCGAATAACTTCCGGACCTTCCCGTCGGCGTTCAACAACCTGCGCATCGACAGCATGAACAACTTCAACGTAAACCTGAGCAAGAGTTTCGTGATCCACGAGGACGTAAGGCTGCAATTTCGGGCGGAATCTTACAACGTGGCAAACAGGCCCTTGTTCGAATCCCCCAACATGACGGTCACTGCCAGCACCTTTGGCATGATCACCAGCACCACTAATTCGCCGCGCGCAATTCAGCTCGCCCTGCGGCTGATGTTCTAAGACGTTGACCCGCACGCGGGCCGGCTGTTACGAGCGGCCCGCGGCCGGCAACTGGCTCCGACAGCTCTGTCGGCATACCACGCCGTCCCGCCCTCGAGTATGCTATGAGCATGGAGTTGATCTTTGAAGTTCGCGACGCCGAGGAAGGTGGTTTCTGCGCGCGGGCTCTCGGGCATGGCATCTTCACACAGGGCGAGACGTGGGAAGATCTCCGCGCCAACGTCCTTGAGGCGGCGTCGCTCCACTTCGAGGATGGCCCGGTGCACCCCCGCCTGGTGCAGTTGCACTACGTGAAGGACGAATTGATCCCGGTAGAAGCCGCATGAAAGTGCCGCGGAACGTTTCCGGGGAACGCCTGATACGGGCTCTGGAACGCCTCGGCTATGGCGCGATCCGCCAACAGGGGAGCCACGTCAGGTTGCGGCACGAGGGGCCACCTGCCCACTCCGTGACGGTTCCTTTGCACGACCCCCTCAAGACCGGCACGCTCTACGCCATCCTTTCCGAGGTAGCTGGGGAGAGTTCGGTCACCGTCGAATCTATCGCCGGTTCGCTCTGAAGCCGCCGCGCAACCGCGGCGCACCTCTCGCAACGCACCTCTCGCGCGGCAACCCGCCGCAACTTGGTAGAATAGCCGTTTACATGTCCAGATCAATCGAGGAACTGCAAGTCATCGCCAAGCGAATCCGGCGAGAAGTGGTCGAAATGATCGGAGCCGCCAAATCGGGGCATCCGGGTGGATCGCTCTCCGCCGTCGAAATTGTGGTGGAGCTCTACTTCAATCACATGAAGATAGACCCCAAAAAGCCGCAATGGCCGGATCGCGACCGCTTCATTTTGTCCAAGGGCCACGCCGCGCCGGTGCTGTACGCGGCCATGGCGGAAGCCGGCTATGCCGACACGCCCATCGGCAAGCTGAACACGCTGCGCCAACTCGGCTCCATATACCAGGGGCACCCCGATATGCGCTTCATCCCCAGCCTGGAAGCCTCCACGGGCTCGTTGGGCGAGGGCCTCTCCTTGGCGCTCGGATTGGGTTTCGCTGCACGGCTGAACGGCTGCCCTTCGCGCACCTTCGTCATGCTGGGCGATGGCGAAATCCAGGAAGGGCAGGTTTGGGAAGCGGCCATGGCCGGCGCGTTCCATAAGATGGACAACGTGGTCGCCATCGTGGACTACAACGGAATCCAGCTCGACGGTTTCGTCAAGGACATCATGGAAGTCGCGCCGCTCGCCGACAAGTGGCGCTCCTTCGGGTGGAATACCCTGGAGATCAACGGGAACGACCCCGTGGCCGTGCGCAAGGCCCTCGAAGAGGCCGCCGCGACCAAGGGAAAGCCCACCTGCATCGTGGCCCATACCATCAAAGGCAAGGGCGTCTCCTTCATGGAGAACAACCCCAAGTTCCACGGCGTGGCCCCCACACCCGCCGAAGTGGCGCTTGCCCTAAAGGAGCTGCAATAACATGCCCGCCAAAACCAAATTCGAAGTGAAACCCGGACCCGCCACGCGCGAAGCGTTCGGACGCGCGCTCGCCGAACTGGGCCGCGAGAACAAGGACATCGTGGTGTGCGACGCGGACCTGTCGAAGTCCACCATGACCACCTATTTCGCCAAGGAGTTCCCCGACCGGTTCTTCTCCTGCGGCATCGCCGAGGCCAACATGGCGGGCGTCGCCGCGGGCCTGGCCCTGGCAGGCAAGATTCCGGTGATCGCCAGCTTCACCGCGTTCGCCATGAACAAGGGCTTCGAGCAACTTCGCTGCCTGGTGGCTTACCCCAAGGTGAACGTCAAGGTGGTGGGCACGCACAGCGGCATCTCATTGGGCGAAGACGGCCCGTCGCAGATGAGTATCGAGGACACCGCGCTGGCCTGCGCGCTGGCCGGGTTCACCGTGATTTCGCCCGCCGATGAAGCCTCCTGCAAGGCGCTCTTCCGCGCCGCCGTGGCCCACAAAGGTCCGGTTTTCGTGCGCACCGGACGGCCCAAGGCCCCGCTGATCTATGGCGCGGACCAGAAGTTCGAGATCGGCAAAGCCATTGAATTGGTGGCAGGCAAAGATGTGACCGTAATTGCCAACGGCCTACAGGTGGCACAAGCCATCCTGGCGGCGGAGGCTCTCGAAAGCGAGGGCATTTCCGTGCGCGTACTGGACATGCACACCGTGAAGCCGCTGGACCGCGAGGCGATCCAGCGCGCGTCTGCCGAAACCGGCGCCATCGTGGTCGTCGAAGAGCACCTGGTGGATAGCGGGATGGGCGTGCGCGTGGCCCAGGTGGTCGCCGAAACCTCGCCCTGTCCCATGGAGTTCGTGGGCATTCAAAACACCTACGCCGAGTCGGGGCTGACCGACGAACTGTTGGACAAGTACGGACTGGTGGCCCGCGATGTGGCCGCCGCCGTGCACAAGGTTGTGGCGCGCAAGCGTTCCTAACGAAAGGATGCGTCGGAGGGCGCACGCCCAAGGGGTCCGTCCTCCGACCAGTGCCGGGATGACTGAATCGCTGGCGGAAGACTTCCTGGAGCAGAGCCCGGAGTGTCACTGGATCGCCGGCGCCGATGGTGTGCTCCACCGCGTCTACGGCGATGCTTCGTCGGTTTTCGGCAAGCCGGCCGCCGATCTCCGTGGCCGGGACCTCGCCGGCGTTCTCGGCCAAGCGGCCGCCGCGGTGTGGCGCAGCCGCCTGGACCGCGTCATCGGTGGCGAGACTCTGCGCCTCCGCGAACGCCGCGGCAGCGCCAACTGGTACATCACCATGTTCCCCTTCCACGCCACGGATGGCGCCATTTACTCGGGCGGCCTGGCGCGCGAGTTGACGCCGCTGGCAACCGCCGAGCATGAGTTGCGCGGCGCGGTTCTGAGCGCCCTCAAGGCGCAGGAGTTCGAGCGCGGCATGGTATCCAAATTCCTGCACGACATGGTGGGACAGAACCTGACGGCGTTCGGCCTGCAACTCGATCTGCTCCGCATGGACCTGGAGAGCGCGGCTCCCGGGGCGTGTTCCCAGATCGGGGAACTTCAGACTCTACTTGGCTCCGTGATGGAGCAGGTCCGCGATTACTCTTACGAGCTGAACCCCTCGGCGGTCGAGCGCGCCGGTCTGCGCAGCGCGGTGGACCGCCTCGCGGCGCGCCTGCGCACGCGCTTCACCGGAGCGCTGCGAATCAACGTGGACCCCTCTCTGAAGTTCGACCCCATAATCGCAACAGCCATGTTTCAAATCCTGCAAGAAGCAGTGGAGAACGCCGTGCAACACGCCGGTTGCTCCGCGATCGAGATTGCGGTAAGGTCAACCAGGAGCGGGCCCTCGCTCGAAGTCCGCGACAATGGCAAGGGCTTCGATCCCGGAGACCTCTCCGCGGGTTCCCGCGGACTGGGACTGTTGAGCATGGAACACTATGCCGCACAGGCTGGATTGGGCCTCTCCATTGACGGCAACCCCGGCAGCGGCACGGTGGTGCGCGCCGTGGCGGATGGCGGCCTATGAGTTACTCGATTGTTCTGGTGGACGACCACAAGCTGGTGCGCGATGGCGTAAGGACCATACTTGAACGCGGAGGCGAATTTCGCGTGGTGGGTGAATCCGAGAACGGCGCCGAAGCCGTGCACCTCTGCCAGAAGACCAATCCCGACCTGGTGCTGATGGACATCGGCCTGCCCGGCATGAACGGTATCGAAGCCACCACCGAATTATTGCGGCACTGTCCCGCGGTGAAGGTCGTGGTGCTGTCAATGTACGACGACGAGAACTCCGTGGTTACCGCCATTCGCAGCGGCGCGCGCGCGTTCGTGCTGAAGAAGGCGTCGTCGGGCGAACTGATCGAGGCGTTGCGCACGGTGGCGCGCGGTGGGTCGTATTTGAGTTCGCAGGTAAGCGACCGATTGTTGACGCGCATTCAGCGCGGCGATCTGGAAAGCCGCGACAAGAGTTCGCTCGAGTTACTCTCCCCGCGCGAACTGCAGGTACTGCGCCTGGTGGCCGAGGGCAAGACGAGCAAGGACATCGCCACGCTGCTCGACCTGGGCCTGCAAACCGTGCGAAGCTACCGCAAGACCATGATGAAGAAGTTGGGCGTCAACAATGTCGCCGGGCTGACGCAACTCGCCCTCGCCGCCGGCATCACCCACTGGAGCAAGCCCGAGGGCGAAACCGCGCCGTAAATATCTGAGAGACCCGGCCTGCGCCGGGCACTACTTCTGCAAAGCATGAGCCTATGGTTCCGGCCCCGGATACGCCATCCGCTGTATCCGGGGCTGGCCTCCACACCAGCCGCGGGCGCCACGGGTAGTTGCCCCGCCCTCTATGGATCGTTCGACGATCTGGTGCATGCCGCCGCCGCCGGCGCCCAGCCGCGCCGCGCGGTGTTCGTCGAGCGGCATCAGAAGAACCCATTTCTAAGCCCCCGCCAGCGCGATGAATTGTGGGACCGCTTCGGCGTCCCCGTACTGGCCGTTCTGGTGGACGAGCGCGGCGATCTGCTGGGCTACGAATGCGAAGCGCAGTCTGGCGTGCATTTAAGCGGGAGCGTGCCCGCCGGAGCGCGCCTGCGTGTGGAGCAGTGCCCGTGCGATTGCGGCCGCCCAGGCTCCCGGCTGGTGCCTCCACCTCCGCGCCGGCGGGCGAAGCGATAACCGACGCAGTGTGGGGCAGGCTGTCAGCCCGCGGCGGGTTGTCAACCCGCCTGTTGACGCCCGCGCCGGAGCCGCCCAGCCGCACTGACAGTCCGCCGATGGACGGCATCCTGCCCGCAACGGCCTCGCGCCCCCGGCACGGCCTCCCGGCACGCCGTCAACAGCCCTGCGGCGCGTTCTTGCTATCATTGCTGCGTATGCCCCGGATGGAATTGACGGCAGTCTACATGAAAGTGCCCGAGGGCTGCATCGCGTTCGTCGGGGAGCTTCCCGGCGCCAACACCCAGGGCAAGACTTTGGATGAGGCGCGTCAGAATCTGGAAGAGGCCGTCACCATGGTCTTGGACGCGAACCGCGAACTCACCCGGCGGTTTTACTCATGCCGGTAGTCGCGCTTTCCTTCGGAATCGACACGCCCGATCACAAGCGCGAGCCCTACCGCAAGGCGCTTCAAGCCGTGAATCTCGATCCCGTCGAGAACCCCGCATCGCTTGCCGGCCTGCATGGTCTGCTGCTCGCCGGAGGCCGCGATATCGACCCCGAACTCTACGGTGCCGTGCCGCAGCCCGAGACACGGGAACCGGACCGCGAGCGGGACCGCCGCGAGGTCGCCCTGGTGAGCGAGGCGCTGGAGCGCGACATCCCGGTCTTCGCGATCTGCCGCGGGCTGCAACTGACGAATGCCGCCCTGGGCGGTACCCTGATCCAGCACATCGAGGGGCACCGGTGTCCCGACTCGCCGAAGATCCACGCCATCGAAATCGCCCCCGGCAGCCGTCTGCGGTCCATCCTGGGCGTGGACGAGTACGTCGTGAACTCGCGTCACCACCAATGCGCCGGCCGCATCGCGAATGGGCTTGCAGTGGCCGCCAGGTCTTCGCCGGACAACGTGGTAGAGGCGCTGGAGCTACCTGGGAAGCGATTCGTACTGGCGGTGCAATGGCACCCCGAGGAACGCACCGACGGCCCGGACGCCAAGCTGTTTGCGGCCTTCCGCGACGCGGTCACCGGCTGACGCCACGCTCACTTGCGCGCGGATACGTCGATGCGGCGGAACGTCTCGAAGCACCTGCCGTCGGCCTGCCGCGTCTCCGCGATCATCCTCTTGATGACATATTCCCGAAAGCGCGGCCGTGCCCCATCCGGCACGTGCGCCAGAAACGGCACCAGGCTGGGCTGGTCGATCCAGCGGATCATCGCCTCCGCATCCGCGAAGTGTCGGTCAGCGTTTTCTCCACGGACACTACCATCGGCCAGGCCGCTCGCATCCACCAAGGCAGCGTACTCCTCCACCGAGGGCATGTACCAGGGCCAGTCGAACCCGGCGAAATGCCCCGCGAATTCCTCCGCCGCAATGGCTTCCAGAACCACGGAGAAGAAGTTCGAGCAGTTGCCGTCGCCCGCGAAGTTGAAGCGGAGCCTCCCACCCTCGGCGAGAGCGCGGCCCACATTGTGGAGCAGACGCCGGTGGTCCTTGACCCAGTGCAGGGTGGCATTGGAGAAGACCACGTCGAACTGCCCGCTGAAATCCAGTTCGTTGATGTCCATGAGCACGAACCGCATGTTCCCGCGGCTCTTGGGCTGGGCCGCCTCGATCATGCCGCGCGACGCGTCGATGCCTACCACCTCGCCACGGGGAACTAGATCCGCGATCTGTGCCGTCAGCGCCCCATCTCCGCAGCCAAGGTCGAGAACCCGTTCGGCTCCTTGCAGATCGAGTTCCGCGATCAGCCTCGTCCCCCATTCCTTCTGGTGGGCGGAAGCTTGCGCGTATTTCTTGCCATCGAATTCGTGTGCCATGTTTCGAGCGCCCGCTACGCAGCAGTCAACGCCTTCCGCACCGCCGCGGGCTGGTTCTTGATCACGAGCATGTATGCGCGTACCGCCGGTTCCGGTTTGCGTCTCCCCTGTTCCCACTCCTGAACTGCGCGCACCTGCAACCCGTAGCGCGCCGCGAACTGTTCGCGCGTCAGGTGCTGCCCGATGCGGATGGCACGAACGTCCACGTCTGGCACCACGCGGACGACCTTCATCGGAAGCTCGATTTCTCCCTTCATGTGCCGGGCGATCAGTTTGGCCGATTCAACCAGCACGCGGCCAAGCCTAGTCCTCTTGCTGCTTGAACGGCCGGATGGTTTTCGCAAGGGCTTTCTTTTCGGCGTCACTGAGATTCTCCTTTTCGTTCTTGGCATATACGGCGACGAAGTACACCCCGATTGGGGCGGCGAAGTAGTAAATCACTCGCACGCCAGCCCGTTTGCCGCGTCCCGCCAGCGCCCATCGGGCTTTCCGCATACCACCGCCGCCCGGAATAACCGGGTGGCGCTCAGGGTCGCTGGCGATGTAGCTTTCCATCTGGTCCTGCTCCGCCGATTCCATCAGCTTTGCCACGTCGCGTTGATATCGCGGGAGCAGGAAGAGGCGCCGCATACTTGAATTGTACTGCGGCATTGCCGCAGTGGCAACCCGGTCGGTGGTCCTCCGCGAACGGCCAAACATCCGGCGACCGCTTGCTACCAAGACTCGCGAGGAGGCTCAAGGCGCCGGACTTGTGGCTAGGTTGATGACGGCCCGTGAGCCGGGAGGGTCGAACAATGAACTTGAGCTGAAGCCTCGCGCTCGTCAGATCGCGGTCTTCGAGAATAGTGTGACAGAATGTGGAAGTGCCGTCGGGTCTCGATGGTGTGGTATACATCTCGTACGACAGCGAGGACCGGCGAACGAAGATCGGGAGCGCAATTCAGGTGTCCCGCAATGCCATCGATTGGAACTAGGGGGTGGTACATGGATACTGCGTGGCCTAAAGAGATTACGGAATTTGAAGCCTTCCTCGACCAAGCCGGACTGGCCTGCCAGCGCAGGGAGGCTTCGGAATTCTTTGGCGACAGGCTGCTGCAGTACGGCAGCGCGGCCATAGGGGTCCGCATAGCCTCTGATCGGGGCATCTGGGACGTGTTGGTTGCGGATCTTTCTGGAGCGCCCGACGAGTGGTACGATGCCGCTATTCTTCGGGACCTGGTTCTTGGCTCCGGCGAGGGCGTTCTTCCGTTGGCCGATCAAATTGACTTTGTCGAAGGGAAGTGGCCGGCAATTGTCAGGTGTATTGACTCGGTGAACGCACGGGATTCACACGCCAGGCTTGGGCTCCTAGAGAACGAGCGGGTCAAGCGCCCGTTCCCTGGTATTGGACGGTGAGTGGAAAGGATGAGCGACTGCGTAGTCGTGCCATTCCAGAAGAGACGTGACGAACAAGGGCCCCAAAGGTCATGCGACAACCGCTTCACTCCTACCCCGCCGTTTCCTCCACCACCGGCAATTGATCCCGATCCCGCGCCACCCACACATACAACGTCGGCAGCAAGAACACTCCCAGGATCAGCGCTGCCACCAATCCGCCCACGATCACAATCGCAAATGGCCGCTGCGAATCGGAACCAATCCCGCGCGACAGCGCCGCGGGCAGCAGCCCCAGGCTCGCCACTAACATAGTCATCATAATCGGCCGAAGCCGCTGCACCGAGCCGTCGATCGCGGCACTCAAAATCGGTTCGCCCCTGGCCCGGAGCTGGTTGATGTACTCCAGCATGATCACGCCCGTCTGCACGGCCACGCCGAAGAGCGCCAGGAAGCCCACTCCCGACGATACGCTCATGTGCGTATGCGTCAGCAGCAGGGCCAGCAGGCCGCCGATAGGCGCCATGGCCACGTTCGCCAGTATCAGAATCACCCACTTATACGACTTGAACATGGTGTAGAGGATCATGCAGATCACTAAGATAGTGATGGGCAGCACGATCATCAACCGCCGCGAGGAGCGCTTCTGGCTTTCGTACTCGCCGGCCCAGTCGATGTGGTAACCCGCGGGTAACTTCACCTGCGTCTCCACCTTGTGCATAGCCTCTTCCACCGTGCTGCCGAGGTCGCGGACGGGCACGCTGTACTTGATGGCCACATAGCGCGAGTTACCCTCGCGGTATATCTCCGACGCGCCGTCCAGCGTTTCCACGCCGCACAGTTGCGCCAGCGAGACACGCTCGCCCGTAGGCGCCAGCATTCGGATGTTCTCGATGGCCTCTTTGGTATCGCGGTAGGGCGCCTGGTAGCGCACCACCAGGTCGTAGCGCTGCTCGCCTTGCAGTACCTGGCTGACGGCCTTGCCACCCACGGCGGTTTCGATGGCGTCCTGCACGTCGGCCACGTTGATGCCGTAGCGCGCGGCGCGGTCGCGGTCAATGTGGAACTCCAGGTTGGGCTGGCCGATGACGCGGAACAGGCCCAGGTCGGCGATGCCGGCGACGGTGCGCAACACGTTTACGATCTCATCGCCCTTGCTTTCCAGAGTCCTCAGGTCGTCGCCGTAGATCTTGATGGCGAGTTCGCCCTTGACGCCGCTTACGGCTTCCTCCATGTTATCGGCTATGGGCTGCGAGAAGTTCCACAGCGCGCCGGGAATCTTCTCCACTTCGCGGTCCATGGCGGCCACCAGGGCCTCTTTGTTTTCGTGGAACACTGGGCGCCAATCGTGCTTGGGCTTCAGATCGACAAAGTACTCCGTGTTGAAGAACCCGGTTGTGTCGGTGCCGTCGTCGGGGCGGCCCACCTGGCTCACCACCTGCGTGACCTCGGGGAACGAGGCGAAAACCACGCGCGCCTGGTTCATCACGCGCGTCCCTTCGGTGGGGCCCATGCTCGGCGCCAGCGTGGCGCGCGCCCAAATGGCGCCTTCGTCCAGGTGCGGCAGAAACTCGGAGCCGATCACGCCGCTCTCGATCAGGTAAAGCGAACCTCCCAGCGCCGCGGCGCAAACCGCCAGCGTGGCCCAGCGCAGCCGGACGGCCTGGGTAAGCGAGCAGCGGTACGCCCGCGTGATCAGCTCCATCGCGGGGTTGCGCCACTCGCGCACGTTGCGGCCGAACAGGAAACTCGCCAGCACCGGTGCGATCAGCATGGAGAACAGCAGCGAGCCCAGCAGCGCGAAGGTCACGGTCCACGCCATCGGTTTGAACAGCCGCCCCTCGACGCGCTGCAAGGTGAAGATGGGCAGATAGGCCGTAATGATAATGCCGATCGAATAGAACACCGGCCGCTGCACCTCGTGCGCCGCGCCGCGTATCGGCCCGAGCGCCGATTCGGATTCGTGCCGGTGCCCCAGATAGCGCACGATGTTCTCCACCATCACTACCGCGCCTTCCACCACCATGCCGAAATCCAGCGCGCCCAGCGAGAGCAAGTTGGCTGGGATGCCATTGAGCTTCAGACAAATCGCCGCGAACAGCAGCGAAAACGGAATGGTGATGGCCACGATCAGCGCCCCGCGCGCGTTTCCCAGGAACAGAAACAGGATCAGCGCCACCAGGAGAATGCCTTCCGTCAGGTTGTGCAGCACCGTGTGCGTGGTCAGGCGCAGCAGCACGCTGCGGTCCAGGAACGGCTCCACGGTGACGCCCGGCGGCAGGATTCCGTGGTTCAATTCGTGAACCTTTTCGTGGATGGCGTCCAGCACGGCGTCGGAATCCGCGCCCTTGCGCAGCAGCACGATGCCTTCCACCACGTCGCCATCGTCCACGATCTTGCCGTTATCGCGGTGAATCGCCTTGCCGATTTGCCCCAGGCGAATCCGCGGCCCTTGCGTCACCGTGCCGATGTTACCCACGCGAATGGCCGTTCCGTTGGCCGTCTTGATGACGGTCTTTTCGATGTCGTGCACGTTCCGCGCCAGACCCACCGCGCGCACGTTAATCTGCTGCAGCCCGGCCTCCACAAAACTGCCGCCGGCGTTCACGTTGTTATTGGCCAGTTGCTGCTCCACCTGGCCGATGTTCAGGCCGTAGGAGACCAACTTATCGGGATCGATGCGCACCTGGTACTCGCGCGTGATGCCGCCGAAACTCGTCACGTCCACCACATCCGGGATGGACTTGAACTGCTTTTCGAGCGTCCAGTCTTCCAGCGACTTCAGCTCCATCAGGTCGTAACTCGGGTTAGTGCTCTTGAGCGTGTACCAGTAAATCTGGCCGACCGGGCTGTAATCCGAACCTATCTGCGGTTGCAAGCCGTTGGGCAAGGTCACCTGCGACAACCGCTCCAGTACCTTCTGCCGGTTCCAGTCGTTGGCCGATTCGTCGTCGAAAATCAGCATCAGGCTGGAGAGGCCAAACAGCGACGTGGAGCGCAGGTGCTCCAGGTGCGGGATGCCGTTCATGACAATTTCGAGCGGGATGGTAACCTGCTGCTCGACTTCCTCGGCGGCGCGCCCCGGCCACTGCGTGATCACCTGGACGTAGTTATTGGCCACGTCCGGGTAGGCTTCCACCGGCAAACTGTGAAACGAAATGGCTCCCCAGACCAGCAGCAGCAAGGCCGCCGCCGTGACCAGGAAGCGGTTGTTGAGCGCGTAATCGACCAGGCGATGGAGCATCGGCTATTGTTCCGACGTGTTCTCGAGCACCAGCGCGTTCGATACCACGCGGTCGCCCGGTGCCACGCCCGCGAGCACTTCCTGTAAGTTGGGCGGGATCGTCTTACCACTGCTAACTTCCACCCGGCGGAACGCGTTGCCGCCCGCCGGCACGTAGACCCAGTCGCGGTCGTGCAGGTGCAGGATGGCGGATGCCGGAACCAGCGCGCGCTTCTGGCTCTGCGCGCCGTGGAAGGTCGCCGTGACGAACATGCCCAGGCGCATCAGCCCCGGATTGTGCACCTGCAGCCGCACTTTGGCGGTGCGCAGGTTGGGATCGAGAATGGGGCCGATATTGTCGACCTGTCCGCGGAACGTGCGCTCGGGGTAGGCGTTCAGACGGATATCGGCGTACTCGCCCATGTGCACGCTGGCCAGGTCGTTCTCATATACGTCGCACAGGATCCAGACTTCGGAAAGATCCGCGATGGTAAACAGGTTGGGCGAGTTATCCAGCGTTTTGACGCCGGCCGCGGCAGTGACGTTCTGCTCCACGATGACGCCCGAAACCGGCGCGAATATGTCCACCAGGGCCGTGGGATGCTGGATGTCGGCGCCCAGCACGGCGATCCGCTGCTCGGCCGTCTCCACGTCGACGCGGGCTTTGGCCTCGGCATCCACGGCGATTTCCAGATCCTTCTGCGCGATGGCTCCGTGGTCGTAGAGCAGCTTCGCGCGGTCGAACTGCGCCTTGGCCAGGGTGAGGTCTGCCATGGCGTGACGGTAATCGGCGAAGGCCGACGAAATGTCGGAACTCTGCACGCGCAGCAGCAACTGCCCCTTGGTAACCTCGTCGCCCAGGCGTGCGTGGATCTCGACCGCGCGCCCGGAGGCCAGCGAAATCACCGGCACGGTGCGGGCAACGTCGGCAGCCACAGCGCCGGTTACGTTCAACTCGGGCGCCGCGTCGCGCGCCGTGGCGGCCACCAGGGGGAACTGCTCTGGCCGGTCCACTTTTACGATGCCGGCTTCGGCGGCCTGCTCCACCTGCGCGGGCGGCGGAGCTTCCGCCTTGGGATCGGACGTCTCGCCGCGTGCGCCGCAGCCGGCCAGGATCGCCGCCAAGGCCACCGCAACCGCCGCCAAGCACCGGAGCCGCAGTCCTCGCCCCTGCCCGTGTTCACTTTTCTGCATACACCTCCTTTGATTTTCGACGTAGCCACTTCGCCGCCGCCACCTATCTTTCAGGCGCGCGGCGCCTATCTTCCAGGCACGGGACTTGGAGAAATCGCGGATTTTCTCTATCCTTTAACAAGGACGCGGGCATGGACTACCGCAATCTCCAGGGGAGCCCTCGAATTCTCCTGGCGGGGATTCTCATCGTTATTATCGCGCTGATCGACTGGCGGGTGGACCCTCCCATCGCGTTCGGCTTCCTCTACCTGTTTCCCATTCTTCTGGTGGGCACCGTTGCGCGGCCGTGGCAGGTCATCGCCACCGCGCTTCTTTGCATGGCGCTGGCGGATCTCTTCTCGCCGCTTCCGTTCACCCTGGGCGTCTCGCTCCCTCAGGACGTGCTGGTGTTCACCTCGCTGGCCGGGACCGGTCTGTTCGCCTTCGAAGCCACCCGTAGCCGCCACCGCGAAGAGCTAAACCGCCGGCGCTTGGAGGGTGAGGTGGATGCCCGCCGCGCTGCCGAGGAGCAACTGGAATTCCTGATCGAGAGCAGCCCCGTGGCCATCCTCACCATGACCGGGGACTGCCTGATCGGCCGCGCCAACCCGGCCGCCCACCGGCTGCTGCGCCTGCCCGCCGGCCAACTCGCCGGGCGCAGTATCCGCCGCTACATTCCGGCGCTGGGCCGCGTGCCATTCCTCGACCGGACGGCGCAGAATTTCCGCACCGAAATGCAGTGCCGCGGCGAGCGCGAAAACGGCGAGGCGTTGTTGGCTAACGTGTTCTTCTCCACTTACAACACGGCCGCCGGGCCGCGCCTGGCGGCGCTGGTGGTGGACGCCGCCGAAGAGCTGCGCGACCGCGAGGAGACCAGCCTCGAGCAACTCATGACCGGCTCGCGCATTCTGGTGGGCGCGGTGTCGCACGAGGTGCGCAATGTGTGCGGCGCCATCGGCGTCATCTACGAAAACCTGGTGCGCAACGGAACCCTGCGCGACAACCGCGATTTCGAAGCCCTGGGCGCGCTCGTCGAAACCCTCAACCGCATCGCCTCGATGGAGCTGAAACAGAGCGCCCGGAACCCGCAGGTGGGCGGCATCGATCTCGCCGACACCCTCAACGATCTGCGCATCGTGCTGGAGCCGTACTGCCAGGAGGCCTCGATCGACGTGCGCTGGGACATCCCGCCCGATCTGCCGCCAGTGTGGGCCGACCCGCACAGCCTCCTTCAGGTGCTGCTGAACCTCACCAAAAACAGCGAGCGGGCGCTGGCGGAGGAGGCCACTAAGCGGATCGAGATTTCGGCGCGCGCCACAGGGAACGAGGCCACCATCCGCGTCACGGATTCGGGCCCCGGCATCCAGTCGCCCGAAATGCTCTTCCAGCCCTTTCAGAAGGGCGCCCAATCCACCGGCCTGGGCCTCTACCTATCGCGAGCCTTCCTGCGTTCCTTCCACGGGGACTTGCGGCACGACCCGGCCATGCCCGGCTGCTCCTTCGTCATCGAGTTGGAGTTGGCCGGCGAGGGCGAAAGCGGCTTCGAGACAGCGGGCAAACATGACGCCGATAAGACTGTTACTGCTTGACGACCACGTCCTCTTCCGCGAGAGCCTCAGCCGGCTGCTCGCATCGGAAGCGGATTTCCGCATGGCGGGCGATTGCGGAACCGTGGCCGAAGCGCTCGACCTGTTGCAGCGGACCCCGGTGGATGTGGTGCTGCTCGATTACGATCTCGGCGACGATCACGGCAGCCAGTTCATCTCGGGCGCGCGCCGCGCCGGGTATGAGGGTAAGGTGCTGATGGTGACCGCCGGCATGTCGGCTTCGGAATCGGCGGTGGCACTGAAGCTGGGAGCGTCCGGGATTTTTCTAAAGCACAGCTCGCCCGGCAGCCTGGCCCAGGCCATCCGCCTGGTGGCCGCCGGCGAAATGTGGGTGGACCAGAAGGTGATCCGCCTGCTGGCCGAAGGGGTCCCGCAGCAGGAAGAAGGGCGGCTGGGCAAGCTGCTGACCGAGCGCGAGCAGCAGGTTCTGCAGGGGCTCTACGAGGGCTTGACCAACAAGGAAATCGCTTCCCACCTGGGCGTTTCGGAAACCGCTATCAAGGCCACTTTGCAGCAACTGTTTCAGAAGACCCGCGTGCGCACGCGCAGCCAGTTGGTCCGCATCGCGCTTGAAAGCTCGCTGGGGACGGCCAAACCGGGCTAATGGCGTTCGCGGTGAGGGTGGGTCCAGTTGTAGATCGCCCACGCGATTCCGCCGGCAATGCCCATCAGAATGAGCACCACGGGAACGTCCAGGTGAATCATAATCCCCGCTCCTGGTTGGATTATACACCCGGAAAAAGGTGTCAGACGCCATTTTTCGCTCTGGTTTATCCTGAGTATGTGCCAGATATTGCCGATCGCCGCCCCAGCCCCGAGGAGTTGCTGCGCCGCGTCCAGGCGGATGAGCGCCGGGAGCGCCGCGGGCGGCTCAAAGTGTTCCTGGGGTACGCCTCGCGGGTGGGCAAATCCTACCGCATGTTCGACGAAGGCCGCCGCCGGAAACAGCGCGGCCAGGACGTGGTCGTAGGCGCCGTGCAGGGCGCCGTCACGCCCGACGTGCAGGAGATCCTCTCCTGCCTGGAGACCATCCCAACCGTTCCCGAGAAGCACGGCGGCGCCGAGTACCAGGTGATCGACTTGGCTGCCCTGTTCCGCCGCAATCCGGGCGTCTGCGTAATCGACGGGCTGGCCTATTTCAACCCGCCCGGCAGCCGCAACCCCGAGCGCTGGCAGGATGTCGAGGAACTGCTGGAGCGCGGCATCAGCGTGCTCACCGCCGTCAACCTGCAGCACATTCGCGAGAAGCAGGACGACGTCGAGCGCATCGCCGGGCGCCGCCCCGCCACCAGCGTCCCGCAGGCCTTCCTGCTGGAAGCCGACGAGATCGAAGTGGTGGACGCCCCGCCCGACGCGCTCATCGACCGCACCGATGGCGTGGCGCCCGATTCGCGCCGCCTGGCGGAACTCCGCGAACTCGCCCTGTTGCTGGCCGCCGACGTGGTGGACCGCCAGTTGCAGGAGTACCTGGAATCGCACGGCATCGCCGCCCGCTGGGGCGCGCAGGAGCGCATCCTGGTGTGCCTCACCCCGCGCAGCAACGCCAAGGACATGCTGCGCAGCGGCCTCCGCAACAAGCTCCGCTTCCACGGCGCGCTGCTGGTGGCCTACGTCCAGCAGGACAACCTGACCGCCGAAGACCGGCGTAGGCTGGACGAACACCTGGCCATGGCGCGCGAAATGGAAGCCGAGATTCACTGCCTGCAAGGGGACGATTTCGTGGACGCCATCCAGGATTTCGCGCGCGAACAGCGCATCACCCAATTGTTCCTGGGCCACTCCAATCGCGGGCGGGCCCTCCGCTTTGCGCGCAGCGTCACCGAGCGCCTGATCGACGCGGCGGAGGATTTCGACGTCCGACTCTTTCCGCATCCGGAGGCCCGATGAGCGAGCCACGGCGCGGCCGCCTGAAAATCTACCTGGGCTATGCCGCCGGCGTCGGCAAAACCTATCGCGCGCTGGAGGATGCCCAGTCGCTGCGCCAGCAGGGCGTGGACATCGTTATCGGATACTTCGAGCCGCACGGCCGCCAGGACACCATCGCCAAGACCGAGGGTCTGGAGGCCGTCCCGCGGCGGTCGCTGGCCTACGCCGGATCGCAGTTCGAGGAGATGGACACCGAAGCCATTCTGCGGCGCAAGCCCGCCGTGGCGCTGGTGGACGAGTTCGCCCACACCAACGTCCCCGGCTGCGATCGGGTGAAGCGCTGGGAGGACGTGCAGACGCTGCTCGCCGCCGGCATCGACGTCATCACCACCATGAACGTGCAGCACCTGGAAAGCCTCAACGACCAGGTGTGGCACGTCACCGGCGTGCGCGTGCGCGAGACCGTGCCGGACTGGGTGGTGGACGAGGCCGACGAGGTGGTGTTCGTCGACCTGACGCCCGGCGCGCTGCGCAACCGCCTGGAGCGCGGCGTGGTGTACGGCACCGAAAAGGCCCGGCGCGCGATGGAGAATTTCTTCGTCGAAACCAACCTCACCGCGCTGCGCGAAATGGCCATGCGCCACACCGCCCACGAGGTGGAAGAGAAGTTGGCGGCCGCGCCCGCCGCCGCGGAGCCCTCGGGTACCGCGCCAGCGGCCGCCGCTCCGGCCAGTTCACCGTCCGTGGCGGCGCCCTCCGGCCCCAGGGAGCGCATTCTGATTTGCCTCACCGGAAGCCCGTCGTCGGCCATGCTGATCCGCCGCGGCAAGCGGGTGGCCGATTACCTGCAAGCCGATTGCCTGGCGATTCACGTGGCCCGCAACGGCGCGGGCCTGCAGGACGTCGAACGGCATATGAGCTTCGCGCGCAACCTGCGCATCGACGCGCGCGTCGTGGAGGGCGAGCGCATCCCCGAGACCATTGTGGAGTTCGCCCACCAGGAGCGCATCACGCAGATTTTCATGGGACGCTCCACCCCGCCGCCGTGGTGGAAACCGTTCCAGGAAACCGTGGTGCAGCAGGTTGTTCGACACGCGCTCGACGTACAGATTACAATTGTTGCGGAGAGGCGGCGGCAGGCATGAAGTCTATTCTGGGTTTGGCAATGGCGTTGTGCGCGCCGGTTTTTGCCGCGGGTCCCGAACCGCCGCCTACGCTGGACGAGGCGTTTCAGGACCTCTACAATTTCGACTTCCCCGCGACGCACCAGGAGTTGGACCGCTATACCGCGCTCCATCCCGACGACGCCATGCCGTATTCGGTGCGGGCCGCCACCTACGTTTTCTACGAGTTGGACCGGCTGGGGATACTGGAGAGCGAGTTCCTGATAGACGACAAGCGGATCGCCAGGAAGGCACCGCCCCTGGCGGCCGATCCGCAGGTGCGGGCGCAATTGATGAAGGCGCTGGACGATACCCAGTCCCGCGCCAACGCCACGCTGAAGCGCGATCCCAACGACCGCCAGGCGCTGCTAGCCATGATCATCGCCCAGGGCGTGACGATGGACTATATGGCCTTCGTCGAGAAGCACCAGTTCCGCAGCCTGACTCCCGCCGAGCGCGCCAACGAATACGCCCAGCGTTTGCTGCGGCTCGATCCCAAGTTCTTCGACGCATACGCGACCGCGGGGCTATCCGAGTACCTGGTGGGCAGCCTCCCGTTCTTCGTCCGCTGGTTCGTGCACTTCGACAACGTGGAGGGCGACAGGGCGAAGGGCATGCGCAGCCTGGACCTGGTATCGCGGCAAGGCCACTACCTGAAGGCCTTCGCGCAGATCCTGATGGGCATCATTCACCTGCGGGAGAAGCGCCCGGCCGAAGCGCGGAAACTGCTTGTGGAGTTATCGGCGCAGTACCCCGGAAACCCGCTGTTCAAGAAGGAACTGCGGGCCCTGAACGCCAAGCTGGGGATGTAGCCGCGCGGGCGCCTGGCGCGTAAACCTCGGGCCGCTCACTAACGTTCGCGGTTCAGGGACAGAGCACACGGAACCGCGAACGTTAGTGAGCGGCCCGAGGCAAAGGAACGTCATCCTGCGGTCATGGGGTTGGTTACCGGCCCGGCGTGAACGGTCGAGCAGGTGAAAGCGATCGAGATCATCGGCGATATCGACGAACAACATCGACAGCGAGCCAGCGTGCCCGAGGACCGCCCGCCGGGCCTGTTCGGTTGGTCGTGCCGTTATCCGAGGAGGATGAGGCGGGCTCAGTCTGGGCCAGCGGCCTTGCCCGGGAGTTGGCGGACGAATTGGGCGACTCGCATCAAGACATCTACACCCTCGCAGACGGGCAGCTTACCGACGCGGCACGGTGAAATCTATCTGGCGCCGCTCCCGTTCGAGAACGTTCTTGGGATGAGACCCCGGACCGCGCCGCTCCTTACTCCAAGCCTTGTCTGGTATCTTGGCGCTGTCGATGGACCCACCCTACACCCGCGCCAGTCCCGGATGCGGCGCCGGCGCGCTCTTGAGCACCGTCAGCGCCAGCACCACCGCCGCGGCGCCCAGCACCACGAACGCCAGCCCCGCCCACAGCATCATCGCGCCTAGCCCGCCTACCGGCACGCGGTACTGAATCACCGGATCGCCGGTTTCCGACTTGTCTTCGACAAAGTGCGAGGCCGTTTCGGGCAGCACCACCTTGGCATTCGTCTGCGCCACCCCTCCGCCGCCCATCGGCTCGACGAAGTTATACGAGTAAGTCGTGCCGTTGCGCTCGCCGCCGCGCCATTGCTTGGGTACCCGGAACTCGAACACGCCGCCGCCCCTGGGAATCACCGCTCCCAGGGTCTTCACCGACACCGTGATGGTGCGGTTCATGGCGTCGGTCTTCACGGCCCAGTTGGTGGTCTCGAACTGGCCGGTGTAGTTGTTGTTCATGTCACGCTTCAGCAGTCCCTCGTCCTGCCCGTATTTGCTCTGCCAGTTGGCGAACTGCTTGGCGCTGGCCGTGAATGTCAGGGTCATTTCCCCGTCCCCCAGCGGCGAGATCTTCATCACGTTGGAGACGTTAAAAGTATCCAAGGTGTCCTGGGCGAACGCGAGGGGCGCGAGCGAAAGCAACGTAACGAATATAAGAAGATGACCGAAGGTTTTCATATCGCCTCCCAAGAGACCTCACGCACCGAAGCGGATGCCGCTGAGAATCCGGATCATGATCGGCTGCCAGGCGGCCGCGCCAGGTTGGGCCGCCGATGCCCCGATCATGGCGTAGCCGCGCCTCACCGGCGCCACGATCAGCGTGCCGGAGTAAGTGCCTCCGGCTCCGGAGACCGAAAAGGGGAAAGCCATGGCGGACCGGCCTCCCAGGGTCGTCGGGTTGGGCGACCCCAGGTTGGCGGTGGCGCCAAACCGCCGCAGCGCGGCGCTGTACTGGTTGAGCACCGACCGCAAATCGGGCGCCGTAAAGAAGGCCACCTCCACGCTGCAGTGGCTGGACAGGTCGTTGGCGGCGAAGGCATAGCCCGGCAGATAGGGGCGGATTCTGACGATGGCCTGGTTGTTCACCACCCAATCCGAGGGGTAGGGAACGGAGACGGCGCCGCTGGGGTCCTCCCATACGCGCATGGCGATTCCCCTGTCCACCCGCGGCGGGGCTGGCGCCGGCGCAGGCTGGCGGTTGTCCGCGGTCTGCCGGTAGACCACCTCCGTACGCCGTGCGCCATGGCGGCGGTCGTCGAGCAGCCTCGATAGTTCGACCGGATCCTTGGCTTCCAGTTCCGGCGGGCGAATGCCGCGCGCCTGCAGCGACTGAATGTCCAGGATCTCCAGCGGTAGGCCCCTTTCCCGGACCTCCTGCAGGGTCTTTGCCGAGGATTTCACCGCCTGTTCGAAGCTCATGGCGGCGCCCAGGTTGCCGCCCGCGCCGCCGCCGATTCCGGTGCACTCCACCGGCAGCATGGTCCCGTCGCCCGCTTCGATAATCACGAAGGCATGCCCCGGAATCAGCACCAGGTGGGGCTTGGCGCCGGCCGTCTGCGCGATCGAGCACCATAGCAGCGCCAGCTCGATGCACAGTCCCGTGTTCCCGTAGATCACGTCGCGCGGCATGCGGATGCTCTGCACCAGGCTGCTCACGTCCCTGACGTTGTCCGGCACCCCCTTGGCGCCCGAGTAAGTCATCCCCAGCGAAACCATGTAATCGTAAACGCTCCTGGCCATGGCGATCATGTCCTTGCCTTGGCCCATGGTGCTGATGCCGCCCGAGGCCTCGCTCACCTTGGCGTAGAAGGTCTTCACCACCTGGTCTTCGTCGGTGACGAAGGATACCAGCAACGGGTCGTTATCGAAGACGTCGTAGTAAGTGAGGACCTGGTCGGCGGGAAGGTTGGTATAAGAGAACTCGCTCAATCCGCGAAACTCGAAATCGCGCTTCTCCAGGCGCGGTTCGGGTGCGCCGTCGTAGTCGATCTTCACCTCCAGCGTGGCCGGAGTCCGCGTGCGGATGTTAGTGACCTTCGCGGGGAACTTGGGGTAATAGACGAACACCACGGTCTCCCCGGGCAGAATCTCGGCCACTTCGTCGGGCGTGGTCCACGGGATATAGTCGGGGATCTGGTAGGAGATCTTGACGTTCTTCAAGGAGCCCTTGCCGGTGTTCTCGAGCACCGACTTGGCGAACCAGTACTTGCCCCTGGCGGCCTCGGGATTGCCGTAGGTCTTATAGGCCACGGTCATCACCGTGGGCTGCCAGTACACCTTGGCGGCCAGTACGCCGCCGCCGCGGCCGAACACCACCCAGCCGGCCAACAGAAGCAGGCCAAGCACCAGCAACGCCAGGCCGCCAAAGAGCGCTGGCTTGTTCGGCGACGCGGCGCGCGCGGGAGGCGGCGGCAGGACCGGAATGCCGCCCGGCGGCGCATGCAGATGGCCGGGCGGAGGCGGAGGTGGCGGAGGAGGAGGAACGTTGATTGCCGGCGGCGGCGCCTGCATGGGGCCGCGCATCACGGGCACCACCACGGTCGCCTGCGCCTGCTGCATTGTAGGCACGTCGGGCGCCGGGACCACTTCCACCACACCGAGCCGCGGGTACACATCCACTTCGAACTCCGGGCCGCCCGCGCCTAACTGGACGCGGTCTCCGGGCGACAGCCGGACCTCGCCCTGGATGCGCTGGTGATTCACGAAAGTTCCGTTGCGGCTGGTCAGGTCGGTGAGGGCCAGGGTGAGCGGATTGCGGTTGGTGACGGTGAGCTTGGCGTGGCGCCGGCTGACCATCTCGTCCCGGCCCGGATCGAAAAGCACGGTGCAACCCGCTTCCCGTCCGAAGATCGCCTCGACCAGGGCATCGACCGGGAACTCCTCGATTCGTGCATTGGCCCCTAAGTGGCGGATGATGATGCGCTGTTCCATTGTGTGTCCTCCGATAACGCGATCAACACCAACAATATGTGGGTTTCATAGTATCACAGCGTCCGCCATTGGCGGCCCCGCGACCCGCGTAGGCAGCCGCTCCATTTGGCACGCGAAGGCTCAGAACCGCGAAGAAGGCAGCCGGGCTCTTCATCGGGGTCTTGCGCCCTCGCGAGAGATTGTGGGTTCGGCGCCGGTTTATTCTCCGGTTCTCACAAGAAGTGGATCCGTCGGCGCTGTGTACTACTACCTGCCAGATTCTCCGCGTCCCGCGGCGATTCTCATCCGCTACCATCCGCAAGGCTTCCGGGCTTTGCGGAGTTCTTATGTGGGGCAGGCTGTCAGCCTGCGGCGGGTTGTTAACCCGCCTGGTCGGCCTCGTGCAAGGGCCCTACAGGCGGACTGCCAGTCCGCCGCAGGCTGAAAGCCTGCCCCACATGGCCAAGCGCCCGCCTTTGTGCTCACCTCGGTGCCGCACCCCTCGCAATCCAGCCCCGCGCGCCATCGTGCGAAACTGGTTTTCGTGGACCGCCCCATTCAGGTCGAAGGATTGCGCAAGAATTACGGCGACTTGGCCGCCCTCAATGGCATAGATTTCGAGGTCCACGAGGGCGAGGCGTTCGGGTTGCTCGGGCCGCATGGGGCGGGCAAGTCCACCGCGGTCGAGATCCTGGCGGGGTTGCGCCCGCGGTCCGGCGGCCGCGCCACGGTGCTGGATTGCGACCCCGCGGCCGGCCCCGGCCAACTCAAGGATCGCGTAGGCGTGTGCCTGCAAGCCGCCAACCTGCCCGCTAAGATCGAGGCCGGCGAGGCCCTGGACCTGTTCGCCAGCCTGTGCCCGAGCGCTCTCCCCGCGGAGCAGTTGCTGAAGCGCGTGCAACTCTGGGACGAGCGGCGTGTGCGCTACGGGCGGCTTTCCGCCGGGCAGAAACAGCGGCTGGCGCTCGCCCTGGCGCTCATCGGCGATCCACAGGTGCTGTTCCTCGACGAGCCCACCGCCGGCCTGGACGGGCAGGAGCGAAGCGGAATCCACGCCCTGCTGCGCGATTTTCGGAAGGGACGGCGCACCATCCTGCTGGCCACCCGCGATGTCCCGGAGGCCGCCGGATTGTGCGACCGCCTGGCCCTGGTTCACGAGGGGCGCATCGTGGCCACTGGCACGCCGCGCGAGATCCGGCAGCGCACTCGGGCCAATTCCTCCATTGAAATGGTATGCGCGCGGCCGCTTCCCGTGCTCGATCTGCCGCGCTGGGCAGGGGCCGTGGAAGCCTCCGTCGATGCGCCGCGCACCCGCGTCACCGTGACCACCAGCAGCCCCGCGCGCGCCATGGTCGAAATGATGCGCTGGCTGGACGAGCAGGGCATCGACCTGGCCGGCATCCGCGTCAAACGGCCCTCGCTGGCCGACGCGTTTCAGGAACTCACCGGGAAGAGTCTGCACGGATGAGAGCCTTCCTGGCGCTGCTCAAGACGTACCTGCGCCTCGCCTTGCGGGACCGCTGGGTGCTGCTTTTCAACTGCCTGCTTCCCGTCGCGTGCCTGGTCGCGTTCGTCAGGCTCGCCCACGCGGAGGCCGGCCGCGGCATCGCCTACGCCGCCGGCATGGCGCTCACCGTGGGCGTTCTGGGCAACGCCGTGTGGGGCGCGGGGATGCGCGCGGCGAGCGAGCGCCAGGCCGGCGTGCTGCGCCGCTTGCAGTTGACGGCGGTGGGGCCGCTGCCCATTCTGTTGGCGTGGCTGGCCAGCGGGTGGCTGCTGTACATGCCCGCGGTGGCGCTGCTGGTCGCGGTGGCTCACTTCGGCTACGCCATGCCGTTGCCGCGGAACTGGAGCGCGCTATGGCTGATGGCCACGCTGGCCCTCGCCGCCCTCCGCGCCATGGAACTGGCTGTGGCCTCGGCCGCCAACTCCGCGCGCCAGGCGGCCATCGCCATTGCGACGCTGAACCTGCCCATGCTGTTGCTGAGCGGCGTGGCCATTCCGGCGGCCACGCAGCCGGTGTGGGCGCAGACGCTGGCGCAGTTCCTGCCGGCCTCCTGCCTGGTGAACGGGTTCCAGGAGATTCTGTTCCACGGCTGGAGCGCACCCGACGCCGCGCGCGCCGCGGTGGCCCTGCCGCTCACGGCCGCGCTCGGCGTGTTCGCCGCGGTGCGGCTGTTCCGCTGGCAACCGGGCGAGCGGCTGCGGCCGCGCAACCGCCTGTGGGTGGTGGCGGCGATGGCGCCGTTCCTTCTGCTGGGCAGCTTCCGTGCCCACACGCGCGATCACCTGGCGGAAAATGAGGCTCTCTACCGCGACCTCGCACGCTGCGGCGAGTTCCTGATCCGCAACGTGCGCATTTTCGTCGGCGATGGCGGCGTGATCGAGAACGGCTACGTGCTGGTTCGGGACGGCACAATCGCGCGGGTTGGCGAGGGCGAAGCGCCGGGCGGCCTCGGCCCGCACGCCGCCGTGATCGACGGGGCGGGAAAGACCCTGCTGCCGGGGCTGATCGACGTCCACGTTCACCTGGGCGCGCCGGCGGGAGTCTCCACTTCCAGGGACGATTACGATAACCGGCCGGCCATGGCCCATGCGGCCGCGGCGCTGCTATACAGCGGCGTCACGGCGGCGCGCAGCGTGGGCGATGGGTTGGAGGGCTCGCTCGCGTTGCGCCGGCTGCTCGCGCGCGGCGGCCGGCTGGGCGCGCGGATCTTCGCCTGCGGTCCCATGTTCACGGCCGAGGGCGGCGGCGCCACCCAGTTCATGGATCTGTTGCCGGAGACGGTGCGCAATTCGCCGCAAGCGCCCCTGCTGCGCTCGCCCGCAACCCCTGAGGAAGCGCAGCGCCAGGTGACCGCCCTGAAGGCCGCCGGCGTGGATTGCGTCAAAGCCATCCTGGAAGCCGGCTGGGGCGAGGCCATGCGCAACGACCGCCTGGACCTGCTGCTGGTGCGCTCGGTCTCGGAAAGCGCCCACGAACTGGGCCTGCCGCTGGCGGTGCACACCGGCAGCGCGGAAGACGTGACCGATGCGGTGGAGATGGGCGCGGCGTCGGTGGAGCACGGGGCGTGGCGCGACGAGATCCCTAGATCCGTGCTGGCGAGGATGGCGCGTGACGGCGTATATCTGGACCCCACCCTGGGCGAGTTGGAAGCCTTCGCGCGCTACTACTCCGGCAACACGGCAGCGTTGAGCGCTCCGCTGGCGGCCGAGACGGTGCCCGCCGGGATCGTCGCGGGGACGCGCGCTTTGGTCGGCCAGGGCGGTAGCGCGGACGCCGCCAAAGCGGAGATGTACCTGCGCGCCTTCGAGCAGGCGAAGCAGAACCTGGTGGCCGCCTGGCAGGCCGAAGTCCCGCTGGCCATGGGAACGGGCGCGGGCAGCCCGATGGTGTTCCACGGCCCGTCGCTGCACCACGAATTGCAGCTCTGGGTGGAGGCGGGGATTCCGGCGCCCGACGCTCTGGAAGCCGCCACGCTTCAGGCGGCGCGCTTGCTGGGCGCGAAGAAGACCGGCGCGATTCGCGCGGGCTGGGATGCCGATCTGCTGCTGGTGGACGGCAACCCGCTCGAAGACATCACGGCCACTAGCCTGATCGCGCTGGTGGTGTTCCAGGGCGAGCGCATCCGCCGCGAGGAGCTGATGCGGCAGAGGTAGCGAGGAACTACGACCAAATCCCCTTGGGTGTAGCGCTCGGGAGAGCACATCGCCGAAGGCCGGGCAACGCCGCGGCCGGAAGAAACCCAGCCCGGCGGCCACAAGCACGGCGGTTTGGCTTATGCTGAGTGGGATGGACGTCCAAAACGGACATTCGGGTCTTCAGGGGCAGCGGGCCCCGGCTCGGCAGACGGGTGGGCACGGGCTCGTCTGGCTGCTGTTTGGGCGCATCGACCACGTTCAGATAACCACGTCCGAACTCGGCCAGCGGGTCCGGAACAGGTACCAGGGGGCCATCGCGGAACTGGCGGGACTGGGCTTCCACGAACTGTGTTCTTACGGGGAGACGTTCTCCGTTTTTCGTCTGCTGCTGGGGATCCCGGCGATTGCTATCCTCGCGCTGCTGCCCAAGTGCCCCGTCATCGGTTGGTGGCCGGGGTTGAGAATGAGCGAGTGCTGCCCACTCTTGATTGCGGGGGACAAGGGCGCCTACGCGGAGGCGGATTGCGAGGGCGTCAAGTTTTACACGGCCTTCACGGACGGCACATTCCTGGTTTCGGCTAACTACAGGACGGTTACCCAGGAGGGTCCGGTGATGACCCAGCGCTGGCGGGCGGGCAGCATCGGCGAGGTCTGGGCCGGGCACCGGGCTGCCGTTCAATCGTTCGAAGCCGCGAGCCGGTGCGTAGACCGGCGAACCACCTTCCAGGAATTCGTCGATCTACTGCAGCGGGACCACGCGTCGTTCTAGACTGCGCGCTCGGCTACACCACGCCGTTCTCGTGACCCACGCGCGCCAATTCGCTGGACACGCGGGTGATGGAACCGCGGAGCATGGCCCGGAAGAAATGGGACGGCTCGGTTTCGCGGGCGTCGCGGGCGACTTCGCGGAACTCGGCGATGACCTGCATGAGGAGGCGCGATTCGGCGGTCAGACGCTCCAACAGGATCGGCACCGCGGCGGGCTCTTCGGAAACTGGATCGGCGGCGGGCGGCGGCAGCGCGTGCTGCGATTCGCGCACGGTCGATGCAACCTTGAGCACATTTGCGGAGTTCAGCTCCAGCGTTTCGCCCTCCGCGCACAGCATCTTGTCCCGGATGAACGGCGCAACCAGCCGGTAGGTGTCGGCCGAGATGCGCACGCTCTCGGTGTTCTCGAAGTATTCCGGACCGAACTCGTCCAGCAAGCGAATGATCTCGTCCGCCTGCGTGCCGCTCATCCGCAGATGCTTGGGGCAGAACCGATTCCAAGTCAACCCGAACCGCCTGTGGACTTTCTCACCGCGTGCCTGCTGAAGAGCCGCGGCCTGCGCCGCCGAGCAACGTCCGGCGACGGTTCCAAAGGCCAGGCTCTGTCCCAGAGTCTTCCCCAATTCGAGCAGCGCCTCACCGGCCTGCGCCTGTTTGACAATCGACTTCTGCATTCACCCTCCTCCGTTCTGGCAGGCGAGCCTGCCAAGAATCCGGTTGTAAGTTGTTGAAAATACTAAACTTGATGATACGTTCGATGGGAAACCTGCCGTTTCCCTTCCTGACTCCACCATCTCACACGACCCTCGAAGAGCGGGGTGCGGTGCGTCGCGGAAACCCGCGCAAGCCGCTGATGGGCGGGGAGTTGAAAGTGCTTTCAAATCGTCTGATTCGGGTTCTAGCACGGTACTGGGCTGTTCCGCACTGTATCGGCCGGCGCCATCGTGGCACTATATGGAACTGGAGGATTGACACCTATGAACCGGACACTAAAGGTTCTGGCCTTCGTTCTTGTGGCGTTCACCTGTGCCCACGCCGATATGGTCTACGACGTGTGCATCTCGCCGGGCTACTTCAACGGCACGGGGAACTCGCCCTGCCATTTTACGGAGACCACCGCGTCCTACTCCGGCGGGTCGGTTACGCTGGACGTGGGCGTGGTGCTGCGCTACGTGGGCGCGGTGACGCCCAGTCCCGCCAACGATTACACTGTCCCGGTGGGCAACGCCCCGTCGCCCCACACCGGTTCCGCATGGGGCTTTCCCTACTCCATCACCACCACCGGAAGTCTGGTGCTGAGCGATTTCGCTTTCCTCATCACCATCACCGACGTCACCCAGGGCCTCAGCGCGAATTTCGATCCGACCTCGCCGGGCGACAACGTCTATTGCACCGGCCCCGTCGCCAGTTGCACCGCCGGTAGCGTGACCTCGACGAAGAACCTGGCCATCGATACGCTGCTGCAGAACTCCGAGGCCCTGAGTTTTCCGCCCTTCAACACCGTGCTGAATTACAACTCGTTCAACGCGGATACCTATACGATCAGCATGACGGCGACTCCCGTGAGCCCGCTTACGGGAAGCGCCGCGACGGTCGACGAGAACATCGACGCCTCGACGCCGGAGCCGGCGGCCATGGGACTGGTGGCGGCGGGGCTACTGGGCTTGGTTATCGGCGCGCGACGGCGGAGATAGCGGCTCGATCCCGGCGCGGGGACTGGCCGTATTCGCCGGGGTCATGGCGGCGGACCCGCCGGTTGCGTCTACGCCCGCGTCGCCGACTTTCGGGCACGGAGCGCGAAGGCGAACAGCGCCGCCGGCATCAGGAAGATAGAGGCGGGTTCGGGCACGTCGCTCGGCGGGTCGAAGTCGGGCCCCCATTTTCCCGAACTGTTGGCGGTGGCGGTCCCAGCGAAGCTCTGTACCGCCTGCGAATCGAGAGACACGTTCAGGCCATCATAGCCACCGCCGTCAAACAGGCCGCTCGTCCCCAGGATAGTGAACGTTGCCGAGGTCAGAGTTCCGTAGGAGTCCGTGCTCACGAGGAGTGCGTTGCCCAAAGTCCCCGGGGTTTAGCGTCCGAAAGTACTATTTGCAGGGCTACCACGCCCGAGCCTGCGGCTGTGGGAAAAATGGCGGCGGGGTTACTGGGTTTGCTTTTCGCCACGCGCAGGCGGCAATAGCAGCTCAACCACCGTCTTGCCATCCAGAAACCGCAGCTCCAGCCGGGCCGCGGGGCCGTAGCAGATCTCCAGGCGGCGGCGCACGTTTTGCAAACCGACGCCCGGTCCGGCGTTGGCGCCCGACGAATCGCCGCCGCTGTTTTCCACCGTGACGCGCAGGTTGCCGTTTTCGATCGCGGCGCGCACGCGCACGTAACCGCGCTCGGGGCGCGGGGCGATGCCGTGCTTGATGGCGTTCTCCACCAGCGGCTGGATGGAGAGGATCGGGATGGCGATTTCGCGCGCGGCGTCATCCGCCTGAATGGCGGTTTCGAGGCGGTCGCCGAGGCGCGCCTGCTCCACCTCCAGGTAGGCTTGCACGATCCGCAATTCCTCGGCGAGCGGTACGAAGGTTTTGCCGGAGTGCAGGAAATAGCGGAAGATGTCGGCCAGGTTGAGCACCATGCGGCGGGCGCCCTGGGCTTCGCGGGGGATGGCGCCGTAAAGCGCGTTTAGCGCGTTGAACAGGAAGTGGGGGTTGATCTGCGCTTCCAGGGCGCGCAGTTCGGCTTGCGCCACCAGGCGGTCCAGTTCCTGGCGCCGCATGGATTCCAGGCGCTCTTCCAACACGCCAGCGGCGCGCGCCAGCGCATCCAGATCTTCGCCGAGGTATCGCCGGCCGCCCTGGCGGTGACCGAAAAGGATGAGACGGCTATCGCCCGCGGCCAGGCGGATGGGAACCACGGTCTCGGCCCAGTTCCACTTCTCCGCGGATGGGGCGCCGGCCAGCAAGTCCGCGCTGGCGGGGGCGCGCAGGCCGGCGGCAGCGCCAGACTCGCTCTGCGGGATCACGGCGAAACCCGCGGTACGAAGAGCGGCGGCCATGCGGGTAGCCGCCCAATCCAGGTAGGCCAGCTCATCGGGGAATGGCGGAGCGTCCTTGAGGGCCGCGGCCAGTGGCTCCATGCCGCCGCGCAGGAAGACGGCATGGGTGAGCCACGTATGCAGGCGATCGCGCAGCCACGCGAAGATGAGCAGGGACAGGCCCACGGCAATCAGGGCCAGCGCAGTTTGCAAGGGGCCGGGGCTGACCCGTTCCGCCAGCGCAAAGTGGAAGGCGGCGGCGACGGCCAGCCACGCCAGCGCAGCCGCCAGCACGGCGTTGGCCAGGAAGCGCACGAAGGCGTCCAGAAGGACGAAGCGGTAATCCTGCAGAAGCACGAAAAGCGCCAGCGGAATGCCGGCATGGTGGATCACCAGTTCGCTCGACCAGGCATGGCTGGCATGGCCCGCGCCGAAATGCACGAACGACATGGCAAACAGCGCCAGGCACATGGAGGCGAGAATGCGGCCGCCGCCCGAGGGCGCGCGCTTTCCTCGTGGGAAGGCCGCGCGGGCTGCCGCCGTGCCCGCCAGCAGCAGGAAGCCGACGGTGATCACCAGCAGCGCCAGTTGGTGAAGCGAGGCGCCGTTTCCGGCCAGTTCCAGGAAGTGCGCCGCCACGGCCACGGCGCTGAGCGAGTAGCCGCAAAGCACCAGCGCGGGCTGGCTGCCTTCCAGCGAGATCTGCAAGAGCACGGCGGGCAGTACGCTCAGCACCGAAAAGCTGAGGGCAACCACCAGGTTGAGAGCCACCGCTGGCATGCCAGGCCACAGCAGAGCGGCCAGCGAGCCGAGGTTCCACAGCAGGGACAACGCGGCGGCGAGAGCCGAGAGATTGCGCCCGCGCGAGCCGCTCCAGCCGCAGCCGCTGAACAGCAGGGCGAGGAAGATGGCGAAGATCACCGCCCCGGCCGCGTGGCCGAGAACGTTGATGAGCAGGGGCTGATCGAAGCCCGGCATCACTGGAGCATCCGGCGTACATTATGAGCCAGACGCTTGCTGACGATCAACTCCCGGCCGTCGCTGAGCGTGAGCATCCAGCGCTGGCTGGTGATCGGCGCCATTTTGCGGACGTGGGCGATGTTCACCAGCGCGCCGCGGTGCACGCGCACGAAGCCGGAGCCGGCCAGGCGCGCTTCGATCGAACGCAGCGAGCCGGTGGCCAGGAAGCGCCCGCGGGCGGTGAGGATCCAGACGAGTTCGCGCTCGGCCTGGAGCGCCAGGACGTCAGCGAGATCCAGCAGGTGGTACGAGGAGCCGCTCTTGCCGGCGATCTTGCGGCTTGCTCCCGGTACTTCGCTCAGACGGACGATGGATTCGGCGACGGCGCCCGGATCGCGGCGAAGCTGCCGTACGCGCGCGATGGTCTTCTCCAGGCGCTCGCGGCCAACCGGTTTGAGCAGGTAATCCAGCGCGCCGGCCTCGAAGGCGCGGATAGCGTGCTGGTCGTAGGCGGTGACGATGACGATCGCGGGCAAGGCGCCCGGCGGCAGGCGATGGATCACGTCGAAGCCGCCCAGGCCGGGCATTTGCAGATCCAGCAGGACCAGATCGGGTTGTAGCCGCGCGATCTGGGCGAGCGCCTCTTCGCCGCTGGAGGCCTCGCCCGCCACGGTGACATCGTTGAATGTGGAGAGCTCCTCGCGCAGCACCTGGCGGGCGATGGGCTCGTCATCGACGATCAGCGTTCGCAGCGTGGACATGGCTTGGCGCCCGGTTGCGGCGCGTCCGAGCCTAAAGAGCTTTCAGCCACGGATGGACACGGATACACACGGATAAGACCTCGCGGTGGCTTTTCTTCTATCCGTGTTCATCCGTGGCCAATTGGTTTTGCCGCTCTCCTAGAATACCAGCCCGATCCGCGCAATGGCTGTGCGCGGCGCCAGGAAATGCGTGCCGCTAAACGTGGATAGGAAGTTATAGAGCGCCACTTTGTTGGTGAGGTTCTCGATGTCGAATGACGCGGTGAGCTTGGTGTGGCCTTCGCGGTGGAACAGGTTGTCGGTGCCCAGGCCGAGGTTGAAGACGTTGCGCGGCTTGACGCGGTCGGGGTTGTGATCGTCGTTCTCCGTGCCGGCGGCGGGCAGGGTCAACAGTTTCGATGTCACGGTTCCATTGCAAGCCATGATGGGATTGGCCGGCGTGGCGAAAACGCCGTTGCAGGCCAGGCCGATGGTGGTCTGCTGGTTGGGCGTAAGGGCCATGGCCGCGGCGGCATCCGGTACGCCGCTGACCACCAGGCCGCTATCGTAGCGCCAGGTGAGCGCGATCCACTCGGCGGCTTTGTGCTGGTAGCGGAGGACGCCGGTGGATTGGAACGCCTGGTCGTGATCGATGCGGAAGACGCTGCCGTTGAGCGGCGTGCCCTGCGGAATCAGGCCGCCCTCTTCGGGGAAGAAGTAGCGGGCGCGCGAGTGGCCGAAATTCCAGTAGGCTTGAAAGCCGTGCAGATTAGTGGTGCTGAGGCGGCCGGTGACGCCATCCACCTTGGAGTTATGCCACGAAATGGGGAAGGTGATGGTGGTGTTCAGCAGCGTGCTGAAATCGAAACCGCCGTGGGTGTACTTCCAGAAATAGTCGGCGTCCACCAGCAGGAACTTGCCGATGGCCTGTTGCAGGCCGGCGTTGAACTGGTTGCGGAAGCCCGGTTGAATGGGCACGGAGGTGGACCCGAACACGTTCTGCGCCAGGCCGCCCGTGCCGGTGGCGCTCGAAAGCAGCAGGTTCTCGTTGAAGGGCGTCTCCATGGTGCGCGCGTAGGCCACGCGCAGGACCGTGCCAGTGCCTTTCACGTTGTAAGCGATTCCCAGGCGCGGCTGCGGCTCGGTCCGCGTGACCAGGCCGGCGTAGCGGTCGGCGCGGAAGCCCACCGTAAAGAGGAAGTGGCCCTGGGTGATTTCGTCCTGCAGGTAGGCGGCTTCCTGATCGATGTTGCCGGTGCCGTGAAAGGCGAAGAGCGCGCCGTTGCGGGTCAGGTCGTAGGCCAGCAGCGCGGGCGAAAACGCGGAGTTGGGCTGATAGCCGGCAGCCGCGCATTGCAGCGGGTTGACCAGCGATGGGTCGCCGATGGAGATACCGGTCGGGTCGGTGCAGGGCGAGTTATAAGTGGGATCGGTGATGCCGAAGTTGAAGTTCTCGAGCAGGCGCGTCTGCTTGAGATCGATGCCGTACTTGATGTTGTGGTGGCGCTGCAGAGTGGAGATGTCGGCCTTCACGCCCCAATTCAGAAGTTGGCGGTTCTGCGACTCGGTGGCGGGCTGATCGTCCATCGAGATGGGGCTGCCGTAGTAATTGAACTGGTCCTTGCGGAAGTACGGGTTGATGGTCAGCAGGGTGTGCGCGCTGAAAGTGTGCTGGTAGCCCGGCGCCACGCTCCAGGTGAGCACGCGCTGCCGCTGATCCTGAGTAAGCTGGTCGTAGCTGTTGGGGATCTCTATGGAGTTACGCGCGGTGAAGAGGTTCAAGTGGAGGACGTTGACGCCGTTGGGCTGGTAGTCGAAGCGGTCGAAGAGCGTCTGGTTATCGCCGGTATCGTGGATGTTGACGAACTCGGGGGTGTCAAGGAAGCGGTTGCTGCTGCCGCCGTCGATGGCCAGGAAGTTGCCGATCTTGCTGGTGCCGTAACCCAGTCCGATGCTGCTGCCGATTTCGGCGAACGATCCGTAGCTGACATCCGCATTGCCGAACAGGCGTCCCGTGCCCAGGCCGGAGCGCGTGGTCAGGTTGGCCACCAGGCTGGTCTTGTCGCCGAACTCGGCGCCGGGCGAGCCGGTGGTCAGTTCCATGCTCTGTACGGCGCTGGTGGGAAGCTGGGTGGAAAAGACCTTGCTCTGCTGATCGCTGATGGGCTGGCCGTCGATGACGAAGGTAACTTGCGCGTGGTCGCCCAGCGGGTGGAAGAAGCCATTGCCATCGGCCGCCACGCCGCCGGTGCTGTAGGTGATGGCTTGGCTCAGGCCCGCGCCGGGGTCGCTGATGGGCAGTTTGGCCAGGGAACTGAAATCGGTGTCCACGTGGGCGGAAGATGTCATTTCGAGCATGTCGGCACCGGCGGCTTCCACCGTTACGGCGGTCTTCGCGCCGGCTACTTCCAGCACGGCCTTAAGCTGGATGGGGAGGGAATTGCGCACGTCGACATCCTGAGAGAACACGTCGAAGCCGGGCACGGTGACCGCGATGTGGTAGGTATTCGGCGGGATGTTGACCAGGCGGAACGCGCCATCCTTATCGGTGGTGGTGGACTGCTTGTAGCCGGTGATCGGATTGTGGATGGTCACGGCGGCCCTGGCCACCACCGAGCCGGACGGATCGGACACGGTTCCTTCGATAGTGCCGGCGTTGCCCAGCGATTGGCCGAAGGCGCAGCCGAGAGACAGCAGAGCGCAGACGCAGAAACCCAAACTTCTCCTCATAATTGCCTAGTATCGGCGGGATGCGCGGGCGGGCCTATGGGATTCCTACCAGCGGGCGCGGGCGGGCGACGAGCGGGCTGGAATTTCCGGCGGGCGGGAAGTCACTCCGGGGCGGGAGCTTCCAGGCGGCGTCCGAAAAACCACAGGGACGCGGCCCACGCTGCGATCACGGCCAGCAGGTAGAGTGGGCTCGAGAGGTACACACTGGAAGCGGCCATGGTCATGAAGGCTGCGTGGAGCAGGCCGGAGATCACCCCGGCGCCGGTGGAGAAGCTCCAGCGGCTCTGCGGGCGCGGGTGGTTGACGCTGGACGCGTGGCCCATAGCCAGCGAAGCGAGCGCGGCGGAGATGCCTGCGAGCGGCGCCAGCGGAAAGGCGAGTGGAATGGCGATCAGCAGGAAAGCCACGTCCTTGGCGGCCAGGATCTCCCAACCGCGCAAAGGCAGCAGCCGGTAGCGCGCCAGTCCGCCGGCGCCATCCAGACCGAGCAGACACTGCGCGTAGCTGGAAAGCGCCAGTGTCACCAGCACGGTCATCCCCAGGGAGGCTTGGGGAGGCAGCGGCACGCGGAGGACGCGGCAGGCCAGGGCGCCGAGCGAGAGGATCAGGGCGCAGTAGAAATCCAGCGTGGAGACCATCTCGCGCAGGTTCTTGCGGATGAGTTGGTCCCAGCGGCCCGGGAAATGCGGAACGCGCACCCACACCGTGCGGCCGCGGGTGTAGGGCATATCGGAGAGCACGAACACCATCACGAACAGGCCCGCCCCGGCGCCCCACACGCCGAAGCTGAGTTTGCCGCGCGCGGCCCACACGGCCAGGCCGGCGATCAGCCAGGTGATGGGGTTGAGCCACGGGCTCAACAGGCGCAAGCGGCGGCGCTCGCCCGGCTCCAGCGGCCAGAGCGCCAGGCGCGAGGCAGGTATTTTTCGCAGCGGGTCGGTGCTCAGAGGGAACAAGAGAACCAGGCCGATCAGCAGGTAGATGAAGCCCCCGGCTTCGCGCAGCAGCAGCGCGGTCACGATGAAGAAATTGTTGCCGGCGACGGATTCGAGCGACCGCTGATCGCGGCGGAAAGCGGTCCCGAGCGCCTTGAGGATTACGCCGGTCCGAGCCATTTCAAATCCTCCGCCGCGGGCGCTTCGACCAGGTCGAAATAGTGCTGCTCGAGCGATTTGGGAAGGTCGGCGGGCGGCGAGTTCCACACGATCTTGCCCTTGCGGATCATCACCACCTGGGTGGCGATCTGGTCCACCACGGAAAGAATGTGAGAGGTGAGGAACACCGTCACGCCGTGTTTGGCCACGGTCAGCAGCATGTCGCGCATCACCTTGGAGGTGACCGGGTCGATGGCTTCGAAGGGCTCGTCCAGGAAGAGGGCGCGCGGGCTGGGAAGCAGCGCCATGGCGAAGGCGGTCTTCTTGCGCATGCCGTGGGAGCAGGCGCCGGCGAAGGTGTGGCGGCCGTGGTCCAGGCTGAGGGCGCGCAGTAACTGGTCGGCGCGGGAGCGAGTTTCCTTCTTGGCGATGCCGTAGACGGCGCCGGTGAGGAGGAGGTGCTCATCCACGGTGAGATCGTCGAACAGGCCCAGGTCTTCGGGGAGAACGCCGATGCGGCGCTTCAGCTCGTGGGCATTGGCGGTGACATCCAGGCCGCAAACTGTGACGCTGCCGGAGGTGACGGGCAGCAAGCCGGTGAGCATCTTCAGAGTGGTGGACTTACCGGCGCCGTTGGGGCCGAGGAAGACGCAGATGGCGCCCTTGGCGACGTCGAGAGTGACGCGGTTGACGGCCACGAAGTCGATGAACCGGCGCGTGAGGTTGCGTGCTGAGATCATGGGATTGGGCGGTCGGGCGGCTAGGAACTATTATCGCTTGTCGGGGGGCGGTGCGGAAACGGGCGGACTCCGTGCGGGTGTCTGAAGGCCGATTGACAATCGGCCGCAGGTTGACAACCTGCCCCACATAAGAACGGGGATGAAGGGGAATTAATCGGCAATGGGCTTGAACTAAGTGCACCGGTGTGGTAATCTACTGAAGATACTCGTTTGTCAATTCCAGGAAAGGAGGCATGACTTGCTTTACGGCATCGAAACACTAGATAACAGCCAGTTGTTCGACATTGACGCATCGCGAGTGCGCCTGCTTTCCATCACCCGCGTGCTCGTCTAAGTCAACCAGTCAACCCAATCTCCGCCGGACGCCAGAGGTGCGTCGTGGCGCATCATCCACGCCCCTTTGGGGCGACAGGGAATTTCTATGCAATATGTAAGTACACTTACGCCTGCCCAGCGCGAGGCTGCCGAGGGGATACTCGGCTGCAATCAGCCGGGGAGCGTCATCGTTCTGAAATCGAAAGCGGGGTGCGGCCGGACCTCGGTGCTGCGGCACGTCCACGCGGCTCTGGGCGGGGCGTTTCTGGGAATGAGGGAGTTTATGGATTCGCTGGCGGCCCATCAGCCATCGGCGCTGGAGGAGGCGTTTCTGCACATGCTGGACCGGGCGATCGAGAGCCACGACACGGTGATCGTCGACGACCTGCAACTTGTCGCCGCCGTGGTGGGAAGCTGCGACTACGCCCGCGCGTTCCTGCTGGACGCGGCCCTGACGGCTGCCCTGGCGGACGCGGCGATGCGAAAGAAGACGCTGATCTTCGGCGTGGAGAGCGAGGCACCGTGGCCCATCCAGCGGCGGGCCATCGCGTGGGAGATCGCCGCCTTTGACCCGGCCGACTATGCCGCGCTGTGCGGCTGCTGGCTGTGCGCCGAAGCGGCCGGGCGGCTGGAGTACGACCGCCTGTTCCGCTTCGCGCCCGGGCTGAACGCCTACCAATTTAAGAATGCCTGCCTCCGGCTGAGCCGCGAGCCGGGGTTCGATACGGCGCGCTTCGTCGAGTACCTGCAATCGCAGGACATGGCGAGCAACGTGGAACTGGGCGAAGTGCCGCGCGTGGATTGGAACGACCTGAAGGGCGCAGACGAGGTGATCCGCGCCCTCGAATCCAAAATCGCCCTGCCGTTCGAAAACGACGACCTGGCGCAGCGCTTCGACCTCAAGCCCAAGCGCGGCGTGCTGCTGGCCGGGCCTCCCGGAACGGGTAAGACCACCATCGGGCGCGCGCTGGCCCATCGGCTGAAGAGTAAGTTCTTCCTGATCGACGGAACCATGATCGCCGGGACCGGCAATTTCTACGACGAGGTGCGCCAGGTGTTCGACGCAGCCAAGAAGAACGCGCCGGCCATCATCTTCATAGACGATGCCGACGTGATCTTCGAAGGGCGCGAGGACCGCGGGCTGTACCGCTATCTGCTGACCATGCTGGACGGGTTGGAGAGCGCCAGCGCGGGCCGGGTGTGCGTGATGATGACGGCGATGAACGTCAACTCGCTGCCGCACGCCATGGTGCGCTCGGGGCGGGTGGAGTTATGGCTGGAGACACGGCCGCCGGGGCGCGGCGCGCGGGCCGACATCCTGCGCGCCAAGCTGGCGAAGTTACCTCCTCCTATCGGCGGAGCGGACGTGGAGAGGTTGGCGGCCGCCAGCCGCGGGCTGACCGGCGCGGACCTGAAGGCCGTGGTGGAGGACGGCAAGTTACTCTACGCCCACGACGTGGCGAACCGGCAAGCGGAGAGGGACGTGGAGGCGTACTTTCTGGAAGCCATCGAGACCATCCGCGGCAATCAGAGCCGCTTCGCCAAACAGCGGCCGGCGCGGCTGCCGGGCGCGGCGGCGGTGGGGTTCATCGGGGAGACCGGGGCGGAGTGATGGTGCGCCGGAGCCCTCGTGGCGTGGCAAGGCGATCTGGCGTTAGAACTGGTCCCGCAGTATCTGGATGGTATCGCGGTCCGCGGGGAACAAGCGGCCGAGCGCGGTATACGACTCGTCGCGAACCGGCTGGGACGCCAACTGCGGATCGGTGAAGCGGTACACCTGGCTCTCGATCTCAACCCGCACGGTCAGTTGCGGTGTAACGCCGCGCTTTACGATCAGCCGGTTTCGGATCGCCGCAAAAGGGTAGCGGCGGACGCGCCAGGCGGTGCGCAAATAGAAGCTGGAGCGGTCCAGTTGCTCGACGTCGCTGAAGTTATCGGTCACGATGCTAACGACTTTCTTCCACATTTCCCCTTCGTCGGTGTTTTTGCCGGGGCCGCCGGTGGAAGATGGATCGATGGTCAGCCACTTATTGGCGATATCCGACTCGATGGTTTGCCTGGCGGCTTCATCCTCCTCCAGGCGGATCATCACCGTCTGGTTCTGGTCCTTGGAGAACGTCGCCTCCCAGTTTCCAAGCGCACCTTCCTTTTCGGCCCTGGCCTTCATGGCAACGTTCTTGTCGACTTTCAGGTCAACGGTTACGGGGGCGACCCCCATGAACTGGCCGTTGACGAACACCCGGCCCTGCTTCACGGGCGCCGTGTCGAAGGTGAACTTCTTAGCCCACGCGCATGGACTGCCGAAGAACGCGGCGGCGGCGAGGACGGCGGAAATGGCGAGCCAGCCCCGCCGCTGGCGCGCGATTGAGGCCCGCGACGGCGGAGACAGCGTCGCGCTCCGAGCAGTCAGAATGCTATGCTTCACAGTCTTCTCTCCTTCGAAAACGCCCTCGGGGCGCTTCGGACACGTGTTCGGCCGCGATCTTGAGCCCTACTCGGAGTAGTCCTTTCACCGGCTGCGGATTCTCACTTATTGGTCCCCAATCTTGGTTCTGCGAGCCAGTTCATCCTTGCCGCCGGCGGCATTGCCGCAAGGGGCTGGGTCATAGGGGCGCGGGCGGTGAGCGCCGTGGCCGCGCGAAGACGGTACAGCAGGGCCCAATGTTTGGCGCGGCGCCTGCCGGCCGGGGCACTTCGAATCGCGCGGGCGGTCCCGGGCTTCGGCGGAGGAGGAGTGCGCGATAATCGGGCTATGGCATACCTGAAGACATCCAACCCCGCGTTCCGCTCCTCGGTCTACGGCAGCCCAGGCATGCACGCCGCATATGGCGAGGCCATGACCGTCGAAGGAACTATCCACCGCACTGGCATCCTGCTAATCTGCGCGATGGCAACGGCCCTCTACGCCTGGAGCCGGTTCTTCGCCACGCGCGACGCCGCTTCCGTGGGCCTGCTGGTTTTGGTTGGCGCCTTCGGAGGCTTCATTATGGCGATGGTGACGTGCTTCAAGATGGAGTGGTCGCCGGTAACGGCCCCGATCTACGCGCTGCTGGAGGGCCTTTTCCTGGGCGGCATTTCGGCCGGACTGGACTTGCGCTACCCGGGCATCGCCATACAGTCGGTGGGCCTGACCTTCGGCACCTGCTTCTGCATGCTGGCGGCCTACCGCGGCGGGCTGATTCGCCCCACCCGGCGGTTCATGCTGGGGGTGCTCTCCGCCACGGGCGGCATCTGCCTGGTGTACGTCTTCAATTTGGCGCTCAGCTTCTTCGGCATTGGGATTCCGGGGATCTTCGGCGCCGGGCCGGTGGGCATACTGTTCAGCCTGGTGGTAGTAGTGATCGCGGCGCTGAACCTGATCCTCGATTTCAACTTCATCGAGCAGGGCGTGGCTCAGGGTGCGCCCAAGTACATGGAGTGGTACGGGGCCTTCGGCCTGATGGTCACCCTGGTGTGGCTTTACCTGGAAATCCTGCGGCTGCTGAGTAAGATGCGCGGGCGGCGGTAGACGGGCCGTCGGCCTGAAGATAAACCTGATAAATCGGCAAGCGGCGGTCTACTAGTAAGGTTGGAATCTTGAGACCGTGACCTGTCCAAAGTGCAAGTCCGAGCGCGCCCACCGCTCCCACCGGAAAGGGTTTTTGGAATTGGTGGCCGGATGGGTCGCAGTATACCCGTACCGCTGCAAGGGCTGCGGTCACCGCTACCTCCGGTTCCGCTACGCGAAGCTCCCCGATCCGGGGCCGGCAAACTCGAGCGAACGGGAGATTCGTGCGACCCGCAAAGCGATGGCGCGGAGAAACAAACGCCGGGAGTTTATCCTTTACGGCGTGGGAATTCTGTGTTTCCTGGCCTTCCTCTATTACATCACCCGGGAACGCGGTGGAATGCCCGACGGCGGCTGACCGGCCGGCAGCAACTTCACGTTCCGCAATATCAGGAAGCCCGCGATGCGCATGGCGCCCGGGCGCCTCTGGCACGCGAGCGTTATCCGCAACAGGCGGCAACCCGGCGGCGTCTGGAATCGCAGGCTCCCCGTGATGGGTTCTTCCGATGCCAGGCTCTCTCCTTCGGCGATCCGGGCATCCCGGCTGGCGTCGGCGACGCGCCACCGCGGGCCGGCGTCGGCGGCGATTCCGGAAGTGCGGTAATCGAATCGCAACTCGTAGGCCGTGTCCGGTTCCACCGCCGCTAAGTGGGCCATCGGCTCGATGCTCTCCGCCTGGCCGCCGGAGAAGGTGAGGCGCAGGCCCGCCGGCGTCTCCTCCCGCGCCGCGCTGACACCTTCGGGTTGGCTCAGCCGCCAATCGAATCCGTGACCCGAAGGCGGCGCCGCGAAATCCCCGTTGAACAGCAGCCCGCCGCTTCCGCGAATTCCGCGCGACGCGACTAGCCCGTCCCAGATGGCCCGCGCATCGCCCGCGCGCCCGGCCTCGAGCAGGCGGTCGCAGGCCCTCAGCAGCAGTGGCGTTCCGGCCTCCCGCTGGCTCTCCATCAGACGCCGGACCGCGGGGCCTGCAAGATCGGCACGGCCCTCGTCCAGCAGGTAGAATAGGTACGCCGCGCGCCATTGCGGCTGGCGAATGTCCAGCCGCCCGAGCAACTCGCCGTCCTCGCTGACGCGGCCGCAGAGTTGGAACAGCGGCAGCGGATCGCCCCAGATCATGGGAACCGCCGCCTTCGCCCACTGCCAGAACCGGTCCGTATCGCCGCGGCGGTAGTAGAAGTTCGCGAGCGTCCATCTGGGAAGGTAGGTGCGGCTCTCCTGGGCGGCGCGCAGCAAGGCCCGCTCCGCCAGCACGCCGTTGCCGCCGGCTTCGTAGCGCAGGCCCAGCTCGATCCACGCCCGCGCGTCGCTGGGATCGAGCGCTACCGCGCGCCGCAGCGCCGCCACGGCCCGGGCGGGGTCGTCTTCGGTAACCAGCAAGGCGAGCCGCACGCTATAGGCTGCCTGGTCCGGAGTCAGGGCCAGCGCCTTTTCCGTCCCCGCCACGGTCTCCGTCCGGAACCAGGCGTCGGCGCGGCCCAGCCGCACGGACCACTCGCCGGCCGCCGCCATTCCGGCCACAAACGCTGCCCACAGGGCCATCCGGAAGATGCCAGGCGCCGTCATGGAGATTGCTGCCGGAGGAGTACGGCCGTGCCCGAAGCCAGCGAGGGGCGGCGCCCGAACTCCGTCGTCCACCACGTGAGGCTCATCGCGTTGGGTCCGCGCAGCCGCACTTCCACCTCGCCGCGAGCGCCGTCCGCCGACGTCCAACCGAGCTTGGCGGACTCCGGGTCGAGAGGCTTCCCCTGCGCGCGGAACGCCACCTCAGCAGACAGAGCCCGGTCGGGAATCCGGTACCGCGCGCGGTAACTGCCGGTTAACTGGCCGTGCTCCTCGGTCAACAGGAACTCCACGTAAGTGGGCGGATAAACCCCCGGAGCCGGGACGTCCGCGCTTCCCGGAACATATAGCCACGCGCCCGCTAGCGTTGGCGGCGCGGGCAGGGCAGGGGGAGCTGGGGCGCTGGCGGGATCCGGACTGGCCGGCGCCGCAAGTGCAGCGGCGGGTGGTTCGAACTCGGGCGGAGCGGGGAGTGCCGCCAGGGAAGGAGGTACGGATTGGCCGGACGGAGCCGCCGCGCTGGCGGGCTCCGGCTGGGCCGGCGCGGGAGACGACTGGACCGGCTCCCGCTGTTGCGTGCCGGCGATGGGCGCCGGCGATTGGGAAGCACTGCGGATGTCGCGACGGGCCCTCTGCCCACGCGCATCCGGCGCCGGCTGCGACACTCGCCGCGGCGCGCCCACGGCAGCCGCCCGGGGTCCGCCGCCCACGCCCACATACCAGCACCCCATGCCCAGGATGACCGCCGCCGGGGCCACACGGAACCAGTTGATCACCATCGCGTTGGCCCATTTCGGAACGCTTCGTCGCGGGGCCGGTGGCGGCGGATGGAACCGCCCCTTCGGCGGCCGGAACTTCGCCGTCAACGAAGCCGCTGGAGCAACCTCCGGCCGCAGCAGGCTGTCATCGTATTCGCGCCGTCTCCGGGCGTCCAGGAGAGTCTCCAAGATTTCGTTCAGCCGCTGCATCTGGCGCTCGGCCATGCCCCGTACCCGTTCGTCCACCTGCCCGTCGGGATGAACCAGGCGCGCCAGTACGCGATACGCCTGGCGGATCTCATGTGCCGGGGCACTAGATGCGACGCCGAGTTCTTCGTAATAAGTCATTCCCTACTACCCGAGATCCACTTACTCGTATGACTGGTCTTGCATTTGTAAGACAAGGTAATATCTCTTACGTACTATTGTATAAGTCGGCCTCACAGTCATACTATAAATCAAGTCGGAGACGACGGGAAGAAGAAAATGACGATTCGGCTTTTGGGTTCACTTGTGTTGAGCGGTTGCCTGTCGATCGCGGTGGCGGGGACGGCTTCTATCGGCATCATCCGGTCGAGTGGGGACTTCCGCGTGGATGGCAGCATGGTGCGCGGCAATGGCACGGTATTCGACGGGAACACCATCGAGACCACGTCCTCGCGCTCTGTCCTGCAGTTAAGTGCCGTACAGATCACGCTGGGGCCGGATTCGCGGGCCAGGGTCTACCGGGACCGCACGGTTCTGGAGAAGGGCGCCGGGTTGCTGCGCGACGCCGACAATCACGTCTTCGAGGCGGCCTCGTTGCGAATCGCACCGAGTGGCGCCGGCTCGGTCATCCAGGTGGACGTGGAAGGCCCAGGCCGGATCGGCGTTTCCGCCCGCAGCGGCGGCGCGCTGGTAAGCAACTCGCACGGCGTCCTGGTGGCCAGCCTGGGGGCTGGAACCGCGCTGGACTTCGACGCTCAGGCGGGCGCGTCCTCGGCGGTTAGAATCTCGGGCGTAGTAGAAATGCGCGGCAATCACTACTTCGTTACCGATGCAATCACCCGCGTCACTTCCGAAGTGGAGGGTGGCAACCTGGCCCCATACGTCGGAAAGAAGGCCGATATTACAGGCTCGCTGATTCCCGGCGCTACGCCGCTGGCCGGCGCCACGCAGGTGGTGCTGGTGGCCAGCGCGAAACTGGCGGCGGCGGGGGCCGCGGGGGCTGCGGGCGCTGCCAAAGGCGCTGCCGGAGTTGCCGCCACGGGAGCGCACGTGGCTACGGTCGCGATCATTGGAGGAGTCGCCGTGGGAGGTACGGTTGCCGGTCTGGCCGTAGCCGGGTCCTTCAGCGGAGAGCCATCTACCAGCGTTAAGTAGTCCGTCCGCTATTGCGGCTTATTGCGGAGTTCACCGATCCCCGCGGCCATTCACCGCTCCAGCGAGCGCAGAAACTGGTTGTCCCCTTCGACGAAATCGAGAGCGGCCATATCTTCCACCGTCACCCAGCGCACCTCATGGAAGATGAGATTTCGCGGCTCGCCGCCAAAGCGCGTCACCCGGAAGAAGATCAGCTCAATCGCGTCCTTCCCGGGATAGGTATAGAAATATCGCGTTATCTCCGGGCCCGCCGCCCCGCGGATGCCAAGCTCTTCCTCCAACTCGCGCTCGATCGCCCTCTCGGGTGTCTCGCCCGGTTCCACTTTGCCGCCCGGAAATTCCCACTTCATCGGATGAGCTTGTGTGGCCTTCCGCTGCCCCACCAGGATCCGCCCCTCGCGCCCGATAACCGCCGCTACCACCTGAACCATGCCAATATTGGAGCATAAGATGTATTCCGAGCGGTTGCTGGACCATTTTCAGAACCCGCGCAACGTAGGGGCGCTCGATCCTCCCGCGGTGATGGTCGAGGTCTCGAACCCGGCCTGCGGCGACATCCTGCGGTTGTGGGCGCGCTTCGAGGGCGGCGCCGCCGTCGAGGTGCGCTACCAGGTGCGCGGCTGCACGGCGTCGATCGCCGCCGGCTCGGCGCTCACCGAGTGGCTCGCCGGCAAGTCCCGCGCCGCCATGCGAACGTTTCACGCCGGGATGGTGGAAGAAGCCGTGGGCGGGCTCGAACCCGAATCCAAGCACGCCGCGGTGTTGTGCGCCGACGCGGTTAGGAAGTTAGCCGCCAGTCCGCTTTAACCGCAATTCGTCTGATAGAATCTACTTATTGGGGTTCGAAGTTCTGGCGGAACCCGCGCGCCCGGAGAACCGGCCGATATTATCCGGTCGAATCAATGCACGCCATCCGTTGAGCCGAACCGGCCGCGTCGCGCCTTGAGGAAACCCTGGGGCATGCCGGCTCCGCGGAGAAAGCCCGCGGGTTCCGCGGCTTGCTAGAGGAAGGCCTCCGTGGACAGCGATAGCCTCACCATCCTCGCAATCGACGACCGGCAGGATGACCTGATCCTTCTGGGTCGGCTCCTCGCAAGCTCGTTCCCCCACTCCAAAGTGCTGACTGCCCTGAACGGGGCGCGGGGCATCGAGTTGGCGATTGCCGAAGACCCAGACGTAATCCTGTTGGATGCCGGCATGCCCGCCATGGATGGGTTCGAGGTGTGCCGGCGCTTGAAGGCCGACGAGCGCGTGCGCCATATTCCGGTGGTCTTCGCGACCGGCCTCGATGCCAGCCGGGAAAGCCGTTTCCAGGCTCTCGATGTGGGCGGCGAGGCATTCCTCTCCAAGCCCTTCGACGAGGTGGAATTGACCGCGCAGATCCGCGCCATGGCCCGGATCAAGGCGGCGCGCGTTTTAGACTGGCAGGAAAAGCGGCGCTTGGCCGCCATGGTGCTGGAACGGACGAGTGAGCTCGAACGGGAGTTGGCGGGCCACCGCCAGGCCGAGGATGCGCTGCGGCAGGCCCACTCCGATTTGTCAGCCAGTTACGCCGCCGTGCCAGTCGCTCTGCTACAAGTCGACCGCGACCACCGCGTTACCAGGCTGAACGGCGCCGCCGAGCGGCTCACCGGCCGCCCGGCGAACGAGTCGGTCGGCTTGGGGATTGGAGAGGCGCTGCGCTGCGTGCGCGCGCTCGACGACCCGCTGGGTTGCGGGTTCGGGCCGGCCTGCGCGGAGTGCCCTGTCTGCCGTGCCGTCCTGGACACCTTTGCCGACCGCCAGGGACGCGAGCAGGTGGAAGCCCTGATTCCGACCTCCGGGGACGGCCACCGGTGCCTGCTTATCTCGACCGCCTATATGGATTCGGACGGCTCGGGGAAAGTGCTTATCGGCGTCCACGACATCACCCGGCGTAAGCGGGCCGAGGAGGGGCAGCGGTCGAGCGAGGCGCGCTACCGGGCTCTATTCGAAAACATGCTCGACGGGTTTGCGCACTGCCGGATGCTGTATGGCGAGAATGGCCGCCCGGAAGACTTCGTCTACCTGGAGGTGAACCCGCGCTTCGAACAACTGACCGGACTGCGTGACGTTGTTGGAAAGCGCGTGACCGAGGTCATCCCGGGCGTGCGCGACTCCGCGCCCGAGTTGTTCGAGATCTATGGCCGCGTCGCCGCGGGCGGAGCGCCCGAGAGCTTCGAAATCGATTTCAAGCCGCTGTCCCGTTGGCTCAACATATCGGCGTACGCCGCGGGCGCCGGGCACTTCATCGCGGTCTTCGACGACGTTTCGGAACGCAAACTGAACGAAGCCGACCGCGAGACCATGCTCGCGGTGTTACGTCTGTCCAGCGCCGCCAACAACACCCGCGAACTGGTTCGCGCGGTGACCGCCGAATTGCGGGCCTGGGCGGACTGCGAGGCGGTGGGTATCCGCTTGCGGGAAGGCGACGATTTCCCCTATTTCGAAACGCGCGGTTTTCCGGGCGAGTTCGTGGAAGGCGAAAACTCCCTGTGCGCGCGGGACGCGGCCGGAGAAGCGGTTAGGGATAGCGCCGGCAACCCCATCCTCGAGTGCATGTGCGGCAACATCCTGTGCGGCTGCTTCGACCCCGGCAAGCCGTTCTTCACCAAAGGCGGGAGCTTCTGGACCAACAGCACGACACGGCTGCTGGCCTCCACCACCGAGCGCGACCGCCAGGCGCGTACGCGCAACCGGTGCAACGGGGAAGGCTACGAATCCGTGGCGCTGGTCCCCTTGCGCTGCTCCGGCCGGACGCTGGGGCTTCTGCAACTCAACGACCGTCGGCCGGACCGGTTCACGCCGGAAAAGATCGCCCTGATGGAGCGCGCCGCCGCCAGCCTGGCAATGGCGCTCGAGCAGTGCCTGATGCAGGCGGCGCTGCGCGAGAGCGAACAGCGCTTCGCCGCTTTGTTCGAGCGGGCTCCGCTGGGCTACCAATCGCTCGACGCCGACGGCCGCTTTCTGATGGTAAACGAAGCGTGGCTGGAAACCCTGGGGTACGAGCGCGAGGAAGTCATCGGCAAGTGGTTTGGCGATTTTGTAGCGCCCGAGTTTGTGGACGTCTTCCGGCAGCGCTTTCCGATGTTCAAGGCGGCCGGAAGGGTGCATTCCGAATTCGAGATGATGCACAAGAACGGCCAGCGGCGATTCATCGCTTTTGAAGGACGTATCGCGCACAAGGAAGATGGGAGCTTCGAGCGGACTCATTGCATCCTCCAGGACATAACCGAGCGCCGGCGCGCCGAAGAGACGCTGCGGGAGAGCGCCGGCCTGCTGCGTAAGGCCGGAGAGTTGGCGCACTTCGGCGGCTGGAGCGTGAACCTCGCCGAACAGCGCTGCTACTGGAGCGACGAGGTGGCTGCCATTCACGAACTCCCGGCGGGCTACTCTCCGCCCCTGGCGGCGGCCATCGATTTCTACGCTCCCGAATGGAAGAACAAGATCGAGGCAATCTTCGGCGCCTGTGCCCGCGACGGAACTCCCTTTGACGAAGAGATGGAGATCGTCACGGCGAGGGGCAATCGCCGCTGGGTGCGCGCGATCGGCGGAGCGGTGCGGGACGCATCCGGCGTTATCCGCCGGGTGGAAGGCGCGTTTCAGGACCTCACCGCGCGCAAAGACGCGGAAAGCGCCCTGCGCGATAGCGAGCAGCGCTTCCGCCTGCTGGTGGAGAGTTCGCCCGACGCCATCCTGGTGCAGACCGGCGGGCGTTTCGCCTACCTGAACGCAGCGGCCGTACGTCTGCTCGGAGCCACCGGCGCCGAACAATTGCTGGGCACGCCCGTGCTGGATCGTTACCCGCCGGACAGCCTTGACTTGGGGCGGAAGCGCATTCGGATCGTGAACGAGGAGCGATCCCCGGTTCCGACAATCGAGCAGGTCTACCTCAAGCTCGATGGCACGCCGGTATCGGTGGAAACTTCCGGTGTTCCCATCGAGTATCAGGGATGCCATGGTGCTCTGGTGTTCATCCGCGACATTGGCGAACGCAAGCGGGCCGCGGCGGAGCGGGAGAAACTCCGCGAGCAACTCGTCCAGTCGCAGAAAATGGAGTCCATCGGGCGGCTGGCCGGTGGCGTGGCGCACGACTTCAATAATCTGCTGACCGTGATCAACGGATACAGCAAGATGATGCTGGGCAAGGTCGGCGCGGCAGATCCGCTGCACGGCCCTCTGGAGGAGATTAACAAAGCCGGCCAGCGCGCCGCGGGGCTCACGCAGCAACTGTTGGCCTTCAGCCGCAAGCAGGTGCTGCAACCCCGCGTGCTCGACCTCAACCGGGTGGTGAAGGGAATACGTCCCATGCTGGCGCGGATCATGGGCGAAGACGTGAAACTGCGCATCCAACTGCATCCCAAAGCCACCACCATCGACGCCGACCCGCACCAACTGGAGCAGGTACTGATGAACCTGGCGGTGAACGCGCGCGACGCCATGCCGCAAGGTGGCACGCTGACCATGGCCACCTCCGTGGTGGAATCCGCGGCAGTGACGGGCGCTTACGCCCTGTTAACGGTAAGCGACACCGGCGTGGGCATGGACGAAGAGACGCGCCGCCGGATCTTCGAACCCTTCTTCACCACCAAGGGCATCGGAGAGGGCACCGGACTGGGGCTGTCGATGATTCTGGGAATCGTGGAGCAGAGCGGCGGCTACATCGAGGTCGAGAGCCAGCCGGGCTGCGGGACGGCGTTCAAGATCTACCTGCCATTCTCGGACGCGCCACTAAGCGAAGAAGCCCTACTGGACGGCGCGGCCGTGCGCGGGGGCAAGGAGGTGGTGCTGGTGGTGGAGGATCAGGCGCAGGTGCGCAGGTTCGTGACAATGGCGCTCAAGGCTTACGGCTACGAAGTTATCGAGGCGGAGAGCGCCGCCGAAGCCCTGCGGTTCTGCGACCGCGAGGGCGCCGCTATCGACCTGGTGCTTACCGACGTGGTGATGCCGAACATGAGCGGCAGGGAGTTGGCCGGGCGGCTGGCCGAGCTCCATCCCGGGACCAAGGTGCTCTTCATGTCAGGCTACGCCAGCCACGCGGGGTTGCGTGCCGTCCCCGTGGAGCAGCCCGCGGATTTCATTCAAAAGCCGTTCACTCCCGACCAGTTGGCCGGCAAGATCCGCGAGATGCTGACGCCGGTGTAGAAAAATGAAAAATGGTGTCAGACGCCATTTATTCGCCGATTCGGTGGTGCGCTTCCCGTATCGCAACGGCGAACTTCAGGTCCGTGGCAAGCCGGAGACGGTAGTGGCGAACGTCCCCGGCGGCGGGCGTCTTCGCGGCGGCGGCCACTGGCCGCGCGACCTGGCCTTTTCAAAAGACGGCACGAAGCTGTTCATCTCGGTGGGCTCTCACTCCAACGTCGACGATACCGGCAACGACCCCGAGTAACATCACCGGGCCGACATTCTGGTGGCCAAGCCCGACGGCTCGGACGTCGCAGTCTACGCCTGGGGAATTCGCAATGCGGTGGGGATTGCGGTCCACCCGCGGACCGGTGAACTCTGGGCCTCGGTGAATGAGCGCGATAACCTGGTGCCGGGTTACATCGCGCACATCGAACCCGGCGGTTTCTACGGCTGGCCCTGGTTCTATTTGGGCAGCCATTGGGATCGGCGCCACCAGGGGAAGCATCCGGAGTTGAAGCCCAAAGTGCCGGCGCCGGACATGCCGCTACAGCCGCACAACGCGCCGCTCGAAATGACCTTCTACGAAGGTACGCAGTTCCCGGCCGAGTATCGGGGCGACATCTTCGCCGCCGAGCATGGGTCGTGGAACAAGGCGGTGCGCACTGGCTACGAAGTGATCCGGGTGCCCCTGGAGGGCGCCCATGCCACGGGAGAGTACCAGGATTTCCTGACGGGTTTCGTGACCGCTTCCGGTGACGTGTGGGACCGGCCCGTGGGAGTAGGGGTGGCCAATGACGAAGCCCTGATCGTCACCGACGACGGTTCGGATTCGGTGTGGCGGGTGGCGTATGGCCGACGGTGAGCGCGGGATGCGGCATTCCGCGTAGCCTCCCACTTACTTCTTCAGAACGCGCTTCAGTTCGTGCTCCGCGGGAATACTCCCCATGCCGATGCAGATGTCTGGCGCACCGGCGAAGCGAAATGCGCCCGGGGTAAGCGCAAACGAGAGCTTTTCATCTCCGGTGCCAACCGCGAGATTCGACCCGTTAGGCTTATACGGCTCCGTAACCGTACCCTCGAACTCGCATGTGTAGTACTTCGTTTCGTTTATGCGGCCTCCACCCCATACGCTGAGGTGCCATTTTCCGCCAACGTTCCACAGTTCCACGGCATCGTCGCCGCCGTCGTGCGAAAACGCCCGCTCGGCATCGGAGTAGACCATTACCTCACGGGCATTCATTAGATGGTCGATCCGGGAGCGGAACTCCTTCTTCAACCGTTCCGTATCGCCATCCGGGAGCGATCCGAGCCAGTCTACCTGACGGGATCGCACACAGGAGGGCAGGGGATGAATGGCCAGCGCAGCCTTATAGGCGGCGGCCAATTGTTCATCCAACTTGCTCAACTCCGGGTCGCCACAGATGGCTTTCTCGGTCTTGCTCCGGGCTTTCGCACAATCGAAACTCGCCGCCCAGGCATGTTGCTGTGGGGCCATCAGGCCCATGAGCACCGGGATTAGTAAAGCCATTCGGCGAATAACCAGCATTCCCGTTCCAGTCGAATACTTACGTTGCATATTTACCTCCATTTTCTTATTGGATCGTTCCGTACCTGGGATCGTCGGGCACTTCACACGGAACCGCGAGGGTCACCGAGCGGCCCGAGCGCGGAGTGTGCTGCCCTCGGGCCGCTCGGTGACCCTCGCGGTTCCGTGGCAGCCTCTCTGCAATTGGCGGCGAAGCGCCGGGATAACGGGCGTTTTCAAGGTCGCACTATGCTAGTGGTCTGCGGCGTAAGTAGTAACCAATAACGACATCGCCGCGTCTCTATAATCAGGAGACGAGCGCATGCGTGTCGCACCCCGTGTTGAACTGTCCGAAGACCAGGAGCGAGCCCTACAACAGTGGGCGCGGGGCAGGTCTTTGCCTGCCCGCCAGGTCGAACGCGCTCGCGTCGTCCTATTGGCAGCGGCCGGAAAGCAGGATCTGGAGATCGCCGCCGCGATCGGCATCAGCAATCAGAAAGCGGCCCGCTGGAGGAAGCGGTTCCTGAAGATGGGCTTGGCTGGTTTGGAGAAGGATGCACCGCGACCTGGCCGTCCACCAACTATCACGCCGGCCAAAGTGCAGGAGCTGGTCCGGAAGACCACGCAGGAGAAACCCGCCAATGCAACGCATTGGAGCACCCGCACGATGGCGGAAGCCGCGGGTCTCAGTGAGAAGAGCGTGCGCCGCATCTGGCACAAACATGGCTTGAAGCCGCACCTGTCGCGCACCTTCAAAGTCAGTAACGATCCGGAGTTCGCCGAGAAACTGGAGGCCATCATTGGGCTTTATCTCGACCCGCCTGAGCACGCCATCGTGCTGTGCGCCGACGAGAAGAGCCAGATCCAAGCGCTGGACCGCACGCAGCCTGGGCTGCCGCTGAAGAAGGGGCGCTGCGGAACGATGACCCACGACTACAAACGCAACGGAACCGCCACTCTGTTCGCGGCCATGAGCACCTTGGATGGCTCCGTCATCAGCATGTGCGACGACCGGCATCGTCATCAGGAGTGGCTGAAGTTCCTGCGGGTGATCGACGACCTGACGCCGCCCGGAAAACAACTGCACCTGATCGCCGACAACTACGCCACGCACAAGCATCCGAAGGTGCAGCGGTGGCTGGCCCGCCATCCCCGCTTTCACATGCACTTCACCCCGACCAGTAGTTCGTGGCTCAACATGGTCGAGCGCTTCTTCCGCGATCTCACCGAGCAGCGGCTCCGCCGCGGGATCTTCCACGATGTCGAGGAATTGGTGATGGCCATCGGCGATTACATTGACAAGCACAACGACAAGCCCAAACCATTCGTTTGGACAGCCAAGGCAGCCGACATCCTGGAGAAGGTCAAGCGCGCCCGCGCCGTGCTGGATAATAGTTAATCTGCTCGCCGCAGACCACTAGTGATAGATGAACTCCATGGCCTTCTCCGTCTGGCCGGAGAACATCGGGTCGATGTAAGCGACAGTGAAGGTTTTTTTGTCCTCGGAGAGAGCGAACTGAAACGACACCGGGAGGTCCACGCATTCATTGAGCTTTTCGACCACTTCCGGGCGAGAGTGTAGCATCCAATATACTACGGATAAGTTCCAGTAGTCATGCCGGTGGGCGTCCTCCGTCATTTCTTCCCTCAGACCCAGACTGTCCATGCAAGTTGTGATAGCTGTCTTCGCGGCCGGATTGTCCTCGGGAATGAACATACCGCTGTCGGTTAGGACCCTCGGTTTGACGGTCCCAGCGAACTCGACAACAGTAGCCCCTTTTGGAGAGACGAATGACTTCCATCTCGGGTTGTGAAAGGTTCCTTCGAATGCCTTCCCAACCGTGGTCGTATTGTAATCTGCAAGCACACCGTTCCTGACAACGCCGATGATCGCCGGGTCGCCTTGCTCGGCGGAGGAGTCGGTTAGTCCCTCCGCTCCCGTGGCAGTCTGCTGCGCCGATGCCCCGTTCGCCGCTTTCAACTGCGAGTTACTTGTCGACCAGATTCCTTTTATGGAGGATCCGGCCGACAGGAATAGCGCAGCGGAGCCAAGCGCAATTGCCACAAAGCCGGCGGACACCCAGACGGCGATTTTGGCCGCACTCGGGGAAGTTCCTGGAGCCGCCACTCCGGGAGGCGGTGGTGGGGGATAGGACGGCGGTGGGGGGCACGATGGCGCCGGAGCGGTGCCCTGCTGCGGTGCGGCAGACGCCGCGCTTGCCCCAGCGAGAGGGCCGATCGCGGCTCCACATTCACGGCAGAATGGGATTCCAGGTGGCGATGGCTTGCCACACGCCGGGCAGAAAATGTTCATGTTCGTCTCCAACGAAACTGAGTTGTCTCCGAGCTCTCGCTAGACTCATGCCGTGAGATCCAGGCGATCTCCGATTTGCCAAGGTGCCGCCGGGCGGGATCGTCCCCGCGGAAGCGGCGCCCGATAGCCGCCAATGCCGGCTGCTCCGAGGCTAAGTCCGCCACGGTTAGTATAGGGGGCGGCGCGGGCTTTGATAACGTGTCATGGGGTCAGGTAAGTACTGTCTTGCCTTCCGAAGTTAGTGTTTCTCCGGTGGGGTTCGCCTGACTCTCGGCATTTCCGGATTGGCCGCCAGGATTTCGCACACGGAGTGCGCGGCTCTCCATCATGGTAAAATGGTTTCACGCCGCGGAGAGGTGGCAGAGTTGGTCTATCGCGCACGCCTCGAAAGCGTGAGACCCTTTACGGGGTCCGGGAGTTCGAATCTCCCCCTCTCCGCCAGTCCCTCCACTCAGACGATGCGCCGCCCGGTTTCGCGCGTGTCGTAGCCGCACAATCCTTCCAATTCGCGCCGGAATGCGCCTTCGGACAGCATCTCCAGGAACCGCTGGGTGCCCGCCAAGCTTAGGTGCTCGCGCCGGATCGCCAGGTCGTAGCGCTCCTCCGTCAGCGGTACGAAATCCAGCCCGAAGGCGCGCGCCGCGCAGCGCGTGGCAACACAGCAATCGGCCAGTCCCGCGTGCACGCGCCACGCTGCCGCCAGGTGTCCGGTGGCCGGCGAATCCGCATAACCCGCCACCGCGCGCGCCGCCACGCCCGCCTGCTTGAGCCGCCCGTCCAGCAGTTGGCGGCTGCCCGAACCGTGCTCCCGGTTGGCCAGCGTGACCCCCGGACGAGCCAGGTCCTCCACCGCGCGAATCCGCTTGGGGTTGCCGGGCGCAACCACCAGTCCCTCTTCCCATCCGGCGAAAACGAACACCGCCGCCCCAGCGGGCGGAGCGCCGCCGCCGCCCAGGTGGGTCCCGGCGATGTGCACCAGTTTCCGCCGCAGCAGGTCCAGAGCCACCGAACTGTTCACCGGCGCCGCCACCACGCCCACCCCGGCGCGCGCCATGTGCCGCGCCGCCACCGAGACCGACGGGTCGCAGCCCGCCACCAACAGCCGCCCTTCGGCGCTCTCGCCGCCAAGCAGTTGCACCGTGGAGCGTGCCCCTCCCGCCGCCAGCAGCCCATCGGCGGGCGGCAACCATAGCGGGACGGGGGACACCGGGACGCCCACCAGCCGGCTTCCCACGCGGCACAGTGTCACGGGGCTGCCGGGGAATGTGTCGCCGCATTCCACCAGTTCGGCCTTCACAGCGGGTTGCGGTTCCGGCGGGCCGCCGTCCAGGCGGAACAGTTCCTCGACGGTGACCTCGAGCGAGCGCGCCAGTCGCAGCGCCACCGCGGTGTTGGGGACGTAATCGCCGGCTTCCATGGCGTAAATGGTCTGCCGGCTGATGCCCGCCTCGCGTGCCAGCGCCGCCGCCGCCATGCCTCGTTTCGCGCGGATCTCCGCCAGCCGGTTCAGGACCTTGGGGCCAGGGTTGGTATGATGGTCACTTGCGGATGACATTGTCGCCTATACCAGACCATTCTATTCCACTGGCCGCGCTGGCTGCACTCCTCGTTGCCTGCGCGCCGCGGCCCCAGGCTCCGCAGCAGGTCACGGTGGCCGCCGCCTCCGACCTGCAATTCGCTCTCGAAGACATCGCCGCGGATTTCGGCCGCGCGCATCCCACGGCGGACATCCGCATCGTTTACGGCTCCTCGGGCAACTTCTACACGCAGATCCGCGGGCAGGCGCCATTCGACCTCTTCCTCTCCGCCGATTTGGATTACCCGCGCCGCCTGGCGCGCGAAGGGCTGGCGCTGCCCGATTCGCTGTTCACTTACGCCGTGGGCCGCATCGTGATCTGGGTGCCCGCCGGTTCGCCGCTCGACCCGGCCATCCTGGGGATGGCCACGCTCGACGCGCCCTCCGTGCGCCACATCGCCATCGCCAATCCCGAGCACGCGCCGTACGGCCGGGCGGCCGCGGCGGCGATGAAATCCGCCGGCGTTTACGATCGCGTGGCAGGCAAGCTGGTGCTCGGCGAAAACGTCGCCCAGGCGCTGCAATTCGTCCAGAGCGGAGCGGCCGAAGTGGGCGTCGTGCCGCTCTCGCTCGCCGTCGCGCCCGCGGTGCGCAGCCAGGGCCGCTACTGGGAAGTGCCGCTCGACACCTATCCCACCATGGAGCAGGGCGGCGCGATCCTGGTTCGCGCGCGCGGCTCGCGTCTGGCCCGCGACCTGCGCGCCTACCTCGCCGGCCCCGCCGCCCGCGCCCGCCTGAAGCAGTACGGCTTCTTTCCGCCGCCGCGGAGCGCGAACTGACATGGACTGGCAAGCCATCTGGCTGAGCGTGCGCCTCTCCCTCTGCACCACCGCCCTGCTGCTGCTGGTGGGCGTGCCGCTGGCGGGATGGTTGGCGTTCTCGCCGCGCCGCTGGCGATTCCTGGTGGAAGCCGCGGTGGCGCTGCCGCTGGTGCTGCCGCCCACCGTGCTGGGGTTCTACGTGCTGCTGGCGATCGGCCCTCGCAGCCCCGTGGGCGCGCTCTACGCCCGGCTCACCGGCGGCATGCTGCCATTCTCGTTCCAGGGCCTGCTGATCGCTTCCGCGCTCTACAGCCTACCGTTCGCCGTGCAACCCGTGGCCACCGCGTTTCAGTCCGTGGACCGCAAACTTATCGAGGCCTCCTGGTGCCTGGGCGTCTCGCGCCTGGCCACCTTCCGCCGCGTCATCGTGCCGCTGGCGCGCCCCGGCATCGCTACCGGCGCCATCCTCAGCTTCGCCCACACCATGGGCGAATTCGGCGTTGTGCTGATGGTGGGCGGCAATATCGCCGGCGTCACGCGCACCGTCTCCATTTCCATCTACGACCAGGTGGAGGCGCTGCGCTACGATGCCGCGCTCGCGACCTCGCTGTTTCTGCTGGGCTTTTCGTTCGTGGTGCTGGCGCTGACCTACGCCCTGCAACGGAGGGTGCGCTCCGCATGGCCGATGAGTTGATCTGCCGCGTCCGCAAGCGTCTGCGCTCCGGGTTCGAGCTGGACGCCGACCTCTCGGTCCCGCTCGATCGGTCGCGCGTCACCGTGCTGTTCGGCCCTTCCGGCAGCGGCAAGACCACGCTGTTGCGCCTGCTGGCTGGTCTCGACCGCCCCGATGAAGGCGTCATCCGCTTCCGCGGCGCCACCTGGCACGATTCGTCGCGCGCCGTGCATCTTCCGCCGCAACGCCGCCGCGCCGGCTTCCTGTTTCAGGATTACGCCCTGTTCCCGCACCTCACCGTGGCCGCCAACGTGGCCTTCGCCGGAGGCCGCGAGCGGGCCGCCGCGCTGCTGGACACCTTCGGCATCGCCGACCTGGCCGCGCTCCACCCTCGCGCCATTTCCGGCGGCCAGCAGCAGCGCGTGGCCCTGGCGCGCGCCCTGGCCGCTGGTTCGGCGCTGCTGTTGCTGGACGAACCGCTGAGCGCGCTCGATGCCGCCAGCCGCGTCCGCCTGCGCACCGATCTGCGGCGCATGCTGCTGGCCGGCTGCGTGCCGTCCGTGCTAGTGACCCACGACCGCGGCGAGGCCATCGCGCTGGGCGATTGGATGGCGGTGCTGGTGGATGGCCGCATCCGTCAGACCGGCCCGGTGCGCGACGTGCTGCGCCATCCCGCCGACGCGCGCGTGGCCGAATCGGTAGGCGTGGAGAACGTGCTGCCCGCCGAAATCGTTGCGCGCGAGCCGGGCCTGCTGGTCCTGCAGGTGGGCGCGCAGCAGTTCCAATGCGTGGACGCCGGCGAAACTGGCCCGCTAGTGGCCTGCATCCACGCAGAGGATGTCGCCATCAGCCGCGACAACGCGCGTTCCTCGAGCGTGCGCAACCGCCTCGCCGGCCGGGTGGTATCGGTGTTGCACGACGGCCCGCTGGCGCGCGTGGAACTGGACTGCGGCTTCCCGCTGGTGGCCCTTATCACCGCGCAATCCGCCGCGGAGATGGCGCTGAAGCCGGACGATGCGGTCTGCGCCGTGGTGAAGGCCACGGCGGTGCACGTGGCACCCAGCGTGGCGTAATGGTGTGGGTACCCAGCTACCGGCCGCACCGATGACCGGGGTCAAAGTGTCCCGGTTTTCACTCCGCCGTCACGACATAGTAACACCCACCCGCTAGACTAACCATCGTCGAGGCTGGCCCGGTTTGCGTAAGCAACCCGCGACTGTGCGGAAACTGGCACAGGCTGGGTGAGGCCGCAGTTAGTCAGGAGGGTCATGAAACAAGTATTACTAGGCACTCTCTTCGTGTATTCGCTGTTTGGCCAAAGTGCCGAAATTTCGGGCGCCGTAAGGGATGCGAGCGGCGGCGCCGTTCCCGGGGCAAAGGTAAGCGTGACCAATCAGGATACCGACGCGGTCCGCGCTGCGACAGCCAATGGTGCCGGTTTGTATGCGGTTCCGGCGCTTCAGCCAGGCCGCTACCGCATGACGGTATCGGCCGATGGATTCGAAATCCAGTCGCGTGACAACATAAGCGTGGAAACGGCCCAAGCCGTCAGCATAGACATCGACCTCAAGGTCAGCACCGGCAAGGAATCCGTCACGGTGAACGGCAGCCAGCTTTACGTGAACCAGACCGATGCCACGGTAAGCACTGTAATCGACCGCGAGTTTGTGGAAAACACGCCCCTCAATGGGCGCAGCCTTCAGAGCCTGTTGGCGCTGGTGCCGGGAGTAACGGTCGTTCCCGGGGCGGGCGCGGTGGGCTACAGTGGACAGATTACGGTGAACGGCCAGCGCACCGAATCGAACTACTTTACGGTAGATGGGGTGAGCGCCAACAGCGGCTCTAAAATCGACAACGAGACCGGCGGCGCGGGGTATTCCGGGGCCGTTCCTGGAACGACCATCGTCGGCACCACGCAAAGCATGGTTTCGCTTGACGCGCTGCAGGAATTCCGCGGCTCTACCTCCACCTATTCGGCCGACCAGGGCCGCACCCCTGGCGGCCAGTTCGCGTTCACCACCCGCTCCGGCACCAATAGCTATCACGGCACGCTGTTCGAGTATTTCCGCAACGACGCCCTGGACGCGGACAACTGGTTCAACCACTACTACAACCCCGCGATCGACGTTCTGAACACTCCCAATAACTTCCCCAAGGGAGCGGAACGCCAGAACGATTTCGGCGGCACGCTGGGGGGTCCAATCGATATCCCCCACTTTTACCGGGGCAAGGACAAGACCTTCTTCTTCGTTTCCTACGAGGGGCTGCGTCTGATTCAGCCGGTGCCGGCGTCGAACTGGGTGGTTCCCGATAAGGCCATGCGGCTGGCGGCGCCCGCCGTTCTGCAGCCTTTTCTCAATGCCTATGCCATTCAGAACGGATCGGAGCTGACGCAGAGTCCGGGACTTGCGAACTACATCCTGGTATATTCGAGGCCGTCCCACATCGACGCCACCGGCGTACGCATCGACCACAATTTCGGCGACAAACTGCAAATTTTCGGCCGCTACGCCGACACGCCTTCGGGCGGCTGGTACTTTAACGACCTGCCGATTCACGACAACATCAAGGCCAACGCGCAGTCCGTCACAATAGGGGCGACCAGCGCGTTTACGCCTAGCCAAGTCAACGAGTTTCGTTTCAATTACACCTATAACACGTCCGGAGAGCATGAGATCGCCTCCAACTTCGGCGGCGCCACCCCGATCGGCATCGACATCGTTACCGGGCCGGACGGAAAACCGATGAATCCCATCGGCTCGCAATTGACTTTCCGCACGTACTTCACGACCGGAGGCAAGGCCGAGTTCGAGCTCGAGGGCAACGACTACGACCAACACCAGTACAACGTCACCGACACTTACCATTGGACCCACGGGGCCCACGCGCTTAGGTTCGGAGTTGACTGGCGCGGAATATCCACCTATGCCATTCCGAGCCTGAATAAAGAAGAGGTCCAGTTCGCCAGTGAAGTCCAAGTGCTGGCCAACGCGGCAAGCGTAGTGGAGAACGTGCCCCACGCGATTCTAAAATCGGAACCGGTTTTCACCAATTGTTCGGCCTTCGTGCAGGACGAGTGGAAAGCGGCGCAGCGGTTGACCCTGTCGTTGGGGTTGCGCTGGGATGTGAACCCGCCCCCAGGCAACGAGATCGGTTACCTGCCATATACCCTGAATCAGATCTCGAATCTCGCGACCGCGACCTTGGCTCCGACCAATACTCCCCTCTGGAAAACGCAATGGACCGGTTTCGCCCCGCGTTTCGGTCTGGCCTATCGGCTAGGAAACAGTTCCGGCTACGAAACCCTATTGCGGGCCGGTGCCGGCCTGTTCTACGACCTAAACAGTCTTTACGCCTCGAACGGCTTCTCCACTTTCATCGGCTTTGACACCACCGTAAAATACGCCGGGGTCCCTTTTCCGCTCACGCCCGCGCAGTTGACTCTGCCTCCGGTGAGCCTGGCGCCGCCTTACAACGAAGGCGTGCTGGCTTTCGATCCCCACCTGCGTCTCCCCTACGCGCTTCATTGGAACGTAACCATCGAGCAGCGTTTGGGCAGGAACCAGACTCTGACGGCAGGCTATGTGGCTTCCCGCAGCCAGGACCTCACGACCGTGTTCGTTTACGCGCCGCAAGCTTTGGGGAACGCAAATTTCGCGGCTGGGTCGGCCGCCGACGTGGTTGCCAACCGGGCGAGTTCATCCTACGATTCCCTCCAGGCGAAATTCCAACGCAATCTCACCCATGGCCTGCAGGTGCTGGCATCCTATACCTGGTCCCACTCCATCGACGATGCATCGAGTAACTTTACGCTCAACAAACTCCTTCGCGCCAGCTCGGATTTTGACATTCGCCAAGACTTCCAGGCCGCCTTGACGTATTCCGTGCCGGGCAGGTATTCAAGCCCCGTCCTGGCGGCTCTGCTGAAGTCCTGGGGAGTAGATAGCCGCATTTCGGCTCGCACGGGTCTTCCGGTCGACCTGACGGGCAGTAACGGCGTCGATCCGGCAACTCAGGCTACCCTGAGCTATGAACCGAACCTGGTCCCCGGCCAGCCCTTGTACTTGAATGGACCCCAGCTTGTGGATGGCCAGATGATCGACCCTCCGGGAGGGCGCGTAATTAACATTAAGGCGTTTTCCGCGGCTCCAGCCACTGTAAATGGCGATGCGGCGCGTAACTTGGTCCGCGGCCTGAACGCGTTCCAGGTAGATATGTCCCTGCGGCGCGACTTCCCGTTCGGCGAGAGGCTGAGGCTCCAGTTCCGGGCGGAAGCCTTCAACGTTTTCAATCATCCCCAGTTCGGCAGCGTGGATGGAACCCTCACGGACGGTAACGGGAAGTTTGGGTGGGCGCAGAGCACACTGAACAACTCGGGCGGCGCATTGAGTTCACTTTACGCGGCAGGCGGCCCGCGGTCACTTCAATTGTCTTTGAAGATGCGTTTCTGACGCGGGCCGGATAATAGCGGCGCAACCCCGGCCCCGCTGGACTTCCCATACAGGGTCTCTTCCGCGCCCTCACGACGGTGCGCTCCTGGTTAACGCGGTCCAAGCGTCACGGCGCACACGGATATTATCCGAGTTCCCCAGGCGAGTTCGAAACGTGTCCACCACGGGGAGGCGGATTCCCGGGCAACAGGGACCACCTGCGACGATTTCCCGGCATTCCCAAGAGATGCCCCCTTTGGCGGCCAGCGTCACTTGAAGTCCTCGACGTACTTCGCCTCACCGATGAGTTCGAGCCTGATGTGTGTTCCGGAAATCGAAACAGCCTCACGCCATCCTTCGAGCCGAAGTTCGACGGCACCGGCCTGATCGAGTGGGATCGGAATCGTAATTTCAGAGACGACGCTGCCCAGCCTCAAACAGCCGTCATCAAGGTAGCTGGGATACTCGGAGAACGAACCATCGACCGCTCCACCGGCGATTCGGATGGCAGCCTCTTGCAACCAGCCAGTCCCGGGGTCCACGGCAGGCACTCCTTCGGATTGGTGAATGTAGACCTCGCCGAACTGCAGAACGGCTTCGTATCCTTCCGTCGACAGACCGTCAAGCCGGGAACCGTGAATTTCAATTACCCGATTTGGCATTGGGCGACTCCGTTGGGGCCTCACCCCATGCCCGGATGAGCCGCTGCCGTGCATGGCTGGCGATCTCGAGGTAGTCCTCCAGAAACGGCTCAGCCAGCGTCCGTTCCAGCGCGCCCCCAATCGTGAGCGTCACGGTTTCACCAATACGTTTGTAGCCCCCTCGTTACGGCTGCCGTTCAGCCTGATGGCCAGAGCATCTTCGACGGCAGCACGCTGACCATTCCGCACCGCGGGCGGCTTTCGATCACGGTCAAGAAAACCGCCAGATTGCGGTCTTGGCCGCGCCTCGCCCCCCCCGCGCTACCCCCGTAACTCCGCCACAATCTCCGCCGCGATCACCCGCGCGCGCTCCAGTTGCCCGGGCGGCAGGCTGATGGCGCCTACCCGCGCGTGCCCTCCGCCGCCGTAGCGCTCGCAGATGCTCGCCAGGTTGTGCGTCGGCTCGGCGGGCGACCACGGGTTCGAGCCCACCGATATCTTGGTGCGGAAACTCGACGGGCTCACCGACACGGTGTACATGGATTCCGGGAACAGGTAGTACGGAATGAACTTGTTGTAGCCCTCCATCTCGTGGCCCGCCAAGTCGAAAAAGACCACGCCATCGTCCACCCGCGCAGCCTTCTTGATGATGTCGATGGATGCCACGTGGCGCTGATAGAGCGGCTCGTAGAGCGCCTTGATTTCGGGCTCGGCCATGATCTCGCCAAGCTGCCGCCGCTGCATCCAGCCGATCATCCGCTGCACGATATCCGAGGTTTTCGCCGCCTCGATCACCAGCGTGAGCTGCATGGCGGGTGCGCCCATTTCCACAGCCGTGCGCGCGTCGGGATACTGCGCGCCATCGATCACCAGGCTCCACTTCAGCAGGTCCTCGAGGTCCGGCGCGTGGAAGCCCCAGCGCTCGCCCGTCACCTTGGCGATAAACGCCGTGCAGGACTTGAAGGCCGGGTCATACAGCTTACGCCCGGTGGTGTCCCGGCGGAAGTGCTCGGCGTCGGCGGGGCTCAGAAACGCGCTCTGATGATGGTCGAACCACCAGGTGAGCCGCGGATCGCTCGAGTACTTGAAATCGACAATGGCGTTTTCGTCGCCATCGAACCAGCGGGCGTCGAACTGCTGGGATGCCGTGTGAGCCATTCCCGTGTATCGGAACTCCGCATCCGGGTGGACCGCGCCCGCGATGAAGCGGCTGAAGTAGGCGGCCGAGGCCGCCCCGTCGAAGCAATGATCGTGGTACAACACGCGTTCAAGCATTTTGAAGTGGAAAACCTCTCAGCTTGCCTGAATCGGTTAAGAAATGCAACTCCTCGGGCAAGAAAAATAGGAGAAACTTTCGATTCGGGCCGCCGATTTTGGTACAGTTGTGGAAAACCTATGCGATCCATCCCCGCCTGGGACCAATATTACCTGGAGATTTGCCAGGCCGTGGCGCGCCGCAGCAAGGATCCCAACACCCAGATCGGCTGCGTGATCGTGGGGCCGAACCACGAGATCCGCTCCACCGGCTACAACTCGTTTCCGCGCGGCATCCGCGACGACGTGCCGGAGCGGCTGGTGCGCCCCGCCAAGTACCTGTGGATCGAGCACGCCGAGCGCAACGCCATCTGCAATGCCGCGCGCGTGGGCACGGCCACCGAGGGCTGCACCATCTATGTCGAGATCATGCCCTGCATGGATTGCGCGCGGAGCGTGGTGCAGGCGGGGATCACCGCGGTGGTGGTCTCGGCCGAGCGCATGGCGCAGTACTCCAGCGAATATTACAACGAACATTTTGCCATGGTAGAGACGCTCCTTCAGGAAGCCGGAATCCCCGTCCGGCGGGTCTGATGGCACCGGGCTACCGGGCCTGCGGATCGCCGTCCGGGGGCGCGGACGCTTCTGTGCGTTCCGGTACGTACCGGTAGAAGCGGTGCTGGCACCCCCGGCAGCGGAACGGCCGCCGCTGGAAGGCGCGGAAGAGCGAATCCAGCAGGCCACCATGCGCCGAGGGACGCACGTCCTTCCCGCCGCATGCCGGACATCGCACTTCGTCGGACCGTTCGCTCACACACTGCTCCCAGGTCAAAAGACTAGCAGGTTTCTAGACCAATGTTAATAGGGAGAGCCGGGATTCCCCTCACTTTGCCAGCTTTTCCAGGTCCGCGGGTTCGCCGAATGCCACCCCGGCCAGCGCCGGATCGATGTTCCGTAACAATCCGGTTAGTACGCTGCCCGCGCCCACTTCCACGAAACGCGCCGCGCCCAAGCCCGTCAGGCGGCGGATGGATTCGGTCCAGCGCACCGGGTTGGGAACCTGCTGGTACAAGCCCTCGCGCGCTTCCGCTCCGAGACGGATCTCGCGGGCCTGCCAGTTGTTGACTAAGGGGCACATGAGATCGCGAAACTCGATCGCGTCCAGGTCCGCGCGCAGGCGCTCCTGGGCGGGCTTCATGAGGGCGCAATGGAAGGGCGCGCTCACGGGCAGCAGCACGGCGCGGCGCGCTCCCGCGGCCTTGGCCAGCTCGGCGGCGCGCTTGACGGCATCCGCGTCTCCGGCAATCACCACCTGGTCGGGCGAGTTCAGGTTGGCAGCGCTCACCGCCTGTCCCTGCGCGGCTTCCCGCAGGATGGCGTCGAGCTTGCCCTCGGGCAGTTTCAGCAGCGCCGCCATGGCGCCCACGCCCGCGGGCACGGCCTCCTGCATGTAGCGGCCGCGCTGGCGCACCAGGCGGACGGCGTCGGCGAACCGCAGGCAACCGGCCGCCACCAGCGCCGAGTATTCGCCCAGGCTGTGGCCCGCCACGAAGTCCGGCGTCCAGCCATGCTCGCGCAACACCTCGAAGGCCGCGATGGACACCGTCAGCAGCGCGGGCTGCGTGTTTTCGGTGAGCTTGAGTTGCTCGTCGGGCCCTTCGAAACAGAGTTGCGAGAGGGGGAAGCCCAGCGCCGCGTCGGCTTCGTCGAACACGCGGCGCGCAGCCGGGAAACTCGCGGCCAAAGCCTTGCCCATGCCGCCCGCTTGAGAACCTTGTCCAGGGAAGAGGAATGCTGTTGTGGGTGTCAAACGGAGATTATAGCGTTTGGCGGCGGACGGCTGGCTGCTTGTCCGGGACACCTGCCCGGGCCAGGCCTTCGGCCGGGTGATTTGGTGCTCTTGCCGGGCCGGTCGCTAAGGAGCAGCGAACCATCCTGACCTCAAGTCTTGCGCCGGGTGCCGCGAGGTGCCGGGTGAAGTGTGGACGGAGGCATCGACGGGCGAGGATTCGAGCTTCGAGGAACGCACGCCGAGAAACTACGCGCGGGAGAACCGGGAGACCTCGCCGGTGTCCGAAGGCCTACCCGGCCACTGGATCGGTCCGGGAAGCCAAAAGCGCAATCCGGGCACGCACGCCGGCGAGGAGTCGAACACGGGCATACTACCTGCGAAACTGCCGAACAAAGCTGACGGAGACGCCCGCGGCGGAGGTGGTGGAGGGAAGGCCCGTGACCAAGGAGAGCATCGTGGAGTCTAACACTCGCCTGACCCGGAGCGGGGAAAGGTTGTCCCAACCAATGCGCGCACCATTCCCCGCGAGCACACTCCGCCGTCCGCCTCCTTGCGCCCCGATCCGTAACCCACAATGCCCGCCGGCCCAAGTCCCACCGTGCCCGGGCCTCCCCGGGGCCAATGCCTTGTAACATACGAGTTCGATCGAGGCCGTAGGCTTCTCCCGCAGCGCCCATCGCATAAGGCCATATGTCTCCGCCGCGGGACGCCAACTGGAAGGTCCCGTACAATTCTGAAACTTGCGCCGCGCCGCCAGGATCTCCTAACCCGACTTTCGCACTTCGAGGCCCGAGCGGCGCCTAAGTCCCGAAGAATCAGTAGAGGCTATGGATAGGTCTTCACCACAAATCAGGGCTACCTACCAGCGGCTGCGGCAGCTCCGAGGGCAGGGTCTGTGGTTATGCGAGGGGGTGGTTGCGCGGGCAAGGCGAGCTTGAGTTTGTCGAGGACGAGGCGGGCTTCGGCCTCCGGTTGCGTGTAGCGCGGAAGAATCAACCAGCGTCCATCGATGGTCGGGATATGGACGTCGATCATTTGTATCGTCGCCAGCGCCTCCAGTACGGCTGCGGGCGTCAGCCCCGGCGCGTGCAGCATCAGCCGGTTCTTCAACGTCACCTGAAGACAGTAGGCCAGGAAGGCGACCAGGATGTGCGCGTCGGCGCGGTGCTCCAGTTGATGACGGATCGGCCGGAGCCCGAGTTCACTCTTCAAGCTTCGGAAGACCGACTCGATCTGAGTCAGTTGGATGTAGCGTGACCACAACACACTGGGATCGCCACCGGTGAGGTTGGAGCGAAGTAGATAGTGGCCGTCGCGCAGTTCCGCCTCTTTGAGCTTGGCCTTATCCACGCGGAATTGGAACGATTCGCGCGTCACCGCTTGACGGGCATCCGGCAGTTGGATCTTCACAAAGCCGAAGGCGCGGCCCGCCTCGGTCTTGGCGGCACCGATGCGTAACAGCAACTGATCGCGCGCCGGCAGACTGTGACGCATGGCGCGGAGCTTGCGCAGCAACCGCACCAGCCGCTTCCGTCGCATGGCTATCTCCTTGGCCTGGCGGCCGGCGCTCTTGGCCAGTACGTAGAGTTCTCCGTCCTGTTCAAACAACTTCACCTCGACCGAGTCGCGGACCTTCTGCCAGGGCAGGTCGAGCCACTTCTTCTCGTGCTGTTTGATCTTGCTCTTCGGCGTCCCCACCAGATAGAGGACCTGGCGCGCCGGGTCGCGCATCTCGGCCAACACCGCTTCGGTCGGAATGCCCCGATCCATGACCCACATCCGCTTCGCCTTCCCGTAGGTCTTCTCGATTTTGTCGAGGAACCCTCGTAGCGTGGTGCAATCCGTGGTGTTCCCGTTCATCACTTCGTAGGCCAGCGGGAAGCCATCGGTGGTGACCACCAGGGCCACCACGACCTGCAAGCAATCCGGCCGGCCATCGCGACTGTAGCCGCGCTTGGCCTTGGGATTCTCTTCCATGGCGCCTTCGAAGTAAGTGCTTGTCAGATCGTAGAGCAGCACCTCGAAGTCGGCTTGAAACAGGTCGGCCCACTTCCCTCGCAACCACACAAACAGTTCCTGCTTGTGCTCCAGTACCCGGTCCAGGCAACGGTACAACCGGTCCTTTTCCGCAGCCGCATAATCGACGTTCAACAACTCGTCCATGGCGGTGGAAAGAAACCACTGCCGGTGCACACGGAACTCACTGGCCGGATCGATGAGGTGGTTGACCACCAACAACTCCAGCACCTTCTTCCAACTTACGGCCTCGCGGCCGTCCGGCAAGCGTCGCTGCCAGAACTCGTCCAGCCCCAGTTGGCGCCAGATCTCGCAGGCCAGCCAGCAGGCGCCGAACATGCGCGGCCGCCGCAGTTCCAGCCCGCTCAGCCTCACTTGCAGACTGTCGACGCAATCTTCTGGAATTTCGCGATCCTCGGGGAACAGGCTGAGGGTGCGTGAGCGGTGCTGCTGCTCGTCGAACACGTCCAGGGTCTTGCGCCAGGCGTCTTCCTGTTTGTCGTTGACTTCACCCAGGTACAGGACCGTGCGTTGCGCCGTCTTGCCGGAGGATAGCCGTCGGTTCTCCACCACGCTGAAGTAGCGGTGGTCCTTGCCGTCCTTCTTGCGGTTCGTGCGGCGCAAAAACATCGAAGCCGCAGAATGCCAGAAAAGCCGTCGGATTGGAAGAGGGAAGGTCTTCACCACACCGATTTTCAGATTCTCGGATTGTAGGCAAAAGACTTAAGCCATGCTAACAGGGAAAATGGGCTCTGAAGTGCGAAAGTCGGGTTAGCGTCAGCGAGCGGCCCGAGAGCGGGCCGGGTCCACCCGGTGGCAACTGGATCTCGCGCGCGGCATGCTGTAAGTGGCCGTGGTTCTAAGCGGCGCTCGGGCCGCTCGCTGACGCTCACGGTTCCGTGAGGCGGCGTGTCTATCTCAGAGGCCCAGCCCCTTGATTGCCCGCCTCACCCGCTCCAGCACATCCTCCGGGTCCTGCCGCTCCACGCGCACCACGGCGCATCGCGGACCCACGGGTTGCCAGCGTTCGAACATGCGCGGGGCGGGGAAGCCGGCAAACACGCTGACCAGCGGCACGCCGGATGCGGCGGCAATGTGCTGGCCAGCCGAGTCGTATCCTACGTAGAGGCGGCTGGCGGCAATGATCGAGGCGAAACCGGCGAACGAGCCTTCCCAGAATGTGGCCTGCACGCCGGATCGCAGGACGGCGCGCTCCACTCGCGCAGCCTCGTCTCCTCCCGCGCCCTTGTCGATGCACAGCGGCGCGCCGAGGCCCGCCAACAGGCGCAGCAGGTTCTCTTCGAACGGATCTGGAATGCGCTTGGCGGGGTTGTCGCCCACGCCCAGGCTCACGGAGACGTTGCCGCGCATCGGCGGTTCGCCGGCAAGCGCCAGGTAGGGACGCGCGTCCCAGAAGTCCAGCGTGTAGCCCGCCCATCTCTCGGCGAGCCCCGGAAGCGGGCGGGCGCTCTCGCCGCCGTAGCCGCGGCTTTCGAACAGGTGGTACCGCTCTTCATCGCACACCGGCAGCAGGCCCAACTGGGTGAGGCGGCTGTCGGGGTCGAGCACCAGCGAGTTCGGGTCCGCCAACAGTTCGCGCAACTCGGGTTCCACGCCGAGCCGCTCGCGCAGACTGCCGCGGCGCCAGGCCACCGGAGCGTGCCGGATGCGCGGGTCGCCCGCGAACAACTCGTAGTTTTTGAGCGGCCCCACGAATACCACCTGCGCTTCCAGGAAGCGGGACTTGGCAGCGTCCAGCAGCACGCTGGTGACGGCCACGTCGGCGCCCAGCGTCACGCGCGAGAGCACGAAAACGCGGCGCGGATTGCCGCTGACGGCGCGCGGCCGGCGCACCCGTTCGTAGCGGGCCATCAGTTCCGCCGCGCCCTCACCCTTGCGAACGGCGGCGATGGCCTGCGCGAACAGGTGCGCGTAGGCGCGGCAGAGGGCCGGCTCGAACCGGTCCGCCAGGCCTTCGGCGAGAATGCCGAACAGAGCCTGGCCGCTGGGGTCTTCGATCAGTTCCCTCGGCAATTCGTCCGGGACCGACCCGGCCACGCACTTGTCCAGGACCTCCTGCGCGATCTGGCTACTCGAAGTACTTGTCAATCAGGATCCCCAGCTTGGCGCGTGTGGCCACGGGCACGCGCGCGCGGTCGGTAATGATGGCGTGTTCCAGCGCCGATCCGCACTTGCATGAGCGCCCCGCGGGCATGCGCGCCACGGCCTCCGCCACCACCTTGCAGGCGTTGGCGGCATTCTGCACCAGGTTGGCGATGATGTCCGTCACCGTGACGGCGTCGTGCTGCGGATGCCAGCAATCGTAATCGGTCACCATGGCGGCGGTGGCGTAACAGATCTCGGCCTCGCGCGCCAGCTTGGCCTCCTGGAGGTTGGTCATGCCGATCACGTCCATACCCCAGCTCCGGTAGACGCGCGATTCGGCCTTGGTGGAAAACGCCGGACCTTCCATGCAGAGGTAGGTCCCGCCCAGCTTGCCATTGACGCCGGCCGCCTGGCATGCGCTCATCACTACGCCGGCGACTTCGGGGCACACCGGGTCGGCGAAGCTGATGTGCGCCACCAGGCCGCCGCCGAAGAAGGTGGAGACGCGGCCGCGCGTGCGGTCGAAGAATTGGTCGGGGATGACGAAAACGAGCGGTCGGTGTTCCTCCTGGAGCGAACCCACCGCGCTGAGCGAGAGGATGCGCTCCACGCCCAGCATCTTCATGCCGAAAATGTTCGCCCGGAAATTCAGCTCCGAGGGCGAGATGCAATGGCCGCGCCCATGCCTCGCCAGGAACGCCACCTGACGCCCCGCCAGTTTCCCTAATACGAAGGCGTCCGAAGGCGCGCCGAAGGGCGTGTCGAGCGAGACCTCTTCTTGCGCCTCGAACCCGGGCATGGAGTAAAGTCCACTGCCGCCGATGATTCCGATTTCCGCTTTCAAGTTAGGTTCTCCTGGAACGTAATGATAATTGTACCGGCCTGGTGCCTCTGCCTCGGGCCGCGCCACACGGAACCGCGAGCGTGAGCGAGCGGCCCCGCTACGGCACCGAATCACGCGGTCAGGGCACTAAACGATCTCTTCCCGCGCCGCGTCCCAGCGCACCGTGCGCCCGAGCCGGTAGCTGTCCACCGCCATGCGGCAGGCGATGGCCACGCGGAATCCCACATCGAGCGGGCACGCCAGTTGCCGGCTCGCGCCGCGAATGTTGTCCAGGAAGTTCTGCATGTGCGCCTTGGGATCGGCCTTGCTCATGCCCGCCATTTCGTTGCCGTCGGGCCGCGTCTTCTTCTCCGGCTGGTAGCGGATGCTCTGCGGCGTGCGCGTGATGGAGCCGTTGTCGCCCAGCACGTCCTCGGTCACCGACAGGCGCTCGTTGCCGAACCCGGAGTCCCACGTGAAGAGCAGCTCCTCGGCGTGCTCCATGGACACGTTCATGGTGTCGGGCACTTCGCGACCATCCTTCCACAGGTACAGTCCGCCAGTCATCGTGACGTTCGCCGGAATGCCCAGCCCCATGGCCCTATACCAAAACGCAAGCTGGTGGCACATGTTCTCGGAGACGTTTCCGCCGGAGTAATCCCAGAAGAGGCGCCAGTTGAGGAAGCGGTTTGCGTCGAAGGGCCGCTCCGGCGCCTCGCCCAGAAACTCCTTCCAGGCGACGTTGGCGGGCGTCATGTCGGGATAGATCTGGCGCGCCCACTGCGGCTTACCATGGGGCGTGTTGCGGTACATGTGGCCGCGGATGGCCGTGATCTTGCCCATCAACTCGGGCTTCAGGAAACTCGCGGCGTCCACCAGTTGCCCGCTGGAGAGCCACTGGTGGCCCACCTGCACCACCCGCCCCGCGCCGGCCCGCTGCCAGGCCGCGCGCATCCGCTTGGCGTGCTCCACTGTGAACGCCAGGGTCTTCTCCTGGTAGACGTGCTTGCCCGCGTCGAGCGCCGCAATGAAGCCTTCGGCGTGCAGGTGCTGCGGCGTCGCGATGAGCACCGCGTCGATGTCTTGGTCCTCCAGCAGACGGCGGTAATCGGTGTACGTCTTGGCGTTGGGGGCGATGGCGCGGACCTCGTCCAACCGGCGCGCGTAGACGTCGGCCGCGCCGATGCACTCGACATTGTCGAGCGCCAGCGCCTGGCGGAGAATCTCCTTGCCGCGGTCGCCCGGCCCGATGATGCCGATGCGGACGCGGTCGCTGGCGCCGAGCGCGTTCGACGCGGCTATGGTGCCGGCCAAACCGCTGGCGACTTTCCCGATGAAATTACGGCGCGACTGCATGCTGGGGGGCGCTCCTTATCCCGGAGACTCCGGCGACGGGCGGACAAGACGATTATAGCGAAGCGGGGCCGCGGAGGTGCTCGCGCCGGGGAGGGCGACGGCCATCCTAAACGCGGGCTCGCCTCAATTCTGCGGCCGCCGCTCGATCACCTCGCAATGCGACACACGCTCGTCAAACCTCGACAAGACGGCGCGAGCGGGAGATGGAACGTGGCTAACGGAGTAATCCTCGCCCATGAAAGCGCGCACGCTTTCGAGGCTATCGAACCACATCATGGTAGTGAACTCGACCTAGCCGCCCACCTCCCGGCGCATGAGGTCGATATGGCGGAAGCCCGGGATTTTCCGCGCTTCGATACCGGGAATCACCTCGCCGCGCACAATCGCTTCATAGGCTCCGGCGTTTTGCGGCGTGGTCCACCCGTGCCAGACACGGCAGATCATTGCTACCTCCTCACTTTATGCTAACCTGGCGCGGCTGCCGTTGAGGCACTTCCGCCCGCCGCAAGCGAAGGTCACCCCTGCGGCCGGTTCTTGGCCTGCTCCATCGCAATCTGGTTGATATGCGACAGCGCTCTGGCGCCGCTGGCGCCTTCGATGGCTTTCACGGCGATGTCCTGAACCTGCTGCTTGGCGTCGGCGAGTTGCTTTTCCAGCGCGGCGATTTGCGTCTGTTGACGGGCCACGGCTTCTTCCAGCGTCTTCACGCGCAGTTCGCCCAGCCGCTTTTCGGCTTCGGCGTCCTTCTTCATGACGATGGCTTCCTGCTGCATCCGCGCCTCCGCATCCTGGCGGGCCCGGTCGGCGGCGGCCTTCGCTTCCGCCTCCAACCGCTTGGGGAACGTCTCGGATTCCTTGCGCAGCCGCGCCAGCTCCTCTTCGCGTTCCTTCAGCGACGCCTCGCGCAGGTGCCAGTCCTTTTCGAGTTTCTCCTGCTTTTCCTGGTTTTTCTTTTCCTGCAGGCGAATCTCTTCGTCGTACTTGTCCTGGGCCTTCTTGCGCTCCAGCGCTTTCTTGTACTCGAAATCTTCGGCTTCCCGTTGGCGCTGCTTCTTGAGCGCTTCCTCCTGCTCCTTGCGTTCGCGGTCGGTACGCTCGGCTTCCTCTTCCCATGCGGCGCGCCCGGCGGCGATTTCGGTTTCGAGTTCCGCCTTTTGACGGCCGTAGTCCTGGACGAGCTGGTCAACCGCGGTGGCGGCAACGTCGATCTTATGCAGGCGGTCGAGTTCCTTGCGCTCCAGTTCAACCGCCTCGCGCACGGACGCGAGAAGCTGCACCTCCTCGGTCAACTGGCCGGACAGGCTGGAGAGCGCCTTCGATATCTCGATCCCCAAACCGGAGATGCGCTGCACGGCCGACTCGACGGTGACGCCCTCGACGGTTTCGCGCACGGCGGTTTCGTGGCGGCGGGCAGCTTCCTCGGTCTTCGGATCGGCGGACTCGCGCGCGGCCGCGGACTGATCCTGGATTTCGTCGAACTCGCGCTGGATTTCGGTTTTCGTGCGCTTGGCGCGGACGGGTGCTTTGGCGGTTTTGGCAGGCATAAGAATCGTTCTCCGAATTTTCGAGGTTACCAGAATGTTGGGTTGGATGGGTGGCTGTGAGTTTGGGGAGCGGTTGACGCCGGGGGTAGGTTGGAGTAGGTTGGGGACGTAGGGACGAAGAAGGGGATCCGCTCATGAACATTCAGATCACGAGCCCCGAGGTCGAGGCGCTGATCAATCAGCGACTGCAAAGCGGAGCGTTCAGCGACGTTGAGGATGCGATCTTTCAGGCGCTCCGGAGTTCTCCGCCGGCGGCGCCGGTGCCTGACCCGCCACCCGCGAAAGACATCGCCGAGATCTTTGCGCCGTTGCGGGGCCTCAATCTCGACTTCGGGTGCAACCCGTCTACCGGGCGACCGGTAGACCTGTGAACGATTATCTGCTGGACACGAACATCCCGTCGGAATTCAGCCGGGATCGTCCGGAGCTTCGCGTCGTGCAGCGGCTCAAGGCGCAGTCCGTGGCGACTCTCTTCCTGAGTGGCGTGACAATTGGCGAGATTCGCAATGGGCTCGTGGTGCTCCCGCAAGGCCGCCGCCGCACCGAATTGGAGACGTGGTTTCATACCGATCTGCTCAACTGGTTTCGAGGCCGCGTCCTGCCGGTAACGCATTCCATTGCCGACCGCTGGGGCGTGCTGGAAGGTCTATGCCAGTTGAAGGGAACGCCTCTCAACACCGCAGGCGGCATGATTGCCGCAACGGCCTTGGAGCACGATCTTACGGTTGTCACCCGAAACGTGAAGGACTTCGCGGGACTTGGCGTCGCGATCTTCAACCCGTGGGACGCGGTGTAGGGTACTCGGACGATGCTCGGGCCGCGGAGCTTCACAGGAGGGAATCGGACCTGCGAGCGCTCATCGCCGCGGCCTCTAGCAGCGTTGCGGCGGTTGTCGCTCCCGAATGACGCTACTTCCGGGTCAGCGCACGACCACGCGGAGATTCTCGCAGCCATAGTCTGGGAAGATCCCCGCCGCGTGAAACCCCGATTCCACCGTTTCCTCGATCGCTGAAAACGCTTCCCCGCGAAATTGCGAGTAAGTCCCCGCGTCGAGGGCCTGAAGCTCGTTGACGAGTCGCTCGATGACTGGCTTCCACGGTGACGCTTCACCATGCGGGTTAACCGGCGTGGCGCGAATCTCCTTGTCGTCGACGAATGGAAGGCGAGCTGCTGCCCGGCCGAGGTTCGCGAGAACATCGGACACATCTGTGACGGAGCGGCACCAGAGGGAGGAAAGGTCCAGCTTCCCGGCCTTGAAGTTCGAGACCAACTGCCGGAGCCGTCTGTGCACGCCTTCAATGTATGCAGAGTCGTTACCCGTGTAGGCGCGCAGGTTTTCGGGAGTCAAGTATTCGGCGGCGAGGGATTCGGCCGCATACTCGCTCCAGGCGTTTTCCGCACAGCAGGCACGAATCCGGGGCCAGTCGTTCAGTTGTGGCGGGGTCTTGGGCCGCGTAAACCCCTGGACCAAGCTGCGTGCGAAGTCATCATGTACATGGCCGAGTTCGTGGACGACCGTCGCGACGGCAAGCGGCTCTCCCGCGGCAACGCCAGCCGCTATTCCGACGTCCAGAATGATAATTGATCGTGCAGACTCCTGATCGGAGCCCCAGGATATGTACTTGCCGGCCACGACGCCTTCGGGCTGTTTTGACACTCCGGCCTCAGGTAGTCCAAGGGCTCGCTGCCAGTAGCTCACCGTTTCCCCGAGCTCCGCGGTCACCACGACGAGGCGAAGGGGGTTGAGGAGAAGGGCGTGCTTCTCCTGAACACGCTGACACAGCCGCAAGAGCGGGTCGGCGACAGCGGCCTGCTGAACGCGAGCCGAGGGATGCAGGAACATGGTCATGCTGCCGGGAGGCGACGAATCTACTGTTGCCTTGTCTATCACACCGGCCGCCGGATACTGTGACTGATCCATCCCCTACGAGAGCAGAATACCACCCCCGGCTCTCCTGCTCAGCCCGCCTGTAGAAATAGGTTCACAATCTCAAGCGGCCAGCGAACGGCCCGGCCCGGCAAGTCCTCCGAGTAGAGGCGGGTCACTCCGCACTCGAGACAGGAGGCCACGATCATCGCGTCCCAGAACGACCACCCATCCTCCGCATGAAGAATGCGTGCCCGTTCCAACGCTCGGGATGACGGCAGGACGAGCGGAAAGAGGGTGAGGTAATCTGCCAGGCGATCCCAGGCGTCTGCCGTCGTGAAGCCCTGTGATCTCAGTTTCCTCGACGCTGCCACGAATTCGCAGGCCACCTGCCACAGTAGCACTCCATCATCCGCGTTTGACACCAGATCTATCGCCATCTGCTGCCGGGCGAGGTCGGCTTTGTCGCAGGCGTAAATCAGGACGTTGGTGTCAAGGGCGGTCATGAAGTTCGTCACGGGAGGGCAAAGGACCTCGCGAGAAGAACTTCATCCCCTCGATCCCCGCCAGGAGCCGCCGCAGAGCTGTAGCCCTGTCGCCACCACCGGCGTCATCGTCGAGCGCCTCCACGGTTAGCCGCACACGCTGGGCCTCGCGCAGCACCAATCCATCCTTAGGCCTGAGCACGCCGTTGGTGTAGACAGCCTCCGTGAATTGAGTCATTCCACAATGTCCTCTGCTACTAGGTTAGCTCTCGCGGCTCGACGCATCAAGCTCCGGATCCTCACTCGATTCGGTCCCTCAGGGCTCCGCCCCTATCCGGGGTCGCTCCCGTCATCTCCGTCACTGGCATCTCCCAGCCCATCGAAGAGCCCTCCCTGCGGCTTCGGCGGTACGTAGCCCGCCCCCAGGTTGAGCCGGAGCGCGCCGTGCCGGCGGCCGTCGGGCCAGGAACTGGTCTGCGTGCCGGCGGCATTCTGAGCGAGCCAGTCGCAGCGGCTGTTGTCCGCGTGTCCGGCGTGGCCTTTCGTCCATAGCCAGGTCGTCCGGTGGTATCCGGCCAACTGGTCGAGTTCCATCCACAGGTCGGCGTTGCGCACCGGGCGGTTCTTCTTCCACCAGCGGCGCCGTTTCCAGTGGACGATCCACACCGTCATTCCCTGGCGGACGTACTCGGCGTCCGTAGTAACTTCGACTTCGCACGGCTCCTTGAGCGCCAGCAGTCCCTGAATCGGAGCCATCAATTCCATGCGGTTGTTAGTGGTGTGCGGATCGTACCCGAAGAGTTCCTTCGCCGCCGTGCCGAATCGCAGGATGCAGGCCCAACCCCCCGGACCGGGGTTGCCCAGGCAGGAGCCGTCGGTGATGAGCGAGACCTTCTTCACTGGACCTCCTCGACCAGGATAGCCGGTGCAGGCAGGCCGTCCACCACCACCGCCGCCCTCAGAACGTGAACTTGATCTGCGATTCCAGCCTGCGGTTATTGGCCGTCTCGTAGAAACCTTCGCCATTCTGTACGCCCGCTATCTGGTTAGCGAAGCCGAAGTACGGCGAGGTGATGTTACCTATGATAGGTCCTGGGTTCGTATGGTTCAGTAAGTTGCGGATCGAAAGTCCGATGCTCAAGTTGAAGCGGTGCGCGGTGCTGGGAGTTCCGATAAGACCGCCAAGTCCGCGGCCACTGGCCGCTTGCATGGTGGCGGCGGCGCCTGTGGCGGGGCGGGAATCGGTGGCCGCGCGGGCGCCGCGCTCCCGGCCGAACCCGATGGTCTTGACGATGCGCAGGTTCAGATTGATCTGCCCGGGACCGCGTCCGTAGTTGCGCGGGAGCAGCGCTTCGCCTGGGCCCGGGTTGGGATCGAGCAGTCCGTAACTGGTTTGTATGAGCCCCGGCTTAGTGGGATCCGTCGCGATTCCTGGCCGCGCATTGAACAATGTGGTTCCGTAAATATCGCTGCCCGTGGTGATGTCGAAAGGCGCGCCGGATTGCGCCACCAGAAACGGGCTGATGCGCACCGCCCATTTCAGATTGATGGAGCCGCCCACGGTCACGCGGTGATGCACGTCGGTGGACGCCGGACCGTACTCGCCCGCGTATTTATAAGGGTTCGCGGCGAAGGTGCCAATCCCATCGGTGTCGCCGCGCGCGCGGTTGAATACGTAGAAGCCGAATAGCGTGAGTCCGGAGTTGACCTTGGCATTCACGTTGCTAATCAACTGGTTCTGGTTGTAAATCCCGGACGATTCCATCAGGTCCACAGGGCCGGCGTGACCCAGCGGAAACACGCCGCTATCCTGCACCGCCGGGTTGTAAGTGCCGGGCAGGGGAGCGTTGATATCCGCCGAACGGAACTCATGCATCCCGTGGGAGTTAGTGTAAGTGACGGCGAGCGTAATGTTATCCGGTAACTGCCGCTCCAGCGTGACGGCCGATTGCAAAATGTAAGGCGCGCGCAGGCGCGAATCGGCCTCCTGCACCGTCTGCGAGGACGCCAAGCCAGCCAGCATAGCCGGGGTTGGCAGGTTGGGGAAGAAGTCGGGATCGGTCACCACGTACTGCCGCTGCACCATGCCGTTGTAGCGTTCGGCGGCCAGGGTATTGGAAAGGCTGAAGCGGTCGTAGAAGATTCCAAAACCGGCGCGCAGCACGGTCTTACCTGGCTTCCGCGCAATGGCCCCGGGCGCCCAGGCTACTGCCACGCGCGGGGCGATGTCCCGCCAGTCGTGCATGTTGCTCTGGGCTTCGTAGCGCAGTCCCAGGCTGACCGTCAGGTTGGGACGTGGGCGCCACTCGTCGCCCGCAAAGAAGCCGGCATCCATCTGGTGCACGCCCAGTTCCGCCATGCCGGTGCTCAAGCTGAACTGCGTGGCGCCGCCGCCCAGGGCGCGAATCTGCGCGGGCGTGGAGCCCAGTTGCTGGTAGAGCAGCGTGAGGCGGTAGCGCTCGATCGATGCGATGGGACCTTGAGCTGCCTCGCCTCCGCCGAACGTAAAGGTCCCGTTGAAATTCTGCGGCGAGACGCTATCGTCCGTCTGGCCTCGCATTCGGACGCCGAAGCGCCAGGAGTGCGCGCCCTTCACCATCGACGTGTAGTTCTGCAACTCGTAGCTGTTCTGCGTGTCGAACGTGCGGCCCACCGTGTTCCCGCCGCCGTTGAACGATTGCAGCACCAGCACTGCGGGATCGGAGCTGTTGGCGATGGCCTGGGTGGCGCTGCGGTAATACTGGAAGCGCGTCTCGTTGAGCGCATGGCCGATGACGATGGTCTCGGCCGCCTGCACGGTCTGATTGGTGAACTGCGAGTGGTAGCCGCGCGAGGTGAGGTCGAAGCCGCCGACGCCATTATCGGGAACGTCCGAGTGGGTGATGCCATAGCGGAACATCAGCGTGTTGTTCTCGCCGATCTGGTAATCCACGCGCGGGCTCACATTGATGTAGCGCCCCGGAACCACCAGCACGCTCGAGAACGGCTGCAGGGCCAGGGTCTGCGGATTGACCGTAACTGCGTTGGTGATGGCGCCGTTATCCACCATGCTGCGCATGGCATCCACGGTGAAGGACGCCTTCCGCGACAGCGGCCCGCCCGCGTTGCCTTCGAATTCGTTGAGCAGGAAATGCGCCTTCTCCGGCGAGTATGGGTTGCGCGTGTTCCAGAAATCGCTGCCGAAATTCCACCACACCGTTCCGCGGTACTTATCGAACCCCGGCTTGGTGAAGATCTCGATCTTGCCGTAGCCCAGCTTGTCGTACTCGGGGGAAAAGGGGTTCTGGTTGATGCGGATTTCGCGGATGGATTCCTTCGGCGGAAGCTGTCCGCCGCTGAACCCGTCGACGAAAATGGAGCCACCGTTGGGTCCGGCGGACGGGCCGGCCAGCGCCTGCAGGTCGGCCGCGAGGTCGTCGGGATCGTCCGAGAGGGCGTCCAGATCGGCGCCGGAGAGCACGATGGCGCTGGCGTTGCTTGCGATGTCGGTGCTCACCGTGGGCGCGCCGCCGCCTTGCACGGTCACCTTCTCCGCCATCGACGCCACCCGCAGCACCAGGTTGAGCACTTGCGTGCCCGCGCTCAGGTTCACGCGGACCGGTTCGGCCATGACAAGTTGCGGCGCGGATGCTTGCACGGAGTAATCGCCGGCGGCGAGAGGGGCGAAGGAGTAGGCGCCGGTAGCGTCAGTGGTCGCGGTTCTTGCCAGCCCCGCCGCGCCTTTCAAGGACACCTTGGCTCCAGGAATCAGCGCGCCGCTTTCATCCGTCACCTGGCCGCGTAGCGTGGCAATCTGGCCGCACAGCGAGTGCGCGGTCAAAAGGGCCAACACCGGCACAGTTCGAATAGTTACCAACTACCAGTATGTATGGGAACGGTTACGGCATGGTGTCGCTCCGGAGGCAATTCGCCAGCAAAGCCGAATGAACCCGACCGTACGTGGGTGCCAGGTCTTTGTGGGGCAGGATGTCATCCTGCGGCGGACTGTCAGTCCGCCTGGACGGTCCTTGCGCGATGCCGTCGAGGCGGGTTGACAACCCGCCGCAGGATGACATCCTGCCCCACACAACGCCGGCAGATCGACCTCTGATTCGCGCGCTCCCAAGGTGCGGAACTGCCGCGTCAGGGGGAGCCAGCCGCCAGCCCGCTCAAGTTGAGCGGACACGTATGGTGTAAGTGCATGATTCCGTTGAGTTGGCCCGTTCCATGTCCGCTCAACTTGAGCGGACTCCGCGCCCGCTTCCAGCCCCATGCTACATTCGAATTTGGTGTTTTCGCGAATCATCTGGATCGTGCTGGATAGCGTCGGCATCGGCGCCATGCCGGACGCGCTGCAATTTGGCGACCCACCCGGCGCCGACACGTTGGGCAACATCGCCCGTCTCCGCGGTCTGCGGCTGCCCAACCTGGCGCGCCTCGGCTTGGGCAATATCAAGCCACTAGCCGGCATCCCCGCCGATCCCGCGCCCCACGGCGCATTCGGCCGCTGCACGTTGGCCTCGCCAGGCAAGGACACAACTACGGGGCATTGGGAGATGGCTGGCATCCATCTGGAAAAGCCGTTTCCGCTCTACCCGCACGGCTTCCCGCCGGAGATCATGGGCGAGTTCGAACGCCGCATCGGACGCCGCTCGCTCGCCAACCGCGCGGCCTCGGGCACCGAGATCATTCGCGAACTCGGTGCCGAGCACATGCGCACGGGATCGCCCATCGTCTACACGTCGGCCGACAGCGTCTTCCAGGTGGCCGCGCACGAGGAGACCATTCCGCTCGCCGAACTGTACGGCATCTGCGAAACCGCGCGCGCGCTTCTCACCGGGCCGCACGAGGTGGGGCGCGTGATCGCGCGGCCGTTCGCGGGCGTGCCCGGCGCCTTCAAGCGCACCGCCAACCGCCACGATTACGCCGTGCCCGCACCCGCTGGGACGCTGCTCGACCGCCTGGACGAGCATGGCGTGGAAGTTTACGGCGTGGGCAAAATCTACGACATCTTTCTGGGTCGCGGACTGCGCCGCACGGCCAAGACCACCAGCAACGCCGACGGCATGGCGAAGACTCTCGAGGCGATGGATGCCGCCGCGGGCGGGCTCATCTTCGTCAACCTGGTGGATTTCGATCAGCAGTACGGCCATCGCAACGACGTGGAAGGTTACGGCGCCGCGCTCGAGCAATTCGACGCCTGGCTTCCCGCCTTCTCCGCCCGGTTGCGGGAAGGCGACCTGGCGTTGTTCACCGCCGACCACGGTTGCGACCCCACCGTCCCCACCACCGATCACACGCGCGAATACGTTCCTCTGCTGGCCACCGGCCCGCGCGTGCGCGGCGGCGTGGACCTGGGGTTGCGCGGTTCGCTCTCCGATATCGGGCAGACCGTGGCGGACAATTTCGGAGTGGCTATCGGCCACGGCGAAAGTTTTTTGCGGCAAATCGCTTTTTGAACTTCTTGAAAGGAATCTTATGAGAAAACCAGTCATGGCGGGCAATTGGAAAATGTACAAGACGCCCGCGGAAACCGTTGCATTCTTCGAGGCATTTCGGCCGCTGGCCGGCAATGCGGAACACTGCGAGGTGGTAATCTGTCCGCCGTTCACGAACCTCTCCGCGGCCGTCGGCGCCGCCAAGGGATCGAACATCCGCATCGGCGCGCAGAACATCGCGTGGGCCAAGGAAGGCGCCTTCACCGGCGAAATCTCCGGCCCCATGCTGGTGGCAGCGGGCTGCTCGCACGCGATTATCGGGCACAGCGAGCGCCGCCAGTACTTCGCCGAAACCGATGCCACGGTTCTGAAGCGCACTCTGGCGGCGCTCGAAAACGGCCTGACGCCCATCGTGTGCGTGGGCGAGCGCCTGGAAGACCGCGAAGCCGGCCGCATGGAAGACGTGCTGAAGGGCCAGTTCGCGGGCGGCATCGCCGGATTGAGCCCGGATCAGTTCGCCAAGGTTGTTATTGCCTACGAGCCGGTTTGGGCCATCGGCACCGGCCGTACGGCCACGCCCGATATCGCCGCCGCCGCGCATCGCACCATCCGCGCCGAAGTGCGCACCAAGTTCGGCGCCCCGGCCGCCGACGCCGTCCGCATTCTCTACGGCGGCAGCGTCAACGCCAAGAACGTGCAAACCTTGATGGCCCAGCCCGAAATCGATGGCACGCTGGTGGGCGGCGCCAGCCTCGACGCGGCTTCCTTCGCCTCCGTCGTCAACTTCTAATAGAGCCCGCGCGCGGGGCTCGCCATCCGCGGCCCCGCGCGCCGCGCCTATTCCACTTCGATTTCCATGCTGCGTTTGGCGGTGTTCCCCAGCGTGTCGAGGGCTGTGAACTCGCAGCGGTAGGCGCCCGCCCCCAACTGGGCCACGGGGATCTGCATCGGCACGGCCACCATGGGGTTGCCCGCGACGGCAAGCCGCGTCGCTTCAACCGTGCCTTCGATCAACTGCTTCCCGGTCTTGTTATCGAAGATCGCGATCTTCACACCCATCCTCGGCGGTTCCGCGGCGGCGTTGGCCGGCTCGTACACCTCCACATAGAGGAACACCTTGTCGCTGGATTTGAAGCGCGACTCTCCGGTGGGAGTGAACTGGTGGTTGTCAGCCACCAGCGGAGTGCGGCCCTCGGTGAGCAGGGCGTCCAGTCCGGTCTCCGTATCGGAAACGGCCGTGGCGTGCAGGCTCAGGGCCACGGTGCTCATCGCAAACTTCTTTCCATCGAAGGGTTCCACGGCTAGCGGCCGTTCGATTTTGGCGAACTCCTGGCTTCCGGCCGGCGCCAGCACCAGTTTGAGATTGTACTTTCCGGAAGCCACGTCGAACTGCGTGTCGTAGTGCAGGGGCGTCTTGCGGAATTCCTCCACTGCGCGCTTGTCCTCCAGGTCCAGCTTCACGGTGTCGCTGAAGCGCGCCCCCACCGAGCCATCCTCGCGGTAAGCGATCCCCAGTATGTTGACCTCGGCGTGCTGCTTGCCCTTCAACTTCTCGAACTTGACGGCATCGGTGGGCATCTCGACGGCTACGTTCACGCGCGCCGTGTCGGCGCCGGTGAAGAAGAACGGCAGCGCTACGCGGGGTACGATGGCGCCCGGTTTCGCCCCCTCGGCCAGAGCTTCCAGCGATTTTTCCGCGGGCTTGCCGGCTAGCAGATCGGCCGGCCGGATGTTGCAGTATCCGGTCCGCGCACGCACCACCGTTCCACCTCGGTCCACTTTCACTTTCAGGGCATGGCACAGACCTTCGGCCGATTCCGGAGGGGTGTAGCTCAACAGGTAAAACTGGTCCTGCTCCTTGAGGATTCTCTCCATCCCGCCAACCAGATCGTTGGTGTTCACGATGACGAAGCCGCCGGTGCCATCGGCCAGCATGTACAGCGCCTGTTGGTTGGCGCTGGTGAACGGTGGCAGGGGAGGCATGATGACGTTCCGCGTGTTTTGCCCGTTCATGGCGTTGTTGGGGTTCGTCATGCCGCCGGTGTTGCCGCGGCCCGTGGTCGTGGTTCCAGTGCCCGGACTTGCCGGTTTGCCTGGGCTGCCCGGCGAACTCACCGGCCTGCTCGGGGTTGGCGTTCCGCCGGCGCCCGTAGACCCGCCGCCCCTGGTGCCGCCGCCGGACGGGGCCGATCCGCCACCCGATGGCGTGCCCCCGCCCGATCCGCCCGGCGGCCGTTGAAAGGCGGCCATCATGACTCTTGGAGAGCCGAACACGTTGAGCCCTCTCGGCAGGGTACCGGGGTTTCCGCGGGAGCCGCGGCCGGGCTCCGAAATATCCGGCACGCCGGAGGCCAGCCCGCCCACGTCGAGCGGATATACCGCCACGTTGCTGCGGTTGCACATGGCGATGGCCGCGGTAATATCGGACAGCAACTCGCCGGTAACCGGGAAGCCACCGGTCAGCAGCACCAGGATCTTGCGTCCGGGCACGTCCTCAAGGCTCTTAGCCATGCTGGTCAGGGCCAGCAGCGAGTTGCGGGTTCCGTAATTGCCGAAACTGGGGCCCACGCTAAACTTGACGCCGCTCACCACCTGCCTCAGGCGGTCGGCGTCGGAGGTGAAACTCTGGGCGACGCTCAGCGTTCCGCTGTAGTTGACCACCGCCATCAGACGGTTCTCCCCGGCATTGGCGTCGATGAACTTTGCGGCGGCCTGGCGGGCGCGAATCTGCCCGCCCGAATCCATGTGGGAGTTGTCGAAAAACAGCACCAGGTAGTGTTTCTGCCCGGCCGTGGGCGAAGAAGGACTGGCCTCGAAGGAGAAGCTCTTGAGCGTCTGTTCCTTGCCGTCTTCGAAAACCTTGAAGTCCTTGCGGTCCAGGTCGGCGATGTAGTTGCCCTTCTTATCGGTCACCACGGCGTCCACCAGCACCACGCGCGATTCCGTGCGGATCATGGCCGGCGCCTGCTTGTCCGTCTGGTCCTGTGCCGGCGATCCGGCGGCCAACGCCAACCCGGCGAACCCGATCAATACTCTAAACTTCATCGCGCACCCCCTCTAGAACGGAATGTCCACGGTACCGTTCACCGCCGACATCAAGCTTCCTTCCGAATCCCGAATCACCAAACGCACCAGGTAGGCGCCCGGCTCCACGTCGAACACGGTCCGCACGTCGATCCCCGGCCCCAGCCGGTTCTGCAGCGTCTCGTCTTTCAAGTGGAAGTCGATCGCCTTGGTGGTCCCCTTCACGAAGTTTCCATTGCGGTCGAACAGCGCGCTCAGCACCGTCACGTTGTCATTATTCCGTCCGTCGGCCTGGCGGAACTTGAGGCCGCGGATGTCGATGTGCGCCAGCACCGACAGCTTGGCGGTTTTCGCGGTCGGCTTGAAGAACTGGGTTCGCAAGCGAGCCGGAATCTCCTGCGTCTCCTCGCGCGAGAACACCGCCTCCTCGATCTCGCGCCGCGCGTTCTCCGCTTCGCTCTCCGAGCGCTTGGGCGCGTAGTAACCCTTGCGCGCATTCAGTTCCACGCCGGGGATCTTCGAGGCGGCCTTCAGAACCACCTTTAGCCCGTGATAGCTGCCGTCCATCTTCAGGTTCTGCGGCGAAAATCCCAGATGATAAACCGCCTCGGGCGGCGTGGCCAGGCGCTGTAATCCCGCGTCGAGATCGTTGTTGTTATGGTAGAACTCGCCTCCGGTGTCGGCGGCCATTTCCTCCAGCACGCTACCCTCCTCCAAGGCTGCAAACCGCAGGTACTGCGAGCGAGTCTGCATGGCGGCCGCCGAACCGGGAGGCCGGGAAGCGTCGTAGACGGGATCCGTCCACAGCCCGCGGGCGTCGAGCGAACTGATGATGACGTTGGCGCGGATGGCGCGGTCGAAAATATCCATCTTCTCGGTTTGCTGTTCGGGTGTGTAGAACCCCGGCGAGAGCAGGAGGATTGTCCGCTTCCCCGGAGCCGCGGCCATGCGCCGCACCATTTCAAGCAGCGTGTATAGCGTGACCCTGGTCTCCTGCGTGCCGTTGGCAACCGCCGTTCGCGCCGCGGAATCCACCATTTGGGCGGCCAACTGAGCCGCGCCCGGCCCGGAAAGGCTGGCGCACACGATGGTATCGGCCACGGCGGCGCCCTTGGCGTCGGGCATGTTCTTGTTCTCGATCATGTCGCCCATGTAGTAATCGATGTCCGGGCACTGCCAGCCCGACATGCGGGCGATTGGCCGCGGCATCAGGCGGGCCAGAGCCTGATGCAGTTTGTCGCGGTCGTCGGTGAATTCCTGGGTGACCTGGCCCGACGTCGTATAGACACCGGCGCGGTCCTTAGGTCCCAGCCCGTCCATGTGGCGGCGGGCGGCATCGCGAATCCGCATCAGGTCGCCGGCGGCGATGTGGATATCGTCGAACAGGTATGCGATGAAAGAGTCCGGCGCAATCACCGGTTTGCCCGGTTCTCCCTCGGCAGGATCGAACAGCGGTTGGGGCTCGGGCGCGTCCTTGGGCTTCTCGCCGGCCATCTCCACCGAGAAGCGCGTGATCTCCTGCGGCTTGCCTTTGTCGAAGAGTTGGAAATCCTGCTTCGTCAGCGTGCCGATGGCCTTGCCCTTTTTGTCGCGGACCACCACGGGCACCATCACCAGGTTGGTGTGCGTGCGAAAAACGGCGGCCTCTTCATGCGTGGAGGTTTCCGCCACGTTCGGACCCGGTGCTGGAGTCTGCGCCGCCGGTTGCTGCCCGCCGGCCACCGGGAGAGCCGCCAGCGCAATCGCCACGCAGATGCGGCGCCGCGCGAGCGAACCTGTACCGAAGGCCGTGCATCCACGATTTGCCATAAGGTCGAGTGGTCCTTTCTAAGCATACAGAATCCGCGCGTGCATGGCACCCCGGCCGCGCCCAGCGAGGCCATCCAAAAGGTGCTTCAATTGAGGGAAAGAGGACTGCGATGAGGATTACGGGGATCGAAGCGCGCATCATCCGCATACCGCGTGATTGGGGAGGGGCCGAGAGAATGGCGGACTTTCCCACGCGTCAGGTCTGCCCTCCTCTTCCCGGCGAAGCGCTGCACGGCCTGCTGGCGCGTGTCACAACCGATAGCGGCCTCACGGGCTGGGGCGAGTCGCAGGCTCTCTCCGCGCCCGAAGTGGGCGGCGCCATTATCCGCTCCATCCTGAAACCGTTTCTCGATGGGCAGGAGTTTTCGGGAGCCGGAATCGAAATCGAGTCGCTTTGGGATGGCATGTACAACCAGATGCGCGTCTGCGGGCAGACCGGCGGCTTCATGCTCGACGCCATTGGCGCGCTCGACATCGCTCTTTGGGACTTGGCCGGGAAGATTCTCGATACGCCCATCGCCGTGCTCATCGCCGGCGACGCAGCCCGCGCGTCCGTCGAGAGCTACGTCAACTACCTCCCCGGCGAGACGGCCGACGACCGGTTATGCCAGGCGCGCAGTTTCCATGAAGCCGGCTCTACCCGCTTCAAGCTGTTCCACGAGGGAAGCGAGCGCTCGCTGCTGTGTGAGTTCGACGCGCTGGCGGAACTCTGCGGCGGCGCCAACATTGCCGTGGATGCGCAGTGGCGCCTCGATCCCGGCCGCGCCGTGGCGTTCGGCAAAGAACTCGACGGGCGGCGCGCCATGTGGCTGGAATCGCCCTTCGCGCCCGAGGACGCCCGCGCGCACGCCTCGCTGGCGGCCCGCATCCGCACCCCCGTGGCACTTGGCGAGGCCTACCGCACGCATTTCGAATTGGCGCCGTTTTTCCGCGCCAACGCCATGCGCATCGTGCAGCCCGACCTGGGGCGCTGCGGCATTACCGAAGCCCTGCGCATCGCCCGCGCCGCCGGCCGCGCCGGGATGGAGGTTTCGCCGCATCTCACGCCGGCGCTCGGTCCACTGCTGTACGCCACGCTCCACTTCGCCGCCGCCGCGCCCAACTGCCGCTTGATGCCGCTAACGCCCGGGTTGGTGGAGACCGCCAACGAGTTTTCGCGCACCCCGCTACTTTTCCGCGGCGGCCGCTACGCCGTGCCCCAAGCGCCCGGGTTGGGCATCGACCTGGTCGAGCCCGAGATCAGCTTGTTGGAAGTGGCGTAGACCGGCCGATCTTGTTTAGTGCTACCTGCCAAATCTCCGCGTCCCGCGGCGATTCTCATCCGCTACCATCCGTAAGGCTTCCGGGCTTTGCGGCGTTCTTATGTGGGGCAGGATTCATCCTGCGGCGGGTTTTCAACCCGCCTGCGCGGGGCAACCAACTTACCGCCGTAAGCCTTGATTGCGCGCGCGACTCGGTTGCTCCTTACCGCCGTGTGGTAATCTCGTGGATGAAATTCCAACCCGCTGGACCAGGTGAAAGCCCTCCGGCGGGTTATCTTTTTTCCCGAAGCCTGCATCGATCCGCGCGACTACCGCCCGAATCCCGCCGCCTGATCTTCTGGCGCCCGCCGCGGCAGTCGAGACCAGGCCGCGGAGTTATCCTATTAAACATGCTCCCGCGCCCCACGCGCCGCGAACTGCTGCAATCCGGCCTAGCCGCGGCGCTGCTTCCCGCGCACTCGCATCGCGCCGTCAGGGTGGCATTCGCCGGCGACGCACATATCCGCGAAGCCGCCCAGGCCGCGGGGTTCGAAGCGGTGGTGGCCGGCTTTGAGGAAGCCCTCGCCGACCGCTCTATCGCCGCCGTCTGCATCTCGGCGCCCTTGCCACAGCGGGCGCGTATGGTAATCGAGGCCTGCCGTGCCGGCAAGGACGTATGGGTGGAAGCCCCCGTGTGCGCCTCGCTCGAAGAAGGCCGGCGCATGGTGGCGGCCGCCCGGCGCCATTCGCGCGTAGTGCAGTGCGGCACGTACTGGCGATCCAGCGCGGCCTTCCAACGGGCGTGCCACGCGGTTGAAGGCGGCGAGTTGGGCGGCGTGGTTTTCTGCCGCGCGTTCGAAGGCCGGGAGTCGAATTGCGCCGTGCATCTCATCGACGTCTTGCAGGGCGCCTTCGCCGAGGCCATGCCTGAGTCGGCCGCGGGGCAGGGTAGCGGCGCCAACCGCCAGGCGACTTTTCACTACCCGGGTTTCGTAGCCTCGTACGAGCGCCGCGGCTCGGCTCCGGCGGGCGTCGCCTTCCACGGAGCCACGGCGACAATGCTGGTAGACCCGCCCGGCGAGAACGCCCGCGCGGCCCACTGGCGCAATTTCCTCGAGTGCATCCGCACGCGGCGCCGGCCGGTTTCCGATATCGCGACCGGCGTTCGCTCCGCCGCCACGCTCGCGCTGGCCGAACTGGCGATGCTTCGCGGCGTTACCATGTCATTTCCCATGGAGGATTACCAAGCATGAGACGATTTTCGATCGGCATCGCCCTCGCGGCCCTTTCCGCGGTGGCGGGTGCCCAGAGCCTCACCGGCCGCTGGAGTTCCAAGGTCACGGTGGATGGCCAGGTGCGCGAGACCGTTCTCGCCCTGGACGTGGACGCCAACGGGCACATCGGCGGCTACTACCAGACGCCGCAAAGCGACGACCGCATCGTCGATGGCCGCGCCGGCGGCAACGTCTTCTGGTTCGCCGCCGAGCGCGAGGGCGGCCAGACGCAGCGCATTTACGGCGGCGAAACGCAGGGCGAGAAGCTGCAACTGTTCTCCGCATTCAACCGCATGCAGGTCACCGAATTCGCGCGGGTGTCGTCGGATCGTCCCAAGCCGCTGCCCCCGCCTCCGCCCAAGGTCGCGCTCAAGGTGCCGCCGCCGGTCGCACCCAACGGCCTGGCGCAAACGCCGCCCATGGGCTGGAATAGTTGGAATAAGTTCCAAGGCAAGGTGAACGACCAGGTGGTGCGGCAGATCGCCGACGCCATGGCGAAGAACGGCATGCGCGACGCGGGCTATGTCTACATCAACATCGACGATACCTGGGAGGGTGCGCGCGACGCCGCCGGAGTCCTTCAACCTAACTCGAAGTTTCCCGATATGAAGGCGCTGGCCGACTACGTTCACTCCAAGGGACTGAAGCTGGGCATTTACTCTTCGCCCGGTCCCAAGACCTGCGCGGGTTACGAAGGCAGTTACCAGCACGAAGCGCTGGACGCCAAGACTTGGGCGGCCTGGGGCATCGACTATCTGAAGTACGACTGGTGCAGCGCCTCGCGCGTCTATGCCGCCGACCAGGCCACCATGCAGGCCGCTTACGCCATCATGGGCCAGGCGCTACTGGCTTCCGGACGGCCCATGGTCTATAGCCTCTGCCAGTACGGCATGAACAACGTGGGCGAGTGGGGCGCCGCGGTGGGCGGCAATCTGTGGCGCACCACCGGCGACATCGGCGACCGCTGGGACTCCATGCAGAACCTCGGTTTCAACCTGCAATCCGGCCGCGAGACGGTTGCCGGGCCGGGACACTGGAACGATCCCGACATGCTGGAGATAGGCAACGGCGGCATGAGCGATGTCGAGTACCGCACGCACATGAGCCTGTGGGCGATCCTCGCCGCGCCGCTGCTGGCCGGCAACGATCTGCGCGAAGTGTCGCCGGAGATTCTCGCCATCCTCACTAATAAGGAAGTGATCGCGGTGGACCAGGACAAGCTGGGCCAGCAGGGCGCGCGCGTGTCCAAACGCGGCGACCTGGAAGTGTGGTCGCGCCCGCTCGCGGATGGCGGCTATGCCGTCGGCCTGTTTAACCGCGGCGCCGCAGAAGCCAAGGTCACGGCGCAGTGGAGCGACATCGGCATCACCGGCGCGCACGCCGTGCGGGACCTCTGGGCCCACGCCGACCGCGGCACTGTATCCGGTGCATTCTCAGCCGACGTGCCCGCGCATGGCGTGGTCATGCTGAAGGTTGCCAAATGAACGCCGACGCGGTGCGCCGCATCTGCCTGCGTTTTCCGCACGTCACCGAGCAGGTGCAGTGGGAGGACGACCTGCTCTTCAAGGTGGGTGGCAAGATGTTCGCCTTGACGCCGCTGGTTCCGGCCAAGGTGACGCTATCCTTCAAGTGCACCCCCGAGGACTTCGCGGAGCTGACCGAGCGCGAGGGCATCATTCCCGCGCCTTACCTGGCCCGCGCCCAGTGGGTGGCGCTGCTGCCCGGAACCACGCTCCCCGAGGCCGAGTTGAAGCGCTTGCTCCGCCAGGCCTACGGCCTGGTGTTCGCCAAGTTACCCCGCAAGACCCAGGCGGAGTTACAACAGAGTTAGTCTTACCTCCCACTAACCTTCAGGTGCTTCATGTGCCGCGAGGATTCCTTGTGGGGCGGGCTGTCAGCCTGCGGCGGGTTGTCAACCCGCCTTCCTGGGTTTCTGCCCAAGCCACCCCAGCGACCGTTCGCCTCAAGTTGGAACCTGCCACACCAGTTTGCCCACTTTGCCGTCGGTAGTGAAACGAGTCATGATGGAAGGCGCATGGCTAACTTAACCGCTCCCGCCCTCGCAGCCCTATTGGCGCCGATGAACCTCGGATTTGTGGAACTGTTTGTCCTGTTGCTGGCGCTGCCCTGCACCGCCCTGTGGATCTGGGCTCTGGTGGATTGCGTCACCAAAGAGCCCGAAACGGGCAACAGCAAGGTGGTCTGGGTGATCGTCATCGCGGTGACGGGCATCGTGGGTGCCGGGCTGTACCTGATAATCCGGCGGCCACAGCGCAGGGTGCAGTTCGGACGGTAGCCCCTCACTTCCCCAGATAACAGAACGAAGCCGTGGCGCCGCGGGCGCGAGCCTCCGCTTCGTCCCAAACGAGTTCGCTCTCTGGCCGCGACGCCCCGACGCGCACGGCCTGCTCGGCGATCACGCGGTCGCGCGGAAAGCAGCGCACGTAGATCGGGCCGGTCGCGCGGCGGGCCAGTGCGATTAGTTGCTCGGTGGGTTGCGCGCGCTCCAGGAACTGGCGGCGCTTCCTGGTCCACAATGTGCCGATGTTGGTCAGCAGCATCACGGCCACCACGCTGGCGGTGAGCCCGCGTTGCGCGCGCGGGAAGCGCTCGCGCAGGGTCAGGATGGCGGCCGCCACGATCCACGCCACTCCCAGGCTCGGCAGATAGAACTGCCGGCTGGGAACGCGCTTCCAATATATAAGGAAGCAGTAGGGCAGCAGCGTGGCGCCGGCCCACACCAACCCCAGCATCAGGATCGACCGGTGCTTTTTCCACCCCCATACGGCCACGCACACCACCGAAGCCAGGCCCCACGCCCAGAACAGGCGTGCCAGGTTGTCGGGCCACACCAGCCAGATGGGAGCGTGCAGCGAGAAACTGCCGTCGTGGAAGCGGAACGAGCGGGCGCGCAGCGCGAAGATGCTCCACACCCCCAGCGCGGCCATAGCGAGCAACGGCAGCACCCATGGCGCGCGGCGGCGCGCGTCGCTCGGGACGAGCGGCAGCAGGAACAGCGGGCCGAAGATGACCGCCGATTCCTTCGAGATCAGCGCCAGCGCGAAACACGCAACGGCGCCGGCATACCACGCAAGCCCTCGGCCCCCGCCGCCACCCAGGAACCGCACCCAACACACCAGTGCCGCCACGCCGAAGAGAAACTGCAGCGTCTCATTGCAGGCGGAGAACCACATGATGGCCTCCTGGTGCCCTTCATACACCGCGAAGAACACCGCCGCCCACGCCGCCAGCCGGTAGCCCAGTTGGCGCCAACATCCCAGCGCGTACACCAGCCACACGCACAGCACGTGCAGCCCGATGTTCAGTGCGTAGTATGGCGCGGGGCGCAGCCCGAAGGCGTTCCACGCGGCGTCCATGTACCAGATGCTGGTGATGCGCGGGCGGAATTCGCTCGCGATCATCTCGTGCCACGCGGACAACTGGCCCAGCTTCCACGAAAGCGAAATGTTCCAGTAATCGTCTTCGATGAACGGCTGCCGGAGCGTGGGCAGATAAGCCAGCACCGCCAGCGCTGCCAGCACCACAAGCATGAGGACGGTCCGGCGGCGCTCGAAGGTCATGGCTTCAGCCGCATCAGTGTTGGAAGTAGGGCGGCTCGGCGCCGGGCCGCCACTTGATGTTGCAGCCGAGGCTGGGCTTCTGCACGGGATTCACGGGCCGGCCGGCAAGCACCGCGTCGATGGCCGCGCGCAGGTCCGCGCCAGTCACCGGAACGGCGTTGCCGGGGCGGCTGCCATCCAACTGGCCGCGGTAGACCAGGCGGCGGTTTTCGTCGAAGAGGAAAAAGTCCGGCGTGCAGGCGGCCTGGTAGGCTTTGGCCACGCCCTGCGATTCGTCGTAACAAATAGGATACGGGATATCGAGCTGCTTGGCCGTCTCGGCCAGGCGCGCCGGTGCGTCGTCCGGGTAATCGCCCACGAAGTTGGGCGAGATGCCCACGATGCCGATAGATTGCGCGGCGTAGTCCTTGCCCAGCCGCGCCAGTTCGTTCTGCACGTGCTGCACGTACGGGCAATGCCGCGACAGGAAAATCACCAGCAGCGCCTTCTTCCCCTCGAAGGTGGAAAGCTGGATGGTGTTCCCGCTGACAACGTCAGGGAGTTGGAAGCCGGGAGCCGGTGTGCCGAGTCCCAGCATGGTGGATTCGGTGCGAGCCATATTTCAGAGGATACCAGGACCGGCGCGCGAAATGCGGTACGGCCTGTTTGGAAGGGCCGGCGCCTGCCGCGCGAGTACCACGCCGATGGCCGCCGTCATCTTCCCGTAACGGTTGCGCCGGATGCGTGAGGCCCGCGCTGGCGCGGCCCATTCAGCGTCCAACCGATGAAGGTGTACCGCACCAGGTACTGGTAGCTCAACAGCAGCAACGGCACCGAGATCGCCAGGATGAGCGCCCACTTGAGGCTCCAGTGTAGGGCCCAGCGCGCCACCGCCACTTGCAGGGCGCAGACCAGCGGCAGATGCACGATGTAGAGCCAGTACGATGCGTCCGACAGGTAGCGGATGGCGGGCCTCGGGCGCGCTAGCCAGCGCAGGCACGCACCAGTAAAGCCCAGTGACAGGAAAACCATCCCCAGGGCGTAGCAGGCCGCAGAGGCCGGCGCTTCGAGGTTCGGCCCCGCCCAACCGGTTGGCACCAGATGCAGCGTGAGCGCCAGCGGCACGGCGCCAGCCGCCAAGCCGAGCAGCACATACGGCACCGAACGGCGCGCCAGGGCATCGAGCAGCGCCGTTTGGCGGTGCAGCAGCCAGCCCCCCGCGAACATGCTGCCGTAGGCAAGCAGCACCAGGGGAGCGGGCCAGAGGTTCTTGTCCGGCGTCACCACTCCGCTCGGGCTTCTCATCATGTAGATAGCCGCGCCGATGGGCAATACCAGAATGGCCGGGCCGAACAGGCGCCCGAAGGCCACCCGCACGAAGGCATCGGCGCCGGCACGCAACCATCCCAGCAGCGGCCTCGCCGCCAGCGTGAGCGCGTACAACTGGAGCAGGCAGTATAGGAACCACAGGTGCGCCGGCTGCACGCCGTCACTGAAGAGTGCGCCGGTCGAGAAAGCTCCGACCCACACTTTCCACAGCGGCAGGTCCCCAGTCCCCGGCGCCTGCGGGGCACCCGCGACGCGCCCTCCCCATATCCACACCAGCACGATCACCGGAAACACCACCATCCAGCCGCACACCAGCGGGACAAGGATGCGCTTCAAACGGTCGCGGACAAATGCACCCGCGCCACGCCGGTGATACACCAGGTGCCCAAAGAAGCCTGCCATCAGGAAGAACGCCGCCAGCCGGAACATGTGGATGTAGTGAAAGCCGAGGATGTAGGACACCATCCCCGTGGAGCGGTCCTGAATCGCCCAACCCACCTGGAACGGCCAGAATGACATGGAAGAGTGCAGGAAGATTCCAAGCAGGAGGGCGATGGCGCGCGCGGCGTCCAGGCCATGGAAGCGGTCGCGGGCGGTTTGCGTTACCTCGGGGGCCTTGGTACTCATTCCGGGACTTTCGGCTCCTGCTCAGTGTATACCAGCCGCTCCGCATGGCTTACGCCCCGATCGCACTACGCCTCACGCTGCTGGGATGTCCGTTCGGATGAAATCCTCACCCGTGAACAGCAGCGGCATTCCGGCAACCGATGCCACCGCATACGACATGCAGTCGCCAAAATTGAGCCCAGCCGCATGGCGGCCACGCCCGAAGCGGATGAAGGCCGTGGCCGCCGCGTCCAGATGTTCCTCGTTGAACGGCACCACTTCGGCTTCCAGCCGCCGCAGGAACGCGAAGACCGTGGGGCGGGCGTCCTGGCCAAGCCGCGTCGTCAGCACCATTGCGGTCTCCAGAAGCGTGGGCACTCCCACTACCACCACCGCCGCAGCGTCGATCCTATCGATCAGCCGTTGGTGGCCGGGTTCCCTCAGTAGAATGCCGACGATGGCGGAACTGTCCAGAACCATTCCCTAGTAACCTCCCGGACCGTAGCCCAGAATGCGATCCTCTTCTTCGCGGCTCATCACCCGTCCCAACTCACTAGCCGGCATCATGGGCCACACGCTACGTTCCAGGTACTCCCGCAGGCTATTGTGGTCCCTGTACCTACCGGCGCGCGCCTGCAAACGAGCCCGGCGTTCCACCAAGGCCCGCTTGATTGCTTCTGTCTTGCTTTCGTGGGCCAAGCCGGCCACTTCTCCCGCCAGTTTCTCGACATCAGCGTTCTTGATATTCAGGGCCATGGTGGAATACTCCCTATCTTCTACCATTCTACCTCAGCCGCCGCTTCAAACTTCTGGCGTAGCCCCGCTACCCCCCGTCTACTGGCTGTGCTCCAGTGGCTCTGCTCCGACAACCTGCCGGTAAGTGCGCCGCAAGTAGCCATCCGTCATGCCCGCGATATAGTCGCACACCACGCGATGCGCCGCTCCCTCGGCCGCCTGCTGGCGGTACCATTCCGGCAGCCTTCCCAGGTCGCTCAGGAAACAGCGGAAGAGCCCGCCGATCATCGCCATCGACCGGTTTCGCCCCTCGCGCAAACCGGGCGAGGCGTACACCCGCGCGTGCAGGAAGCGCTTCAGGGCGCGGCTGGTTTCCGCGGCCTCGGGGGCGAACGCCGCCAGCCGTTCGGGGAATGCCCGAACGTCTTCCGCCGTCTCCACTCCGGCCGCCGCCGCGCGCGCCACGGTCCCTTCGATTAGCCCTGAAACCAGCGCGTCCACCAGCCGGCGCAGACACTCCTGGAACCGCTCGCTGGCGGTGGCGCCGGGAAACCGCAGTTCCGCCGCCGCGTATAGCGCCCGGTACCGCGGCACATGCTCCGCCACATCGTCCGCCGTCAGCATCCCCGCGGAGAAGGCGTCGTCCAGATCGGCGGTGTTGTACGCCGTCTCGTCCGCCAGGTCGATCAACTGCGCTTCGAGCGGCGGACGCAGCCCCGGCAGAAAGGCCTCCAACTCGGGCCGCTCTCCAGGGCCGAAATCGCGGGAGTGCTTCACGATGCCTTCGCGCACCTCGAAACTCAGGTTGAGGCCCGGGAATCGCGCATAGCGCTGCTCGAACCGCTCCACGATCCGCAGCGCGTGCAGGTTGTGATCGAAAGTCTCGCCGAAGCACGCCATCTGGCGGTTCAGCTCCTCTTCGCCGGCGTGGGCGAACGGCGGATGGCCGATGTCGTGAGCCAGGGCCAGCGCTTCCGTCAGGTCCTCGTCCAGCCGCAGCACCTGGGCCGCGGTTCGCGCAATCTGCGCCACCTCGATGGTGTGCGTCAGCCGGTTGCGGAAGTGATCGGAAAGCTCCGGGGTGAAGACCTGCGTCTTGTCTTCCAGGCGCCGGAAGGCGCGCGAATGCACCACGCGGTCGCGGTCGCGCTGAAACGCGTTGCGGTAGGCATGTTCCGGCTCAGGGTACTGGCGCCCGCGGCTCCCGGCAACTGGAAACTTCAGTCGCGCAAGCATGGTGCGCCTGCCGGTCTACTGCTGCGGCAACCGGGCGATCTGGGAAATGGCCGCGTTCCGGACGGCGTCCACCGGGCTCACGCGCAACGGTTCGAGCAATTTGCGGGCCTGGTTCGGGTCTTTGGTAATCAGGTACTGGGTCAGCACCAGAGTGGCCTGTTCCTTGGACACGAAGATCGTGGGGTGCTCCATCAGGTTGCGCAGTTCCGTCTCGGCCTGGGCGCCGCGGCCGTCGGAAAGGTACAATTGCGCCAGCGACAACCTGGCGAGCGATGCATACGCCGCGTCGCCCTTCTCGGCGACTTCCTTGAAGCCCTTCTCCGCCGTCACCATATTGCCGTTGTCGGCCTGCATCGAAGCCAGATAGTACTGCGCAATCTCGCCCTCGTCCGTGCCCGCGTACTGCTTCGCCAAGTCGCCGAACGCCTTGCTGGAGGCCGCATTCTTGGCATCCTCGGTTGGGAACACCAGGTCTCCCCGGGCCGATTGTCCGCCTACCGGAGCCTCCTGAATGGCGATGGCCTTTCCCAGTTCCAATTGGCGCGCCTGATGCTGGTGGCGCTGGTAGACCACGTATCCGGCGATCAGCACCGCAACCCCGGCAACGATGGCGCCGTACCGGGCGATTTCCTTCCGGTGTTCTTCAAAAAACGTTACAGTGAGCCCGAGTTCCTGGGCGAAACTGTCAGTCTTCAGCTCTTTACGGGTGATTCTGTCCACGAAAACCTCGGCTATTTTGTAACACTCATGATATCACGCCCGTCCCGATTGCCGCCGCCGGACCAACATCTCCGGCATCCGATATAGTGGATCGCATGTCCAATCGCGAAATCGCCACCCTGGGCGGAGGCTGCTTCTGGTGCCTGGAAGCGGTCTACCAGCGCATGCAAGGGGTCCTCTCAGCCGAACCCGGCTATATGGGCGGCCACCTGGATAACCCATCCTACCAGGACGTGTGCACTGGCGAGACCGGCCATGTCGAAGTGGTCCGCGTCACGTTCGACCCCGGCGCGGTTTCCTTCCGCGACATTCTCGAGGTCTTCTTCTCCATCCACGATCCCACCACCCGAGACCGCCAGGGCAACGATACCGGCCCCCAATACCGCTCCGTTATCTTCTACCACGACGAATCCCAGCGCGCCGCCGCCGAGGCCCTCATCGCCGAATTGACCGCCGCCGCGGCATGGCCAGCCCCGATCGTCACCGAGGTCCGCCCCGCGTCCACCTATTGTCCCGCTGAGGACTACCATCGCGACTACTTCCGCAACCACTCCCGGGAGCCCTATTGTGCCTTCGTGGTGGCGCCCAAGGTGCTGAAGTTTCGCGAGAAATTCGCCGCCCGCCTTCGCCCTGGCGATTAGCCCGCGCGCCCGCCACTCCCGGTAACCGAACACGGTCACGTGCGCGCCATCATACTATTTGGAGAGTAGTGTGCCGCGCACCGGCGGCACAACGGAGAACCGCGAAATGGAAATCACACGGCGTGGCGCGCTCGGACTCATGGCGAGCACAACTGCCCTCGCAGCCGCGGAGCCGAAGGCTTCCGGGCTGACGGCGCTCGGCGGGGATGTGGCGTCCCTCAATTGGCTGGGCGGCGCGCCGCCACCCATCGAAGCCGGCGTCGCGTTCGGCGTGCCGTGGCCGCGCGGCGCGATTCGCAAGGAGCAGACTTTCGCGTTGACCGCAGCGGATGGCGCCGCGTTGCCCGTGCAGAGCTGGACGCTGGCCTACTGGCCCGACGGTTCCATCAAGTGGACCGGCTTCGCCACCGTAGCCGGCCCCGCGGCAACCGGCGCGCTGCAAGTGGCTCCCGGCTCTCCCGCCGCGCCCGCGCAGACAATCAAGGTCTCCGGCAGCGCGGCCGCCGTAGCCATCGACACCGGCAAATTGCAGTGCCGCGTTCCCCGCTCGGGGCCGTATTTCCTCGACGCGCTCACCGTGGACGGGCGCGTGGTGGCTTCGCAGGCGCGCCTGGTCTGCAACTTGAAAGAAGGCGCGCGCTTCGTGAGCGCCGTCCGCAAGGTGACCGTCGAGCAGTCCGGCCCGGTGCGCGCCGTGGTCCGCATCGATGGCGTCCACAAGGCCGAAAGCGGCCCGCGCGAGTGGCTGCCCTTCGTGGTGCGTCTGTACTTCCACGCCGGGTTGGAACACGTGCGGCTGGTCCACACCATCGTCTTCGATGGCGACGATCGGAAGGATTTCATCGGCGGCCTGGGCGTGGCCCTCACCGTGCCGCTGCGCGAAGAGGTCCACAACCGCCACGTGCGATTTGCGGGCGAAGATGGCGGCCTTTGGTCGGAGCCCGTCGAGCCGCTCGTTGGAGCGCGCCCGCTTTCGCCTGGCGGCGGGGGCAACGAGTACGCCAACCAACTGGCCGGCGGGCGGCTCCCCAATCGCGAAGCGTTCAGCGCCGGCGGCAAGAAACTGATCGACGACCTGGCCACCTGGGACGCCTACAAACAGGTGCAGCCCAACGCCGACGGCTTCACCATTCACAAGCGCACCAATCCCGAGAGTTGCTGGATCGATGCCATCGGCGGCCGCCGCGCCTCGGGTCTGGTCTTCATGGGCGACGTCTCGGGCGGCTTGGCCGTGGGTGTGAAGAATTTCTGGCAGTCGTTTCCCGCGTCGCTCGAAGTGCAGGGCGCCACCAAGGCGGCGGCCGACGTGACCGCGTGGCTGTGGTCGCCGGATGCGCCCGCCATGGACCTGCGGCACTACGACACGCGCGCGCACGGTCTGGAGTCCAGCTACGAAGACGTGCAGCCCGGCTTCAGCACGCCGCACGGCGTAGCGCGTACCAGCGAGCTGATGCTGTTCCCCTGCGCCTCGACGCCATCCAAGCAGGAGACCGAACGCCAAGTGGCTCTGAGCGTCGCACCGCCGGTGATCACGCCCGCGCCCGCCCATCTGCACTCGGCGGGCGTGTTCGGCGTCTGGAGCCTGCCCGACCGGTCCACGCCGGCCAAGAGCGCCCTCGAAGACCAGCTCGACGCGGCCTTCGCGGTCTACCACAAGGAAGTGGACCAGCGCCATTGGTACGGCTTCTGGAACTTCGGCGACGTGATGCACCAGTACGACGGCCCGCGTCACGAGTGGCGCTACGACATCGGCGGATATGCCTGGGACAACACCGAACTGGGCACCGACATGTGGCTGTGGTACACCTTCCTGCGCAGCGGACGCGCCGACGTTTTCCGCATGGCCGAAGCCATGACGCGGCATACCAGCGAGGTGGACGTCTATCACCTGGGCCGCTTCGCAATGCTCGGCTCGCGCCACAACGTGCGCCATTGGGGCTGCGGCGCCAAGGAGCCGCGCATCAGCCAGGCGGCCTACCGGCGCTTCTACTATTACCTGACCACCGACGAGCGCACCGGCGACGTGATGCGCGAAGTGGTGGACGCCGACTACAAAGCCACCGAGATCGACACCATGCGCCTGGCTTCTCCGCGCGCCGCGGCGTTCCCCTATCCGGGCCGCGTGCGCGGCGGCCCCGACTGGCTGGCCTTCGCCGGCAACTGGATGACCGAGTGGGAACGCACCGGCGACACCAAGTACCGAGACAAGATCCTGGCCGGCATGGATTCCATCGCCGCCATGAAGTACGGCTTCCTTACCGGACCCAACCAGCTTTACGGCTACGATCCCAAGACCGGCAAGTTATACCCGCTGGAGGAGAAGGCCGGCACTTACAACCTGGCGACTATCATGGGTGGCGGCGAAGTGGTTTTCGAGCTGAACACGCTGATCGAGCACGAGGGCTGGAAGAAAACCTGGAACCAATATTGCCGCCTGCACACGGCGAAAGAGGACGTGGTCGCGCGCGATATGGCCACCGGTAAGGAGGGCGAGGACGGGCAGTACGCGCGTCCCGGCCGCCTGTCGGGCTATCTCTATATGCTGACGAAGAACCCGGCATTTGCCGCCAAGGCGTGGGCCGGCGTGACCGGCGGCCCAATGCGCCAGCGCGGACCGCGATTCGCGACCGTCAAAGTGGCGGGGCCGGAGGTGGTTACGCCTATCGACGAGGTCCCGTACCTGTCCACCAACAGCACCTCGCAGGGCTGTCTGGAACTGATCGAAGTGTTGGAGATGTGCGGCGACCGCATGGGATGACGGCGATCTGCCGCCCGGATGCCAGATTATTGGCGGCCGGACCGTGTATTCCCTATCCGACCCCGACGAGATTGCCCTCGCCGTCGGAATGCGAAACCAGCTCCTGTCCCAGCGAGTCGTACAACTTGACCCCGTTCGTCAAACCGAGCTTTGCCTCGTACGCGGCATCGTTGGAGAACAACTGCGTCCAATCGATTTTCGGTCCGGCCATGCGTTCTTCCATCGTCACCGGGCTGCCATCGAGATTGATGCTGTCCGTCTCGACATACTGAGACAGGTCTCCCAGCCCGAGTTGCTTGGCGGCGGTGAGCATCTGGCCGTCCGACATGTCGTGAATGTTATAAGTTAGCGGCGAAGTTCCGGTAACACAGGGAATCTGCATGCCAATCCTCCCGCGAAGTCCCGGTGCAATTCGGCTGCCACTACTTCGCGCCGCTCTCCGACCACGGCGGCGCGATCCCGTTCACGCGGGCGTAGGCCACCAACTGCCCCATGTGTTCGTTGGCATGGACGATGATTCGCAGGTACATGCCATCCACGGCGGCATCCCTGTCCATGATCTTGACCTTACGCTGTAGATCGCCCGGTTTCAGGGCCGCCCGCGCGGTCTTGACGGCCTCCAGCGAACGCTTTAGCCAACCGATCACGTCGGCCTTCGCGGTCACGGTCTTCTCCATTTCCTGCGACGTCATGTCGGCGGGCAGCTTGGGACCCGTAACGCTCAGTAAGTAGAAGTTCGCCATGGCGGTGTGCATGAACACTTCGCTGGTGGAGCGCACGCCCGGCGCCGGCCGCCACGCGTACTTTTCCGCCGGGATGGCTTCCGCCAGAGCGACGAGCTGCCGCGAAACGTGCAGCCACTCTCCGTCGTATCCTTGCCACTGCCCTTCGTACGGATCGTTCTGGGCGTGCAATGTTACCGCGCCGAATACCATCGCCAATATTGCCATCTTCATGACTCCTCCTAAGCGCCGCGCATCGGGGCGGGGCTCTCTTGGAGACTATCACGGCGGGAACGGGCCGGCGCGCGAGGTTCCGGATCCCTCCCGGCGTGAATGCGGGCTTGAGGAGGACCCCGCCCATGCAACCCACGCAGTAAGATCAGGTGCGCGTCTGCGAGGCTATCGGAAGGAACGGCATGCCGACTGGCAGCGCTACAAGTTTGAGATCTACAGGGAATTAGTGCAGTCTCTCAGCGGAATTGTGGAGTCCGATTCAACGGCGGAAGGCCACAGGCGCTTCGCAGCAGCCTATAACACGGTTCACTTGATTGCTTCGCAAGGCGTCATCGCGGCTTTGCATGACTTTCAGGACGAGATCCGTGTATCGAATCCGAACCGGGATCGCGATAGGCACGACACCCTTTTGTCGCGCTTGGAGCGGGAGATCCGGAAAGACCTTAGTATTCCCGGAACCCCACCCATGACCGGGTTCCAAGCGAACCTCTGGTGCTCCGGCAGCCCTCCCGAAAAGGGGTGAGTGCCGAGGGCTGCCCGCAGAATTGCATCTCCCGGTCCAGCAAGCTATCCTTACGGTAAGGAGGTAAGGAATGCTTGCCAGCAAAATCACCAGCAAAGGACAAGTCACGATTCCGGTCAAGGTCCGCGAAAGGCTGAAGGCCAAAGCCGGGGACTTCCTCGCCTTCGAAGACACTACCGGCGGTGTGATGATCCGCAGGGTCGCGCCGTTCGATCGCGAATGGCACGCGGCGCTGGCGGGCGCTCTGGAGGAGTGGTCGAGCCCCGAGGACCAGGAGGCCTGGCGTGATCTGTGATCCTTTCGATGTGGTGGTGGTCCCGTTTCCATTTGTGGATTCCGATCTGACGAGGCGGAGACCCGCCCTGGTGTTGAGCACCAGGGACTTCAACAAAATGGGGCGTTCGATCCTGGCCATGATCACGACTGCCGAACACGCCAGTTGGCCGAGCGACGTGCCCATCGACTGGAAGAAGTCGGGGTTGCCGCGGCCCAGCATCGTGCGGATGAAGGTGTTTACGCTGGACAATCGGCTGGTCGAGCGGAAGGCCGGATGTCTGAGCAGCGCCGACAGCAAGACGGTTGCGGCGCGGATGTGGCAGATCCTGCCACACTGAGGAGGTAAGAGTGCGCAGGTACGAAAAGTTGAAGCCCGATCATGCCTTCCTCGGCGCTGCCAAACCCTCGGTCCGGCAATCGGCCGCACTGGCGCCCCAGCCGAAGCTGCGCAACGGCGTCCCGCTCCTCCTGCCGAAACCCGGCGCTTCAAAACCCGATCTCCGGGTAGTCAACCAATTGCGGGACGAAGCCTAAGCCGCCCCCTCACCACCCTCCGTGCGACCTGGCCACCTCGCGCGCCAGCGGTACCACCAGCGGATGTAACAGCCTGCGGAACTCGGTGGTTCTCATGGTGACCACTTCCTGGTGGGTGCCCCCATTGAAGGCGATGACGTCCTCCGCTGCCAGCATGCTGTCCAGGTACACCGGCAGGCCGTACAGGCTGCCCACGGGCGGCATGGCCCCAAGTTCGCAATCGGGGAACAGCTTCGAAATTTCGTCTTCGGTGGCCAGGCGAACCTGGGAAAGCCCCAGGGCCAGGCGGACCTCGCGGAAGTCGAGGAGCCTGTTGGCCGGAAGCACGATCATGTGGTACTCGCCATCGCCGAACACCACTACGCTCTTGGCAACCTCGCGTGCCGGTAAGTGCGCGGCCACGGCCACCTCACGGGCCGTAACCGCGTTGGGATGAGCGCTCAGAGAGTATTCGGCGTGGGTGGAATCGAGGAAACGGCGCAATCGATCCGTAAGAGGCATAGATCCCTCCGCCGATTGGATTGTACGCCCAATCGCGCCTTAATGCGATACCCACCGCGGCCCGTTCATCTTCTATTCACATTCCCAGGAGTATGCTGGTTGTTCCAATCCCCATTCAAGGAGAAGATGAAATGCGCAACGTTTGCCTGGTCCTCGCGATGGCCGCTTCCATCGGCCTGGCCCAAGATGGCCCATATAGGGTTCAGAAAGTCGCCAAGGTGGGCGGCGATGGCGGTTTCGACTATGTCACAGCCGACTCGGCCGGCCGCAGGCTGTACGTCGGGCGGAGCGCCAACCCGGGACGCGTCAACGTTTTCAACCTCGACACCCTGGAACTGGTGGGCACAGTTCCCGAGACCAACCGGGTCCACGGCGCCACGGCGTCGCCCAAGTCGGGACATGGATTCGCCAGCAGCAATCCCGTGGTTATGTTCGATACGAAGACCTTCGCCACCATCAAGACCATCGAGGTGAAAGGCAATCCCGACGGCTACATGTACGACTCGTTCAACGACCGCGTCTACATCCTGAGCCACAGCAAGCCGCATGCCACCGCGATCGACGCGGCGACGGGCAGCGTGGTCGGCACCATCGACGACCTGGGCGGCGCGCCCGAACAGGCCGCCACCGACGGCAAAGGCACCATCTACGTGGATATCGAAGACGCCCACAGCATCGCCGTGGTGGACGCCAAGACGCTCACCGTGAAGACCCACTATGACCTGGCGGGCAAGGGCGACGGCTGCGCCGGCCTGGCGCTGGACGCGAAGAACCAGATCCTCTTCGCGGCCTGCCGCAACCCGCAGAACATGGTGATTCTGAGCGCCACCGATGGCAAGATCATCGATTCCCTTCCGCTGGCCGGTGGCAGCGATGGCGCGGCGTTCAATCCCGATACCATGGAGGCGTTCAGCTCTCACGGCAACGGCACGCTGACGGTGATCAAGGAAAACAGCCCCACCAGTTTCGTGGTGGAGCAGACCGTGAAGACCATGACGGGCGCCAAGACGCTGACGCTCGATAGCAAGACCGGCCACGTTCTGCTGATCGCCGCCGAGTATGGCCCGCCGCCGGCGCCGCCCGCCGCCGCACCGGACGCACCGCCCGCTGGCGCGCCGCCCGCTGGCGCGCCACCCGCCTTCGGAGGTCGCGGCGGACGCGGCGGACGCGCACCCATGCTGCCGGATTCGTTCTCGATTGTGGTGGTTGGGAAGTAGAAAGTCCGCTCAAGTTGAGCGGGCTTTGATGCGGGGAGCCTTATAAATCAGCAGCTTACAGGGGCGAGTCCGCTCAACTTGAGCGGACTCGCCCTCGCCGTCCACCTCTACCGGGCCGCCAGATACCCCGCCAGCGGATTCTCCTTCAGCGCTTTCACGCCCTCCACCACCACCTCGGCATTCAGCTCCGCGCCCGCGCGGCTGGTGTGCGTGTGCGGATCGCCGAACAGCGGGTCCACCTTCTCGGGACCTAGCGCGTCGTAGCGCGCGGCGATCATCTCGTTCAGGTCGATGAAGCCCACACCAGCCGACGCGGCCACCTCCCGCGCCCACTTCTGATACGTCTCCGAGCTGAGCACGATCCTGCCATCCTTCCACGTCTTCCGCGGGATCGGTGAGCAGACCATCGGCGTGGCGCCCTTGGCCCGCGCATCGGCGATGAACTTCTTCAGATACCAGCCGTAGGTGTGCACCGTCTCGTGCTTCCCGGTGAGCTGGTTATCGATTTCGGTGCTTTCGTCGCCCAGCCCCGGCATAGTGGCGCGCGCGCGCGATGTATCGTTGATGGCGCCCTCGTCGTTGTGGCCGAACTGCATCATTACGAAATCGCCGGGCTTGAGGAGCCCGAGCACACGCTCCCAGTTGCCGCCGGTCAAATAGGTGCGGCTGCTGGTGCCGCCCAGGGCGCGGTTCACCACGTTGATCCGGGTGGTATCGAAGAGGTCTACCAGCGGCTCGCCCCAGCCCCACTGGCCGCCTGCGCCATCGCCACGCCCGTTGCGCACCGTGGAATCGCCGATCAGAAACAATGTGGGCAGCTTGGCATTCGCCGGGAACACCTCGCGCATGGCGGGGCGGTAAGGCGGCACTTCCTGGCCTTTCGCCGAAAGGTACTTGTCGATTGGCTGGCCGGGCAGCGTCTTGAGGACCGAGACCACCAGCGAGGCGTTGAGGTCCGCGCCCTCGGCGCTGGTATGGGTGTGGTCGACGGGGAATAGCGCGCCCACGGCCTGCTCGCCCATGTGCTGATAGCGGTCGGCGATGGCGTTAGTGACGTCGAGAAACGGGACGCCCTCGGCCTTGGCCACCGCGGCGTCCCATTCGCCGAACTTGCCCGGCCCGCGCTCCACCTGCCCGTCGCGCCAGATGTTGCGCACGGTGGTCGAGAGCAGCATCGGCCTGGCGCCCTTGGCCTTGCTGTCGCCGATGAACTTGCGCAGATACCAGCCGAAGGTGTACACCACTTCGTCCTTGCCGTTGGGCAGGGTGAAGGTCTTCGACTCATCGCCGATGCCGGGCAGGTCCCCGCGGGCGCGGTCCTTATCGGGCGCGCCGCCGTCGTTGTGGCCGAACTGAATGAGCACGAAATCGCCGGGCTTCAGCTCGTCGCGCACCTTGTCCCAATGCCCTTCGGTGAGGAACGTGCGGCTACTGCGGCCGGCGCGCGCGGCGTTAATCGCGTTGACCTTGGTATGGTCGAAATAATCGGCGAAGGGATCGCCCCATCCCCGGTGGCCGTCGCTGTTGGCGGTGGAATCGCCGATAACCCAGAAGGTTGGCAAGGTCGAATTCCCGGGCGGTTGCGCCCACGCCAGCGCGGCGGCCAGGCCGACGATACTGAAGAGGAGCTTCATTGCGAACTCCAGTATAACGAGTACCGCGGACTCGCCGGACCCGCGGGCCGCGCCGAACTATCACCCCCAGCCCATCTGTGAGATCCTGAACGTCTGTGGAGGTTTCTACCAACGTCGTTTCGCCCCGCCGCCGCTGGGTGCGCCTCATCGCTCTGGCGCTGATTCTCGCGGTGTTCCCCATCATGCTGTTCTCGCGCTTGCGGCTGCGCGAGACTCCGCTCGAGCGCGACGAAGGCGAGTACGCCTACGCCGGCCAGTTGATCCTGCAGGGCATCCCGCCCTACAGCCTGGCGTGCAACATGAAGCTGCCGGGAACCTACGCGGCCTACGCCGTCATCATGGCGGTCTTTGGACAGACCATGAGCGGCATCCGCCTGGGGCTGCTGCTGGCGAACGCCGCCACCGCCTTGCTGCTCTACCTGCTGGGCCGGCGCCTGCTATCGAAGGACGTGGGCCTGGCGGCCGCGGCGGCCTACGCGCTGCTCTCCTTTTGCCTGGCGGTGATGGGCACGGCGGCGCACGCCACGCACTTCGTGGTGCTTCCCGCGCTGGCCGGCCTGCTGCTGTTGCTGTGCGCCATGGAATCCGGCCGCGCCACGACGATATTATGGAGCGGCGTGCTGTTCGGCGTAGCGTTTCTGGCCAAGCAGCACGGCATGTTTTTCGCCATGTTCGCGGCCGGCTGGCTGCTCTGGAAGCATCCCGGCGGTTGGGCGCGCACCATTCGCCGCCTGGCCATCTTCGGCGCCGCCGCGGCGCTACCCTTCGCGCTCACGTGCCTGATTCTGTGGTGGGCCGGCGTCTTCCCGAAATTCTGGTTCTGGACCTTCTCCTACGCCCGCGCCTACGCTTCCGAAAGCACTCTGGCCGATGGCATCGACAATTTGAAGGACCAGATTCCCTCGCTCCTGCACCACAACCTGGCGCTGTGGGCGCTGGCTGCCGTGGGGCTGATGGCGGCGTGGTGGAGGCGCGAGAGCCGTCCGGCGGCGCTTTTCCTGACGGGCTTCCTGGTCTTCTCCACGGCCGCGGTTTGCCCCGGCCTGTACTTCCGCGAGCACTACTTCGTGCTGATGCTGCCGGCTATCGCGCTGTGCGCTGGAGTGGTGGCGGGAAGCTTCCGCGGATGGGGCCTCGGGTTGTTCGCGGCGTGCCTGATTTTCTGCGTGGTTTCGCAGGGGAGATTCCTGTTTCGCGAAACCCCCTACGAGGTCTCGCGCGATCTGTACGCGCTCAACCCGTTTCCCGAAGCCATCCCCATTTCGGATTACATCCGCCGCCACACCGCGCCCGATGCGCGCATCGCCGTGATGGGCAGCGAGCCGGAGATCTACTTCTACTCCCACCGCCATTCCGCCACCGGTTACATTTACACCTTCGCGCTTTCCGAGGACCAGCCCTACGCCGCGCAGATGCGTTACGAGATGATCCACGAGGTGCAAACCGCGCAGCCCGAGTACGTGGTGCTGGTGGATTCGCTGGACCTTTGGGCCTACCGCTCGGACGGGAAGCCCACGGTGTTTAGTTGGTGGGGCGCGTACGCGCCGGGGCGCTACGACATCGCGGGCATCGCCGATATCGTTTCCAACGGCCGCACCGAGTACCGCTGGGGGGCTGCCGCGGCGGCTTACAAGCCGGAGAGCGATTTCATCGTGGCGGTTTATAAGCGGCGGTAGCGAGCGGTGCGGGGTACGGGAGCGGACTGCGCCGGGACGGGTCCAGGCGCAGTCCTGGTTATGCGGTTAGTGAAGGGCGAAGAACGTCACGGCGGACGCCGGCAGGTTCGCCGGCGATATCTCGTTGGCCCCGAATCCCGAACCGCCGCGAGGCGACAGTACGGGGTTGATGACGGTGGTCATGTCCACCACCGCCAGGCAGGTGGGCACGCTGCCGCTGTAACCGGCAAACACGGCGAAGGAATCGCCATTATTGGGGCTGGTATAGGCCGTAATGGTATGCGGATCGAAACCGGCGCTGAACGTCCCGCCGCATGCCACGCTCGCCGGAACCTGCGCGATGGCATAATCCACCAGCGCGGGAACGCCTGCCCCAGCGGTCGCCGGGAGCTTCAGCACGGCGAAGGTGTTGCCGCCGAACTCACCGGTGACGACAGCCAGGTGTCCGGAACCCTGCGCCACCGCGGATCCGGAGAGGCCGGCGGAGAACGAGTACCCCAACGTGAAGAGGGTCGCGACCGCGTTGGGCGCCGTGTAGGTGTTCGTGCCGAACGTGATGGCGTTCAGATTCGTGAGATACACGTCGTTGCTGAATTCGCCGGGAGTTAGGCCGATACCCGTGGAGCAGTCCTCGGCGCTGGAGTCGTTCTCAATTTCCGTGCCCGCCGCGCTGTCGAATTCCTTCAGCGAGCCATCGGGTTGAATCTGAAGAAGGGTGAAATTGCCGCCCTCGCCCGCGGAGAGAATCAGGCTGCGGGTGGGATCGACCGAGATGTTCTCGGAGACGTTCTGGGCCATGGGGAACGGCGTGGAGAAGGTATTGGTGTTGAGATTTAGTATTTGAATGCCCCCATCGAGGCCACCAGTGACGCCCATGTTGATCGCCGCGGTGTTGTTGTTCGCATTGAGAGCTACCCCGCAGTTGTTGCAAGTTCCGCCAGAGAAACCTGCGGTGGTGTTGCTACCGCTTGTCAGCGTGGTGTTCAGAGTGTTGCCGGTGATCAGGTAGACGTCGGTGTTATTGGCGACGCAAACCGTCTGGCCGGTCGCCGGGTTCGACGAGCAGGAATTGGTGATGTTGGGCGTGGCTATCGTAGAGAAAGGTCCAATCGTACCTTCGATATTCTGGGTGAAAACGCCCGTGCTCGTGCCCGACCAGTAGCCCTCCGGCACATAGGCCGTGACGTTTCCTCCGGCGCCGCCCGCGGGCAACAGCACCCCCATCGAACTGCCCGCCACGCAAGCGTTCAGTACGGGCGAAGAACCTTTCACCTGCACGATCGAGCAACTGCCGGCGTTGGTCGTGAAATCGGCATCGCCCACCGCCGAATCCGCCAAGGTCACATAATACGCACCCGTAGTTAGGCCGGCCGGAATCAGAAGATTCACGCGGTACGTGCTGCCGAGAATGTGCGTGTCGGTGTTTGCCGCCTCCGTCATGACGGCCGCGCCGTCGCAGGTAGTGGCAAAGGTTGCCATGATATTCGCTGCATGAAGCGTTCCCGCGGGGACACCCGAAGCGGTTACGTTCACGTTGGTGACGCCCGCGACTCCGCTGCTGGGAGTCGTGCTCCCCGACACGGTCACCTGGCCGAAGGCCGTTGAGGCGAAGACCAGGCAAAAGACCGGCGGTGCGGCGGCAAGGAAAGTGGAAGTCCGTGCGCTGAAGAGTGCCTTCAAATGCCCCTTCTTGGCGGTTCTAGCGAGCGCCACGCCCGTCAGACCCATCGCCAACAGGACCCAGGTGCCCGGTTCCGGCACGCTGCCGCCTCCGCCTCCCGTCCCCTCCGTCGCGTAGATGATGCCGAAGTCCCCATCCACGAGGTTCGGAGTATCCGAGAACGTAACCGAGAAAGTGGGCAGGATCGAATCGGTCCCAGGGTCCAGGATCGACGTTGGACTGAACGTCCCGGTAAGTGTGGCGTCAACGGGTTGCGGATTGGTTCCGCCGATGGGGATGGCGGAACCGTCGTAGGACTCTCCGTCGCCCGCCAGAGAGAAGTATCCCGAGCCGGGGGAGTAAACCGTGGTGCCTCCGCCCACAAAGTCCACCGTGAGCATTAGATTGGTCAAATTCACCGTGGTCGTAATCGGGAAAGACGACGGCGCGGCGTTGGGGCCGGTTAAGTTAGTGATGTCAAACTGGCCGGCATTGCCGGGGAATGTAACATCCCATGAGATGTACCCAACAGCGACGGTCCCTGCCATTGCGCTTGCTGTCAACCCAGTTGCCAGCGCGGCAATTCCCACAAATCTTGTTAACGTTTGTTTCATAGTCCTCCTTTAAGTCATCTCCGAGTGTGATGCACTTGAAGGAGTATATTGGCGTCACTGTAGAAAATCAATACAGATTCGAACGATACGGTGAAATGTTACCTAGCGCCGTGCTTGTGTGGGCGCTTCGTCACACTTGAGGAAGTTACATTAGTTACAAGGCAACGGTAGGTTCGGCCGGCAGCGCGGTTTGCTCGCCGCGGGCGCAACCGGTCGCGGACGGTCACGGCTCGGGCCGCTGGGTCAGTTCACCGAAGCTAGCATTCTGCGCGCGCCCAGCAGATCCGGGCTTAGCTCGACAGCGCGCAGCAGTTCGTTCCTGGCCTTCGCGCGGTCGTTCACCCCGAGGTGGCCGAGGGCGGTCGAATAGAGCGCTTCGGCTTGGCGGGCGCGGGCCGATTGCGGGGTACCGCTCCCACGCCCTTCCACCAGACCCTTGAACAGAGCCTTCGCCTTGTCGGACTGGCCAACTTTCTGTAAGCAGAGGGCTTTGTAGTAAGCTTCCGCGCCGCTGGCCGTGGCCGTTGAGGCAGACGCTTTGTTCCAGGATTCCGCTGCCTTGGGATGGTCGCCAAGTGCTTCGTACGCGGCGCCAGTCCAGTAGGCTGCTTCCGCCTGGTCGGCGCGTCCCGCGGAGTCGGCGCCGCCCGGGAGATTCTCGGGTACCGCAACCGCCGCCTGGAAATCGGCCAGGGCGTCCTGGTAGATCCCGGCCTTCATGCGGTCTTCGCCGCGATAGAGGTGCGCATCCCTCCAGTGCTCCGCCACGTTGAGTTCGGCGCCTTCGGCGGAGGCGAACTTGCGCCCGGTCATCATGGCGATGGCGTCGTCGTAATGGCTGCTGGCGATCTTCAAGGCGATGGCGCGGTTCTCGGAATCGTCGCGGCGGGTTACCACCTCGCGGTTGGCGTCGAACAGCGGCAGGCGCTTCTCGATGGGTACGCCCGCCTGTTCGTAGAGTTCGTCGAGTTCGGCGAAATGCAGCGGGTATTTGACCGGCAGCGAGACGGCCTTCTCCAGTTCGGCGATGGCTGCGTCGAGATCGGGCTCCGGCTTGCGGTGCGCGTAGGCCGTCGCCAGGTTGCGGTGCGCGATGGCGAAGGACGGGTCCAGTTTGGCGGAGGCGGCCCACAGCTTCACGGCCTCGTCCGGCTGCCAATCGTACAGCAGGTTGCCCAGGTAGTAAGGCGCGCGGGGGTCTGCGGGATTAGCTTGAATGGCCTGGCGAAGTATGTCGATTGCCTCGTTCTGGAACGGGAAGATATAGTCCGGCCGGGCGGCCATCGCCATGGAGCGATACTCGCGAGCCAGGCTGGCCTTGCCCTGCTTCTCCGCGAAGTTAGCAAGGTAGTAATACACCATGGGATGGACGTCCGAGGGCTTGGCAGCAGATTCCGCTAACTTGACCAGAACGTCGCTGCCATCCTGCCACATACCGGCGTCCAGATACTCCGCGGCGGTTTCCTGGGCGGTTTCGGGGCGGCGCTTCATGGTGGAGACCAGCGTGGCCGCGATGGCGGGGTCACGCGCAATCAGCCAACGCTCGGCCATGGACCGCACGTCGAGCGGGTCCAGTTCGTGTGCCGCTGCCAGTGGCTTGGCGGCTTCCTGGGGGCGGCCCAGGTGGCGCAGCAGGGCGGCTCTAAAGTTTTGAGCCCGGATGTTTAAGGCATTGGCGTCGATGGAGCGGTCCAAGAGATCGAGCGCCTCGGCAAAATCTCCGCGCAGCGCGGCGATCTCGGCCGCCGCGTAGTAGCCCGGGGCGCGCCACTCCTGACTCCAGGTGCACTTCCGCAGCCACCTATTCGCCTCGTCTAACTTGCCCTCGGCCTTTAGCGAGACGCCCAGATAGTACATCGGCTCGGTGTCTTTCGGCGAAGTATAGCGGGCAGTAAGCCTCTCGATGGCGCGCCGCAGGTACTGCTCGGCCTCTTCATAGCGCGCGGACTTGAGCCGCGAGATTCCGAGCGAAGTGTTGACACGCGCATCGCCCGGGTCACGGCGCAAGGCTTCCTGCCAGTAGGACTCCGGGTCGGTCACGGGATCGTGGAACTGCCTGGCGCGCAGGCCGGTCAGATACAGCTCTTCGTTGGTCTTGATGTCGGCCGGTGGCGGCGGCGCGGTGACGCCCTTGGGTTCCGGCTGCGGCGTCAGGCGCACGGGCGTGTAGGTAACCAGTTCGCTGCCTCCGGCGAAGAGGGAAGCGGTGAGGTCGTGTTCATCCACTCCGGCCGGAAGCTTGACTTCGCGCTGATACGGTTTGGCCGGGCTTATGGCAAAGGTCTCCTGGAACAGCATCTTATCGCCGGTTCGCAGGATGACCTTCGCCGCGGCGTGGGCGGCGGTGGTGTTGAAGCCCATCCGGACGGTGCCGGCGATCACTTCCAGGTTCACGGCGGCGTCCAGGTTGGCCTTCTTCACCCCGCCGATATCGCGGAACGGGTACCAGTTCATCGAGAACGCGCGGGTTTCGTACGGCTGCATCCAACTGTAGTCGGGCTGGTTGTCGGAGTAGGCGCCCGCCATGAGCTCGATGTAAGGGCCGTCGCCATCGGTCAGGTCGCGGTCCCACCGCTGGGCGGCGGCGCCCGTGCCCCATTCGAAGAATTTCTTGCCGGGAACGGCGTTGTGGTCGGCGACGCTCATGGTGCCGGCGTGCTTGATGTGGTCGTAACCGGCCAGGAAATCGTCCTCGTAGTTCCAGGCGAAGACCGAGATGAGGTCCGGGTGATTCTTCCACCAGCTTCTATCGATGGGCTCCCGCGGCGCGCCTTCGCCGCTCCCGCCGGCGATGGGCCACTTCTGAAACGTGCGCTTAAAATGGTCCGTGCCATACTGCGTGGAAGGCGGGAAGATGACCTGGTACTGGTCGTTCACATGCACCGCCAGGTTGGCGAAGCATAGCATGGAATTCTCGACGGGCGTGCGGTTCAGGATGCGCACGCGGGCTTCCAGGTACGACTTCCCGGGCCGCAGCGTGTAGCCCACGGCCCAGCGCATTCGGTCGCGGAGCTCCAGTTCGCCGATCCAGACGGTGCGGCTGCCGTCGGCCGCTTCCTCAACCTTGTATTCGATGGGCAGGAACGAAGTGGCGCGGTGATGGTGGGGGATGTTCCACTCGACGCCGCCCGAGATCCAGGCGCCCAGAATGCTAATGAGCGCCGGCTTGATGACGTGCTGGCGGTAGATGAAATTGTATCCGTTGGTCTTGTCGACGCCTTCGAAGATGCGCCCGCCGATTTCCGGCAGGATGCCGATGCGCACATACTCGTTTTCCAGGTAGACGATCTTATAATTCTTGTCCGCCTTCACGCCGGAGAGGCTATCTAACATCGGGTAGGGATAAATGGGCGCCTGGGCCCCTTGCGATTGCCGCCCGAAATAAAACATTGGGTTCGGTTCCGGATCGCCAACCGCATAAGTCGGAATGCTGATGACCTTCTCCGTCACCGTCACCCCGGCCGGGGCGCCCGCGGCGCACAATACCGCGGCGCAGAGAACCAAAAGGAATACGAGTTTCAATTTCATGGTGAATCATCGCCTCCGGTGGGATTGTAGCCGATTGCGGGGCAGGCTGCGCGGCCGAAGGCCGGCATCGCCGGGAATGATATACTTTTGGTTCGCCGGAGCCGGCGAGGAACCAGAATGGACACTACCAATAGACCTTCGACAGGTTCGCGGTTGCTCTGGAACGCGGTTCCGGTGCTTTGCGTTCTGGCGGCCCTGGCGCCATTTGTGCTGCCTCGCATACCGGTGGGGACCGATATCCCGAAGCACGTCATGGTGGCCCACGTCCTTAGTAGTTACCATGAGGCTAAGTACGGTTACCCTAATCACTTCGATTTGGATCTTGGTCCTCGGCCGACGGTCCTCGGCGAACTAGTGCTGGCGGGATTGCAGAAGATCCTGGACCCATTCGATGCGGCCAAGGCGTACCTGGCGCTGTTCACGCTGGGATTGTGGCTCGCCGGGCGGTTCCTGGCGGTGCAGAGCGGTCATCCGGCGCTGGCCGGTCTGCTGCTGCTGCCGCTGGCGCACACAGGGCTGGTTTTTCTTGGCTTCCTGCCTTTCATCGTCACCATCCCGCTCTTCGCCGTGCTGCTGGGCGTGGTGATTGGCCAGCCGAGCGGGCCGGCACGCTGGGTGTGGATCGGCGTGCTGCTGCTGCTACTCTACGCGTTCCATATCGTCGGTCTGGGCATCGGCTGTCTCGCCGTAATATTGTTCGCCTTCGACCGGAAGGACCGGTGGCAGGTGGCTTGGGGCGACCTGCTGGCGATGGCACCCGCTGCTTGCCTGGCCTTATATTTCGTGCTGCACAACCGGGGGCAGTCCGCCCGCTGGATCTACCTTGGCCCGCTGGGGCAGATCAAGGCGTACCTGGGACACAACGCCTGGACGCTGTCGCGGCCGGCTGGCCTTCTGTTTATCGCTATGGCACTGACGCTCGGGGTGTGGGCCGCCTGGCAGGCATATCGCGAGCGCCAGCGGCTACGGCTGCTCTTCTTGGCTGCTGCGCTGATCGTGGCCGGCATCTTGCTCCCGGTGCAGATTGCCGATTGGTACGTGGTAGGCGCGCGCACGCTGCCATTCGTCGTCATCACACTGCTGGCTTATCTGCGCTTCACGGAGCGCAGCGCGAAGATAGTGGCCGCGGTGGTCCTGGGATTCTTGGCTGTCAGCGGGAGCCTCAACACCCGTGCGGCGCTCGAGGTACAGGAGCAGTTCCGCGTGTTCCTCTCCGGCCTTCCGGCGGTGCCGTACGGAGCGAGGATCCTGCCCATCGTGGAACTCCCCAGTGCCGCGAGCCGGGGGTTCATCGACCCATTCGAGGGCATGGATGACGCCTACAGCATCTATCGCGGGGGCAGTAATCCGTTCAGCAGCGCCAGGCCCTTCTGCAAGACGGGCGCCACGATTCTCGACTCCCGATACCCGTTGGATTACGCCTTCAAGTACTCGGACGTCACGCCGGACTACACCGGGGTATCGCGGAAGTACGGCTATGTGGTGGTGTTCGGAAGGCTGCCTGGCGTGAGGCCCGTACTGGCGAAGGAAATGTGCCTGAGCTTCTCGAATGGCGCGCTATCGGTTTACCGGTCGTGCCAGGGAGCGGGCGCGGCTCGATAGCGCGTGATTTAGCGCTCTTGCCGGGCCGCTCGCTAACGCTCGCGGGGCGGAACACACGGAACCGCGAGCGTAAGCGAGCGGCCCGAGGCAAAGGGACATCATCTTGTGGTCACGGCGCTACGGGTGAGAGCGGAACCACTCGACCACCCGGTGCACGAATTCCTCGTGGCACGTGATACTGGCGCTGACGTGCGGCGCGTCCGGCACCAGCCAGAGAGTGGTCGCCCGCGGATTCAGGGCGTGCAGCGCCTGCGAGTTACGCGGCGGGATGTTGACGTCGCCGGTGCCGTGAATCAGCAGAACCGGGACCCCGGTTGTGCGAATAGCCGCGGCGGGCGAAGCCTGTTCCAGATCGACGCCGTAGCGCAGGTGCACGTAAAGGAAGCCTGCGTGGGCCACCGGCCACGACGCCCAGCGCCCCAGCCCGGAGTAGTGTTCCAGGCGGTAATAGGCGACATCGTCGAAGGTGGAAAACGGGCACTCCGCCACCACCGCGCGGAATCGCGGCTCGCGCGGCAGGGACTCGATCAGGATGGCCGCGCCCATGGATTCACCCAGGCCGTAAAGGCGCTGAATGGGCAGGGTGCGGAAGAGTTCATCGGCCCAGGCGTGGATGTCGGAGGCTTCGCGGATGCCGTAGGTGAGCACGCCGCCGCCGCTCGTCCCGTGGCCGCGGCTGTCGGGCGTGAGCACCGTGAACCCCGCCTGCAGCAGATACAGGGCATGGTAGCGGACGCCGCGGCGCGTGTCGTTGACGCCGTGCAGCAGAATGACCGCCGACCCGTTGGGCGAGCGCGGCGTGAACAGCCAGGCGCTGAGCGGCGCGCCATCGGGGGCGGTGATACGTGCGGATTGCCAGGTGGCGGAGGCGGCTCGCGCGACCTCGCCGGCTTCCGCGGCGTCCGGTTGGCGGCGTGCCCAGCCATGCACGGCACCCTCGGCGATGAAGATCGACACCAGCGCAACGGCGATGACGACCCCTATCAAGCCCGCGACAACCAACCGTCCGGCGATCCGCACAACAGATCCTACGATAACGCGCCGCCGGGGGTTCCGCGTCTGCGTCATAATCGACCCATGGGAACCCGCGCGATACTGCCCCTCGCCCTGGCCACTCTCATCGCCGCCCGGTTGGCGCCTGCGGCGGCCCCCGGCACGGTAGAGGATTTGGTCCACATGATCCGCGACGCCATCCAGCGGAAGGTGAGCGACGGCGATCTGGCGCGGGATCTGCGGCGGCTGAGCCTGAAGACGCGGCTGGACAACCGCACGGCCGAGGAGATGGAGAGCCAGGCTCCGGGACCCAAATCCATCGCCGAGATCGAGAGGCTGCGCGACATCACCCGCGACATGCCGCTTACCGGGACGCCGCCGGCGTTCGACTCGCCACCGGCGCCAACCGCGGACGAGTTGAAGGGCGTCCTGGATGCGGCGCGCGCCAAGGCGCTCTCCTACACCCACGACCTGCCGGATTTCATCTGCGAGGAAACCGTGCGGCGCTACGAATTGATCGCGGGGAAGGGCAACTGGACGCTGAAGGATACGCTCTCCCTGCAGTTGACCTTTTTCGATCATCAGGAGGACTACAAACTTCTGGCGGTAAATGGCCACAGCACCGGGATCAGGTACGAGGATGCCGGCGGGGTGATGTCGAAGGGCGAGTTCGGGAGCATGCTGCTGGAGGTTTTCGAGGCTGCCTCCCGGACGGAGTTCGAATGGTCCAACTGGACCACGCTCGCGAAACGGCCCACGTACGTGGTTTCGTTCCGCATCGAGCCGTGGAACTCGCGCTACTACCTGTTGGCTGGAAAGTACGGCGAGGGCAGCGTTTCCACCGTGGCCGGCGAGCATGGGCTGGTTTATATCGACCGCGAAAGCAAGCAGGTGATGCGGCTGGACTGCGAGGCCGACTCGCTCCCCGCCAGCTTTCCGGTGGCGGCCGCCAGCCGAACGCTGGATTACGGGCTGGCCGAGGTGGGCGGGCGCAACTTCCTGCTGCCCCTCCGCGCGGAGGTGCGCATGACGGCCCGCGGCGACCTCCCGATGACGCGCAACGAAGTGCTGTTCACGGGTTACCGCAAGTTCGAAGGGAAGTCGGCGATTTCATTCGGGGGCCCGGTGGACGAAAATCCGGCGGCGGCGAAGCGGTAGCTCCGGAGAGCCGGCGTCCGTGAGGCGGCCATGCTGGCCGTTTGAAGGGCGAACACGCTGCCGGCTGGAGGCGATACACTTGGACCGGAGGTGAACCGTGTACTGTCCCGAATGCCAGGCCGAGTTTCGCGAAGGCTTCACCGAGTGCTCCGACTGCCATGTGCCGCTGGTGGTTGGATCGCCGCCCGAGGACCCGGCGGAGGCGTTCGATCCCAGCATTGGACTGGTGGTGGTGCTGGAGACCATAGACCGGGTAGAGCTTGCCATGGCGAAAGGGCTGCTTGAGAATGCCGGCATTCCCTTTTTCGTTCTAGGGCAGATAGCCACGTTGGTCCAGGACGTGGATCCCTTCCTCAGTAAGTTGCTTCGGATACAGGTTCCGCGCGACCGCGAGGCCGAAGCCAGGGAACTGCTGGCGGAACTCCAGGAACCGTGCGAGAGCCCGCTGGGCGAGAGCGAGGGTGCTGACGAGGCCGCGACCGGCGGGGCCGCGGCATCCTCGGAGTAGCAGGTGGGGCGGGCGCAAGGCCCGGCGGGCGCGATGGAATTCAGTTCGGCGCGGGCGAGGGCGCGGCAGTTTCGTCCGAGGGCGTCGTGGCGCGGGCGATCTCTTCCATCAGGCGGTTGGGTTGGATGGGTTTGGAGACATAGCCATCCATGCCGGCTTCGAGGCAGCGCTCCTGGTCTCCCTTCATGGCATGGGCGGTCATAGCGATGATCGGCAGGTGCTTGTCGGTCGATTGCTCCATTGCGCGGATGGCGGCGGCCGCATCCAGTCCGCTCATGACGGGCATCTGCACGTCCATAAGCACCGCGTCGAACTCGCCATTCTCGACCGCGGTCACCGCTTCGCGGCCGTCGCACGCCACCGTGACCGTGTGCCCTTGGTTCTCAAGCAGCCGGACGGCCAGTTTACGGTTGACGGGGTTGTCCTCGGCCAGCAGCACGCGCAGCTTGGGGCGCGACTCGCCTAGCGAGTGGCGGGTGATGGGCGCCGCTCCAAGTGCAACCGGGCCGCCCAGGGAACGGCCGATGGCGCCCAGCAGGTCCGACTGTTTTACCGGCTTCACCAGGTAGGCTTCGATGCCGACTTCCCGGCAGCGGGCGGCGTCGCCCCGATGGCCCACGGAAGTGAGCATGAACAGGCGGGTATCGCGCAGGTCCGGCAGCCCGCGAATGACCGCGGCCAGGGCGAAGCCGTCCATACCGGGCGTCTGGTAATCGAGGATCGCGAGCGGGAACGGGAAGCCGCCGGCGTGCGCCTGGCCGAGCAGGGCGATGGCCGCCTCGCCACTATCCGTCCCGAGCGGCCGCATCCCGTTCGATTGCAGCATCTCCACCATCGCCGCCCGGCTGGCCGGCTTGTCGTCCACGATCAGAACCGGCACTCCATCGAGGGGCGCTCCATCCGTTTGGGGAGGTTCCTGGCCAAGGGTCATGGGCAAGGTAAAGTGGAAGGCGCAGCCCGGCCCCGGGGAGCCAGGTGGAAGATCGGCGCGGGGACTCTCTACCCAAAGGCGTCCGCCCATAAGTTCCAGGAGCCGGCGGGAGATGGCCAGGCCGAGGCCCGTACCGCCGTACTTCCGGGTGGTGGACGTGTCGGCCTGTTCGAAGGCCTCGAACACCGCTTGCTGTTTGTCCGCCGGAATTCCGATGCCGGTGTCGGCCACCCGCAAGTGCAGAACCACCCCCGGGCCTGAGCCCGGCTCCAGCGAGACCTCGATCGAAACTTCGCCGTGGGCGGTGAATTTGATGGCGTTGCCCACCAGATTGATGAGGATCTGGCGCAGCCGTCCAGGATCGCCAACCAGGTCGTCGGGCACTTCCGGCGCTACCCGGCAGGCCAGGTGCAACCCCTTGGCGGCGGCCCGCGCCATCAGGGTGCGGAGGGAATCGGCGACGCAGTCGCGCAGCAGGAAATCCACCGGCGAAATGTCCAGCTTGCCGGCTTCGATCTTGGAGAAATCCAGGATGTCGTTGAGCAGGTTGAGCAGTTGATCGGCCGAGGTCTTGGCGGTTTGCAGGTAGTCCCGCTGTTCGGAGGTCAACTCGGTTCCCAGCGCCAGGTCGGTCATGCCCATGACGCCGTTCATGGGGGTGCGGATTTCGTGGCTCATGTTGGCCAGGAAAGCGCTCTTGCTGCGATTGGCGGCTTCGGCCGCGAACTTGGCCGTACGCAGTTTCCGGTAGTGCGATACCAGGAGCCACGCCAGCCCGGCAATGGTCACCATGCTGAAGCCTAGAATCGACAGGAACCCGGCTTCGCGGTACCAGGGCAGCGGCACGGACAGTGCGAGCACCGGCGGGTGGGGATCCACGTTGCCGTTGCGGTCCATGGCGCGGACCTGGAAGCGATGGGCGCCCGTCTGGAGGCCACGGAATCCAACCCAGGTCTCCTTCCCGAACGGGCTCCAGGCGCCGCCGTCGAGGCGGTAGGAGTATAGCAACCGCTCAACGGGAGTCTGCTTCCAACGGTCCAGGCCCGAAAACACTACGCGGACATTGCCATCCGGGGAGGTTTGCAGCGAGTTGTCCTTGCCCGAAAGCAAGGTGAGCGGCGGGTCTATGTCCGCCTCCGGGTGATACACCGAAAAGCCGCTGCTGGTGGCGGCCCAGATCCTTCCCTGGCGGTCCTGAAAGACGCCGTTCGCCACCGGCGACGCCAGCCCCTCTTCGGCCGCGTGGAGGATTGCCACGCCATCGCGAACCCGGAAGACGCCCCCGGCGGTGGCTGCCCAGACGGTGCCATCTCTGGCGGGGAGGATGCCGCGCACGCGATCCAGCTTACCGATCACGACCTTCCAGGCGTGGCCATCGAACTCCAGAAGTTTGTCCTTCCCGCCCACCATCAGCCTGCCGTCCGGGAACTCGCGGAAGGCGTAGCCTCCGGCGGCGGTGTATCCGTCCTTTGCGCCCACCACGCCGGTCTCTCCGCCGCGGGAACGCGCCAGCCCGCCGGGAGAGCCAAACCACAGCGTTCCAGTCCGGTCCTGCTGGATAAACTTGACGAACTCCGCGGGGAATTTGGCCTGAATGTCGACGGCCGGCCGAAGGCTCCGCCCGTCGAAGACGTTCAGCCGGACCCTCTCGGTTTCCGGCCCGCCCATCTGCACCCAGGCCGTTCCGCCGCGGCCCGGTCCGATGGCCACGAATTGATTTCCGTGGGGATGCGGGAACTGCCGGAAGGTGCCGCGGTCCGGGTCGAACACCAACAGGCGCCGCCGGTCCGAGGGCAGGAACACCATGCTCCCGCTGGCCAGTAGAACCGGACCGCCGGAGTTGTAGAGAGCGGTTTCCGGGGGCAGCGGATGCTGGCGGATACTCCCGTTATCGAAGCTCACCAGCCGGTCCGCGTAACACAGCCAAAGGCGTCCCTGGCGGTCTTCGATGGCGTTAATTGCGGGGGAATCGAGACCTGCCAGCGGGGGCGGCGTCTGCCACAGCGGCGGCGCATAACGCGCCAGCCCCTGATAGGTTCCCACCAGCAGCACTCCTCCCTTGTCCGGCGTCACCCAGGCTATGGTTCCCAGTAAGGCTCCCTGCCGCGGGACCGGTTCCGGATGGCCCTGGCGCAAACGGAAGAGGCGGTCCTCGCCACTCTCGACCCAGAAACTCCCGTCTCCGGCGGGCCAGGCGCGGAGCGAGGCCCGGCCGCCCCGCCAAACGGTCCGCCATGCAGCGCCATCAAAGCTAAGCAGGCGTTCGTCGCCGGTGTCCAACGCGGCGCCCGCAACCAGAAACCCGCCGGAGCCATCCGCCTGGGGATCGTGGAAGAGCTTCAGGCCAAGCTGCGCAGCTCCATACTCCCGCCAGCGGAAGCTTGCGCCGGTTTCCGTAGGCGAGCCCAGGGCTATCCCTTTGTCGCCGCTCACCATCACCTGTCCATTGGCCGCGGCTGCGGCATCGCCAAAAGCGCCCAGGCCCGAATGGGCGGCGTCCAGGACCTTGGCGAGCTGGCGCTTGGCGGGGTCGTACACGCCCACCCAGTCGTGAGCCACAATCAGCAATCGCGCCGGGCCGAGCGCCCTAAGCCTGGGCGCGGCGGTCGGGTCGATGGCGTTCAGTTCGTCAATTGGGTAGAGTTCCCACTGGCGGCCACGCAGCTTCCGGAGGCCCCCCCGATCGAGCGTCCAGACTCCGTCCTCCATCCAGAGCAGGGTTCTCGGGAAGCGCAACTGGGGGATGGCCGAGTCCGTCCAATAGCCGTCCATACGGCTTATTCCCGAGGTGCCGTGCATTGACCAGATAGTGCCCGCACCATCCGCCGCAACCGAGTTCACGAACGACTCGGGGAGCCCGTCCTGCGCGCCCCAGAACCGCCATCCGGCGGCATCCTGGGCGGACACACACCAAGCGGCGAAGGTCGCCGCAAGGGCGAACCGCCACGGGGGCAGTTTGGCTGGGATATGATCCACTAGCTTTGCTCATCGGCCGTTCTCACCGGCTCCTTGAGGACTCGCCGGAGGCTTTCGGAGCCGCCGGGCCCGGCCGATATCCGCCTCCGGCCTCTTTTCCCGCCCTCCGCTTTGTGGCAGTCTTGTAGATTGGCTCTTACTTCTGCGCGCACCGCCGCTTTCGACGTTCTCCACAAGGTGGAAGGAGGCGGCTATGCCTCCGATCTGCTGCGCGAGGTGCCGCTCGGGGCGCGCGACGCGGGGCTGGCCAGCGAGATCGTCTTCGGCGTGCTGCGCCACCGCGCGCAACTCGACTACCTGATCGAGCGTTACTCGGGGCGGCGCGGGAAGCTGGATCTGGAAGTGCGTCTGGCGCTGCGCATGGGCATCTACCAGCTCCGCTGCCTGGACCGCGTGCCGGCCCATGCGGCGGTGGACGAAAGCGTCGGCCTGGTGCGGCGCGCGCGCAAGCACTCGGCGGCGGGGTTCGTCAACGCGGTGCTGCGAAAGGTGAACCGCGAGGCGGTGGAGTGGCCCACCCGCGAAATCGAGCTGAGCTGTCCGGAATGGCTGCTGGAACGCTGGGAGCGGCAGTACGGCGCCGCCGCGGCGGAGGGCATCGCGCGGGCGGCGCTGGAGGCTCCCGAGGCGTACGTGCAGGCGGAGACGGGCCGCAGGCAGGACGTTGGGTCGCAGGCCGTCGTTCCGATGCTGCGCCTGACGCCGGGGCAGAGCTTTCTGGATCTGTGCGCGGCGCCGGGGAACAAGACGGCGCAGGCGCTCGGTACGGGGGTGCGCGGGATCGCCTGCGACCGCAGCTTCCGGCGCCTGTCGGGCATGCGGGGGCTGGGGGTTCCGCTGGTGGTGGTGGATGGGACCCGGCCGCTGCCCTTCGCGTGCCGTTTCGACCGCATCCTGGTGGACGCGCCCTGTTCCGGCACGGGAACGCTGGGGCGAAATCCCGAGATCAAGTGGCGCCTGGCGGCGGCGGATCTGGACGGGTTTCGCGTCCGGCAGACGGCGCTTCTGGCGAATGCCCGCGCGGTTTTGGCGCCGGGAGGGCGGCTGGTTTACGCCACCTGCTCGCTCGAACCGGAGGAGAACGATATGGTGCTGGCCACGGTTCCGCCGGAGCTGGTGGTGGAGCGATTTGAGCGCTTGCCGGGGCGCGACGCGGGCGATGGCTTCCGGGGTGCTGTGATAAAATCGGAAGTACCCGCAAATGGTTGAAATCGTTCCCTCAATTCTGTCCGCCGACTTCGCTTGCCTAGCCAGGGAAATCTCGCGCGTGGAGCGCGGCGGCGCCAAAATTCTGCATATTGACGTCATGGACGGGCATTTCGTCCCCAACATCACGGTCGGCCTGCCGGTGGTCGAGTCGCTGCGCAAGGCCACCCAAGCACACCTGGACGTCCACCTGATGATCGAGAACGCGCACCATTACGCGGCCGATTTCGTCTCGGCCGGGGCCAACTCGGTGTCGGTGCACTACGAAACCTGCGACCACCTGGACGGCACGCTGGAGTTGATCCGCAAGGCCGGAGCGATGGCCGGCGTGGTGCTGAACCCCATGACGCCGCTCTCGGTGTTGGAGGAGGCGCTGGGAGTGGCGGATTACGTGCTGTTGATGAGCGTGAATCCGGGCTTCGGCGGCCAGGAGCTGATCCCCTACGTGCTGGAAAAGGCGCGCAAGCTGGCGCGCATGCGGCGGGAGAAGCAGTTAGCCTTTCCGATCGAAATCGACGGGGGGGTGCACATAGAGAATCTGGCCGACGTGGTGTCGGCCGGGTGTGATTGGATCGTCACAGGATCGGCGATTTTTCACAGCCGCGACGCCGAAGCCACGGTGCGGGAGATGCGAGAAATTGCCGCGAATTGCGCGGCGGAGCGCTGTTGACATCTTACAGGGCGCGGTAAGGACCCTGTCCGGGATTGGAACTATGGTTCGAAACGCGATTCGATACGCCGCTTTCACTGCCTTGATGGCCGCTCTGATGGTTTCCGCCGGTTGCGGGCGGAAGGTCTACGAGAACAAGATCAAGAAGGACACGCAGCAGCCCGACAAGGTCCTGTACGACACCTCGATCGACGACATCGAGCACGGCCGCTTCGAGAGAGCGCGGCTCACCCTGCAAACTCTCATGAACACCTACGACACCAGCGAATACCTGGCCAAGGCCAAACTGGCCATGGCCGATAGCTGGTACCGCGAGGGCGGTGCGCGCGGCTACTCGCAGGCGGAGTTCGAGTACAAGGACTTCATCCTGTTCTACAAGAACATGGAAGAGGCGGCCGAAGCGCAGATGAAGATCTGCAAGATGCAGTTCGAGCAGATGGACAAGGCCGACCGCGATCCGCACCACGCCCTGCGCGCGCAGGAAGAGTGCAAGAACGTGCTGCTGGAATTCCCCAACAGCAAGCACGCGGTGGAGGCTGCGCAGTACCTGCGCGACGTGCAGGAGGCGCTGGCCGAAGAAGAGTTCCGGGTGGAGATGTTTTATCGCAAGAAAGGCGTCTTCTCGGCTGCCGCCAACCGCGGCCAGGCGCTGACCGATCAGTTTCCGCTTTACAGCCAGGCCGCCGAGGCACTGTGGATGCTGGCCGATTCCTACCAGCACCTGGGCTCCTATTTCGAAACGCAGCAGGCGGCAGCCTACTCCAAGATCGCGCAGGATTACCCGTTAAGCACGCGCGCCGACTCCTCCAGGCTGCGCCTGCAAGCCATGGGCAAGCCGGTTCCCGAGGCGGACCCGGTGGCCTATGCGCGCGAGCGCTACGAGATCGAGAACCGCCAGACACGCGGTTTCCTGGGAAAGGCCTTGGTTCCGTTCAGTTCCCGTCCGGATCTGCTGGCCGCGGCGCGTACGGGACCGCCGGTAATGGATCCATTTAAGCCCGGCATTCCGGTGAGCGTTCCGCTGACGGCGGCGGGCACCCAGGGAACCAGTGGGACGGCTCCGACCGTTACCGTGGGTGCACCCGGCGTAGGTAATGTGACCGGCGAGATCCTGCAAAACACCGACCTGATTGAAAAGCTTCCCGACGCGCGTCTGAGCGTTACTCCCGATGCCGCCCCGGCGGCTGGCGGTACCGCTCCCGCGGGCGCGGCGCAGGGCGGCGCCGCACCGGCCGCGGGCGGCAACCCGGTAACGGCGGCTCCGGCTCCCGGCGCACCCGCGCCCGCGCCTGCCGCGAGCGTTCCCATCGGCAAGCCGAAGAGCGCCGCGCAGCAAGAAGCCGATTTCAAGCGCGAGCAGGCGCAGATCAAGAAGGAAAGGCAAAAGATCGTCGACCAGCAGAAGAAGCAGCTCGCCATCATGCAGCAGGCGCAAAAAAAGCAGGAGGCCGCTGGGGCGAAAAAGCGGGCCGAGGAGGACGCGGACCGGAAACGCGCCGAGAAAGCCGCCGCCAAGAAGACCGGGAATGCCGCCCCGGCAGCCACGCCTGCCGCAACGCCAGCCGCCGCGCCCGCCGGTGGCGCGGGAGGAGGGGACTCGCCTTCAGCCAAGCCATGAGCCGCATCCTGCTGGTGGACGACAGCCCGCACGCCCAGCGCATGGGAGAGCGCATCCTCAGCGACGAGGGCTACGAGGTGGTGACTGTCAGCAACGCCGATGCGGCGCTGGTGCGGCTGGAAGACGTGGATCCCGATATCGTGCTGGCCGACACCGTGATGCCCGGCCGCACGGGATACGACATCTGCCAGTATCTGAAGATGAGCCCGCGGCACAGCCATGTGCGGGTGATCCTGACCGCGGGCGTGACCGAGACCCTGGACGAAGCCCACAGCAAGCGTGTGGAAGCCGACGGCACGCTGCGCAAACCGTTCGAGGCGAGCGTGCTGCTGGCGGCGGTACGGCCGCTCGCCGATGCGGCAGCCAGGGACCGGTCGGCCGCCGCGGGAGACAAGCCGGGAGCGCCGCCCTCGGCACCGGTGGAAGCGGCTCCGGTGGCTCCCTTCATCGCAGTGGTGGATTCCGAACAGGTGCGCGCGGCGGTGACGGTGGCTCTGGATGCCGCCATGGGCGCCATGGTGGAGGAAATCACGCGGCGGGTGCTTTCCACGCTGGACCGGAAACGGCCGGACGCGCAGGCGGCGCAATCGGCGGTTGCCTCGCTTGCCGTTCCGCCTCGGCCGGCGCCGCCCGCGCCAACGGCGGAGCCCAAACCCGCGCAGCCTCCCCCGGCGGTGCCGCAAGTATCGACGGTGCGGCGGGTCACGCCGCTGCGGCTGCGCACGGGATCGATCCTGGGGCTGGACATCAGCCGCTTCGATCCCTCGCCGCCCCCGGGCGGCCACGAGATTCCCGATCCGGAGGAGTAGCTCCGGCTGTCCGGGCCACTCCACTGGAAAATGTGAGAGAATCGTGCGGACCGCCAGGTTGACAGGCGGAAGCACACGTCCCAGAAAATGGCCGGAGAATTAGACGATTATGCCCGATAACAGTTTTGACGTGGTTTCCAAAATTGAATTGCCGGAGGTAGACAACTCCGTGCAGCAGGCGTTGAAAGAGATTAACCAACGCTACGACCTGAAGAACACGCACTCCAATATCGAGTTAAAGGAGAAGGAGAACAAGCTGGTGCTAACCAGCCAGGACGAGTTCAAACTCAAGGCGGTGGTGGACATCCTGGAGACCAAGCTGGTGAAGCGCAAGGTGCCGCTGAAGGGATTGAGTTACGGCGAGATCATCCCTGCCGCGGGCTCCACGGTGCGGCAGGAAGTGACGCTGCAGCAGGGGATTGCCACGGAGAAGGCCCGCGAGATCGTGAAGAAGGTGAAGGACAGCAAGCTGAAAGTGCAGGCCTCCATCCAGGGCGATTTCGTGCGCGTCAGCGGGCGCGACCGCGACGTGCTTCAGGCGGCCATCAAGTTGCTGCGCGAAAGCGATTTCGGGATCGACATGCAGTTCACGAACTACCGGACGAATTAGGGGGCGGGGGAGGAACTACGCGCGCCAGCGGGCGGGTTTGCCGATGCGCCGCCGCCCGATCCAGCCGATGCCGACGAGGGCGCTTCCAACGAGCACGAAGGTGGCCGGCTCGGGACCGGTTCCGATGGGGCCGGTGGTGTATAGCGGCCCTTCCAGCATCTGGGCGGGCGTGCCCTTGCTCTCATTGGCGTTTCCCGACCAGTTGATATAGACAAAGGCATTGTTAGTGAATTGCCCGAGGGCGGCATTCTCGTAATACGTGATGAGGCTGAGCACCACGGGGTCCGTCAACTGGTTCGCGGTGGTGGATTTTTGCACCCTTCCCGACGCCATGCCATCGCCACCGTCAACCGTCATGTCCCAAACGGCAAGCTGAAGGGCCTCTCCCCGCTGCACGCCGGTCCCAACCGAAGTAGTGGACGAGGAGAGCCAATACTGCGAAGGCAGCGAGGAGGTGTATTGGCCGGGATACAGGACGGGCAGCATGGTTTCGTCAATCAGCCAGGAGACCGCGCCCAGGTCCTTCTCGGGATCCGTGTGGGGAACCGCGGCCGGTATGGTGACATCGGTGTAGTAGGTGCCGCCGACGTTGATATTGGTGAAGAGGTCCACGCAGAGCGATTCCCGGTCGTACGTGTGCCCTCCATAGGTCAGGGCGAGGTCGATCACACCGGCGAAGTAAACGTCCGTCGAGACACCATCTTCGTTCATCCAAATACCGCCCCCCTGGGTGTTGTCGACCGCGGTGACTTGCAGGGAGGCCAAGGTGTCTGCGAGGGCGAATCCGGAGAAAGCGGCGAGGACCAACAACAGGCGGCCGATTCGCTGGAAACGGGATGAAATAGCGAACACCGTTGACGGGATCTTCCCAGACATTGTCTAAGTATTGGTTTAGATCGATGGATAGGGCAAGGGCCAGAGCCTGGGTGGGAGTACCGGGACAGCATGGTGATACGACATAAGTTAACAATGACGTACTTCATTGGTTAGCACGGCCACTAACCCGTGGTAAATACTGCAACACTCGCTACGGGACTATTTCGATCCACATGGGGCACGCGAAATCAACGACTTAGTGTACGCTAACTCACGCAGAGTAGCCCGTAATGTTGGAAACTGCCACACTAATGGTACTTGTGAACCTACAATTTCTAACGGGTCCGCCAAAGGGCGTTTCGCGGGATCAAGGGCCGTTAACCGCCCACGCTTGACGATCAATTTCTCGCTCGCGGCCTGTCCGTGAGCGGCTTGCGGAGTTGGCGGCGCCACGACCAGCCGATGCCAACCAGGGCCGCGCCTACCAGGATCAGAGTCGCCGGCTCGGGAGTGATCGGCTGGGGTCCGTAGTCGAAGTAAAGCGGTCCTTCGAGCATCTGCGCAGGCGTGCCATCGGCCTGTGAGACGCTTCCCGACCAGTTGATGTAGACGTAGGCGTTGTTGGTCCCCTGGCCAAGAGCGGCCTGTTCGTAGAATTGGGCGGCGGCCAGCACGGCGGGGTCGGTCAAGCCAGGTGCCTGCGCCACTCTTCCCGAAGCGAATCCATCCCCGCCGTCCACGGTCATGTCCCAGATGGCGAACTGCAGGGCCTCTCCGCGCTGTGCGCCGGTACCGGCCGCGGTGGTTGACGAGTTCAGCAAGTAGTCTGAAGGGAGCGCCGAAGTGAAGTTGTCCTGGGGATACAGGCCGGGCAGCATGGCGTTGTCTATAAGCCACGAAACCGACCCCAGCAACTGCTCGGGATCCGAGGGAGGAACCGCACTGGGCAGGGTAACCGTGGTGTAGTAGGTGCCGTAAAGGTCGATATCCGTGAAGAGGTCCACGCACAGCGTTTCCCGGTCGTAGGTTAGTCCGTTCTGGGTAAGTTGGATGTCTATCACTCCCGCGAAGTATGCGTCCACGGCGGCGCCGTTTTCGTTCATCCACAGACCGCCTCCCTGATTGTTGTCGACGCCGGTGGGCTCGATGGTGGTGATGCCGTCGGCCAGACCCGTTCCGCAGCAAATAAGAAGCGCCAGAGACAGGCGGGCGATTGGTGGGATGCGGGAAGATGCCGTAGGTGGAGCCAGCACGACCATTGGACGACTGTTCCGAGTATTCGCCGGAAGCCGAAGTCCGGCAAGGACCACTCGCCACTGTGAGTACTGAAACCATAGGGCGGGCGGAGGGCAATTGAGCGAGCTGGCGGCGCTGAAGACCGGGAGGGTGGCGGAGCGAGACCGGTACCGCCCTTGGAAAGGCAGCAGAACCAACGGGAGTCTGCGCGACGCAGCCCACGAGTACTCCCTGGGAGCCCCGCGCCGTGCCCTGGTACCCTTGGCCCGCATTCTTTGGCAGGGCGTCCGGCGGCCGTTCAACCGGTTTGCGTGCGACGGCCGTTGCGGCCGCGACATGCCGCCAGTCGAAGCCCCCTGCCGCGGGGTTGCGGTTTCTCAGGCCAAGGGATAAACTCATCTCTTATTCGGTTCCAGCCGCCCACCGCGGCGTTTTCGAAATAGGACAAGCCGTCAAACTATGACCCCATCCCGCTTCCACCCGGCCAGCGCACCCGACTACCTGCCTCCGGCTCAAATGCGATCGCTGCAACTCGACCGGCTGAAGAGCGTGGTGGAGCGCGCCTTCGACCACGTTGAGCTCTTCCGGACGCGGCTTGGAGAACGGGGACTGACGCCCGCCAGCATCCGCGGGCTGGAAGATATCGCCAAGCTTCCCTTCACCGTGAAGACGGACCTGCGCGATACCTACCCCTTCGGCCTGTTCGCCAGCCCCATGGCGGAGGTGGTGCGCCTGCACGCCTCCAGCGGCACCACCGGCAAGCCCATCGTGGTGGCGTACACGCAGCAGGACGTGGACGTGTGGACCAACGCCATGGTGCGCTGCCTGGCATCCTGCGGCATTACCCACGGCGACATCGTGCAGAACGCTTACGGCTACGGCCTGTTCACGGGTGGCCTGGGCGCGCACTACGGCGCCGAAGCGCTGGGGGCCACGGTGGTTCCCATTTCGGGAGGCAACACCGAGCGGCAGATCATGCTGATGAAGGACTTCAAGGTTACGGCCATCTGCTGCACGCCGAGTTACTTCATCCACCTGCTGGAGCGCGCCGGGGAGTTGGGCGTGGACGTTCGCGAGCTGCCGCTGAAGGCGGGCGTGTTTGGCGCCGAGCCGTGGACCGAGTCGATGCGGCGCCATATCGAAACGGGGGGCGGGATTAAGGCCTACGACATTTACGGGCTGTCGGAAATCATCGGGCCGGGAGTGGCCGTGGAGTGCTGGGCGCAAGACGGGCTGCACGTCTTCGAGGACCATTTCTACCCGGAGATCGTGAATCCGGAGACGGGCGAGCCGCTGCCCGACGGCAGCGAGGGCGAACTGGTGATCACCACGCTGAGCAAGCGGGCGATGCCCATGATCCGCTATCGCACGCGGGATATCACTTCGCTCGTTCCCGAGCCGTGTCCCTGCGGGCGCACCCTGCGGCGCATGCGGCGGATCGGGCGGCGCTCGGACGACATGATCATCCTGCGCGGCATCAACGTATTCCCCAGCCAGATCGAAGGCGCGCTGCTGGCGGTGGAGGGCACGCTGCCTCACTACCAGATCGTGCTCACGCGGGAGAAGGGGCTGGACCAGATGGAAGTGCAGGTGGAAGTGACGCCGGAGGTTTTCAGCGACCAGATCGGCGCGCTCGAAAAACTGCACGACAAGCTGACGCACGCGCTCGACCACACGCTTGGCCTGCGCGTGGCGGTGCGGCTGGTGAAACCGCAGACCATTCAGCGGAGCGAGGGCAAGGCCAAGCGGGTAATCGACCGGAGGAACCTGGGATAGCGCCATGAAAATCCATCAACTGTCGCTCTTTCTCGAAAATCAACCGGGGCAGATGATCGAACCGTGCCGGCTGCTGGCGGGCGCGGGGATCGACATCCGCAGCCTGTCGTTGGCCGACACGCGGCAATACGGCATTCTGCGCGTGATCGTTTCGGATTGGAAAGTGGCCGCGGAGCTTCTGGAAAGCAAAGGCTACGTGGTGAACGTAACCGAGGTGGTGGCCATCGAAGTGGAAGACCAGCCGGGGGGGCTGGCGGAGCTGATGGGGCTGTTCGAGAACAGCGGCATCAACATCGAGTACATGTACGCGTTCCCCTTCGGACGGGGCAACCGGGCGGTGATGATCTTCCGTTTCGATCAGCCGGACGCGGCCATCGAACGGCTACGGGCCGCGGGCATCAACGTGTTAGGCGGCGTGGATGTGTATAACCGGGTGGAGTGAGCGGGGCGGGCAGCTTACACCTGGCCGAAAAGTCCAACATGGAAACTCCAGTCGATAAGAACGGCAGCGATCAATACGCGGCGTTCGCGGCGGACTACGAGTGGCTTTTTTCCGACGCCACGCTGTCCGAAGACCCGCGGGTCGAGGCGCTGGAGCCGATCCTCGCGGCACTCGGCAAACCCCGCATTCTGGACTGCGCCTGTGGCACGGGCCTCGCGGCCCTCGCGCTTGCCCGGCGTGGCTACGAGGTGCTCGGAACGGATGCCAGCAGTAACATGGTGATGCGGGCGCGCGGGCATGCGGCCGAACGGAATCTGCCCGTGCCGTTCGAGGTCTGTGCCTGGGAATTCCTGCCCGCGACTATCCAGAAGCCCGTCGACCTGGTGATTTGTCTGGGCAATGCGCTGGGTCACTGCCGCGACGAGAGTGAAATGCTCCGCTCGTTGCAGGGAATGCGGGCCGTGCTGCGGGAAGGTGGCCGGCTTGTCATCGATTCGCTCAACTGGGAGAAAGCGTGTGCGGACCGGGTTCGCTTCACGCCCTATACCCCGCGGGAACGGGGCGGCGTGCGCTGCATCCCTTTGTACGTCTGGAATTTCGGCCGCGAGTTACGCGATGCGGTGCTGGTCGAAGTCGTTCTGGTTCTTGAAGAGCAGGGAAGCGTTCGGCTTCGGACGTACGATATCGCGTATCAGCCATTCGATCACGGGCAGCTAGACTCACTGCTGCTGCAGGCCGGGTTTAGCGATCTGAAGTGTGACTGGACGCCCCAGGCATACTCATATCGGGTCGTGGCGAGCGCGGGACCGGGAGAGTCTTCCTAGTAACCTAGCGTCACGTGATGAGCGTGGTTAGACTTCTGCCTGTCGAGGTGGTGTAGACTCGGATCATGAAGGCTGCGCAGCGTCTGACCGCGATCATCGAACGTGAGGACGACGGTTTTGTCGCGTTGTGCCCGGAACTCGACGTAGCCAGCGAGGGTTCGTCAATCGAGGAGGCGCGCGCCAACCTCATCGAGGCGCTCACGCTGTTCTTCGAATCAGCGTCCCCTTCCGAGATTGCACGGCGATCCCACGGCGAAGTCTTCGTGACTCAGGTCGAGGTGCCGGTTGGGTAGGCTCCGGGTTCTTTCTGGCTCGGAGATTTGCCGCATTCTCGAACAGAACGGATTTGACGCGGTGCGCCAGCAAGGCAGTCACCGAATCATGCAGAAACGGTCGGAGACGACCACGATAACCGTTCCAGTGCCGCTCCACGACACCGTCCGGCGCGGGACGCTGGCGAGCATCGTCCGGCAGTCGGAGCTCCCGCGGTCGCTGTTCGAAACCGAGAGTCGGTGAGCCGCCGGAGCGGGGGAGATCCGATACATCTTCTATGTTTCGGACCGCCACGCTTCCCGTATCGTCAATATGGAATACGTCAGCAAGGAGTAATATGCCAGGTTTGCACTGACAACGACGGCTGGCGAGGCGTGGAGTCCTGCAAGGGCGAGCGCCGGGACCAAGCCGGGCATCGACAGGATCAGGGCAGCGGTGCCCAACGAGTCCCCAAGCATCCACGGGATGCAGGCCATTACACAGCCTGCCAGTAGCGAAACAGCAAAGCGCTTGGGCTTCATGAGGACCTCGCCTGGGTCTCCGGCCTCACTCGCCCGCCGCGCCCGGTCGCACCTTCCCCTTGAACCTGGTATAGACCACCACCGAATATCCCAGCGCCACGGCCATGCCAATGCTCCACCAGATCAGACCCAGCGAGAGCGAGGCGTCGCCCGCGGCGGCGTTGGCGATGGTGATGCTGTTGGCCGGGCCGGCGGACGACGGCAGCAGGGCAGGGTAGAGGCCCACGGCCGCGCCTACGAGCGTTGCCACGACGTACACGCACGAGGAGAGGAACGCGTTGCGCTCGCTGCCGGTGCGCGTAAACCAGAAGATGCCGGCCAGCCCGCCGGCTACCAGTACGGGGACGAGCCACGCCACGGGCGCGGCGCGGTAGTTATCCAGAAGCTGCGGGCGGACGGAAATAGTGGCGGCGAGGCCGACCGCGGAAAGCACCACCAGCGCGGGCCAGAGGCGCTTCACAATGGTGCGCAGGCGACGGTTGAGATCGCCCTCGCTCTTGAGGATTAAGTACAGCGCTCCGTGCACGGCCACCGACACCAGGGCCAGCACGGCGCACAGGACGGTGTACCAATCGAGGATGCCGGGGTTCGGGCCGGGTTGGAAATTCGTCCACAGGGCCGCGAAGAAGTAATGGTCGGCGCCCAGCGGCACGCCGCGCAGCACGTTGCCAAGCGCGGCGCCGAAGAAAATGATCAGCAGAATGCTGGCCACCGAGAAGGCGCCATCAAATAAGGCGCACCACAGCGGGTGCCCCAGGTGCATGCGGAATTCGATGCCCACGGCACGGAATACCAGCAGCCACAGCACGATGTTGAGGGCCAGGTAGAAGCCGCTGAAGCTGGAGGCGTAGAGCAGCGGGAAGGCGTAGAAGAGCGTGCCGCCGGCGGCCAGCAGCCACACTTCGTTGCCGTCCCAGACGGGGCCGATGGATTCCAGAATGGCGCGGCGTTCGGTGCTGGTGTGCGCGGCGATCAGGTGGAGCGCGCCGGCTCCCAGGTCGAACCCGTCGAGCACGACGTAGCCGGCCAGCATCAGGGCAACGAGCGAATACCAGATGGTTCCCATGGCGTTATACCTCGCCTCCGGTTAGCGTTGCAGGGGCGTGCGCGGGCGTGGCTCCCTCCTCGGGACCCTGGCCGATCAGGCGCGTGATCAGGAAGATGAGGAATATGGAGAGCATGGCGTACATCCCCATGAAGCCCAGCAGCGTGAAGAGCGTGTTGGCCGCGGAGACGTTGGCGGAGAAGCCGTCGCTGGTGCGTAACAGGCCGTAAACCAGCCACGGCTGGCGCCCCACTTCGGCGGTGAACCAGCCGGCGGTGTTGGCAATGTAGGGGAAGGGGAAGGCCAGCATCAGAATCCACAGCATCCAGCGCGCGCCGTAGAGCGCCCGCTTCCATAGCAGCAGCGCGGAAGCGGCCATGATGGCCACGAAGATGGTGCCCAGCCCCGCCATCACGTGGTAGGCGAAATACAGCAGCGGGATGTTGGTGGGCCAATCCTGGGGCGGAAACTGGTCCAGGCCTTTCACTTCGGCTTGGGTGGTGCCGTAGATCAGGAAGCTGAGGGCCTTGTCGACCACCAGCGGGTTGTCGATGGTTTTCTTTTCGACGTCGGGCTGGCCCAGGATCACCATGGGAGCCCCGGCGGTCGAATGGAACAGCGCTTCCATGGCGGCCGTGGTGGCCGGTTGGTGGGTGGCCATGTACCGGCCGTGCAGGTCGCCCGAGGGGAAGATTTGGAAGACGCTGGCGGCTATGCCCGCGATCACGCCCACGCGGACGAAGATGCGGCCGCATTCGAGGCTGCGGTTCGACAGCAGGTAGAAGGCTCCCACCGCGGCCATGACGAAGGCGCCGGTGATCACCGCGCCGCTCATGGTGTGGACGTATTGCAGCAGGGTCCAGGGGTTCGCCAGCACGCCCCAGAAACTGGTCAATTGGAACGAGCCATTAGCCAGGCGCTGGTAGGCCACGGGATGTTGCATCCAGCCGTCGGCCGCCACTATGAAGAAGCCCGACATCCACGAACCCAGGAAGACCAGGAACGCGGCCCACCAGTGGCCCTTGGGGCTGAGGCGCTTCTCGCCGAACAGGAACATGCCGAGGAACGCCGATTCCAGGAAGAACGAGAACACGCCTTCCATGGCCAGCGGCAGGGCGATGACGCCCCCGGTGATCTGCGAAAAGCGCGCCCAGTTGGTGCCGAACTGGAACTCCATGGGGATGCCCGAGACCACGCCCGCCAGGAAGTTGATGCCGAAGACCTTGGTCCAGAACCGCGCCGCCTGGTTGTAGGCCGGGTTGCCGGTGCGCAGGTAGAGCGTCTTCAGGATCACGATGAGCGGGGCGAGGCCCATGGTGAGCTGCGGAAAAATGTAATGGTAGGTGACGGTGAAGGCGAAATGAATGCGATGGAGGAATAGCGCGTCATTCATAGGGATCGCTCCATTCTACCCGTTCTAGAACTTCTGACGGCCCAGAAACTCGAGCAGCAGCCGGTTGAATTCTGCCGGCTTCTCCAGCATCAGAAAATGGTCCGTTCCGGGAATTTCATTGTATTCCAAGTGGGGGTATTGGCGGTGCATCAATTCGCGGCTGGCCAGGTAGGAGTGGTCGGCGTAGAGCGCCAGCACCGGCAGCTCGATGACGTCGTTTTTCCAGATGGCCGTGTCGTACATGGCCTCCATGGCGCCCGCGGCGGTCGCGGCCGGCGCAAGCTGCATCATCTTTACGATCCGGTTCTGCAACTCCGGCGAGGCGTTGGCCGAGAGCATGCCACGCGTGTTGGCCTCGCGGAACTTCAGCCCGTCCGGCCCTCTCATGCGGTCGCTATTCGGTCTGCGCCCCAGGTTGTCGCCCAGCGTCACCACGCCGTCGGCGAAGACCATGGCGGCCGTGTGCTGCGAATAAAGCCGCGCGTATTGCACGATCACCGGGGTGCCCATGCTGTGCCCCACCAGCACCACGCGGTCCGCGCCCACCTCGGCGCGCACCGCTTCCACGGCGCTGGCAAATAGGTCCATGGAGAACTTCCCGTCCTTGGGCGAACCGCTTTGCCCGTGCCCCGGGAGGTCCACGGTGACGGTGCGGTAGCGTGCCGAAATGGCCGGCACCTGCTCCGACCACGAGGTTTCGTCGCAAGTCCAGCCGTGGACGAAGATGACCGTGGCCGGCCCCTTGCCGGTGGCCGTGAAGTGTAGCGGGATGCCATCGATGGTAGCGGCCGCGAGCGGCGCAGCCAGCAGAAGCGCGATCAGGTATCGGATCATGGAAGCCCCTCCAGCGACCATCATACCTGTTGGCCCAGGGCTGCGCGTTCGACTTTCGGCGGCTAGCAGTTGCCATGCCGCGGCTGACCGCTGGAGACCGGCTCGTGCCAGGAAAGGCCGCCGGACCCGGCGATCTTCTCGAGTATCTGGTCCTTGGTCAGCTCGCGGATCACGTGGCAGCGCGCCGAGCCATTGAATTCACCGCCGCCGCTCGTGGCCATCCACTTGTAGTAGCAGTCGCCCCCGCAACTCCACTTGGCGAAGCAGCCGCGGCAGTGTTCCCGTTTTTCGACCCGCTGCGAGCGGAGGCCTTCCAGCACGGCGTGGTCAAAGACGTAACCCGCTTCGCCCTCGGCCGGCCTGCCATAGAAGAACGCGCCCGCCAGCGGGTTATCTTCCGCGAAGGCCTCGAAACACGATGTGACATTGCCATCGGCCGATAGGGAAAAGCTGTCGCGCGAGACGCCGCAAAAGTGATTCGTCAGCGTGCCAACCCGCGCCCCCGAGAAATTGATGCGCAATCCGCGCCGGGCAGCGCGTCCGACGGCCTCGCGGTACGCTTCGATGAACTCGCCGGATTCCGCGCCAACCGCATCCGCGCCGCGGCCCAGCAGGTAGACAGGCTCAACCTGAACGGTCTTCGGATGGAAGCTGCCGGCTAGGAACTCCACCGACTCGGGCAGTCTTTCGATGTTCTCCGCGGTGACCGTCAGCCGGACGCCATAGTTGAATCGCGCCCGGTCAAAGCGGCGCAACGTGCGCAAGACTCTCTCGCTGGACCCTTGGCCGGACACCGTCAACCGGCACCGGTCGTGGACCTCCGGCAGTCCGTCGCAGGAAACGTTGGCGCTGCCCAGGTGAGCGACGATCCAATCCACCTGCGCATCGTCGAGCATTCCATTGGTCGCTACCGAAGCGCGCAGCTCCAACTTCCGTTCCGCCGCTCGCTCGCGGGCATAATCGAATGAACCCGTGAGCACGCTCCAGTTCATGGTCGGCTCGCCGCCGCCGTGGTAGCCAAGTTCGAAGTGCGTCGAGCCGAGCCTGGCCGCGTTGGCCATAACGAAATCGATCCCGCGCCTGGCCGTGTCCAGAGTTATGGACCGCGGAGCCAGATTTCCGGCGGAAGCGTAGCAGTAAGTGCAGCGCAGGTTGCAGGCCGTGGTCAAGAAGAGAGTCACCGAGGCCGGAGCGGGCTCCCCTTGGCAAAAGGCCGATGGCGCGCTTTCCGGCCCGGCATCCACCATATGGAGCGCGCGCAGCAACTCCAGCAGCGCGGGATTCTCTCGTTCGAAAGCCTGGCCCGCACCGTCCCGAAGCTGCGCGATCAGGCGAACCACTTCGCTGTTGCCTACGAACGCCGAGCGCCGCGCAGGGGCGTAGATTACGAACTTGGAGTCTTCCAGGGGAATGCTGAACACCTCCGCCGATAGCACGGGTGTCGCGACACCGGCGATGAGGCCTGAGATCATTTTCCCCTGTGAGCTCTATTCTAGTCTCATTCCCGGCGCTTTGGATTATACTAACCATGACTCTAATATCCGAAATGGACATTCCGGGTCATGAATAGCGGCGCTGGAGGTAGTGGCGCTGCCAGGAGGGCCTGAACGCTATGCGACAGCTTGCGGGCTGCCTGATCGTCCTTTGGCTTGCCGCCGTGCAAGCCGGTGGGCAAACCATCGCCACGGTGGCGGGAACCGGAACGTATGGCTACTCAGGCGACAACGGTTCGGCAACCTCCGCGCAGATCGACGCGGCGTATGGCGTGGCGGCCGATGCGCAGGGGAACATCTTCTTCGCGGATACCCGCAACCACCGGGTGCGCAAGATTGCGGGCGGCACCATCACCACTGTCGCCGGCAACGGCCAAGCGGGATTCGCGGGCGATGGCGCCACCGCTACCGCCGCGCAGCTCAACTTTCCTCGGGGCGTCGCGGTGGACACGCAGGGCAATCTCTACATTGCGGATACGGGAAACAGCCGCGTCCGAATGGTGACGGCGGGCGGAGTCATATCGACGATGGCTGGGACCGGGACGCCCGGTTTCGCCGGCGATGGCGCGGCGGCCAAGAGCGCGCAGCTCAGCTACCCGGCGGCTGTCGCCGTGGATTCCGCCGGGAATCTATTCATCGCCGACACCTGGAATTTCAGAGTACGCGAGGTCACGCTCGACGGGAAGATTCAAACGGTCGCCGGCAATGGCAGCTACGGCACATTCGGAGATGGCGGCGCTGCCAATGCCGCGTCTTTAGGTGCGATTGAGTCTGTCGCGGTGGACTCGCAGGGCAGTCTGTACCTCTCCGACACCTATGGCCACGTGGTGCGAAAGGTGGTTCCCGGCGGGAGTATCTCGACGGTGGCGGGGGGCAGGTTTGGCCCGGCCGCGGACGGCGGCGCGGCCACATCCGCCGCGCTGAAGTTCCCCAAGGGCGTTGCGGTGGATCCGGCCGGCAACCTGTTCGTGGCCGACAGCCTGAACCAGCGCGTCCGGATTATCTCGGCTACGGGTGTCATCAACACTGCCGCTGGCTCGGGCACCGCGGGCTATTCGGGAGACGGCGGAGCAGCCGCGGCGGCGCAACTGAACGGCCCATACGGTGTAGGCATGGGTCCCGGCGGCCTCCTGGCTTTTTCAGACCAGTTGAACTACCGGGTGCGCAGCGTGGGACCATTCGCGGCCCCGGTTGTCACTTCCGTATACAATGCAGCCGGCGGGCCGGCGGGCGTTACGCCCGGCGCCTACGTCACCCTAAAAGGTAGCAATCTCGCGCCCGTGACGGACACCTGGAGCAACGCGATCGTCAACCAACAACTCCCCACGGCGCTGGATACCGTTACCGTGACCGTGGGCGGCAAGGCGGCGATTGTGGAGTACGTCAGCCCGGTGCAAATCAACATCGTGGCGCCGGATTTGAGCCCTGGAACGGTCACGGTGCAGGTCACCAGCGGGGAAATCTCCAGCGCCCCGTTCCCCTCGACGGTTCAGCAGTACAGCCCGGCATTCTTCCTGTATCCGCAACAATATGCCGTGGCCACTCACAGCGATGGCTCGCTGTGCGCCAAGCCAGGCATTATCGCGGGCGTATCCTTCACTCCCGCTAAGCCGGGCGAGTGGATCACCTTGTGGGGCAACGGTTTCGGTCCGGCCGGCGTCCCGTTCGGCACCATAACCGGAAACGGCAAGCTATACACGACGCTGCCGGTTACTGTGAAAGTCGGCGGCGTGGATGCTCCGGTCTACGGTGGAGCCGCGGTGATGACGCCGGGCGCGGCGGGGCTATACCAGGTGGCGATTCAAATACCCGCTTCCGCGCCGGATGGGGATGCCGCGGTGACCGCCACCGTGGGCGGGGTGCAATCTCCCAGCGGCGTGCTCCTCTCGGTGCAGCATCAATGAGGTTGAAGATGAAAGCGAAAGAACTCCCAAGCGGCCCGAACGGGAAGCAGGCCGATGCCACGCGGCCGGAGGCCCCCGAGATCTACGCGGTCGGCGGCGGCCCGGCTGGTTGGACCCTCAGCCGGCGCGACCTGGTGAGCGCCGCCGCTGCCGCGGTGGCGGCGCTAGCGGTTCCCCGGCCCGGCCAGGCGGCTGTGTGCGGTTCGGGTTCCCTGGCGCATACCGATTGGGTGAACCGCCTCGCCATCAGTCCAGACGGCCGGTTGCTGGTCTCAGCCAGCGGCGACAACACTCTTAAGCTATGGTCGCTGCCGGACGGGGCCCTGCTGAAGACTCTGACGGGGCACACGAGCCAGGTGGAGTCGGTGGCCATTAGCCCGGACGAAAGCCTGATTGCCTCCGGGGCCGCTAACGGCGAACTCTATCTGTGGTCGCTGCCCGGGGGGGCGGTGGCGAAGACTATCCCTGGGCTAACAACCGAGGTGCACTCGGTCGCCTTCAGCCCGGACGGCAGCCTCCTGGCCGCCGGCGCAAGCGACAATCACGTGTATCTTTGGTCGGTGCCGGGTGGAACGCCGCTCAAGTCCGTTTACGCTCACGACTACGAGGCAGCGTCGGTCACCTTCAGCCCGGACGGGAAGACGCTGGCCTCCTGCGGTGGCGACCAGACCGTCAAGCTCTGGTCGCTGCCAGACGTCAAGCTGCTGAGCACGATTACCGGATTCTCCACCGGGGTGAGCGCAATTGCCATCAGCCCAAACGGGCAACTGCTGGCTTGTCAGACTTATGACGAGACCATCCAACTCCGGTCATTTCCGGCGGGGGCGCTGCTGAGCACCCTGGTCACTGGGAGTTGGCAGGGGGGCATGGCGAAATATTCGTTGGCCATCAGCCCGGATGGGCGGCTGTTGGCCTCGGGCATCCACGACGGGACCATCAAACTGTGGTCATTGCCGGATGGAAAGTTGTTGAGCACGCTTACCGGGCATTCCAGTTTCGTTGTTGCGCTGGCGATTAGCCCCGACGGGCGGCTGCTGGCATCGAGTGGGGGCGATTTCACCATTAGGCTCTGGTCGCTGCCGGACGGCAAGCAACTCCCGATTTGCCTGATGGACCCGAATGCCAGCTCCGGTATCAAAGGCACCACCTACTCCATCAACGGCGCAACGTACACCGTGCCATGCGGCACGCCGATTCCGTCCGGCGCCGTCTGCACCTGTAACTGCGCGGCTTGCTCCTGCGTGGGCAACACCTGCTCCTGCGTGGGCAATTGCGGGTGCGTGGCCACAAGCTGCACCTGCGACCAGGTGTGCACCTGCAACTCCGTCTGCGTATGCGTGCCTACTTAGCGGGGCAGGGGAGCGCCTTTCGCATGACGCACCCGTCTGCGCCGTCTTCGTAGTACCCGCGGACCACGCGCACCTTGGTGAACCCGAACTTCTCGTAGAACTGGCGCGCCACGGTGTTGTCCAGTTTCACCATCAGCGTGAAGCGCTCTACCTTGCGGCGGCGCAAGCGGCGCAGGGTGCTGCGCAGCATGGCTGACGCTACGCCCTGGCCGCGCGCGGGCGGGTCCACGGCGATGGAGACCAGCTCGGCGCGACTCCCCGTGGCGCGGGTCACGCTGTACCCGCGGACGCGGCCCGCGCTTTCGGCCACCAGGAACAATCCCTCGCAAGCGCGGGAGTACTGTGCAAATAATTTGCGATCATAGGCGTCGCGGCCGAAACTCGAATTCTCCACCTCGACAATGGCATCCAGGTCGCGCCGCCGCATGGGGCGGATACGGTATCGGGCGTCCATTTTGTTATCCTTTATTTTGCACCCCTTGGAGGCCCCACGAAACCACCGTCTCCGAAGCCGCCGCGGAAAGGCGCCAGGCGCCTTGACAAAGATTTCAGACTCCCGCATACTGGAATCAAGATGCAACTGAATGTCAACAAGGGACAGCCGGAAACGCTCCTCGCGACCCTGGTGGATCTGCGCCGGGGCGACTCCGCGGTGCTCGACCGCATCGATCTGCCGGGGGACGACGCTCGCCGTCTGATGGAACTGGGCTTCCTGCCGGGAGCCACCGTGGTAGCGGGCCAGAGCGCCCCGGGCGGCGACCCGCGGGTTTTCCAGGTTGACGGTTCGGAGATTGCGTTGCGCCGCGAGACGGCCCGGCGGCTCAAGCTCCGCCCCACGAAAAAAGCCAAGAGCTAGCCCATGAGCGAGTGCGCCGATTGCCGGTCCTGCCCTACGGTCACGGAGCCGGAGTTCGCGCCATCGGCCGCGCCGCCCAAAGCCATTGCGCTGATCGGACCGCCCAATTGCGGCAAGACCACGCTCTTCAACCGCCTCACCGGATTGCGGCAGAAGGTGGCCAATTTCCCCGGCGTGACAGTGGAGCAGCACTCCGGCCTCGCCGAGTTGCCCGACGGCCGTACGGCGCGCATCATCGATCTGCCGGGCGTCTACAGCCTGTCGCCGCGCTCGGAAGATGAGCGGGTAGCGCACGACGTGCTTACCGGCGCTCGCCCCGGCACCGAAAAGCCCGAAGCCATTCTGCTGGTGCTCGATTCCACCAACCTGCATCGCCATCTCATGCTGGCGGCGCCGATCCTGTCGCTGGGTCTTCCCACGCTGGTGATCTTAAACATGGCCGACGACCTGCGCAAGCGCGGCGGCCACCTGGATCTTCCAGCCCTCGCGGCGAAACTGGGCGCTCCCGTGGCGCTGGTTAGCGCGCGGCAGGGCGAAGGCATCGAGCAGGTCTGGGACTTTCTGGCCGGGGCCATGGCCGCGCCGGAGCCCATCGAACTGCCGGTGCTTCACGACGTGCCCAAGTGCCGTCAATGGGCCGGCCGCATGGGCGCGGACGCCAGTTACCATCCGCCGGCGCCGCCCCAGTGGACGCGCCGCCTGGACGCGGTGTTTCTGCATCCCATTGCCGGCCCTCTAATCTTCGCGGCGGTGGTGGTGCTGGTCTTCCAGACCATCTTCAGCTATGCCCGCCCGCTGATGGACGGCGTTGCCTGGCTGTTCGAAACTTCCGGCAATTGGGTTGCAGGTCAGATTCCGTGGGCGCTGGGGCGTTCGCTGTTCGAAGTGGTGTGGGTGAAGGGCGCCGGGTCGGTGATCGTCTTCCTGCCGCAGATTCTCCTGCTGTACATGTTCATCGGAATGCTGGAGGATTCGGGCTACCTGGCGCGCGCCGCGCTCATCGCCGACCGCACCATGGCGCGGGTCGGGTTGCAGGGCAAGAGCTTCATTCCGCTGCTCTCGGCCTACGCCTGCGCGGTGCCGGCCATCATGGCCACGCGCACCATCGAGAACAAGCGGGACCGCTTCGCCACCATTCTGATCGCTCCGTTCATGACCTGCTCGGCGCGCCTGCCGGTCTACCTGCTGATCATCGCGGCGTTCATTCCCGACCGCCCGTTGGTAGGCCGGTTCGTATCCACGCAGACCGCGGCGATGCTCGGCCTCTACGCTTTGGGGTTCCTGGCGGCGGTCGGCACGGCGCGCCTTCTGAAGTCGTCCATCCTAAGAAGCGGCCGCACGCCGTTTCTGCTGGAGATGCCGTCGTACCGCTGGCCCACATGGCGCTCCATCGGTTTGCGCCTGATGGACCGTGCCAAGGTCTTCCTGCGCCGGGTGGGCACGGTGATCCTGGTTGTCACCGCGATCCTGTTCGTGCTGACCAAGTTGCCGCTGGTTCACGGGGCTGCGCCGCCCATCGAGAACAGTCTGGCGGGCACCATCGGCCGCACCATCGAGCCGGCCATCCGGCCACTGGGTTTCAACTGGAAGATCGGCATCGGCCTCATCACCTCGCTGGCCTCGCGCGAGACCATCATCAGTTCGCTGGGAAGCATCTACGGCATGGATGCGTCCAACAAGGCCGGCCTCGCCGAAGCCCTGCGGCACGATCTTACGCCCGGCGGCGCCTGCGCCCTGCTGATTTTCTTCGCGTTCGCCATGCAGTGCGTCTCCACCATCGCCGTGGTGCGCCGGGAAACCGGGGGATGGAAGTGGCCCGCGCTGCAATTCGCGTATATGAGCGTGCTGGCGTACGTGGGAGCGTTCGCGGCGTTTCATCTGGTGCGGTGAGGGCGGTTCGACGCGCCCCGACTATCCCTAAGATACTCTCGCGGTTGCCGCGTTTCATATCAGAATAGGAAGCGTGCCTCCGCCCGGCATGACTAGTCTCGACACTTTCCTCCGCTACGTGGAGGAGCACCGCACTGCCGTCGGCATCGCAGCGGGGATCATGATTCCGCTGACGGCGTATCTCGACCTGATCACTCCCGGCGCTTCCCTGGGCTTCTTCTACCTGGCGCCGATTCTGTTATGCGCGGCGGTGCTTCGGCCTGCCCAGATTCTGGGCATGGCGCTGGTGTGCGCTTACCTGCGCGAGGCCTTCGACCCGCTACAGTGGGCCGGTGGCAACTTCACGCTGTTGCGGGCAATGAATCCGGCTACCTGGGGCCCGGGCTCGCTCGGCCGCCTGGCAGTGGCGGCCGCCGGGTTTGCCATGACCGGGTTCTTCGTGGCGGAGCTCAACCACCGCCGCCGGACTCTGTCCCGGCATCTCGGCGAACTGCAAACCGAGGAGACCATGCGCCGGGAGGCCGAGCGGCAGTTGGCGGTCCTGATCGATACCAGTCCGCTGGCCATTCTCACACTGGACCCGGCAGGCGCGGTGGTGCTGTCCAATGAATCCGCGCGCCAACTGTTGGGTTTCGAGGACGCGCCGCTGGAAGGCCAGAGCGTCGAGCCCTATCTGCCGCTGCTCTCCCGCATGCTACACAGCCACCGCAGCGCGGACAATATGCGCACCAGCGTGGAATGCACGGGATCGCGCCGCAACGGCGAGGTGTTTCTGGCGCACGTGTGGCTCTCCACATACCCGACGTCGGCGGGCGCTGCGCTGGCGGCGGTGATTTGGGACGCCTCCGAAAACCTGCGCGACCGCGAAGGCGCAGGCCTGGACTCCATGATGGCCACCTCGCGCGTGATCGTGGGCGCCATGTCGCACGAGATCCGCAACTTGGCGTCGGCCGCGGCCGTGGCCTACGGGGCGCTGGATGCGCCTGCCGATGCGGACCGCAACGCTCACTTCCAGGCCCTCGGCTCGCTGATCCGCGGTCTGGAAAAGATCGCATCCTCCGGCCTGCGCGTGGCCTCCAACCGCGAAAGCGGCGTTGCCGACCTGGGCACCGTCCTGGACGAAACCCGCATCGTCATAGAGGCCTCGCTACGCGAGGCGGGCATCCGATCCACCTGGGAGACGGCTCCCGGCCTGCCTCTGGTACAGGGCGACCACCACAGTTTGCTGCAGGTGTTCGTCAACCTGGCCCGTAACAGTCAGCGGGCACTGGAAGCCGTTCTAAACCGCAAGCTGCATGTCTCGGCCAGCCTGGAGCGGGACTTGGTGGTGGTGCGGTTCCACGACACCGGACCGGGCGTGGCCAACCCGGACGAGCTCTTTCGCCCGTTCCAACCAGGCGCGCAGTCCGTGGGATTGGGCCTGTACATTTCGCGCGCCATTCTGCATTCCCATGGTGGCGGGCTTCGCTACGAGCCGCAGGCCGCCGGGGCATGTTTCGTGGTGGAGCTATGGCCCGCGGAAGGTGGAGCGGAAGCACGATGAAGACCGATAGACAGACCATCCGGACATTACTGGTGGACGATCACGCCCTGTTCCGCGAGAGTGTGGCGCGCGTGCTGGCCGCCGAGCCGGACATGGAGATTCAGCACTGCGCCAGCATCCGGGATGCCCTGGTGTTGATGGCGCAAAGCGAGTTTGACGTGGTGCTGCTGGACCACGACCTGGGTTCCGAGCGCGCCTCGGCATTTCTGCCGGCCGCCCGCCAGGCGGGGTTTGCCGGCCGCGTGCTGGTGGTGACCGCCTGGGTGAGCGACGACGAAGCGCGCCGTCTGCTGCGGCAGGGCGTCTGCGGCATCTTCCGCAAAGAGGCTGCCCTGGAGGAGTTAATCTCCAGTGTGCGCACGATTGCCGCCGGAGGCGCCTTCGCCGGCCCATCTCCCGTGGGGACGGCGCCCTCGGCGGACGGCGAACCCGCCACTCAGCCGGTGTTCAACGACCGCCAGCGGAAAGTGCTGCGTTTCGTGGTCGAGGGATTGTCCAACAAGGAGATCGCCTGGCGGCTGCAGATCTCCGAGAGCTATGTGAAGGCCATCCTGCAAAACCTCTTTCAGAAGACCGGCGTGCGGACGCGCGGCCAGTTGGTGCGGGTGGCTTTTGAACAGTACGAGGACCAACTGTAGGGACAGGGGTGCGGGGTGCCGCGCTTCCATTCCAGGGGTATATCAGGGGAGTACCCGAAAGATACCCTTCCGCAGTGGTGCTGCGCCGCGATACTGTACTGTTAAGCAAAGCACCAAAGCCGGTTTGCGGGCCAGGGGGCTGGAGCATTCGGGCGTGGCGTTTAGGGCTATTTTGTTTGAGCGGGGAGTAAGAAGTTGACTCGGGAGATCATCAGCGGTTTGAATGTTTGGGACATAGCTGCCCGCGAGAGTGTCCGCCTCGAAGCTGGTCTGCCGGTGTCGGTTCTGCGCATCTGGTGCGAGCCTCTCGGTGGGTCGTCCGAAAGCCCCTATCTCACCGAATTTGAATGCTGCGGCCGCACCTACACGTGCCCTTTGTATAGCTTCCAGGCGCGCACCCAAACAGCCGAAATGGAATCCGCGGCCAGCGAACTGGAGCGGGAAGTAGCCGCCGGCTGAGCCGCTGCCTGGCGCGGCATCCTACTCCTCAAGGAGCCTCGCGTGCCAGTTGGCTTCCAGCTCCTGAAGGGACTTCCCGAAGATCTTCGGTATAGCTTGGCTTCCAGCAAGCCAAACCCTTTGGATACTGTCGAGTCCGTAGGTATTCTTCAAGTATTCCACAAAGCCGGCTAGCTCTCCGTAGGTGATGTCCGGAGAGTACTGGGTCGGGTCCCAACCGGGGTTCACCAGCTTTTCGATCGGAATCATCTGCCCGGATGCCAGCCAGCGCTGGCTCTCGCGGTGGAATCCGCCCTGGGCGGCGTAAGTGGCCAGCCCTTCCTCGATCCAGGGCTCGGCCGCGCCCCACAAGTTGGAGAGGATTTCGTGGCACAGCTCGTGCGTGAGGTCCGGGCGAACCGGGGTAGGGACGAAGAAGATGACGTGGTGGGTGGGCCGGGCGCGGCCTTCGCCATCGTAGCCGATCAGTTCCTTCATATGCGCCCGCGACTCCAGGAAGAACACGTGGATCAGGGGATGGTAGCTCGATACCGAGGCCAGGCGAAGAATGTGGGTTCGCGCTTTCTCGGCGCTCTTACGGACGGCGATCAGGTTGGGATCGTCCTGGATCTTGGGATCGAAACAGAATTCGAAGTGGCCTTTTTTCTGACACCGCCAGGTGAATCCGGGATGCTTGAGGTACTGCTCGATGGCCGCGCGGTCGCCGCCCACGCCCCCCGGTTGAGCGGTGGCCGGGCACGCACTGGCGATCAGGATGGCGGCAACAAGGAGTTCCGGCCTCATCACGTTGTCACTGACAACGGTACCATGAACGCACCGGGCGAGTACGCGGTTTTCGAGCACGGTTTGGGCGTAAGCCTACTCCGCGGCGGGCTTGATGTGCCAGACGGCCAAGGCGAAGCTGCACAACAGGACCCAGTGCAAGGCTGCAATGAATGTCCCGATCAGGTTCATCCAGGCGCTGAAGGCAGAGAGGCCTTGAGATGCGAAACCCACGTAGAAATAGACCAGGGCATTGGCGAAATCCAATACCGGCCACACTCCCGCCGCAGCGGTCACGAGGCCCAGCCACCCTGCAGCGCGGCAACTGGCGTGGGCGGGCGGCGGTCCGGGCCATCGGACGAAACTCACCAGGAAAGCCAGCCACGCCACGGGGACCAGAACGTGGGCCGTCCGCCAGTGCGTTTCGGTCAACCAGGAGACGCCGCCGTGCCCCAGTCCCGAAAACAGCCTCGGAATCAACGCCCAGCGGAGGCTGCCCGCCAGTCCGACCATCACCAGAGCGGAGGCGGCCAGGGAGGCGTCGCCAAGGCGCGACGGTTGGATGTGGCCCGTGGTAACCAGGTAAAGCGTCACCAGGAAGCCCAACACGGCGGCCGGCAACAGATTCGCCAAGGCGAACTGCCCCGCGCCGGCATTAAAGGGCTGGTTCGCCAAGGGCTGCCCGGCCACCGTGGCCGCCACCGCCCAGGACGCGATTCCAGCGAACGGCATGGCGCTTCCGATGACGCCCAGGAGGGCAGCGGTGCGCAGGGTCACGGGGTGCGCCTCACTCGAGTGCCGCTCCCCGATTCGCAATACGCCGTGCCATATGGTTGACTATAATTCAGATGCCTCACTTCCGAAAGTTGCCGGCCGCGGCTGCTCTGTGCTGCGGCGTATTGCTGGCGGGCGGACCGCTATGCGCAGCCGAATATTGGATGTACACTGGCACCTATTCCTCCGGCGGCAGCCGTGGGATTTACGCCTTTCGATTTGAAACCGGCAGCGGAAAGATGGTTCCCGCCGGCGTGGCGGCCATTGCCAGCAACCCGTCGTTCCTGGTGGCGCATCCCAATCGCAAGTTCCTTTTCGCGGTAAATGAAGACGGAAGCGCGGCCAAGCCGGGAAGCGTGACGTCTTTCTCTATCGATCCCAGGAACGGAAGGCTGACACAGTTGAGCCAGGCTTCATCGCGCGGCGGTGCGCCCTGCCACCTGGCTCTGGACCGCTCGGCCAACTGGTTGGCGGTGGCCAACTACGAAAGCGGCAGCGTAGCTATTCTGCCGGTGGGCGCGGACGGGAAGCTGGGAGAGGCGTCGGACTTCGTGCAGCAGCGGGGGGCGAGCGTGAACTGGGCGCGTCAATCCGGGCCGCACGCGCACGCCGTGGCGTTCTCGCCGGACAACCGCTTCCTCCTGGTGGCCGACCTGGGTGCCGACCTGATCTTCATCTACCGCTTCGACGCCTCGAACGGACGCATCGCCCCCAACGACCCGCCGTCAGCCGAGGTCCCGCTGGGCGCTGGAGTTCGCCACCTGGTTTTTCATCCCAATGGCAAGGTGCTTTACGCCATCAACGAATTGGGGTCGAGCGTGACCACGTTCCGCTATGATACCCAGCGTGGCGCGCTGGAGAACCTGCGGACGGTCTCGACGCTCCCCGAGGGCTTCAAGGGAAAGAACACCGCAGCGGAAATCGCCATCGACGCTTCTGGAGCCCACTTGTACGCTTCCAACCGGGGGCACGACAGCCTGGCGCTGCTGGCCGTCGATCCGGTTCTCTTCACGCTCACGCCGATGGAGTCTCCCTCCGTGATGGGAAAGAAGCCGCGGCATTTCGCGCTCGACCCGGAGGGCAGGAACGTGGTGGTGGCCTGCCAGGATTCCGGCCTGCTGCTGGTCTTCCGCATCCACCCCGTGACCGGGCAGATCCAGCCGCTCACGCGCACGGCGAAGGTTCCGAATCCAGTCTGCGTGACGTTCGTACCGATGCGTTAAGTCTCCGGCCCCGTGAATTGGCGCAATCGAAGCCGTCAGTTGGCGGCCTGCGCGCCCGCAACCACGTCGTCGATGCGGATGCCGTTGCGTTCGAAGGTCAGCCCGAGGGCCGCATCGAGCGCGATGCGGCCGCGCACCAGGGCCGCGGCGGCGGCAAGCTCGCCGCTCTCGGCGTTGGCCAGTTCGCGGCGCGCCATTACCACCGCGTCCAGAGTGGATGTCCCGGCTTGCCACTTCTTCTCTTCGGCCCGCAGCAGTTGCTCCACCAGCCGGCGGCTTTCCTGGGCGGAGCGCAAGCGCGTGGCTGCCTGATCGAGAGCCAGCCGCTGCAGGGCGATATCCCGCGCCATGTCGCCCGAGGATTTCTGCCTGGCCAGTTGCGACTGGCGAAGGGTCAGCTCATCGATGGCGGTATCGGCCTGGGCCTGGGAGTTCCGGGTGTGGGCACTGAAGCTGAGGGTGACGCTTTCATTGGGGAAGTTCCGCTGGAGCACCTGATCGAGCGCCGTTCCGGCACCGCCCACAAAGAAAGCGGTAGGATTCTGACCGGGAACCGCCGCGCCGGCCTGGCCCGTGTTGCTGGCCGAGGCGCGAACCTGCAGGTTTGGCAACACACCATTCGCGGTGCCGGTAGCGCGGATGGCCGCGGTCTCTTCGCGCTCTAGGGCCATCGCCGTTTCTGGCCGGTTTCTGCGCGCGGTTTCGATCAGGGCCGAGAGCGGCGGCAAGTGGTCAAAGTCCGGCGCGGGCAGCGAATCCACGGTCACGATGTGGGCCGCGTCCAGTTCCGGGTCCGCGCTGCCGTGCCAGCTCAGCGCGTCCTTGAGGGCATTCTCGCGCTGCACCACGGCATCCTTCGCAACTGCCAGCGCCTGTTCCTGCATCGCCAGGTTCGATTGGGCGCGAACCTGGTCGATGGCCGGGATGGCGCCCGCGGCAATCTGCAGCCTGGTATTCGAGAGCAGTTCCCGCGCCAGATCGTGGTTGCGCTGCTTGTACTTCAGGTCGCCCACCGCGACCGTCAGGTCCCAGTAGAGATTCAGGACACTCGATACCAGACTGGCGGCGCGCGAGCGGAAGGTGAGATCGCTCATGTCGGCGTCCTTCCGCGCGAGGCGGATGTAGCGGTCGTTCACACTGGTTCCGCGGCCGTACAGAAGGTTTTGCGTGAACGTGAAGCCGGTCTCGATGTAGGACGTCCGGTTCAACACGTCCAATGGGACGGCTTCGTTGAGGTACGAACCCTGGTAGTTGTAGCGCACGCTTCCGCCCGACAACAGGCCCTGCGAGATCTGGTTGGAATAGGAGCGGCCACTGTAAGCGAAGTAGTTGGTGCCGCTCTGCACAAGCTGGGTCTGAATGGAGGTTTGATGCCCCACGCCAGCGTCGAAGCTCTGGATGGGATCGAGTTGCGGCGTCACCGGGCCGATCTGCTGGATCAGCGCGGCGCCGGCCAGAGAGGAAGTTCCACTACCGCCCGATCCGCCGCCTCCACTGCCCTGGCTGCCGGCGACGCCCTGGCCGCTACCAAGCTGGATGGAACTGCCGCTGCTCGAGGTTACACCGCGCAACGCGCCGCCGGATTCGGCGCGCTGGATATCCCAGGGGGCGCGGGCCAGGTCGTATCGTGCGATTTCCAGATCCAGGCTGCCAGCGAGCGCCAGTTCGAGGGCGTCGTGCAGGGTCAGGTAGAGCGTGCCGGAGCGGATCATGCCGTGCACGCGGTTGGCGCCGGAGGTGCGCAGCGGCGGCACGGCGGCTGGCTTGTAGGACCGGAAGAACGGGAGCCCCTGCGGCTTAGTGGGTGCGATGGAAGGGGGAGTCTGGGCACACAGGGCGGACGCGGCGAGGACGGCGATTGTGGGACAGGCTGGCAACCTGCCCCGCGTAAGACCGAGCGTCATGGGCGGCCTCCGGTCTTCTGGACGGGGAGTTGCTCGGGCAGCACGCTTTCGCGGGCCACACGGCCACTGGCGGCCTCTTGCATCTCGATGTGGTAGCGGTCGAAGGTGGCGCCCAGGGCGCCTTCGAAGGCGATGCGGTTGTGGGTGTAATTGGCCATGGCCTGCACCTCTTCGCTTTCCGCCGCCACCACGTCGCGCTGCGCCTGGATCACCAGGGCGTTGGTGGACTTGCCATACTCGTACTTCTTCCGCTCGGCTGCCAGCGTCTCCTCGGCCAGTTGCTTGGTCCGCTGGGCGGTTTCATAGCGCACGTGCGCCTGGCGCAGGCCGATGACGGCGTTGCGCACATCCACTCCCACCTGCGCGACGCTTTTCTCCAGTTGCAACTCCTGCTGGCGCGCCTGCAGTTGATCCACCGCGTAATCGGCCTGGGCGGCGCGGTTGCGGATGGGAATGGTGAGGGATACGCCAGCGGAATAGTCGGGGAAGTTACGGCGAAAGAGTTGCCCCAGCATGGTGCCGCCGCCGCCCAGGAAGAAGGGGTCGGGAGCGCCATTTTCGTAGTTCGCGTTCAGCGGATTGGGCACGCCGGCAAGGCCGCGGTTAGCGAAGGAAGCGAACGCCTGAAGGGACGGCCGGAGCGCGCTTTTGTCGCCCTTAAGCACCAGGTTCTGACTCTCCCAGTTGATGCGGTTCTGTTGCAGGTCGGGCCGTTTGGCCAGGGCCTGTGTCAGAAGCTCGCTCACCGGAGGCAGTTCCTGGGAATCGGGCACTTCGATGGGATCCAGGGGCACAATCGGGGCGTCGGCAATCAGAGGGTCCTCGATGCCGCGGCGGCTGAGAGCGTTCTTAAGGACGATCTCCTGTTGCAGCACGTTGGTCTGGGCGATCAGCACGTCCTGCTCGCGGGCGGGGATTTCGGCCTGCGCTCGGGTGATCTCAATGGCCGCCGCGCCGCCGGCATCCACCGTCTTGCGGTTGTCCTCATAGAGCTTGCGAGAGGCTTCCAGCGCCTCCTGCTTGAGACGGACGTCCTCGCGGAAGGCGACCAGGTCCCAGTACAGGTTCAACACCGCCGACACGGTGGTGATGACCTGTTGCTTGAGTTGCAAATCCGTCACCTTGGCATTGTTGCGCGCGATGTGAATGTAGCGCGTGTTGACCGGCGTGCCGAACCCCTGCAAGAGGTTCTGCGACACGTTGAGGCCGAGCTGGCCGCCAGTGGCGGGGTTGAGGAGCGAACTGGGGCTGTTGGTGGTGCCGCGCGATGCCGAAAAGTAGACGTTGTAAGAGGTGCCGGTCATGAACTGCTGGCTGTAGCTGACGTCGAAGTCGCGCGATCCCTGTACCAGGAAGTTGGTTTGATCCACGACGATGTTGCTCTCGGGCGTGGTGCTGTGGCCCAGGTCGGCGGAAATCGAAAGGACCGGGTCGGTTTGCGGCACGAAGGAGCCGAGCAGGCCGGTGACGCCTCCGCCCGAACCCACGCCCGCGCCCGACGCCATGCTGCCGCTGACGTTGATGCCCGCCAGGCTGACGCTCTGCGGTCCGGCGGCGATTGCGGTGGTGGGCGAGCGGAGGGCGCCACCGACTGCGGCACGGCGGATGTCCTCTTGCGCCATGAGCGGCCCGTAGCGCTGCATCTCGATATCGATGTTGTTTTCGAGCGTCAGGGCGATGGCGTCCTGGGCCGACAGATACAGGGTGCCCGAGCGGATGAGCGAGGCCAGGCGGCCGGAATTGTTCAAGCTGACCGCGGGCACAGTGCGCGGCCGGTAGCGCGCCGTCAGAAATCCCAGCGGACCGGGTGGCGGCGGCAGGACCGCGATGTGGGTGGGCTGGCCGCGCAGTAGCCAGGGCAGCAGCGCTATTAAGAGTGCGCGCCGAAAGCGGCGCAGGTTGGTTGGCATGTAGGCCTCGCGGTCCAAGCCAGGAGGGATGCAATCCGGGGGCCTAACGCGGCTGGCCGTAAGCGGTTGCAAAGGCGAGAGATGGGCCGGGGCTAGTGTCCCGTTTTGAGACCGGGCGTCCGAGAGCGGACAGTGTAAAAAGGAAAAAGGTGTCAGACGCCATTTTTCTGGTGGAGGCGGGGGGAGTTGAACCCCCGTCCGAGAAAGCCCGCAATGAAGAGCCTACGTGCGTAGACGGCTCATAAGCTTCGGTTGCCGCTTCCGAACCGTCGAGAGCGGCGGCGTCCTAGCCCGATTAGATCTCGACCGCCGGCTCCGGACCGAAGCCATTGGCCTATCCCGCAAAATGACGCTCACTCACCGCCGCGCGGGCTCAGCGGCTGGAGCGGCTACTTAGAGACTAAGCAGCGTATGCAAACTGCGTATTGGCAGTTATGTTGTCCGATCGTTTTACGGGAGCTCGGAACCCGGCACGCCTCCCCACCACGATTCAATCCCGTCGAATCCGTTGCGCCCCCATTTCCAAGAGCCAGTGGCAGGTACTACGCCTCCAGTGTAGCACCGGCGGTTCTGACGCGCTTGGCGATGAACTCCGCGAACGGTCCGATATCCGTTTGGATGCTGGCGCGGTCCAGCGCGGCCAGGTACGCCGCACGGTCTTCAACGCGGATCACCGTCCAGGGATAGCCTCCCGAGGCGAGCATGGCGTTCATGAGGAAGCGCGCCAGCCGCCCGTTGCCGTCGGGGTAAGGGTGCACGTAGCCGAAGAGCCAATGGCCGAGAACGGCGCGCACGCCGGCGTCGGGCTCGTTTTCCAAAAGGTTGAACAGCGCGGGCATGGCTTCGCGCAAGGCTTCCCAACGCGGCGGCACGTAGCGCGAGGTGCGCAAGTAGACTGCGTCGTTGCGGTAGCCCGCGAGAGCCGATGGCGCAATCAGGCCCGCCCCGGCGCAGGGCTGGAAGAGTTCGCGGTACCACTCGCGGTGAGCGGCCCGCGCAATCCGCCCCGGGTTCTCTCCCGCGAGAATCGCGGCGATGTTTCGCTTGACGGCTTGGAAGGCCTGCCAGTAGCCGCGCGCTGCCAGGGCGTCCCGGCCCTGACGGTCGGCCTCGCGATTGTCCGGGTCCCAGTCGCCTGCCCTCACCTGTTCGACCAGTTCGTTCGAGACGCGGTAGCCCTCGATCGACAGAGAGTGATAGGCGTCGCTGCGGTAGATCTCATCGACGGACTGGAGATAGGCGCTCGCGTCCGCGGGCAGGCCGGGCGGCGGCGGGAAGACTTCCAGAACCTTCTCCCGCATCGATGCCCACATGGCCCGCATGCGCCCGACAAGAGGCGTCGGCGCGGCGGTGATGGGAGCCATTGCCGGCTGGCTCGCGAGCGGATCGGATTCCCGCACGTCGTACCCGGCCTCCTTCATGGTGGTGACGATTTCGGCCGCGGCCTCGGGACGCCCGATGCGCTTCAACGCTCCGGCGAGACGGCCCGCGACGGCTGAGCGGCCCCCATCGAGAAGCTGGCGGAGCAGATCCGCGGGGTCGCTAATACTGGCGAGCACGACCTGGGTCTCAATCGGGTTGGCGGCTATGAAGGACTCCGAAACCCTGACCAGGGCGGCCTCGGGAGTGAAGAGCCGCAGGCCGTCCCGCACCGTGACGTCAGCCGGTTGGGGCATCCGCGGTTGTTTCAAGTCGAACAGCGAGGTGCCGAATAGCAGCGGGAGGTTGTGGTTGGCGCCCTTGGGGCTTTGCACGATCACCTGGGGCGGGATGACCGTGTTTTCCGCGTGGAGGAGGATGGACGGCTCGGGAGACAGGCACCACTGCGTGCCGAACCGCTCGCCGCAATAGCGCGCGTAGAACTCCCAGAACGAGGCGTACCACGGCGTGCTGTCGCCATCGCGCGCGCTCGGGCTGGATGAGATCAGCCATCCATACATCACTTCCTGGAGGAAGCCGTTGCGGAGGAGCCGCTCGCGGTGAACGCGGCTGAACTCGCGGGACTGGAAGACGCGGCGGCCGCCCTGTTGAAGATCTCGAAGGACGGTAAGGGAAGCGGCGAGTTTTTCGTTGGGTGCGGGCATGGCTGTCACGAGCCCCGTGGGATTACAAGCGTGTGGTGCTGTACGGGTACAAGCATATCACGCTGTGTAGAAACAATCAAATAGTGCTGCGTGGAAACAAGCGATTGCTGCTTTAGTGGAACTATGAAGCCCGCTTGTGACGCGCTACGCTAATCTCGTCTTGTCGAACCTGGGACAGATCGTAGTTGGCCTGGAGGCGAACCCACGTCTCGGCGCTGGGCCCAAACGCCTTGGACAGGCGGACTGCCATTTCCGCCGAGATGCCAGCCCTCTCGTTGACGAGGTTGTTCACGGTCTGGCGCGCGACGCCGAGCACTCGGGCGGCCCCGGTGACGGTCAGGCCAAGCGGTTCCATGAAATCCTGGCGGATGATGCGGCCGGGATGCGGGTGGTTCTACATGGGCATATTCGTTTCAGAAGACTATCGGTTTCTGAACTCGCAGTGCGGCACCGACCAGTTCCGACATCTGCCTTTCGAAATCCCGGATGATCACGTCGGCCGATTGGCCCCGAACGCGGAGCTGTCGCAGGCACTCCAACTCGGATTGGAGACGGTCAATGTCCGCGAGACTGAGCGAATCTCCCGCGTGTGTGCCGTCATAGACGACCTTGGTCAGCAAGACAGGGAACTGCCGAGGGAAGTCCGACAGCACCGAGCGCAGGAATCCGACTCTTGCTATATTGCCGAGCCGGTGGGATACCAACTCGCCCATTGGGCCGTGCTCACACGCCCCGTTCAACCAATCGTAGAACGCGGACTGATCTGCATCGGGCGCATCCCACGTGAGGCACACCTGACCGCTGTCATCTACGTAAACCAGCTCGGGTTGCGGCGGCGGATTGCGGGCCCGGCCTGTCTCATAACAATCGCAGTACACGGTTGCGTCAAGGCCCATACCCGTTCTCCGTCAGGGATGCTGACCTGCTGCCGGCCTCACTATGGAAAGGTCCAGCCATCGATCTGCGCAGCCTACTCGAATAGCATACCGCAGCAGAGAGATGTGGCAAGCCGAAGACCGCCGTGCGGGCTCTGTCTCGCAGCAACGTGTCCGCCGCGCCGCCTCCGCCACTTCACCGCCCGTTTATAATCGGACTATGCGCATACGGACGGTTTGCCTTCGGGCCCTTGGGGTGACGATGTTGTTGGGGTTGGCGATGGCACTTCATGCCGACAACATGACCAAGCTCACCATCGTGGTCAAGACGGAGGCGGGGCGGCCGCTGGACCGCGCCGAGGTGATCGTGCGCTGGAAGGCTGACGCCAAACATCCTCGGCTCAGCTACAGCAAGAACGTGGCGCGGCAGTTCGACGTGCGGACCGATCAGGAAGGTCAGGTGGAGATTCCGACCATCCCGCAGGGCAGCATCCAGATTCAGGTGTACGCCAAGGGATACCAGACCTTCGGAAAGATCTTCGATATCTACGAAGCGGAGAAGACTGTCGAGATCACAATAAACCCGCCGCAGCAGCAGTACTCGGCGCACTGACGGGCTCGCGCGTAGTGGTTCGGCTCCTTCGCCGGGCCGCTCGCTGACGCTCGCGGTTCCGTGTGCTCGCGGCTCCGAACGCGTCGGAGCCGCGGCGGTAAGTGCCTGCCTACGCCAGGTCGAACTTCTCCTGGTGCAGCAGCGGGTCGCTCTTGACGATTACGGTGCGGCCGAGAATTTCCTCCAGTTCCTGCAGGTAGGTGTTCTGGTTGCTCTTGATCATACGAGCCACTTCGGGCGCCACGCGCAGCATCACGTCCTTGCCCTCGACGGCGCGGGCGATCTTGTTGGCTTCCTGAAGGATCTCGCCCACCACGGTCTGCGGGCTCTTCACATAGCCGCCGCCCTCGCAGTAAGGGCAGGGCGTGCACAGGGTGCGCTCCAGGCTTTGCTTGACGCGCTTGCGGGTGATGGCCACCAGGCCGAAATCGTTGAACTGGAGAATCTTGTTGGGCGCGCGGTCGCTGCGCATGGCTTCTTCGAGCGCCTGCATCACCTTCTGGCGGTTCTTCCGCTCGTCCATGTCGATGAAGTCGACCACGATGATGCCGCCCAGGTCGCGCAGGCGGATCTGGCGCACGATCTCCTTGATGGCGTCGGTGTTGGTCTTGACGATGGTATCTTCGAGGCGGTTCGACTTGCCGACGTACTTGCCGGTGTTGATGTCGATGGCCACCAGGGCCTCGGTCTGGTTGATGACGATGTAACCGCCCGACTTGAGCCACACCTTGGGCCGCAGGGCCTTCTCCAACTCGGAGGTGATGCCGAACTCGTCGAAGATGGGGTTGGATCGCGTGTACATCTTCACGCGGTTCACAAGCGCGGGTTGGAAGCGCTGCACGAAGCGCAGCACGCTCTCGTAGATCTCCTCGTTGTCCACCCAGACGCTCTTGAAGGAGGCGGTGAGCTGGTCGCGCAGCACGCGCTCCACCACGTTGAGATCGTGGTGGATCAGCATGGGCGCGGGCCTCCTCTCGGCCTTCTGGCGCATGTCGAGCCAGAGGTTGTAGAGGAACATCATGTCGGCGCGCAGCTCTTCTTCCGTGCGGCCTTCGCCGGCGGTGCGCACGATGTAGCCGCCCGGAATGCCGGTGCGGTGGGTTTGCAGAATCCGCTTCAGGCGGAGGCGCTCTTCGTCGGTGGAAATCTTGCGGGAGACGCCGATGTGATCCACCGTGGGCATGTACACCAGGAAGCGGCCGGGGAGGGCGATGTGCGAGGTGATGCGCGCGCCCTTCTGGCCCAGCGGCTCCTTGGCGATCTGGACGATGATCTCCTGCCCTTCCTTCAAAAGGTCGCTGATGGAGGCCGTGGCGGGGCGGCTCTCGGTGGCGGTGCGGGGGGCGGCAACGGTGCGCTGTTCGGGCGCGCGGGTGGGCACCTGCTCGGGCGAACGCGGCTCGTGTTGAGGAGGACGGCCGCCTTCCGGCAGCGGGCCGCCACGGCCTTTGCGCCGCATCCGGCGGGAGACGCGATGGAGGTAGCGCGGCCCCTGCTCGCGTAGCGCGGCGGTGAGGCTGGTGGGGATACGGGCGGGCTCGGGGCCTTCCTCTTCGGCGATGGCAGGTTCGCCATCGGTCTCGCCGTTGGCGTCCCCGGCGGGTGAGTCCATGGCGTCCACCAGGGCTTCGGCCAGTTCGGCTTCGGCGGTGAGGCTGGAGGCGCTTTCTTCCGCGACCTCGGTGGGGGCGGACGTCTCTTCGGCTGCGGCTTCAACTTCGGGAGCGGAGTGCGCGGCTTCGATCTCGGGTGCGAGCAGCGGCGGAGGAGGAGGTGGTGGAGGCGGCGGTGGCGGAGCGGGGGGGCCGGCTTCCGGTTGCAGCGGGGGCGGCGGCGGGACGGCAACGGCTACTGGCGCCGATGCGGCCATCGGCGGCTCCTGCTCGATAGCGGGCGGCGGGGCCGGAGGTTCGGGCTGCGGTTCGGCGGCCCGCTCCTCTGGCGTGTACGATGCCTCGGCCTCGGGGGGCGTCCAGGCTGCCGGGGCTTCCGAAGTAGCGTCCGCGGCGAAATCGGAATCGCCACGGTTGTGCTTGGCCAGCGACTCGCCTGGAAGAACCAGGAAGTCCGCAGGGTTGCTTTGCGTATCCGTCTGGCCGGCGGGCCGGAGGGCGGTGTGGGGCTCCTCCGCGGGCGGGGCCAGTTCGGCAGCGGGTTCGCCTTCCGCGCGCGGCGAGTAATATTTCGAATCTGGCAGACCGTGTCCGCCGCCCTTCTGCCCGCGGCGCCGGCGGGAACGGCGGCCACCACGGCGATCGTCGCGGCGGTCATCGCGGCGGGGCTCCATGCCGGGAGCGGCGGTGGAAGCGCCCACGGGGGATGCTGCCACCAGTGACGATTCCGCGGAGACGGGCTCCGCGGAATCGCCGGCATCGGGTCCTGCGGCGGCGGCTCCATCTGGGGCGGCGATCTCGGGAACGCCAGCAACGCCGGCGGGGACGCGATCCAGCTTGAGGACCTTCTCCTCCACGCTGGTCACGATCTTGTCGTACTCTTCGTTGTCCTCGAAGAAATCGGAGACGTACAGGAACGCGTCGCGGTCCAGCCCGATATCCACGAATGCCGATTGCATGCCGGGCAGGACGCGGGTGACCCTGCCTTTATGGATGCTTCCGGCCAGCGAGTACTCGTTTTCGCGCTGGTAGTAAATCTCCACCACGGCATCGTCTTCGACGATGGCCACGCGGGTTTCGTGCCGATTGGCCGAAACCACCAACTCTTTCGACATGAACTGCCTCCCCGGAGAAGCGGGAGAGACGGAATGGCGATAGGGCGCCTTGCGTGGGCTCCGCGCGCTCCTCCGCTTGAGGAGCGACGAAGCCGGACTACTGGAAGCTCACGCTGGCCGGAGGCGGAGTCACATCGCTCGTACGCCACCCGGCCGGGAACCACACCACTCCACCGCGGGGGAGCGTTCCAACGCCACACCAACCCGCGGGTCTCAACCGGCTCCCGAATCTTAATCTTTTACGCGGCCACCCGGAATCTGGTCCGGAGGGCCGGCTAATTCACAAACCTTCTGAGGCGGACATTGCTGACCAGCCCCAGCGCCAGGAAATTCGACCAGATACTGGAACCGCCGGCGCTCATGAAGGGGAGCGGGATGCCGGTCACCGGCATCAGCCCCGCCACCATCCCTACATTAATGAGGATGTGCGACAGCAACAACGCAGCGACTCCCATACATATGTACATCCCCGATCGTTCGGACGCCGTTTGCGCATTCTGGACGATGCGCATGATCATCACAAAGTACAACGACAACATGAATACTACGCCAACGAAACCCTGCTCTTCGGCAAACGCCGCAAATACGAAATCTTTGGACGGAACAGGCAGAAACTGAAGTTTCGCCTGGGTTCCCTGGGTCAATCCCTTGCCCAGCATTCCGCCGGAGCCGATAGCGATCTCCGACTGGATCAACTGATACCCTTTACCTTTCGGATCCAGCTCCGGATTCAGGAAGCTGATCCACCGCTGCTTCTGGTAATCCTTCAGCACGAACGTCCAGGTGACTGGAAGCACCAACACAGCCACCAACAGCACCGCAAAGATATACTTCCAATTCAACCCGGCAAGAAACGCGCCCACAACCAGGACGGCGAAATAGGTCAGGGCCGTCCCCAGATCCGGCTGCATCAACACCAGCCCCATCGGGGTCAAAACCAGGAGCAACAGGAGCAACAGCTCCCGCATTTCCAACTCGTCCGACTTTAATTCCGTCAGGAAGCGGGCTACCAACAATATTATCACCGGCTTGACGAATTCCGATACCTGCAGGTGGATGCCGCCGGGGAGGGGAATCCAGCGTTTCGAGCCGAAGGCCGCGTCTCCCACCACGGCAGTGCCCAGCAATGCCGCCACGGAAAGGAAGTACATGAGGAAGACGTGGTGCAGCCAGGAGTGGTAATCCACCGAAAGCACCACCCACATGAGGAACAGGCCGCCACCCACGTACAGGATCTGTTTCCACCACGAACTGTGCGAATCCGTTCCCAGTGTGGCGCTGTAAATCTGCATCACTCCCACGGCGCAGATGATCAACACCACGATCACCAGGGTCCAATCCACGTCCCGCAGGGAGAGATAGCGCACGGCTAGCGACCCACCTCCGCCGGAGCCGGCTTGGGCAGTTCGCCGGGCAAACCCAGGGCGGACGCGGGGCCGTTGGCCATGGCGGTCTGCTGCTGTTGCAGCGCCTCCATGCGGGCTTTCTTGTCGAAGTATGCCTTGATGACGTCGCGCACGATGGGCGCCTCGTTGGCGCCGTGGACGCCGTGCTCCACCATCGCCACCACGACGATCTCCGGGTCCACGCGGGGAGCGAAGCCCACGAACCAGGCGTTGTCGCGCAGGTCTTTGGTGGTGTCGGAAGCGTGGGCCTTAATGTAATCCATGGAGGCCAGTTGCGCCGTGCCGGTCTTGCCGCAGACTTCGACCAGGGGCAACCGGGCGCCCGCTCCGGTCCCGCCTTCGTTCACCACTCCAAACATACCGTCGATGACAGTCTTGAGATTGTCGGGATTCAGATCGGCGCGGGTGGGCCGCTCCGGCTGGCGGGGAATCTTCAGCATGTGAGGCTGATGCCAGGTTCCACCGACGGCGATGCCACCGATGGCGCGCGCCAGTTGCAGGGGAGTCACCGTCACCGCGCCCTGACCGACCCCCACCGGGGGAGTCTCCCCGGCATACCACCTTTGATGGTAGTTCCGGGTGAGCCATTCCTTGGAAGGCATCACTCCTTGCTTCTCGCCGGGCAGGTCTATGCCGGTTAGCTTCCCGAATCCCACCATGTCCCCGTAATGCGACAGGTTGTCGATTCCGAGCTTGTCGCCCAATACGAAGAAGTACGCGTCGCAGGAGTGCACGATGGCGGCATGCAGTTGCAGCGACCCGTGACCCTGCTTGGTCATGCAGTGGAACACATGTCCGTAAAGGGTAACGCTTCCCGCGCAGTGCACCGTGAACTGATCGGTGATGGTTTCGGTCTCGAGTCCGGCTAGCGCCACGATGGGTTTGAAGGTGGACCCGGGAGCGAACTGCGCCTGAGTGGCGCGATTGAGCAGGGGCTTATCGGGGTTCTCGATGAAGGCGTTCCACTCGCGGCGCTTGATGCCGGCGGCGAAGCGGTTGGAATCGAAGGTGGGCCGGCTAGCCATGGCGAGCACTTCGCCCGAGCGCGGGTCGAGCGCCACCACCGCGCCGACTTTGTCGTCCAAAGCAAGCTCGGCCACCACCTGAAGGTCCAGGTCGATGGTGAGTTGCAGATCCTTGCCTGGAACGTACTTCTGCTCGTCGAGCTTCTTCTGCACCCTGCCGCGGTTATTGACCACCACCTGCCGCTGGCCGTTGATCCCCATCAGCGTGTCGTTGTACTGGAGTTCGATGCCGGTCTGCCCCACGATGTCGTTGGGCGAACACTTGGAGAACTCGGGCATGTCGAGCTGGCTCTCGGTGATCTGCGATGTGTAGCCGATGACGTGGGCCATCATGCCGTCCTGCGGATAAAGCCGGCGCTGCGCCTCGATGAGTTCCAGTTCGGGGAAGAAATCGCGGTGCGAGGCGACGAAAGCCAAGTCGGCGGGCGACAGCTCCTCCTTGAGACGTATGGGAACGTACTTCGGCTCTTTCTTATAACGGCCGACGAGTTTGACGAGGTCGTCGTAGTCCAGGTCCAGGCCCTGTGCGATGGGCTTCAGATGATCTTCGTTAAGATTCTCGCGCGCCAAGTCCAGGGCGAAAGAGGCGTGGCTGTCGACGATGACGCGCCCGTCGCGGTCGAGGATGCGGCCGCGCGGCGCCAGCAGGGGAACGCTCTTGATGCGATTCTGCTCGGCGCGCCCCTGGTAGAACTGGGGGTTCTGCACCTGGAGCCGCCAGAAACCGGAGATCAGGAACAGGAAGACCCCCACGGTGGTGTATTGAAATACGGCAACTTTTCCGGCCGCGAACCGGGTATCGTCGCGCAAAGGGGGCTTATCTGTGAGACGCTGTTCGAAATTTAGATCGGACGGAGGCAGGATCACAAGACAACGTGGAACGTCTGTTCTCTTTCATTCTAACCGAAATACCGCTCAATAATGAGGGAAAATGGCCTGGACCACTCAGGGGCGAGGCGATGGGGCGGCGGTGGCCACCTGGCTCATGGCTTTCTCCGACCGGCCAGATGCTACTTCCTTGGCGGGCGCCTACGGGGTCTCTCAGTTCTCGCGCGTGGATTTTCCGCGCCTGCCCGGGATTGAGCCTTATCTCGGTCTCCGTACAAGCCCCGATGGGCTTACCGTATCGGGTGCCGACTGACCCACCGCATATGCATGCATTACACCGATCGAGGTGTCATAGATCTTCACCGAGAAAGCAGCGATGCACGGGAGCACCGCCGAGGCCGGAGGAGCCGGGTTACCTGGTAACGGCAATGCGGTAAGCGATATTCGGGCACTGACCGAGGGCCGGAGAAGGCCGGCACTTAGCTGAGCATTGCGTACTTGAGCTGAAAAACTGCCTGCCGAAGAAATACACGGGAGGATGGAAATCGCCCCGACTTTGGTCACAGTCGATCCGTTCTGCTCCGACTCGCCGGGTACGACTGCGTGAGTTACACCCGTCGCGGAATCGAATATCTCCAGGGTAAAAACAGCGGTACAAGGCGGTAAGACGACCGTGTTCGTAGCGTTCTGCCCAAGCGCTGCAGCCATCGAGCACCAAATGCCAACGGCGCTATACCAAACCCGTCCACAAGTGATCATGAAAAGGTACCTCGGCTAAGCGGCAGATACTTCGCCAGACGGCGGCCCCGTCCGCACAAAAGCCGGCGCCCTTAGCAGCAAAGGTGCCGTGCCTGTAATGGTATTCCCGATTCAAATGGAAGTCAAAAGAACCGCCATTTACGGAGGGGCTGCCACGGAACCGCGAGGGTTACCGAGCGGCCCGAGGGCAGCACACTCCGCGTTCGGGCCGCTCGGTAACCCTCGCGGTTCCGTGTGAGGTGCCCAGTAATCGACGGTATTTCGGCCAAAGACAACTAGATACGCAAGTACTGTGCGAGAGAGGGGATACCCAGCGGGGGAGACTTCGGGGGGAGGCGGCGAAATGCGGAACCACGGTCAGCTTTCGGGTGCCCCGGCGGCTTCCGGCAGTCGGCCGGCCGCGGAGGACTGGTGGACAAACAGACCGAAGAGTAGCAGCGATGCCACAGGCGTGACCGAAGTCCAGGTGTACAACGTCAGCGGTGAGGCCGCGGTCCATCCGCCGTGGCTGTTGTAGTAAGCCGTTAGGATCGCGACAGGCAACGGGTAGAGCAACGCGGCAAGGGCCAGCGCGCAAGCCAGCCGCACCCACGCCCGGCTTCTCCAGGTTTGGGACAGAAGCATGGCCACTCCGGGGTACTGCATCACCTGATAGTGGGTCCAGCCGACGGGTGACGCCGCCAGCGCCAATGCCATCAGGGAGGCGGCGGCCCACGGCCATTGCGCCGCGCTCAGCCTCCAGCGAATCGCGCGGAGGAACACGATCAGACCGCCGCAGAGCGTGATCAGACAGACCGCGCCCGCGACGAGCCGCTTGCTGAAGGGCAGGCGCTGGTTCGGCAAATCGACTCCCACGACCCACGAATCCGGAAGGGGCGCCACCCGCGTGGGCCGGTCGAGGAGGCGCAATGCCACCGATGGCAGCGACCAACTCAGCGTCGCGGGAGTACCCGTCCAGGCGTTGGCTCCGGGCGGAGACTTCGGACCCTCCAGGCAACACAGAACGATCAGCCACGGCACCACCAGCAGCAGCGAGGCGCTGGCGAACATGCCGGCGAGTTGCGGGCGGAAGCGGCGGAGCGCGATGCCTATCCCCAGAATGCCGGGGAGCAGTTTCAGGGCGAAGCCGCACCCCACGGCGGCGCCCACAAGCCAGCCTCGCCACACGTAGGCGAGCACCAGCACAAAAGCCAGAAGGGGGCCGAGTTGCCCCAGGCCGAGGCTCTCCTCGGCGGCCCCGCCGGTGGCCCACACGAAAGCGATCCAGCATGCCGCCGGCAAGTCGCGGCCGGACCCCCACCACAGCAGCACCGCGGCCGCCACCAGAAGAAGTTGCGAGATTGCGAACCAGAGGCGGCGGGCGGTCACATAGTCGAATGGCGCCAGCGGTGTTACGGCGAAAGCTAGCAACGGCGGGTAGATGTAGCCATCCACGTTGAAGGGGCTGCGGCCGGCAACCACTTCCCGGGCCGCGTTGTGGTAGGGCCGGAAATCGCTGGGGGTGCCGGTGAGACCGGGCAGTTGCATCCAGATGGTCTCGCGGACGTACCAGAATACGCAGCCGGCCAGACACAGCCAGGCCAGCGCCGTGCGGACTCGCGCGCCTATTCCGGGAGCGGACTTCATGGGGCGTCCAAATGCCAGTATAGGCGATGACGAAATCGCGGCGGCGCGCCGCCGGGCTTAATCATCGAAGGGGAAGAGACCGGCGTGCAACTCGAAGCTTTGCACATCGAACCAGTCGCCGCGATGGCAGCCCGCCATGCCCACGGCATAATGCTGCGGACGGCCGTTGCGCTGATACGCGAATGTCAGGCTGAGGGTGGTCCACTGGTCCGACCGCGCGGGACGGTCCAGATCCGGGGAGTGTCCGGCGGTCGAGAGCGAGCAGCCGTAGGGGCAGCGCACTACCGCGCGCACCGTGACAGGCACGCCATCGGGCAGCCCGTCGGGATAGGCGGCGGAGTAGATGAGCCAGCGGGCGTCGGTGGTGGCGCGCACGCGCACGTAGGGCGCCGGGCCGTCATCGGAGATGACATCCTGTGTGAGATGGCCGTCGCCCGCGCTCGCATTCCAGTTGGGCGATGGGAGGGCGGTCGGAGCCGCAGGGCGAGCCTGGGCCGGAATCCAGCGGCCGGTTTCGCGGCGATAGACTGAGCCCGGCGGACGGCCGCGGGGGAGTTCCCGAGTGAAATCGATCTCGCCGCAGTTCAGCAGGCGGAGGATTGCGCCGGGGGCCGGATCAAGCGGACGGCGGCCGGTGGCTTCAAGCCGGATCAGGCCGCCGGATGGATCGGCCACCACGTCTCCGATGCGGAGCGTGTGGCCGGAGAAATCCGTGACGCCGATGACGGCCATCGTCCCGGCGGGGGTGTACCAGGCATCGAGGTCTTGGGCCGGGGCGGGGAGTGGCGGCAGGGCTGGCTCGAAAATGGCGCCGAGCGGCGAATCGCCCGCGGCGGCGTATCCCCAGCGAGCGAAATCCGCGGCGCGGCGCGAACGCCAGGTGGACGCTTCACCCGAGCCCGGAGTGACCAGAGCCGCCAGATAGCGTGGACGGGCGGCGGCGGGAAGCGCATCGAGGTCCGCGGGCGCCAGCATCCGCCGGGCGGGGTGAACGGGATTCCCAGCGGCGAAGATGTGTCCCTCGAAGAAGCCCCATTCCGGATAGCTCAGCAAGGCTAGGGAACCGGCGCGGGCGGCGGCGAAGCCGGGTTTCAGGTCGGCCCACCACGGCAGCCAACTGGCGCGATTCCGTTCCACAATGGCCGGCGCGCACGCGGTTAGCGCCAGGCTCGCGGCCAGGGTGGCGGCTAGCGCGCGGCGCCGTGGGGGCGCGAATCGCAGCAGTAGCCAGGCGGCCAAAGCGGCTGCGGCCGACGCGGCGATTACGCCGGGGATGGGGAAGTTGGAGAGCGGGAGTTTGGCATAGAGGATTGCCAGCAGGCTGGCGGTATTGAGCGCCACCAGCGACAGCGCGAGGCGCGGGAACCGCCGCAACAGAGCCATAAGCAGTAGTTCGCTCACCGCCAACACGCCGATCACATAGCGCAGGCTGCCCAGCCCGGTAACATAACCCACATCGCCGGGAACCGCGCCGGCACTGTAAACCGAGCGGAAGTACAGGAACCAGCCGTTCAAGAGCATGAAGCCAGCCCAGACCAGCGGCCGGGACGCCGACGGACGGCGCACCACGAACCAGGCGCTGAGGAGCGGCGCGGCGGCCAGCACCAGCGGGAACAACAGGCCTGCGCTCGAGACGCCTCCGGCAGGGAGGAAGAATCCTCGCCACAGTGCGGGATTGCGCAGGTTGTAGAGGATCGACGTGCCGGAGAGATCGGCCGTTCCCGGCAGGTGGACGAAGGCGAAGTTGATTTGGAACGGGTAGAAGGGGCTGCCGTAGAGCAGCAGGGTGCGGAGGTAGTAGTGGCCGCTGGTAAGGAGGACGAAGAGGGCGGTGGCAAGGATTGGCAGCGCTGGCAGGCGAAAGCGCCTGCCCCACAAGACCAGGAAGAGCACCGCGGCGGCGGCCAGGGCGGCCACGAAGATTCCGGTGTACTTGACGGCGGCGAAGGCGGCGCCCAGGGCGAAGAGAACGGCATCGGCGCGATCCGGGCGGCGGCGGGCGGCGCGCAACACCACCAGAGTCAGCAGGACGAAACCGGCGCCGTGAAGCACGTCGTTCTTCAAGGTGGGTACGCCGGAGAACTCCCACCAGATGTGGCGCAGCAGAACGGCGCTGGCAACGGTCCACAGGAGCAGGCCGCGCCGCAGGCCGAGTTCGCGGCCCGCCAGCCAAACCGCCAACGCCAGCACTACGACGGCCTTCAGCGCCAGCAGCGGAAAGAAGCCGTCCAGGCCCGTAACGGTCCACGCCGGAAGAAAGGACAGCTCCCAGAAGGCGACGTAGTTGCTGGCGAAAGCGTACGGGGTGGCGCGGTTGGCCATCCAATCGATCAGGAAGTGCAGGTAGTTGATGGAGTCGGCTTCATCGACGGGGTGGAAGGAGAGCAGGAACAGCGGTGTCAGAAACCCGGCTGCGCAGGCGGCGGCACGCGGGTAGCGGAAGATCTCGGCGGTTCTGACGTCGGCCGCGGCGCGCACCAGCGCTTCCCGGCCTCCGCGCGTTGCGACTGCCGCCAGCAGGCACACGGCGGCGGCGATCCAGTATGCCGCGGGGCTGTTGATGCCGGCGAACGAAAACAGTGCGGCGAAGGAGGACTCGAGCACGATCTGGATGGCGAGCACGGCGAGGATCTTCTCTTCCACCCGGCGGGCGCCGCGGCAGCCCAGGGCGCGCGCAATGGCGATGGACGCGGCGAAGAGGGCCGTCTCCCAGCAGGCGAACCGCAAGATGGCGAGAGATGCCGTGGCGAAGGTCATGGTTCAGTTGGCGGTTGCCAGGATGGCCAGCGCGATTGCCAGGTAGAGAACGGCGTCGATCTGCAGCCTCCGATCGCCAAGGAAGACCTCCTCCGGGTTCGCACCCGCTCCCCGTTCGTACACCAGGTAGAGGTAACGGAACACGCCGTAGAGAAAGAAGGGCAGCGTGAGCACCAGCCGCTCGCCGTGCTCGGACTGGAAGGTATAAAGCGCGTAACTGATGATCCCAGCGCCAGTGATGGCAGCTACCAGCAGATCGAGAAACGGCAGGCTGTAGCCGCCCAGCGCGGGCCGGTGATCGGGCGCCGCCCCGCGCAGATCCACCAGCTCGGCGCGGCGCTTGAGGAGGGCAAGCGAAAGGGAAAGCAGCAGCGACACCACGAAAAGCCACGCCGAGACGCGCACCGGAATGGCGAATGCGCCGGCCACCGGACGCAGCACGAAGCCGGAAGAAACCAGCAGCACATCGAGCACCGGTTCGCGGCGCAATCCCGCCGAGTAAGCCACGTTAAGGATGGCGTAGAGGCCGATAACCAGAAGCACCATCCACCCCAGGAAGGAAGCCGTGGCGAGCGCGGCCGCGGCCAGGAGCGTGCCGGCGAAGACCGCCAGGCGAGGGCTCAACGCTCCGCTGGCGATGGGACGGTGGCGCTTGGCGGGATGAGTACGGTCGGCCTGGCGGTCGGCGAGATCGTTGAGGAGGTAGACCGCGGCGGACATCAAGGTGAAGGCGACGGCGGCGAGCAGGCTGCGCGCGATGGCCTGGGGCGAGCGGAAGCTAACCGAGGAAACGAGCGGGATCAGCACGAGCCCGTTCTTGATCCACTGGCGGGGTCGGCAGGAGACCAGGAGGGACCGTAAGCGGGCGCTCATGCGGAGTCCCGCAACTGCGCAATCCCGGTTTTGGAGCAGGGCGTGGTGGGCCGGGCGGATATTGGAGATTGCATGGCGGAACGGGCTACCGCCGGATTGCGGCGCGGAGCCAGCTTGTATTCTAACGAAAAAGCGGGGCTTCGGATGCGGCGGCCGGGGCGCGGGCAGGGTGCCTGCCAAGGCGTACGGTATAATGGCGGAATCCTGGGAGATCGCGGTGTAAGCTCCCGTCGACGCCTTCCCGCCTGGCAACGCGCTCGGGTGGGAGTTATCTACTATGCCCAAAGCTCTGATAACCGGTTGCACCGGCCAGGATGGCTCCTACCTGGCTGAGTTTCTTCTCGCCAAGGGCTACGAGGTTCACGGCCTCAAGCGGCGGGCTTCCGCGTTAAACACGGAACGTCTCGATTCCATCTATCAGGATTTTCACGAAGCCGGCGCGCGGTTCTTCCTCCACTACGCCGATCTGACCGACGGCAGTTCGCTCGCCAGCCTGCTCTACGACCTGCGCCCGGACGAGATTTATAACCTGGGCGCGCAGAGCCACGTGAAGGTCAGCTTCGAGATCCCCGAGTTCACCGCCGATGTGGTGGCCTGCGGCGCCCTGCGGCTGCTGGAAGCCATGCGGCGCACCGGCGTGGAGTGCCGTTTCTACCAGGCTTCGTCGAGCGAAATGTTCGGCAGCGTTCCGCCTCCGCAAAACGAATCGACGCCATTCCACCCCCGCAGCCCGTATGCCTGCGCCAAGGTATTCGCCCACAACATCACGGTGAACTACCGCGAGAGCTACGGGCTGTTCGCATCGAGCGGCATCCTGTTCAACCACGAGTCGCCGCGCCGGGGCGAGACCTTTGTGACACGGAAAATCACGCGGGCCGTGGCGCAGATCAAACACGGCGTGCAACGCAAGCTGTACCTGGGCAATTTGGAGGCGCGGCGGGACTGGGGCTACGCTCCAGACTACGTGCGCGCCATGTGGCTGATGCTGCAGCGGGAGCAGCCGGGCGATTTCGTGGTGGGCACGGGACAGGCCCACTCGGTTCGGGAATTCGTCGAACTGGCTTTTGAGGCCGCCGGCTTGGACTGGAAAGAGCATGTGGAGGTTGACCCGCGGTACTTCCGGCCGGCCGAAGTGGATTACCTTTGCGCGGACGCGTCCCGGGCCCGGAAGGTGCTCGGTTGGGAACCGGCGGTGGGATTTGAGGAACTGGTCCGGATCATGGTGGAGGCCGATATGAAAGCGGTCGAAGCCCGCTTGGCGGGCGGCGCGGCTGCGCTTCAGGTTGCCGCGGCAGCGGAAGGGAAACAGTGGTGACAGCACTCACGGACAAGCGGATCGTGGTTACGGGCGGCGCGGGGTTTCTTGGAAGCCATCTGGTGCGGCGTCTGATGGAGATGGGCTGCCGCGATGTGTTCGTGCCGGAGTTTGGAGATTTCGATCTCACGCGTGCCGGAGACGTGGAGCGTCTGTTCGTCGAGCATCGGCCGGAGGTGCTGCTGCACCTGGCCGCGGTGGTGGGCGGCATCGGCGCCAATCGCGCCAACCCCGGCAGCTTCTTCTATGCTAACGCGATGATGGGCATTCAGCTCATTGAAGGCGCGCGGCGCCACGGCGTGGAGAAGACGCTCGTAGTGGGCACGATCTGCGCCTATCCAAAATTCACGCCGGTGCCGTTCCGCGAGGACGACCTGTGGAACGGGTATCCCGAGGAGACCAACGCTCCGTACGGCATCGCCAAGAAGGCGTTGCTGGTGCAATGCCAGGCCTATCGCGAGCAGTACGGGATGAACGCGATTTTCGTGCTGCCGGTGAACCTATACGGACCCGGCGATAACTTCGATCCGCAATCGTCGCACGTCATTCCGGCGCTGATCCGCAAGTGCGTGGAGGCGGTGGAAGAAGGCCGCGAGGAAATCGTGCTGTGGGGCGACGGCTCGCCAACGCGCGAGTTTCTCTACGTCGAGGACGCGGCCGTTGGACTCTCCCTGGCGGCCGAGCGCTATGACAAACCCGATCCTGTGAACCTGGGGAGCGGCATGGAGATTTCGATTCGCGACCTGGCGGTCACGATCGCCGGCATCACGGGCTTCAAAGGGCGGATGGTTTGGGATGCCACCCAGCCCAATGGACAGCCGCGCCGTTGTCTGGATGTGAGCCGCGCCGAGAGGGAATTCGGTTTTCGCGCCTCCACGCCGTTCGATGCCGGCCTGCGCAAGACGGTGGAGTGGTATCGATCCCACCGCGGTGAGGAGCCCTCGCATGTATTGCCGGTCAGCCGTTAGTACCTCCGCGGTTCTGGCGGCGCTGATCGGCCTGGCAGCCGTGCCGGACGCTAGCGCGCAGCCGCTGGGCAAGAGCGAACCCTCTTTCCGTCAGCCATCGTTGCCGCCGGGTGTGGACTACGTGGTCCCCACCGAGGCGGGCATCAAAGTCACGCTGGACCGCGTGCGGGATTCCTTCATCCAAGGCACGCCCTACCGCGTCATCGACACTGCGAAGGGGAAGGAGATCACGGACTTTTCGACGCCGGTGAAGACCGCTGGGATCGACGAGCGGGATGGCGCCTTCAACGCCTGGGATTACTCGATGGGCGTGGTGCTGGCGGGGATGCTGCTGGATAGCGAAGTGACGGGCGACTCCAGATACTCGGACTACGCCTTGAAGAACTTCGCCTTCATTTTCGAACATCTGGACTATTTCAAGAGGCAGGCCGAGATGTTCGGGCCGCAGCCGCAGGGGTACGCGCGGCTGCTGAACTTCAAGGAACTGGACGATTGCGGCTCGATGGGCGCCGCGCTGATCAAGGCGTACAACCGCAATCCGGATCCGCGGTTCCGGCCGGTGATCGACCGGGTGGCCGAGCACATTTCGCACAAGCAGTTGCGGCTGGGCGATGGAACGCTGGCAAGGGCGCGGCCGCAGCCGGTGTCGGTGTGGATAGACGACATCTACATGTCGGTGCCGTTTTTGGCGCAGATGGGCAAGCTAACGGGCGACCGCCGGTATTTCGACGACGCCGCGCGGCAGGTGATCGGCATGTCGGAGCATTTGCAGGACAAGAACAGCGGGCTGTTCGATCACTCGTGGTTCGAGAGCAATCCCTACGACGTGAAGTTCTACTGGGGCCGCGGCTGCGGATGGGCGCTGATGGCCACGGCGGAGTTGTTGAGCGTGCTGCCGGAGGATCACCCGGACCGGGCGCGGGTGCTGGACATTTTTCGGCGCGCGGCGCAGGGCGTTGCGGCGGTGCAGAGCGGCATGGGCATGTGGCACCAGTTGCTCAACCGCGAGGACAGTTACCTGGAGACCTCGGCCACGGCCATGTTCACTTTCGCCATCGCGCGCGGAGTGAACCGGGGATGGCTGGCGCCGGTGTACGCGCCGGTAGCGCAGACGGGGTGGCAGGCGCTGGCCACGCGGGTGCGCTCGGACGGCAAGATCGAAGGTATTTGCGTGAGCACCACGGCGGCGTACGACGCGGTCTACTACTACAACCGGCCCACCGACGTGGGGGCGATGCAGGGCTACGGCGCGACGCTAATGGCTGGCGCCGAGGTGATCGCCATGTTGCGCGGGTTCGATGTCGACCGGAGTTTGAACACGTTCCATTACCGGGTGAAGAAGTAGGGGGATAAGTCAAATCCAGCTTGAGGACTCACGCGCGGGTCCAACTCCGCCATCATCAAGTTGGAGACAACCAGGAGTCTCGAAGAGGCCATTCTCGACAAAGTCCGCCTCCTTCCGCCTGCCAAGCAGGAGGAAGTGCTGCACTTCGCGGATGTGTTGGAGCGCGGCGCCACGGCAAGGGCGGTCCAGTCTCGCGATCGAACCCCAGAGATGAAGTGGATCGATGGAAATCCCTCTGCATATGCAGATCAGTGGGTGGCTGTCGAAGGCGACGGGTTGGTTGGCGCGGACCCGGATCCCCTAAAGGGCTATGCAGCGGCGAAGGCTCAGGGCACACGAAGTCCACTCCTAGTGCACGTGCTCCCCGAGGACCCACTTCCGTTTGTTCCCGGCTGGTGACGATGCCTTACTCGCTTGACTTCGATGCTCTCCATCGTCACTCCGGGGCCACCGGCGGAATTGACGTCCCGATCGCGCTACTCGTTGGAAGCCAGTCGGTCTAGATCATAGCCAAGTTGGATACGGGAGCCGCGCACTGCATACTTGAGCGCAAGTAAGCCGAGATGCTGGGACTGGAAGTCGAAAGCGGGTATGATTCCTGACCTGCTTTGGGCGCCGGACCGAACCGCAGCCCCGTCTCCCCCGTGTCCAGCTCGTGCATAATTGAAATTACACCTCCCATGAACAGCGAGGACACGTCCGCAGAGCAACCGCGGGTCGAGGGCCAGACGCTCGACCCGTCCGATTGGCCGGAGTTCCGTGCCCAGGCGCACCGCATGCTGGACGACATGCTGGACTACGTCGAGACCATCCGCGAACGTCCGGTCTGGCAACCTGTTCCCGAGGAAGCGAGGCGGCGGTTCCACGGGGAGCTTCCCGAAGCGGGGTCCGATCTCGCGGCGGTGCACGAGGAGTTCCTGCGCTTCATCCTGCCCTACGGCAACGGAAACGTTCACCCGGGCTTCATGGGCTGGGTTCACGGCGGCGGCACGCCGGTGGGCATGCTGGCTGAAATGCTGGCGGCCGGGCTGAACGCCAACCTGGGCGGACGCGATCACGCGGCGATCGAGGTAGAGCGCCAAATCGTCCGCTGGATGCGCGAAATCTTCGGGTTTCCGATAAGCGCCAGCGGGCTGTTCGTGACGGGAACCTCGATGGCCAACCTGGTCGGGGTGCTGGTGGCCCGCGATGCGGAGTTGGGCTTCGAGGCGCGGCGCGCGGGAGTAGCGGGGAGTCCGAAACGGCTGGCGGCATATGCGTCGGTGGCGGCGCACAGCAGTATCGCGAAAGCCATGGACATTGCCGGGATCGGCAGCGGCGCGCTGCGGCGGATTGCGGTGGATGGGCGGCAGCGGATGGACCTGGGTGTGCTGGAGCAGGCCATTCAGGCGGATCGCAGCGCGGGCCTTACGCCGTTTCTGGTGTTGGGTTCCGCCGGCACCGTGGACACGGGGGCGATTGACGACCTCGATGCCATCGCCCGTGTTTGCCGCCACGAGCGGCTGTGGTTCCACGTGGATGGAGCGTTCGGCGCGCTGGCGATTCTGGCGCCGGATCTAGCGCCGCGGCTCAAGGGCATCGAACTGGCGGACTCGCTGGCTTTCGATTTTCATAAATGGGGCCAGACGCCCTATGACGCCGGATTCGTGCTGGTGCGCGACGGCGAGTTACATCGCAAGACGTTTGCCGAGGCACCTCCTTATCTGAGGAAAGAAGCGCGGGGCCTGGCTGGGGGCTCGTTCTGGCCGTGCGATTACGGGCCGGATCTGTCACGCGGCTTCCGCGCGCTGAAGACCTGGTTCACGCTGAAGGTGTATGGCACCGCGGCGCTGGGAGCGGTGATATCCCGCACGTGTGAGTTAGCGCGCTATCTGGAGAGCCGCATTGCCGAGGCGCCCGAACTGGAGTTACTGGCGCCGGTTGAACTCAACATCGTGTGCTTCGGGTATCGCTCGGCGGAGGGGCAGATGGTGAATCCCAGGATCGTGATTGAGTTGCAGGAGTCCGGGGTGGTGGCGCCGTCAAGCACTGTCGTTGATGGGCGTCAAGCGATCCGCGCCGCCATCGTCAATCACCGCACGGGCAGGGGAGAGATCGACGCGCTGGTTGAGAAGACCGTGGCCCTGGGGCGCGCTATCGAGGCCAGAGCCGGAGAGTAGCCGCCGCAACGCGTCATCGGGGCCATTCCGGCCCCGCGGGCCGCAACAACCAACGGGGCCGGAATGGCGATCACGCGCGGTCCATTCGCGTCACGGCAGGGTCACGCGGGCCCGCTCATCGAACTCGCCGCCGGTGTAGGTACCGCTCACCGTCAGAGTATGATGCGCGCCGGGATCGCCCACGGAACCAGGGAGCTTAACGGTCGCAGTGGCGGACTTGCCCGCGGCGATTGAGCCGATGGCGATGGGGAGTCCGGAGGCCGTGGTCCAGCCGATCCGAACGAGGGTCAGTTGCACGCCGGCTACCGCCGCGGTGCCCGAGTTGGTCACTGTCACATGCACGATCACGTCCTGGGTAGCAGTATCGCGCGTGAGTTTGGATTCCGAGGCTAGCTTGATGGTGCCGGCCGCCGGGGTGACGTCGATCATGACGGTCCTGGTGGCGGAATTGTAGTCGGCGCCGTTGGCGGGTGTGAAGACCACCTTCAACTGCTGGCCGGTTCCGATGGACAGCACAGTGCCCGCCGCGGGCGTGTACACGAAGGAGCCCGCCACGTTGGCGGCGGCATTCAACTGGGCCGCACCAAGCGCGGTGCCGGACGCGATGGGGGCCGGGTTGTTCCAGGTCAGCTCGGGGGTGGCTTTGGCCATGGTAAGCGTGCCGCTACCCGTGGCCTGCGCCGTGCCGGCATTGCCCGAGTAACTGGCCGAGATGGGGTAGCTTCCGGGGGCGGTGCCCGCGGGAATCTGGAACATGGCAAAGGCTTGGCCGAAGTAAACCGTGGCGGTAGCCGAGCCAAGTCCCTGGACGGTGAAGGCGACGCTCCCGCCCATCATGGGAGCGGATGCGCTGGAGACGGTTGCCGCCAGGACGACAAGCTGACTGGCCGGAGAGTAGACCGTCTGGACGTTGGCCACCTGGACGGAGCTTGAGGCGGCGGTGTTGGTCAACGCGAAACTCGCGGTTGCGGCGATGCCGGAGACGGCGGCGGTCACGGTATACGACCCCGCAGTCCCGTTGGCGGTGAATGCCGGCGCGGTCGCCACGCCTTGAGCGTTGGTGGCGGCCGTGGCGGACGTGGCGGCTCCGAACTTGCCGCTGGCACCTGAGGCGGGGGCGGTGAATGTGACGGATGCGCCCGAAACCGGGTTTCCGGTTGCATCCTTCACGGTGGCCTGGAGCGCGGTGCTGAACGCCGCGTTCACGGGCGCACTCTGGCCTCCGCCGGCCGTTGCCGCGATGCTGGCCGCTGGGGATGCCTGTGGGGTGGCCGACGCCTCGGCGGATTGCGGGCTGGTTCCGGCGGAGCTGACCGCGGCTACCCTATAGAAGTACTTGGTGCCGTTGGTCAGGCCGGAGTCGGTGTAGGTGGTGGCGGTGATACCGGTGACGATTGCGGTGGCGGCCTCGCCTCCGGCGGTGGTGCCGCGGTAGACGTTGTAGGTGGCCGCACCGGTCGAGGCGGTCCAGTTCAGCGTGACGGAGGCGTTGCCGGCGGTCGCAGTCAGGCCGGTCGGGGCGGCCGGCACAGGCGCCGCCGGGGTGGCCGAAGCTTCGGCGGAAAGGGGACTGGTCCCGGCGGTGTTGACCGCGGCAACCTTGTAGAAGTACTTGGTGCCGTTCGTTAGCGCCGAGTCGGTGTATGTGGTGGCCGTGATGCCGGTAACAATCGCGGTGGCAGCCTCGCCTCCGGCGGTGGTGCCGCGGTAGAGGCTATAGGTGGCCGCGCCGCTGGAAACGGTCCAGTTCAGCGTGACGGAGGCGTTGCCGGCGGTCGCAGTCAGGCCGGTCGGGGCGGCCGGCACAGGCGCCGCCGGGGTCGCCGAAGCCTCGGCGGAAAGGGGACTGGTCCCGGCGGTGTTGACCGCGGCAACCTTGTAGAAGTACTTGGTGCCGTTCGTTAGCGCCGAGTCGGTGTATGTGGTGGCCGTGATGCCGGTAACAATCGCGGTGGCAGCCTCGCCTCCGGCGGTGGTGCCGCGGTAGAGGCTATAGGTGGCCGCGCCGCTGGAAACGGTCCAGTTCAGCGTGACGGAGGCGTTGCCGGCCGTCGCAGTGAGACCGGTGGGGGCTGCCGGCACAGGCGCCGCCGGGGTGGCCGAAGCCTCGGCGGATTGCGGGCTGGTCCCGGCGGTGTTGACTGCGGCTACCTTGTAGTAGTACCTGGTGCCGTTCGTTAGCGCCGAGTCGGTGTATGTGGTGGCCGTGATGCCGGTAGCTATCGCGGTGGCGGCTTCGCCTCCGGTCGCGGTGCCTCGGTAGACGTTATAAGTGGCCGCACCCGTGGAAGCGGTCCAGGTCAGCGTGACGGAGGCGTTGCCAGCGGTCGCGGTGAGACCGGTGGGGGCTGCCGGCACAGGCGGCGCCGGGGTGGCCGAAGCTTCGGCGGATTGGGGACTGGTGCCAGCGGTGTTGACCGCGGCTACCTTGTAGAAGTACTTGGTGCCGTTGGTCAGGCCGGAGTCGGTGTAGGTGGTGGCTGTGATGCCAGCGGCTACGGCGGTGGCGGCCTCGCCTCCCGCAGTGGTGCCGCGGTAGACGTTGTAGGTGGCTGCACCGGTCGAAGCGGTCCAGGTCAGCGTGACGGAGGCGTTGCCAGCGGTCGCGGTGAGACCGGTGGGGGCTGCCGGCACAGGCGGCGCCGGGGTGGCCGAAGCTTCGGCGGATTGGGGACTGGTGCCAGCGGTGTTGACCGCGGCTACCTTGTAGAAGTACTTGGTGCCGTTGGTCAGGCCGGAGTCGGTGTAGGTGGTGGCTGTGATGCCAGCGGCTACGGCGATGGCGGCCTCGCCTCCCGCAGTGGTGCCGCGGTAGACGTTGTAGGTGGCTGCACCGGTCGAAGCGGTCCAGGTCAGCGTGACGGAAGCGCTGCCGGCGGTCGCAGTCAGGCCGGTCGGGGCCGTCGGCACAGGCGCCGACGGCGTCGCCGAAGCCTCGGCGGATTGCGCGCTGGTTCCACCGGTGTTGACTGCGGCTACCTTGTAGAAATACGTGGAACCGTTGGTCAGGCCGGTGTCGGTGTAGGAAGTGGCAGTGATGCCTGTGGCTACGGCGGTGGCGGCTTCGCCTCCCGCGGTGGCGCCGCGGTAGACGTTGTAGGTGGCCGCACCGGTCGAGGCGGTCCAGGTCAGCGTGACGGAGGCGTTGCCGGCGGTCGCAGTCAGGCCGGTCGGGGCGGCCGGCACAGGCGCCGACGGGGTTGCCGATGCCTCGGCGGAAAGGGGACTGGTCCCGGCGGTGTTGACGGCGGCTACCTTGTAGAAGTACTTGGTGCCGTTGGTCAGGCCGGAGTCGGTGTAAGTGGTAGCCGTGATGCCGGTGACGATTGCGGTGGCGGCCTCGCCTCCGGCGGTGGTGCCTCGGTAGACGTTATAGGTGGCTGCGCCGGTGGAAGCGGTCCAGGAAAGCGTGACGGAGGCGTTGCCGGCGGTCGCAGTCAGGCCGGTCGGGGCCGTCGGCACAGGCGCCGACGGCGTCGCCGAAGCCTCGGCGGATTGCGCGCTGGTTCCACCGGTGTTGACTGCGGCTACCTTGTAGAAATACGTGGAACCGTTGGTCAGGCCGGTGTCGGTGTAGGAAGTGGCAGTGATGCCTGTGGCTACGGCGGTGGCGGCTTCGCCTCCCGCGGTGGCGCCGCGGTAGACGTTGTAGGTGGCCGCGCCGCTCGATGCGGTCCAAGCCAGCGTGACGGAGGCGTTACCGGCGGTCGCAGTCAGACCGGTCGGGGCCGCGGGCACAGGTGCCGCCGGGGTCGCCGAAGCCTCGGCGGATTGGGGACTGGTCCCGGCGGTGTTGACTGCGGCTACCTTATAAAAGTACTTGGTGCCGTTGGTCAGGCCTGTGTTGGTGTAAGTGGTAGCTGTGACGCCCGTGACGATCGCGGTGGCGGCCTCGCCTCCGGCGGTTGTGCCACGGTAGACGCTATAGGTGGAGGCGCCGCTGGAAGCGGTCCAGGTCAGCGTGACGGAGGCGTTGCCGGCCGTGGCGGTCAAACCGGTTGGGGCCGCGGGCACGGTGGTGCCGGTTGTCACGGTAATGGAGGCGAGGCTGCCATTCCAATAGTAATCGGTGGACCACGTCGAGTCGAATACGCCAAGCATGGCCGTGTACGTTCCCGCCGGGACGGTGCTGGCTGGCGTCCAGTTGTACGAGTATTTCAGGGTCTGGCCAGCGGCGAAAGTCTGGCCGGTCCAATACTGCGTTGCTACCGCCGTGCCAGCCTGGTTGAAGACCTGCAGTTCGACGATGGAGTTCGCCAGACCACTGGTGCCGTTTGCAGTGACCGAGGCCGCAATAGCCGTGGTGGCTCCCACGGCCACGGATGACGGAGTCGCCGTCCCCGAAGACGTGAAACTCAGGGACGAGTTGACTGTAATGGAGCCGGCCGACGCGTTGAAACTCCACTGCTGTCCGGTGGCGCTAAGCACCGCGACCTCCACGGTATACGTACCAGCCAGGGCGGGTGTCAGCGCCAGCGTATAGGTCTGGGATTGATTAGTGGTGAAACTCTGCGCAGTGAAGCTCTTGCTGGCGGCGGTGGCGCCGTTGGGGTCGAGAGCGATCACCTGAACCGTGCCGCCCGTTAGCGAGTTGGCGGTGCACTTGACGGTCGCAGTGATGGTCGTTGCGGAATTCTGGGTGACGGGGTTGGGCGACGCGGTGGCGGATGACGTGAACGTGGGGGGCGCCAGCGGCGTGGCCGCAACCTGAGCCGAATTGGGGCTGGTGCCGGCCGAATTGGTTCCCGAAACGACGTAGTAGTAAGTGGAGCCGTTGGTGAGGCCAGAGTCGGTGAGAGTGGTGGGCGCGGGGCTGGTGACGGTCCCGATGGCGGTGTAGGGGCCGCCGCTCGCGGTTCCGCGCTTCACCGTGTAACTGGTGGCGCCGCCGCCCGCGTTCCAGGTTAGGGTCACGGTGCCGCTACCCACGGAAGCGGCCAGACCCGTGGGTGCCGTGGGCGCGGTCACGGTGCCGCCGCCCGGGATGACGAACAGGGTGATGCTCTGCGAAGGAACCGTGGTCGAGATGGTGTTGTTGGTGACTGTGACGTTGCCCAGTTGTGCGATGGACGTTTGCGACGAGGACGAAATCTGATACGCCTGGGCCGTGCCGGAGGCGGCGAAGTTTGCCAGGCTGACGGTGACCGGCGTGCCGCCCTGCTGCTTATTGACCACCATAACGGTCAGCGCGCCATCTTTCGAACGAACCGCGGCGAAGGAGGACAAGTTATCCGGGTTGGCCACGGTGGCCGACACGCTGGTATCTCCGAAGGTGGACATCTTGCCGTCGTAGTTGCGGTAGATCTGGCTGGCAAGGTACGTGGGCGAGGGATTGGCCGGGGTGGTCCAGCGGGTTGCCAGATCGAAGCCTTCGCGGCCATAAATGCCCAACACGTCGGCCTGTGTGGTGGCGCCATTCAGGTTGGCTTCGTCTCCCCAGTTGTACTCGGTGCAGCCGATTTGAAGACCCGGGTAATACTGATTCACCCAATTCCGCATGGTGGGGATCCAGTTCGGAATTCCGCCTTGGATGCCGGAGCTAGTTTCCCAGGAGGGATCGTGGAAGGTGGGATCCCAGAGAATTCGCGTCTCCTGGTTGCGAGTGGCTTGGCCGGAGGCGGAATCGTCGCTGCCGTCGGGGATGGCGTTGTAGCAATGGACGGTCAATATGTCGAGCAGTTTCGTGCCCGTGGTCTTCTCGTAAGCGGCGAGTTTCTGGAGCAGCCAGGGGTAGTAGTAGGTCTGGCTATGAGCGTTGTAGTCGGAATTCGTGGCGTCGGTGCCGTTGGCCTGGTCAAGCCCGCTCAGGTACATTGCCCACCAGGTCCACTCCTCGGGGCCTGCGATCTTGGCGTTGGGATCGGCGGCGCGGATGGCGCCGGCATAGCTGACGATGTCATTGTACAGTTCCTCGTACGTCTCGGGACCGGGGTGGACGTCGCGGTGGGTCCCGCTCCAGATGGAAGGCTCGTTGTCCAAAATGTAGTACTTGACGCCGTTGACGGTCGTCGACGGGCCCCAAGTGGTCAGCAGGTGTTGCAGCCAGGCCTGCTGCGTGGCCAAGCTGTTGAGCATGGAGGCGTCGGTGGGCTCGTTGACGATGTTCTGGCCGGTGCTGGCGCTGACGCCGTTGCCGGCGTCGGAGTTCCAGGGGTCGGCGCCGGATTGCGCGCCGTACTTGGCCACCGAGAAGGACCATACCTCGGAGTTGTTGGCGCCCAGTTTGCCGATGTACTTGAGCATGGGGATGGTGATCATCGGCTCGGCGCCCACGCCCGCGGCGTGAGTGTTGTTGATGTAATCGTCGCCGTACTTGCCGGGGGTGAGTGGAGTGTTCTGGAGCCAGGTCTCGAAGTACCAGTCGTTGCCCAGATTGATCGCGTCCTGCTGCCAGTTATAAGTGCTGGTGGAATTGCCACCGACACGGTTGATGGGCGCATTCAAGGCGACGATATCCGAGGTCCCAGCCATGGCGAGGCCATAGATATTGGGGTTAATGGCCTTCCGGTTGGCATTTGCGTCCACGTTAACGGATGTGGCCGGGTTCTGGGCTTGGAGCTGCCCCGCGCCAACCGCCAGGATTAGGGCCAAGGGGACTATAGACAGGCAAGCCGTCCTCGTGCACATGACTTGGGTGCTTTTGAAGATCGCTGACATAGCAGTTCCTCCATTGGGAATTGTCGGCTCCGAATCCCACAGGATTGCACTGGGCCGTAGTGTAGTACTGATAGTACCAGTACCATAACGGATAATAGCGGCGTACGCCTGCGGAAGCAAGATCGATGAATCGCTGAATTTGGAGGTAAGCAGCTTGTTAACAATTGGATAGCGAAAGGTGAAGAAGAACCCCAAACCGTGGCAATTATCTAACGATAGCAGGGGATGGCAACACCACCCCAAGGTGCTTGCAAAGTAAACACGACAAAGGCGTTTGGTTCTGCATATCTCGGGGCCGTCCCCCGCACGGGTTCTGAGCCTAATAAATGTGTGAGAGTTCGGGGCTGGCAAAGCCACCGTAGTAGTGAAATCCCGCAAACCTGGCGGTTTGCGCCTGCCTCAAACAAACAGTGATAGTTGATTCCTGCCCCGAAGGGGGGAGTGTCTCTATGAACGAGATCGCGCAAGACAGTTCGGTTTCCGCCCTGCTAGTGGGCGACTACGAAAATGATCGGGCACTGGTCCGCGATGTTTTCGGCAAACTGGGATGGCGGCTCTTCGAGGCGCGCGACGGGCGCCGGGCGATCTGGTGGCTGGAGCGCAACGCGGTGGAGGTGGTGATAGCCGAGGGGCGCACAGCCGATGCCGGGTGGGAGCGTTTGCTTGACGTCCTGCGGGATCTGCCCAGTCCGCCGCAACTGGTGGTGACTTCGCGAACGGCGGACGATTATCTGTGGTCCGAAGTGCTCAACCGGGGTGGATACGACGTTCTCCCGAGGCCGCTCAATCGCGATGAAGTGGAGCGCGTGATCGCCGGAGCAGGGCGCCAGTTCCGCTCCCTGCGGGAAGGGCTCGTGCGGACAGCTTCGGCCGGGAATGCGTCGTAGCGGCTGAGGCTCAATTTACGCCGAATTCAGGCGTGTTAACCTATTACAACACCACCACTTGACAGGGGTACGTGTGTGCAATAGCACTACGGCTCCGTAACCTGAAGACACACCATATAGATAAAATTCTTGACGTCCCACTACATATTGGGGCAAGATTACGAGTGCGTTTCTACAAGCAGGAAAACCCCGGAGGGAATCGAAGATGACACAGCACACCGTAGGCCTTGGTGCGAAGATGGAAACAATGGAGACCCAACCGACGAATCGGACTGACAGCGGCGTCTCCTTCCCACGTTATTTCACTGCCCGGCTGGATGCGGGCAAAACACCCTACGACGAGTTGCAGTGGGAGACCCGCACGGCCTCGATTGCCAACGACAAGGGCGGTGTCATCTTTGAACAGCGCGACGTGGAGGTCCCGGTGGACTGGTCGCAGACGGCCACCAATATCGTGGCCAGCAAGTATTTCCACGGCAAGCTCGGGTCGCCCGCGCGGGAAACCAGCGTGGCCCAACTGGTGGAGCGGGTGGTGGATACCATCGCCGGGTGGGGCAAAAAGGACGGATACTTCCGGTCGGAGGAGGACAACGAGAGCTTCCGCAGCGACCTGGCGCACCTGATGCTGACGCAGAAGGCGTGCTTCAATTCGCCGGTGTGGTTCAACGTGGGAGTGAAGGAAGGGCGCGGCTACGGCTGGGTTTACGACCAGCAGGAGGCCCGGATCGCCAAACTGGAGAATGGCGAGACGCGGCCGCAATGCTCGGCGTGCTTCATCGTCTCGGTGCGCGATTCGCTGGAGTCCATTCTGGATCTGGCGAAGACCGAAGGCATGTTGTTCAAGTGGGGCTCGGGGACGGGGTCGAACCTGTCGCCGCTGCGCGAGGAAGACGCCATTCTCTCGGGCGGCGGATGCGCTTCCGGTCCGCTGTCGTTCATGAAGGGATTCGACGCGTTTGCGGGCGTGATCAAATCCGGCGGAAAGACGCGGCGCGCGGCCAAGATGGTGATCCTCAACGTGGACCATCCCGACATTCAATCGTTCATCTGGTGCAAGGCCAAGGAAGAAAAGAAGGCCTACACACTGGTGGAAGCGGGCTACGACGCGTCGCTGGACGGGGAAGCCTACAGCTCGATCTTCTTCCAGAACGCCAACAACAGCGTGCGCGCGACGGACGATTTCATGGAAGCGGCGGAGGCGGACGGCGACTGGTGGACCAAGTCGGTGTCTACGGGGCAGCCGGTGAAGCGCTATAAGGGCCGGCAACTGCTGCGCGATATCGCCGAAGCCACCCACCAGTGCGGCGACCCGGGCATGCAGTTCGACACCACCGTCAACCGCTGGCACCCTTGCCGCAACACGGCGCGCATCAACGCTTCGAACCCCTGCTCGGAGTACATGTTCCTGGACGATTCGGCATGCAACCTGTCGTCGCTGAACCTGATGAAGTTCGTGGGGCCGGATGGGCAGTTCGACGTCGAGGCCTTCCGCCACGCCGTGGATACCATGATTCTGGCGCAGGAGATCATCGTGGACAACGCCAGCTATCCTACCGAGAAGATTGCGGCTAACTCGCACAACTTCCGGCCGCTGGGGTTGGGGTTCGCCAACCTGGGCGCGCTGCTGATGTCGATGGGCATCCCCTACGACAGCGAGCAGGGGCGGGATTTCGCGGGGGTGATCACGGCGGTGATGTGTGGCCAGGCGTACCTGACCAGTTCGCGCATTGCCGCGGCGACGGGGCCGTTCGCGGGATACGCGGTCAACGAGCAGCCGTTCCTGGAAGTGATGCGCATGCACCGCGACGCGCTGGGCCGGATCAACCGGAGCAACGTGCCGGCGGCGCTGTACCAGGGGGCGCAGCAGTGCTGGGATAGCGTTTGCGAGAATGGCCGGCGGCACGGGTTCCGCAACGCTCAGGTGACCGTGATCGCGCCCACCGGCACCATCGGCTTCATGATGGATTGCGACACCACCGGCATCGAGCCCGATCTGGCGCTGGTGAAGTATAAGAAGCTGGTGGGAGGCGGCGTGATCAAGATCGTCAACAATACGGTGCCCGCGGCGCTCATCAAGCTGGGGTACACGCCCGACCAGGTAGAGCGGATTGTGAGCCACATCGACTCGACGGGGACTATCGAGGGCGCGCCGCACCTGAAGCCCGAGCACCTTGCGGTGTTCGATTGCAGTTTCCGGCCGCGGAACGGGACGCGGTCGATCCACTACATGGGCCACGTGCGCATGATGGCGGCGGTGCAGCCATTCATCTCCGGCGCCATTTCGAAGACCATTAACATGCCCGAGGAATCCACGGTGGAAGACGTGATGACGGCTTACACCGAAAGCTGGAAGCTGGGGCTGAAATCGGTGGCCATTTACCGCGACAATTCGAAGCGAGTGCAGCCGCTGAGCTCCGGGGCGGGGAAGAACGAGAAGAAAAGTGCACCAGTGGTTGCAGCGGCGCCCCCGGTGGAGAAAGTGGTGTACCGGCCGGTGCGGCGCAAGCTGCCGGACGAGCGGCGGTCCATCACCCACAAGTTTTCGATCGGCGGCCACGAGGGGTACATCACGGTTGGGATGTACGACGAAGGGGCACCGGGCGAGATCTTCATCACCATGGCCAAGGAAGGCTCGACCATCAGCGGGTTGATGGATGCCTTCGCCACGGCGGTGAGTTTCAACCTGCAATACGGCGTGCCGCTTAAGTTCCTGGTGGACAAGTTCGCGCACGTGCGGTTCGAGCCCAGCGGCTGGACCGGGAACCAGCAGATTCCGTATGCCAAGTCGATCATGGATTACATTTTCCGGTGGCTGGGAGGGAAGTTCCTGGGACCGGAATACGCGGTGACGGAAGCTGGGGAGACCACCACCCTGCGGCAGACGGAAGCCGATCCGCAGCAGCAGTTGCCGTTTGCGCCAGTGGTCGCGGACGCGCCCTTGTGCGCGGAGTGCGGGTCCATCATGACGCGCAATGGAAGCTGCTACAAGTGCGGCAACTGCGGCGGCACCAGCGGCTGCAGCTAGGGTCCAGCCGGCCGCGCACCAGTGACCTCGATCATTTCCGTTGCCCGGCGTGCCACGGAACGCCGTGTTACGCCGGGCCGGACGGCACAATCCGGTATGATATAGTGGCAATTGGCCCGGGGCGTGGCGCCGAAGGAGTGGCTCTCCGCCGTCGGCGCGATCGCTATGACCGATTCCTTCCGACTGTCTTCCATTTCGTTCTTTTGCCCAGCCTATCATGACGAGAAGAACCTGCCCGTACTGATCCCTCGGGTGCATAAGTTCCTTTCGGAGATTGCGGATACATTCGAGTTGATCGTGGTTCACGACGGCAGCCCGGACAAGACCGGCGAAGTTGCGGACCGGCTGGCGGCCGAGTTTCCGCACGTTCGAGTGCTGCACCATCCGAGGAATCTGGGCTATGGCGCGACGCTTCGCGATGGATTTCTGGCGGCGCGGTACGACTACGTCATGTATACGGACGGGGACAATCAGTACGATGTAAGGGAGTTCTTACCACATCTGCCCGGCCTTCGGACCGCGGACGTCTTGTCGGGCTATGTGACCAGGAAGGCGGCATCGCTTAGGCGTAAGATTCAGTCGTCGGTCTATAACTGGCTCATCGCCGCGCTCTTCTTTGTCCGTTGCCGCGACATAGATTGTGCGATGAAGATATACAGCCGCAAAGCCCTCGATTCGATTTCCATGAAGAGTACCAGTTGTTTCATCGACGCGGAGATGATTATCAAGGCGAAAAAGGCCGGCCTCCGGGTGGTTCAGTTTCCCGTCACGCATTTTCCGCGGATGGAGGGCCGTGCTTCCGGTTCCAAGATGTCCATAATCGCGGCCACGGTGCGGGACATGGTTAGGTTCAGGCTGGGCATACTATAATTCTCAATCATGATTCACAAGAGCGACAGAGTGGCGATCACCGGGTGCGGTGGAATGCTGGGGGCGGCCGTGTACGAGGTGTTTCGGGATTGCTGCGAGGTCCATGCCAGCGACATCGACGTTAATGCGCCTTGGCTGGAACGGCTGGACGTGGCTTCGGCCAAGGATGTGCGGGCTTACATGGAGAACCTCAAGCCCAATTACATCATCCACCTGGCGGCGCTAACCGACATGGAGTACTGCGAACTCCACCCATCCCTTGCGCACGCGACCAACACGGGCGGCGTGGAGAACGTCGCGCAGTATGCCAGAGAGCACAATCTGCCGCTGGTTTACATATCGACGGCGGGCATATTCGACGGCAAGAAGGATAGCTACGATGAAGCCGACATTCCGAATCCGTTGAGTGCATACGGTATGTCCAAGTACGGAGGCGAACTGGTCGCCAAGACGGTTCCCAAATCGATCGTAGTCCGCGCCGGCTGGATGATGGGCGGGGGCCCTAAGAAGGACAAGAAGTTTATCAACAAGCTCATTCACCAGCTACGGGCTGGCGCGAAGGAACTTGCCGTAGTCAACGACAAGTTCGGCACGCCTTGCTACACTTATGACTTGGCCCGGTCCATCAAGTATCTTCTCGACCATGACGCGTATGGCATCTACCATGGGGCTTGCTACGGCGGAGGGAGCAGGGCCGACGTTGCACGCTATCTGCTGGAGTGTTTGGAAGTCGCCAGGGATGTGAAGCTGCGGGAGGTGGAATCGAGTTTCTTTGCGGAGTCGTATTTCGCCACCCGGCCACGCTCCGAGCAGTTGGTGAATACCGAATTGAAGCGCATCGCCCCACACCTAACGCGGGAGTGGCGGGTGTGTCTCAAAGAGTATATTGACAAATTCAACTGGAATTTGTGGGACTTGGATACATCCGGTATGGAACGCTCCTTCTATAAAAACTACTTCGAGATAGAGAAGAACCACTGGCTGATGGTCGGACGGCGGGCGATCGTACGCGACAACCTGGACCCACGCGTCCCGCCGAAATCTAAAGTGCTGGAGTTCGGGTGCGGATCGGGTATCTTCGTCAAGGAACTGGCCGCCGCGGGCTACGAGTCTTTCGGGCTTGATATTTCGGCGGATGCGGTGAGGTTCGGCGAACTGCAGGGTGTGCAGAACCTGGCCGTGATCGAAGGGCATAGAATCGAGTTCCCCGATAACACCTTCGATGCGGTCCTGTGCCTGGACGTGCTCGAGCACATCGAAAAGGAAGAGTGGGCGCTCAAGGAAATCGAGCGCGTAGTCAAGCCTGGGGGATTTGTGGTAATCATGGTGCCCGCCTTCATGTTCCTTTGGGGCGTGCAGGACGAGGTCGCCCATCATTACCGCAGGTACACGATGGGTGGGCTCTTGAAGAAGATGCGGTCTGCCACCTCGCTCCCGGTGGTGCGCAAGTCTTATTTCAATACGTTCCTTTTTCCGCCGATCGCCGCCGTGCGCCTGGTGTGCCGTTTGTTCGGTATCCGCGGCAGGGAATCGGATTTCGATCTGAACAGCCCGTTTGTGAACCGGATTCTGGCGGCGGTTTTCAATACGGAACGCGCACTCCTGCGGCATGTGCGGTATCCTTTCGGCGTCTCGATTCTCGCCGTGTTCCGGAAGCCGCCCGCCGGGCCGGATGGCTCCCGCCCTTGAGCGGATGGTGGGCAGGCTTGCGGAAAAGCGGCCAAGCCAACCGGTTCGCATAGCTTACTCAAACTTAGGGGAGTCGTGCGGGTTGGATCGCAGCAGCGGGATGCGGGATGCCGCCGGATTGCATGTTAGAATCGGGATAAGTTTATGACGCTGGGGACTCCCAACGCTCCAACCATCTCTCACAGGGCGACAGTACTCTTTCTGGTGATCATCGCATTGGGTAACGCCGGTTTGAGCGTGGCGAACACGTTCACGCGCGCACCTTGGTGGGACGAGGGCATTTACGTCAGCCCCGCTTACAATCTGGCCATCCACGGCGTCTTCGGCACGACCGTCCAGCACCCACGGGGGTTGCCCCACGATGTGGAGTTGCCGCAGTACGATCGCTACACATACTGGGCGTTGCCGGGATATGTGTTGACGCTCGCGGGGTGGATACGCCTCTTCGGTGCCTCGATCTTTACTACCCGGTTACTATCGGTCTTGTTTGGAGAAGTGCTGGTAATTGCCTGGTATCTGATAGTGAGACGGCTCACGGAGTCGCGGCTCGCCGGAGTTATGGCAGCGCTGTTTGTGGCGGCCGATTTCAGCGTCATCACGGCAGCGAGCACGCAACGCATGGATTGCATGACTGCGGCTCTGGGCGCATGTGGCTTGGCGGCGTACCTGGGGCTGCGCGGGAAGCGCTTTTCGCTGGCTCTCCTCGCGGGTAACACCCTCACTGCCGCGGCCCTGCTGTGCCATCCCGTGGGCGCGGTGCATGTCATCGCATTGGCGATTCTGGTGGTGTGTCTCGACCGGCGGTCGATCGCGTGGAAGTCGTTGCCAATTATGGCGTTGCCGTATGTTGTGTTTCTGGCCGGTTGGGGGATATACGTTCTTCAGGCGCCGGGTGTCGCCGCCGGGCAAATGCGGGCGCAGGCCGGGCATCGGGTGGGAGGTGTGAGTTCACCGGTCCAATCGCTCCTCACCGATGCGGCCGGGCGGTACTGGACGTATTTCTATGTTCTCGAGCGCGGCATCAACAAACTGAAAGCGCTCATGCTGGCCGAGTACATTCTGGGGCTTGGCTTGGCTCTGGGGATTCCTTCGTTGCGTAAGCGTCGCGGAGTGGGTGTTCTCGTGGCAATGGCCGTGTCCGCGTTTGTGGCGCTTGCGGTGCTCGACGGCATGAAATCGCCGCATTACATGATCGTTACCTGTACCGTGTTTGCGGCCTTGTGGGGCGTCGTTGTAAGTTCGGGCCTGGGACGGCGGAGCACCGCAGCGTTGGCACTTCTGGCAGGCTCGGGGTTTCTGCTGGTGCATGTCGCGGCTGCCGTGCAGCGGGCCCGGAACGATACGTACCATAAGCAATTCCTGCCCGCCATCGAGTTTCTGGAAGCCAACGGAGCCGGTGGGACGGACCGGATCGTAGGACCGGCTGAACTGTGGTTTGGACTTGGTCCCCGCGCCGCGCTGCTGGACGACATGCGGCTGGGATACTACAGCGGTTGGCACCCGCGCTGGATCGTCACCGACGAATTCTACGAGACGGCGTTCGAGGGGTTCCGCGTGGATGAACCGGTTGTGTGGCGCCATGTGCAGGATGTTCTCGGGCACTACGATAAGGTGTACTCGAACAGAATCCTTACCGTGTACTGCGTGCACGGGGAGCACCTGCTGCGGCCGGCGCCGCCTGCGCTGCCTTAGCTTCTCGCTTACCTCCGGCGGCGGTTGCGCCAGGCGAAGAGGAAGATCAATCCCGCGCCCATGAACGCCACTGGCGCCGGCTCGGGGGTAAGCTGTCCCTGGTAGAGGTAGTTGTGAAACTCGGTGTTTCCGGCGTTGAACGAAGTGGCGATCAACTGGCCGTCGAACTGGCCATTGGCGTTGTCGGTAACGGTTGCATTGGGCGCCAGCATGCTGCCGATGAATCCGGATCCTTCGATCGTTACGCTGGTTGAAGCGTTGAAGTTGTATAGCAGCCGCTGGGCGTAAGTGCCGACACCGGTTCCCGGCGTCCCGTCGCTGTTCTGGCCGTCAAGCTTGAGATTGCCGCTCACGGTGTAGGCACCACTGCCAGCGAAGTTGAGCACCGCCCATTGCGTGGCGGAAATACCGCTGATGTCAACCTCCATACCCTTCGCAAACCAGGAAGCCGAGTAACCGTTCGTCCCGCCCACATTGAGGACGTTGAGACCGGCATTGTAGATGTAACAAGTAGTTACCGTGGTGCTGGTGTTGGTGCAGTAGTCGGTGCCGGCCTTGCCCGTGGTGTTGGCCATACCGCTCAAGTAGTTTGAGGTCGACTGATCAGTCTGCATCTGGGTGGCGATGCTAATCGGATCGGAGCTCAAGGCTACGCCACCATGGCCGTTGTTGGTGACGTTGCCCCCGCCGGTTACCATATACCAGTTGCCCCCATCGTCGCTCATGTTGTATGTTGTGTTCGCCAAGCCGGCCGTGGAGATGAACGTCAACTGGCTGGTTCCGAAGGCGCTCAGGGGCTCGCCGGCAGGTCCCTGCATGACCGCGAACCAATTGGGCGCGCTGATGAGGCCACCCGCCACCAATCCGCCCTCGATATCGGACCCGTTATTGGTGAAAGACCCGCTCAGGAAAACGTTATATGCACTCAAGGAATTATTCGAATACGTACCGATGTCATCCGCGAACGCGGTGGAAGTAAGAGCTAATGCCAAGGCACATACAAATATCCTACACAAGCCATTGAATCCGAGCACTACGGACAAGGTAGCACGTCGGGGCCGCATCCGGCCAGTACTATTGGTTCCAGAAACTCAAAAAAGCCAGTGACTCCTGGAAGCGATAACCCGCTCTCAAGTGGGAGCGTGGTGGCCGCCGGCGGGCTTCTCAGACCCCCCGGCAGCCATCGTCCGCCGCTCCGTTTAGGACGGTTGTCCGGGGAAACCGCTGCCGGTCGAATTGCGGCGCAGAATCCCGAAGCCTGCCAGGCAAAGGAGTAGTATGGAGGTCATGGCGAACGCCAATGGCGCTAGCGCCGGCACTGTCGTGACGGGGCTGCCCTGCGTCGCCAACAGATCGATCGACCCGTTGCTTGACACGCTGACCTCCATCGGCTGCGGCCCTTCGCCGTAATACCATACGCCCGTGACTGCCAATATCACCTGCCAGGTACTCAGCGAGGTGGGAACGGCGAAGGTCCCCGACGGGATGGTCCCCACGCTGCAATCCACGCCGCCCAGCGTACCCCGTGGCCTGAGCGCGCGGACGGTGTCGAGGAACTGGTTGACGACCGTTGACGTGCAACTGAGTTGCGTCGGCGTATTGCCGTTGATGGACACGGAGAGGTTCCACCCGCTGACGTAGATAAAGCCGTTGGGCGTGCTCACCGTGAACCCTGGGGTCGACCTCGAGTACAGAGAGCCAGTGGTCCCACCGAATAGCCCGGAACCGGTGCCGGACCACGTCATCGTCATGGTGCAAGGCGTGCCATACGACACGTTGGGACTGATGGTCGCGTCTCCCCAAAGCGACAGGCCCAGGCCGTTGTTCGTGGATGCGCCGCCCAGTGGGGTCGTGACGGCGGAGGTGCCGCCGCCGCAACTATTAGTAATATTCGTGCCATTCGGCGCATTGAAGATCAATGCGTTGGGGTTCGGGACCGCATGGGCCGCGGCCGCGGCAAGGAACGCTAGCGGCACGGCGCGCAACGCGATCCGCGACGCATTCCTATTCAGCAACGACTTCGCCTGCTCAAGATGATTGGCGGTTTGCACGAGCTGTTTTCTCCGGTTCGGTTTCGCGGAGGCGAAACCGGAATGATCGATGTCCACGTCAGTATAGCTCACTTTCACCGCAACCCACTCAGCGACCGGCCGGGATTCAGACTATGTGGCACCCATCGACGCCCCTCGACGATTCGTGCGGATTCCACCCAACGGCGCCAGCTAATCCATATCGGCCGCGGATCGCTGTGTTACCATCGAAAGGCGTGGCTGAGAGCGCGCGGCCGCGTCATCCCCCGGAGCGCACCACTCTTAATTTAGATGAACTTACGCTCTTTATTCAGTCTGTTTTCATCGGACCTCGCCATCGATCTGGGGACCGCCAATACCCTCGTCTATGCCAAGGGCAAGGGCATCGTGGTCAACGAGCCTTCGATTGTCGCCATCAATAAAACCACTGGCGAAGTGGAAGCCGTCGGCAAGGAAGCCAAGGAAATGCTGGGCCGCACGCCCGGCAACATCGTCGCCATCAAGCCCATGAAGGACGGCGTCATCGCCGATTTCAAGGTAACCGAGCGCATGCTGAATTATTTTATTCAGAAGGCGCACGGGCGCAAAATGCTGGTGCATCCGCGCATCGTCATCGGCGTTCCTAGCGAAATCACGCAGGTGGAAAAGCGCGCGGTCATGGATTCGGCTTATCGCGCCAAGGCCAGCGAGGTTCACCTGGTGGAGCAGGCCATGGTGGCGGCCATCGGCGCCGGGCTTCCCATTACCGAGCCCTCCGGCAATATGGTGGTGGATATTGGCGGCGGCACCACCGACGTGGCCGTCATCTCGCTTTCCGGTATCGTCTATTCGCGCTCCGTGCGCGTGGCCGGTAACGAAATGGACGATGCCGTGATGCAGTACCTCAAGCGCAAGTACAACCTGCTGATCGGCGAGCGCACCGCCGAGACCATCAAGATGGAGGTGGGCTCGGCCTTCCCGCTCGATAAGCCCCTCACCATGGAGATCAAGGGCCGCAACCTGATCGAGGGCGTGCCCCGCACCATCACCGTGGACGACAGCGAAATCCGCGAGGCGCTATCGGAGTGCGTGGCCACCATCGTCAACGCCATTCGCGTGGCGCTGGAGCGAACGCCTCCGGAACTGAGCGCGGACATCAGCGACCGAGGCATCGTGCTCACGGGAGGCGGCGCGCTGCTTAAGAACCTGGATAAGCGCATCCGCGAGGAGACCGGGCTGCCCGTATCCATCGCCGACGATCCGCTGGCCTCGGTGGTTCTGGGCACCGGCCGCATGCTCAGCGATTTCCGGCTGCTGCGCAAGATTTCGATAGACTAGATATAGGTGCGGGGCACGGGCAAGGGCCCGGCGCTGCGCACCGGTGACCGGGAATGGAATCCCCGCTAAACAGATACCGCAGCTTTACGGTCCTGGTGCTGGTCATCTTCGCCCAGCTCATCCTTCTGGCCATCCAGGTGAAGAACGATCAGAACGTGAGCGTCATCCGGTCCTGGACCGTCACCGCCGTGAGTCCCGTGGCGCGCATCCTGGAGTGGGGGCGCCATAGCAGCGTGGGCTTCATTCGCAACTACGTGCTGCTGCGCGACGCCAACGACGAGAACCGCCGCCTGCAAGCGGAAGTCGACCGGCTGAAGGTGGAGAACATCTTCCTGAAGAACGAAGTGAACCTCGCCGACAGGGCCAAAGCGCTCGAAGCCTTCGCCGCCCGCGTGCCCTCACGGACGCTGGCCGCCACCGTGTTCGCCTCGGCCGCCGGTTCCGATTCTAACGCCGTGCTGGTGGACCGCGGCTCGGTCTCCGGCGTGGAGCGCGGCATGGGCGTGGTCACTCCCGATGGCATCATCGGCAAGGTGCTGAAGGTTTACGCCATGAGTTCCATGGTGGGCCTGATCAACGATCAGGACTTCGCCGCCGGCGTCGTCACGCAGAATGGCCAGGCGCGTGGCGTTCTCAAAGGCCAGGGAAAACCGTGGTGCAAGGTGGATTACGTTCCCTTCGAGGACAAGATCGCGGTGGGGGATTTGCTGTTCACCTCCGGCGACGACCACATGTTTCCGCGCGGCTTTCCGGTCGGCGTGGTGAAGACCGTGACCAACGGGCAGCCATTCAAGGAAATTTCGGTGGAACCCAGCGGCCTGCGGCGCGGCGTGCCCGAGGACGTGCTCATCATCCTCGAAGGCGTCCACCAGGAGATCCCGGAGGCGGCGCCCTCCAGCCAAACCGTATACATCAATCCCTCCGCTCCAGCCGCCGCGCAGCCGGAGGAGAACGTCCCGGCAGCCACCATCGGCACCGAGGCTGACCGCGCCCGCGCCCAAGCCAAGGCAATCAGCGATTCGCAGGGACACCCGTTCGGCAGCGGCGACGGCAAGATCCCCGATTTTAACGCGAACCATCCCCTGCCGCAGCCTCCGCCCGCGGCCCCGCCGGCGACGGAGCCGCCGCCTCCCAGCACCCGCCGCGCCAACCAGGCCGCCGGTGCTTCCTCCGGAGGCAAACAGTAACGATGAGCTATTCCACCGGCCGCATTCTGCTGAGCAGCCAGCGGGAAGGCCAGGTTTCGCGTTTTCGCACCTGGGTAATGGTGGTGGTGCCACTGGCCGCCATCCTGTTCCAAGTCTACATACCGCTGTTTTTTCAGTTCCTGAAATTCCTGGAGATGCCGCTCCTGGTGGTGGTCTACTTCGCGCTCATGCGGCGCAACCAGATCGGCGGGTTGCTGACCGGGGCCATCGTGGGCCTGGCGCAGGACTCGCTATCCAAGAACCCGCTGGGGATGCACGGCATCGTCAACACCCTGGTGGGCTACTTTGCCGCTTCGGTGGGCGTGCGCCTGGACGTCGATCACGGCATAATCCGCTTCGGGCTGGCGGTGTTCTTCTACATCTTCCACCAACTGCTCTGCTGGGTGATCGAACAGGCGCTGCCGCTGGGGCACCAGCCGGCTTTCAAGATCGATGAATGGCTGATGTTCGGCGTGCTCAACGCCATCGTGGCCGTGGCCCTATTCCACTTCCTCGACAAGCTCCGCGAATCCGCGTAGAAATACGGGGACAGACGGGACGTTCACCTGATTTGCTTCGCGCCGCGCCACGCCTTCACACGGGCTACCGCTCCCTCCAGGTCGTCGCGAATCTCGTAGACCCAGAAGCGCTGGATGTCCCAGCCGAGGTCGCTCAGCCGGCGCGAGCGGATCTGGTCGCGGCGGCACAACTCGCCATCCCAGTTGCGATGGTAGTTCTCGCCATCCACCTCGATGTCGAGCTTCCGTTCGCCATCGAACAGCGCGAAATCCAGCGTGTAGGGCGCCTCCTCGTATTGCGGAACCGGCCGCACCCCGGCGGCGTAGAGAGCGCGGTAGAAGATCCGCTCCCACTCGGAGACCAGCTCGGGATGCGCCACTGGCGGATACTCAGGGCCGCCGTCGCCGGCCGCGGCCGCGCCGGGCTCGCGCGCCCCCAGCTCGCGCGAGTACTCGGCGAAGCTGGCCAGGTAATCCACGCCGGAATCGAGCGCCGCCTGCCGGTCGCCCACCACCACCAGTTCCGAGCGGGCGCGCGTCACCGCCACGTTGAACAGGTTGCCGTGGCCCTTCAGAAACCGCAGCGTGCCCTCGCCCACGCCCGCCGATACCACCGGCGAAAAGAAGATCACGTCGCGCTCGTCGCCCTGGAAGCCGTGGACCGTGTCCACGACAAACTGCATGGCCGCCAGGCGCTGCGAAAGGTCGCGGTCCTGGTGCACCAGAGTGCGGATGCGGTTGGCGTGCGCGCGGAAGGGCGTCACCACACCGATGGCGCCATCGTAGCCCCCCTCCACCACCAGGCGCCGCACCTCCGCCACCGTCGCCTCTGCTTCGGCCACGTTGAGCGCGCCGCCGCCGCTGGGCCGCACCACTTTGCCGCGTACGCCAACCCAGCGCACCGCTGGCCCATCGCCCGTGGGACGGCGCAGGCTCTCGTGATCGGTGGCGATGCGCAGCCCGCCGCGGTAGAAATGGCGGTTGGAGAACCCGATGATGTCGCGGTGGGAACGGTGGTGATCGCGCAGGTTGACGATGTCTTCGTGGCGGCACAGGCTGCGGGCCAGGTCGAAGAGGGAGTTCACCGAATAGGCCCAGGCCGCCCGGCCCTCGGCCAACCCGTGGGCGGCCAGCAGCAGGCGGTCTTCCTGGGGTGCCACCGTGCTGACGTGCTTGAGCTGCAGCGGATCGCCAATGATCACCGCGCGGCGCGCCCGGAAGAGCAGCGGCAGCGCCGAAGCGATGTCGCACTGAGAGGCCTCGTCGATCACCGCCAGGTCGAAAAAGCCGGCTTCGAAGGGCAGCCGTCCGCGCGCCGAAAGCGAGGTCACCGCCCAGCACGGCAGCACCTTGGCCACCTTGGGGAACAGGCTGTAGTAGCGGCGGAATACGCGGCGGCCGGCGCCTTCGTCGTAGCGGTCGCCACTCGAAATCATCTGCAGCAGGGAAACGTACTCGCTCAGCAGCTTGCGCCGCTCCGGGTCCCAGCGGGCGGGCCAAAGGCGCAGCCAGCACTGCCAGAGATCGAGCGAATTCTGTGCGCTCTCCTGGGAGATGCGGGTCAGATCGCAAGCCAGGCGGTCCAGCGGGCGCGCGGTGCGCAGTTGGTCGAGAGCCTGCCCGTAGGAACGCACGCGATCCGCCCAGTCCAGGCGGGCGCTGAGCGAGGCGCGGTATTCGTCCCACTCTTCGAGCGTGATTTCGGATGGCGGGCCTTGGGGAGGCTCGATGCCGAGTTGGGCGGCGTCGGCGGCCACTTCCGCGGCGGCTTCGGCGAGGCGCTCGAAGCGGCGCGCGCGCCCCGGCTCGCGCAGCAACCGCACCACCGCCTGCGCCGAGGATTCGCGGGCGGCATCGATGGCCGCCGCCAGCGCCTCGCACCGCCGCCGCATCTGCCCCACATCGGCCGTCAGCAGCCCGGCGAAGCTCTGGGTGTCGAACATGCCGCGCGCCGCCTCCGCCGAGCGCTCCAGTTCGTCCACCGTGTTGCGCAGGCTGACGGCTTCGGCGATCTGGCCGCGCACGGCGGCGAACCGCGCGCGGTCCTCATCGTGCGCCCGGTGCAGCCAGGCATAGCGCGCCTCGACATCGGGACTGACGGACTCCGCCAAACTCGACGCCAGGTTCTGCGCGACCTTGACGTGGTGCTCTTCCTTGCCAAGCCGCAGCAGCAACGGATGCGGCCCCAGGGCGTTGACCCGCGCTTCCACCACGTCCACCGCGTGGTTGTTCTTGCTGGAGAACAGCACGCTGCCCCCGTGGAACGCCATGTTGGCCAGCAGCGACGTGACCACTTGCGATTTGCCCGTGCCCGGCGGACCGGTGACCACGGTCAGCGGGGCGCCCAGCCCTTGAACCACCGCCTGCCGCTGCTCGTTGTTGTGCGGCACCACCTCCAGGATGGGCCGGTCCTCGGGCAGCGGTCCGGCGGAACCCGCGGCGCTGTCGCCGGCCAGCCAGAAGCCCAGAGCGGTATCGCGGAGGGTGCTCTCGCCAACCTGCATCAGCTTGCGCAGTTCGGTCTCGAGGCCGTACGTGAATGGTGAGCGCGTGGCGGCGAACAACACCGCGCGGTTGTAGATGCCGGGCGCGGTCAACTCGGCCAGTGGCGCGCCGCCCGAGAGCTCATAGGGGTTCGGCTTCTCGCGCCAGCCCCACTCGGGCCGGCAGCGCTCCAGGCGCAAGATGATCTCGTCCCATTGCGGCAGGTCTTCGTCGACGCCGGCCAAGCCGAGCTCCTCGGAAAGGTGAATGGCTTCGTCCATGGCGTTGCCGCTGTCCACCGAGGGCAGGGTCTTGAGGACATCGAGGTTGAATAGCGGAATGCCGCTGGCCGGGCGAAGCGCAAGGGCGCGCTCCTCGGGGTTGTCCTCGATGGGGTAGAGCAGCACCGGCTCAATGCGCATCTCTTCGGCGTGGCGCGACTGCACCCGGCGGAGACGAACAGGGTAGCCCGTGTAGAGCGTGAGCTGGCCGCGTTCCCGCCGCGCCCGCTGCACGATCTTCCGGATGGCCCGCTCGGAGCCCCACGGCTCGTCCGGTGCGCCCGAGAACGGCAGCCGGTCGAGCGCCGCGTAACCGGCGGTCTCCGTGGCCGGGAGGCTGATGCCCGAGCCGCTCTCCCGCGCCAGGCATTCCAGGTAGTAGCGGCAGAGACTGGCCAGAAACGTGGGCGGCCCATCCGCGGCGGATTCGTCCGCGGCATCCGCCCGCCGCGCCTTGGGCCACCAGCGGTAGGCATTGTCCTGCACCAACGCGCTACCCAGCAGCCCGTGCAGCGTGGTTACCGCCAGCGGCCGCTCCATCCCCAGTTGGCTCGCGATCTCCCGGGCCCGCAGCCCCGGCGACCGCGAGAGCAGCTCCAGGATTCGCTCGGCATCGCTCATACGAACTACTCAGTATCGCAGGAGCGGGGAGGGCAGCGGGGCGGGACCGCCCCAACTCCGGCCCGGATCTTCGCGTGCCGCCCTGGCTTCAGATCACTTCTTCCATCAGCGTCATCAGGTAATCGCGGTCGAAGTGGCCGCTCTTGTAGGTCCGCGTGTCGAAGTAGCGCCACATGGCGCCCCGGCCTTCCAGGGTGTAGAACAGCAGTTGCTCTTCTACCAGATGCTTGTCCAGCAACTTCTGATTGAAGGCGCGCACGGAGCCTTCTAAAATGTATGGGATGCGGAACTCCTCGGTGCTGGTCAGCCCCGGCGTCGCTGCGAAGGAGATCTGCAGGATCCGCCCACGCACCTGAATCTGAAACAGGGTGGGCATGTCGGGCTGGAACATGTCCACGTCGAAGGTATCGGGGTCGAGGCGGACTTCGCTGCGCTCCAGCAGGGAGTTCAGGTCGGTCACGAAACTGGCGCACAGCACGTGCAGTTGCGCCGCGGCCGCCCGGCGCATGGCCGCGGTCTCGCGCTCGCGGCGTAACAGGTCCTCGTCCTTTTCCACCAGGCGATCGATGTTGTGCGCCAGACGCCGCAGCCGCTCTTCACCCGCTGGAAACCCGCTCTTGGATCGGCCCACTTGCGTTCACGTCTCCCGCATTCTATTCCACCACAAGTTCATTCCCGACTATTCCAGTCCGCGATGTCCTGGTCTTCCAGGAAGTCTAGGACATCCTTCCGAAGCGCCTTCATAACGCGGTCGGCCATCTCCATCGAGAATCCCCGTTTCCCACACAAAACATGGTGCATATGGGGCTGAGAGACCCCCGTGAGGCGCGCCAGGCGGCGTTCCGTCATCTCGCCATTGCGAACTTTTTCACTGAGATACGCCACCAACCGGCGTTGCAACTCAGCGAAATCAAGGGCGTCCATGACGGGCCATATTTCCCTGAGAAATAGGGGAGTACCATAATCGCTCAGAGCACTATCTTGGGTCAACGTGATGTTGGATTCAGAGGAGTTCGGCGCCCGCTGGTTAACTGGGTGCAGGATCAACTGTTACAAATCGTACAGGACTACTGAGAGATCCCCGCTCACCTGAGGGTATTGCCCGAGACGATGCAGGTATTCACCTTATACGGTTGACGTTTCCGGACTCCGGGCTAGATTGAGTACAGTAGCTCGCAACCACGGCTATCGGTTCTGTGGTGGGAGCCAGGAGGAGTCCAAGAAGATGTTCTGGAATCGATCGACGACAATCGGCATTGCCAATGCAACCTGCACGTCTTGCGAAGGTATCGGGATGGTCCTGAATCGCGAGGACCGGCACGTTCCTTGCGATTGCGTGCTGCGCGGGGTTTTTCGGGCGTGTCTGACCGGATTCAAGGAATGTCTCGCCCTGAGCGAGCGGACCGCCTCGGTCTCCTGGGAGCCGTGCAATGGTCCCATTGGAGGCCGGGTATTTTCGCGCAAGCGGGAAGAGTACCTCGCGGATTTCCTGCGGGTTACGGAGCGCGCCTTAAGCAAGGAGGAGTACCGCATCTTCCGTTTTCATTTTCTTCTGGGGGCCGACTACTACCTATGCTGCCAGAAGCTCCACATGGACCGCGGCAGCTTCTTTCATGCCATCTATCGCCTGGAAGAGAAGCTCGGCCGCGTGTATGCCGAACTCGAACCCTATCCTCTTTATCCTCTCCGCGACTACTTTGGCGGTGTGGTCCACAGGGACGTCCGGCCCGCGCGCGTTCTGCGCGTACGCCAGCCCGCTCCCTTCCCCCTCTCCGCATAGCCCGCAACGAATCCTGCCGGGGACGGTCCGCCACCGTCCCCGTTCCCCCTTACAATAGTTGGATCGGGGGCCCCGCGTTTCCATGGACAACCTCACTCACACGGCCGTAGGGCTGTTTCTGAGCCGCGCCGGTCTGAACCGCTGGTGCCCGCACTCGACCGCCATCCTACTGATTGCGGCGAACATCCCCGATGTGGATGTCTTCGCGGTCCTGGGCGGTTCCACCAGCTACCTGCACTACCATCGCCACTGGACCCATAGCCTACTGGCGATGCCTCTAATGGCCCTGCTGGCGGTGGCGCTGATGCGGGTGGCGTTCCGCGCAACGCTCCCCTGGCGGAAGGCCTTCGCCGTAGCCTTCATCGGCGTGGCTTCGCACATCCTGCTGGATCTCACCAATACCTACGGCGTGCGCATCCTGCTTCCGTTTTCCAGCGAGTGGTTCCACTTCGACATTGCCGGCTTCCCCGACCCTTGGGCGTGGACTATTCTGCTGCTGGGAATCGTGGGACCGTTCCTGTCCCGGCTGGTGGGTTCGGAGATTGCCTCGGGCGGCAAGCGCGTCCGGCATCACGGCCGCGGCGGTGCCATCTTCGCCCTAAGCCTGCTCGCGCTATACGATGGCGGCCGGGCGGTGCTGCACACGCGCGCCATCGGCGTGCTGGAATCCCGCAATTACCGGGGGATGGCGCCGGTGCGGGTGGCCGCGTTTCCCGTTTCCACAAATCCCTTGCGTTGGAGGGGCGTGGTCGAGACCGCCGATTTCCAGGTGCTCGTGCCGGTGAATCTCCTGGAGGAGTTCGACCCGGCCCAAGGCCGCATCCTGGACCGGCCCGATCCAAGCCCCGCGCTCGACCGGGCTCGTGCTACTCCGGTGTTTCAGGAGTTCCTGCGGTTCTCCCAGTTTCCGATGTGGCGCGTCTGGCCGGACGAGAAGATCGAGAATGGCACACACGTTGAAGCCATCGACCTGCGTTTCGGTTCGCAGGCGTCTCCCAGCCTCTTCGCCCGCGCCCGGGTGGATTCCAATGGAAAAGTGGTCGAGTCTGCCTTCCACTACTGGTGAGTCGGGCATTTCCCCCGCCCGTTCTAATGTGTTCCTCCGATAACATCCGCAGCCCCCTGTGCCGAAAAGATAAGCGTGCAGGCAATCGACACTTCCGTAACCCTCGACAAAGAGCAGCTTCGGGAAGTCACTTTGGACGACCCCGAGCTCATGCAGGAGATCCTCACAGCCCTGGTTGACGACACTTCGCAGCAGGTTCGGCTGTTGGAAGGCGCCATCCAGGCATGCGATGCCCAAGGCTGCATGCGCCTGGCGCACTATTCGAAAGGCGCTTGTGCCAACGTAGGAGCCGTCTCGGCCGCGGCCTTGCTCAAGCACATCGAAACCCAGGCCGCCGCTATGCAGTTCCAGGAGTGTACCGAGGCGTTGGCCGCGCTTGCTCAGCAGGTGAGCCTGCTGCGGGAACAAGCCAGTCTAATGATGCCCTGACCAGCGTCACTCCAAGCGGAGCTCTTGTGTCGCCTCCGGTTTCGCCGCGCGCCACGCCGGGAACCAGGCCGCCGCCCCCACTACGGCCAGCGGCAAACCGCTCACCAGCGGGGCGAGGCACCCAGCGATACCCGGTCGTCAGGGAGCGGACTTGGTCGCTGCGGACTACGGCATCTGAGGTGCGACTGCGAGCTCTTCGGCGGCGCGGGTTCCCCTGAGCTTCTCCTGCACCCAATCCAGGTAGAGGTAGATCACGGGCGTAATATAGAGCGTCAGAAACTGGCTAACAACCAGGCCGCCCACCACCGCCAGGCCCAGCGGCTGGCGCGCGTCGGCACCCTCGCCATAACCCAGCGCAATGGGCAAGGTGCCGAAAAGCGCCGCCACGGTGGTCATCATGATGGGGCGGAAACGCAGCAGGCAGCCCTGCCAGATGGCGTCGCGCGCGCTCAGGCCCTTGTGCCGCGCGCCGATGGCGAAATCGATCATCATGATGGCGTTCTTCTTCACCACGCCGAACAGCATGATGATGCCGACGAACGCGTAGAGGTCGAGCTCCTTGTGGAAGATCACCAGCGTGAGGAGCGCGCCGAAAACCGCCGAGGGCAGGCCCGAGAGAATCGTGATGGGGTGAATGAAGCTCTCGTACAGCACGCCCAGCACGATGTAGATCACCAGAATAGCCACGATCAGCAGTATGGTGAGATTCTGGAAGGAGCTTTGGAATTCCTTCACCGTGCCCTGAAAAGCCGTTGAAATAGTCTGGGGCATCCGCATTTCGGCGATGGCATCGTCCACGGCTTGCGCCGCCTGTCCCAGCGAGTAGCCGCGGAGCAGGTTGAAGGAAATGGTGACCGCCGGCAGTTGTCCGAAGTGGTTAATGGTGAGCGGACCGGTTTGGAGCTTGGTGTGCACCATGGCGTCCAGCGGCACGAGTTGCCCTTGCGAAGAGCGGATGTATAGTTTGGACAGCGAATCGGGCGTGCGTTGGTACTGCTTGGCTAATTCCAGGATGACGGAATACTGGTCGGCGGCAGCGTAAATCACCGAAACTTCGCGCGACCCGTAGGCGCTGTAGAGCGCGTCCTGAACCTGCTCGGGTGTGACGCCCAGGGCGAGCGCGCGGTCGCGGTCGATGTTCACCATCAACTGCGGGCTGGAAATCTGCTGATCGCTGTTGACGTCGACGAAGCCGGGAAGCTGCTGCATCTTCGATTTCAGCTTCGGTCCCCAGGTGTAGATCTCGTCGAGGCTGGCGCTTTGCAGAGTGAGCTGGTAGACGCTGGCTGAGTTCTGTCCGCTAACCGTGATGGGCGGCGGATTCTGCAGGAACGCCATCACGCCCGGCACGGAGAACATTAAGCGTGGACGAAGCTCGTCGATGAACTGGTCGGCCGAAAGCGTGCGCTGGTCGCGCGGCTTCAGCTTCACGAACACGAAGGACTGGTTGCCGCCGGGGACGAAAGCGATGGTGCTCTCCACCGCCGGATGCACCTTGGCGACGTCCTTGATGGCGCGGGTGTGCGCGGACATGTAGTCGAAGGACGCGTCCTGCGGGCCCAGCATGGCGCCGAACATGAAGCCACTGTCCTGGCTGGGAATGAAACCGGTCGGCATGGTCTTGAACAGGTACACGGTGCCCACCAGCATGGCCACGGCGATCAGGAACGTCACCGGGTGGAAGCGCATGGCGAGGCGCAGGGTCATCTCGTACCACCAGGTGAGCAGGTTGAAGCCGCCTTCGAGCGAGCGGTAGAAGATGCCGTGGCGCCGGTTGTGCTCGTCGCGCAGAAAGCGGCTGCCCAGCATGGGCGTGAGCGTCAGCGAGACGAAGCCGGAAATCAGAATGGCCACCACGATGGTCACCGAGAATTCGTGCAGCAGGCGCCCCACGATGCCCGCCATGAAGAGCACCGGGATAAACACCGACACCAGCGAGATGGTCATGGAGAGAATCGTGAAGCCAATTTCCCTCGAAGCCGAGAGCGCCGCCTGCATGCGCGTCTCGCCCATCTCCATGTGGCGCACGATGTTCTCCAGCATGACGATGGCGTCGTCCACCACGAACCCCACGGAAAGCGTTAGCGCCATCAGCGACAGATTGTTCAAGCTGTACTTGAGCAGGTACATCACCGCAAACGTACCCACGATGGAAAAGGGCACGGCGCATCCGGGGATCAAGGTTGCCGAGAGATTGCGCAGAAAAAGGAAGATCACCATCACCACGATGCAGATGGTGAGCATGAGGGTGAATTCCACGTCGTGAATGGAATTGCGGATGGATTGCGAGGCATCGAAGGCGATGGAAAGCTCGACCGCGCCGGGGATCTCGCGCCGGAACTCCGGCAGCAGTTTGTAGACGCCGTCTGCGACATCGACGGTGTTGGTGCCGGGCTGGCGGTTGATGGCCAGGATGACGCATTGCGTGTCGTTGTACCAGGCCACCAGCTTGTCGTTCTCGATGCCATCGGCAACGTTGGCCACGTCTTCCAGCCGCACCGGCGAACCGTTGCGCCAGGCGACAATAATAGGCCGGTATTCGGAAGCCTTGAAGAGCGCGCCGTTGGACTGGATGGTGAAGGACTGCCTGGCGCCGTCCAGAAGGCCCGTGGGCAGGTTGCTGTTGCTGCTCGATACCGCGCGCTGCAGTTCGTCGATGCCGACGTTGTGCGACGCCAGCTTGTCGGGATCCGCCTGCACGCGCACGGCGTACTTTTGCCGGCCGTAGACCTGCACGCGCGACACGCCGCTTACCATGGAAATGCGCTGGGCCAGCAGGATGTCGGCGTACTCGGTGACCTTCGAGAGCGGCAGCGTGTTGGAACTTAGCGCCAGATAGAAAATGGGCTGGTCCGCCGGATTCACCTTGGAGTACGTGGGCGGCCGCGGCATGCTGGGCGGCAGACGTCCGCCGGCCGCGGCGATGTGCGCCTGGACGTCCTGCGCCGCCGCGTCAATGGTGCGGTCGAGCGTGAACTGAATGGTGATGTCGGTGCCGCCCTGCGAGTTGCTGGAACTCATCTGCTGGATGCCGGCGATGGTGGAGAACTCGCGTTCCAAAGGCGTGGCCACCGAAGAGGCCATGGTCTCGGGGCTGGCGCCAGGCAACGCCGCACTCACCTCGATGGTTGGGTAGTCCACGCTGGGGAGCGCCGCCACCGGCAGGCCGCGGAAAGCCACCGCTCCGAACAGCAGAATGGCGAAAGTGACGAGCACCGTCATTATCGGGCGCTCGATGAAGATTCGCGAGAGGTTCACGGCTGCCCCGCTTCCTGCCTGGCGGCCTCCATGGCGCGCACTCTTGCGCCGGGGAACAGGGCCAGGAAGCCATCGGTGACCACGGTGTCGCCTGTGGCGAGCCCTTTGTCAATCACCGTCCGCGCGCCGAAAACCAGGCCCGTGGTCACTGGCCGGATCTCGACCGATGTGTCCGGCTTCACGGCGTACACGAACGAACCCTGCTGGCCGGATTGCACGGCTTCCGACGGCACCACAACGGCGTCGCGGATGGTATCGAGCGTCAGCACGGTGGAGACGAACTGTCCCGGCCACAGCAGGCCGTCGCGGTTATCGAAAGTGGCCTTCAGTTTGATGGTGCCAGTCGTGGTGTCGACGGTGTTATCGATCACCGCGAGGGTTCCGGTGGCGGCGTGCGATGGGTCGCTTTCGGCGAAGGCGCGCACCGCCAGTCTGCTTACGGCGTTGAGGCGGCGGATGGCCGCGAGGTGCTGCTCCGGAACGCTGAAGCTGACGAAGATGGGAGAGACGCGGTGGATCACCACCAGCGCCACGTCGCTTTCCTTTACCAGATTCCCGGCATTCACCAGCAGGTTGCCGGTGCGGCCGGAGAGGGGAGCGCGGATCTGGCAGTGGCTCAGGTCGAGCCGCGCCTTGGACACGGCGGCCTCGTCGGCAGCCAGAGCGGCCTTGGCGGTTTCTACGCTTGCCTGGGTTGCTCGCGCGGCAGCCTTGGCGGCGTCGGCGGTGGACTGGGCCTGGTCGAATTGCGAGCGCGGTGTAAGCCCTCCGCGATTCAAGTCGGCCTGCCGCTGTGCGTCGCTAGCGGCGAACTTCGCCTGGGCTTCGTCGTGGGCGAGCGAGGCTTCGGCCTGCAGGATCTGCGCGCGGTCGCGCGCCACGGCGGCTTCGGCCTGGCGGAGCGCGTCTTCGTATGGCCGCGGGTCGATGCGGAAGAGCAAGTCGCCCTCGGAGACATTCTGGCCTTCGGTGAACTCGACGCCCACCAGTTGCCCGGCGATCTGCGATTTCACCTGTACAATGGCGCTGGCTTCGACCGTTCCAACCACGCGCACCTCGGTGGGGACGCTCTGACGCTCGGCCTTGGCAACGGTTACCGGGAACTGTGGCATGCCTCCAGGGCCCTTGGCTTGGGCTGCTGGTTTCTGGCAGCCGGTAACTGCCAGGGCGGAGGCGACTGTGAGGTAGATGGCGATCCGGTTCAAGTGGAGTCCCCCAGATCCTAACAGTGTACCAAAGGATAAAAAGGGTGACCCCTGGGATGGGGCCGCGCAGCCTGTAAAATCGCGCAGCCCCCTCCGGTTCTACACGGCTATCGAAATTCCCGGTTACTTCCGTGCAGCGTAGGTCTTGCTAAAGTTGTTACGCGTGTTGGTGACCGTGAAGGAGCCGTCAGCTTGCGCGGACACCTTGATCCAGAATGCCGGACCGGTGTGACCTCCGCGCCCTCCGCCAAAGAAACCGGCGGGGCGGGGGGCAGGAGGAGGCGTTGGTGCGGCGCCGTCGGCTGGTGGCGGAGGCGGCGGAGGCGGAGTCGGCGGCGCTCCGAAACCGGGTCCGCGCCCCTGTCCAAACGTGGGCTGAGGATTCTGCAAAACGTTCGCCAGGGTGGCGTTGTCTTCCACGTTGGCGATGAACAGCGACGGCGAGTTCCACTCCATGCCGGCCGCGTACGCCCAGTGCAGTTGCCACAGATCTTCCAGCCCCGGCGAGGTGCGGAGAACCTGCATGGTCTGGACCGCGCCACCCTTAGACGCGCTGTTATGCATGATCGCCACTCGCGGCGCCAGGCCGTGCACCAGCACCGCCGAACCGGACTGATCGATTCCGTGATGCGAGGTGAGGTACAGATCCACCTGCCCGATGGGGTTATTCGGGCACATCAACTCCTGTTCCTTGTTCCAGGTGAAGTCGCCCAGGTTGACGGTGCGGAACTTTCCGTAGGCCATCACCACGCCCACCGACATGGGGTTGTCGGGGTCCACGCGGGATTCGTCGCGCGGCTTGAAGTCGGCGCATTCCGGGTTGGGCTTGCCGCCGCCGGGCAGGGGCGTCTTGATAACCTGGCCATGGGACGTCACCACGTTAACCGTGACGCCATCGAACGGAATAGTGTCGCCGGGCACCACCACGGTGTGCTTGGCCTTGGCGTACAGCTCGGCGTACATCTTCTGGAATCCCCGCACCATTTCTCTGGGCTCCGAAGTCGCTCCGTGATCGATAAATTGCAGGATAGGGATCTTGGTTGCCAGTTCCTCCAGGCCGCCGATGTGGTCCGTGTGATAGTGGGTAAGGATCAGGTGGTCGATCTGCTTCACGCCGGCCGCTTCAATCGCAGCCATGATGCGGGCGACGTCGCGGCCCCCTGGGTTGCCGGTATCGATGAGAATCGACTCGCCAGTGGGGGCGACATATAGCGTGGAGTGCCCGCCCTCGGTGTCGATGAAATAAATGTCCAGGGTCTTGGAGGTCTTGGACTGAGCGCTTCCCGATGCCGCGGCCAGGGCTAGTGCCGCCAGGAAGGCGAATGTTCTGCGCATTTCGGAGCTCCTTCGTTCCGTGAGGTTGGGCTCGAACGGCGAGCCGGAACTTCTATTATGGACTCCCAGGTCCCGTTGTGTATAGACCGTGCAGCGTGGATGCCCGGACGTTGGGGTCCGATGGCCTTGAATCGGAACGCGGAAGGGCGCGAGATCGTCGAAGGGTTTCAGTCGAACAAGTTTGCTCCGGCAAGTTCGGGCTGGGGTAAGTCGCGAATTCGGTATCGGATCGACACGGCCCCTGCCACCCGGCGTCTCGATCGAAGTGCGGAAAGCGGACTCCAGCAGGAGTTGTCTCACTGGGCGAAAATGTGGTAGCTCCCCGTGTAGGAATGGCGCGCCTCTCTCAGCGCGCTGCCTGAGCCGGATCTCCCGCGCGTTCGTAAACTTTTCCATACCAGGACAACCGGGCCGCAAAATCTCCTCCGATTGAAGCTACACTGTCATTGGCTGTCCGTTCTCCATCGAGAGGGGGTCACTTTCAGATGCCGGTTTCGAGACGATCTTTCTTCGCCAGCGCCGGGGCGATTGCCACCGCCCAGGGGCTGGCTCTCAGGGCACAAGAGGCGCAGCGGAAAACGCCGGCGGATTCGGCCGCGGCGCCCCTCGATCCCCGCATGGGGAGCGGCAACGCCGACAAGCTGTTCCGGTATTCCCAGCAACGCGCCAAGGTGTCCCTGGTCAAGGGCGAGAACCGGCGCAAGAATATCTTCGACGCCCTGGTGGCGATCGACGACCAGATCCGGCCGGGTCTCAAGACCAGGAAATACGTCATCATCAAGCCCAATTGCCTTGACTTGGCGCGGCCCGCGGTTTCAACCTCGGCCGACACCATTCACGGCATCCTGGATTACCTCGCCCCGCGCTTCAAGGGGCCCATCGTGGTCGCCGAATGCGCCGGCACCAAGGCCAAGGCGGCCGCGAGCGACTTCGGCTGGCAGAAGATCTTCGCCGAGCACAAGCCCCTGCAGGCCACGCTCGAAGTCCCCAACGAGGATGAGAACAAGTACGAGCTGCTCTACGGAGTCGATTACGACATGCACCCCGTGCCCATCCGCCTGGGCGCGCGTTTCTGCGACCCCGACGCTTTTCTGATTTCCGCGGCGCTGATGAAGACGCACAACATGGTAGTGGCCACCATGAGCATCAAGAACGTGGTTCTGGGAGCGCCGCTATCGGCGCCTCCGGGTGAGAACCGGCCTTGGACCGACAGCGACAAGCGCAAGTTCCACGTGGGCATCCGGGCCGGCAATTTCAATATGTACCTCGCCATGCAGAAGATGGTTTCGAACTGGGGGCTGGGGATCGTGGACGGATTCGAGGGCATGGAAGGCAACGGCCCGGTTTCGGGCACCCCGGTTCCGCACCGCATCGCCCTGGCCTCGACGGATTTCCTGGCGGCGGACCGCGTGGGCCTGGAGTGCATGGGGATCGACGCAGGTTGGCCGGGATATCTGAATTACTCCTGGCAGGCCGGGCTTGGCCAATACGACTTATCCAAGATCGACGTCATCGGCGAAAAGATCGCCGGCGTGCAAAAGAAGTACCGGCTGCACCCCGACGTGGACCGCATGCTGCAATGGCGCGGCCCCATGCTGGACCTGCCGCCGAACCTGGGCCGTAACCGGCGTCCGCACGAAGAAGAGGACCTTTCGGCTTATGCCTGATGCCGCGTGGACCGGCCCGGTGCCGAATCCGCTATCCCGATGTATACTGTTTTTAAGAGCCGGAAGTCCGAAATGGAAATTCCGGTTTACATTTGTATCTTCTTGCATGGAGAAACCATATGTCTAGTCGCCGCAATTTCCTGGTAGGCGCGGTGGGACTGCCCGCTTTGGCGTCCGCCGTCCGCTCCTCCACTTCCGAACCGTTGGCCGCCGCGACGCCTTCGTCCGGCCCCGGCTTTCAGTTCAAGACCCTTGGCAAGACCGGGCTGAAAGTGACCACGGTCGGTTTCGGTTGCATGTCCACCTCCGATGGCAGCGTCATCGAACGCGCCGCCGACATGGGCATCACCTATTTCGATACGGCGCGCATGTACCAGGGCGGCAACAACGAGCGGATGGTGGGCGCGGCGCTCAAGAAGAAACGCAACGGCGTCACCATCTCCAGCAAGACCCACGCCAGGACCAAGGAGGACGCGCTCGGGCACCTCGATACCAGCCTCAAGGAACTTGGAACGGATCACCTCGACATCTGGTTCCTGCACGGCAAGTCGAGCGCCGCCGATATCAAAGACGAGCTAATCGAGGCGCAGCAGATCGCCAAGCAGGCCGGCAAGATCCGCTTCGCGGGCGTCAGCACGCACCAGGGCCAGACGGAACTGATTCCGTTCCTGGCCAAGCACCCGAAGATCGACGTCATTCTCAGCGCCTATAACTTCACGCTGGAACCCGCCATCGGCAAGGTGCTCGAAGAAGCGTCCAAGGCGGGGAAGGGCATTGTGGGCATGAAGGTGATGGCCGGCGGTTTCAGCCGGGTGAAGCCCGGGGATCCGAATTACACCAAGCTGAAACGCGATGGCGCCCTGCTGGCGGCCCTCAAGTGGGTGTTGCGCAATCCCGGCGTCGACACCACCATCCCCAGCATGACCGACAACGATCAGTTGGACGAGAACGTGAAGGCCATGTCCCAGCCGTTCACTCCCGCCGATGACAAGCTTCTCGCCCTGCAACTGGAACATATCCGGCCGCTCTATTGCCGGACGTGCGGCCACTGCGATGGCATGTGCAAACAGGGCCTGCCGGTGGCCGATGTGCTGCGCATTCTCACCTACGCCGATGGCTACGGCCAGTTCGCCCTGGGCCGCGAGCGCTTCCTGGAACTGGGGCCGGAGCACGGCGCCGCGCGCTGTACCTCGTGCTCGGAATGCACCGTGGAATGCCCGCATGGCGTTAGGGTCAGGGATCGGGTAAGCCGCGCTCAGGAGCTATTCGCATGTTGAGAACCATCCGCTGCCTGGCAGTGGCGCTGGCGGCCGCGGGCTTCGTTTCCGCGGCCGATCAGGCGCCCACCCTGGCTTGCAAACTGGTTCCGGGCTGGACACAGGACGGCACGGAGCGCACTTACGAAGCCCAGAACCTGTTCGAGTACATGGATGGAAACGCGGAAGGCTACCTGATCTACGGCTTCCTGCAGATGCGGGGCATCACCTGTAAGAAGGGGCCGGTCACCTTCGTGATCGATCTCTCCGATTTCGGCGGTCCGGATTCCTCTTACGGCATGTTCACGTCCGACGTGGATGGCCGCGAGCCGACTGTGAAGATCGGCATGAACGGCCAGATCGTGCAGCGGCGCGCGTTCTTTGCCAAGGGCCAGTACTTTCTGGAGATCGCCGCCAATCCGGAAGGCGATCACACCGCCGCGTTGAAGGACTGGACTGCGGCGCTGGAAAAGGTGATTCCGGGGAGCACATCGTTGCCTGCGGCCATGGCCTGGTTCCCAACCGGGCAGCGGCAGAGCCTGCGCCTGGTGCCCGAGAGCGTTCTGGGCATGCGCATCCTGAAGCGCGGCTATGCGGCGCAGTACGATTTCGGCAAGGCTTTCGTAGTGCTGGAAGACACGCCGCAATCGGCCGCCGCCGTCATGGAGCAATTGCGGAAGCGGTTCGCCCAAGCCACCCCGGTCTCTCTCGCCGCCGAGGCGTTCCAGTATACCGATCAGTATCTCGGGCGCCTGGTGGTGTTCCGCAAAGGTAATTACATCGCGGGGTACGCCATTTCGAAGGACGGCGTGGACCCGGTCCCGCTCAGCGCGGCACTGGCCAAGAACATTCCAGCGGAATAGAGGCCGGGCGGTTGGGGAAGCCGGACAGCCGCGGTCTAACCCTGGCGTCGCGTCGATTCGCGTGCCACGATCCGCGGCGGCAGCAGAACCGTTTTCGCCCGCGGTCTCTCGCCCGTGCATTGCACCAGGCTAAGAGCCAGCGCCGCCGCTTGCCGCCCTATGCCCGCGCTGTCCTGATCCACGCTGCTTAACGGCACCCGCAGCAGTTCGTCAATACCTACGTTGCCGCAGCCGATCACGGCGATGTCCTGTGGCACGCGCAATCCGCTGGCCAGAATGGCCTTCAGGCCGCCCATCGCCGTCGGATCGTTGAAGCAGAAAACCCCGTCGGGGCGTGGATCCAGGTTCAGCAGCCTCAGCATGGCATCGCAACCGCTGATATCTCCGGAATCGTCGCTCGCTCCCGCGGTTTGGATGTAGTCGCTGGGCGCATCGAGGCCGTGCTGTGCAAGAGCCTGCCGGTAGCCCGCCAGGCGGCCTAATGCAGTGCTGACCTCCCCTCCCCGGACGTGGGCAATCCGGCGGCAGCCCACCGAAATCAAATGCTCGGTCGCCAACCTGCCCACCGCTTCATCGTCCACCCCGACGAAATTCGCCTGCAGACCGGGGAAGCAGCGGTCCAGAAGCACATACGGCCGTTTGCGGTCCTCGATGCGGCGGAATGACTCTACGGTCCGTTGGGTAGAGGCGACAATCAGTGCGTCCACGCGCCGCGAGAGCATCTGGTTGAGCTCTTCGCGTTCCAGTTCCGGGTTATCTTCGGAAGAGGAAATCAGCAGGCCGTAGCCATTGGTGCGCAGAGCGCTGGAGAGCCCCTTGGCCACTTCGGAAAAGAACGGATGCACCAGGTCGGGAACCACCAGGCCTATGGTGAGTGTACGTCCGGTGACTAAGGCACGGGCCGCCAGGTTAGGCTGGTAGTCCAGCTCCTTCATTCTCTTCAGGACGCGCTGCCGGGTTTCTTCGCCAATGTCCTCGTGATTCCTCAGGACCTTGGAGACGGTCACCACCGACACGCCAAGATCCCGGGCGATGTCCTTCATGCGGACGGCCATGCTAGTATTATGCCAGCAATCCAAGCCCCGAGCGCACACTCCCGCATGCGGTCACCACCGGTACAGGTTCGCGTCCACGCCTAATTGGTAGGACCGAGTTACTGCGCGCAGACTACACAGTCGATTATCTGGCAGCGGCCACTTCGGACCGTCGGGCACTTCACACGGAACCGCGAGGGTTAACGAGCGGCCCGAGCGCGGAGTGTGCTGCCCTCGGGCCGCTCGGTGAATCCAACTGCGGCACACCGGACGGTGAGGAACTGAAAACCCAGGATGAGATGACGAACTGGAGGGAGGGCACAAGCTGGAAGAGCCGGGGGGGAAGGCCCGGACGCCTGCGGGCATCCGGGCCACAAGTGCTACTTAAGCAAGGCCTGGGTTGCTGCACCGGTACCAAGGGGGATGGCCAGGTGTGCCACTTCGCCCGATGTATGGGCGACTCTTTCCTCGGTCTTGGACTCGATCAGGACAGCGCCAGATCCCGTACCGCGTTCCGGCCGCACCGCGGCGAGGAAGTACTTGTCGCCATAGCGGTTGAACACCAACTTGCCCTCGGAGCCCCGGCTGTAGGCTTCGGCATCCCGGTTCGCAGCGGAAAATGCCGCGGCCCCGGTTGCATACGAGCTGACAAGCACGTAAGTGGGAGAGGTGGTTATCTCGTAGTGCCCGGCGGGCATGACCTTGTTCGCCAGACTGAATTCGAAGGGAATGTCGGCCGCCACTCTCTGTTGGCCATAAGCGGAAGCCGCAACGATCAACGCTAGCGTACCCAGCGCCGCGAAAGACTTGTTTCTCATTGTGATCCTCCTAAGATCAGTAGTTGGTGTCGATGTGCCATTCGGCTTCATGTCCCAACACCTGTTTAGGCGCATGTTATCCCGTTCAGGTTACATGCAACTTGGTAACAGCTTGGTTCCGAGTTATGAACCGGCCGCCGATGGTAAATATGTATGGAGGAGCTCACGGAGTGGCAGTTACTCGCCTATGCGGAGATGTTATGCGCCAGGTAGATATCGGAGATTGGAGGAAATACACCGCCGGGTGGAGTTGGACCGCACACGGGCCGGCGGCTTTGATAGCGGATGCCGCGCACCGTCTCACTACCGGGGGACTCGCTCCCATTCATCGGGCAGCCCGACTAGGGGTGCGATGGCTAATCTGACGGCTTCTCCTGATAGGATGCTGCTAGGCAGCCGAAGGTTACATTTTCCGCCGTGCCGCAAAAGCTCAGCGGCGGGCGCTTTCGCCCGCCGCTCGAATCGTGCAGTCTGCCGATGCCCGCCTGCACAGCCGCCTCGCCGTGTCCGCGGCGAATCGTAAAGAAGACGCGGGGACTGACTCCGTCCCAAGGCGGCGGCATGGCTCCCAGAAACACCCTGTGGCACGTCGCCGCGTGGACGGAGCCGTCTGTCCCCAGGTGTTTTCGCCCCGTCCGTGAACTTCTTTCTGTCGCGTGTGAGAAGCGGTCAGCGGTGTCCACCACCGTGGGAACCGCCGCCGCCCGAGCTATGGCCGCCGCTAAAGCTACGCGATCCACCTCCACCGCCGCCCGAGCTGCGCGCCCCACCGCCGTAGCTCGGCGCTGACTGGTACCGCTGTGCCGGCGCTGAATAGTGCTGTGCTGGCGCCGAGTACCGCTGCGCCGGTGCTGAATAGCGCTGAGCCGGCGCCGAATACCGCTGGGCCGGAGCCGAGTAGCGTTGCGCCGGAGCCGAATACCGCTGCCCCGAGGCCGCGGATCCCTGCGTCCCCTGGAAGTGCTGCCACTGTCCCGCGCTCTGCTGGGCCGTGCCGCGGAAGCCCTGCGTCGCGGCCCCGTTGCCGAAGTGGTTCCAGTTCCCCGTGCCCGCCGCACGGGGCGAACTCATGCTGCCTGTCCGCGCCGCCATGGCGCTTCGCGAAGCGGTCGATGCAGCCTGGTACCGGCCGGCGAGCCGGCTGTTCGGATAAGCAACCCCCAACCTGTGGCTCGCATCGTGTTGCCACCCGAAGCGTCCGCCGAACCCGCCCGCATAGTAACCGCCATGGAAACCGTAGTGGTTGAAGAAGAAGCCGTTGACGAACACGGAGCGTCCGAACCAGTTCGGTCCCCATCCCCAACCCCATCCGCCCCAGCCCCATCCACCCCAGCCTCCGAAGTAGAATCCAATGTTAATTCCGGGCCAGTATCCGTAACCCCACCCGTAGTAACCGAGCGGCGGATAGTAACCCCAAACCGGCGGTCCCCAGACATACGTGGGATCGTATTGCGGCACGTAAATAACTTGTGGATCGGCCGGCGCGATCTCAATGGCCGTCTGTCCGCCCTGCGTTTCGGTGGTCACTGTCTGCTGCGGTGTAGTGGCCAACTTGCCGTTGGCTTGTGCCCGCGCCCGCATCCGCTGCACCGCGGCCATGACGTCGGCCTGCTGCGCCAGAAAGGCATTGCCCAACCCGGTTGTCCACGCCACATCCCGGTTCAGCATCGCCAGCACATCGGGAAACGCCACCAGGGCTTGCACGCTGGCATCCCAACTTTGTTGCCGGGCCGCGTCCATCAGCGGCTGGCCCTTCAGATTCCCGTTCTTCTGCAACCACTGCTGCGCTTCCACGACCTCGAGCGGATAGGTGCTCGCCACCAGCACCTGGCTCACAAGCTGATCCGGGTAGAGCGCGATGGGCGCCACCAGGTTATCCAATTGCTCCGGCGGGAGTGGTTGTGCCGCCTGCGCCGGCTGAGTGGGCGGTGCGGCCTGCTGAGCCATAACCGCGCCGGTTGAAAACACGAGCAGGGGCAGGATGCAAACCATGCTTGTTGCTTGCCGAACCATCGCCTGAAACCTGGTATCCGTCATGCTTCTACCTCCTCTGCGCGCTGCACGCGTCCCGGCCTTGCAGAAGCACGTTCCAGGCCAAACTCTACGCGCATTAGCTCCAGCAACTTAGGTGCTTTGTCCTAGCCGCATAGGATGGCTGAAAACCACCACACCTGCTGCTTACCGGCCAGTTGCCGCCCGCCGTCAACTTGTGTCCCGCGCCCATTCGCTGTACCATAGCAAAGAAAAGGCGAAGGATCGCATGGACCAATCCCTCAGTTTCCCGGAGTTCTCCCACGAGTTGTCCGAGCGTTCGCAGCCCTCGCTCGAGGCGGTAGTCTCGCACTTCCGCGCCCGCCACCAGGAGCCGGATTCGCCCATCCGCGCCATCCACCACCAACTCGCCTCGGAAGGCACCTTCGCCGAGATCCCTGCCACCGTGGATGCGCGCCTGGCTGCGGTGCTGGCGGCGCGCGGCGTCACCCGCCTCTACTCCCACCAGGCCGAAGCCTTCGACCATATCCAGGCCGGGCGCCACGTGGTCATCGTCACCCCCACCGCCAGCGGCAAGACGCTGTGCTACAACCTCCCCGTGCTGAACCGCATCCTGGCCGAGGAAAGCGCCTGCGCCATGTACCTGTTCCCCACCAAGGCGCTGGCCGAGGACCAGCTTCACGAGTTCCACTCCACCGTCGAGGAGATGGGCGCCGGCGTTCGCGCATTTACTTACGATGGCGACACGCCCCAGGACGCCCGCAAGGCCATCCGGCAGCGCGCCAGCGTGGTGCTCACCAACCCGGACATGCTGCACAGCGGCATCCTGCCGCACCACACGCGATGGGCGCGCTATTTCGAAAGCCTGCGCTACATCGTGATCGACGAGTTGCATTCCTACCGCGGCGTCTATGGCAGCCACCTGGCCAACCTGCTGCGGCGGCTGAAGCGCATCTGCGATTTCTATGGAGCGAAGCCGCAGTTCATCTGCTGCTCGGCCACCATCGCCAACCCGCGCGAACTGGCCGCGGCGCTCACCGGCTGCCCCTTCGAACTGGTTGATCAAAACGGCGCCCCTCGCGGCGAGAAGTATTTCATCTTTTACAATCCCCCTGTGGTCAACCGCCAGCTCGGCATCCGCCGCAGTTACATCGCCGAGACGCGGCGCGTGGCGCTTGAGTTCATCGAGCGCCAGTTACAGACGCTGGTGTTCGCCAATAACCGGCTGGCCACCGAGATTCTGGTGACCTATCTTAAGGATGCCTGCGACCGCGGGCGCATCCCTTCGGAAACCGTGCGCGGCTACCGTGGCGGCTATCTGCCGCGCGAGCGCCGCGAGATCGAGCGACGGTTGCGCGATGGCGCCATCCGCGCCGTGGTGGCCACCAACGCGCTGGAGCTGGGCATCGATATCGGATCGCTGGACGCCGTGGTGATGGCCGGATACCCCGGCACCATCGCTTCGAGCTGGCAGCGAGCGGGCCGCGCCGGGCGCCGCCAGGGTGCCTCGGCGGCCGTGCTGGTGGCTTCCAGCGCGCCCCTCGACCAGTACATCGTCGAGCACCCCGATTACTTCTTCGAGCGCTCGCCCGAGCACGCCTACATCAACCCGGACAACCTGGAAATCCTCATGGCCCACTTGAAGTGCGCCGCCTTTGAATTGCCGCTAGCCGATGGCGAAAGCTTCGGCGGCCACCCCACGGCCGACCTGTGCGCCTATCTGGAGGAGTCCGGCTTCCTGCACCACTCCGCCGGCGCCTGGCATTGGACGCAGGACACCTACCCCGCCGATGCCACCAGCCTGCGCAGCATTTCGAGCGATAACTTCGTGGTGATCGACATTACCGGAGAGCCCGAGGCGATCGCCGAAGTCTCCTTCACCACCGCGCTCACCACCCTGCACGAGAAGGCCATCTACCTCCACGAGGCGCGCCAGTATCACGTCGAGCGTTTCGATTACGAGGAGCGCAAAGCCTACGTCAAGCGCGTGGATTGCGATTACTACACCGACGCCATCGACTACACCGAGGTCCGCGCGCTGGAGGAACTGGAGGCGGACGCGCTGCCCCACACCGCGCGCCGCGTGCACGGCGACGTGCGCGTCAACCGCCAGATCGTGGGTTTTAAGAAGATCAAGTTCTACACCAACGAGAACCTGGGCGCCGGCAAACTCTCCATGCCCGGCCAGGAAATGCACTCGACCGCTTTCTGGCTGCATTTCCCGGCGGCGTTTCTGGCGGAGACGCTGCCGGAGTTCACGCCCGATGAGCGCCGCGCCGCCATCGCCGGCCTGGGCAACGCGCTGCGAACGGTGGCCGCGCTAATGCTGATGTGCGACCCGCGCGACCTGGGCGTGGCGCAGAGCGAGGAGGTCAACCTCTATCTGTACGACGCCTACCCCGGCGGTATTGGGCAAAGTGGCCCGCTGTTCCGCCTCGCGCCCGAGTTGCTTGATAAGACCGCCGGCCTATTGCGAAGCTGCGCCTGCGAAGCCGGATGCCCGTCGTGTTCCGGCCCGGTTGGCGAGGTGGGCGAGCGCGGCAAGGAAGTCGCCCTGCGATTGCTGGGTGCGCTTCTTGCCACTGCCGGGTAGGTTCTTGACCACGTGGTTCGGTGGCTTGGCCGGGCCGCTCGCTAACGCTCGCGGTTCCGTGTGCCGTTCCCAGAACCGCGAGCGTTAGCGAGCGGCCCGACGAAGCCCCCGACCCCTCAAAACGTCAGCGCCTCGATCATCCCCGCCAGCGCCGCTTCTAGCGCCGTCTTCTGTTTCCGCAACTCCGCCCGCTTGTCGCGCTGCTCGGCAATCTGTTTCTCGACGTCGTCCAACTGGCGCGCGTAGTTCTGCACCTGCTGCTGCTGCCCGCTGACGCTGTTGAGGCTCGTGATGTTCTGGCGGATGCGAGTTTCGTCGCTGGTAAGCGATTGCGCCTGGTTGTCGGCCTCGGAGATCGCTGCGGAGTTCTCCGCCACCTGGCGTTTCTGCGCGGCGATCTGCTGCAACTGGCGCCGCCCGGCGTCCGTCAGATCCCGGTTGCGCACATACTCCAGCACCGCGTCAGGAGTCAGGTTGGTCACGGCGTAGCTTTGGTCGTACACGCGTTCCTCGCTCACCACGAACTCGCGCGTGGCCCCGGCCGCCAGGGCGATTTCGAAACGGTAGGCGCTGGAGGTCTTCTCCGTGGCCTTCTGGTTAAGCAGGGTGTAGCCCGGGCGCAGAGGATGCTCGAGGATCAGCGTCTTGGCCTTCTGATCCACGTTGCGCGCGGTGTAGGTGCGGGTTTCCTCTGCGGCCAGGCGCGTGGTAATGACGCCGCGGTTGGCATGGATCTCGCGGGTCACGGCGGCCTTACTGCCGAACACCTCGGTGACGCGCGTGCCCAAATCGACGGCGTAGCTGATGAGCCGCTTGTCGCCGCTCTTGAGGGTTTCCATGAGCGCCTCGCCGCCGTACGCGCCGCCATCGTATATAGTGATGGGCCCGCCGTCGAGGGTCTTGCCGGTGGAATTGGTCAGTTCGGCCGCGTTGGTGGGATGCTCGGAAGAGCCGCCCGAATAGATGAGGAGTTTGCGCGAGTCGATCTTCTGTTGCAGGAACGGCAGCAGCGCCGATTCATTCTTGCGGATGGTGACCGGCTGGGCGATGCGGTACTCGAACAGCTCGCCCAGCTCGCGCGCGGTGGCGTCGGAGACGATGGAACTGGGGGCCACGCTGGCGAAGGACATGCCGTTGCCGATCCCACCTCCGCTGCCGGGAGCGCCGTCGAGGGCGCCGCTAAGGCCCGCGGTGGCCATGCTCTTGTGCGCAGCCATGGCGCGGGGCGCAGGAGCGGCCTGCGGCGGTGGCGGCGGCGCCGGGGCATACCCTTCCTGGTGAATCACCGGCCGCGCCGCTGCTTCATCCGGCAGGTCGGCCGTCGGCCGCTGCACATACCTGGGCGCGTAAAGCTGGCTGACGAACGAGATCGGCCGCCCGGAGACCAGCGACAGCGCCACGTTGCTCCAATCCTCGCCGCTGGTGTTGTCCACCATGGCCCAGCCCTCCATCACCGGCTGCCCGGTGGCTCCGAAGATCAGCCGGTAACTGGACTTCCACACCGGCTGCGGCACCGTGTAACTGGCCACGATCTCGCGCTCCTTGGTGCCGGCCGCGTCGATGTACACCGCGCGCTTATCCTTCGACCGCGCCGTGGCCACCATCCCCAGGTAATCCTTGAACTGAGACTGCAGGTGCGGGTCGCCGAAGCGTATGCCGTTGGCCGCGCCCAGGTCGAGGGTGCGCACTTCGCCATCGTCCATCAGGAGGGTGAGCTGCTCGCGCTCGGGCTGGGTGTTTGTGGCCCCTATCATTCGCCCGCCTACCACCACGCCAGCCACGGTGCGGTCGCCCATCTTAAGCTCCACGCGCGCGCCCTTGAGTTGGTCCAGCAATCCGCTCAGCGGCTGGGCCTCGCCGATCTGGAAGGGGAATGCTTCCAAGGCGTGGCTAAGCGGGTCCATGGAATCGTAGCGCAGGCCGGAGATTTTGCCGCCGCCGCGCTCCTCGATGGTGAGCGATTTCAGCACGTCGTTCATGTCGGACGCGTTGAACTCCAGGCGCGCCGGATCGCCCGGAGCCAACCGCCCCGAGCGCTCAAAGAAGCCGATACCGTGCTTGTAGAGGACCACCTGAGTTACCGGAAGATCCGCGGCTGCCAGAGCAGCCGCGCCGCAGAGCGATAAGACCAGGGTTCGTATCATGAGTTTTCCACACCTTTCTCAACCAGTGACATGCCGTGAGGCGCGCCGGCCTTTCGCAACCGGCGCCGATTCCTATCATGACGCTTTTCGGCGCCAGCGACGTGGAGCCGGTGGGTAACCTATGGCATGTCGGTAACCGCCATTGCAGATTGGCGCAATGACCGCGGCGCCGCAGACGATATCGCGTAGAATTACAGAAGATACCCGGACTATGGCGAAACCCTTGGGACGCATCCTGATCGTCGATGACCAGCCAGCTTTGCTGCGGATGATGAACGTCTATCTTACCCGCCTGGGATACTCCGTGGCCACCGCCAACACCACCGAGAGAGCCTTGGCCCACGTGCGGGCCGATCCCGGGGGCACCGACGTGGCCGTGCTGGACGCCACCATGCCGGGACTCAGCATGCGCGACCTGGCCACCATCATCCTGGCCGTCAACCCCAAGCTGCGCGTGCTCGGGGCAAGCGGTTATCCTGTGGACATGGCGGCCGTGGAGGCAGCGGCTCCGGGACGGGTGTCATTCCTGTGCAAACCGTTCACCCCGGAGATGCTTGAAACCGCCGTTCGGAGACTGCTTGGCACGGAAAAAGAAGACCTTTGAACTGGCTAAGGAAGTAAGGGCCATCGCACGGGAGCGGGTGGGCCCGGTGCCCGCGGGCCAGGCCATCGAACCGAAATCGGCGCGCAGGAAGCCCAAACACAAGAAGCGAGCGGAGGATCACGGGGAGTGAAACAGGGTAACGACTTTTCGCGGCGCGAGTTTCTGGCCTTTGGCAGTGCGGCCGCAGTGGTGCGTTCGCCCTTCCGCCACCTGCCGTGGTGGCGCCCCAAGGAAGCCCTCATCGCCGGAGCGCGCTTCCAGATCGTTCGCAGCAAGCTGAAGCACAATCCGTCCCGGCGGCGCTATATCCTGATCCACGGCGACGAGCAGGCCGCGCGCCAAGTGCTGACCGAGCACATGCGGACGCACTCGGGCACGGCGTTCCTGGTGGAAGGCAGCACGCGCAACGTGCCCATCGCGTCGGGCCGGATCGACCCCAACCGCATGTTTTCGCCCCGCGGCGCCGAGGCCAGCCTGCGAAGCCTCAACCCCGGTTGGACCAAAGAACAGATTGACGGCGCCCTTGCCCTGCTGGAGCGCGAGCGAGAGCCGTTCCTTGACGCTATCTTGCCGAGCGGGCGCGGGCTGATGTTGGCGCTGCACAACAACACCGAGTACTCCTTCGCCGACGAAGAGCCGGTGAGCGACCAGAGCGCGCGCAACCAGCCAGGCGAGTTGCACGCCTTCTTCCTGTGTACCGACCCGGCCGATTACGCGGTCCTGGCAGCTTCGCCCTACAACGTGGTGCTGCAGCAGCACATGCGCACGCCCGACGATGGGTCGCTTTCGCGCCGCGCCGCCGCACGCCGCTTGCGCTACGTGAACCTGGAGGTGAAGGAAGGCGACGGCGCGCGCCAGCGGGAAATGCTGGAATGGCTGGAAGCGCACCTCCCGGAGTAGCATGGGCGGCTCACTCGCGGGACATCGGCCGCGGCACGGATTCGTCACTCCGTCAGGAACCTGTCGGCGTTGAGGAACCGCGGTTGGACCAACTTGGTCCAACTCAGCCCAACTCAGTGTTGCAACTAATACACTTGCCAGTTCAAGTTGGCTCAATTTGAGCCACCTGGCTGCCTTGCCGGCTGCCGACAAGGGGGTCTGTAGCGTGGCTATTGAATTGCCGATATTAGCTGCATGAGCTCGATCCTATTCAACAACCTATCCAGTAGCGTCCAGTCGATTCTGAGCGCCGGTCTCCAGGGAGTCGGCTTGACATCTACAACCAGCAAAAAGACCACAGGGGCCGGTTCCCAACAGTCGGACAGCAGCCAACTATCCCCGTTTGCCCAACTGATGAGCACGCTCCAACAGCTTCAGCAGTCCAACCCAACCCAGTACCAGCAGGTAACGCAGCAAATCGCCACCAACCTGCAAAGCGCCGCCAAGACGGCCACTGCGGACGGCGACACCACCACGGCTACGCAACTCACCACCCTTGCGACGGATTTCACCAACGCCTCGCAAAGCGGCCAACTTCCCAACGTGCTGGATCTGGCGCAGGCGATCGGCGGCGGGCATCATCATGGCGGGCATCATCACCACCACGCCACGTCTGCCTCGTCCACTTCCGACCCAAGCAGCACCACCACGACTAGCGGCACCAGCTCGTCGAGCAACATCAGCCAGTTGCTGAGTCAGCTCCAGGCGGCCTTCCAGGCGAATTCGCCCCAAAGCGACTCGCTGGATCCGATGTCGATCATCTCCAACACGCTGTCCACGGCTGGAGTTGGGAGCACCGCTTCTTCATAGCTCGAATGGGTGGTCAGGCGGGCTTGACCCCGGCCAATAAGGCCAGTTCCCGCCACTTCCACAGGCAATCGGCGTCGGCGAAGCCGATTTCTCGTAGCCAGGCGAGCTGCGTTTCCACGTCCAGCAATTTGTTGGACGGGTCGTCCCGCTCGCGCGGCCAGTGGATGGCGTCCAGGAATTGCAGATGCAGGGACGGCGTGGGCGAGGCGACGTGCTCCAGGTTTAGGAAGACGCCGCGCGGCGCCAGCAGCCCATGAATTTCGCCATATAACGCCCGCTTGCGCTCATGTGAGACGTGGTGAATGGCGAAGCTGGAGACCACGGCCTGGAACACCCCAACGGCGGCAAAGGCCGGTCCAGGTCGTGCTCCAGCACTTCCACCGACGTGTCGGCGGCGAAGCGCTCTCGCAACCGTTCGAGCATGGCCGGCGAGAAATCCAGGGCCACGGCCGTGGCTTCGGGCCGCGCCAGTTTCACCAGGGTGAGCAGACGTCCGTCGCCGCTGCCCAGGTCCAGGACACGGTGGACGGGGCGGGGAAGGCAGTCGAGCAGCATGGACTCGCCCTCGGTGCGGTGGGGCAGGGAATCCGCGCGTCCCAGGTATTCGAGCGCGTGCGCTGCGCTGGTCCACAGGTTAACGTCGGGTGCTGGCATCACACCAGTCTCCCAAATCCCCAGGGGGCACCGGGCGCCGGGGCCCCACGGATATAATGGTACTTTCCGGGGAGGGGATCGATGGCTGCAAGACCGCGCCGCAAGGCGGTGGTGGATGTTGGAGGTGTTGCCGTAGGCGGCGACCATCCAGTGGTGGTTCAGTCCATGACCAACACGGATACCGCCGACGTGGCCTCCACAGTGAACCAGACGATGGCGCTGGCTGCTGCCGGCTCGGAGCTGGTCCGCGTAACCGTCAACACCGCGGAGGCCGCCGCGGCTGTGCCCGGAATCGTCGAGACGCTGGACAAGTTCGGCGTGCGCGTGCCCATCATCGGCGATTTCCATTACAACGGCCACATCCTACTGAAGAAGTTTCCGGAGTGCGCCCGCGCCCTGGCCAAGTACCGCATCAACCCCGGCAACTCGGACATCGGCCGCAAGAGCGCGGACAACTTCCGAACCATGATCGAAGTGGCCATCGAGAACGGCAAGCCGGTGCGTATCGGGGTCAACTGGGGATCGCTCGACGCCATGCTGCTGGCCCGCATGATGGACGCCAACTCCCTGCTTCCGGAGCCCAAGGACCCGCGCGAAGTGACTCGCGACGCCATGGTTGCCAGTGCCGTCGAATCGGCGCGCGCGGCCGAAAGCTACGGCCTGGGCCGCGACCGCATCATCCTCAGCGCCAAGGTGAGCGGCGTCGGGGACCTCATCGACGTGTACCGCGCCCTCGCGGCCGCTTGCGATTACCCACTGCACCTCGGGCTTACCGAAGCGGGCCTGGGGGCCAAAGGGATCGTCGCCAGCACCGCGGCGCTGGCGCCGCTCCTGCTGGAGGGCATCGGCGACACTATTCGCGTTTCGCTCACGCCCGCGCCAGGTGGCGACCGCACCGAAGAGGTGGTGGTCTCGCAGCAGATTCTGCAATCCCTGGGACTGCGCAGTTTCACGCCGCAGGTGACCGCCTGCCCCGGTTGCGGCCGTACCACCAGCACGTTTTTCCAGGAGATGGCTGAGCGGATTCAGACCTATCTGCAGGAGCAGATGCCCCACTGGAAGGCGGCGCACCCCGGAGTGGAAACCATGTCGGTGGCGGTGATGGGCTGCGTGGTGAACGGACCGGGCGAATCCAAACACTCGAATATCGGGATCTCGCTTCCGGGCACCGCGGAGGAGCCGAAAGCCCCGGTGTTTGTGGACGGGCGGCTCATGACCACGCTCAAGGGAGACGCGATCGTGCCGCAGTTCATCGACATCCTCAACGACTACGTGCGCACTCACTACGGGGCTGTCTCCCGCACGATATAATCGGGGCACCGCATGCCGCAGCGATTCACGCTCGCCGAAGCCGAGAATCTGATCCCGCTCCTGGAGCGCCTGCTGGGCGAGGCGCTGGCCATGAAGGCGGAGTACGAAGAAGCCGAGGGCGCCATCCAATCGATGGGCGAGCGCGTGGCGATGATGGGCGGGACCATGGTGAACCGCCGCGGGGCGATCGACGCGCGGGCGCGGCGCGAGGTGGCGGCGCAACGGCTGCGCGGCGCCATCGAGCAGATCCAGGAAACCGGGTGCGTGGTGAAGGACCTGGACATCGGCCTGGTGGATTTCCCCGCCGTGCGCCGCGGCGAGGAAGTGTACTTGTGCTGGAAGCTGGGCGAGACATCCATCGGGTACTGGCACGGCACGGACGAAGGGTTCCGCGGGCGCAAGCCCATCGGCCGGGATTTCCGCGGTCCGCGCCCCGGCCCGGAGCAGTAGAGCGCCATGGCGCGGGGCCAACGCGAGACCGAGATCAAGCTGCCGGTGGCTGACGCGGCCACGGCGCGGCGCATGCTGCGGCGGGCCGGCTTTCGCGTGTCGCGGCGCAGGGTCTTCGAGGCCAACACGGTGTTTGACACGCCCGAGCTTGGCCTGCGCGCGTCGCAGCGGTTGTTGCGCGTGCGCGAGGCGGGCGGCGTGGTCACGCTCACTTACAAAGGGCAGCCCGCCGTGGGGCGGCACAAGAGCAGGGAAGAGCTGGAGTTGGTACTGTCCGCGGCCGCTCCCATGGCCGCCGTTTTGGACCGGCTGGGTTTCCGCCCCATGTTCCGCTACGAGAAATACCGCACCGAATTGCGCAAACCCGGCAGCGCCGGCGTGGCCACGGTGGACGAGACCCCGGTGGGCGTGTTCGTGGAGTTGGAAGGCTCGCCGCGGTGGATCGACCGCACGGCGCGCGAACTGGGCTTCGGCCACGGCGATTACATTACGGCCAGTTACGGACGGCTATACCTGGAGTGGTGCGAGCGGAACGGGGTGGCGCCGGGGGACATGCTGCTGCGGCGGGCCGGCTCGGGCCGGACCTAATCGAGCGGTACCGTATTTGTGGGTTCCCAGGCAGGCACGCAGACGGCGACGTACACGAGATCGTCGACTCCGCTGTTTGTGATCTTGTGTGGCGCCTTCGATGGAACCAGCACGGCGGAACCGTCACGGAGAGGGATTGTCTCCTCTCCAACGCTCATTTCTCCGCGGCCGGCCGTTACGAGGAAGGACTCTTCGGCTTCGGGATGCATGTGGAGGGCCGACGATTTTCCGGGCGGCAGCGTGATGACGGCAACGCTGTGGCGGGCCGAATGCACGGGTGAAGCGTTGCCGATGAGCTCGACTATCGACTCGCCGGTCGGGGTTACTAAGGGAACGGAAACCTCGGTTACGTTACGTGTCAGCATGTGGGTGAGCAATTCAAGGAATTAGGATAACCTGGCGCGGGTGTCAGAAGGCGGGTTGAAAACCCGCCGCAGGCTGAAAGCCTGCCCCACATAAAAACGCCGCAAAGCCCGGAAGGCTTGCGGATCGTAGCGGATGAGAATCGCCGCGGGACGCGAAGAATCTGGCAAGTAGTGGTACATAACACGGGTGCGGCATAATTGGTCTGTGGCGGCGAGCGTTTACAACGAAATTCCATACGATACCGCGGCCCGGTTCGAGACCCATCCGGACCGGTTGGCGGCGGTGGGGCGGCTCTATGGTATGGAGCCGGCACCGGTGGAGAAGTGCCGCTATCTCGAGATCGGCTGCGGGTCGGGCACCAACGTAGTCGCGCTCGCGTATCTTCTGCCGGAGAGCCGTTTCGTGGGCGTGGACGCGGCCGAGGTGCCCATCGCGGAGGGCGAACGGATGCGCGAGGCGCTCGGCATCGGAAACCTGACGCTGCGAGCCGGCGACCTCCGCGATATCGGCGCTGAGTCCGGCGAGTTCGATTACATCGTGGCGCATGGGGTCTACTCCTGGGTGCCGGCCGACGTGCGCGACGCCCTGCTGCGGGTGTGCCGGGAACGGCTGGCGCCCAATGGAATCGCCTTCGTAAGCTACAACGCCCTGCCCGGCCGCTACGTGCGCCGGTACCTGCGGGACCTCATGCTGTTCCACGCCCGCGGCATCGAGGACCACGGCGAGCGGTTGGCGGCGGCCCGCTGGAGCCTGCAATACCTGGCAGCTTCGCCGCGGCTTCCGGAGTTGTGGCGCCCGCTCATGAATGGCGACATCGCGGATCTGCTGGGGATGGGAGACGGCGGGCTGTTTCACGACGATTTCGCTGAGTTCGACGACCCGGTCTACTTCCACGAGTTCGCGGCGCACGCCGGCCGCCACGGATTGCAATATTTGGGGGACGCCGATCCGCCGGAGATGTTCGATCCCGAAGGCCTTCTCAAGCCGGTGCCGGGCGGCGCGATCGAGCGCGAGCAGTACATGGATTTCCTCAAGGCCCGGCGGTTTCGCCAGACCCTCCTGTGCCACCAGGGCGTGACGTTGGAACGCCGGCCGATGGAGGAGAGCACGGACCGGTTCCTGTACTCGTCGTTGGGTAACGCGCTGGAAGACGGGCGGATCGAAGGGCTGCGCCACGTCCGCATCACCCCGGTTCACGATGCCACGCGCAATGTGGCGGCGGCGCTGGGCGAGGTCTATCCGCTACCGCTTGTGTTCGAGGAGTTGGTTCCCTACGCGGGCGGCGAATCCAACCTGAGGTCCGTGCTGACGGGGATGGTGATGGGCGGGTTCGCCGACTTCCACGTGTACCCGTTTCCGTGCCAGGAGACGCTCTCGGAGCGGCCGTCCGCCAGCCGCTTGGCCAGGCTGCAGGCGATGGATTCCCGTCTGGTCACCAGCGCCTGTTTCCGCGCGGTGGAACTGGACGAGGTGGCCCGCCACCTGATTCAGTTGCTGGATGGCACGAGGTCCCACGGCCAGATTGCCGAAGACCTGGCGCGGATCCCTACCGCGCCGCCGTTGGAACGGATCTCCCAATGCCTGCCGGCCAGCCTGGAATGGCTGGCGCGCGCCACTCTGCTCGAAAGCTGAGCGGTACACTCTAAGATGGCGGCTACCGCGGGAAGCGGTTCCCGATGATGCCCAAGCCCCAGTTGATTGACATAAGTCCGGCCAAATTCGACGAGTTCCCCTGCTGCGGGATCAAGAGCAACACGCACCCTGGGCGGTGCGCGAAGAAGGGGTGGCTGGAAGCGAACTTCAAGTTCGGTCTGCGCGCCAGGGTTCTTGTAGACGACGATAGCGGCCCCTGCGCCTACATCGAGTACCTTCCCGGCGAGTATGCCTGGCGCGGGGTGAATGCGCGCGGGTACATGCTCATCCACTGTCTTTGGAATCATTCCAAGCGGAGCCAGGGTAAGGGGCTGGGCAGCGCGATGGTGCAAGCCTGCGTGGAAGATGCCAAGCAGGCGGACATGAATGGCGTGGTGGTCCTTACAAGAAAGGGGCCATGGCTGGCCGACCGCAGACTGTACGAGGCGAACGGGTTCGAGTTGGCCGATACGGCGCCGCCGGACTACGAGTTGTTGGTCCGGAAACTCAAGCGGAACGCCGCCAATCCCGTCTTCAAGGGAGATTGGGAACGGAAGATGGCGCGATACAACCGTGGCCTGACGATCATCCGCTCGGGCCAGTGTCCGTACGTGGCGAAGTTCTCGGCTGAGATCGCCGAGACCGCGGAGCAGGAGTACGGCATCAAGGCCAAGGTGGTGGATCTGAAATCCTGGCAGGACGCACAGGATGCGCCGACTCCTTATGCAGTGTTCGCTCTAATATATGAAGGACGGCTGCTGGCCGATCACCAGATCAGCGGCACGCGATTTCGTAATATCATGCGCAAGTGCCTGGGAACTGGACCGGTGGCCGCAAGAGCGCGCCTGAGCTAGCAATCCCGTTGCTGCCCGCGCCGCTCGGATCGTGTGCTATTCTATTAATCGTACCGAAACGAGATTAAGAGAAGACAAGGAGCATTACCCCTAGAATGGCACTGGCGATTGAAGCAAAGCGGCAGATTCTCACCACCAATCAGCGCCATAAGACCGACACCGGGTCACCGGAAGTGCAGATTGCCCTGTCGAGCAAGCGTATCAGTTTGTTGACGGAGCATTTCAAGACGCATCGCAAGGACAACGGATCCCGCAAGGGACTGTTGACCCTGGTAGCGAAGCGGCGGCGGCTTCTGACGTACCTGCGCGATACGGATCCCGAGCGCTATAAGGCAGTTCTGCAACGTTTAGGCATTCGCCGGTAGTTCCATTTGCTCGGAAGCGGCCTGCTTCCAGCATTACGGCGGGTGCTTCCGAATCATACCCATTGGGTCCGGACGGGCTGGGGCGCGTGGCCCCGGCGTCGTCGCGTCCCGACATCCTGTCAACTCCAGTCTCACACGGTCCCCGCGGGGGGCCGTCACGTGATTGGCTCGGGCAGCGGCCGTTTGGCCCGCTCCCGGCCTTGGTTGGAGGTTAAAGTTTAGAACATGCCGCACACAGTTGAAATCGATTTGGGTGGCCGGATTATCACCCTGGAAACCGGCAAGATGGCCAGACAGGCGAACGGCGCGGTCGTCGTTCGCTCGGGCGACTCCGCGGTGCTTGTCTCCGCCTGCATGGCCCACGAACCGAAGCCGGGAGCCGGGTTTTTCCCGCTCACGGTGGACTACCGCGAATACACTTACGCCGCCGGCAAGATTCCGGGCGGCTTCATCAAGCGCGAGGGACGCCTCTCGGAAAAGGAAGTTCTCACCAGCCGGTTGATCGACCGCCCGATCCGCCCGTTGTTCCCCGAAGGGTTCGTGTACGAAACCCAGATTATCGCCATGGTCCTGTCGGCCGACCCGGAACAGGATCCCAATTCGCTGGCGATCGTCGGCGCCGGCGCGGCGCTGGCCATTTCCGATATTCCGTTCCCTTACGTACTGGGCGGTGTGCGCGTCGGCATGAAAGACGGCCAGTATGTGGCCAACCCTTCTTATACGGAAGGGCGCGAATCCAAGCTCAACATCGTGGTTGCCGCCACCGAAAGCGGCATCGTGATGGTTGAGGCGGGCGCGCAGCAGGTCTCCGAAGCCGAGGTGCTGGGCGCCATCGAGTTCGGACACGAGTGCTGCAAGAAGATCGCCGCGGGCATTCGCGAGCTGGTCAAGCTGGCAGGTAAGCCGAAGATGGAGTTCGCTTCGCCGGTGCTCGATGCGGCCGTTTACGAACAGGTTTCCAAGGCTGCCAAGGCCGATCTTACCGACGCCCTGAACACCCAGAAGCACGAGAAATTGGAAAGCTACTCGCTGGTGGATTCCATCAAGAAGCGCGTGCTGGAAGCCATCCCCGAAGAGCAGCGCGCGGAAGCGGGCAAGTGCTACGACGCTTTGAAAGAGCGCATCTTCCGCGACGAAATGCTGCTCAGCCGCCGCCGTCCGGACGGCCGCAAGTTCGACGAAGTCCGCAAGATCACCATCGAAACCGGCGTTCTGCCGCGTGTTCACGGCTCGGCGCTCTTCACCCGCGGCGAAACACAGGCGCTGGTGACGGTCACCCTGGGAACCAAGGACGACGAGCAGCGCATCGAACTGCTGGAGCCCGGCGAGGCCTCCAAGCGCTTCATGCTGCACTACAACTTCCCGCCCTTCAGCGTGGGCGAGACCGGCTTTATGCGCGGCCCCGGCCGGCGCGAGATCGGCCACGGCGCGCTCGCCGAGCGGGCGCTTTCGGCGCTCATCCCCACCGAAGAGAAGTTCCCCTACACGCTGCGAGTAGTGAGCGACATTCTGGAGTCCAACGGTTCCAGTTCGCAGGCCACGGTTTGCGGCGCATCGCTGGCGCTGATGGATGCCGGCGTTCCGCTGGCGCAGCATGTGGGCGGCGTGGCCATGGGACTGGTGCTGGAGGGCGACAAGTACGCCATCCTCACCGACATCGCGGGCGCCGAGGACCACTACGGCGACATGGATTTCAAAGTGGCCGGCACCACCGAGGGTATCACGGCCCTGCAGATGGACATCAAGGTCACCAACGTGACCACGGCCATCATGAAGGAGGCCCTGGAGCAGGCGCGCCACGGCCGTCTGCACATCATCGGCAAGATGAAAGAGGCTCTGGCCGAAGCCAGGACCGCCATTTCGCAGTACGCGCCGCGCATTTACACCCTGCACATTCCCACCGATAAGATCCGCGACGTGATTGGACCAGGCGGCAAGGTGATCCGCGGGATCATCGAGCAGACCGGCGTGAAGATCGACGTCGAGGACGATGGCACCGTGCATGTGGCTTCGGCCGACGAAGCCTCGGCGAACAAGGCGCTGCAGATCATCCGCGATCTGACGGCCAGCGCGGAAGTGGGCAAGACCTATCTGGGCACGGTAGTCCGCCTGGTGGATTTCGGAGCGTTCGTCGAGATCTTCCCTGGCACCGACGGCCTGCTGCACATCAGCGAAATCGCAGAGAACCGGATACGGGACGTACGCGACGAGTTGAAAGAAGGCGACCAGATCCTGGTGAAGGTGCTGGCGCTCGAAGGCAATAAGATCAAGCTGAGCCGGAAAGCGGTGCTGAAGGAGCAGCGCGAGAAGCTGGCGAAGCAAGGTAAGTAGTAGGTAAGTAAGTAGGAGTTGGGATGGCGGTGGCTTTCGGGTCACCGCCATTCTTATGTGGGGCAGGATTGCATCCTGCGGCGGGTTTGTAACCCGCCTTCCGAACGGAGCACCGGGCTTGATGGGCTGGTTGGTTGCCCCGCGCAGGCGAGCTTCGCTCGCCGGGCCGATTGACAATCGGCCGCAGGTTGACAACCTGCCCCACATAAGATCGGTATTACAAAGAGGATTGGCTCTTATGCGGGACTTACGGTATCCTATCGGGCCATATGAGCCAGCCGCGCCGCCGGACGCGACGCAGCGCCTCGCGCTCATCGGGCAATTGGCCGCGGCGCCTGCGGGGTTGCGTCAGGCAGTATCCGGCCTCTGCCCCGAGCAGCTCGATACCACCTATCGCCCCGGCGGCTGGACTGTACGCCAGGTGGTCCACCACTTAGCCGATGCGCACATGAACTGGTATCTGCGGACTAAGTTCGCGCTTACCGAGGAACGGCCAGTCATCAAGCCCTACGACGAAGCGCGCTGGGCGGAGACGGTTGAAGCGCGCACCGGGCCCACCGAATCGTCCCTGTTGTTGCTTGACGGACTCTGCCCGCGCTGGGCGGGGCTGTTCGGGTCGCTTACCGACGCGCAATGGAAGCTCGCCATGGTGCACCCCGACCGGGGCGTCTTCACGCTGGAGACCACGCTGCCCATGATGGTCTGGCACGGGCGGCATCATAGCGCCCAGATAACCGCCCTGCGCGAGCGTATGAACTTGCCCCCTACCGCGGCGCGAGCTTGAAATCGGAAATTGCGATCTCGTCGCTGCCCTGGATCAGGAAACCGAACTTGCCCTTGGTGAAATCGCGGCCCGCCTCGACGAAGTTGTCGAGTTGCTTCCAGTCGCCGCCCGCGCGCACCTTCTGCGACAGGTGATCCGGCGCCACCTCGATCTGAATGGTGAATGGCTGCTGAGTGGCTATGTTGTGCGCCGTCTTGATGCGCTCGAACTTCTTGCCCTTCTCGATCACCCCGGCCCAGAAATTCTTCTTGTCGATTTCGTAGAGCAGGTAATTCTTACCATCCAGAAACTGCACGAACCAGCGGATCTGGCCCGCCCGGCCGGCGGTCTTGAGCGGCGCCACCGTGAAGGTGAACACGCCCTTGCTGGGCAGGTTGCAAGGCAGGAATCCGCCGCCCTTGTGGGACCAGCCGTCGGCCGTCTTCTTCCAGTTCGCCGCGTCTTCGAAGTCGGCCATGGGGTTCCCAACCACCACCGGAGGCGGTGCGACGGCCGTCTGCTGCCGGACCAGGGTGAAATCCACTTCCCGGGTTTCGCCGCCCGCCACCTGAACGGGCTTCGAGGCCTCGGCGAATCCCGGTGCAGTGGCCGAGAACACGTAGCTTCCCGCGGGCAAGTCGATCTGGTTGCCGCGAGCTTCGCGCCACTCCCCTTCGTCGCTGCGGCGGTATGTTACGGCTGCCGTTGCCGGGTTGCGCGCGATCCTAACGGTGCCAGCCGCGGCCGTCAGCACCACGTCCGCGCCCCCCAGCGAAACGGTCTGGCCCGCCGCGAACGCACGCTGGAAGCGCTTGGCCACGTACTGGTCGCGGCGCAGTTCAACGGTGTGATCGCCGGGTTGGATAGAGCCGATGCGGAAGGTTCCGTCCGGACCCACCGTGCCCGAGTCTTTCTGATCGACCAGAACCTGGGTTCCAGCCGCCGCGCCGTGAATCTCCAGCGAGCCGGATTGCGGCTGCGGTTTCAGGTTGAACTGCACGCGCACTTCGGCGCCCTTCTTCAGCTCTACGATCTTCGCGGGCTCGTCCTGGAAGCCGTTCTTGGCCACCCGCACCGAGAACTTGCCAAGCATCGGGACGCGCAACTCGCCGCGCTGGGTGTGCCGGCGGTACTCCTTGTCGTTCAGAAACACGCGCACGTCGTCCTGGCCGGTCGAAACGATCAGCGTGCCCGCGTTCACGTCGGTCTTCAGAAAGGCGGTCAGCATGGGAGGGGCGCCAAAGCTCTCGCTCATGTTGCGCCGGTCCGCGCCATCGCCCACCACGATTTCGTTCACGCCGGGTTGGAAGCCGGTGATGTCGGTGCCGGCCGGGGTGGCATCGCCCTGCGGCTGGCCGTTGACCGCGAGTTTCCACGGGCCGGCGTTGGTCACCACGCGCGCTTTATGCCCGAAACTGGCCACCAGCACCGCGACCATGTTATGCGCGGTCACGGGGCCCGTCACCGCGGGGAGCTGCACATCGGCTACCTGAAACGAAAACGACGCGTCGCCCTTCGGCCCGGCCACCTTCACGGTGTGCGAGCCGGGAGCCAATTTGTCAAGGACCAACTGCCCTTCCTGCAGGTCCACGGGCGGCTGGCCGTCCACCGTGACCTTGCCCTGGTCGAGATCGGTTAACAGACGCAGCGATTGGGCCTGCGGCTGAAGCGTCAGACTGGTCCCGGCCGGCTGCTTGGCCACCACGGCGACGACGCCGGCCGCGGATTCGTAGCCCTCCAGGGTTGCGGAGACCTGGTAGGTGCCGGGCGTCAGATCCAGCTTGCAGTTGGATGTACAGGTCTGATTGGCGGCGCCGGGCCCGGAGACCGTCACGGCGGCGCCCGCGGGAGTGGTGGTAATGTCGACCGGAACGGTTGCTTCGGCGGGGGCCGGGAGTGGCTTGCGGAAGTGCTTATACCCGAAATACCCGCCAGCCCCGACAACTAGCAGGCCAACCACGATGCCGATCGCGAGAACGGGGCTGCCTTTCTTGCCCTTGGGGCGGGGTGGTGCCGGCGGGCCGGCCGGAGAAGGTGGGACCGGCGGCGGTGCCTTCGGGCTAGCGGGACCCGTAGGATGTGGCGGTGGCCCTTGGGGCGGTCCCTGGAACGGACCCGCGGGCGGTGGGGGCGGTGGCGGCGGGGCCGCGTCGGACTCGTAGCTGGGGGGCGGCGGAAACGGCGGCTGCTCCACGATGGGAGCGTCCATGAAGGAATACGCCGGCTGCGGCTTGGTATCCGGCAAACCGCCCACGGAAGCGGTGGGAGGCTCGGGCATCACAATGTCATCGAGGGAAACCGCGGGCGTCGGTTTTGTGTCGGGGGAGAGCGGCGGCGGAGGTGGCGGAGGTGGCGGCGGCCCCTGCTGCTTGAGCACGGTTCCGCGCGCGATCAGGCGGCGCTTGATCTCGCTTCCAGTGATCTCGACATCGAAATCTCCAGGGTGTTCCTGGAGAAGTTCCTTCAGCCGGAAGTAGATTGGCTCCAACGCGGTGAGCTCCGTGGCCGACCGGATCTGGTCGTCGAGCTTTCTGAGTTCCTCGTGAACGTTTGAGTTTTCCATTCCCACGCCGCCTATCGTACACCTTTTGGGATATTCCCTCCTATACTAGCGAAGGGTGATATCACATTCATGCAATTCGCTCTCCAACCGTCAGATAACTCGCGGATTAGCGATTGGATATCGGGGAATTGCCCTATCGCTCGCCGGGGTCCGGCAGCCGCTCTCGAACCGGCTGCGATACGATGCCGCCCGATGACTTCGTCGTTGCTCCTGCCGCGCGAACCGCGATTTCGACCGGGGCGCTATCCTGCGCCGTCCCGAGAGACCGAACCTCCACAACCTGCGTACCCGGCAGGATGGTGGACGGCACCTGCGCCAGAATCTGTCCGCCGGATGTCTGCAACAGCGGTGCTGCAATGTCTCCGAAGGTCACGCATGAGCCGCCCAGCACGGTTGGCGCCGGCGTGGTCAGGGCCTTCGCCGTCGTCGCCAGGTTCTTGCCTTTTACGGTGATGAACGAACCCGGCTGGATGTTGGTCGAGCCGTCGGCGGAATTCACGATGGCGCTAATGGCCGGCTGGGTGGCCGACGTCGAGAGGGCCAGCGATATCACGCTCAGTCCCGAAATGGTCAGCGCGTAGGCCGTGGTTCCGGCGCTATCCACCACCATGTTTCGAGGGGTAGTGTTGTAGCGTGTGGTGCCCAGCACCGTCATGATGGGCTGTTCGGGCGCCACGCCGATCAGGCTGTCGGTGCCCTTGGAAATGTTGACCAGCTCCAGCGTGGTTCGCGGGTCATCCGTGGTGGTCGCGGTAATGCTCGTGCGGATGGGCGTGGTGAGCCGCAGGAACGAACTGGAATCGAGCGGCACCACGGCGGCCACGTTGCGGGCGGGCGTGATGGAGCCCACGGTGCTCGGCACGAACGAACCGCCTATGGGGATCAGCGACGAGCTCAGGATGGCGCCATCCACCAGGTAGTACGCGCCGCCGGGCCCCGCGCCCATGGGGCCATAATAGCCCTGAATGGCCGCGGTGGAAGACGAGTTGAGGAACCGGCTGGTCACGTAGTTGTCTTGGGTCGCGTCGTAGAGATACGCGTGGCCATCGCCAGACAGAGTAAGGATGAAATCGCCGGCCGCGGTCGAGATCATCCCGAGATTCGGCAGGCCCGCCAGAGGGGTGGGGATCACGGTGCTGGTGGGGCGGGGAAGCGCGATGTTGTTGACCACCTCCCACGACGAGCCGTTGGACATTTCGAATTGCAGCCCGAACAGCCCCATCGCCAGGGCCCGCGGATAGATCACCGCCGAGGTGCCGTTGCGCGGCGTGGGCGGGAAGGCCACGGCGCCCACCACCTGCTGCAGGTTCAGGTCCACCATGGCGATGGATTCGCCGCCAATGTTCCCGACATACAAAGTGTTGCCGTCGCTTGCCATAGCCAGTTGGTGCGGAAACTGCCCGGCTGGAATCGGGTTCAGAAACTGCTGCGCCTGGGTGTCGAAGATTTCGATGCGGTTGAAGCCCGAATTGGCGATGTACAACCGGCCGCGCGACTCGTCCAGAACAAGGTCCTGAAGTCCTTCATTGCCGGTGGTTGCGGGCAGCGTGGTGTCGGCTCCGCCAGCGTTGAGATTGGGCGTGGTGGGCAGCGGAAATATTACGCCGCGCTGGTCCGGTTGCCGGTAATTCATGTACACGCGGATGACCGGGGGCAGGTTGATGGCGTCGGCCGAAGTGAGCGTCACCGTAAACGGCGTGCCCGATACGGATGTTACGCCCGTGCCGCCCGACCAGATGTTGGTGCCCGCCTGGCGCGTGATGCCGGTGCGTCCCGGTTCCATGGTGAACGTGATGGTGGACGGCGCCAGGCCGCTGGACTGCTGGTAGATCAGCGCCGCGTTATTGGTGGCGGCGACGGAGTAGGACAGCTTCCCCTTGCCGGCGTTGTTGATCTGCAATGTGGCCTGGGCGAGACCGCGGTGGCAATCGTCCATCGACAGGAACACGGTGTTGGTGGTGGGCGCCAGTATGGGGTAGGTGTACAGGTTGCCGAGAGGCAGGTGCAGCAGGCCGGAATCGGACTGACCCCACGCCTGCGAACCGTCCTTGGTCATTACGATCTTGGCGACGACGCTCTCCGGCAGGTTGATCCCCAGGCGGATTCCCAGGTTGGCGGGATCGTTCACCAGCAGGGTGGAAGCCTGCGGCGCGGCCGGCGGGGTGGTCACCGGCGCGGTGTTGAAGGCGGCATAAAGCGCCGAGCCGTCCGGGGCGAAGATGCTGCCGCCCACGTTCTGCTGCGTGTTCAAGGCGCTGGTGAAAGCAAACGGCGCGTTGGCGTTGTTTTCGACGGCGATCACGCCCAGGGTGGAGATGTCGAACAGGCTCATCCCGGACATGAACTTCGATCCGTCCGGCGCCATGGAGAGCACCGAGGATGCGCCCGAAACGGTGCGGTCGCGCAATACGGTGCCCGAGGAAACTTCGTAGACGAAAAGGTAGGTTGTGGAAGATGTGGGGGTGATCACGCCGACGATGTAGCTGCCGTCGGGAGTGCGCAGCAGTTTGCTGGCGAAGGTGGTGATGGGCCGGGGCAGCGTGGGCGCGGGAATCGGCGCCGGCATGGCGGGCAGTTCGGGGACGGCCACCGTTTGCAGTTGCGCGGAGCCGGTCTGAGACGGGTCGAAGAGCGCCAGCGTTCCTTGAGGCACGCCACTCACCACGCCTGTACCGTTCATGCTGATCAGCACCCGCCCGTCGGATCCCACCTCCACGCCCTGCGGCGCCGATGGCAGCAGCACGGTCTGGTTCACCCGCTGCGAGCTAAGGTCGATCTGCACCATGGCCGAGGTTCCGGCCGAGGTAACATACAGCCACTTGGCGTCCATGCTCATGGCGCCCGCCAGGGGCGTCGAGCCGACGCCGATGGAGCCGACGATGCGGTTCGAGGTGTAGTCCAGGATGTTGACTTGGTTGCTGGTGTTGCTGACGAGATACAGCAGGTGCCGCGATTCGTCGAGCACGATATCGGAAGGCGTGCCCGCCGCCAATTGGATGACGTCGCCGAAGGTGGCGGCGTGGGCCTGCTGAGCGTTGGCAACGGGCGCCGCGGCCAGCCCGAAGATCAACCCAGCCAGGGCCAAACGCACGAGGCCGGTTGGATAGTTGCTCCAATAGCGCATGCAAAGCTCTCCCTCGGGACGCGGCCCCGACATTCCATTCTATACGCAAGCGGGAAGGCCGGCGAAAGGGACGGACACTGGCCGCTCAACCCGCGGAACTCCCTCTGCCTCGGGCCGCTCGCTCACGCTCACGGCTCCGGGGCTGGGTGCACGGAACCGTGAGCGTGAGCGAGCGGCCCGAGGCAGGCAGCAAATCCCGCGGCCGAGACCCTAATCCAGCGGAACCTCGAAATACACCAACTGGCGGCCGCTTCCGGCTTCGCTGAGTCCACTGAAATAAATCGTCGCCCCAAGCTTCGACTCCGCGTTGAAATAGAAGAACCCGCTGGCCGTGTTGCCCGGCGGCAACATCAGCGCGGTGAACGCGTGGCCCGGAATCTCCCAAACATCCAGGGGGTTCTTCTTCCTGATTGGAATGGGCCCCGCGCGGCGCTGGCCGGCTAGGGGATCGGGTCCCACGGCGTAGCGCACTTCGTTGGCCGGCGTGGCCACCACGCGGTCGCCCTTAGGCCCCACGTATTCCACGCGCAGGTCGCGCAACTGGACTGTCTTGGCGCCATCGTTGCGCATCACCACCAGCACTGGCAGAATGCCGTAGTCGCCCGGCGAGAGCTTGCCAAACGCCTGATGCACCTTGGGTCCGGAGTCATAGGCCTCGACGCCGATGGTGAGCCCGGCCGTGGTCTGATGGTGCGGCATGGCGGCCGCCTCCGGCGCCTGGAAGGCCGCCTTGTCCGCGGCAAACGCCGCGGCTATACTCATAAAAAGAGCCAAACGTTTGAAAATAAAAGGCATCTATTTCCTCTACCGGCTTCTGCAGTGGCTGGCGCTACCCTTCGTCCTATTCTATTTCCTCTGGCGCGGTCTGAAGAACCGCGCGTATTGGCCCTCGCTGGCGCAACGCCTCGGGTTTCTGCCATCCTCCTTTAGACAGACCGGTCCCGGCGCCATCTGGTTGCACGCAGTTTCCGTTGGCGAGGTGCTGTCTTCGCTGGAGTTCATCGGCCATATGCGGCGGCTATGCCCGCGAAGCCCGATCTTCGTGTCCACCACCACGCTGGCGGGGCGCGCCATCGCCCGCGAGAAACTGCGCGGCGTGGCCGATGGCGTCTTCTACGCGCCGCTGGACTACGTAGGGCCGGTGCGCCGCGTGCTGCGGACGCTGCGTCCCTCGGTGGTAGTGGTGGCTGAGACGGAGATCTGGCCCAACCTGTTCCGCGAGGTGAAGCGCACGGGCGCCGGGCTGGCGCTGGTGAATGGGCGGATATCCGACCGCGCCTTTCGCCGGTACCGCCGCATCGCCGCGCTATTCCGCGCCGTGCTGCCGGCAGTGGACGCCGTGCTGCCGCAGACCGAAGGCATTCGCCAGCGCTTCCTTGAAATCGGCGCGGTAACGGGGCGCACCGTGGTCAACGGGAATTTCAAGAACGATTTCGTTGCCCGTGCGGCCGAGCCTGGGTCGCCGGTGCTGGCTCTGCTGGGCCGCGTGAAGCCAGCCGAGGTGTGGGTGGCCGCCAGCACCATGCCGCCCGCCTCTCCCGGCGACCCCGACGAGGATGACGCAGTCATCGCCGCCTTCCAGACACTGGCGCAGCGCCATCCCGGCCTGATGCTCTTCCTGGCTCCGCGCAAGCCCGACCGCTTCGACGCCGTGGCCCGCAAGCTGGAAGCCGCGGGCGTGGGCGCGGTGCGGCGCTCGCAGTTGGATGACGCCACCACGGTATCCACTCCCTGCTCCCTGCTGCTGGACAGCATCGGCGAGTTGAGCGGACTGTTCTCCGTGGCCGACGTTGTGTTCATGGGCGGAACGCTGGCCCAGCGCGGCGGCCACAATATACTCGAACCGGCTCTGTTCGGCAAGCCCGTGGTGATGGGTCCCCACATGGAGAATTTCCAGGCCATCGCCGATCAGTTCCGCTCTGCGGCGGCGTGTGTGGAGATCGCGGAGGCGGCGGGGTTGGCGGAGGCCGTGGGACAATTGTTGGACGACACGGTGCGGGCTTCGGAAATTGGCCGCCGCGGATTGGCGGTGGCCGAGGCCAGCCGCGGTGCCAGCGCCCGCGCCGCCGAGGCGATTCGGGAGTTGCACCGCTGCCACTTGCCCCGCTACCTGCCGGTATGGCCGTGGCTGGTGCTCGGGGGAGCTCTTTCGCGCCTGTGGGAGTGGGGCGGCCGCCGGCGCGCCGAGCGGCAGCTTCGCGCCCAGCGCGCTTTGGATTGTCCGGTGATCAGCGTTGGCAACCTGGCCATGGGCGGTACGGGTAAAACCCCCTGCGTGCTGCGCCTGGCCGAGTTGCTGATCGCGCGCGGCCACAAACCGGGCATCCTCACGCGCGGCTACAAGCGCGGCACCCCGGAAGCCCGTCTGGTGCTGGCCCCCGGCGCCGATGTGAGCGCGGTGCAATCCGGCGACGAACCGCAAATTTTCATCCGCTCGCGCCTTGCTCCGGTGGGCATCGGCGCCGCCCGCTGGGAGACGGGCATGATGCTACGTCGCGAGTTTGGGGTTGACACCATGCTGCTGGACGACGGATTCCAGCACCTGCTGCTGGCGCGCGACGTTGACATCGTGCTGCTGGACGCGCTCGATCCGCTGGCCGGCGGTGCGGTATTCCCTCTCGGCCGTCTGCGCGAACCGCCCGCGAATCTGGCGCGCGCCGATATCATCCTCGTCACTCGCGACCGTTTCTCCGATCTGGGCGACGCCATGGAGCGCTCCCTGCGCCAGTGGAACCCGAGGGCGCCGGTTTTCCGCGCATCGGTGAAGCCGCGCGCCTGGGTGGAGCAGGCGACGGGACAGACCCACCCCGTGGCATCGCCGCCCTTCGGCCGCGCCGCGGTATTCTGCGGCCTGGGCAATCCGCAATCGTTCCGCCGCACGTTGTGCGCCATGGGGATCGAGGTGGCCGATTGGGTGGATTTCGACGACCACCATCGCTACCGTCCCGCCGAGTTGCGCCGCCTCGCGCACCAGTTCGCCGCACGACAGGCGACGGCCATGGTGACCACGGAGAAGGACGCCGTGAATCTGTGCGAGGGAGGGGCGGGACTACTTGAACCACTGCCACTCTACTGGCTGAAGGTAGCTATGGAGATCGACCGTGAAGGGGAGTTCATGGACGAGATCGAACGGCGACTGGGGGCCGGCAGCCGGGCCGGTGCTGGCACCCCAGCCCCCACCACGGAACCGCGAGCGGAGTGGCTGGCCAGAGAAGATGGAGGGAGAGGATGAACCCTAACCTACTCCCGGTGCCCGGCCCTTGGGTTGGCCGGTTGGCAATCATGGCACGCCCTCGGGGTGGAGACTGGCTGGAAGATGAAGCGGCCGGTTGGCGGCGTGCTGGCATCGACGTAGTCGTTTCTCTTCTTGAAGAGGATGAGGCCGGTCAGCTAGGCTTGGACGGTGAAGCCCAAGCCGCTGAAGTCAAGCGAATCCGTTTCATTTCGTACCCGATTCCCGACCGAGGCGTGCCTGCTTCGACGCGGGACGCGCTCGTCCTCCTAATAGACATCCGCGATGAGCTTGAATTGGGCAGAACAATTGCGGTTCACTGCCGGCAGAGTATCGGGCGCGCTGGGCCGGTTGCGGCTGGAGTGCTGGGGGGTCTGCGGTTTCCCGCCCGCCGAGGCTGTTGAGGCGATCAGTTGCGTGAGGGGACTGGCGGTTCCCGAGACGCCCGCGCAGTCGCAGTGGATCCGGCAGTAGTCCGCTCGGCGGCTAGCGCAAGCGGTTTGACCCAGGCCGCCGCGCTTACCCGACTGCGATTTCCTGGCGGATGCGATCCGACGGCGATATGCCGGAAGCGTTCATGCTGAAGAGCTGAACCGGACCCACCGATGGGACGGTCCCTTTTGGGCCATACCACTTGCCGGAATTGGTCGAAATCGCGAAGGCTTCGACTGTGCGCGGAGTCAGGTCCTCGCGGAAGCGCAGAATCATCAAGTGGCCGGAGTCGGCGCCGGCATCGGAGGGGTCCGCGCCGCAGTGCGTGGAGCAGTCCAGTTGCTGCCAATTCGCAAACAACTCCAACACTCTCTGCCCCCGCGCGGAAGAGGATTGGGGATGGTTGCACTGCCAGTACCACCCGCCGTCCTGCAACGGGTCAATCCAGTGGCCGGAGAAAACTGCGGTGAGATTGGTGAAGGATCTCAATCCTCCCGCCCAGGACGGGTCGCTCCCGTTCCACATCTCGTCGCCGCTGTTAGAGGCCGGCGCGGCGCCCAGCGCGTAGGCGTCCGGTCCCCAGCAGTTGTCGAGGCCGAGGGTCCCTCGGGACACCCGGTTATTCGGGGCGTCCGGATTCCCGGAGGTGTTTGGCTGGTCCGAAAGGTAGGAGTGCGTGGTTATCCAGCATTCGTGGTTAGGATGCGCGTCGTGAACCTTCCTGGCCCAATTCAAGACTTCCGACCTGGGAAAAAACTCCAACCCGATCATGAGGATTCGCCGGTCCCCGACGTTCATGGTCGAGTAGGTGTTCGAACCCGCGGAACTGTACGATCCGCCCCAGTGGGCCATGTCTTGGGAACCAGCCAGACGGATGCCCGAGCTTAGCGCCGAAGCCCGTGTGGTGGCGCTGAAAGGATTGTTCCCGGTCCACAAGGCATCCAGTTGCGCATCATTGCGCTCGAAACCAAAAGCGCCGCCGTTCACCCAATCGTGATTGCCGGGAACCATATGCCTGTGGATGCCGGCTTCGTCCAAGCGGCTCCAGGCCTTGGCCGCCACCAGGGCCTCGTCACAATACGTGGGCGAGGCGCTGTTCACGCAATCACCCACGCTTAGGGCCGCCTTGATGCCGAGCGGCACGCCATCCACGCACAAGTTCCGGTTCGCGACGATCCAATCGATCAGCCTGTCGTAGCCGCCAGATTGCGTGGGACAAACCGCGGCTGCGGCTTGGTATTGCGGATCGGGGACCACCACCACACTCCAGGGAGCGGTACGTGCGGCGAGGGCTCTCTTGCCGGTTGCCAAGCCCACGGCGCCTGCCGATGCCAACATGAACCCGCGGCGGGTGATCCGGTTGGGGCGCTTCTCTTCATCCGAAAGCATACACGGACTCCCATTCCCTAACACAGCAGTCTAGTGGTGTTGGGCCACACGGATCGGGATATCGCTCTTCGCCCGCGGTTCTTCCGTTGATGCGGATCCCGGGAAGGTACGGGATGTACCTGTGGCGCAAGGATATAGGGGAGGTCCTTGAGAATTGGTAGACGGGAGAGAAATGAGGTCTAGGGACGAGCAGTAGGACTTCCGAGGTAAAACAAGCCCTCATTCACCTGGATGGTATCACTTCGTACATATGGGGACAATCCCCCTGCGGTACTAGGGGGGTACCGAGACGGCATCGTCTGGCACCCCGGCCCCACGTCGATCCTGCGTCTTTTCCGCTACTGCGGTCGCCAGCCTGCCGCCTGCCCGTCGATGGTGAGAACGATCACCCCGGAGACGGCTGCATTTCCCGACGCGGATGGGATCGTGGCGTTCACCTGATACAGGCCCACGAACCCCGGCGATAGCCCGGCGAAGGTGACCGTCAGCGAAACGTCACCAAAGGTGACCACAGGCAACGCTGTGGTTGTAAGAGCCGGAGCGAAGGGTTCGGCCGCGCCAATTGGCAGATTGCCGTTCACTGCGCCCAGTCCCGTTGCGTATAGCGTGATGTTCTGGCCGGGAGCGGCGCCGGCCGCGGTCAGGGGTGAGCCATCGGCTTTCACGGCGGCCAGAATAGCGGGCGTGGACGCTTGCACGTCCATATCGAATGTCTGGCTCATGTCACCATTGAAGGAAACCACGATGGATGAGATTCCCACCGGTAGGTCCCCCGGCAGTTGAAACTCAACGATGCTGTCCGCGGTGTTGAACAGTGGGGCGCGCACGCCATCGACTGCGACGTAGGCGTTGCCAAGCACCCGCGGCATGGGCGAAAAGGTGGCCTGAGCCGATACAGCCAGGCTCTTTCCCTGAACGTAGGACACGCCGCCCGGAGATAGTTCCCGAGCGCCGCCCAGAGCGGTGATGCCAGAGCCGGTGAGTTGGGGGCCGGCTGTGGAAGGTTGCCACCCTGCGCCTACGGCCTCGGAGAGTACGAAACTCGACCTGGTCACGAGGATTTGGTGGAGCCCTTCGACGCCGGCTTCGAAATCCGGATTGCCGCAGATGGTGAGCATGTCTCCGAAACACGGCCGGTTGGGATCGTTGAGAGCGGCGGCGTGAATCACGTCGTACTCGCGGTTGAGTTCCAGATCCGCCCATCCGCCGGTCGCGCCCATCAGGTTCGCCGCCCGCACCGCGGCGTTCAAGTAAACCTGAAGGTACTGCGGAATACCGGCGAGACGCGCCGCCAAGAGGTTGATGTTTGGACCGATGGAGATCCCGAAGAAGAGATCCCTGGCTGCGTCCGTAAAGGTCAGGTCCTTGTCCCAGGGGATGAAATAGTACTGGGTGGTTCCCGTGAACTGATAGAGGTCGAAGTTGTTCATTCCCTGCTGGCCGCCTATCAGGCTATCGGAGCCGGAAAGCACCTGCTCGGTGGCCCCGTATGTTAGGAACTGCTTGGGATCTACGTAGTTAGAGACAGCCGAGATGAATGCTGCGTCGGTGAAGGAGGCGCTCGCCGGCTGATTGATGATTTGTACCAGGTCGGCGAATGTCTGCAGGTCTGGCGCGGGCTGGCTGCTCTTCAGGTCGAGGAATTGAGCGTATAGGTTGGGGTCGGTCCCCAGGTTTTGAAAGTCGTAGGATGGCCCTCCCTCCGGCGATTGCCAGTCGTACAAATACCCGGCTGAGTCTCCGAAGTTCCGCTGTAGAAAGGTCGCATCTATATGTTCGACGATGTAGTAGAAGCCCAGTATCTGGCCGTTTAGGAGCACTTGCGCGGGCGCTTCACGAGGAGCCGGTATCCCCATCTTGCGAAACAGCTTCATGGAAACCCACTCGCGCAGGTTGGATGGGTCCTCGTTATTGGCCTTGAGAGTGACAAAGGGCAGGCCAAGTAATGTCTGCGCCTTTTGGTAGTAGGCGAAGTTCAGGTCGAAGTTCGGCTTTACCGGGCTCCTGCTGCCCTTTCCGCGCGAGCGTATGCCGATGCTCTCGCTAATCCCGTTCCAGACGAATGTTGCGGGATAGTAGGTATCCAACAGATAGTTCTGTTGCAGAGCCGCCCAATCCGCGGGGGCCATGGTCAGGTTAATCACGTGAACGGCGGAATCGTCGAAGAACGGGTTGGCTTGTACCTGCGCAAACGCCGCCGGACAGGCCACCAAAACAGCCGCGGCCAACAGGCAAACTATCCCTCCCCGGGAACGCACTCCCGGAAATGTGTCCTCAGGCATGATCGGCCATCCCGGCAGAGTTTCCTCGACGCCCGGCTTAGCTCTGAAAGAACGTCAGCTTACTCTGCTGATCGGCGGTCAGAATCTGGAAAAACGCCGCGTTGGCATTCGAACCGGCCGCGATCTGCTGCGCATGCAGGTTGCCCAGGGTAATCGAAAGTTGGCTGATCCCGGCCGTGTCGTTGTTCTTTATGGCCGTGGCCAAGCTCTGCCGCGCTGCCTTGGTGTTGCTCCGAATACCCGCCACGATTGCCGATGCGGCCGAGAAGATCGAAGAGGCCTGCTGCTGCTGAGTGGAGTTAAGCACCAGCAGAGCGTTCAGAGAGTAAAGATATTTGGCGACTTTGGCTTCGGTCTTTGGGATTTTAGACAACGCCTTAGGCCGGTCGTACTTGAGCAATATCTTGTGCGATACGCGCCGCGATGCCGCCCCAGGACGTGCCCCGGAAGCCTGCGCCACCTGTGCGGATGCCTGGTGTGCTACGAGGGCCACACCTGGAAGCATCATTACTTGTCTACGATTCATAGTCGAAACCCTCCATGTCCGATATTCATGCGGCCCGGCGCGCCATATGTTGCGCACCCCGGGCCATCAAGAGACAATACGTCGTTCCAGCGCGTCACGCACACCACATGGTGGGTTGGCGCACATCAAACTCCCCATCTGGAGGAGAGCATCCCTATACCCTGTTCGGCTGGGATTGGGGAAAGTTCCAGTGATATGACAGGGGCGACCGTAACATGCCGAAACTACAACTCGTTTTGACATAGCCGGAGTTCCGCAGTGGATCCCCATTCACTCCACAATGGTACGCTTCAGTTCTTCAACTTACAACCAGCTTCGCTGCATGGCGTAGCTCCGCCCGGGACTCCAGGAAACACCTGATCCGAATCTCTCAATGTCTAATAACGGAGAAACACTCGATTCGTTCTGAAGTTGCGCTGTGGTGCGAGGAAATTGGAATGCCCCTCAAGGTGATCTGGGGAGTAATCCCTTGTTCCGCTATTCGGTGCTAGGGTGCCTAGAATTGTGCGGATCGATACCAATCGAGGGTCTGCCGCATCCCTTCCTCGAAGGAGAACCGAGGGGAATACCCTAGGCATCGCACTGCCAGCGTGGTGTCGGCCTGCGAATCGCGCACATCCCCGGCACGCGGGGGCCCATAGTTCGCCGGCAAATCCACGCCCGCCAGCCGCTGCACCAAGGCCCAGGCCTGGTTCAGTGTTATGCGTCCGCCGTTGCCGCCGTTGATCACCTGGCCCGAAACGTTCGGGGCCCGCGCTGCCCGCAGGTTCAACTCTGCCACGTCTTCGACGTAGGTGAAGTCGCGGGACTGTTCTCCGTCGCCGAAAATGGTGGGCGCGCGCCCCTCAATGGCGGCGCGCATGAATAGCGAGAGCACGCCCGAGTACTGGCTCGACGGATCCTGCCGCGGCCCATACACGTTGAAATACCGCAGCGCCACCGTCTCCAGGCCGAAGACCTGCGAAAAGACCGTGCAGTAACTCTCCCCCGTCAACTTCTGCAGCGCATAGGGCGACTTAGGCCGGGGCGTCATGCTCTCCACCTTGGGCAGCACCTCGGTATCTCCATAGGCCGACGACGACGCGGCATACACCACTCTTCCGACTCCGCCCTCGCGCGCCGCCCGCAGCACGTTAAAGGTGCCGTCGATATTGACCTGATGCGACGGCACCGGGTCGTCGATGGACCGCGGCACCGAGGGAATCGCGGCTTCGTGGAACACCACCGCGGCCCCGCGCAGCAAAGGCGCGATCTCTTCATAGTTCCGGATGTCGGCGCGCGCGAACTCGATCGATTTGCGCACCGCTTCCAGATTGCTCTCGCTGCCGGTCAGCAAGTTGTCGATCACCAGCACCCGCGCGCCTTCCCTCAGGAGTGCCCGCACGATGGCCGATCCAATAAAGCCCGCCCCACCCGTAACTACGCAATGACTCATGACGATATCCTCGCAATCTCCCGTTCCAAATGGCGCAGCGATTCCCGTGCCAGACGTTCCGCGCCGGGCGAGAAATCGAACGCTTCGAGCGAAATCCACCCCGCGTAGCCAAGCCGCGCCAGGGCCGCCAGCAGGGGTTTGAAGTCGTAGTCCGCAGTACCGCAATGCCGCCCGTCCAGCTCGTTGACGTGTACGTGGCGGATGAACTCGAAGTACCGCTCCACCAGCGCGGCGTGAGGCTCGGCTTCGTCGACGGCGTTGTGCACGTCGAACATGGTGGCTACGGCCGGGCTCGATATCTCGCGCACCAGACTCACCGCCTCCGCCAGCGTCCGCACCACGTCGCACTGATTGGCCGGCAGCGCCTCCAGCAGCATGGTCACGCCGCGAGAGGTGGCGTGGGGCGCGGTTGCGCGCAGGCCGTCCGCCAGGTGGCGCGTGGCTTCCTGCGGTGCCAGGCCGCCCGTCGAGCAGCGTTGCCGCGGCGAGCCCAGCACCATGACGCCGCCAGGGCCGAGGTCCGCGCACAGGTCCGCCAAATCTCGAATGTGCCCCCAACTGCGCTCCCGCAGGGCCGCGTCCGGCGCCGTGAGGTGCAGTCCCTCAGGCGACACCATCAGCCAGTGCAGGCCGGCGAAGGCCAGTCCTTCGGACGCGATGACGTCGCGGTATTCGCGCCGCGCGGCCGCGGAGATCTCCCGCGGCTCGGCCGACAGCGTGAAGGGGGCGATTTCGATGCCCGAGTATCCCGCCGCACGGATGGCCCGGCAGGATTCGGCAAACGGCCGCCCTTCGAACGCCTCGTTGCATATCGCGTGGCGGAACGTCATCAATCCTCAGTGTATACCGGGAGTGCGGCCCCACCCGCGAGCATATTCTCATCCAAGAATGAGCCTGGAGACGGGCTACGAAACGACGGGCGCCGGGCCTCCTTTCGCGAAGTGTTTGCACGAACTCGGGGCCGACCAACGGGAGGCCCAGCAGGCCTGCAAACGCGAACTGGTTTTGACTTTGCACTTGCCCGCTTTCCCTTATCATTGGGAGATCTTCGGAACGGCCCGCAGCCGGCCAGGGCGCGCGGTTTGTGCGCGGCGGAGGAAAATCTTTTCTGCGGTTGAAAAGATTTTCCGGAGCGCACCCTTGCCGGCGAGGACCGTTCCGGAACATGACAGCGCAGGGAAAGCGGGCGGGGGGTCTCAGGGGGGCATCCCCCCTGGCGGGGCTCCGGGGCAGCGCCCCGCGCACCTTTCCGCGCGCGCTTTTGGCGCGCGGCATCAAACAGTTCCCGCACCTCATGCGATCCTCCGCTGCTGGAAACTCGCAAACAACTTCTGCTTGGCCTTCTGCATCTCCTCGGCGGCTTGCATGTCAGTGCGAACTCGGGCCTGCCGCTCCATCTCTGCTACGGTCACTCCCCGCTTGAGGTGCCGGGCCAAATCAGGCAGTTGCCGTAGGATCTCCCACGGCGTTGCATACCACCGGTATACAACCTTGGTCTTGCCTTTCTTGTCCACCACCTGCTCGGGCACGCCGCAGGGCCGGTGATAGTTCAGATACGGGTTGAAGTGTTCTTCGTAAAAAGTCCCGATCGCCGCCGCATGGGGCGCGGCAATGTGCGTGTAGCCCATGTGCTTCCTCACCACGGCTCCATTCTTCGCCTCCACCAGTCCGTTGTCGTTGGAGTGCCGCGGCCGCGATTTCGTCTGCTCGATCAGCAGTTTGTTCAAAAGCCTGGCCAGCGGGTGGTTGACGTACTCGCTTCCATTGTCGGAGTGAAACCCGCGGATGCGGAACGGAAACTGCTCCAGGATCGCTTCTAACACCGGCATTAGGTAGGCTTCGCTGATCTGTACCGCCGCACCGAGCACCTGCCATTGCGTGACTTCATCCACCGCGTTGATGTGATACACGCCTTTGATACCCTCCAGATCTCCCTGGTGCACTGTATCCACCCGCAGGTATCCAGGCCGGCCGTTGGGCTCGGGCCGGCGCCGCTCCCCGATCGACACCGGCGTCGGCCGTGTCGCCTGATAGGCGATGGCCCGTTCCCGGTACAGGCGGCTGTCTCGCAGCCGGTACAGGTGCGCCACCGAGATCCCGGCCAACCGCTGGTAGTGCGTGTCGCCGAAGTCGTGGCAGGCCCGCTCGAGAAGCTTTCGGGTCGCCGGCCCACTCAATGTCCCGTGGGCTTCGTCCACCTTCACCAGCAGCGCGATGTCAGCCCGCGTGTAGCGCTGCGCGAAGCGATGCCGCCGGTATGGCTGGGCTTTCACCTCTTCCCCCCGCAGGTACATCGCGATCAGCCGCGTCGTCTGCGCACGGCTCAGCCCGGTCATCTTCTGTACGTACCTCCGTACCAACCCTCGGCCGCTTCGCTTCAATCTCTGGTAGCCTTGCTGCCGCAGCGTTTGATTGACCCAGCCGTACACCTCCTCCCGCTTCCACCCCTTGAATCCCAGCTCATTGCTGGCCTCCAGAAACGCCCGGATCTCGTCCAGGCTCATTCGCTCTTTGGTCTGCACGTTGATGGTCAACTCCCAGCATCCGCCATCGCCCCTCCAGGCTCATCTTGTATGAGAAACACGCCCCCTCTCCAGGCTCATCTCGTATGAGACAAGACTCGGCGGGCGCGCGCAATGTAAGTTGGGTTACACTGGCGGGAACCCATCTCGATAGCGGGCCTGTGGTCCTACGCTCTTGGGGATGGCCGGGAGATGACAGCCGTGCAAACCGCCGCGCAGCCCACGTTCGAATTCAGCCGGATCGGCCGCAACCGCACCGCGTATGCAATGGCGGCCGTTCTTCTGGTGGCCGCGGTAGCGCCGATTGTGCTGGCCGGGGGATTCGCCCTGGCGGAACTGGTGGCCCACTTCGCGGGCACCCAGACCAGCCGCCTGGCCAACCAGGTGCGCCTCGAGGAACGCGCCATGGCCCGCCTGAACCGCCTGGCCCGCGAGGATGAGCCGGACTTGCTGGCGGACTCCTACGCCAGCGAGCGCTTGGCCTACTACGGTGCGCTTATCGCTGAGCGGAATCGGGAACTCGCCAGGATGCGCTCGGAACTGGCCGCGAGCAAAGCGGCCGACCGGTCCCTGTTGTTCAAGATTTCCCCTGCGATGGCCGGCGCTCTGGCCGCCCTCCTGGGTTTGTTCTTCTGGGGCACGAGTTCCAAGCCCACGGTCAGGCTGCTGGCTCACATGGGAGCCATGCCCGCCGAGACCGCCGACGCCGAAGTCACCGGGATGCTGGAAGCTCTTTGCGCCAGGGTACGTCTGCTGCCGCCGAAACTGTACATGATCGACTCCAGCGTGCCCTATACGCTGGCCGCGGCGACGGATGCGCACCACGCCATGCTCGCCGTGACGCGCGGCGCCATCGCGCTGCTCGACCCGCGGGAACTGGAAGCCATGCTGGCGCACGAGATTTCCCACATCGGCAACCAGGACATCCGCCTGAACGCCCTGATGGCGTCGGTCACGTTGTTCATCAGGCTTCCCTTGTCCTCGCTACGCCAGAAGTGGACGGCCCCCGAGGGAACCGTAACTACGGGCGATGTCTCGCTCATTGACATGGTGGGGCGCTGGGGACTGCGCCGCGCCCTCCTGGTTGGGGCCGTCGGCTTGGTGGTCCTGCCTCTTCTGCTCTACGTCTTCTTCGTGGCGCCGATCATCGGCCACATGATCCGCGCGTTTGTGTCGCACGACCGCGAGTTCATGGCCGATTCCGACGCCGCCGCCTTGACGGGCAATCCCGAGGCTCTGGTGTCGGCGCTCGCCAAAATCGGTGGCGCCACGACCGGGCTGTGCGATTCCAACCCCGCGTTTCAGCATTCCTGCGTGGCCGGCGCGAGCGCCACCGGAGGCTGGCTCAGCCGCGCATTCAAGCCCACGCACCCGTCGCCCGCCAGGCGGATTCAGCGATTGGTGGATGTCTACGGAGAGGCCCGCTTCAGCGGTTTGAAGGGCGCCATCGAAACCGGCAAGCGGTTCTCGGGGGGCCGCGAGAACAAAGGCGAGGACAACCTGGTTCAGGTAGCGCAAGACGATTTCACCGCCATCCGCCAAGGCAATACCGTGGGGAAGGTGTGCCGCATAGTCGCCACCGAGGAGGTTCCGGTTTACGAAACCAATTGGCCCGGCTCGATGGTTATCGCCACGCTGAAGCCCGGCGAGTTATTCGTCATGTTCGAGGACCTGGGCTCGATGCTGCCCCTCAACACGGCGAAAGAGACCTACGGCTACATCGACCGCAAGTCCAAGTTACGAGCCATACCCAGCATATTGCCGCAGGAAGTGTACGACCCCCGAGCCCGTGCCGCAGCCGAGGAGGCACTGGCGCGCCGTCAGGCTGCCGCGGTGGAGCGGGCGGCCACTCCGCCGCCGGGGATGCTGGGACTTACCAGGGAGCAGGTGTGGATGGTGGTGGGGTTCACCGTGGCGGTGTTCGCGGGGATTACGGTGCTGCTGGTGATGGCGGGGGGGAAGTAAGGGCGGGGCGGTCGGCGTTACGCGCTCCACGAATACCAGCGGATGTGATTGAAGTTCAAGACGGCGAATCCCTTCGAGCCCAACCACTGCGCCAGCGGCAGATCGTCGGTGAGGACCAGGTAATCGTTCTCGCTAGCGGGAGTTTACTGGGAATGGCCGGAACAAAGGTATAAGCAGTTGTTTCCGGAACGGGTTACGAGCAGGCCCGCGTATTACCCACGCGGGGTAATACGGAGTTGTTCCAAGCCCAGCGTTTTCGCCAGTGCCAGTTGCGGCAGAGTCTGCTTGGAGAGTACAGTGGCGATTCGGTTCGGCCCCTTTTCGCCTTGCGGCGGGTAGAGGAGTACGAATTCCTGGATTTGGCGCAACTCCTGCAATAATTGCTCGGTGGAGATGCCAGCCCATGCCGCCTGTGCCTGGTGGTGCACGTATTGAAGCAGAGAGATGCCCAGCATGCAATAGAACGCGTGCACCCGGATCTTGCTGTCGGTCCAGTGATGCATGGGACCCCAGCCCAGCCACTCCCCATCTTTGAGACCGCGAAATACCTGCTCGACTTGTTGCTGGCCAGCGTAGGCAGCGGCGATCTCCTCCGCGCTCCAGTCCACGCGGTTGGTGAGCAATACCGTTCGACCCAACCGGTGGGCCAACAGGCGCAGCCATGCGGCGTGATCAAAATCGAATTGCAGATGCCACTGCCCGTTCTTCGACTCCAGTTGGTAGTGAATTAGCTCAGCCATGAATTGCGCCGACAGCCAGCGCTGAATCTTGTTGCGAATCTGGGTTTCGGTCCAACGCGCCCTGGGCTTACTCAGATCCACGGACAAACGCCGCAGGTATTGCAGGACCTTGCTGACGCCGGTGGTCACACTCTGTAGCTGTTCGCCCGCGAAGGAAGCCGAGTACTTCACCACGCAAAAGTACTCTTTGCCGTGCACCAGCGTCTTTTCGCCCGCCGCATGTACGCCGGGTTGATCGCTGTTGCAGGTGGGAAGCCGATCCAGCGGCCGTTCGCGCAACTCCTCGGGGGCCTGATTCCAAGGCAGCGCCGCGATCCATCCCACTTGCGACTGCTCCAACTCCACCGTATTGGCCAAGGCCGCCGAGCCCTTGTCAAACACCAGAGTGACCGTGTCCCGTGCGATCCGATTTTGATCCAGCATGTCCAACATGCGCGCCAACGAGACCGAGAACTCCTCCACATCCGGTATGTCGCCGGCATAGACGTGGTGACACAAACTCAGGCCATGCTCGCCATCCAACACGTAGCTGAGTCCCACCTGGCGCAAGTTGTGCCGGCCCTGCTTATTGTGGCCCCGCTGCGCCAGATGGTTCTGCGTGTTGGTGCTGGCCACGTAGGTGTAGAAGTTGGTGGTGTCGTAGCCCAGCAAGCGCCGGCTGAGGATCTGCTTCTGCTTCCATAACCCAACCAGACGCAGTTGAGCCTGCTCCAGTTCGTCGCAGGCTCCCTGGGATGGCCGCTCCGGGGCCAGGGTGTCGAAGCAATCCCAGAAGGCTTGGGAGGAGAATCGTTCCGAGGCAAAGCCCCAGAGCGGCTGCAGGATCGAGCGGTCGTACCAATCGGCAACTTCGGTCTTGGGGCCTGGCTGGCAGATGCGATGAATGGCGGCCAGGAGCAGGTAGTGGACGGCCGAGGGCCCGGAACGAGGCTGGGGCCAAAGTTGCTGAAGCAGTTCGAAGACGCCGGTTTGTTGGGCAGCCAACCAAAGGGCGCCGGGCAGGCCGAAATCCCGCATGGTGGCGGACAAAGGTACCGGAGCGGAGTGGTCGCGAACCAAGGCGGCGACCTTGTCCGCGGAACCGAGGTAGGTCTGATGGACGATTCGGGGCTGGCCGTCGACGCGGGCGCACTCGACGACGTAGTAGTAGAGCTGGTTGCCCTTCTTCTTCGCGATGAGGCTTGCCATATAGGGTAATACAACTATACGACACCTCCTTTCCTGGATCAATAGGCATGAAGCATGAAAGCAGCAAACAGCCCTTGACTAGGGTAATACGCAGGTTGCGCGCGAGGGTCCGCACAAGTCGTGGTTTTTCAATACGTTAATCGAGGGCCGGGGTTATGCGCCTGGAGTTGGCAGTAAACTCCCGCTAGCCAGGGATGCAATGCCCGCGTCGGTCAACCCGAATTTCGCGAACGCCGGACTGGCCGCCACATGCTGGCTCGCGCAGTACTCCTCCCCAACGACGGTGATCGTGCCTTTGAACGTTTCCCGGAAACGGGGCAGGTTCCCTTCACCCAGTTTTCCGGACAGGTTGCTGACTTCCGTCAGAATGTTGGGTGTCGTGACCATAACTGCGAACCGGCCAATCAGCTTGGCCAACAGGCGGTAGTCCTCGACGCTGTACTGTTTGGTGTGGGGAAAAGTCCCGATCGCCCTTTCGTCGAAAAGGCCAATCTGGAAGAGCAGGAGAAGATTGGCGTCCAGCAAAAGGCCGGCGCGCCGATGCGTCTGGATGAGGGCCCCTATATGGCTGTCATCGGCCATTTCAGAGTTTTCGGATCTTCACCGATTCCAACGTGCCGCTCTCCGCGTCGATCTCGAAGACCTTGTAGTCCCGAAGAAGGCTAGGTATCGCGCTTTCACCCATTGCGGCGGCGAGGCCGCTCGATCCGGGTCTTGGCACGCTGAGAGTGACACGCCAATGTGCATTGCCCCCATTTTGCGCGAGTTCGACTTCCTCGAACACAATGCCACCTTGCGTGCTGAGCTCGGTGAAGTACTTCACGGCCAGGTTAACCGCTTGTTTGGCGTCGATCATATGCGTCTCTTGTGCTGACACGCATTATAATCTACGCCCCCGGTCGACTGCTACCTTCCCGGCACCCCCGCCAGCCCGCGTGTGGTGAAGTCCGTCAGCGTCAGCACGATCAGAATCCCCAGCCATACCAGCGCCCCAGCCAGCACCAGCTTGGTGAGTTGCGTGCTATGTCGCACGTGCATGAAGAACAGCGCTACCAGCAGCATCTTACACACCGCGATAGCCAGCGCCGCTACCACGCTGAAGTCCCCGAGATTGACGAATGCCACCGCCGTGGTCAACAGCGTCAGACCGATCAGCGCCAGGAAGACCAGGATGTACGTCCGCGTGCTATCGATATGCTCCGTCATGACTATCTCCCCAGGTGCCGGTCGATCAGGTACAGCAGCGGGAAAAGAAAAATCCAGATAACATCTACGAAGTGCCAGTAGAGGCCTACCACATCCACCGGCGTCATGTAGGACGCCGAGAACTTACCCTTGGCCGCCTGCGCGATGAGCACGATCAGCAGCCCCGCGCCGATCACCATGTGCAGCGCGTGCAGGCCCGTCATGGCGAAGTATAGCGAGAAGAATAACTGGGCCGGGCCCTGCCGTGTAACTCCCTCGAAATGGAAATCCGGTCCCGGTATGTGATGCTCCACGTACTTCTGGTTCCATTCGTAGGCCTTCACGCCCAGGAAGACCCCGCCCAGCAGCAGCGTAAGGACCAGGAAGATCACGATCGCCTTTTGCCTGCCGAGTTGCGCGGCGCGGACTGCCAGTACCATCGTCAGACTACTGCACAACAGCACCACCGTGTTGGCCGCGCCGATGTACACGTTGAGGCTGCTGCTGGTGACCGCGAAGATGTCCGCGTACCAGCGGCGGTACACCGTATAGGCTAGGAAGAGGCCCCCGAAGAACATGATCTCGGTGATGAGGAAGATCCACATCCCCAGCGTGGAGGCGTCCTTCTGTTGCGCCTCGGTATTGAATTGCTCGCGCAGCGCGAGCGTTTCGGTGCGAGCGTGGCTAGCCAAGGTTGGTCACCTCCTGCTTCACCGTGCTGTAGTCGTAGGCCTCGTTCGTTACCACCGGTGTTTCGTCGAAGTTATGCGGCGGCGGCGGCGAGGCAGTCTTCCACTCCAGTCCCGTTGCACCCCACGGGTTGTCCGGCGCCACCTTGCCGTACCGCAGCGACCAGATGAAGTACACCATGGGCATCAGGTAACCCACGGCCAAGATCGACGCGCCGGCCGTGGACATCACGTTCAGCACCTGGAACTCCGGCGGATACACGTGGTAGCGCCGCGGCATGCCCAGATAGCCCAGGATGAACTGCGGGAAAAAGGTCAGGTTGAATCCCAGGAAGATGATTCCCGCCGAAAGCCTGGCCCAGAACTCCGGGTACATCCGCCCACTCATCTTCGGCCACCAGAAGTGCAGGCCGCCCAGGTAAGCCATAATAGCGCCGCCGACCATGATGTAATGGAAGTGCGCCACTACGAAGTAAGTGTCCGTGACGTGAACGTCTATCCCCAGGCATGCCACGAACAGCCCCGTCAACCCGCCAATGGTGAACAGTCCGATGAAGCCGAAGGCATACAGCATGGGGGTGGCATAGGAAATGGACCCTTTGTACAAGGTGGCCGTCCAGTTGAACACTTTGATGGCCGAGGGAATCGCCACGCAGTAACTCAGGAACGAAAACACCATCCCGGCGTAAACCGACTGCGTGCTCACGAACAGGTGGTGGCCCCAGACCAGAAAGCCGAGCACCGCGATGGCCACGCTCGAAAACGCCACAATCTTGTATCCGAAAATGGGCTTGCGCGAAAACGTCGAAATCAGCTCGCTAATGACTCCCATGGCCGGGAGCACCATGATGTACACCGCCGGGTGCGAGTAGAACCAGAACATGTGCTGGAAAAGCACCGGGTCGCCGCCCAGGGCCGGGTCGAAGATCCCGATGTGCAGCAGCCGCTCGCACAGCAGCAGTATGATAGTTACCGCCAGCACCGGCGTTCCCAGTACCTGGATTAGCGCGGTGGCGTAATGCGCCCACACGAACAGCGGCAACCGGAACCACGTCATGCCCGGCGCCCGCATGCGGTGCACCGTGACGATGAAGTTCAGCCCGGTGAGGATGGAGGAAAAGCCCGCTACGAAAATGCCGAGCGCCGTGGCGATCACCCAGGAGTTCGAGTAAGTCGTGCTGTACGGCGTATAGAACGTCCAGCCTGTGTCTACGCCGCCCGCCAGCATGGCGAACAACGCGAAAAGCCCGCCGATCACCAGCAGGTACCAGCTCAACAGGTTAAGGCGCGGGAACGCCAGGTCGCGCGCGCCGATCATCATAGGGAGAAAGAAATTGCCCAGCACGGCGGGTATCGATGGGATCAGAAAGAAGAAGATCATCGCCACGCCGTGCATGGTGAACAGCCGGTTGTAAGTCTCCGAGGACACCAGTCCGCCTTGCGGAGTAATCAGCTCCATGCGGATGATGGTGGCCATCGCCCCGCCCAGGAAGAAGAAGAAGGTGATGGTGAAGAGATACAACAGGCCAATGCGCTTGTGGTCTTTGGTGAGCAGCCAGGACTTTAGTCCGTAGCCCTCGTTCAGGTATGTTTCCCGTTCCACTTCCGCCGCGGGTGTCATGGTCTAGTGCGCGCCCTCCGCCGCCGCCGGCCTGGGGCCGAGCGATTTGATGTACTCCACCAACTGCAACACGCCTTCCTCCGTCACCAGCCCCTGGAACGTTGGCATGGCCGGCGGGTACCCGGCCACGATCTTGGCGTTGGGTTGCAGGATCGATTCGCGTATATAGGCCTCGTCCGCCTTCACCGTGCCGCCGCCGGTGAGTTTCACGGTCGAGCCGAACAGCCCCACCAGCGACGGGCAGCGGCCGTGGTTGTCCGCCTTGTGGCAGTTGGCGCACGCGAGGTCCTGGAATAGCTTGGCTCCGTCGTCAGCCAGCGACCCGGTCGACTCGCCGCCCCGCACCCAGTTGGCGTAGTCCCTCGGCTCCATCACGTAGATCCACCCGTTCATAGCGGAGTGCCGCGTGCCGCAGTAAGCCGCGCAGAATAAGTGGTACTTACCCGCCTTGGTCGCTTGGAACCACGTGGTCGAGTACTTCCCCGGAACCACGTCCTGCTTGGTGCGGAAAGCCGGCACGAAGAAATTGTGGATCACGTCCTCGGAAGTCATGGTTAGCTTTACCGGCCGGCCCAGCGGGATATGCAATTCGTTGATCTCGCGCTTGCCCTCCATGTGCTGTATCTTCCACATCCATTGCTTCCCCACCCCGTAAACCTGCAGGGCGTTATCGGGTGGCCGCGCCTCGCGGAAGTAAATGCTGGCGCCCCAGCCGAACATCACCATGGTCAGGGCGAATGGGATGGCGGTCCACAGGATCTCTAGCGTCATGGCGCCGTGCTGCGCCTCCGGAAGTTCCCCGGCGGAACGGCGCCGGTAGCGGATGGCGAAGTAGAAGATCGCACCGAAGATCAGCACTGTGAAGAACGCCGCCACCGCCAGCAGGAAGAACAGCAGGTGGTCCACTTCGGGCGCGAAGTTCGACGCTTGTTCCGGAAATAGCGGTACGTTGCCCATGTTCGTTTACCCGGCTCTCCCAGCGGCGGGTTTGTGGCGGCGCGACTCGTTGCGGAAAGCCATCCACAGAAATGCGCCCAACACCAGCAGGAATGCCAGGCCCGCGAAGCGCAGACCGCCCATGGCGATGGCGCCGTACTTCCCGGTAGCCGGGTCGTAGTGGTAGCAGAATAACATCACCTCGTCCACCGGGCTGCCTATCTTGCCCGCCGACGCCTCCACCAATCCCAGGCGAATATCGCGGGGCGCGTACTCCACGCCGTAAAAGTAGCGCGAGATGCGGCCTTCTGGCGTTAGAATGAGTACGGCGCTGGCGTGTGCGAACTGGTCGGTCGCGGCGTCGTATTTGAAGTGGAAGCCCACCGCGTCGGTAAGCGTCTTGATATTACGCTCGTCGCCGGTTAGAAAGTGCCAGCCGTTCACGGTCTCGGGATGTCCGTAGCGCCGCAGGTAATTGGCCTTCTTGGCCGCTGCTAACTCGGAAATATCCTTCGGATCGAAGCTCATACTAACCACTTCGAAATCCCGCCCTGGCACAAACGATACCGCCTTGAGCGAACTTACCAGCCCCGTCAGAATCTGCGTGCAGAGCATCGGGCAGCGGTAGTACACCAGCGCCAGGATCACCGGCTTCTTCGCCTGAAAGAAGGTAGACAGCGCCACGTCGCGCCCCGCTTCGTCGCGCACGGTCACGTCGAGGGGAACCTGGTAGTTCAACTTCTGGTCGATGCCCACTCCCAGCAGCGCGCCCGGCAGCGCGGGCTTCAGATCGGAACTCTGCATGCTATACGACGGCTGTGCCGGCGCCGGTTGCCCCGGTTGCGCGATTGCCGGCAACGCGGCGAGCGCTAACAGCGTGCCCCCTAGCCACCCCATCTTCATTTCAGCTCTCCCGCCAGCGGCCCGCCCGCCGGCTGCATCTTCGCGCCCAACCCGCTCTCCGTCGGCACGCTGACTCCGTCGGCTTCGGACACCGGTCCCGCCTCGCGCCGCGCGGGCAGTCCGCGCTGCGCCAGCAACTCCATCGCGCGCGCAATGGGAATCCGCACGACGCCGTGCTCCCGGTCGATCCACCCGTAGCTGTTCAACTTCGTCTCCTCCGCCTCGCGGATCTTTCGCAGGTCCGCCACCGGCGTCTCTTCCAGTCGCGGTTCGGGCGGCCGCTTGCCGGGGTTGACGCGCTCCCACGCGGCGGGCTTCGGACCGCCCGTGGCCGCTTCGAAATAGCGGTACAAACCGAACAGCGCCCCCATGGCGATGGCCAGCACCGCCACCAACGCGACCACGAATCGCCCTACCGCCCAAACGTCGACATCGGACTCTTCGTGTTGCGGACCGCGCTCATTCACGGCCATGCGCCAGTACCTCCTCCAGTTCGGGCTCGTTGGGAGCGATCAGCGGCCGCTTCTCCAGTTGCGTCAGGAAGTAAGCCAGCCAGATTCCCACCAGGCCCACGGGAGCCGTGAAGTCCAGCCAACTTACTCCGAAACCGCCGGATCGAAAGTAAGGCGAGATTTGCCAGTACAAATCCACCAGCCGCATCAGCAGGATGAACCCCGCGATCCCCGCCAGCAGCTTGAAGTTGCGCTTCAGGTCGCGCGATAGCAGCAGCGCGAACGGCAGCGCGAAGTGCCCGATCACCAGCAGCAGCGCTACCGCCTCCCACCCGTGATTAAGCCGCACCGCATACCAGGGGATCTCCTCGGGTAAGTTGCCCGCCCAGATAATCAGGAACTGCGAAAACGAGAAGTACGCCCACACCATCACCAGCGCCAACAGGAACTTCCCCAGGTCGTGCAGGTGCCGCGGGGTCAGCACGTCGCTCATGGGCTTGCGGAACGAAAGCAGCACCAGCAACGCCACCAGGAACGCCATGGCCGTCAACGCCTGGCCCACGATGGTCAGCAGCGGGAACATGGTCGAGAACCACTCCGGCTTCACCGAGAGAATCCAGTCGATCGAGAGGAACGAAACCGCCAGGCCCCAGAACACCAGACCCGGCCCCGCCAGCCTGCCCAACTTGCGCCGCGCCGCCGCCACGCCGCCGCGATCTTCGTCCGCCGACCAGCGGTTGAATAGCCACCCCAGCACCAGCCATCCCGCGAAGTACACCCCCGCGCGCGCCACTATGAACCCCGGCGTGAGCCACTGCGCCTGGTGCGCGGGCAGCGCCCGATGGTGCACCGGCATCCACGAATACAGGTTGTTCATGCCGATGACGATGGGCAGGAACATCGCGGCCACCAGCGGCAGCGTGCGCGCCGCGGCCTCCGCGGGCCGGCGAATGATCGCGCCCCACGCGCCGCCGGTGACGTACTGCAGCATCAGCCACGCCATCGGCCCCAGGCTCAGGCCCAGCACGAAAATGTACGACCACAGGTACGAGCGGTAGAACTGGTTCGCCGAAACCGCGACCATGCCGACAGCCGTTAGTACCGCGCCGGCCGCTCCTACCACGGCCGCCCCGTTGCGCCACCGCCGCATCTCGCTCCGCAGTTCGGCGGGAATCGTGAAGTCCACGGCCAGCGCCGTCATCGGGAGCCTCCTGCTTCCAGCCGCGCGCGCTCGGCGGGCGGAACGTCGGCCATGGTCGCGTTGTGGCTCAGTTGCAGCGCGCGTATGTAGGCCACGATGGCCCAGCGATCCCGCGGCGGAATTTGCGCCGCGTAATCCTGCATGGCGCCGAAGCCACTGGTGATCACGTCGAAAATGTAGCCGTTGGGAACCTGCCGCAGCCGGTCGATATGATACGACGGAGGATGCCGCAGCCCGCGCCTCACGATCATGCCGTTGCCCTCGCCCAACCGGTCGTGACACGGCGAGCAATACACGTTGAAGCGGCCGCGTCCGCGCTCCAGCACCGCGGCGGTCGCGGGGAAGGGAAGTTCGTCCACCGGCTTGCCGTCCGGCCCCTTGCCGGTATAGAAGGCCAAATCGTCGTTCAGATGCCCGCGCGCCACGGTGCCCTCGGGGAGAGTTCGCGCGCTCCGTCCGTCGCTGAAGAACTCCGTCGGCCGCAGCGGAATAAACTTCGGCTGATCGTGCATATCCTGCCGGCAGCCGGCCAAAGCCAACATGACCACGCTTATCGCGACGAGCGTCGCCGGTCTTATGTGGGGCAGGTTGGCAACCTGCGGCCGATTGTTAATCGGCCCGGCGAGCGAAGCTCGCCTGTGCGCGGGACTAATCGGCCCTTCTAGCCCGGGACTACGCTCGGAAGGCGGGTTGACGGGGTACCCCCTTGGGGTCCGCCGCAGGCTGACAGCCTGCCCCACAATACTATTCCTCAACTTCAGATACCTCCTTAGGTTCCAAAGTCGCCAGAAACGCTGCCGTCCCGGCCGCGTCGAACAGCGGGTCCGATGCCTCAATGCACAGGAAAAACCGGTTGCGGCTAGCCAGTGCGAACCGCTCCACGTTGAACACCGGGTGATACGGCTGCGGCAGTCCGCACAGCCCGATCAGCCCCAATACCGCCGCCAGCGCCGCAAGCAGAATAGTGGTCTCGAATGTTATCGGAATATACGCCGGCCAGCTATGCAACGGCCGTCCGCCAATATTGACGGGATAGTAAATCACCGTCACGAAGTACTGCAATAGATAGCCCGAAATCCCGCCAATGATACCGCCGGCCAGCACAATCAGGGGCAGCATATTGTGGTGCAGTCCCAGTGCCCCGCTCAACTCCTCGATCGGGAACGGCGAGTAGGCGTCCAGCTTGCGGTATCCCTTCTCCCGGGCCGCTCGCGCCGCGCCAACCAAGTCCGTGGGACTCTCGAACTCAGCCATCAAGCCGTGCACCCGCGCGCTCATCGGCCGCCCTCCCCGGCTTCCACCTTGGCTTCGGGCAGCAGCGTGCGCACTTCGAAGATCGAGATCATGGGAAGCAGCCGTATGAACAGGAAGAACAGGAACAGGAACAGCCCGATGGTGCCCGCGTAAGTCGCCCAGTCCCATCGCGTGCCCTGAAAGACCCGCCACGACGATACCAGGTTATCCTGCGCCAGACTGCTGACTATGATCACATACCGCTCCAGCCACATACCCACTAGCACGATCAGGCTCCAGATGAACAGCAGCCATGGTGTCGAGCGGAACTTCTTGATCCAAAGGAAATTCGGCGCCACGATGTTACACAGCACCAGCGTCCAATATTGCACGGCATACGGCCCCGTCATCCGGTTCACCGTAACCGCGTGCTCGTAAACGTTGCCGCTGTACCAGCCGGTGAACGCCTCCATAACATATGCGTACCCCACGATCAGCCCCGTGGCCAGCATCACCTTGGCCGAATTGTCCAGGTGCTTGTCAGTGATCAGTCCCTTCAACCCGTACACCGATCGCAGCGGAATGGCCAGCGCCAGCACCATGGCGAAGCCGGAGTAGATCGCGCCCGCCACGAAGTACGGCGGGAAGAATGTGCTGTGCCAGCCTGGCACGATGCCAATCGTGAAGTCGAAACTCACTACCGTATGCACCGAAAGCACCAACGGCGTGGCGATGCCCGCGAGCAGCAGCGACGCGGTTTCGTACACGCTCCAGTGCCGCGCCGATCCGCGCCAACCCAGCGCGCCCACGGCGTAAATCAGTCGCGCAACCTTATTAGTGGCTCGGTCGCGCAGCGTAGCCAGGTCCGGCATCAGTCCAACGTACCAGAACATCAGGCTTACCGTGGCATAAGTGGACACTGCGAACACGTCCCACACCAGCGGGCTGCGGAAATTCGGCTCGATCCCCATGGTGTTGGGATACGGCATTAGCCAGTAAAACAACCATGGCCGCCCCAAGTGCAGCAGCGGATACACGCCAGCGCAGGCCACCGCGAACAGCGTCATGGCCTCTGCGAAACGGTTGATCGAGTTGCGCCACCGCTGATTGAGCAGCAGCAGGATCGCCGAAATCAGCGTGCCCGCATGCCCGATACCAATCCACCACACGAAGTTCGTGATTGCGAACCCCCACATCACCGGCGTGCGAATGCCCCACACGCCCGTGCCCTTCGCCAGCAGCACGCCCACCGCCAGCAGGAACAGCAGCAGCAGCACCAGCCCCAGCCCGAAACCGGCCATCCAGAATACGGGTGTGCGCCGCGACAGCACTACCGTCGATATCTGGTCCGTGATCGTTCCGAAGGTGTAACCCGGAGCGATGATCTTCTCCGCCGGCCGTTCCGCCACTTGTAGATCGTCCGCCATGGCTTACGACTCCACCTCCGGATTGGGATTGCGCAGCGTGGCCAGGTATGTGGTGCGCGGCCGCGTATTCAAATCGGCCAGCAGGGCGTAGTTGGATTGCTCGGCCTTCATCTTGGACACGCGGCTGTTGGGGTCATTCACGTTCCCGAACACGATGGCTTCGGCCGGGCACGTGGCCTGGCAGGCCGTTTGTATCTCCCCATCCGCCACCTTGCGGTTGCCCTTTTCCGCGTCGATCTTGGCCGCGTTGATTCGCTGCACGCAGTACGTGCACTTCTCCATCACGCCCCGGCTGCGCACTGTCACATCGGGATTGTGTAGCAGCTTCAGGCTGGGCGTTTCGTAATCGCTGAACTGGTAGAAGTTGAAGCGCCGCACCTTATACGGGCAGTTATTCGAGCAGTAGCGCGTGCCCACGCACCTGTTATAGACCATGTCGTTCAGGCCTTCGGCGCTATGGTTGGTGGCTTGCACCGGGCATACCAGCTCGCACGGGGCGTTCTCGCAGTGCATGCACGGCACCGGCTGGTTGTAGATCCCGTCCGGCAGGTCGGGCATGCCCCTGTAGTAAGAGTCCACGCGCAACCAGTGCATAGCGCGCCCGCGCCGCACCTGGTCCTTGCCGACGACCGCGATGTTGTTTTCCGCTTGGCAGGCCGCTACGCAGGCGCCGCAACCCATGCAAGCGTTCAGGTCGATGGCCATACCCCAGGCGTAGCCTTCGTACTTCCAGTCGGGGTACAGCGTCAGTCCCTTCGGCGGCGTTTCCGCACCCTCGTGAACGCTCTCCGGGTTCTTGCGGTATTCCTCGATATTACCGGCGTGTATGGAGTGGCGCTCCGCGTCGAGTATGTGGAAGTCCTGCGTGCAGGCGATCGGGTAAGTCGCCGCTATCTTCGTCGCCGACAAGCCCAGGTCCTGCCACGGCGCTTTGCCGGTCCGCAGCCCGTAGGGGTTGAAGCCGACGCCCGTCCCGGCGCGTCCGCCGCGCGTCCGCCCGTAGCCCAGATGCAGCGTGACCGAGCTTTCCGCGTGGCCCGGTTGGATGAATACCGGCGCGCGCAGCTTGCGTCCCTGGTAACTCAGCTCCACCATGGGAACTTCCTGCGATGCCGCCACCAGCCCTTGGTAATAGACGCCCAGCCGGCTGGCCGTCTGCGGGCTCATGATCGCGGCGTTATCCCAAGTCAGCTTGGTGATCGGCTTAGGCAGTTCCTGCAGCCAGCCGTTGTTGGCGAACCGCCCGTCGTAGATCGTGGGGTCGGGGCGGAACAGCACTTCCAGCTTGCCCCCCAGGCTTCGCTTGGGCGCCGGTTCGCGAATAGCGCCGCCATTAATGGCCGGCGTCTTGGTTGGCAGGGCCGTGCCCGCCACCACGCCATCGTGCACCGCGCGCCGCCACCACATCTCGAAATCCGCGCCCTTGTGCTGCCCGGCCCAGTAACCTTTAATGATGTTGTACTCGCTAACCTCGGGGTTCGCGGTGAGCATCTGCAAGAGCTGATGCGCCGAACGCCCTCCGTAGAGCGGCTGAATCAGCGGCTGTTGAATCGTGACCGTGCCATCGAACGCCCGCGCATCCCCCCAGCTTTCCAGGTAATGCGTCTCCGGCAGGCGCCACTGGCACAGTTTCGAGGTCTCGTTCTCATATAGACTCAGGTGCACCCGCAGCCCAGCCTTTCGCAGCCGGTCGCGCATCCCGAGTTCCACCGGCGCGTTGAACGCCGGGTTGCCGCCCAGCACCAGCAGCAGTTCCACCTTGCCCGCGTCGAGGTCGCTCACCAGGTCCTCGAGCGAAGCCAGTTGGTCCACCGGGTTGGCCTCGATCGCGTCCGTGTAGAGCACCGTCTTACCCACGTTCCCCAACTTGGCGTTCATCACGTGCGCCAGCGCGTGAACGATGGGCGGCTGGCACTCACCCGCGATCACGAGGCTCGCCCCCAGGTTACGTTGTAAGTCGCGCGCAACTGCGCCCACCGGCTGGTAGATATCGCCGTTGTCGCCAGTCTTCGGACCGTTTGCCACGCCGAGCGCCGTTGCCAGCGCCCAGGCGAACTCCTCGATATCCGCCGACCGCAGTGCAAACCGGTGGTCCGCCTTGGTCCCCGTGGGCGTGGGCATAGGCTCCGCCACGTACAACCGGTTCATCTCGGTCTTGCCGCCCTGCACCCTGCGCCGCGCCGCGAACTGCCGCGCGTAGCGCAGGCTGGCCACGCCCTGCGCCAAAAAATCGGCATCCAGCGAGACGATAACGTTGGCCTTACTCAGGTCGTAGTAAGTGTTGACCGGCGCGCCGAACGTCAGCGTGGCCGCCGCCCGCGCGCTGTGCGGCCCCGCCGGCTCCCACTGGTGCCACCTGGACTGCGGATACAACCGCGCGATCTCCGCCAGTTGCGCCGCCATGGTGGGAGAAGTGACCGTCTCCGTGAGAATCCGCAGTCCCGCGCCCTGCTTCGTCTTCTGCGCGGCCAGAGCCTCCCGCAGCGCCTCCACGAAATCTCCCCACGCCTTCATGTCGTCTTCGTACATCGCCATCTGCAGCCGGTCCGGGTCGTACAGTCCCAGCACGGAAGCTTGCGAGAAGGCGTCGCACGCGCCCAGCGTGGCCGGATGCTCTGGGTTGCCTTCGATCTTGGTCGGCCGCCCCTCGTGGCTCTCCGCCAACACGCCGCGCGCCACGCCATTCAGCGTGGTTGCCGTGGCGTAGAACAGCGGCCGCCCCGGTATCAGCTCCTCCGGCTGCCGCACGTAGGGCATGATGTGTTCGGTGGGCTGCCGCGTGCATGCCGCCAGTCCGCCCAGCGCCAGCGACGCGCCCATCAGCTTCAGGAAATTGCGGCGCCCTTCCACCGGGCTTTCGTTCTCGCTCCAGCCGATGGCCAGGCGCGGAAACTCGCGCTCCACCATTTCGCGGAACTCCGGTGTTTGCGCCAGGTCGTCCAGGCTGCGCCAGTATGTGCGGCCGTTGCCGGACGCGGCCAGCCTTTCGCGCATCGCGGCCAGATCGGCGCGCACCCGCTCGGCGCCCTCCAGCCGCGCCCGCGCCGCGGCCGTCTCGGATTGGTTGCTCATGTCGCTCATCGGTGGCACGTGGAACAGCTCGTCAGCACCCGCGTCTCCTGGATGTTGTACTCCCGCCGCAAGCGCCGTCCGATTTCCATCTGGTCGCCCGCCGGCTCGTACCCCATGGTGGTGATGTTCTCGCGCGGTCTCAAGAACTTCTCCGGTTGGCGGTGGCAATCCAGGCACCACGACATTTGCAAAGTGGGCGCCTGATAAGTCAGCGGCATCTGGTCCACCCGTCCGTGGCAGCTCTCGCAGCCAATCCCCTTGTCAATATGAATGCTGTGGTTGAAGTACACGAAGTCCGGCAGATCGTACACCCGCGTCCAGCGGATCGACGTCCCCGTCCGGAAGCTCGCCCGCACCGGTTCGAGCGTCGGGCTCGTGGTCCAGATCTGCGAGTGACAGTTCATGCAGGTCTTGGTCGGAGGGATGTTGGCGAATCCGGAAGTCTCTACCGTGGTGTGGCAGTACCGGCAATCCAGCCCCAGAGCGCCCACATGGTGCTGATGGCTGAACGGCACCGGCTGCTCGCGCGCCTGCAAAGCGCGCGTGACGTACGAGGATTGGCTCAGTTGGAACACCACCCACCCAGCGAACGCCACAAGAAACGCCGCGCCGAATAGCGAGATCCGCGCGAACGCATTAATCCTTCGATGAAAAAGTTGGGACATCGGTCTACCTAAGTCCCGCCCGTTGTGTCTGTCCTTCTTTCCGCATCGTCGCGATGCCCTCAAACAATCGGATGCTAAATCAGGCAGTTGGTTTCATTTTGTACAACTTCTGCGCGTCGAGCGGCCCCCCGTTCACTCCGGCGGCTTTTCCCGCTCCAGGGTGCCCAGAAGCGCCGACGCTTCGGCTTCCGTGCCGCCCTTCCAGCGCGCCGAGCGCCACCGCACCCGCCCGCTGCGGTCCACCAGCAATGCCGAGGGCTGGCCCGCCATGCCCAGAGTCCGGCGGAACGAGTGGCCTTCGTCCCATACCTCGCTCAGCGCCGAAAAGTGGTGCTCCATATAGTCCTTCCAGGTTTGCCGCTGCTCGTCTTCGTTGACGCCCATGAACCAGGTGTCCGCGGCGGCGTGCTTGTACAGGCGTTCGGCGGCCGCACGCATCGCCGCGCAGTCCTTGCATTTGGTGGCCCAGAAGGCCACGAAGATCACCCGGCCCTTAAAGTCCGCCATCGCAACTGACTCGTTCTGGGCGGTTTGGAAAGTCACTGCGGGCAGAGTCTGGCCGATCTCGGGGCGCGCCGGATCGCTGGAACTCCAGGCGGCAAGGACAGCCATCCCCGCCAGCACACCCAACCCGCGCAGAATTACGGAACGGTGAACGAAATGCCTCGCCAGGATCATGATAGAGTATACCCACGAACGGAGGAACGAAGCATGTCAAACTTCTTCGATGTGAGCACCGGCGAGAGCATCACCAGACTGGAGTTCAAGAAGGGGGTCAAGTTCCGTGTCGGCCTTGATGGTGGCGGACCGCCCCCAAAAAATGAGCCGCTCAACGTTACCACAGCCACGGCGCAAGCTCCCAGTGATCTGCTCAAGGCGGCCGACCCGGCCGTCAAGCTTATTAAAGAGGATCCCAAAGGCAGTCGCAAGTTCACTTACGAGATCGATCCGGCCAAGATGCAGGGCACCCAAATACGAGCCTGCTGGAACGGCTCCGACTACTCGGCGCCTGTGGCCGTGGTCTCCCTGACCGTGCTCGAAATCCGCAAGAGCATCGTTGACATGGCGCTCTCCTTTGTGGACGATGCCCACTACCTCTGGGGCACCGCCGGCAACGAACCGGGCGTGGCCAACGGCAACCCCGGCGGCGGCAAGCACAGTGCCGGCCAGATGCGCAAGTACAGCCTGGACAAAGCGGCCACAGCCCGCGATTCGGTCCTGGCCGTGTGCACCGCCTGCTGCAGCATCGGCGGCTACAGCACCTGCGCGGGCCGCTCCGCACGCATCGGAGTGGGAGTCGCCACCCCGCCAGACCTGGACGATTTCATCAAGTCCTGCAACGACGCCATCGCCAAGGGCAAGACCGACCAGACCACTTGGGACGGCGCGGGCATCCGCAAGGATCTCTTCCCCCGCAAGTACTATTGGCAGGGCGCTCCGCAAGCCAATAGCCAGGTTGTTTGGGGTGAATCCTGCGACGAGACGCGCCATTTCGATTGCGTCGGACTGGTCAACTACTGCTACGCCCAACACTGGTATCAACCGAATTTCGGTCTGGATATCGCCGCCTTCCGCAACGAGAATCAGGGTACCACCCAGATCACCGATGCCAAGGACCGGATGGACGCGGACATTCTGATCAAGCCCGGCAACGTCCACATCGGGATGTTGTACCAGGATGACGACAAGTGGTATGTGGTGCAGGCCACGGGTACTACCATCGGCCTGACCGACGATTCCGAGTTCGTCGCCGGCAGTTGGGATCGCTACCGCATGGCCGACGCCTACCTCGTTGGCGAGGGCGATTAGCGCGGCCCGACCGCACAACCAGCGCTACTGCGGCGTCCTTCTGGCCAGCACCGCCTTGCGAAACTCCAGCCAGGCGTTGCCGCCAACCCGCTTCAGAACCTTCTTGAGGTTCCAATAGGCGGACAGCCGCAGCCGCGGCCACAGGTCGCCGGCGGCCAATGCCGCGGCGGTTTCCGTCGAGGTTCCCTGCTGCACGGAGTAACGTCCCATAACCGATGTCGCGCCCAGCCTTGAAATGCTGGAGACGGGTTCGGAGGTAAACAACACCCGGATGCCGGCGCCCGCCGCGGCCGCGCCGACCGCGTGCGAGTAGAATCCTCCCGGCACGGAGGCAACCGTCACGGGTGCTCCCAAAATGTCTGCCAGCTTAGCCACGCTTTCCCGCCATTCGCGATCCAGTTGGCTGGCCGGGCACCGCGACATCAACGCCGGGTGTGAGCACGAGTGGCTTCCAATTACGTGCCCGCGGCGCGCCAGTTCGGCGATTTCCGTCCGCGACAGGAATCCACTCGCGCCAATATGATCGGTCGTGATGAAGAAATGGCCGACGTGTCCCAAAGGCTCGATCATATCGGCGGTCCATTGAATCGCGCCGATGCCTCCGTCGTCGAACGTCAGCAGGAAGGCGTCCTTTTCCCGCAGTGCGCGGAATACGGAAACCGCCGGTTCCACGTGCCGCGCCTGGATAGCCGAAAGGTACCCCGCGAATTCCGCGGCCGTGAATTTGTAGATATTGGCGTCGGGCGATACGAATCCGCTCCCGCCGAAGCCACCATCCGCGACCACGTCGTGAAAAAGCAACGCGCGGATCAAGCCAGGCTCCGCAGCACTCGCTTCCAGGCGAAGTAGCGGGTCATCCAGGGTTGTCCCCACTCGGCCGAGCGCCGGCCGCTGGTGTCGATTCTTGGCGCCGCACCCGATGCAACTTGCTCCAGCGTGGCACGAATGGCGTCGAGGTTATCGAACACCGTGCGGTGCTGGAGCACGATGTGCGATTCCCCCTGGCGCGGCCGCGTGTGGAAATAGCCATACACCGGGCCGGTATCGACGCCGTTGTCGATCTTCAAAAGTGTCATGCCGACCCGTTCGACATCCCCATTGGCGACCGCCCAAAAACAACCGTGGGCGTTGCGGTATTCCGGGCAAATGCCCGGATGCATGACGAACGTTCCCACGGTGGGGATGCTGAATATGCGTTCGGCGAGCAACGTCTTGCAGCGCGCAATCACCAGGTCCGGCCGGGCATCGCGAATGAACTTCTCCGCTTCCGGCGTGTTGGGTGTGGGTGCGATCAGCTCGGCAGCGCTGTGTCTCCCATACTTGCTGCAAAGCGCCGCCACCTCCTCCCGTTCCCACGCCCGATCCTTGGCGGCCAGCAAGAACCGGTAGTAAATGCGAAACACCAGCACGTCCGGAAAACGCAGCCAGCCGACCCGCCGGATCTCCCGGCGTACGCGCTTCTTTTTCCGGTCAGGAGTTTCCCGCAACGTCACTACGCCCGTGAGATCGGAGAATGAACCCATCCAGGCGGCCAGCCCAACGCGGTTCAAATCGTCTTCTTCGTGGCAGATCAGCAGTGTGCGCATTCGGCGGACTGTCTAGCGCCTAGCGTACCACTTGTCGCAGCCGCCCTACTTGCTCATGTCTTCCGACAGAATCACCGCCTCGGCCAGTTCGCGCATGGGTTTGCGCAGCCGCCGGCTCTGATTGCGCAGCCTCAGGTAGGCGTCCTCTTCCGTCAGCCCGTGCCGAGTTTGCAGGATCCCCTTGGCGCGCTCCACCAGTTTGCGCGTCTCCAGTTCGCGCTTCATCTCCTGGGTTTCTTCCAGCAGCCGCGCGTTCTCCTGCTGCAGCATGGACCGCGAAATGATAACTCCCAACTGCTCGCCGATGAACACCACGATGCCCACCTCTTCCTGGCTGTGCTGGTGCGGCCTGCGGTGGTGCACGTTGATGACGCCGATGGCCTCGCCGCCCGAGATCAGCGGCACCGAGAGAAACGCCTCGTAAGTGTCCTCCACCAGCGTCTGGAACCGTTTGAAGCGCGCGTCCGAAGCCGCGTTCGACCCCAGCGCCACCACGCTCTTGTGCTCCGCCACCCATCCGGTGATGCCCTCGCCGGGCTTCATGGTGAGGTGATCCAGATCGGCCGCGTGCGGCACTTGCGAGGCGCGCAGCACGATGTCGTGGGTCTCTGGGTCGATCAAGTACACCAGGCAGGCGTCGCACGAGGTGGCCTGAACCGTCAGCCCAACCACTTCACCCAGCATCTCATCCAGCGATAAGTCGGAACTGACTATGCTGCTGATTCTGTGCAGGATCGACACCTGCGAGTCAGACTCATCCCCAATGCTCATGGTCTCCATACTTCAAGCTATCGCCGCGCCGCCGGGCAGTCCAATCGAAATTTTCTATCGACCCGAATGGATGGTTCAAAACCGCACAACCTTGACACTACGAAGCCATTCGTAGTAGCCTCTTCGTATGATTCGAGGCGCGATGGCCACGCTGCTTCTGTTCACAGTCTTGACCGCCTTTGCGCTAGATGGTCCGGCGCGCCCAACCTTCGAAGTGGCCTCTGTGAAGCCCCTGGACCCCGGCCGTCCTGGTCCCGGTCCATTGCGCGGCGGCCCCGGCACCAATTCTCCTGGGCGACTCACCGGCGCCGCGTCGTTGAAGGCCCTCCTGATGCGGGCCTACCGGATGAAAGACTACCAGATCGCCGGCCCTGCGTGGATGGACTCGGAGCGCTACCTCATCGCCGCCAAGCTCCCGGCCGGCGCCTCCACCGGGCAAGTGTCGCCGATGTTGCAGTCGCTGCTCGCCGAGCGGTTCGGTCTGGTGGCCCACCACGAAACCCGGGAGCTCTCCTATTACGCGTTGGTGGCCGGGAAGGGCGGACCGAAGTTGCAGCCATCTCCCGCCGCAGATCCGAACGCCGCCTCAGCCGCCATCGCCGACGAAGGCAGGCTGACGCCGGGTGCCGTCCCCAGAATCTCGACCGGCCCGGATGGCTTTCCCAGCCTCGCGCCCGGCCGAGACGTGCCGCGCAGTTACGAGACCGTCGTCAGCGGTTCCGATGGAATCCTGTACAAGCTATGGGCCCGGCGCGAGACCATGCAACAACTCGCCGAGCGGCTAGCCGGCCAATTGAACCGCGCCGTGTTTGACACGACCGGGTTGGATGGCCAATACGATTTCGCGCTCGCCTGGACCGTGGACAGCGCCGGAGGAGCAGTTCCCAGGACATACCCGCCGCCAGACGCCATCGAAACCCACAGCACACCCGTCATGAACGGCCCCGGACTTTCGCTCCTCATCGCCGTCCAGGAGCAACTGGGGCTGCGCCTTGAAGCGAGAAAGGGCCCAATCGAGACGCTGATCGTCGATAGCGTTCGAAAAGTCCCAACCGGTAACTGAGGCGTTGGTCCATTCCATCGCGCCGGAGTCCGGGCGGCGTTACCTTTTCCTCCAACACGGTTAAGCACCCGCCGCCCACCGATTCCCGTTCGAAGGCCGCGACTCCGAAGTCGGCCGGCACGGCGCCAGGCTCAAGGCTCTTGGTTGGCCTGCGACGGAGCCTTCGGAGTGCGAGGAGCTGGCGGACTTCCACTCCATTTACCAGGCCGATTTTGACGTCCTCAGCTCGATCGTGTTCTCGCACCTGCCCGAGGGCTGGCGCGAAGTGGGCACTTGGCACTGACTCAGTCCACGTCCGCCTCTACGGCCAGTTGGCTTCCGGCCAGGGCGCCCTGTGCTCATCGGGCGAGCGGTCCGGGGCGCGGGCGATCCGCACCAATTCGCCGGCGTCCAGCCAGTTCAGCTCGCAGCGCTCGCAATCGTCGATCACCACGTTGCCGCCTCCGAAGTAAGGGTGGTTCTCCATGGCGCCGCCGCATTGCGGGCACTTGAGCCGCCGGTTCAGTTCTCGTGGATCGGGCGGATGCTGCTTCATCACGGCGTGGCCGCCGCGGGCGCGCAGTTCCTCTACCAGGCTGACGAAGGTCGGCATGGGAATCAGGTTGCCCCGGCAGCGCGTGCAGTACAGGATACGCTGGTGCAGCATGGCGGCGTGCTCCAGCGGGATCTTGCAGACCGGGCATTGCAGCGCCGAGTTCTCGCCGAGCAGGCTGATCCCTTCTTCGTTCGCTTCGGGGACATAGACGGCGCCGCAGTAATCGCAGGGCAGGCAATCGCGGCCTTCCGGCAGACGCAGCGGAGCGCCACAAGTTGGGCAGTTCATGGGTAACCGGCCTAAAGGGCCATTGTAGGGCAAGGATTAGCCCATCGGGAAAGCGCCCGAACGGACCCTGCCACCGCAAACGCGGGGTGCGATCCCCCCTCAAAAGGAACGGCGGGACGACGCGCTCCACGGCCGCGCCCATGGTACTTTATAACCACCTGAAGGGCCAAAAGAATTCGGCCCCTTTGCAGTCCGCAGTCAACGGGACAATGCCTCACGGTATCCATTTCGAAAAGTCCGCGGCGGTGCGTTATGCCATGGCCGCGGCTGCCGTGTGTGCGGCCCTGGGCATACGCTTCGCGCTCGACCCTGTGTTGAGCCGCCACTCGCCCTATCTTCCTTTCGTTCTGGCCACAATCGTGGCGGCTTACTACGGAGGGCGCGCGACGGCGCTGGCCTCAACCGCCATGAGCGTGCTGGCGGTCTGGTACTTCCTGGTCGAGCCACGCTTTTCCTTTGCCATCTCCGAGCCGGGCGCGGTCGCGGGCCTGGTGCAGTTCGCCATCGTCGGTAGCCTGGTCAGTCTGCTGGTCGGCCGCTTGCGCCAGGCGCTCGTGGACAGCGTCGGGCGCGAAGAATTCCTCCACAACCTCTTTGAGTCCATGGAAGAAGGTTTCGCCTCCTGCGAGATGATTCGCGACGCCGCCGGCAAGCCCTGCGACTTCCGGTACCTTTCCGTGAATCCGGCTTGTGGACGGCTCATGGGGTTGCCTCCGGAGACCGTGGTCGGCCGCCGCGTGCGGGAGGTGATTCCCGGGATCGAGCCAAGCTGGATCGAGGCCTACGAGCGCGTCGTGAAGACTGGCGTGGCGGAACGGATCGCCGGCTTCCGGGCGGGCCTGGGGAAGCACATCGAGGTTTCCGCATGGCGGTCGGGTCCAGGGCGATTTGCCGCGGTCATCCGCGATGTGACCGCCCGCCAGCGGGCCGAAGACGACATCCGCACCTGGAACGCCACCCTGGAACGCCGTGTGGAAGAGCGCACCGCGCAACTGCTGGATGCCAACCGCGAACTCGAAGCCTTCTCCTACTCGGTATCGCACGACCTGCGGGCGCCCCTGCGCAGCGTCGAAGGGTTCGCGCGAATCCTGCTCCGCGACTACCGGGGCAAGCCGCTGGACGAGATCGGCGCCGACTACCTGAATCGCATGTGCGCCGCCAGTCAGCGCATGGGACAACTCATCGCGGACCTCCTGGAACTGGCGCGCATCAGCCGTCTGGAACTCAGCCCGCGGACCGTGGACCTGAGCGGCATCGCCAACTCCGTGGCGGATGAGTTGCGCGGCCGCGACCCCGAGCGATCCGTAGACGTTCAGGTGCAGCCGGATCTCGCGGCCCAGGCCGACGAGCGGCTGCTGCGCGTCGCCCTCGACAACCTGCTCGGCAATGCCTGGAAGTTCACGGGCAGGACGGCCGCTGCCAGCATTGCGTTTGGAGTGAACGGGCTGGCCTCCGGTGGACCCGCGGGCCGCGCCTCGCCGCCCACCTCCACCGGCGCTCCTGGCCAACCCGCGCCGGTATACTTCGTCCGTGACAACGGCGCCGGCTTCGATGTTGCCACGGCCAACAAACTCTTCGCCCCGTTCCAACGGTTCCACAGCCAGGAGGATTTTGAAGGCAACGGGATCGGGCTGGCCACCGTCCAACGGATCGTGCGCCGCCATGGCGGGCGCATCTGGGCCGAAAGCCAACCGGGGCAGGGAAGCACTTTCTATTTCACGCTGGGAGAGACCTGATGGACCCGCAAACCATTATGCTGGTCGAGGACAACCGGGATGACGAACTGCTCACGCTGGATGCCATACGCAACGGCGGCGTGACCAATCCGGTCACGGTGCTGCGCGACGGCGCCGAAGCGCTGGACTATCTCTTCGCGCAAGGGCCCTTCGCGGGCCGCGACCGGACCCTGCAGCCATGCGTAATCCTGCTCGATCTGAAGCTACCCAAAATCGGCGGCCTCGAGGTGTTGCGCCGCATTAAGACCGACGAGCGCACCCGGCGCATCCCGGTAGTTGTGCTGACCACGTCCTCCGAGCAGGAGGACATCCACAACTGCTATGGCAATGGCGCCAACAGCTACGTGCTGAAGCCGGTGGAGTTCGACAGGTTCCTGGATGCCGCACGGCACCTGGGCATGTATTGGACGCTGGTGAATGAACGAGTCTGCTGAATCCGTGCCGTTCCCACAACCGCTCAACGTCCTGATGGTGGAGGACTCGGAGAACGACGCCCTCCTGATCGCCGACGCCCTGCGGCGCGGCGGATTCGCCCTGTCCTGGACGCGCGTGGATTCCGCGGCGGAACTGCGGGCCGCGCTGGCCCGCTCGCCGTGGCAGGCGATCCTCTCGGACTGGGGGCTGCCCGGCTTCTCGGCGAGCGACGCCTTTGCTATCTGCCGCGAAGCGGCGCCGGGCGTTCCCTTCGTAGTCGTATCCGGGTCGGCGGACGATCGCTCCGCGGCTGAAGCGGCCCGCCTGGGCATCCGGTCGTGGGCCTCGAAGGACCACCTGGAGCGCCTGGCCGGCTTGCTCGCCGAGTTGGGGCTGGGCTAGGACTTCATCACGGCCGGGACCGCCTAGGCCTTCGACCGAGTGACTTTGAGCTTTCTCCGGGCCGCTCGCTTACGCTCGCGGTTCTGAGGGGCGGGCTCACAGAACCGCGAGCGTTAGCGAGCGGCCCGAGGCAAAGGAACGATACCTCGCAGTTATCGTACTAGCGGACCCCCTGACGGAGGGGCCGCACCGGTCCGCCGTGGCCGGCCGGGCGCTTTCCTGTTGACATTCTAAAGGAGCTGCGCTACTCTTCTCTTGGATGTCTACAGGAAAAGGCGAGGTTCTGCAAGGCACGCTCGATCTCATGGTGCTGCGGACCCTCGAATCCATGGGCCCCCAGCACGGTTTCGGGCTCGCCAAGAGGATCCAGCAAATTTCCGAAGGAGCACTGGACCTCAACCAGGGAACGCTCTATCCGGCGTTGCTGCGGCTGGAACAGAAGGGGTGGATCGCCTCCGAGTGGGGCGTTTCCGAAGCCAACCGCCGGGCCAGGTTCTACCGTCTGACGCCCGCCGGACGGCGGCAAGTAGCGCGGGAATCCCGCGATTGGGAACGGACCGTGGCGCTGATGGCGCGTTTTCTCCGGCCGGCGGAATGAGGAGCGGCGGCATGCTTACGATATGGAAGCGCGTGGCGGCGCTGTTCCGCTCGCGGCGGCTGGACAGCCAATTGAGCGAAGAGATCGCCGCCCACCTGGCCATGCAGGAAAGCGAGTTCCGGGCGCGCGGGATGAGCGCGGAGGATGCGCGCCTGGCTGCGCGTCGCGAGTTCGGCGGGATGGCGCAGACGCTCGAGGCCTACCGCGACCGGCGCGGCGTGCCATGGGTCGAGAATACCCTCAAGGACCTGCGCTACGCGCTCCGCGGCCTCGTCCGCAATCCCGGGTTCGCCGCCGCGGCGGTCCTCTCGCTGGCGCTGGGCATCGGTGCCAACACGGCCATCTTCTCCTTGGTGCGCAACCTGATGCTGCGCATGCTGCCGGTCACGCGGCCGGAGCAACTGGTGTACCTCTACCGCACGGGCGGCTGGGGCAGGGGATACATGTCATACCCGCTGTATCTCGACGTCGCCAGGCGCACCGACCTGTTTGAAGGCGTGGCCGCGCGCAGTGGAGTTTGGCGGGTGCGCTTCAACCGGCCGCAATCGCCGCGCGTGGAATTCGCGCAGCGGGAGTACGTCAGCGGCAATTACTTCGATCTTCTGGGCGTCAAGCCCGCCATCGGGCGCCTCTTCGCCGAGAGCGACAACCGCACGCCCAAGGGCCACCCGCTGGCGGTTTTGAGCTACGATTTCTGGCGCAACCGTTTCGGCGGCGACCCGGCAGTGCTCGGTGCCACGGTTCTGGTGGACGGCCAGCCGCTGACGGTGGTGGGAGTGGCCGCGCCCGGCTTCCGCGGCGTCGAGGTGGAACATCATCCCGACCTGTGGGTGCCGTGCATGATGTACGACGGCAACATCATGGCCGCGGGCATGCACTGGGTGTGGGCCGTGGGCCGCCGGCGGCCGGGGGTATCCAGCCAGCGGATTCAGTCCGCCATCGACGCCGTCATGCAACAGTACCTAACGGAACGCTACGGAAAGAATACCGACGCGGCCTTCCGCAGGTCGGCGTTTTCGCAGCGGCTGGAGGTTTATGGCGCCGATGCGGGCATCTCCTCTTTGCGGTTCCTGTTCGGAAAGGCACTGCTGGTGCTGATGGCCGCGGTCGGGTTGGTGCTGATGGCGGCGTGCGCCAACCTGGCAAACCTGTTGCTGGCGCGCGGCGAGGCCCGGCGCCGCGAAATCGCCCTGCGCTTCTCCCTGGGCGCCACCCGCGCGCGCCTGGTGCGGCAGGCGCTGACGGAGAGCCTGCTGCTCGGCCTGCTTGGCAGCGTCCTGGGGCTGGGCTTCGCGGTCTGGGGCCAGAGCGCCATCCTGGGTTTTCTGCCGTCGGAAGCCATCGAACCTCTCGGGTTGACGCCGGATGGCACGGTGCTCGGGTTCGCGGTTGGGATTTCGCTGCTGGCTGCGTTGCTCTTCGGGCTGGCGCCGGCGTGGCAATCCACCGCCCTGGATCCAGCCGCCGGTTTGCGCGGCGACGGGCGAACCGCGCGCCGGCCGGTGTTGCGACGGGCGTTGGTGGTGGCCCAGGTGGCGCTCTCCGTGGTGCTGGTGTCTCTGGCGGGTTTGTTCGGTGGAAGCCTGGCCCGGCTGCGCGCCGTGGATGTCGGCTTCCGCAATCGCGACGTGCTCGCCTTCGAACTGGATTGTCCCGCCAAGTGGGACCACGCGCATCGGCAACAGGTGGTCGATGGGTTTGTGGACCGGGTGTCCCGGTTGCCCGGAGTGGTATCCGTGAGCTACGGCTTTCCGGGGCCGTTCCAGATGGGGATGGCGACCGCGTCCGTTCGCGTTCCGGGGTCGGAGGCTACGGCCGTGGAATCGGCCGAGGTAGCGACTGCCACCGTGGCGCCCCGCTACTTCGCGACCATCGGAACGCCGCTGCTTGCGGGACGCGAGTTCGACGTGGGCGATACCAAGATGTCGCGCCGCGTGGCGGTGGTCGACGAGACGTTCGTGCGCCGCTTCTTTCCGGGCGTCGCCGCCCCCATCGGCCGCGCGCTGAGCTTCGACGATAGCAAGCCGGAGGGCGGCGAGCCCACTTTCATCGTGGGTGTGGTGCGGGACATTCGGCACGCGGGCCTCCGCGAACCCTCCAAGCCCACCGTCTATTCGCCCGTGGCGCAACCGGTGGCAACCGGCGGTCCATCCGTGCTGGTGCGCGCTCAGGCCCCTCCGGCCGCGGTGGCTCGGGCGTTGCGGCTGGAGATCGCCAAGCTGTCGGACGAAGTGGTCCTGACCGAACCCGAGACCATCGCCCGGCACATCGACGATTCCATCTTCCAGGAGCGCATCCTGGCGGCGCTGAGCGGATTCTTCGGCGCGCTCGCGTTGCTGCTGGCCGCCGTGGGCCTCTACGGCGTGGTGGCATACGGAACCGCGCGGCGGGCGCGGGAAATCGGCGTGCGCATAGCCCTGGGCGCGCGGCGCAGCGGGGTTTTATGGCTGGTGCTGCGCGATGCCCTGCTGCTGGTCTCGGTCGGGCTGGCGGTGGGGCTCCCCTTGGCGATAGCGGCAGCGCGCACCGTGCGCGCGGTGCTGGACGGAGTGCCAGCCCCGGGACTTGGGATGTTCGCCTCGACGGGCGCCGTCTTGCTGGCCGTGGGAATCGTGGCCGCGCTCGAGCCCGCGCGCCGCGCCGCCCGCATGGACCCCATGGCAACCCTCCGGCAGGAGTGACCGCCATGAGGCCAGCAAAAAAAGCACTTTGAGCCACGGATGAACACCGATGAACACGGATAAGACGTTTAGTTTGAGTTGTTTATCTGTGCTTATCTGTGTTCATCCGTGGCTCAATCATGCTTCCGGCTACCTGGACCCAATTTCCCGGCTATCGATGGTGGCGGGTTCGGGGCCGTCGTTCTCGCGAATCACCTGGGTCTGGTCGGAATAGAAGGTGCGGTTCCCGGTGAATCCAAAGCTGATGGGGACAGCCTGGATCTGGTAGCCGACACCGTCACCGGTCATGGTGAACTTATAGCCGTTTCTCTCGCCAGCGGCCTCTGCACCAATCAGATCGGCCGCGGCGGCCGAAGGCGCAGCGCCGTTGGCCGGAGGGCCGAGTTCCTCGAGCGTCTTGGCGAAGCAACCGTACTCCGCCTGGTGTTGCACCTGCGCTGTGTGGATTGTCCGGATGGAAGTTAGCGCGAGCGTCTCCCTAGCGTAACGTAGCGCACCGGGTACCTAGGCGGGACCATGGTCCAGGACGCCATCAGCACCACCACCACCGCCGAGCAGATGACGGCGATCCACACTCCCCGCCGGGAGTTCATTTTGCGCCGACTTCTTTGCTGTTGGCCGTGGCCGGCTCTGGGCCGTTATTTTCCCGCACCACCATGGTTTGATCGGAGTAAAACGTTCGACTCCCGGTGGTGCCAAACGTGGTAGGGACGGCGCTAATCTGGTATCCGCCTCCGTTAGCGGTCATGGTGAACTTGTAGCCGTTCTTGTCGCCCGCGGCCAAGTTGGCGTCGATCAGATCGGCGGCGGCGTTGGAACTGGTTCCGCTGGCCGGCGGGCCCAACTCGGCCAGCGAATTGGCGAAGCGGCCGTACTGCGAGCTGTACTGCACTTGCGCCGTGTGAAGCGTACGGATGCTGGTCAGGGCTCCCGTCTCCTTGGTGAACTTCAACGTGTTCATCATCTTCGTGCCCACGAACGTCATGATGATGAGGATGATCGCGATGACGATCAGCAACTCGATCAGGGAGAAACCGCGGCGGCGTCGGAGGTCGAACATAGTCATCCTTCCCATTCTATGACGCGCCAGCCGGGCGCGGCGTGGAGGCAAACTGCGGCGGCGTACCGGCGGCCCGCTGGCGCAGGGATCGGGCCAGTTCCCACGTGCCCTGGATAGCTGTGCCGATGCCGCCGATAAGGCCAAGGGGTGCGTACGGCAGTTGCGTGCCGGACCAGGCGATGAGCCACCGGGCAGCCAGGGCGGCGACAAGCCACCCGGCGGCGGCTACGTGGTACAGTCGGCCGCGGATCAACCCGACACCCAGAAACTGGAGTGCGCCGAGGGCTCCAAGCAGGCTGACGGCTAGCGGGGGATTCGCGAAGTGGACGATAAGGCCAGCGCAGACGGCCGTCAGAAAGATAAAGCCATCCTCCCGCGAGAGGCGGGATCCACTCGAACCATGGCGGCCGAAGAAGGCCAAGCACATCCAGACCAGGAACAGCATGCCCGCCCAGTTCACCGCTCTGGCACATGACGAATTCGGGAACCGTTCCCCCAACATCCCAGAGCCACCCAGCCAAACCAGCAGCAGGCCGACAATAAGCATGTAAGACGCTCCCAGAAACCACCGGGCGCGGGCCCACAAGCCTTCCTTGGAAGCCGCCTCGTCCATACCGGCCCATACTACCACCCTGAACCGGCACGCAACTCCCCCGGTCCTCAGAACCGCACGCGCACCGTCAACTGCAAACACCGCGCGCCGCCGGTCTGCAGCGCGGGCGCCAGGCCGCTGTGGGGCGAGCCCATCCCCATCATCGAGTTCAGTGCGCTGGATGCCACCCCGAAGAACGGGCTATCCAGGTAACCCACCGGATCCCCGAATGCCGGCCGGTTGAGCGCGTTGTAGGCGTCGAGGCGCATCTCCATCCGGCTCGCTTCCCCAATTGCGAACTCCCGCTCCAACGCCACGTCCGCCTGGCTATATCCGAACCCGCCAATGGCATTCCGCCCCAGATTGCCCTGCGGCGATGACCCTGGCTGTGCGAATGCCGCCGGGTTAAGGCGGCGCCCCGCCGGGGCGTTCCCGTCCGCGATCCACAGCGGAACGCCCGCTACCAGGTCCGGCCGCGGGGCGTCGTCAAAGCTCAGCCCCAGGAGATTCTCCGACCCCGCAACCCCCACGGGGAAGCCGGATCTCGCGCGCACGATAGCCGCCAGCCGCCAATCCCTCCAGGGCCGGCCCCGCAACGGCAAAGCCCAGTCCACGGCCGCGATGAAGTTGTGGCGAACGTCGAATGCCGACCTCCCGCGGTCGTTCGCCGCCGTCCATGGCCACTCGGCATAGTACACCGCGTTGTCCCACGACCCGTTGTCGATGGAATGCGACCAACTGTACGATGCCGTCGCATGCAGGCTGGAGGCTAGCCGCTGCTGGAACTGCATCTGCAACGCGTGGTAACCGGAACGCCCGTTGTTGGTGCTTTCGATCGACGCAATGGTCCGCGTTCCGGGCACCGCGGCTGCCTCGCGCCGCAGACCGTCCCTCCCGGCCGAACCCACGTAGGCCAGACGCAACAGCCTTGCTCCTCCGAACTCGTGCTCCAGCGAAACGTTCCACTCGCGCGCCTGCGGCAGCAGAAGCCGCGGCGCATAGGAAATGCCGTAGACCGTCGAAGCGTTGGCGCCGGTCGTCCCGGGCTCGCCGAATTGCCAGCGATTGAACGGAACTCCATTGATCGGGTCGGTGGCCACGCTGAAGGCGGCGTCGTAGAAGACGCCCGCGCCCACGCGAAGCACAGTGTTCCGTCCGGGCGAATACGCCGCCCCGATCCGCGGCGCAAACTGCGTGTAGCGCGTGGGCCACAACTGCGAGAAGGCGTCCACATTAAACACCGCCGGCTGTCCCGGGGGTGTTACTGGCGGCACATACGGCGGGGTCACGCCGCCCGGCGCCGCTGTGCCCGTCCCCGGCACGGGTGACCCGGAACTGCTCCCCTGGTCCGTGAGAGAACCGGCGCGCAGAGCGGGCGAGGGCGTCAGTTCCCAGCGCACTCCGTAGGTCACGGCGATCCGCGGGCCGATTCGCCAGGTATCCTGCGCGAACGCCGAGAGCATCTCGATCAGGCTGGAAGCCTGCACCGCTTGCGATACTTCGACCGTTGGCGGCACTCCGGCGAGTGCGTCCGCCAGGCTCCAGTATGCGCCCGCGAAACTGGTGGCCGCGTTGTCCCGCGACGGCGTGAGACGCTCGTAGGATGCGCCCGCGCGCAACGCATGCCCGCCGCCGTTCCAGGACCACGTGTCGGCAAGCTGCATTTGCCCCTGGCGCGACGGGCTGTCCGACCCCGCGTAGACGGCGCCCACGCCGCCTATCCCGAACCCGTACAGCGCCGGCCCGCTCGCGGTCCCGGCCTGTATGCCGAAGAGCCCGGCCAAATCCACCGGCTGCGCTCCGCCCGCTCCCAGGAACGTCCAGTTCGAAGAGACGGCCGAGCGCGACACGTGCACCCGCGTATCGTTCACCGCGGAAGGCCCGGTAACTTCGGTGATGCCGAACGTGGCACTGGTCGTGGAGAAGCGCGCCGATTCGGCTTGCACATAGCCCGACTCCGCCGACGAAACGGTCTGCTGGTAACGGCCAAACGCCACCACCCGCGACGAGAAGGCGTGGTCGATGCGCAGCGTGCCAAGGTCCAGCGCCAATGGCCGCGAGTACACGGCGTTCAGGCGGCTCAACCCGGAACTCAGCGGGCCGCCGGTGGGTAGCGGGAACCCATCGAGCAGCGGCTGCACCGCGGCGGGCGCGGCGGCGCGCAACCCGAGCGCCGGCACGTCCCCGTTCAAGGAATACGGTTGCTCCATGCGCAACCGCTGGTAGGCCAAAAAGAAATGGGTGCGGCCACGGCGTATGGGCCCTCCGCCGGAGGCATTCCAGTCGGTCAGTTGCGTCGGCGCGCGCCCCAGTCCAGCGCTGTTGGCGAACCAATCGTTGGCATCCAGCTCCCCATTCCTCCAGCCCAGCGAGGCCGTGCCGTGAAAGTTGTCCGTTCCGCCGCGGGTCCAGATGGAGACCACCGCTCCCGGCAACCGCCCGAACTCCGGCGCGAAGGAGGAGGTTTGGAAGCGCACCTCATCCACCTCGTCGAGCGGCGCCAGCGTCTGCGTGCTGCCGAATGCCGTCATGGCCGGCAGCGTGGCGCCCGAAAACTGCGCGGCCACGCCGGAGCCGCCGATGCCCGAATTGGCGCTCACCCCGTCCACCTCGACTGCGTTGGTGTTGGGGCGCTGGCCGGCGACGCTGAACTGCCCGGCTTCGCCTCCGGCAGCCGGGGTCGCCACCGCGCCCGGAGCCAGTTCCAATAGGGCGAACACGCCACGCTCACCGCCCGGTAGCCGCCGGAGCGCGCTGGAATCCATGCTCGCGCCGACCGTGCCGTCGCTAGTGTTCAGGGCGGACGCGCCGCCGTGGATGGTCACCACTTCGTGCATGCTGCCCACGCGCATCCGGAAATCCAGGCAATCGTTTCCGGTGGAGAGCAGCAGGAAGTCCAGCAGGACTTGCGTTTGAAACCCCGCGCGGCGAACCGTGATTTTGTACGGCCCGGCCGGCAGCGAGTCGATCTGAAACGCGCCGTCCGCGCCGGTCTGCGCTGTCCGCCGGAGGCCGTCATCCTGATTCCACGCGGTCACCACGGCGCCATCGATGCCGCGGCCGGTGCCGTCGCTTACGCTGCCGCAAATCTGCTGGCGCGGCTGGGCGCAAGCCGATCCGCAGACCAGCAACCACACCGCCGCCATTGCCGTGCGATTCATCGCAATCCTCCGGCCGCCACGCTGGCATCGCGAAGCGCATCCTGCAGACGGCGTAGCATTTCCTCCGGCGGCCCGGTGGGCACCGCGGACGCGAAGCCCCCGCTTAACGCCGCGTCCAGCGATTTCGCGGCCGCCAGCGCCGCCGCCGCGCCGTCCTGCCAAAGCCCGCCGCTACGAGCGGCCGGGGGTCCGGCAGCCGCCAGAGGCGATAACAACTGCCGAAGCCGTTCGAACTGCCGCAGATACTCGCGCGAGTAATCGTCGCGTAAATGGAGCAACGCCGCCCGGTCGCCATCCGGCAGCGCCGCTTCGGCCGCGGGAGGAAATCGGTCCGCCAGCCGCCGCAAGGCGAACGCCTGTGCCAGCATCGCGTCGCTCGAATCAAGGATCGAGTCGATGGTTTCGTCGGCCGGCGCGCCCGCCAGCTTGGCGGCCAGCAAGGCGCGCAACGGAGCTTCCGGCCCAGTCTTGACCGGGTTCACTTCTCGCCTGTTAGCTGCCGGCGCCTGCGCACCGCTCTCGAAGGACAGCGTGACGCCATCCACGGTTGCGAGCGCGCTCTGAATTTGTCCGCGGCGGGCTTGGCCCAGACCCGCGCCCTGGATACTGACCGTCTGATCCGCGGCCGACATTTCCACTTCCCCCAGATCGGCGTGAACACTGTGCAGCGCGGCCAGGGCGTGGAGCTCCCGCACGGCGAGCGGAAGCCCGATGGCAGCCCGGAACGGCCGGGCCGGTGCCGGGGCGGGGATGGCGGCCGGTTCCGGCTCAGGATCCGCCGCGGCGATCTCCAGCGTCTGGTTCCCGCGGAATACCATGGTTTCGCGAACCGGCAGGGAATCGCTGGAGCGTAGCACTAGAGTGGCGCTGGCCAGCGCATTCGAGGCGCTTTCCGTGCGAATGACGTAGACCCGCGCCCCGCTGCCCGCGTCATTCTCCCAAACCTCAACCCGGTCGCTCTTGTCCGTCAGGCGGCCGCGCCATTCCGCGAACGCCTGGGCCGAAAACGGAGTGGCCCAATCGTAACCGGCACTGGCGAAGAGCCCGGCCAACTCGCCGCCGCCGTTGCCGCCCTGCGCCACGGTCGCGGGACGGACCATGTCCCGCCGGCCCATGCGAACGCGGATCCGGGCGCCCGGCCGCGGCGGGCGAGCCACGGCCGCGGCTTTGCGGAGAAGCCTGGCGGCTTCGACCGAGGGAATCCGCTGGTAGCCAAGGTAGGCCGCCACAAGGGCCGCAGCCGCCAAGCCAGCCGCGGCCCAGCGCCACAGCACGCCCGCCCTGCGCTGGGGTTTGCGGCGGGCTTCAATCCGCCGGTCGATTGCCGCCATGCCGGCCCGCAGATCGTCCCATGGGGCGGGCGGAAGAGCCGCCGGAATCAGCGCCTGGGCGCGGTAGTCGAAATAGACTTTCAGCCCTTCGCCTATTTCGTCGTGCCGTCGCCGGCAATCGGCGCATTCCGCCAGGTGGCGCGCGGCGCCCGCCAGTTCGCCATCGCCGAACCGCAGGAGCGCCTCCGAATTCAAATGGCTACTCATCCGCTTCCCCACTGGCCGCTTTCCGCAGCCGCGTCACGGCGCGAGTGACGAACTCGAAGACGGTGGATACGCCGATCTCCATCGAGGCCGCAATCTCGCGGTATCGCAGCCCGCTGGCGCGTAGTTCGAGTGCCTGTTTCTGTTGAGGCGAAAGCGACGCCACCGCGCGCTCCACCCGTGCCATGCATTCCTTTCCGATGAGTCCTTCTTCCACGCCCGTATGCCGGCCGGGCTTGGCCGCGTGGACGCTTTCGTCGAAGCTCTCGAACGCCCGTTCGCGCGCACGGGCGTTCAGACCGAGATTGTGCGCAACCCGGAAGAGCCACGCGCGCGGCTCCTGGATTCGCTCGCCCTCGGCCAACCTCTCGTACAACCGCAGAAAGCTCTCCTGCACGAGGTCCTGTGCGTGGGCCGGCGAGACTCCCATCGCTATCAGATAACGGAACACGTCATCCCTCGCCGCCACATAGAGCCGCGACGTCCGCTCCCGCGGATCCATGCTGGAGTCGTGGAGCACCCTAGCGCCGTAGCGATTGCCCCGTGGACGCCGTTCCGGTCGGCACCGGCGGCGGGACGGTTCCGGTAACCGTGGTGGAGTATACCGGCCCCGGGATCAGATAGAGCATGACCGCCTGGCTGGCCGCCGGCTGTAACTGAAGAGCCGCCTTGAGGTTCGCGAGCAATCCCGTCTGGGTTTGGTTGAGCACGGCCAGCGCCTGCGTCTGGTAGGACGCCGTTCCAAACTGCGAGATCTGTTTCTGCAGGTTCTGAATGTCGATCATGGTCTGTCCCACGGACAGCGGATCGGGAGTGGTGGCCTGCAGCAGGGTCTGCAGCGCAGTCTCCTTTAGGGATAGCTGATCGTAGAGTTGGGAAACAGCCTGCTGCTCCTGCTGCTGGATAGCGGCCAGCGCCGCTGCCTGGGAGTCGGTGAGACTGAGGTACTTCAGCAGATCCGGGAACGTCGCTCCCGGCGAAGGGCAGGCTGCCACGGCGGGCGCGTCTGGCGGGCAGTTGGCCTGCGCCGCCACGAATCCGGGCAAAGCCAGAGCTAAGGCTGCGGTAGCGAGCAATGTGAAGCGCATGTAGTTCTCCTTTTTGATGGTGACACGTTCGAGATGGGGCGGAAAAACCCGGCCGCCGGCGAATGGGGGCCGGCGGCCGGGGCCGCGTCCAGCGGCGAATTTCTCCGCCGCTCGTCTCTAAGACAACGGCGGCCGAGTTTTTCCGACAGGAGGTTGGAGGAAATGCCCAGGCCGGCTGAGCGGGAGTTCGGCAATCGCGTCAAACCATCGCGATTTTGTGCAAATCGCCCAAAAAACAGGACCTAAGTCCTTTGTTTCCGTCTGAAATTTGGGCGAATTGCCCAAAAATACCCGGTCGGGCCGCCTTCACTCCACCGCCCAATATCCCGCGCGGGTCATCACCCGCAGTTCCGGCCGGCCCTTAACCTCGACGCGCACGGCATGAAACTTCCCCGGCTCGCCGGCCTTCGGCTCGAAGGTCAGGATGTACTGGCGATGCACCTCCTCGCCCACCAGTTGAATGGCCTGCTCCAGCGCACCCTTCTTCAGGAATCCCATGGTGCGCCCGCCGGTTGTGGCCGTAAATAGCCGGGAGAGATCCGGCCTGGTGAGGTGAACAAGTTCGCTAAGGGCGTAGAGGTAGCTGCCCGGCCCCAGGTCCGCCGGCACGGGCGTCTCGTCGGGGCCGGCGCACCAATCGCACGGTTTCACCTTGATGCGCTCCGCCTCGGGCTTGGTGTCCTCGACGGTCTTCGGCTTCACGGTGAACGGTTCCAGAAACGGCGAGTAGGTCAGCCAAAAAACCATGGCGTTGAGCCGCTGAGCCTGCGCCATCACCTCCGGCAACTTGGCGATGCTGCCGCGGTCGCGCCTCTCGCCGACCATGAGAACGATGCGCCGCCGCGCCACCGGCTGCTTCTCCAGCATGGCCAGCGCCTGGCGCAATGCGTCCAGCGCGTGCGCGGCGCCGCCCTCCATTCGCAACATGCGCAGGGCGTGAGTTACGGCGTCGGGGTCGCGAGTGAACTCCTGGTGCACCTTCACGTGACCACTGAAAGACATCACCGCGGTCTCGCCCGCATCCGCCGCCAGCAGTTCGGTGAACAGGATGCCGCTGCCGCCCAATTTGTCGATCACCGCGCCGGAGTTGGCGCTGGTCTGCACCGCGACCACCAGGGAAATGGGGTAGACCATCCAATCCATGTGTATCGGCCGGGGTACATTGTCGTCGTATAGAACCAGGTCTTCGGGCGTCAATCCGTCCACGTACCGGCCTTTGGCGTCGGTAACCGTGGTCGGCGCCACCACCAGCGGAGCGGTACTTCGGAATTGTGCCCGTCCGGCGCAGACCAGCGCCAGCGCGGCGATTGCGAAACGCATCGGGCGAGGAGCTTGCATCTCAGGGGCCAACCGGCCCGCCTCGCGGATATCGTCCGGGCGTTGCCCTTGGATATGGGTGGGTACATCCTTGCGCCGGGCCTCGCAAGGCGGGATCATCGTACCATAGGGGGGAGCCGTATGCTCATTCGCTATCTCGCCTTTGCCGTTATGGTTGCCGTGCCAACCTGGGCGGATACGGTCTACAGCAGCCTGCCGGTTCCCTTGCCTTTCAACCAGCCCTCCATGGGCTACGAGGCCCTCGGGTATAGCGAGTTAGGGGATCTGGTCGCGCTTTCCAGCGGGCCCGCCGTGCTCTCCTCGGCCACCGTAGCCCTGAGCGACCAGTCGCTGGAGTCGAATTTCGCCGCCTACGTGGGCCAGTCGCTCGGCGGATCGAATCTCACCCTGGCCGGTTTCGACCTAAACCTGACGCTCAACCTCTACATCGTTGGCGCCGGCGATACCGTGGGCTCGGCCATCGGCTCCTACACGGTAGACGCGTTCATCCCCTGGCGCCCCGAGGCGAGCGCGGACTGCCCCAACAACGATTGGCTCGCTCCCGATGGCTGCCATACCGGTCTGCTCACCGCCGTAACGTTCGCTCTGCCCAACGTTCCCGTGCCCGGAGAGTTCATCTACGGCCTGGCTTTCAATACCCACCACTACGGCTACTCTCCCACCGGCGTCGCGGGCCCTTACGACAGCCTGAACTTCGCCGTCACCCTGGCGGATCCCTCGGTTGGTTCCAACCCGGACGGCAAGCAGGAGTACTCCACCAACTCGGTTCAGACCTCGCTGACCGCCGCCGGCCAGGACGATTACATTGGCGAAGCCGAGTTCGATTCCGTGCCCGAACCCACCGGCATGGCGCTCGGTGGAATAGGGCTACTGAGCCTTTTCCCGGTCTTCCGCCGCGCCCGCGGGAGACTCAACACGCAGGAGTAAGTCCGTGTGCAAGAAGTTGTTCGCACTGCTGAGTCTTTCGGTGCTATTCGCCGCCAAGGCTTACGGGGACGGTGTTGTCACCACCGTCTACCCGTCCGTGGGACCCAATGGATTTGGGTCGCCCAGCTATAGCACCTACGTTTCCAATGCCATCTACGCTCTGCTGAACGGGCTCGGTTCTTACGGCGACCCCAGCCTTCCCAGCTATTACGCGCAGCAAACCGTCATCTCTCCCGATGAGATGGTCGTAACCGGCTTCCCCTCCTGGGACGCGCAAGCCGATCCGGGCACGGTCTTCGGCCCGGCCTTCGCTAACGAACTCGGCAACCGCCCGCTATTTGGCGTGGTCATCGACGCCGGTCCCGGCGCTCCCTCGATCAGCATCAGCGAACTGTCGTTTGTGATGGGCGGCAACGACCCTGGCGGCCTGCTGAACTGGACTTGGCCGATAGGCACATACCAGTACTCCAGCGAGTACGTCGGCGTGATCTTCGGGACCAATGGCAACCCCGTCACCTACATCACCAGCGGGCCGAGCACCCAGCTTGTTAATGAAATTGTCGGCCGGGGCTCGGGGAACGCCAACGATGCGTACTGCACGGGTTGCTCTATCGCCCAGCAGCAGGCAGCCATCGAGGACTCGTTAAGCCAGTACGCCGGCATGTCGCAGTTCACCGGCACTTACACGCTGACGGGTCCGGGCGGGGTGCTATCCACCGGGAGCGGGGATTTCGATGTGGTTCCCGAGCCGGCAACGTTTGGCACGATGGCTGGCGTTGCACTGGCGCTCGTCCTAGCAGCCATGCGCCGCAGGGCCGCGGCGACCGCCTCGTAGTTCACCTTCGCATCGGGCCGCTCGCTTACGCTCGCGGTTCCGTGCGCCCAGCCCAGAACCGCGAGCGTAAGCGAGCGGCCCGAGGTGAGCACCCAACCGCGGTGCCGGCAACCTGCCGTCGCCCCGACGCGCGCACCGATTCCACCCCGCCCCAAAAAACTTACCGCGCTCGAATCACCTCGGCGTTCAGGTACGGCCGCAGCGCCTCGGGCACCACCACGCTGCCATCCTTCTGCTGGTAGTTCTCGACAATCGCTACCCACGTCCGCCCCACCGCCAGGCCGCTGCCGTTGAGCGTGTGCACGAACTCGTATTTCTTGCCGTTGCGGAAGCGAATGCCCGCCCGCCGCGCCTGGAACGCCTCGAAATTCGAGCACGAGGAAATCTCCTTGTACCCGTTCTGCCCCGGCAGCCAGACCTCGATATCGTACGTCTTGGCCGCGGAAAAGCCGATGTCTCCGGTGCACAGCGTCACCGTGCGGTAGGGCAAGCCGAGCCGCCGCAGGATGTCTTCGGCGTCGGCGGTGAGCTTCTCCAACTCGTCGTAACTGGTTTCCGGGCGCGCGAACTTCACCAGTTCCACCTTCTGAAACTGGTGGACGCGGATGATGCCGCGCACGTCGCGGCCGTAGCTGCCGGCCTCGCTGCGGAAACACGACGTATAGGCGCACAGGCTGGTGGGCAGCGCGGAGGGCTCCAGCGTTTCGTCGCGGAAGATGTTGGTCACCGGGACCTCAGCCGTGGGAATCAGCCAGAAGTCGTGGCCCTCGCACTTGAACAGGTCTTCCTTGAACTTGGGCAACTGGCCGGTGCCGAAAAGGCTCTTCGAGTTCACCATGACGGGAGGCAGGACTTCCGTGTAGCCGTGCTCGCGGGTGTGTACGTCGAGCATGAAGTTGGCGAGCGCGCGCTCGAGGCGGGCCCCCATGTCCCAGTAAAGCGCGAAGCGGGCGCCGGTGATTTTGGCGGCGCGCTCCAGGTCGAGGATGCCCAGGTCCTTGCCCAGGTCCCAGTGGGCCTTGGGTTCAAAATCGAACGGCGGCGGCGTGCCCCAGCGGCGCACTTCGATGTTATCGGCTTCCGACCGGCCCACCGGCGCGCTCTCGTGGGGCACGTTGGGGATGCCGGCCAGGAGTTGCAGAAACTCCTCGTCCGCGGCCTTCTTCTGTTCGTCGAACCCGGCGATCTGGGATTTCAATTCGCGCTGTTCGGATTGCAGAACTGTAACATCGGCGCCGGACTTGATCAGCGGACCGATCTGCTTGCTCATGGCGTTGGCGCGCGCCTGCAACTGCTCCTGCTGGGAGATGGCTGCGCGGCGGCGCCGGTCGAGCTCGCGGAACTGGTCGAGATCGGGCGGGTTGGAGCGGGTAGCCAGGCGCTCGGCGATGCGGTCGAAGTTAGCGCGGAAATAGGACAGATCGTGCATGTCCCTCCATGCTAGCAGCCCCTGACGGGGGTTGGCGGAATGCCTGTGGCGGCCGGGGATCTATCCTTCTTCTTCTTCCTCGACTTTCACTGGCTCAAGGTCTTCGGCTTCGAAAATCTGACGGCAGTCCAGACACTCCACATAGTCCACGCCGTCTCTTCGAGCGATCATCTGGGTGCGGGCATGCTCACACGCGGTCTGCATAAAACAACGCTTAGATGAAGATTATTCTAACTATGCGCAGGCGGTTGTCAAGTCCCCCGTCTGGGGGTGGTTGCGGCGCTCAGGGCCGCCGAAAGCGATACAATCCTGTAATGCCGTTCCCCGTACACCGTATGCGCCGCTTGCGCGGCTCCGAGGCGCTGCGCAACCTGGTGCGCGAAACCCGCCTCCACCCCGCGCAGTTCATCCTGCCGCTGTTTGTCTGTCCGGGGCAAGGCGTGCGGCGCGAAATCGGCGCCATGCCCGGCAATTACCAGCTTTCCGTGGACGAGCTGGTGAAGGAGTGCGCCGAAGTGAAGCAACTGGGCATTGGCGGCGTGATGCTGTTCGGCCTGCCGGAGTCCAAGGACGAAATGGCCTCGGGCGCCTACGACGACAATGGAATCGTGCAGCGCGCCATCCGCGCCATCCGCCAGGAAACGCCCGGCCTGCCGATCGTAACCGACGTCTGCAACTGCGAATACACCAGCCACGGCCACTGCGGCTTCGTGAAAGATGGCGACGTGGACAACGACACCACCCTCGGCTGGTTGGCCCGCAGCGCCGTGTCGCACGCCCGCGCCGGCGCCGATGTCGTGGCGCCTTCCGACATGATGGACGGCCGCGTGGGGGCGATTCGCAAGGAACTGGACGCGGCCGGGTTCCACAAAACCCCCATCCTGGCCTACGCCGCCAAGTTCGCCTCGGTGTTCTACGGGCCGTTCCGCGAAGCCGCCGAATCGGCGCCGCAGTTTGGCGACCGCCGCAGTTATCAGATGGACCCGGCCAACGGCCGCGAAGCCATGCGCGAAATCGAGTTGGACATTGAGGAAGGCGCGGACATGATCATGGTGAAACCGGCCATGCCCTATCTTGACCTGATCCGCCAGGCGCGCGACCGCTTCGACGTGCCCATAGCGGCTTACCAGGTGAGCGGCGAGTACTCCATGATCCACGCCGCCGCGCGCAACGGATGGATCGACCTGGAGCGGGCCATGATGGAGAGCCTCACCTCCATCGTGCGCGCCGGTGCCGGCATCGTGCTCACTTATTTCGCCAAACCGGCCGCGCGGCTGCTGGGTTAACAGGCGAAAGCGCCTGTCCCACGCCGCCGCCTATGGGTGGGGCAGGCGCTTCCGCATGCCAACCCGCCGGCGTCCTATGACACCGCCTGCTTCTCAGGCGGCCCCAACATCTCCCGGACCTTCAGTGCCAACTGGCTGGGGCTGAATGGCTTGCGGATGAACTCGGCGTCCTGCCGCAGGCTCTCCTGGCGGATAAGCTCGTCGTCGGCGTAGCCCGAGATGAACAGTACCTTGATGCCCGGCCGATGGGTGGCCAGCCACTGGGCCAGTTCGCCGCCGCTGACGCCCGGCATGACCAAGTCGGTCAGCACCAGGTCGATGGGCTCCGCTTCGCTACCACAGAGGTTCTCCGCCTCCAGGGCGTTCTCGGCCTGGATCACGCGGTAGCCGTGCGGACTCAGGGCATCGGCCGCGAACTTCCGTACCTCGGCGTGGCCCTCCACTACTAGCACTGTTTCGTTTCCGCGAAGGGCGGCGGCGGGTACGGCTGCCGGCTGCTTCACGGGGCGGGCCGCGTCATCCGCCATTGGCAAGTGAATGCGAAAAACCGTCCCGCGGCCCAGTTCGCTGTCCACCTCGATAAACCCGCCGCTTTGCTCCACCACACCCAGAACCATGGCCAGCCCGAGCCCGGTTCCCTTGCCGATCTCCTTGGTGGTGAAGAATGGCTCGAAGAGGTGGTGGCGCGTGTCCTGGTCCATCCCCGTGCCGGTGTCGCTCACCGTCAGCACGGCGTAGCGGCCTGGCCGCGCTCCCGGATGCAAGCGGGTGGCATTCTGGCTGAGTTCCTCGCAGGCGGTCCCGATCCTCAGCGTGCCTCCGCCGGCCATGGCGTCCCGGGCGTTTACCGCCAGATTCATGATCACCTGCTCCAGCCGGCGCGGGTCGGCGCGGATGGTGGCTGCCTCCTGGCACAGATCGAGCTTCAGTTCCAGGTTCTCCCCCACGGTGCGGGCCAGCAGCGTGTGCATCTCCCACACCACTCGGTTGAGGTCGAAGACCTGAAACTGCAGCATCTGCTTACGGCTGAAGGCCAGCAGTTGCTGAGTCAGGTTGGCGGCGCGATCTCCGGCCTTGTTGATCTCTTCCAGGCTCTCCCGGCTCGGATCGCTCTGAGGCAAGGTCTCCAGTAGCAACTGGCTGTAACCGTTAATCACCGTCAGCAGGTTATTGAAATCGTGCGCGATGCCGCCGGCCAGGCGCCCGATGGACTCCAGCTTCTGGGCCTGGATCAACTGGTCCTGCAGAATCTTCCGCTCCGCTTCGGCCTGACGGCGTTCCGTAATATCGCGGCAAAAGCATAGAATCGGGCCTTCCGGCAGCATAGCCGAGTGCATCTCCGCCTCCACCACCCGCCCGTCGTGCCGGCCGATCCGGCAGGGGCGCATCACCGGCACGCCACGGGCCAGCAGGTCCAGGGGAAACGGATCTTCTTCGGCCAACCGGGGCAGGAGCAGAGAGGTCATGGGAGTGCCCAGCAACCGCTCCCTGTCAACGCCGGTGAGCCTCTCCGCCTGCCGGCTGACTTCCAGAATGGTGCCGCCGGGGGTGGTGACGAAGATGGCGTCCGCCGCCAGTTCCACGAACGAGCGGTACTTGGCCTCCGAGCGAGCTAGTTCCAGGTTGGTGGTGGCCAGCCGGTCAACTGTGGCGCGCACCGACGCCAGATTCAGCCGGGCATCTCGAGCCAGCAGGCCCCCAAGGAAGGCGGTCATCACCAGGACCAGATCTACCATCAGGATGGTGGCGTAGGTGGTTGGGCTGCGCGCAATGGGCACCCACGGAATCAGACCGTTTATCTCTGCCACGCCCAGGACGGTTACTGTGAGCAGCGTGGCGCCCGCCAGCACCAGGTAGTCGGCCGCCCGCATCACCAGAACGGCAACCACCAGCAGACCCGGAAAACCCAGCAGCGCGATGCTGCGGAAGCCGTCCTGGGCTTCTGCCGCCATGATGGCGTCGACAGCCAGTGCCCCTAGCGCGGCCAGCCGTATCGCCCAAGCCCACTGCCCCAGGTAGCTCAACGCCAGGGCGGCCAAAGCCACAACCTCGCCCGCCACCACCGGTGGTAACCGGCTGCCGCTCTCCCAACCGGCCACCCGGACGATGGCAATGGCGAAGGCGACGGATACCGCGATGCACCCGTAATGGATGCTCACGGCGTGATTGTCGCCCCCGGAATCGCCTGTGGCCCTGGGGAGCCACCAACCTCGGGACACGATACGGTCTACCCCCTGCCAGGAACGCCGATTCCCTTGCACCCACTACCGGGTCCAAGCCATTTTGCCCGTCGTGGGCTTCCAGTTTGCGGACTTCCGGCTCTTTTTGAGTCTACACCCAGCCGCCGTTCTTTGGTGCTGGAAGTTACATTTTCGGGCGGTCCAGGGGGCCCCGGGGAGGGTTACACTGTCGGTTAGGGGGGATACGAATGTCACTTCGTCCCGTCAAACGGATCGTCCAATCCAAGCCCACTATTGAAGGCGCCGGAGTCCACCTCCGCCGCGCCTTCGGTTTCGGGGAAACCTCGGATTTCGATCCCTTCCTGCTGCTCGACGATTTCCGCAGCGACGTGCCCGCCGATTACCTGGCGGGCTTTCCCTGGCACCCCCACCGCGGTATCGAAACTATCACCTACGTCCTGGCGGGCGCCGTGGAGCATGGCGACAGCATGGGGAACAGTGGCGCCATCACCGCCGGCGACATCCAGTGGATGACCGCCGGCCGCGGCATCCTCCACCACGAAATGCCCACAGGCGATGAAGCCGGCCGCATGCACGGCTTCCAGTTGTGGGCCAACCTTCCGGCTTCGCTTAAGATGACCGCGCCGCGATACCAGGAGATCAAGTCCGCCGACATCCCCGAAGTCACCGACGACGATGGCACGCGGGTGCGCATCGTCTGCGGAAGCTTCTGGGGCGCGCGTGGACCGGTGGATGGTATCGCCGCGGATCCCACCTACATCGACGTATCCGTGCCGCCGGGGCACCGCAAAACGCTACCGGTAGAGATCACACGCCACGCGTTCGCCTACGTCTTCGCGGGCGCCGGCAGTTTCACGAACGCCTCCGCGCCCTTGGCCGTGCCCACGGAATTCGTAGGAGCTGGCGGCGCGGCGGTAGCGCCCGAGGCCGGTAACCGCTCGCTGGTGCTTTTCGACCGCGGCGACGAGCTCACCGTGCAGGCCGCCGGGCAGGGCATCCGCTTCCTGCTGGTTTCCGGCAAGCCGCTGCAGGAGCCCGTGGCATGGCGCGGCCCCATCGTGATGAACACCCAGGAGCAGCTCCGCGAGGCATTCGACGAGTTGCAACAGGGGACGTTCCTGGATGGTGGCGAGTAAGCCCGGATTGCTCTGTTATCATCTTCACTAGCGCACTTTTGCGCTGGGGAGTCTCCTTTGAATCGTCGCGCTTTCCTGGCGGGATCCGCCCTGGCCGCCGCTGCCCTCAAGGCGGAGACCGTCCGCACCGCGGTGCCCCTTCGCCGCACCTACTCGCTGAACCGCAACTGGTTGTTCCGCCGGAGTGCCGTTCCTGGCGCCGACTCACCCGGCTTCGACGAGGGCGGCTTCCGCCGCGTGGTGCTTCCCCACACCAATATCGAGCTGCCCTGGCACAGCTTCGACGACAAAGACTACGAGTTCGTCTCCACCTACCGCCGCCATTTCCATGCTCCCGCCTCCTGGAAAGGCAAGCGCGTCTTCGTGGATTTCGGCGGGGCCATGACGGCATCCAAAGTGGGCATCAACGGCTACCGCTTCTTCGAGTACAAGGGCGGCTACACGCCTTTCTCCTTCGAACTTACTCCGCACTTGAAGTACGACGCCGACAACCTGCTGGCGGTGACCCTGGACTCCACCGAGCGCCAGGACATCCCTCCGTTCGGCGGTCCCATCGACTATCTGACCTTCGGAGGCATTTACCGCGACGTTACCTTGCGAGTAACTCCACAAACCTTCCTGGAAAACGTCTTCGCCAAGCCCGTGCACGTGACTTCGGCGGAGCCCGGCTTGGTGGTGCGCTGCTTCCTGGATGGGCCGGCCGACAAACCCATCACCATCTCGGTCGAGTTGCTGGACGGCGGGCGCGTGGTCAAGACCGCCAGCGCCGTGGTGGACGCCTCCGCCCCGTTCCACGACGTTGCCATAGAGGGCCTCGCCGGCATCGAGCTATGGAGCCTGGCGCATCCCAAGCTGTACCAGGTGGCGGTCCGTTTGGACAACGGCGACTCCTACTCCACGCGGGTCGGCTTCCGTGAGGCCGTCTTCACCGCCAAGGGTTTCCTCCTCAACGGCGAGCACATCAAATTGCGCGGCCTGAACCGGCATCAGACTTACCCTTACGTGGGCGGCGCCATGCCTGCGCGGGTGCAGGCGCACGACGCCCGCATCCTGCGCCACGAGTTGAAATGTAACATCGTGCGCACCTCGCACTATCCGCAGTCCCCGGCTTTCCTGGATGCCTGCGACGAATTGGGCCTGCTGGTGCTCGAAGAAATCCCCGGATGGCAGACCATCGGCGACGAGGCCTGGCAATTGCTGGCAGTGGACAACGTGGACCGCATGATCCGGCGCGATTGGAACCATCCGTCCATCGTGCTGTGGGGCGTGCGCATCAACGAGTCGCTGGACAACCACGACTTCTACACGCGCACCAACCAGTTGGCGCACTCGCTGGACGATTCGCGGCCCACCGGCGGTATTCGCTATCTGTACGACTCCGAGCTGCTGGAAGACGTCTTCACCATGAACGACTTCGGCTTCCCGCTGCGGCCGCCCAACCACCCCGCCTACCTGAACACCGAGTTCGCCGGCCACACGTTCTCCACCAAACGGAACGACAACGTGGACCACGTGGCCCATCAGGTGCTGCGGCACGCCCGCGTGCACGACCAACTGGCCGGCGACGACGCTTACTCGGGCGGCATCGGCTGGTGCGCCTTCGATTACAACACGCACGCCCGGTTCGGCTCGGGCGACCGGATCTGCTACCACGGCGTCAGCGACATTTTCCGCATTCCCAAGCCCGCCGCGGGGTTTTACAGATCGCAATGCGATCCCGGCGAAGAGGTGGTGATCGAGCCGGGATTCTTCTACTCCTGCGGCGACCATCCCGGCGCCGACGGACCGGGCGTGGTGCCGATCTGCTCGAATTGCGACCACCTCAAGATCTTCTACGGCGGCAAGTTCCATTCCGAGATCGACCCCGACCGCGTGACCTATCCCCACTTGAAGTACCCGCCCTTCATGGCGAATCTGACCAACCTGGCATTCGACAAATGGGGCGACCTGATTATCGAGGGTTACATCGACGGCAAACTGCGAGGCACGCGCGTGCTTTCCGCCAGCGGCACCGACGACCTGCTGGCGATGAAACCCGACGACTCCCAACTGGACGGCGATGGCCGCGACGCCACCCGCGTGGTGCTAATGGTCACGAGCCAGCACGGCGAAATGCGTCCGTTCGCCACCGGCGCGATTCAGTTGACGCTGACCGGGCCGGGCGAGATTGTTGGCGAGAACCCCTTCGCGCTGGCCGGCGGCGCGGGGGCGGTATGGGTGCGGAGCAAGGAAGGCGCGGGCGTGATCAGGTTGGAAGCGAGCCACCAGTATTTGGGTAAGCAGACGGTCGAGATCAGGGTGCGGGAAGTGGAAGCGGAGTTGGTGTAGCTTGAGCGACAAGGAGAGACGGCCTCCCAGGCTCAGCTTTACAGGTCCGTCGCTTGGCGCCGGGGCCGCACGATGACGAACCTTTGCCTCGGGCCGCTCGCTCACGCGCGCGGTTCTGGGGGCGGACACACGGAACCGCGAGCGTAAGCGAGCGGCCCGAGGCGAAGCACCAGATCACAGGGTGAAGGTCAAAACCGGTCGGGGTGACGCAAAGGCCGCTATTGTCTGCGTGTCGGCCAGTGGCGCGGCCCTGTCCGTCATGGGAAGTAATATGCCCAGTGGGTCCTGCCGATTTTGAACTGGGGCGGAATCCTGTCGGCCCAGCCGGGGTGGTCGAATACCTTGAGTCCGCTCAAGCTGACGACGTTCCAGCCGGGGGAAGGATGATACCAGTCGGTGGGAGTAGCCGGCGGGAAGGCGCGGCCGGCCTTCACGTAGGTATCGCAGTACGGCGTGAAGGCCACGTGAGTGGCGCCGTGGCGGGAGAGGAAGTCCGCGACCAGTTTCATGTCCTGGCCCCAATCGAGGTCGGATTCGGCCGTTACGTCTTCGGGATGCCCGAGGACGAACTCGTTGGTGTAGGCGACATAATCGGGATGCTGTACCGCCCCGGAGACGGCCTGCCACCCGAGCAGAAATAGGATCCCGGCGGCGCGCCACCGCGGCCCGCGCACCGCTTCGGCGGCTGCCACCGCGCCGATTACCGAGAACGCGGCGTAAATCGGCAGGACATGGCGCACCCCGATGTTAATGCCGCTCGTCATGGCGACCATCAGGATGCCCGCCGCCAATGCCACCGGCGCCGACAGCGGCAGCCGCCTGCGCCAGCCGTAAATAAGTCCGCCGCCGAGTAGGAGAAGCATGGCTAGTGGCGTCTTGACCGAGAGCACCACTGGGAAGTAATACCAGACACCGCCATGGCGGCGCTGTCCAAGCAGGTAGGACGGGTGACCGGCGGCGTTCTGCTTCATCAAACCGCGGATTCCTCCGAAGAATTCGGGCACAAGAGTGAACCGGTACGCGGCGCAGACTACCAATGCGCCGAGGAACAGGGCCACGGTAACCGGCGCGACATAGGACCGCATTTTCGAGACCGGTGGATGGCGGATGGCGAGCAGCACGAACCAGGCGGCGGGAAGGTATGCCAACAGCGAGAACTTCGCCGCGGCGGCGAGCCCGAGCGCGATGCCGAACAGAACTGTGCGCAGGCGATCCGGTCGATCGGCCCACCAGAGCGATGCGAGAAACGCCAGAACGCCAAACGCGGTGCAAGCCATGTCCGTGGTCACGAGGCCCGCGTGGGCCAAAACAGGCGGTGTAGTGGTGAAAAGAAAAGTCGCGATCACCGCGGCCCTAGGGCCGCCGGTGCGCTTGGCCCACTGGAACACGGCGAGCGAGGCGATCCAGAACAGTGGCAGAACGCCGAAGCGGGCGACCGAGAGGATGCGGTCGTAATGATCGTCGCGGCCGAGGATCAGGTTGCCTTCCTGGTACGATCCGCCGGCGGGAACCAGACGCTCTCCGGCAAGCGAGACGGCCGTCGCCGCCAGCACGCGCGCAATGGGAGGATGCTCCGTATCCCATGTATACGCGCCGTTGAGCCACTGCATGCCGCAGCCCAGGTGGTCCGGTTCGTCCACGGTGTGGCTGAGGACGGTGTAGGTCGACACGATGCGCGCCGACGCCAGGAGCACCAACACGGCGGCGAAGATTGCGTAGGCGCGGTTGGACATCACGGCCGGCCCGCCGGAAGCACCCGGAACCGGCGGCGGCCTTCGATTCGGTACGTATCGAAGGCCGCGCGATCCACAGTAAAGACGGTCGCCAGCCTCTCGCGCTTCGCAAGATGCACCAGCGTCGCATCCGCTAAATCCATCGGACGGTTCGGGTAGCGGGACATCAGCGCATGGATCAGCGGCAGTTCCGAATCCTCGATCGCGGCCAGCACGATGGCGCCGGAGCGAACGAAACGCCACGCGGTCTCCATCTCGCGGCGGCTGTCGCCAACCAGATGGAACAGCTCCGCCAGCACGGCTTCGGAAGTCGGCAGGGGCAGCCGGAGTTGCTCGAAAGCCTCCACGCAGGTCCGGTGCCAGCGGTCCGACCTGTCGAGCAGTGCCAGAATCGCGCCCGTATCGATCAAGGCGTTAGCGGGCATGGCGCCGCCGCAAACGCTCGCGCACGGTCTGGCGCTCGTTCTCCGACCGATTGGCGGTGCCGCTCGCCAGCGCCCCAAAGCACTTCGATGCGGCCGTGTGAAGGCGGATCTGCTCCTGGTCGCCCCCGGCTTCCGCACCGCTCTTTCCCAGCCAGTCGCGGGCGGCCAGATCGAGGACAGCGGACAGCGACACCTTTCGCCGCTGAGCCTCGCGCTCCAACCCGGTCTTGAGTTCGGTCGAGACCCGCCAGCTATAGACCTCGCTCTTCATGCACCGCATTGTAGTGCATTGCGTGCCGCTCAGGCTGGAAGCGAGCCACCAGTATTTGGGCAAACAGAGAAGCGTCCGGACGGACCGGCCTAGCCAAGGCCGGATGGGCTACCCACGGAACTCCGGCGCCCCGTCCCCGAAATCGGCCAGTGCCACGCGTAGCGCGCTGCGCAGGGGAGCGTTGGCCAGACTGCTGCGCAGACTAATCATGAGGCCCACGAAATTGCGCACCACGGCCGGCTCCTTGCCCGCGGTCCAGAGTTCAGACAGGGAGCGAACCGTGCCGTTCTCGAACCGGTAGAAGAACCGGTCGCTCCAGCGGCGCCAGCCCAGGCCGTGGCCGGGGTTGTCGCGGACCACGTCGCAAACCGCGCCCAGAATGCGCACCCGGCGGCTGTCCCGCATGGCGGGCATGTAGAGCACGTGGGTGGTCGCGCGCCGGCGAATGTCCTCGACGAATTCACCGAAGTTGCCCGCCTGGGTCAGGTTCACGACGGTGTTAGGCTCGTGGCCGTGGCGGTCGCCGCCGGCAACGGCGGGAATGCCCCAGGCGTCCGACAGATTGGCCACGGCGAAATTCTCCTTCCAGGGGCGGAAACCGTTGATCTCGACGGCGTGGATGCGGCCGCGCGCCACGCCCAGCAGTTTCAGCACGCGGTCGCGATGCCGCGCGGGGCCCAGGCCCCCCTCGTCCCAGAACGGGTGGTTGAGCACAACCAGCGTATCCGGCGAGGCGTGGAAGATGTCCAGCAGTTCGGGCAGGGAATGGCGGGTGGGCGCCGCGGTGTAGGCAATCATGCGCGCGAAGATCTCCTGGGCGTTGGCCGTGGGCAGGTTGTGTACGCCGACGTGAAAGAAGGTGTCGCGGAACGGCGCGGTCCACTCCGTCGATATCGGCGCGTCGCGGGTGGGTTCGAGCGCGCGCAGGGCGAGGGGTGCGTCGATGGCGTCGTGATCGGTGAGCGAGACGAATGGGTTCAGGCCAAGGCCGTCCGAAATCTGCCGTGCCTCCACATCCCAGGCCTGGCGCGGCCCCAGCGGCGGCGTGTACCAGACGCGAGAGAAATCGGGCATAGTGGACGCGTCGCGTCCCACCGCCCAGCGGAGCGGCGCCCAAGCGCGCAGGATTCCGGACAGGAAATGCAGATACTCGCGGGAGTGCAGCGTGTGGCTATGGAGCGATACTCCAGAGCGGAACCCGGCAGCGGCCGACCGGTCGCGCCAGGCGTAATGGAACGCCGTTGCGGGATTCATCTCACTCAGCATCGGCGATGGCGGTTACATACCCGTGAGCGCGCCATTAAGAGCATTCGTAGTGAAGAATGTTTTGCCGCGCGGCGCCGCCGCGCTTCGCGGACCGTTGCAGCGCTGGTCATCAAAATGATATCGGCGGGCGCGTACGATGGCAGGTAAGCCATGATTCGAGCCGTACCCTGCGATTCCGTCCGAGGCGCGCTCGGCATCCTTGCCGCCGACCCCGTGGGCCAGCTTGTGCGCCGCTGGAACTGGAAATCGGCGCTGCTGAGCGCGCTTTGGCGCGGCCCCATGTTCGCGGCGCTGGCGGCGCGCGGCGGGTGGATGGCGGCGGGAGCGGCGGGTGGCGCGGAGATGCTGCTGCAAGCCGCGGCCGCGGGATTCTCGGGCGCGGTGGCGCAGGCCTTCCACCGCGTACGTCCGGTGTGGCGGGGCTGCATCGCGGCGGCGGCGTTGATACTCTGTATTCAGCACCCGCTGGAGTTGGCCGTGCATCGAATGCGTGGGACGCCTAACTGGCGCTACGGGGTACTGGTGTCGATGGGCGTCTCGGTGGCCGCCGCGGCGGTGAATATGGGCCTCATGCGGCGCGGGTTTCTGATGGTTGGCGCCGACGCGCAGGACGGGACGGATGTTAAGTAGCAACCGGCGGGAGTGGCTGCAAAGGCTGCTGGCCTTGCTGTGTCCGGGCCTGGCGGGCGCCGGGAAGCAGACGCCGCGGAGCATAACATACCGCGCCGACGCGGTGATCCTTATCCTGGGCTTGCCGATCTTCAGCCGCGCCGGCGTGGGCAGCGGATTCGCCGAAGCCTGGATGGAGACCGATGACGACGGCGGCGTGTCACGGCTCCTGCGTTTCGAGGGCTCGTCCTGGCCGGAGCGGGCGCACGGACTGGACCGCGCGGGGTACATCGAAGAGACCGTGCGGATGCGGCAGGGCTCGCTGATTTCAGCCAGGTACTTCGGGCTGATGACCCGCTCCTCCGAGCAGACCGCGGAGCAAGCCCGCCGGGCGCTGGCGGCTCACGGGCCGGTGCTGACCTTCGCCGCCATCGAGGGCGCCTCGCTTCCCGAGAGCCGTGAGAGCGCCTCGGCCACGTTCGATTTTCCGCGCGGCGGCGGAGAGCGGAACTGGCCCGGCCTGCTGGACGCGGCGCACCGTTCGCTGGGCGCCGCGTCCAAGCGGGTTTCCGGCAATCGGGCGGAGGCCGGCGGCGTTCCCGAGCCGACGTTCCTGTACAGCCTGGTCTGCGCCATGGAATCGCGTGAATCCCGCATGAAGCGGGGCTTCGTGTACGGCGACCGCCAGATGTGGCTGGAGAGCGAAAAGTCCGCGGATCCCCACGTCGGCCGGGAGCTGGCCGGCGGTGCGGCGGTCTACAGACTGTCTGGAAACATACGCTTGCCGGGCGGCGAGTCGCTGGCGGTGTTCCGGCTGTGGTACGAGGCGGGCAGCATCGTGCCGCTGCGGATCGACTACCAGCCGCGGTCCTTCCTGCGGCTCAGCTTCGTGCGCGACGCACAGGCTGCTCGCCCGCTGCTAAAATAGCTGCAGATGACGATTCCCAAGTTGTTGATCCCATGCGCCTCCGGCCTGTTCCTGATTCTGAGCGGCTGCTCCAGCGCACCCCCCGCCCCGGAACCCAAGAAGGTGGAAGAGAAGATTGAACCAGTAACCGGTTTGAAAGGCCTGGGCAAAATGTTCCAGGTGGCCCGCACATGGGACCCGCGCCTGCAGATCCTGAAGCTTACCGGCGTTCATCTGAACGAGGTACCGGAGGTGCGCGCCAAAGCCGGCGAGTGGGATGCCGTCTTCGTTACGGGCGCCGGAGACAAGTCGCGCGCCTACACATTTTCCGTAATCGAACTGTTGCCGAACCTACACAAGGGTGTGTTCTCCGCCAGCGAAGAGCCTTTCTCGCCGGCGAAGGAAGCGTCCCGGCCCTTCTTGATCGAGGCCGTGCAGATCGATTCCGATAAGGCCTACGAGACCGCGCTGACCAAGGCCGCCGAATACGAAGCGAAGAACCCGGGCAAGGCGATTACCATGATCCTGGAACAAACGCCTCGCCATCCGCGTCCGGCCTGGCGGGTTGTTTGGGGGACGTCGACGACTAACTCTAACTTCTCGGTGTTCGTGGACGCGACCACGGGCGAGTTCCTGGAGATCATGCACTAGCGCGATGACCGCGTGGTAACGTTCCCTCGCCTCGGGCCGCTTGCTTACGCGCGCGGTTCAGGGAACGAGCACCCGGAACCGCGCGCGTAAGCGAGCGGCCCGGCGGAGACACCAGACCACACAGCCGGACGCACGCAACCTCCCGGAAACTGTTACTTAAGTAGCATCGGCGAGCAGCAAGGCGGTTCGACCGGTTTCGGCTCCATCAGTTCCGCGCGCGTGAGATTCGGATCGTACAGGTTCAACTGCCACTTTCCGTCGCGGCCGATTTTGGGCTTTTCCGGCGTCAAACCGCGCTCCACCACGGTCTTGTATCCCTGTTCCGTACTTGGCACGCCCAGCGCAAGATGGTTCATAATGCCGCGAACACGAGGATCCGGATGGGGCTGGTTCAGCATATATTCGAGCCAGTCCGTGCCATCGGGCACGCGCATCGAGACCCAATCGGTGACGTCGTCCTTCATGCCACCGTACCACTGCAGGCGGAATCCCAGAATGTCCCGGTAGAGTTTGTCCGCCGCGGCGCGGTCCTGAACGGTGAATCCCACGTGAATGATGCGTTCGGAAATGCGCGTCGGCGCGAGCCCCTTCCCGAAGTTCCGGCTGTGCAGCGATCCGGGGGCGTACTCGACGAACTCCACCATGTGCCCGTCGGCATCCTTGATGAAGAAGCTCAGGTTTCCGTCCCCATCCGGCTTGACCGCGCCCGGGACGGATACGCCGCGGCTCGCAAGGTAATCCCGTAACCGCCGGGCGTCGCCGGTTTCGAAGGCGATGTGGGACAGGCGGTCTTCGGCTTCCTGCTTCAGCGTCGGCTCCACTTCGATGTACTGGCGATCGTTCACCTTAAACACGGCGAGCGAATCGAGGGCGAAGGGTTCCTGAAATCCCAGGTAGCGCCCGTAAAAAGTGCGGGCCGCAGCCAGGTCGTCGGTCTTCAGCCGGATGTGGGCAACGCCCAGGATAGGCGGGCGCGCTGGGCTGCCCGATGTCTGAGCGATCAAGCTGGGAGCGGTGGAGACCGCAACCGAAGCCGCGATGAGGAGGCATCTGTAAATCATGACGTTATTGTACACGCCGCCGCGCGCGGGTGCCCGCCGTATGCTAACTTGCGTAGCTATGAAGACCTTGCCGCTCCCGCTGCTGCTGGCAGCCGCGTCGCACCTTTGCGCGCAAGCGCCCGGTGCTACGCCGGCCGCCGTTCCCAGCGTGCCCGATTGGGCGCTGCCCGGCTCCGCCACGCATACGCAGGTCCCGCCGCCCATGGATTTCCATCGGGCCAGCAGGAATTTCGACGCGCCGCTCGGCATTTTCCAGGGCCAATCCGATATCGGCGGGGCGCTGGTTCCCGGCAGCGCCAGTTACGATACCGCCACGCGGCAATACACTATCCACTCGGCTGGTTACAACATCTGGTATCAGCGCGACGAGTTCCGCTTCCTCTGGAAGAAAATGTCCGGCGACATGTCTCTGGCGGCCGGCGTTTCGTTTCCCGATCCGCAGGGCTATGGCGACCGCAAGGCCGTGCTGATTATCCGCCAGGATCTGGACGACGATTCGAAACAGATCATGGCGGGACAGCACGGCGCGGGGATGATCCACCTGGCGTGGCGAGCCGGGCGAGGCGAGCAGATGAAGGACGCCGAGTACCGCTTCGGCGGCACGCTCACGGGCGTCAAGGCCCGGCGCATCGGAATCGAGAAGCACGGCGACTCGTTCGCCCTCCTGGTCAGCATCGACGGCGAGCCGCTGCACCAGTTCGGCCCCCCGTTCACCTTGCATTTCGACGAGCCCTTCTACGTGGGCATCGGCTTCTGCTCGCACCTGCCGGCGACGGTGGATGCCGCCGTGATCTCCGACGTGGTTCTCGAGGGTGCCGCGGGGAAGGCGCACTAAGGCCGCACCTACCCGGCTAGACGGAACTGCCGCCAGTTGTTACCATGCGCCATATGGGGGTTGTGCGCTCGATGGCGGCCAGGGTGCGGGACCTCGCGTTCTTTGCCGTCTTCTTCACCTATGTCTGGGTGGGGATCGACACGCGGCTGACTTTGAACTGGCAAGGGCGCGTCTTTTCCACGATGCCCGGGTTCCTCGGCGGCTTCCTGGCGTACCCGGGCGGGCCGGCGGACTACCTCTACTCCCTGGTCGCGCAGGCATATGCGTCCCAGATCTGGGGCGCGGTGGTTCTGACCGCGCTGGCGGCCGCTTCGGCGGCGTTAACGCACGCCTATTTCAAAGCGCTAGCCGGCCGGGCGGTGCCGGGAGTCCGCTACGTGACGGCTTTTCTCCTGCTGGGCTATGCGAATCTCTACGGCGACTTCACTCCCTTATTGCTGGAACTGCCGCTCGCGCTGGGCCTCGCCATAGCGTTCCTGGCCGTCTCGCGAACCTGGCGGAATGCCGCCGTTCGCATCGCGGTGTTTCTGGCGTTATCCGGCGCGGCGTATTATTTCGGCGGCCTGGCGCTGGTGCTATTCGCACTTATGGCCGCCGCAGCCCAACTGGCTCGCCGGGGCGCCATCCTGCCGCGCCTCACTGGCATCGTGTACCTGGCGCTGGCGGCGGCGATTCCCGCCGCTATCGAGTTGCGCAAGCTGATCCCCATCCCGTCCTCCGCAATGGAATGGTTCCCGCGCGCACCGCGCCAGGCAACCGTGTACTGGGGCCTGTACGTTTTCTTTGGCGCCGCAACGGCCGTCGCCGTGCGGCTGCGCGCCGCCGCCCCCGCGCCGCAACCAGCGCCCGCTGAAGCGCCCGAGCCCGCTCCCGAAGAAGCCGCCGCGCAAGGCTCCGCCCAGTCCGGCCGGGGAAAGACGAACCGGCTTCAGTCCAGGAAGCGGGAAGCGGCCAAGTCCGCCCGGCCCTCGTTTCAGTGGAAACGGCCGCTTCTGAGTTTCCTCGCTACCGTGCTCCTGCTCGCCGGACTCGGCGCCGCCGCCGAGGTCGGCTATCGCCTCAGCGCGGAAGAACGCACGGTGGAGTTGCTCGATTACGCCTTCTCGCGCGGCGACTGGGACGCCGTGGCCGATCTGGGCCTGCGGCTTCCCGTGGGCGACTTCAACGAGGTGACCGGCTACGAGATCGACCGCGCTCTCCACGAGGCGAACCGCCTGGGCGACGAGATGTTCCATTACCCGCAGGGGCGCTCCATGCTGCTGCCCCTGAGCGTGTACAGCGACCGGAACCTCGTGCTCAAGGCCGAGATGTGCCTGCGCCTGGGCCGCGTGAACGACGCGGAGATTTTCGGCTATAACCAACTGGTCCTCGGCCGCTCCGACGCCCGCTTCTACCGGCTGATGGCCCAGATCAACCTGGTGAAGGGACAAACAGAGGTGGCGCGGAAGTTCCTCAACGTCCTGAGCTTCGACATAGCCGGCCGCGCCTGGGCGCGCGAGCGTCTGGATGAACTGGCTCGCGATCCGCAATTGCTGAACGATTCCGAAATCGGTTTGTTGCGCCGCCGCATGTTGCGCACCGACGATATGATCCCGGTCTGGCAGACCGGCGCGGACGGCGCCGACATGCGCCGCCTGCTGGCCGACCAGTTGCGGCAGGACCCCACCAACCGCATGGCTTTCGAGTTCCTGATTGGGCTTTGCCTGCTGAACCACGACCTCGACGGCGCCGCCTCGGTCATGGCCGATATCCGCAACATCGATGGCCCCGCCTATCGGGATGCGTACGGCCGCCGGCGCTCGCCGCGTCACTTTCAGGAAGCCATGGCATTCCACGGCGTTATGAAGCGCCAGATGCCCGTGATCGAAGGCTTCCAAATAGACCAGGACGTCATCGATCAGACCGCCGCTTTCTGCCGCCTGATGGCCGATTCGCACAACGACCGCCCCGCGGCCATGCGCGCCGCGTGGCCTTATCGCAACACCTATTTCTTCTATTACGTCTTCGGACCTGGGGACTACCGATGAAGCGCCGCCGGACCATCATCGCCGCCGCCGTGTTTTCCGCGCTCGCGGCGTGCGCGCTCCTGTTCGGCCTGAGCGGCGAGAGCCTCACGCCGCTGGTCGAGGCCGGCCGCCCCGCGCGGACTTACCCGGATATTCCGGCCACCGTTATCCCGCCCAATATAGCGCCCCTAAACCTGCGCATCCTTGAAGACGGGAGCAAGTTCCGCCTGCGTTTCATCGGCGCCCGCAAGGGCCCGGACGACGTCGAGACCTCCAGTTCCGGCGGGGACATGCGCATTCCCATCGCCGCGTGGCGCAAGCTATTGGCGGCCAATTCCGGCCACGAGATCCTGATGGACATCTACGCCAAGACCGGGAACGCATGGACGCATTTCGAATCCGTGCATCTCCGCGTAGCCGCGGAGCCCATCGACACCTACGTCGTCTACCGCTTGATGCCGCCGATCTACAACTGGTCGACGCACCTTACCCTCCATCAGCGGAATCTCACCAGTTTCGAAGATCGCGTGATTCTCGATAACGAGCGCAGCGTCGACGCCGAGGGCAGAACTCCCGGTGACGCCTGCATTAACTGCCACACCTTCTGGAATGGCGGCGCATCGCGGATGCTGTTCCACATGCGCGCCGGAAAGACCTCTCAGATCCCCGCCATGATTCTGGTCGTGGACGGGAAGGCGAAGGCGGTGGATACGCGTAACGGTTCGCTGCCCAACGCGGGTTACACCTCCTGGCATCCCAACGGCAAGCTGCTGGCCTTCTCGCGCAACACCGTGCAGCAGCTCTACCACACCGCGGGGGTGGAGACGCGCGACGTGGTGGACAGGGCTTCGGCTCTCGGCTTTTATAACGTCGAGACCGGCGTGGTCTTCACCATTCCGCAACTCAGCCGGAGCGACCGCCTGGAAACGTGGCCCAACTGGTCTCCCGATGGCCGTTATCTTTATTTCTGCTCCGCCAAAGTGGTCTGGAAGGACCTGAAGAACGGTGCGTTCGATTATTACGACCGCATTCAATACGATCTCAAGCGCATCGCCTACGACGCGGCCACTGGCGATTGGGGACAGGTGGAAACGGTCGTGGCCGCCTCCGATTTCGGCCACAGCATTTCGCAGCCGGTGATTTCGCCCGACGGCCGCTACGCGATGTTCGTCGGCCACCCCTACGGCAGCTTCCCGCTCTTCCAGCCGGGCAGCGATCTTTACATGGCCGATCTGAGCAAGATCGCCGCGCCCCCCGTGCATTTTGCGCCGGTGAAGGACTCCCCGGCGCCGGACGCGGGCGGCTCCCCTGGCGCGCCAGATTCGCCCCCGTTGGCCACCGGCGCCGCGGTACCGCGCTGCCTGGACGAGTTGAACTCACCGCAAGCGGATACGTATCACTCCTGGTCGTCCAACGGCCGCTGGGTGATATTCGTTTCGAAGCGCGAAGACGGAGTGTTGGCCCGCTTCTACATAGCGCATCTCGACGAAACCGGCCATTTCGGCCGTCCGTTCGCCATGCCGCAGGAAGACCCCGACTCCAGCGGCCGCACCCTACTCACCTTCAACCGCCCCGAGTTCCTCACGGAGCCGGTCAAGGTGAGCGAAGCCGAATTGGCTCACGCTATGAATTCCGGACGCAGCGCCGGCTCACCACCAACGCCGCAGCCCGGCGGAGGCCAGGCGCACCCGTAGGGCGCGGTTTCTGCACCCGAGTGGCGGAAATTCGCGGACGGGGCGAAAACCCCGGGGACGGACGGGACCGTCCACGCGGCGCAGCGGCTGGGATGTATTTGTACGGAATGCCGTGCGCGCCTTGGGACGGTCTCGTCAGTCCCCGGGTCTTCGCGACATTGCTCGACGCTAGGATGCCTGGGCTTCGATAGACCGCGGCTTGGCCGCGCCGCCCGGAGGTTGGATCCGCCTGACTTCGGGCGATCTCAAATTCTTCGGAGCACAAAGTACGGCTGGTTGGCCAAAGCCGCGGCGAATCCGGGGTACAGCCACGCTTTCGCAGGGCCTTCCCGGAACTCGAAGTAATACTGCAGCGGGTACGGTGAATCCGTGTAGTCAGCCGGAATGCTGGCCCGGCAAACGTTATCGTGGACGTCCATTGCGGCGCTCCGGTAGCGCTCCGCCTGATTCACGTGGCGGTAGTGCAAGCGTGCCGACACCAGTTTGCGGTCCTTCTCGACCGCGATTGCGATGGGCACGGCCTCCTTCGCGCGGAACCGGGCGGGCGGGCGGTGATCGCAGGCCGCCACTTCCCGCCGCGGACGCCCCAGCACCTCCACGATGGCGGCGCCGACCAGCGGCTCGGCCGAGGGTTTGGCGGAGGCCAGAAGTTGCTGCATCTGCGCGATGTCGCGGTCGATCGCTGGAAGGCGGTCCAGCCACTGGCCGCGTTCGGAGGCTTTGTCGCTGGCCGAGAGATCGGCCGCATAAACTCCCGTGGCATAGCCGGCCACTTGCGCCCAACTGTCGCGCGCCGCGCCGTAGAACTTGATGGCTTCTTCCAGGGCCCGGCGATCGCCGGTACGCTCGTGAATTGCGAAGAGCACGCCGCTGCGAAACTTGGCGGCGAAAAAGCGGCCCAGACCGGTCTGCATGGCCGAATCCGTCGCCAAGCGCCGAAGTTCCACCGATGCGGGCTTTCCGGCCTGCGCGAGATCGCTTTCGGCGCCGGCGGCAAAATCTTCCAGCCATTGTGCCACTTCAACGGGTGAGTACTTGGCGCCGCGCTCTCCCGTGAGCAACTCCCCGGCGAATTCGTTCATCCGCGAAAACATTTGCGGGTCCAGCGGGCTGACATTCTGAAAGGTCTTCGGGGGTTCGGTATCGCCGTAGGGATTGTCCGCCGCTTCGCCAACCATGGGCTGGTTCCAATAGATCTCCGGCCAGTAGGCATCGCACGCCGCCGAGGGCATATGCGCCGTGGTCACAATTGGCAAAATTCGGCTGGCGCGGGCCAGCGCGGATGCCCACGCCGTGGGCCTGGCGGTGGCGGCGAACTGCCGCTCGAAGACCTCCGCGCCGGTATCCGGGTTGTACGTGAGCCGGCCCCAGACGCGGTACCAATAGGCGTACTTTTCCCAATCCCAGTGCGGTTCCAGTTGCGCGTCGATGTAACCGGTGCGGTTGCCGGGCGTGCCGGTCCCGCGGCGGCCGCGGCAAGTGAGGGGTTCCATGAGATCGGCGCCCGTGGAGCCGCAGAACTGGAACATGCGCGAGTAGGCCGCTGCAGCGCCGGGGTCGCCCCACAGCAGGATGCGCTGCGTTCCGGAGAAGACGCGATGGCGGATGGAGTATTCGCGGTCCTCGCGCATCAGGTCGGCGTAACCGTAGCGGGTGGCGATGCGCGAGCCTTCGCTGAGCGTCATCAGGCCGGTTCCGGAGCGCCCCGCGACGGGCATCTCCAACTCTCGGATCGCGGCCTGGTGGTAGGGCATGCCGAGATGTTCGGCCCAATACTTGGGGGAGACGTTCACCGCCATGCCGGTAGACAGGGCGGCGCCGATCATGGTGGCGTCGATGCCCTTGGCGTGCAGATCGATCTCGACTTTGCGGCCGCAACCCGCAACGCCAGCGAAGACCGTCCTCCAGAAATCGTAGCTGCCTTCGGCGATGCCGCTCTCGCCGTGAATGCGCAGCGCCACCGCGGAAATGGCGGGGCACTCGCGCAGGATCGCGCCCAGGGCGTCGCGGCAATAGGCGGCGTGCGTCTCGGCGGTGAGCCCTTCGATGGTGTTGCGGGCGCGCGGGCTGGTGGGCCAGCGGTAGCCGTGCATCCAGATGCCTAACTGGAATTCCAGGCCGCGCGCCACGGTCTGTTCGCTTATGAAGCGCAGCGTCTCGAGGTTGCGGGCGCGCTCCGCGTCGGAGAGGTTCGAGGCCTTTACGCCGTATCCCGGCACGGAAACCAGGAATGGGTAGAGGAATAGGAAATAGGAGTCGGCTACCGCTTTGAGATCGTCGTAGCCAAGCCCGAAGGCCAGATGGAAACGGTTGAAGCGGTGGGTGGCCAACATCGTCAGATAGCGGCCCCACATTTCGCGGTCGTAGAACCAGGGCTTGTCGAGCAGTTCGCTGGTGAACTGCCGCATCACGCTGCGCACCGGATTGGCGGGCGATTCGACAATCGGCGGGGCGATTTGCAGTACCGCGCCCGGGCCCGAACGGAGATGGACGCGGTCCGCCAGTTCGAGGAGCGCGTAGACCAGGCCGCGCACATCGGCGCCACAGGCAAGAGTGGCCTGGTGTCCGCCCACGGTGGTTGTCAGCAGGGCCAGGCTCTCCGGCAGTTGAGGCGCGGCAACACCGGAGGTCTTCAGCGCAGTCGCCGCCAGCGGAGCGGTACTGCCCGAGCCGATTATGCAAAGCTGCTGTGCATCCGCGTGCTGGACCCGATCCAACCGCTGGACCGCGAAGCCCGCGGCCACCAGGGCTTGCTGCAACTCACCGGCGGCCCACTGAACCGGCGCAGCCGAGGCAACCGCATCGGCCGGATCGAGAACCAGGGAAACGGGGAACAGGCCGGCCTGTGCGGAGGCGAGCGGTTCGCAGATAAGGGCTCCTCCAGCGATGCTTGCATGGCGGAGGAAATCCCGCCGCTTCATTTGTCGTCCCCCTCGAATGGGTTGGCGCGGTAGTTTCTCTCGCGGTACTCGAAGTAGTCGAAATCCGCCGCCCGGCGGGTTCCCGCCACGTCCTGGCAGCACATGCCGACGAAGGCGCCGGTGAAGTTCGCCGTGCCGGGTGCGGCGGCCTCGTCGGACAGAATGCTGGCGTCCAGGTGTCCGGGCAGCCGGCACCATTCCTGCCCCTCCACGCGGCAGGCGAAGTGCAGGCGCTCGTAGTCCACTTCCACTCGAAGTTGCACCACGGCGCCGCGCGGGATGGCAAGCGGGGCGCTGAAAACATCGGACTGAAGCTGATCGGGAAGGCACGACATGACGCGGACGTGCTTCCCGATGGATTCGTCGTGCGAAATGTAGAGATAGTGAAACTTACTGCCGTTGTAATAGCAGACCAGGCCGGCCATCTGCTGGAAGTTGTCGGGTTCGAAATCGATGGCTGTGACGGCACTGTAGCAGGGCGCCTGCTGCCGCCGCGCGACCAGCGACTGGCGAAACAGACTGCCCAGCGTTTCGCGTCCGTAGAGGCGCAGATGGCCGGGACGGTCCGTCAGGCTGAAAAGTTCCTCGGGCCACGGGGAGCGGAGCCACTGGAAGTCCAGCGGGATCTCCGGCCGGTCGAAATCCTCGCGCGCGGGCGGCGCCGGGAACACGTGGGCGGGCAGCGCGGGCGCGGCCACTTCAGTGTAAGGAAGCCCCTTGCCATCGGCCGTGCGCAGCCAGCCGTCGGCGGACCACGCCATCGGTTGAATCGCGGTCTCGCGCCCCAGCACGCATCGTCCACGGTTGCGGATGGGGCGGCCGCAGAGGTGCGCCAGGTACGGCTCCCCGGTCTGCGTTTCCACCAGGTCGGCATGGCCCGCCCGCTGCAGTTCGATATCCGGCCGATGGCGCGAGGTCAGGATGTACACATCCGGATGAAGCTCATACGGTCCCATCAGCTCGCGCGAACGGGCCATGGTGACGGCGTGCCCCCAGCCGGTGCCGCCTTCCGCCGTCAGCAGGTAGTAGTATCCCTGCCGCAGATAGAGATGCGGACCTTCGGTGAACCCGATGGCCGTGCCCTTGAAAATCACTTGGGATTGCCCAACCAGCCGGCGCTCCCGCTCGGAGTACTCCTGTAGCGCAATCCCCGAAAAACGGTTGTGGCCGGGCCGGTGATCCCACAACATGTTGACCAGGTATTTGCGGCCATCGGCGTCATGGAAAAGGGAAGGATCGAAGCCGCTGCTATTGAGGTAAGTCGGGTCCGACCACTCGCCATCGATGCGCGGGCTGGTCACCAGGTAGTTGTGCGTATCCCGCAGAGACGCTCCCGATGCGCCGGCCTGGGTGGTGCGTCCGTAGCGCTTCACGTCGGTATAGACCAGGTAGAACAGGCCATTCGAGTAACTCAGGCACGGCGCCCAGATGCCACAGGAGTCGGGGTCGCCGAGCATGTTCAGTTGGCTGGCGCGGGTCAACGGGCGCGTCAACAGGCGCCAGTGGACCAGATCCCGCGAGTGGTGGATCTGCACTCCCGGGAACCACTCGAAGGTCGAGGTGGCGATGTAATAATCGTCCGCAACGCGGACTATCGAAGGGTCGGGATTGAAGCCCGGCAGGATCGGATTGCGGATTTGCAGAGTATCGTTATCCATCGTCAAACGCTTTCCAGTTTCGGTTCGCGGACCAGGGACCACAGGAGCACCGCGCCGAGAAGATCGAGCACGGCCAGGCAAATGAAGAAGGGCGTGTAGCCAACGGTGGCCACCAGGCCGCCAATCAACAAAGAGAAAATCAGCAGCCCGCCATTGCCGAAGGTGCCGGCCATCCCGGCAACTGTGGCGACCTCGTTCTTGCGGAACAGGTCGGACGACATGGTGATCGCCGTAACGGAGAGCGTCTGGTGGGCGAACCCGGCAAGGCTGAGGAGGGCGATTGCGGCGTAGGGGCTTTGCACGAACCCGACAAAGCCAACGCCGAGCATCATCACGGCGCCCAATGAGAAGGCGCAGCGCCGCGCGTCGATGAGGGCCAGGCGCAGCCGTTTCTGGAGCGCCATAGCAACCACTCCGCCAAACATGCAGCCGAAATCGGCCGCCAGGAACGGGAGCCATGCGAACATGGCGATGTGTTTCAGGTCCATATGGCGGACTTTGCTGAGGTAGAGCGGCAGCCAGAAGCTGAGCGTGCCCCAGGTTGGATCGGCGAGAAAGCGCGGCAGGGCGATCCCCCAGAAGTTGCGCTGACCGAGAATACCAGCGACCGAGGGGCGAGAGCCATCGCTTTGCAGGCGCTTTTCCTGACCCGAGGAGATGTAGTTCCGCTCGGTCTCGGTAAGCGCGGGATGGCTGGAGGGCGATTGGTAGAAGAGCAACCAGAGAGCCACCCATACCAGGCCCAGGCTTCCCGTAATCACGAACGCGGCGCGCCAGTTGTAGCTCAGGATGGCCCAAGCCACGAGCGGCGGAGCCAACATGGAGCCAACCGAGGCCCCGATGTTGTAAACGCCGCCGGCCAGTCCGCGCTCCTTCGCGGGGAACCACTCCGACGTCGCCTTCATGCCCGCCGGGTTGGCCGAGCCCTCGGTGAATCCCAGCAGGCCTCGAAGCCCGGCGAACGCCTGCCAACTATTGGCGAAGCAATGCGACATGTTCACCAGGGACCACGCCACGGCGAAGATGGCAAACCCGATCTTGAGCCCCAGCACATCCAGCACGTAGCCGCAAATTGGTTGCGCCATGATGGCGCCCTGGAAGGCCCCGACAATCCAGGAATACTGTTGATCCGAGATCTTCAGCTCGCCCATCACCGTGGATGCGGCCACGGCGAGCGTGCTGCGCGTCAGGTAGTTGATGATCGAGCCTAACATGATCAGACCGATCATCCACCATCTGAGTCCTCTGACTTTGAGCATCGGCTTGTTCCCTTTGAACGGCCAGTCCGGGCAGCGCTATGAAATTCGTTCCCGTAGGGCCCTTGGACTACGGCGGATAGGCATCGACGCAGAGCGACGCCGATTGCGATAATATCATGTGGCTCGCGGCTCTGAATGTGAGGCCGGGGGCACTTGAGAGAAGGAGTTGCACACAATGCCAACTAAACGATTGTTCGCGGCTTTCGCGGTCCTGACGCTCGCAGCGTTGTCCGCTTTCGCCAAGCCGAATTTCAGTGGCGACTGGAAGCTCAACGCCGCCAAGAGCGAGTTCGGCCAGATGCCCGCGCCGAGTTCCATGACCGAGAAGATTACCCATGAGGAGCCCAAGCTGACAACCGCCACCAAGATGGCGAGCGATGCGGGCGACTTCGACATGAAGGCCACCTACACGACCGATGGCAAGGAGAGCACCAATGAGGGCTTCGGTGGCAGCCAGATGAAGAGCACGGCGAAATGGGACGGCGACACCCTGGTGATCGAAAGCAAGGGACAGTTCGGCGACAGCGAATTCAGCATGTCCGAAAAGTGGGTGCTTTCGGCCGACGGCAAAGTGCTGACGCTCACGCGCGTGTTCAAGAGCGCCATGGGCGAGGGCGAGCAGAAGATGGTCCTCGAGAAGCAGTAAGCGGGTCTGGAGGCCAAGCGCGGTTGGCTAGCTCAGATCGCACAGCCGATCGGCGGCGGGCCAGCCGCGCGAGGCCACAGGCTAGTAATTACTAGCCGGCCCGCTTGCCGTGCGCCCGCCGGGGCTTGGGCTCGCGCTTTACTTCGAAATTGAGCGCCACCGCGGCGCGGACGAGGTCCTTCAAGACGGCCTCGTCGGTCCTGCCAGCTCCGTGTCTCTCCCGCGCAGACGATGCCGTCGTGCAATTTGGGCTGCGCTCGGCGCAACGTGCACCTTGCGCAAGTGGGTGCCTCCTTTTCGCAGGGCGCGAACGGCCCCCGGGGTTCCCAGAAAATATTAGCAGAAACGGATGTTAGCCCAGGGCTCTAATGTTGACAGGATGGCTGACAACAATCCACGGGGCAAACGATGAAAAAACGAATCAATCTAATCGCGCCGCCGGGCCCGCCGACTCGACGGCAGCTTCTCAACCGAGCGGCCGCCGCCCTTGGCGGTCTGGCCATTGGATCACAGAAAATCCGGGCTCAAGCCGCGGAGGAAATTTCTCGCGCGGCGGAATCCATTCACCAGGAACCGGTAATCAATGCCAGCCGGAAACGGGTGTACGATGCGCTGACGGACGCCAGGCAGTTCAACGAGGTAACAAAGATCGCCGCCGCCCGGGATCCAGCCGTATTGCTGGAGAAGGCCCCGACTGTACTCAGTCCGGAAGTGGGCGGCGCGTTCTCGCTCTTCGGCGGCATCATCATCGGACGACAGCTCGAACTGGTGCCCAACACGAGAATTGTCCAGGCTTGGCGTGTACGCTACTGGGCTCCAGGCGCGTATTCGATCGCGAAATTCGAGCTGGTCGAGCAAGGCGGTGGAACGAGAATCGTCTTTGATCATACTGGCTTTCCTCGGGGCGACGCCGAAACCCTTGCGTCCGGATGGAAGGCGCACTATTGGGAGCCGCTCACGAAATACCTGGCATAAGTTGTGCCGCGGGCGTCCGCGGGCCACGCGGGCAACGGCCGCATAGGGTGAAAATGGAAACGCGGCCGCCCATGCCTGGATAGAATGGTTGCCTTACCGGAAATATGAATCCTTCCAGAATACCAGTGACGGGAGCCGAAATGAAGGTCTTCGACCCACGCGATGCCTCCACAGGATCGGCGGGGGCGGAACTGCTTGACTCAAGTATTGTCCAGCGAGAACGACAATGGTGGATGTATCTGGCGGGCCAGCCCGGTGGATTCGGAGCGACGGATATCTACAGCGCCTCGCTGGCCATGGGAGCACCGCTTTCGGCGGCTGGCTGGAACGTCACTCGCGGCGCGACGGAGGAGTTGGCGACAGTCTCAGGGCGGCAGCGTAGCGGGGCGTGGGATGGCAACGGGGGACGGCACTGCCCATCGTACGCGAGGGGATGGGACCCCAACACAGGGAGATGGATCGAACGGATTTACTACGCCGGCGCGGCAGACAACCTCTGGGGCCCATACACAATCGGCTTTCTGGAATGGGACGGGGAGAAGTGGATCGATCAACCCGAACCGGCCTTCACCGCGAAGGAAGACTGGGAGCACGGAAGCGTATTCGAACCAAACCTAATCTTTCACGACGGCAAGTGGAGAATGTGGTACGTGGCCGGATCGAACCACGAGGATCATCTCATCCAAGGTTATGCGGAGAGTGAAGACGGGCGCACCGGCTGGAGCGAACACGTTGTCTTTGCGCCCCCGGAAATGAAGATGTTCGATTTCTGCGTTCGTCAGAGGGGAACTGGATTCGACGCAATCTTCGCGCGCGTTTGGGTCGGGAACGGCGCACCACCGCCGGAGACCGGTTTGTGGTGGTGCCGAGCGGAACGCCCCTCGCGTGCGCTTTCCGAGTGGAGTATTCCGATCCAGATCATGACGGCCGAAGATCGCGGGTGGCATTCGGGGCCATGGAAGCCATCGTTTCAGTTTGACGAGCAGCTTCCGAACCGTGCGGTTGTGTTCTTCGACGGACTGTATCGAACCAGCGATCCCGGCCCGTTCCCGTTCACTTTTACGCTGGGGTGCTTCCACGTGGATCTGCCGTGACGCGCGGTACGCCGGACTGCTGCCTTCTGAACCGATGCGTCAGCGTACCCGGCACGCGGCGTACGCTACACCGTGCATAGCTCCACAGCCTGGCGCAGCGATACCAGGGGATCGTGCACCGGTACGAACTCGTGCGCGAAGTAGCCGGTGAAGCCGAGGTCGGCGATGGCCCGCGCTACCGTGCGCCAGTTCAACTCCTGCGTGTCGTCCAGTTCATGCCGGCCGGGAACGCCGCCGGTGTGGAAATGCGCGATGTACTGGATGTTCTCGCGGATGGTGCGCAGGATGTCCCCCTCCATGATTTGCATGTGGTAGATGTCGTAGAGCAGCTTGACGCGGGGCGAGTCCACGCGCCGCATCAGATCGACGCCCCACGCGGTGTGGTCGCACTGATAGTCCTTGTGATCCACTTTGCTATTGAGTAACTCGACGCAAATTGTGACGCCGTGGTCTTCGGCCATCCGCTTTACCCGGTTCAGGCCGATCGCGCAATTTGCCAGGCCCTGTTCGTCCGTCAAGCCGCGCCGGTTACCGGAGAAGGTGATGATATTGGGTGCACCGGCCGCGGCCGCCTGCGGAATCCGCTTGCGCAATTCATCTTCGATGCGGGCGTGGTTTTCCAGGGAATTCAGGCCATCCGGGATGCTTCCGCCGCCCGGCATGATCATGGCCGGAACGAGGCCGAATTTCTTCACTGTGGGCGCGTCTTCGGGTGTGACCAGATCGATGGCTGCCAGGCCCATCACCGCCGCCGCGCGGCAAAGCTCGTCGAGGGAGAGCGAGTTGTAACACCAGCGCGCGACGGACTGTTTCAGACGCCCCCGGCTCTGGCCGGAGGCAGACGCGGCGAAGGCCAGCGAAGCCGGCGCGGCGGAAAGCAGGTGGCGGCGGCTCATGCCACCGGAATCTCCGCTCTTGGAGAGAGTCGACATTGCTTGGCACTCCTTCTATGTTCAGCAGGGGCTATTTCGGGTTGTTAATTGTAACTGGCGCCTCCAGGCGTAAGTCGCGAGACGATGAGCCAACGTATACGGTGCGCAGTCCGGTTGCGGTCATCCACGTCCCGGACGCTGTCGACCAGTATTGAAACCGCCGCAGCGGAAGATGCCAGGAGACGGTGCGCGATTCACCGGGACCAAGCGCGATTCTATCGAAGCCAGCCAGTGCACGGACGGCAAACATCGCTCCGGCGGGCCGCTCGCCTGGAGCACCGAGATAAACTTGCGGCACTTCGTCGCCAGAGACCTGACTCGAGTTCTTGACCATGCAACTCACGTCCATTCCGCCGTCGGCGGCGGGAACGATCCTCAGCCCCGAGTATTCGAATTTCGCGTACGATAAGCCGTAACCAAAAGGAAACAGCGGCTCGATGCCCTCTTTGTCGAACCAACGATAGCCAACGTAGATACCTTCGGAGAAAGTTGTCTTGCCATCCACGCCTTTACTCGTGCGTTCCGGGTAGGATGGCTTGGTGGCCGGCATATCTTCAAGACGTCTCGCCCAGGTGAACGGCAGCCGTCCAGCCGGGTTCTTCCTGCCTAGCAGGATGTTGGCCGTCGCCCAACCGCCTTCGTCGCCCGGCCACCACATTTGCAGCACTGCCTTGACGTTCTTCAGCCAGGGCATGGCGACCGGCTGACTTACATTCAGTACCACGATGGTGTTCGGATTCACTGCGGCGACGTCTGCAATGAGTTGGTCCTGATCGCCTGGAAGAGCGAACTCGGGCCGGCCGCGGCTCCAGGCAAAGACCACCGCCGTCCTGGCCCGCTTTGCCGCCGCTACCGCGGCATCGTAGTTCGCCTTCCGCTGTTGGGGAGTCACCCAGTTTAAGCGCACCTGCACGGGATTGTTGGAGCTGTCCGGCCGCGCCGAGACGGTGATGGCATGGGGACCGGCGGATAGCTGCAATTCGATGCGGACGTTATCCAAGCCGTCGGTGGTTGGCATGATATCGTCCTGGCCAGCCTGGGTGACATCTCCGTGAATCCAATTCAACCCGACGCGGGCTACGCGCTTGCCATCAACCAGCAGATTCGAAAAGCAACCCAGCACCTGGAGATGCAGCCGATACGCACCGGTTTCCGGGATGGTCAGAGTTCCCCGCCATTTGTTGGTGGAGTTCGGCGGCAATGCCTGTCCGTTGGACTTAGTGAAGTCGATCTGCGAATCCACTTGCCCAGGAGCGCCGTCGCCTGAAATGCGCTCGATCCCAGGCTTGCCATCATGCGACAGGAACTCCGGCGGGACAGGCGTACCCGTCAGATCGTTCGCTACGGCATAGGCAAGCTTCACGCCTTCATTGGCAGCCGTGATTTTCCGCAAAGCCTCCAGCGTGCCGATCTGGCGTTCCGGCAACCCTACTGCCTTCTCGCCGGTCGTTCCAACGGCGACGGTCTGACCTGCGCCAGGACCGATCAGCGCGAGAGACTGTAAGTCGCTCTTCTTCAGCGGAAGCGCAGCTCCTTCGTTTTTCAGCAGAACCGCGGCATCCTCGCCGGTCTCTTGAATGACCCTGGCGTTCTCGGCCTCAGCGGAAGGCGTAACTTCATGCTTCGACTTGCCATCGAGCAGACCGAATTTGTCCATCTGCTTGAGGATGCGCCCGGCAGCCATGGCGATGGCCGCCTCCATGACCAGGCCGTCCTGGACTGTTTTCCGGAGATTGGTCGCCGGCTTCGGCTCCGGTTGCGAAGCCCGCCGCTGGCCCACGGTGGGTTCTTCCGGCAAGCCGTCCCGGGTCGCGTCTATCGCGGCCTCGGGATCGGGCGGACCGGGAGGCACGGGCGTTCCGTTCTCGAAATAGGAAGGCCCATTCCAGGAGACTGGAAGCGGTCCCGGCATTTCCATATCCAGACCGGCGTTGATGAAATCGGTGGCGTGCGTGGCGCCCCAGTCGGACGTGACGAATCCCTGGAACCCAATCTCTTTCTTGAGAATCCCGTTGAGCGTTTGGGAGTTGCCGCAGGAGTAAGGCCCATTGATCCGGTTATACGAACACATGATGGAAGACACTCCGGCTTCGGCCGCGTCGGCGAAGGGCGCGGCGTAGATCTCGTGCAGAGTTTGCTGGTCCACGAACACGTTCGTGCCGTCGGTGTCGTATCCCACGTAGTGTTTCGCTTGCGCCATGATTCCCTGGCTCTGCACGCCGCGGATGAACGCAGCGCCGATCTGACCGGTCAGCAGCGGATCTTCACCATAGGTGTTGTAGCCGCGCCCGTACATAACATCCCGATCGATGTTTATGAAAGGTTCAAGCGCCACATCAATGCCATGCGCCCTGGCTTCCCGTGCCACTAGAATGCCGTTCCGATTCGCGTCCTCGCGGCTGAAGGTCGCGGCCAGTCCCATCGTGGCAGTAGGCGCGGTGGATGGAACACGTGTCAACACGCCGGGCGGGCCGTCCGCCAATCGCAACGAAGGAATCCCGAGGCGCGGGATCCCAGCCAGGTACCCGGCCTGCCCCTGGTTGGTGGATGGGTCTTCGCCGGATCCGTGGACCAACGCGATTTTCTCGTCGAGGGTCATCTGGCTTAGCAGTTTGTCGACGCGCGGGTTTCCGGTAACGGTGGGCGCCGTCTGCGCCGTTGCCAAGATTGCGCAACCGCAACCGAGCGCCGCAAGCACCGCGACCGCGAGGTAGCCACGATAACTCCGCTGACTCGAGATTGTGCCCTGCCGATTGAGCAGAAGCGTCTCGATAATTGGTCCCGCCGGACTTGGCATCGGACACTCTCCTGTCAGGAACGCCGCCCTCACCAGAGTGTTAACTTCAAACTCATGCTGACCGCTCACTGTACCGCACTTTCTTCGGCGCCGCACCGCCCGCGATTCGGGGTCAACGAGAGGCGATAGGGGCGCGTTTCGGGGGTATACCCTTGGGGTGGCAATCGGCGCACTTCACGAAGTGGATGTTGTGCGGGCTCCTGACGTCTTTAAAGGTGGTGTCCATCTTTTCCACGTCGATGCCGCAGTTGGAAAGACGCGGGTGGCACGTGGCGCAGGAGGCGCGGGTCTGCTGGCCGTGCCCGTGGTGACAGGCCAGGCAACTCAAGCCTTCATGGACGCCCAGCCCGGTGCGGTCGTCCCCCGAGCCGGCGGGCATGCCCGCGGGCGCCGCGTGGCACTGGTAGCAGAGCGCCTGCCGGCGGTCCGGGCTCATCTTGACCAGGTGATCGCCGTCGCGCATTTCGGGCAGCGGCAGAATGCTGGCCGGGATGTGGGACTGCTCGCGGCGGTCGTAGAAAGCGAGCGACGCCGTCATTATCTGTTGCGACGGGCCGGGGACCGGCACTCGCGGCGTGGCGCGCAGCAGCGGCTTTCCGTCGCGGTGCATCGCGTGGCAGGCCAGGCAGGGAATCGCCGCGCGATTGGCCAGCGTGGGCTGCAGCAGCGACCACGGGCCGCGCGTATCGATGGGCGTCACCAGATTCCGCATGGCGCCCTCGAAATGCATGCCGTGGCAGCGCAGGCACTCGTCCATAAGCAGGCGGCTGGTGTTGTGCCGATGGTCCAAGAAGATCTTCGAGTAAGTCACTCCGTGGGGGCCGGCGTTCCACTCGGCGTATTGCTGGCGGTGGCAGTTAGCGCAGCGTTCGGCGACCGGGTAGAGATTGGTGTGCTTGAGGTGAATCTGGACGGCCTCGGTGCCTCGGATGTGGGCGGCGACGCGGCGCAGGTTGGATAGGTGGAAGCCTATATCGAAGGTGAGCGCGCTGCCGTGACAGGAAGTGCAAGGAATGTTGCGGTGCGCGGAGCTCCGCCAGTGGTCGTAAGAAGTCTGGATCTCGTGGCACCGCGCGCAGCCGCGTGCGCCCGAGTACTCGTAGTAGACCGTGGCGCCGGGGAGCAGCAGAACGGCCACCGCCGCGGCTCCGATGAGAGCGCAGCGTTTCGCCTTCATGACGCTCTCCCTTTCAACCCTCGCTTGAGGCCGTCCGAGGCGCAGTAGGCGACCGCCATGATGGTCAGTGCCGGGTTGAAGCCGCCGTTGGTGACATGGACACTGGCATCGATGACGTAGAGGTTGTCGTGGTCGTGGACGCGGCAGTACTTATCGACGACCGAGGTTTTTGGATCGTTCCCCATGCGGCAGGTGCCGGCCTGGTGCTGGCCCGCACTAAGGTAGCGTCCCGGTGGCGATGGCCAGATCAGCGTGGCGCCGGCCTCGCGCAGCCAAGCTTCGGCCTTGGTGACCAGGAACCGGCCGGCGTCCAGATTGTTTGGATGGCTGAGGCCGGAGAGGCGCGCCACGGGAATGCCCCAGTGATCGCGAACCACGGGATCGGCCTGGACGCGGCAATCGAAGACCGGCATTTCCTGCACCGGTCCGCGGATGGCAATGTGGCGGCGGTAGGCGCGCCGCATGAAGTCCTTGTGACCGTGGCCCCAGCGCGGCACGCCGGGCGGCGTCATGGAGGTGAACTGACAGGGCAGGCGAATGAACTCGTTGGCCAGCAGGCCGCCGCCCACCAGTCCCGGGTTGCCGTGATTGAAATCGCAGATGGCGATGCTGGCGCCAGGGCCGATGTCGTCGTAAACGTCCCGATCGAACAGGCCGGTGGCGCCGACATAGGTGTGGCCTTGCAGGTTGCGGCCGACCCAGTCGTAGCGGTTGCCGAGGCCGCCAGGATGCATCCGGCTCTTCGAATTGAGCAGCAGGCGCGCCGATTCGATGGCGCCGGACGAGACCACCACCAGGTCCGCCGGCTGCTCCTGGAGGCGGTCGTACGCGTCGAAATACGCCACTCCGGTCACGCGGCCGTTGGCGCCGGTGAGGATCTCACGGGCGATGCACTGCGGGCGCAGGTCGCAGTGCCCGGTGGCGAGCGCCCGGGGGATTACCGTGTTCTGGGTTCCGCACATGGCGTCCACTTCGCAGGCGAACCCGACGCACCAGCGGCAGCGCATACAGGGACCGCGGCCCCCGTAGGGCACGCTGTTGCGTAGCATGGGGATGTCGAAGGGATGGAAGCCGAGGCGTTGGGCGGCGGGCTTGAGAACGAAGTACTCGCGGTTGGGGCCGAGCGGCGGCATGGGGAGGTTCTTGCGCCGCGGAGCGTGGAAGGGGTCCGGCGCCACGTCGCCCGAGACGCCGATCTCCCACTCGGCCTTTTCGTAGAAGGGCTCGAGGTCGCCGTAACTGACGGGCCAGTCGTCGAGCGTGCTGCCGGGGACGGCGCCGTACGTCGAGCGCATGCGGAAATCCTTCTCCATATAGCGCCACGCCATAGCGCCGTAAGTGGTGGTGCCACCGCCGACGCAGCCGGCGTTGTTCTGGTAACCGCCCTCCTGCGGCCACACGATGTGCTCCTGGCCGGCGGGATCGACGAAGACGCGCGGGTTCTTCTCCTCGTCAGGGCCGGAGCCGGTGCCGAGAGTGCTGTTGCGCTGATTGCGCAGGTCGTCCTTGCGGTCGTCGAAGGCCGTGTACCATTTGCCACGTTCGAGCAGCACCACGCTCAGGCCCGCCTCGGCGAGCTCCTTCGCGACGATGCCGCCGCCCGCACCCGCGCCGACGACCACCGCATTCACCCTTGGGAGCGCGATATGGGCCTCCTCGTGCGGCGGTTCATTCCCTGGCCCGAGAGGTTGTAGAGCTGGCGTCCGCGGATGGGGGCGGGCGGAACGTTGAGCATCACCCAGCTTGCGTAATCGCGGTTGCCGCCGTGCCGCGGATCGCCGTAGAAGCCCTGCATGGCGTGATCGCGGAGCAGGTCGAAGAACGGCTCGCGCCGGGATTCCATGGCGGCGAGACGGGCGGTCTGCCCGGCGGCGGAAAGCTTGGTGAATTGGGCCAAGGCGGCGAGTCCTTCGCGGTACGCGCGCCGGTACTTCTTGAGCGGGCCGGCCAGTTGGCGGTCTATGTAGTAGACGGCATCGGCGGCGGCGGCGCCAGGATCCTGGTCGGGCGGGATGATGCGGTCGAAAACTGCGGCGGCAGTGGCGGCCTCCTCGACGGTGAAAAAGCGCCAGGGGCTCAAACCGGCCCCGCAGGAGGCAGCGCTAAGGGCCGCGGCCACCGCGGAGGCTTGCAGGAACTTCCTGCGATGGACGGGAGGAGACTTCATAAGTGGCCCTTGGGTCTCAACCGCTCGATTGTAGCGCGCCCCGCCATCGGCCGGCTGCACGAAGCGGCATGGCGGAAGTGTGGTTGCCGAGGGAACGCCATACCACCGCATTAGAGGTTGCCTACGGCAATGACACCGAGGGCGGACGTTCGTCCGTGCCCCAGCGCGAAGGGCTGGGCCCCATCTCCAGTACCAGCAGCCCGCCAGCGGCAATCTCGGCGTGGGTTAGCCACGCGCGATCAAGCTTCTTCCCGTTCAATACCGCAGTTTGCACGTAACGGTTGGCGGCAGACGTCGATTGCGCCAGAATGACGAACTTGCGACCTCCGCCGAGGTCGATCGCGACCTTCGAAAAGATCGGACTGCCGATGTAGTAGTACGGCTGTCCCGCGTTTGGGTAGAGGCCGATGGCTCCCCATACGTACCAGGACGACATGGTGCCGGCGTCGTCGTTGCCAGGGAGCCCTTCGCGTCCTTCCCGATATTCGCCGGCCAAAATCGCGCGCACGCGGTCCGCGGTGCGGTCCGGGCGGCCGGCGTGAATATAGAGCCAGGGAGCGAGCAAGTCCGGCTCATTGCCCTGCGTGTAAAGCTTGCGGTCGAACAAGTCATCGAGCCAGCGGGCGAAGCCGTCGTCTCCCCCGAGACGTTGAATAAGGCCACGCACATCGTGCGGGACGTAGGTGGAATACTGAACCGGGCGGCCTTCGTAGAACGGCGCGTCCCACCATTCGGTCGTCGAGTCCGGGTATTCGTGATCGCAATCGTAGTTCTCCAGCCATGTGCCGTCGGCATAGCGTGGCCGGATGCACCGCTTTTGCGGGTCCCACAAGTTAGTCCAATTGTTGGAGCGCTTCAGATACTTCTCGGCGTCATCCGGTTTGCCCAGCGCGCGCGCAACTTCGGAAACGGCGAAGTCGTCATAGGCGTACTCGAGCGTTCGCGACGCCGAACGGTTGAGAGTTAGCGACATGTAGCCGAGGCGTTTGTAATCCGCAAGCTGCCGGCCTTCGTTCAGAGGATGCGGCGATTCCACTTCGGCATTTTTCACTAGCGCCCGGTACGCCGTGTCGTAGTCGATACCGCCGAGACCCTTCACCATCGCGTCGGCGATGAGAACGTCGCCGTTTGAGCCGCCTTGAGTCAGACCGTTGTGGCCGGCGATGCGCGCATCGGGCAGCCAGCCTGTGTGCCGGTACGTGTCGATTAGCGAGCGTACCATGTCACGCTGGCGCTCCGGCTGGATAAGAGTTAACAAAGGATGCAGCGTACGGAAAGTGTCCCAAAGGGTGTAATAGTCTTCATAGTGCGGCTCGGTGGACTGCCACCAGACGTTTTCGCCGGTGAGATCGTGGGGCATGTAGTGCGAGCGATACAGTGCCGTATAGAAGACGCGCCGTTGCGAGTCGGTTCCTCCCTCTACTTCGATCCTCGATAGAACCCGCTCCCACGCCTCCGTTGCGATGTGGCGCACATCTTCGAAATCCCAACCAGGCGCTTCCCGTTCAACGTTGCTGCGAGCCTTTTCGACGCCGAGAAACGAAACGCCCATCTTCATCTCAACGACGCGGTCTTTGGTGGTATCGAAAACCGCGAACGCGCCGGTCTGAGCGGGATAGCTGTGTGCTTCATCGGTGACGGCTTGGCGGACGCCGGACTGAGTAAGCGTGCTGCCGCCGCCGGCGGTCCAAATGCCCCGGTTTTTCATGGGGCGGCTGAACTCCGCCCAGAAATACAGCGTGTAGGCGCCGGGATTCCATCCACCTATAAAACTCGCCGTCCCAGAAATGTGGGTGTCATCGACGATGTTCACCTCCACATGAGTGGGATGTTGCGCCAACTTCGAGCGCGAGGTGGCTTCGAGGATCACGTTGCCGTCCGAACCGGCAGGGAAAGTGAACCGCTCCATGCCGGTGAGGCGGGTGGCCGTCAATTCGCAACGGATGTTCCCGCCATCGCCCCCGAGCGTCACCGCATAATAGCCAGGCGACGCGGTTTCATCGGATTTGGAAAACCTCAGGTTGCCGACGCGCAAGGGGCCGGCCGTCGGCGATACGCGAAAGTTGCCGTACTTGCTGTCGCCGCCGGTGCCACTGACGTGCGTATGGCTAAAACCGATTATCTGGCCGGCCGACGCATAGCCATTGGTGTCGGCATTTGTGGTGTCCGGGCTGAGTTCGACGAATCCGAACGGAACCGCCGCGCCGGGGACCGTGTTTCCGCCCGCGTCGGCCCCGGCGAACGGATCGACCAGTCGTGCAAGTGGCCGCTCGGCAGCGTAGAGAATGGTCCAGGCCATGAGTAGGGAAGCAGGGTATCGAAGACCTGTCATAGGCGAAGTCCCTGTTTGGGGGAAAGAGCCCTAAAGGTTGAGGAGAAATCCAAAACGCCAGGTTCGGAACGGCAAAAGACTCGTTTCGGAATCTTCATTTTGGATTTCCAACGCTCATCAGTATAAGGCAAACCGCCATCCTGTGTTCCTACGAGCCACATTCTGCTCCTGGTCTGAGGGGCAGTCGGCTCTCATGGACAGCACAACCTTGGAGGTGCCGCTCGCACAAAGAGACGCTTCTTATGGCTTGAGACACCCCTCCCGTGTACGAGTACTCGTGCACGGCGTCGAATCGTGCCTGCAACCGATTGATGTGAAAGGTAGTGGCTCCCCAGTCTGGACGAAATTAGAACTCTCCACGAACCACCCCGCCGGACGTTCGTCCACACATCGCGCTCTCCGGCGTCATGTGCGGTCGTCAGATGAGCCGCGCCGGCTGTGCGCACAAAGAGATCGGGCTGAGCGGAAACGATCAGGGCGCTCGTTGTACGCAGCATAGCTTCGTAAACAGGGATGAGCTTCCATAAGCCCTCCTGCACGTGCTGCCAAAGAGCCACACCATCGTCCAACTCCGGGACTTCGGCAACTTGGCCAGTCCTGCTGATGTGCGACAAGTCTTCCTTTCGGCGGAGAGCGCGAAACCTCACTTGGATTCCTCCGCATTGGCCACCGCTTCTTCGGTGGTAAGGATAGCCATGTCCCGCAGGCTGTCCTCATGTATCGGCACTGGGAGATGAAGGCTGTGCCTGCTCTCCAGCCACAGCTCCGGGATAGTCTCGGCCTGCTGGCGCCCCTCGTAGAAAACGCGAACAACCGCGCTCTCGGTGTCGGCGATCATCTGAAAACGTAGTTCTCTGAACTTCGGGCGGGGAAGGCAACATCATCGGCGCCGAAGGCGCCAATCCTCTGCCCGATCATCAGCGGTTCGCGCGAGCGGGCTCCTGCCGGATCGGAGCGTACGAAATAGCACTATGATGGTCTTATGTGGGGATGTGGCGCGGTCGCCGCCACCGAAAGACCATCGAATGGCCGATTATTTCGTTTCTCATCTTGGCACGAACCTTTGGTTCCCACTATTCGTCGTCGCGGTTCTGGAGGGGATCGCCGTCTACACATGGCAGTTTCGCCAGGACCCGGGCGCCAGGTCGCTGATTCTGGTGCAGATCTGCAAGGCCGTCTGGCTGCTCGCTCTCTTGGCGGGCAGGCTGAGCACGGATATCGGCGCCATTACCTGGTGGATCCATCTTTGCTCCGCGACGAGCCTGCTGCTTCTCTTCGTCTGGTTCCGATTCATCGTGGAGTTTAGCCAATGCGGCCACGAGTGGCCTTCCTGGGTCACCGGGCTGATAGGCCGTGCTCCTTCTTTGCGCGATGAACCTGACCAACGGCCGGCAGGGGTGGATCTGGAAATCGATTTCGATCGAGGGGGGCGCCGTGCGGACGCTGGATGGGCCGCTTCGCGACGTGCCCAAGCTGGCCTCGTATTCGATTGCGCTGTTCATCACCTGCCTGTGCGTCCGCTGGCTGGTGCGCAGCACGGGGCTGCGCGATCGGCAGGCGTGGCTGATTCTGCTGGCCAGCGTGGTGTCGTGGGCCGGCCATCGGATGACCTTCCTTCCCCACATGGCGCGACTGGCGCCGCTGCCGCTTTCCTTCCTGCTTTCCAGCGCGATCACGGCGTGGGCGTTCCACCGCTGGCGAATGAATGGAATCGTGCCGCTGGCGCGGGACGCCGTCGTGCAGAACATGATCGACGGTCTGATGGTGGTGGACGACAGCCAGACAATCGTGGCCCTGAACCCAACCGCGCGCGCGATCTTTCCGGAACCGGCGGTGGCGGTGGGCGCTTCCTTCCAGGGCGCTGCCGCCGTCTGGCCTGCGCTCGCCGATTTTGAGAGCGAAGCCGCCGTGGCCGCGGAGGTGAGCCGCAATGTGGACGGAAGCGCGTGCTTCTTCCACGTCACGGGCAATCCTCTGCGCACGCCGCTCGGGCATTCACTGGGCCGCGTGCTGATCTTCAAGGACGTGACGATCGAGCACCGGCAGCAGGCGATCCTCCTGGAAGAGCACAAGGCGCTCTCTGCCCTCACCGAACGGCAGCGCCTGGGCCGGGAACTGCACGACGGGCCAGGACAGATCTGGAGCTTCGTCACCATGCAGGTTCACGCGGCGCGAATACTGCTGGCGAGGCGGGATTTCGCCCGGGCCCGACGGCGCCTGGACCGCTTGGCCGAGGTGGTGCGGGAGGCGCACTTGGGACTGCGCGAATCCATCATTGGCCTGCAGGGCGGCGTCTCCGGCGAGCAGGGACTGTTGGAGGCGATCGAGGAGCAGGCGCAGTGGTACCGCGAGAACTGCGAGCTGGACGTCGAACTGGCGTTGCGCTGCGAGTGGCGCGCCGATCTGCTTTCGCCCGCGATCAAAGCTCAGGCGGTGCGGATCGTGCAGGAGGCCCTGGCCAACGTGCGCAAGTCGGCCCGCGCCAGCCGCGTGCGCATCGTGGTGGAACGCGACGTGTGGACGATCGAGCTTCGCGTCGAAGACGACGGTTGCGGCTTCGATGCGGCCGAAGTCGAACGGCAGACCGGCCATCACGGGTTGCGAATCATGCGGGAACGGGCGGCGGATGTCGGGGCGAGGCTGAACTTGGAATCGGCGCCGGGCCAGGGCACGCGCGTGCGCCTGTTTCTGCCGATTGCGTCCTCAGATGCGCCGTAAGATGCGTCAGCCGGACCATTATTATTTTATTATCATAGAGATGTGGGGGCCGAAGTCATCCGCGTATTGCTGGTAGACGACAATGCGCTTTTCCTGGAAGGGCTGAAGAACATGCTGGAGGACAACGGCATCCAGGTGCTCGGTATGGCGGCGCGCGCGGCTACGGCCGTTGATCGCGCCACGCTACTCCGTCCCGATGTGGTGCTGATGGACGTTCTGATGCCCCAGCAGAGCGGCATCGAGGCTACGCGCCGCTTGAAATCCCTCTTTCCGGAGATGAAGATCGTGATGATGACCGCCTCGGAGAGCGACGATCATCTCTTCGATGCCATGGCCGCCGGGGCCAGCGGCTACCTGAGGAAGGGCGCGTCGCCGGAGAGTTTTGTCGAAGCGCTGGAGGGACTGGCGCGGGGCGAGACGCCGCTTTCGCCGGGACTGGCAGGCAAGATCATGGCCGAATTCGCGCGCCGCGAGCGGGAGCGCAACGGGGACTCGGCAAACCAGGCCGCGCGCGAGACCGGGTTCGCCCGGTTGAGCGAGCGCCAAACGGAGATCCTGCGGCAGGTGGCGGCGGGAACGCCTTACAAGGAAATCGCCGCCCAGTTGGGGCTGTCGGTCGCCACCATCAAATACCACATGGGCGAGATCGCCGACCGCCTGTACCTGGGCAATCGCGCGCAAGTAATTGCGTACGCCGGCCGAATGAATAAAAAAGATAAAACGGTGCGATAGTAATTTGTACAACTCCGCACCCGGACTTAGTTGGCCCAGGGTTGGTTTCTCTTCGCATCCCCTCGGCCCCAAAACCTCCCCAAACCGCGGCGCTTCCTATACCAAAGTATAGGACTTCTTCCGTCTCCGATTGCTAGGATGTTGCTGATTCCTGCAATCCCCGCAGGTCCGGTATCGGTTCTTCAGCGGCTAATCGCCCTGCACTTCTGGCGGACGATTTGAGAGGTCTTTCGTCTTTCCTCGCTGGCTGAAGCGCCTCCCGGCCGAAAGGATGCAAGGGATGAACGCAAGCCCACAAGGGAGAACATGAGGGAACGATGAAGAAACTCGGATTTGCAGCGTGTGCACTCGTAGCGGCCTTTTTGATAGCACCCGCCGCCCAAGCCGGCAGCATCTACGAAATTACCTATAGCAGTTCCGCGGGCGTGACGCTGGACACCGTCGTTGAGGCTTCTTATGACGCCTCTTCGGGCGGTGAAGCGATCTCGGCTATCGACAGCTTTTCCTATACCTACGGCTTCACAACCTATACTTCGGCCACGTTTGTCCCAACCTACGGGTACGTGGGCGACGGCTTGATTTATCCGAACGACACGTATAGCTACTCCACGTCTTACAATGGGTCAACAATCACGGGAACCAGCGATCTGGACTGGGGGGGGTGCTGTTTCAACTGTCGACTGGGACGTATGTTGGCTTCAAACTGGATGCCCCGGACGGCGTCGGCGTGATAGTAAACTCCTACTATGACTACATCAACGCCACTGGCGGCGCATCCGCCGCCAACAACACGGGCACGATGACGATCACGGAGGAGGCGGGATCCACGGCACCGGAGCCCGCCTCCTGCGCGCTGCTGGGCGGCGGTCTGGTGGGCTTGGCGGTCGTTTCAAAGCGCCGCCGCGCGGCGCTCGCGACGGCTCGTTAGAGAGGCCCGGCGTCCCGGCTGGGCAACGCATTCCCTGGTGGATAGTGGGCGGCGCCAAGTGGGCGCGCATCGCAAGGTTCGGAACCGGCGCGGGGCGGCGTCGCATCGCCGGACCGCGCGTTCGCTGCGGCTGCTCACTAAGGCCGGCATTCGCCACGGCCATAACTTCGTTGCGCTCCTGCCCCCGGATTCCTCTTATCGGAGGGAGGAATCCCGAGAACCGCACGGGGGTGACGGTTCTTGATCGGGCGGGTTACCTAACGGAAGGGCGGCGCAAGTCAGCTAATCGAAGCGGCGGGATGGCGGCGGAATGCAGGTTTGGCAGTAATCACGGATGTTAGCCCAACTTCCGCTTGCGCAACCGCACAGATCGGCTGTTTTCCGAGCCGCCGGGCATGCAAGCCGAGTGTTTTCAATTCGCCCTGCGCGAACAGTTGTCTGGAAGACGCAGAGTGCCAACCGCAGATCTGAATCGTCGCGACTCAGAATCCAAGGGTACAATCGCCTGTCCGGCCCGAACACCCTGTTAACCAACGGACCCTGTTGACCAGAGAAACCGAGAATCCTCAGAGAGAATACGCAGGGTGCGACAGGAACCCTGACCGTTGCAGTCGAGTCCCGACCTCTCTTTATCCGAACGGGAGAATGTCAACAAGCGCGGCGCGCCGGCAAGTTCGTTGGCAGGCAGTACGGTTTGCGTTAGGCTGAAGCAGAGGAACGGCGCGGGACCGCCGTCAACCAAAGGGTATTGAAAAGTAACGCTGTCGGAATTTGGCTCCCCAAAAGACCCGGTATAAAACGACCTCTCCGGGGCCAACTCACACAGAAATATGGGCAGGAACCGTCGCAACCACCACTCCAGGACAGGGTCGCCTGGATGCCGGCGCCAACGCTGCCTATAGTCGAGATCGGTCCCTGAGAGAAACCCGTTTCCCTAATTGATTTTGGACGCTACCAACCGTGTGGCGTTGTTGCCAAGCGGGCAACGTGTGGGGCTTCACTGTTCACAGTCTCACAGACCGAACAGCGACCTCCTGGCCACTCTAGACTCTGGTAAACAATACAGATCTGATTACATCAGTGACCTACATCGGACTTGGTGGATCAGCCGCCTGTTCCTACATCCGCCGGGAGAAGACCGCTAGCACCCGTGTTCGGCCTGATGACGCCCGAGGGCAAGCCTAGCCTTCTCTGATTTACGCGCTTCGTCATCTGCGATCTCGCGCAGCCGTTGGTACTCGATTGACGAGGATACTTTCCTCTTATGGTTGAGCGCACGAACGGCCCGCGCGTAAGCGAGCGCCGCCCGGTGGTGTTCCTCCACGAGTCTGATCATCTCTTCGCAAGTCTGGGCCCGAGGGATCCTGTCGGATTCCATGCTCAGTGAAAATGTTAGCAAGATGTGGTCGTTGTTGGGAATGCACACGCCGTCCGAGCAACGATTTCATGATCACAGCCGGGCTGCTATCTAGTCTTCCTCACGCCGAAGCCGGCACACAGCCCGCGCAATCATCAGCTCTTCATCGGTCCGTATCACGCGAACGGTGACGCGACTGGATGCGGTGGAAATCACCGGGGCGTTGGCCTCGTTCCGGGCTTCGTCGAGTTCGATACCGAGAAACTGTAGGCCGCTGCATACACGGGCCCGCACTTCCCCAGCGTTCTCGCCGATGCCACCGGCAAACACCAGCGTCTCCAGCCCACCCAGCGTAGCTGCGAACGCACCGATCCATTTGCGGGTCTGGTAACAAAACAGTTTCACGGCTTCGGCGGCGGGGATCTCGCTGGCCTGCCGTTGGATCAGATCCCGCATGTCGGAGCTGGTTTCAGAAACACCCAGCAGACCGGACTCGTGATTGATCAGGTGGTTAAACTGCTTGGGTGTCAGCTTCTCGGAGCGCATCATGTACCACGCAACGCCGGGGTCGAGGTCGCCAGTTCGAGTGCCCATCGGCAACCCAGCGGCCGGTGTGAACCCCATACTGGTGTCGACGCTCTTGCCTTCGCGAACTGCCGCCAGGCTCGCCCCGTTGCCAAGGTGGGCCAAGATCACGCGGCCTTGGGCGGCCGCGCGGCCGGCCACGAGTTCCAGTTCTTCCACGAGGTAGGCGTAAGACAAGCCGTGGAAGCCGTAGCGTTGTATCCCCATCGTGTCGAAGCGGCGCGGGATAGGCAATAGCCGTGCCACCCGCGGCATGGTGCGGTGAAACGCAGTGTCAAAGCAGGCTACCTGAAACAGCTTCGGATGACGCTGCCGGAACACTTCGATCAGCTCAATCTCGGCAGGCAGATGATCCGGATCGTACGGGCTAATGCGGTGCAGTTCATCCAGCAGTTCCTGCGTGACGCGCTGCGGTTCCGTATAGTTCATGCCGTGCACCACTCGGTGCCCAACTGCCGTCACCGACGCGAAGCCGATCGTCTCTTCGAGCCAATCGATCAGGAGGGCGGCCGCGGACCGGTGATCGGATGCGTCAATACTGCGACTGTCCTGTAGATTCCGGATCGGGTCGTGGAAAGTAAGATTCCCACCCGGCAGGCCGATGCGATCAATTGTTCCGTAGAGCTGCCGCTCGAGCGGTTCGCCGACCTGGTACATGGCGAACTTGATGCTCGACGAGCCGCCGTTGATCGTCAGGATGCATGGGTTCGTCGATTTCATGCCGCTCCCTCGCTCTGCAATCCGAACGAAGTCAGCTTCTCGCACGTGGACCTGTAATCCGTGTGAAGAATGCTTCGAATCCCCAGACCTTCCGCGACCTGGACGAACATCGGCGTGTTTTCGATGTAGACGACCTGCCGGGCTGGCACCTGGGTGATGTCCAGCGCAAGCCGAAAGATGTCCGCGTCGGGCTTGCGGACGTGGGTGAAGCAGGAGGAGATAAAGGAATCCACTAACCCGTCCAGCTTGAACTTGTGAATCCGATACGCATTCAGTTCGCGCGCCTCGTTACTGACCACGGCTATCTTCAGTCCATACCGGGCCTTGAGCTGAGCCACCAACTCGATCATCTCGGGGTAAGGTTTCGATTGGGCAAACATGAAGCGCCGAAACTGAGCCCGGGTGAACGGTCGCTTCTGGTAGAAGACAACCCGACCTAAGTATTCCTCAAAGGTGAGCTTCCCCTCCTCATGGGTTTCGAAGGTCAGGCGATGTCGCTCCTCCATCTCGGGCCACTCCAGCTTGAAGTTTTTCGCCGCCCGTCTGCGAGCGTGATGATCCCACCCGTTGGTGAGCAGGACACCGCCGATATCCAGAAACAACGCAGTGATTGGCACTCTTAGCTTTCCAACCTCCCCGGCGAGCGTCCGGCCAATTCCACCGGGGCTGGCCAACTGTGCCCTTGTTGAACCAGCAAACCTTGCGTGGCGTCCGGCCCCCAAGTGCCGCCGGCGTAATTCGGAAAATCATTAGGAGGGCTGGCTTTCCACACGTCGAGCACCGGCATCAGTAGCCCCCACGCTGCCTCTACCTGATCGGAGCGCATGAACAGCGTGGCATCATTGCCGATCACGTCGGAAAGCAATGTTACATAAGCGGCCGGCGATGGCGTCGCGAAGCTTTCGCGATAGCTGAACCGCATGTCCACCGGCTGCAAGACCATCTTCGGCCCAGGGTGTTTCGCCTGAAAGCGCAGCACGATGCCTTCGTCGGGCTGGATCGAGATGATCAGGCGCGACGGCTGCCAGTCGAGGGTCGCCTCGGTTGGAAACGCCTGGTGTGGCACCGCGCGGAACTGGATGGCGACTTCTGAAACCTCACGGGGCAGGCGCTTGCCGGTGCGAAGATAGAAAGGCACGTCCTGCCAGCGCCAGTTGTCCACGAACAGCCGCAACGCCGCAAATGTCTCCGTCTGCGAATCGGGTGGCACGCCGTCCTCTTCGCGATAGGCGCGTACTTTCTTGCCGCCGATCCAACCCTTGTCGTACTGCCCGCGAACCGTGGAGTGATGCACGGCGTCGTGTGGAATGGGCCGAACCGCGTGCAGCACATCCACTTTCTTGTTGCGAATCTCGTCGGCATCGAAAGATACCATCGGTTCCATGGCCACCAGACAGAGCAGCTGCAGCAGGTGATTCTGCACCATGTCGCGCAGTGCGCCCGCCCCATCGTAATAGCCGCCGCGATGTTCCACGCCCACTTCTTCGGCCACGGTGACGGTCACGTAGTCCACGTAACGCCTGTTCCAGATCGGCTCGAACAGCGGATTGGCAAAACGGAACGCCAGGATGTTCTGTACCGTCTCTTTGCCCAGGTAGTGGTCGATGCGGAAGATCTGGGATTCTTGAAAACAGCTGGCGAGTGTGCGGTTCAGCGCCCGTGCCGACTCCAGGTCATACCCGACAGGCTTTTCGATGACGATTCGCGCCCGCTCCCTGTCAGCCGCGAGGCCAGCATGGCCGAGGAAGCATGGGATCTCGCCGAACAGGGAAGGCGGAGTGGCCATGTAGTAAATGCGTTGGGCCTTCGAGCCCCACTCTTTAATCCAGGCCCGAGCACTGGTCACTGAGTTCCTTATAGGTCGCGTTGCCCTTGAAGTCTCCCTGCAAGTAGCGGATGTGCTGGGAGAACTCGCTCCACTCCTTGGCCGCGGTCCCGCTGCGGGCAAACTTCTTGACTCCTTCATGCAGACGTTTGCGCAAGGCGTCATCGCTGAGTTCGACACGATCGACCGCGATGATCGAAAAATGCACCGGAATACTGTGGCTCTGGGAGAGGTCAAACAGGGCCGGCATCAACTTCCGCCAGGTCAGGTCGCCCGCTCCGCCGAAGATGACGAATATATTTGGTTCGAGTTGATCGCTCGTTGTCATCGCTCTCAACCCTTCGTCCAGTCTGTGTGGAACGTGCCTTTGACGTCGATGCGCTCGTAGCTGTGCGCACCGAAGTAATCGCGTTGGGCCTGGATCAGGTTGGCCGGTAGCCAGGCACTACGGTAGCCGTCAAAGTAGCTCAGTGCCGTCATAAAGCAGGGGGTGGGCAGACCTCTCTCGATTGCCGCGCACGCAACGCGGCGCAGATCCTGCTCGTTGGCCATCACCTTTTTCGCGAGTTCCGGGGCCTGGAGCAGATTCGGCAGTCCGGGCTGGTGGCGATAGGCCATCCGGATGTCCTCCAGCAGCGCCGCGCGGATGATGCAGCCGCCCCGCCAGATTCGCGCCACGGCCTCGAGATCGAGGTGATATTCATACTTGTCCGACGCTGCCGCCAGGACTGCCATGCCCTGCGCGTAGACGATGATCATCGCGGCATGGAGCGCGTGGCCGAGTTGATCGAGGAAGGTCTTGCGGTCTCCGGCAAACGGCGGGATGGGTCGTTTGAAGATCTCCCCGGCCGTTTCGCGCTGCTTTTCAAACACGGACAAATCCCGCATGGCGACCGCAAGGTCGATTGTAGGAATGGGCACTTGCAATTCCATCGCGCTTTGCGAGGTCCACATGCCAGTGCCTTTCTGTTTGGCTACATCCAGGATTTCATCGATCAACCGCTTGCCGGTCCGTTCGTCGACCTTCCTGAAGATCCGACTGGTGATCTCGACGAGGTAGCCGTTGAGTTCCCCTTGATTCCACGTGTCGTAAACGTCGCGCAGCGCGTCGTCGCTCAAGCCAAGGCCGCGTTTCATCAGGTCGTACGTCTCGGCCAGGAGTTGCATCACCGCGTACTCGATGCCGTTGTGGACCATCTTGACGAAGTGCCCGGCCGATCCAGGGCCGAGGTAGACTACGCACGCATCTCCGTTGACTCTGGCGGAGATGGCCTCAAGCAGCAGGCGGACCCGCTCATACGCCCCTTTCGGTCCCCCGGGCATGATGCTCGGGCCGTGGCGCGCTCCCTCCTCGCCGCCAGATACACCGACGCCGAGAAATTGAATGCCATGTTCGGCCAGGTTGCGGGCACGCAGGTTCGTATCTTTGAAATAGGAATTGCCGGCATCGATGATGAGATCGCCCTTGTCGAGGTGCGGTAGCAGGTCGCCGATCACGGAGTCCACGGGCGGGCCGGCGGGCACCAGCATCATGACCGCGCGCGGCCGACGGAGCAGTCCGATGAAATCCTGGATATTGGCGACGGCGTGTATTTTGTTTGCCGCTGCTTCCTTCTGGAGCGCCTCGAGCTGGCTGGGGTCCTTGTCATAGCCCGCCACCGGGAAGCCGTGGTCAGCCATGTTCAGTAACATGTTGCGCCCCATCACGCCCAAGCCGATCATGCCAAGTTCATGGCGCCCGGTGTCCATATCAGTTCTCCATTCGAGTCAATTCAACGCTGCCACAGGATTCGAGCGGCTTCCAGCGGAACGGCAATGCCATCGAGATGCGGTATCACTCGCGCCGTATAGTCGGTGGCCGGACGTGTCGAGGGCACCTGTGCGCGATAAGCGTAGCCGCCGGCCGCACCGGCCAGTTGTCCAGCGCGCTCCATCTGCTGCCTCACGGGACCGTTGCCGTCAATGCCATCGGCATAAAGCTCCACTCTCATCGCATTCGGATCGAGATCAGTGAGATAGACTTGAACCTCAAACGTGTGCTGCTCCCCATTGGTCGCGACCTTCATCTCACCGAAGCGCATCGCGGCCTTTTCCATGGAGTGCTGCCAATTGACGATTTGGCCGCCCGCTGCGCCCTTATCCGCAGCACGTTCACGGTAGGTCGCCGCACCCGGCAGGTAGTGTTGCTCCGTGTATTCACGCACCGCACGGTCGGCGGAAAAGCGCGGTGTTAAGCTCGCCATGCTGTTCCGCATTCGAGCAACCCAACCCGTGGGGATACCCTGCCCATCGCGGGCATAAAACTCGGGAATCACTTCCCGTTCGAGCAGGTCGTAGAGAGCCTCGGCCTCGGCAGCGTCCCAAGCCGGATCGTCGCCATGTTCCTGGCCGTCCCCCAGCGCCCACCCTACTTCAGGCGAGTAGGCCTCCGCCCACCAGCCGTCTAACTCCGACAGATTGAGGCCCCCATTGACGAGTACCTTCATACCGCTCGTCCCGCTCGCTTCCCAGGGCCGCCGTGGCGTGTTGATCCAGACGTCCACGCCTTGCACCAAGTGCTCGGTCAACAGCATGTCGTAGTCACTGAGGAAGATCGCGTGAGGACGGGCCTCAGGCCGCCGGATGAAGTGCATCCAGTCCCGAATCAGGGCCTGCCCCGCCTGGTCCGCCGGATGCGCCTTGCCGGCGATGATGAGTTGCACCGGACGCTGAGGGTCGGTCAACAGGCGAAGCAGTCGCGGCGGGTCATGCAGCAGCAGGTTCGGTCTCTTGTAGGTCGCGAAGCGGCGGGCAAAGCCCAGCGTGAGGGCGTTGGGATCAAAGAGATGCATCGCACCGTCGACCGCCTCGGCCGGCGCGCCGGCGGCGGTCAAGTCCAGCGACAGGCGTTCGCGGGCGTATTCCACCAGAGACTTGCTGGCGGCCGTTCGAAACTGCCAGAGCGAGCCGTCGGAGACCCGGCGAATGTCCTGTTCCAGCGTCACCGTCGTCCCCATCCAGCGGCCCTTCCCACAGCTTTCCGTCCAAAGATCGTCGGCGGGTGCCGAGTCCCAGGTGGGCATGTGGACTCCGTTGGTCACGTGTCCGATCGGGATTTCGTCCTCCGGCCAGCGCGGGAAGAGAGGCAGAAAGAGTTGCCGGCTCACCTTCCCGTGCAAGCGGCTCACCCCATTCGCCGCACCGCACCCGCGGATTGCCAGATACGCCATGTTGAGAGGCTCTGACGAGTCGGCCGCGTTCTGGCGGCCAAGGGCCATCAAATCGCGAACTGCAATGCCGAGCTTCTTTTCGGCGTACCCCCCAAGGTATTGTTCAATGAGGGTGGGCGCAAAACGGTCAAAACCGGCGGCGACCGCCGTGTGGGTGGTGAAGAGATTACCCGCTCTTGTGACCGCCAGTGCGACCTCGAAGGGTTGCCCAGTCTCTTCCATGAAGTCGTGGGCACGTTCCAGAACGGCGAACGCCGCGTGCCCTTCATTCAGGTGACAGACCTCCGGTTGCAGCCCGAGCGCTCGGAGCAGTCGCCATCCGCCGATCCCGAGCAGCAGTTCCTGCTTAAGGCGCAATTCCGGCCCGCCCCCGTACAACTCGCTGGTAATCCCCCGATGCGCGGGGAAGTTCGCCGCGTCGTTGCTGTCCAGCAGGTATAGCTTCACCCTGCCAACCTGGACCTGCCAGGCGCGCAGCCAGACCGAGTATCCAGGCAACGCGATCTCCAACCGCAGCCACTCCCCGTTGGGTTGGCGCAGCGGCGTGATCGGCAACTGTCCGGGGTCGTTATACGGATAGAGGGCCTGTTGCTCTCCGTTCTTATCGATCACCTGGCGAAAATAGCCTTGCTGGTAGAGCAGGCCCACGCCGACCACTGGCACCCCCAGATCGCTGGCGGCTTTGAGTTGATCGCCGGCTACATTGCCAAGACCGCCCGAGTAGATGGGCAGAGCTTCGCTCAACATGAATTCCATGCTGAAATACGCGGCGCAGGTCAATGGACCTTCCGAATGATTCCGCTGAAACCACGCGGGCGCTGCCGCCGCCCGCCGACTGGCTTCGACCAGACCATCTACGCTTTTCCGGAAAGCGGGATCGGCTAACACGCGCTCGATCTGGTCGCGCGAGACCGTCTGCAGGACGACCCAGGGGTTATGCGTGATCTCCCACAGCCCGGGATCAAGCTGCCGCCACACTTCGTCGGTGGCATGATTCCACGACCAGTGCATGTCCAAAGCGAGTTCCGCGAGCGAATCGAATCCGTCGATTTCCGTTGGCAGGAGGTTGTATAGCGGATGGGTGACGCGGGTGTGTTTGGTCATGACTTCTTCCGTCGCCGCCGAGTACCGCGAATGATCATTCTTGATTCCTCCGGCGTCGCGACGGTGTTTTGTGCCTCTTCGATTCGCCCGCAACTGTGGCGACTGATTTGCTACTGCACGGTTGGCACCATCGCGCGCTGCTCGGCGAGCGGCATGCGGGGAGCGCGGGCATAAGAACGTTAGCAGGACACTTCGGCAACTGCTGCAGCGCTGCTGGCGCTGGCAGAAAGAGCGAAGCGCATACAGCGGAGTGCAGGTTTCATCTCGGAGAGTGCAGGATTTGCCTTTCGGTATCCCGCTAGACCACGCCAGGGGGCCATCCCCCAAGTCCTCAGACTGACCATGCGCGGTCATGTGACCGTCCACCGTCGCCACCGGCGGGGTGCCGTTCATCCGATGATCGCTCTCAACAAACCCAGCGGCGTGAACAAGATGGAGCGAAGGGGACCGGTTGGAAACCGTCTGTGCAAGATTGCTTTCGCCGCAAGATGGAGGGTCCAGCCAAAATCGGCTTGACTCGCAACCTCAGGCATCCACACGGCCTCATGCGCGACTACACATTTCGGAAAGCAGCCGGAAGGGTTGGTGCCGCGCGTGCACTTGCATATCGACGGTCGTTGCGCATTTACAGGGCGAACGCAAATTTTAAAGGAGATAGAAAATGTCTGAACGAAACGCAGTGGTAGCTGTTTATGGCACGCACATGGAAGCTGAAGGAGCGGTCCAGGAGCTTCAGCGCGCGGGAATCGACATGCGGACCTTGTCCATAGTGGGCAAGGACTACCACACCGATGAACACGTGGTGGGTTACTACAATGCCGGCGACCGGATGAAGTACTGGGGCAAGACCGGCGCTTTTTGGGGAGGCTTCTGGGGACTGCTATTCGGGTCAGCCTTCTTTGCCATTCCGGGCATCGGTCCGGTGCTCGTGGCGGGCCCTTTGGTTGCGTGGATCGTAGGAGCGTTGGAAGGCGCGGCGGTATTTGGAGGTTTGAGCGCCATCGGTGCAGGGCTCTATAGCATGGGTATTCCGAAGGACAGCGTTATTCAATACGAAGCGGCGCTCAAGACCGATAAGTTTTTGCTGATGGTGCATGGCACGGCCGCAGAAGTCGACAAAGCCAGAGAGATCATCGAAAGTACCCGGCCTGTCACGGTGGCATTGCACCCGGCAGAGGTAGCAGCAACGGCCACAAAGTAGCGCCCCACCCTGCCGGCATTTGCGGATCACAGGCAAGTTCCGGTTGGCTCTACCCGTCGATGGCGGAGACTGCGAGACCGTGCTGGGCCGTTTCGCCGGTGGTGGCATTGGCACCGCCAAGCTGGTAGTGCAGCTTCAGTGCGAGGGTGCTTGACCTGATGATATGCATCGAATCGAAGGCGCAAGCCGTGCATGCCGGAGCAGGAGATTAAACAATGATTGACACTAGCGTTGAGAAGCCTGACGACACATCAACCGCTGTTGAAGCCAACGGTACGATCGAGAAGCAAGGGAAGACAACCCGGGCGAATGATCCATTGAGCACCGAACTACTCGGTAAAATGGATGCCTACTGGCGTGCTGCCAATTATCTCTCTGTCGGCCAGATCTATCTGTACGACAATCCCTTGCTTCGGGAGCCACTGAAACTGTCCCACGTGAAGCCCCTGGTGGTCGGGCATTGGGGTACGACACCGGGGCAGAATTTCATTTATGTTCACCTGAACCGGGTTATTAAGAGGTATGACCTGGATATGTTCTACATCGCCGGTCCCGGCCACGGCGGCCCGGCGATTGTGGGCAACGTTTACCTCGAAGGCACCTGGAGTGAAGTTTATCCCAACGTCACACAGGACGAGGCGGGCCTCAAGAAACTGTTTATGCAGTTCTCGTTCCCTGGCGGGATTTCGAGCCATGTTGCTCCGACGACGCCCGGGTCGATTCACGAAGGCGGTGAGTTGGGGTACTCGCTGAGCCATGCTTTCGGAGCCGCGTTCGACAATCCCGGTCTGATCGTCGCTTGCGTGGTCGGCGACGGCGAGGCAGAAACGGGGCCCTTGGCGACTGCATGGCAGTCCAACAAGTTTCTTGACCCGATTACCGACGGAGCCGTGCTGCCGATCCTGCACCTCAATGGCTACAAGATCAGCAACCCGACCGTCCTGGCGCGGATCGAGCACGAGGAATTAGAACAATTTTTCAGAGGCTGCGGCTGGGAGCCCTGCTTCGTGGAGGGAGATGAGCCGGAGACGATGCACCAACTCATGGCCACTACCTTAGATAAGGCCATCGAGGACATCCGGCAGATTCAGAAGAATGCGCGGGACAAAGGCGATACGACTCGGCCCCGCTGGCCAATGATCGTCCTGAGGTCACCGAAGGGCTGGACTGGACCGAAAGTGGTCGACGGACTACAGATCGAGGGTACCTTCCGGTCACACCAAGTTCCGATCCTTGTGGATTCCGAGCATCCTGACCATGTCAAGTTGCTCGAAGACTGGATGAAGAGCTATAGGGCCGAGGAGTTGTTCGATGACAATGGCCGTCTCCGACCGGAACTGGCCGAACTGGCCCCAAAGGGTGACCGGCGCATGGGCGCCAATCCGCACGCCAATGGCGGCGTTCTGCTACGGGACCTGCGCATGCCGGACTTCCACGACCACGCGGTGAATGTGCCTGCGCCCGGAGCGGTGGACGGGCAGGATACGCTCGTGCTGGGCAAGTTTCTGCGTGACGTGGCCAAGTTAAATCAGGATCAGCGAAATTTCCGTGTCTTCGGTCCGGACGAGACACTCTCGAATCTCCTGGGCGCGGTTTTCGAAGTCACCAACCGTCAGTGGGAGGCTCGCGAGGTAAAGAACGATGAATTCCTCGCGCCTGCCGGACGCGTGCTGGACTCGATGCTCAGCGAACACCAGTGCGAAGGATGGTTGGAAGGATATCTTCTGACCGGGCGGCACGGGCTGTTCAATAGCTATGAGGCCTTCATTCGGATCGTCGACTCGATGTTCAGCCAGCACGCCAAGTGGCTGAAAGTGACGCTGGAACTGCCCTGGCGCCGGAAGATCGCGTCGCTGAACTATCTGCTCGCTTCCCATGTCTGGCAGCAGGATCACAACGGCTTCACGCACCAGGATCCAGGTTTCCTCGACCACGTGATCAACAAGAAGGCTGATATCGTGCGCGTGTACCTGCCGCCCGATGCCAATTGTCTGCTGTCGGTCTTTGACCACTGCCTGCGCAGCCGGCATTACGTCAACGTGGTGGTTGCGGGCAAACACGCCCTCCCGCAATGGCTGACCATGGACGCCGCGGTGGTGCATTGCACCGAAGGAATCGGCATCTGGCAGTGGGCCAGCAATGACCAAACTGCGGCTGAGCCGGACGTGGTGATGGCCTGCTGCGGAGATACCCCCACACTGGAGATTCTGGCCGCCGTTTCCATTCTCCGCGAGCATTTGCCCGATCTGAAGATTCGTGTAATCAACGTCGTCGATCTGATGAAGCTGCAGTCTAAGAGCGAGCACCCGCACGGGCTTAGCGACACGGATTACGATTCGCTTTTCACCAAAGATAAGCACATCATCTTCGGCTTTCACGGATACCCATGGCTGGTCCACCGGCTCACCTACCGCCGCACCAACCGAAACCTCCACGTCCGGGGCTACAAGGAAGAGGGAACTATCACGACGGCCTTCGACATGAGGGTGCAGAACGACCTGGACCGTTTCCACCTGGTGCAGGACGTGATTGATCGGCTGCCGCACCTGGGGTCCAAGGGGGCATACCTGAAGCAGGCAATGCAGGACAAGCTCATTGAACACAAGCGCTACATCGACAAGCACGGGCGGGACTTGCCGGAGATTCGAAACTGGAAATGGAGCCGGGGCGACGCGCAGGAGAGGAATTCGCCTGCTGACAACACGCGTGTGCCTGAGCCGAAGTGACGGTGGATACCGGGACAGGAGTTCAGAATGCCCATACAACTCAATGAAGAAGACGGCGGAAAGATAGTCGTCGTCCACATCAGCGCGAAGCTGACAAAAGCAGACTACGAGCACTTTGTGCCCGAGTTCGAGCGACTCGTCCAGCAGCACGGAAAACTGCGGCTGCTGTTCGACATGACTGGTTTCCACGGCTGGGATGCTGGCGCGCTGTGGGAGGACATCAAGTTCGACATGAAACACTTCGCCGACATCGAACGGCTCGCGATGGTCGGGGAAAAGAAGTGGCAGCACGGCATGGCGACGTTCTGCAAGCCGTTCACGACCGCGACAATCCGATATTTCGATCACTCTGACGCCACTGAGGCACGGAAGTGGCTGGGCGAAGCGTAGGGGATTGGAAGTGGAGCACTCACAAATGAATGCACAAGAGCTTATAGCCACAGCGAGGGCGTTGGTCGCCGGCGACAAGGGTCTGCTTGCGATGGATGAAAGCAATCCCACCTGCAATAAACGATTTGCGGCGCAAGGAATTCCCCAGACTGAAGAAGCCCGGCGCGCTTACCGGGAGTTGATCGTGACTACGCCCGGTCTCGGTGAAAGCATAAGTGGCGCGATCCTCTACGACGAGACTATCCGTCAACAGAAGAGAGACGGCACGCCCTTCGTTAAGGTCATCGTCGACGCGGGAATCATTCCCGGAATCAAGGTAGACACCGGGGCGAAGAACCTAGCAGCTCACCCTGGTGAGAAAATCACGGAAGGACTGGACGGCTTGCGCGGCCGCCTGCTTGAGTACTTTCAAATGGGCGCGCGTTTTGCCAAGTGGCGCGCGGTGATTGCCGTGGGCGATGGCATTCCCAGCCGTGGCTGCATCGAGGCCAACGCACAGGCGTTGGCTCGTTATGCCGCGTTGTGCCAGGAAGCGGGACTGGTCCCCGTCGTCGAACCGGAAGTGCTCATGGACGGCGACCATACCATGGAGCGGTGTCGCGAGGTCACGGAGGAAGTGCTCCGAACGGTATTCACTCAGCTTTACGCCCAACGGGTGATGCTGGAGGGCATGATCCTGAAGCCCAATATGGTGCTTCCAGGATCGACCTGCCCCACGCAAGAAACGGTGGACGCCTTGGCCGACGCCACGGTGAGGTGTCTCTTGCGAGCCGTCCCGGCCGCCGTTCCGGGGATTGCGTTCCTGTCGGGCGGCCAATCCGCCGAACTGGCCTCGGCCCGTTTGAATGCCATGAATGTCCGATTCAAGTCGCGATTGCCTTGGCCGTTGGCATTTTCGTTTGCCCGCGCCATTCAGCAACCGGCTTTAGAGATTTGGCGAGGCCAAGAGGCTAACGCGTCGGCGGCCCAGCAAGCTCTGAATCGCCGGGCCAAGTGCAACCGGGCGGCGCGTCGAGGCGAATACAGTGTCGCGATGGAAGAGAACCCTGGGGTCTTATCCCGATGAATGAAATTAAGCACAGCTCCCATCAACACGGGACGCCCGCTCGCGAGAGTATTCAGCATAATCCGGACCCTTATTGGAGACGGGCGCATCGTGATTGGAAAGTATGGGTCGGCCTGTTTTTTATGATGGCGGCCATCACAATCTACGTCGTGAGCAATGACTTGTCGTTCTTCCCCCGCGGACAACCGCCGCCACTGTCCGACGGTGCCAGAAGGTAGCGAGGCCCATGAGTGGAACCCCTTCTCTACCCCCTGCGATTCGAGCCGCTCTATCAGTATCGGCTTTGGGGCGGCCGGCGTTTGGCCGGCCTGCTCACCGCGCCGCTGCCGGGCGACGGTCCTATCGGCGAAGCATGGGTACTCAGCGACCGCGATGACCATCAGAGCCGTGTTGCCGATGGGCCACTCAAAGGGCAGACCATTTCTCAACTCCTGGCGCAGTTTCCAGAACAAGTGATGGGAACGCTGGCCGGGCGATTTCGCCGTTTCCCACTGCTACTGAAGTTCCTGGATGCACGCGAAATGCTCTCCGTCCAGGTGCATCCGGCGGATACGCGCACGGACTCGCTGCCGGCGGGCGAGACCGGGAAGACCGAAGCCTGGGTCGTCCTGGAGGCGGGGCCGAAGAGCCGCATCTATGCGGGTCTGCGGCCTGGCGTCACGGAAGCGGGTCTGCGGCAGGCGATCGCGAACGGAGGGGTGGCGGACCAACTCGCATACATTACGCCCCAGCCCGGCGATGCCGTCTTCATACCGGCTGGGACGGTTCACTCTCTGGGCGGCGACATCGTAGTGTTGGAGGTCCAGGAGAACAGCGACGTGACGTTTCGCTTGTACGACTGGAATCATGTCGACGCCAAGACAGGCAAGCCGCGCGCGCTCCAGGTAAACCAGGCGCTTGCGTGCGTCGACTTTGGGGAGTGTGCTGGCGGTCTGCTGGCACCAGTGATGGAAACCACGACGCCCGTCGAACGCGAGCGGCTCTTTCACTGTGAACAGTTCTGGCTGTCGCGACTGCACGGAGACTCACCGTTTACCGTCGGTGCCGCGGGTGTGCCGAGAGTGCTGGTATGCATCGAAGGCACAGGCCAGATCGAGCACGGCGGCGCTACTTATGCTGTCGGAAGAGGCGAGGTGTATCTGTTGCCGGCGGTAGCCGGACTGTGTTCTTTTCGGCCGAGCAGCACCGTGAGCGTGTTGGAAATCGAGATACCGGGATGAAAAAGCTGATCGTGTTTGACCTGGACGGCACACTGGCCGAAAGCAAGTCGTCTCTTGATGCCGAAATGTCGCGACTGCTCGGTGACCTTCTCGGCATTGTCAAGGCGGCCGTGATATCCGGAGGCGATTGGCCGCAGTTTGAAAAACAGGTGCTCTCCCATCTTCCCCATGACGCAAGCCTGGCGAATTTATCTATCCTGCCCACATGTGGAACGAAGTTCTTCCGCTACGCAGGGGACTGGAATAAGATCTATTCCGAAGACTTCACAGCAAGTGAAAAGGAGGAGATCGTCAGTTCTCTCAAGAAGGCGGTCGAACAAGCCGGCTTCCAAGCTAAAAAGGTCTGGGGGGAAGTGATTGAAGACCGGGGAAGCCAGATCACGTTCTCGGCACTCGGCCAAAAGGCGCCGCTAGAAGAAAAGAAGAAATGGGATTCCGATTTTGCTAAGCGGAAGAAGATCAAGGCGATTCTCGACGCTTTGATCCCCGAGTTTTCCGTCCGCATGGGCGGTGCGACGTCCATAGATGTCACCAAACCGGGCATAGACAAAGCCTACGGAGTCAGAAAACTAAGAGACGTTCTCGGCATTTCATTGAAAGAAATGATTTTCATTGGCGATGCCCTGTTCGCCGGCGGGAACGACTATCCGGCCGAACAGGCAGGTGTTGTTTCTATTCCGGTTCAGGGTCCCCACGAGACGAAGCGAGTTGTCGAAGCAATCATCGCTTGTCTGTCGGATCACGGTCAGGAAGCGTTGAAGCTATGAGGACACTCCGATGAGCGGATTCAAGTTGCGGCGTCTGGGCATATTGATGGAGCCGGAACCGGGTAATCCCCAGGAGATTGAAGGCGTCCTGAATCCAGCCGCCGTTCGCGGCCCCGATGGTCAACTGTACCTGTTCCCTCGGCTGGTTGCGAAAGGGAACTATTCGCGCATCGGCATTGCACGAGTGCGGTTCAACGATGCCGGCGACCCGGTGGGCGTCGAGAGCGTCGGCATCGCACTGGAGCCGGAAGCCGATTATGAGCGGCGGCCCGGTGGCGGCGGTGGCTGCGAGGATCCTCGTATCACGTTCGTGGAACCGCTCCAGCGCTACATGATGACTTATACGGCGTTTTCGTCCCAAGGCCCTCGGATCGCCCTGGCCCTGTCGGCGGACCTCTTCCATTGGCAGCGTGTGGGGCTCGCGACTTTTGGCCACTATCACGGCACCGAGATCGGCGACGTGGACGACAAAGACGCCAGCATGTTCCCCGTCGCGATTCCGAATCCATCCGGGCATCCGGAACTGGCCATGCTCCACAGGCCGCTTTTTCCAGGCACCCGTCCCGAGGAGACCGCCCGCCACCCCGCGTCCCGTGATGTGGATCTCGACCGAGAAAGCATCTGGATTTCCTACTGCCCGATGACCTTGGTGGCCAGTGAACCATATCACCTCGGCCACTTTGCCTGCCATCACCGTCTCGCGACTCCCGTGTCGCCGTGGGAACGGCTGAAAATCGGCGGTGGCACTCCGCCCGTCATGACCCGGCACGGCTGGCTGATCGTTTACCACGGAGTGAGCGAAGTGGTGGACTCGAGCAACGCCGGCCACCACCTATGCTACTCGGCCGGCGTGATGGTGCTCTCGAAGGAGCATCCGCGTGTGATCCGCTATCGCTCGGCGGAGCCGGTGTTGACGCCGCTGCTGCCGCAAGAATGCCGCGGAGCCGTCCCCAACGTCGTGTTCCCCACTGGAATCGACCGGCGCGATGATCTTGGCTGCCCGGACCGATTCGACGTCTACTACGGAATGGCCGACAACAGGATTGGCGTGGCCCGCCTTGATCTGCCGGATTCCCTGCCGCCGGGAGGAGTTGCCGACCCACCGAACTCAAAGGTGTAACGTGCCTGATTCAGGTAAGAAACAAGAGGATAGTCACCATGGCGCTAACCGCAGATAAGCCCGAAACGAAGTCGAGGTCCAACCCCACGCCCAAGGACGATATGAAGTCCCTTCCCATGCCGGAACTGGAGACCAAGTTGGGGTATTCGCCAGACGGGCTGAGTCAAGCCGAAGCGCAGAAGCGGTTGGCCCAATACGGACCCAACGAGATTGAAGAAAAGAAGACCAATCCGTTCCTGAAATTCCTCACCTATTTCTGGGGCCCCATCCCGTGGATGATTGAAGTGGCGGTGATTCTGTCGGGCGTGGTCGGGCACTGGCCGGATTTCTTCATCATTCTCCTTTTGCTGGTTTCCAATGCCTTGGTCGGATTCTGGGAAGAACGTCAGGCGGGCAACGCCATCGCTGCACTGAAGGCCAAGCTGGCGATCAAAGCCAGGGTGAAGCGTGATGGGAAGTGGACTGCCCCCGCTGCACGTGAAGTGGTACCTGGCGATGTCATCCGCCTGAGCTTGGGCGACATTGTGCCAGCGGATGCGCGGTTGCTGGCGGGTGCCCCGGTCGAGGTTGATCAGTCCGCGTTGACAGGCGAATCCTTGCCCGCCGAACGCAAACCCGGCGAGGCGGTATTTTCGGGATCGATTGTGCGCCGCGGCGAAATCGAAGCGATGGTGTACGCTACCGGCGCCGAGACCTATTTCGGAAAGACCGCGCAACTGGTGCAGGAGGCTCACACCGTTAGTCATTTTCAGCGTGCAGTGCTGAAGATAGGCGATTACCTCATCATTCTCGCAGTGGCGCTGGTGGCGGTGATAATTACCGTTGCGCTCTTCCGCGGCGATCCAATCCTGGCCACTTTGCAGTTTGCCTTGGTGCTGACCGTGGCGGCGATTCCCGTGGCGATGCCCACGGTCCTGTCGGTCACGATGGCGGTCGGCGCGCGTCTGCTCGCAAAAAAGGAAGCAATTGTGACCCGGTTGGCGGCCATCGAGGAATTGGCGGGCGTGGACGTGCTTTGCTCCGACAAGACCGGCACCCTGACCCAAAACAAGCTGACGCTAGGCGATCCTTTCTGCGTCAACGGCATCCCCGCCGACCAGGTCATCCTCTGCGCCGCACTGGCTTCGCGTGCGGAAGACAAGGACACCATCGACTTGGCCGTGATCGGTGCACTGAAGAACGATCAAGCCTTGAAAGGCTACCAGGTGCTCCATTTCCAACCGTTCGACCCGGTCCACAAGCGTACCGAAGCGACCGTCAAAAGTGCCGACGGAGAACAGTTCTATGTGGCCAAAGGAGCGCCGCAGGTAATTCTGGAGATGTCAGCCAACGCCGCCGAGGTCAAGGCCGACGTCGAGAAGGCCGTCAATGAGTTTGCTGGACGCGGCTTCCGGTCGTTGGGTGTGGCCCGGGCCGATCAGCAAGACAAGTGGCAGTTTGTTGGCGTGTTACCGATGTTCGATCCACCGCGCGAGCAGGCCAAAGCAACCATAGCAAGCGCGCGGCAGATGGGCGTTGACGTCAAAATGGTCACCGGCGACCAAACGGCTATCGCTCGAGAAACCGCCCGGCAACTGGGGATGGGCACGAACATTCTGGATGCCAGCGGGTTGGGCGATACGAAACATCACGAGTCGGCGCAGTCGGCCGAGTCCATAGAAAAAGCAGACGGTTTCGCGCAGGTCTTCCCCGAACACAAGTTTCACATTGTGGACGTCCTGCAGCAGCGCGGCCACATAGTCGGCATGACCGGCGACGGGGTGAACGACGCCCCCGCGCTGAAGAAGGCCGACTGCGGCATCGCCGTCTCCGGCGCTACGGACGCCGCGCGGGCGGCGGCATCCATCGTTCTGCTGACCTCCGGCCTATCCGTCATCATCGACGCGATCAAGGAGAGCCGCCGAATCTTCCAGCGGATGAATAGTTACGCGATATACCGCATCGCCGAAACTCTGCGCGTGCTCTTGTTCATGACGCTGGCGATTCTGGTATTCAACTTCTATCCGGTTACCGCCGTAATGATCGTGATGCTAGCGTTGCTCAACGACGGAGCCATCCTTTCCATTGCCTATGACAACGTTCATTACAAGGACAAACCAGAGGCATGGAATATGCGCATGGTGCTGGGGATTTCCACCGTGCTGGGCGTCATTGGGGTCGTCTCCGCATTCGGATTGTTTTATCTGGGCGAGCGCGTCTTTCGTCTCGACCGCGCGCACATCCAGACGCTGATGTACCTGAAGCTGTCCGTCGCTGGACATCTGACAATCTTCCTGACGCGCACGCGCGGCCCGTTCTGGTCCATACGCCCTGCGCGGACTTTATGGGTCGCTGTGCTCGGCACGCAAATAGTGGCGACTCTGATTGCGGTATACGGCCTGTTTATGACACCCCTGGGCTGGGGCTGGGCAGGGTTTGTCTGGGCTTACGCTCTGGCGTGGTTCCTGCTGAATGACCGGGTGAAGCTGCTCGCCTATCGCATCTTTGATCCTACGAAAGAGCCATTGTTGGCCAGGAAGCCGCTCGATCTTGCACCGCGGATCGCCGCGCGGGCCTACGATCTCTACGAGCACCGTGGGCGCGCCGATGGCCAGGCAAGTCAAGATTGGCTCGAGGCGGAGCGCGAGATTCGAAACGATGATGCCGGACGCAAGTCAGCGCCAACGAAGGGGTAAAGATGAAAATCCATTCAGAAGACTTCCGTGTGCGCCCTGGAGAAGAGATCAAACTCGGGGAGCGGCGGACGATTGTGGAACCCTTTTGCAAGTCGAAGAAGGCGTATCAAAAACTCCTGGGAGAACATATCGAAGAATTGAGCTCCCTGCAGCGTCTCCACTATGCGTCGAATCGGTATGCGTTGCTACTGATTTTTCAGGCAATGGACGCCGCCGGCAAGGATGGCGCAATCCGGCACGTCATGTCCGGCGTCAATCCGCAAGGCTGCCAGGTCTTCAGTTTCAAACAGCCGAGCGCCGACGAGTTGGAACACGATTTTCTCTGGCGCACGACGCGCTGCCTGCCCGAACGCGGGCGGATCGGTATCTTCAATCGTTCCTATTATGAGGAAGTGCTGGTCGTACGGGTGCATCCGGAGGTTCTCCGCGCCCAAGGGCTTCCGGATGAGTTGCTCGACGAGAAAACCATCTGGGAGGAGCGGTATCGCTCCATTGTGGACCTGGAAAGCCACCTTTATCGCAACGGAACGCGGACCATCAAAGTATTCCTCCACCTTTCGCAGGAAGAACAGCGAAAGCGGTTCCTCGATCGAATTGATGAGCCGGACAAGAACTGGAAATTCAGCCTTTCGGACATTCACGAGAGGAAATACTGGAAGCCTTACATGAAGGCTTATGAGGCTTGCCTGAACGCGACGAGTACCCATCACGCGCCTTGGTACGTCGTTCCCGCCGACGATAAGGAGAGCGCCCGGTTGATTGTCTCCCAAATTGTCCTTGATGCGCTCAACGAGCTTAAGATGACATATCCCAAGACCACTGCGAAACGTCGCCGGGAATTGGAATCTATCCGCAGGCTACTGGCAAAGTAACAGTACACAAGCGGGCGCGGTCTTAAGCTGTTGTACTGGGCGATGCCTCTCGGCGCGCCTCGGCAATCGCCTGCGCCACGTTCGCCTGATCCGCAATGACGGCGGCCAAGCGCGAGTAGTTCGGGTCAGTCGCGTAGATACCCGCGACCGCCACAATCAGAGTGTGCAGATCGTGATCGGCCTGATAACGTGCCCACGCCGCGTGGTACGGTGCGCCCTGGGTAATCAGCCAGGTGTAATCCCGGCACGAATCCGCGAGCGAATCGTAATCGGCGAACTCCAGGTTTTCGATCACGGAGCTACCGTTCACGACTTCACGCGTTTCGATCGTGCACCACTGCGTGTGGCGAGCGGCGCGTTTCACCCCGAAGTAGTTGGCGTGGCCGACGGGCTTTTCGCCCCACTTCGATTCGATGGCCCACTGGGCAATCAGCAGTTGGGCGGGGCAGGCGGTCTGTTGCTCGAGGCGCACGGCGATCCGCGCCACCTCGGTCAGGCGGGTTTCGAGGGTTTCCATAGGGATCAGTAGATAAAGGAGCGATCGTCGATCGTGGGCAGCGGCATGGGCCATCCGAACAGGCACAGATGGTCATAGGCCCAGAGCTTGATTGCCGGGAGCCCGAGACGCCTGGCGTTCACGTATTCCCGCAGCCAGGGCCAGGTGCCGTAATAAAGGCCCATCAGGTAACGGCAGTGGGCTTGGTCCCAGGCGAGTTCCTTCCACGGGTACGCGGCGCACCGGCAGGTCTGATCGAGGTTGTGATTGATTCCCGGATACTGGTAACCCTCGATTAGGAACGTGTCGAAGCCCGAGCCGGCGCGGGTGGTCCATTGCGAAGGCAGGTTGATGTACCGCAGCAGCTTGCAGTTGTCTGGATCGTTTACGTCCATGGGCCACAGCAGTTCGAAGATGGCCGATGGGCACTGCGACAGGACGTAGCTTTGGATCGCAGCCACATAGTTGTACAAGCGCGCGCGGAGGAAGTTCGCGTCGGCGTAGCTGTTGACCGACGGATCGTCGTTCGGCGTGTGGAAGGTCACCAGCGCGCGGCTGAGCGCCGCCTGCGCCGCAGCCTGTGTGTCCGCATCGTGAAACGCCATCCCGGATGTGTTCGCCAGAAACCACCAGAGGATCTCGCCGAACTGGAGTTTGGGCGTCAGCCCTGCCGCCACCATCAGGCCCGCCATCGCGGCGAAGGCCTGCCCCATGTAGCTCTGCGGCCCGGAACTGAAGGCGACCTGCGAACTGTTCAGCGTGCCGAATCCCGTGGCGGTCTCCACCGCCGTGCCGTCCGGGAACCGTTGAGTCCACACGGCGCCACCAGCGGGATTGTCCGGCGGCTGCACCAGTTCCTGTGAAAACGAGCAGACGGCGCTCATGCTGTTCGCTCTGAGCAGCGCGAAAAAGTCTGAGTTCCAGTCGCGGAACGCCCGATTGAGCACCGGCGTCTGGGTTGGATCGATGACCCACTTCACGCCATACGTACCACCTTGCATATCGCCGGTCACCGCGGCGTGCCCGCTGCCAGTATTGGACGCTGGCAGTTCCGTGTAGACGTGATACTGCCACCCGCTCGCGAACGAATGGGAAGTAATCGTCAGCACGCTGCCGGAGACCGAGGCCCAGACGCCGTCGAAGATCGCATTGATGAAATTGGCGAAATGCCGCGCGATGGTATTGCTGCTGTCCTGCCCGCCGAAGACCGTCTTGCCGATCGCTGACGCGCCAATGTGCAGCCAGACGACATCCTGGTCGTTCCAATTGCCGGAGAACGTAACCGTGCATGTGGGGTACGCGGGATTGGACGCCACCGACTGCTTCCACCAGAAGACGCCGCAGTAGTGATCGATCTCGCCGAGCAGCCCGAGTTTCTGAATGTTCCAGACCAGCCTCTGCGGCGACAGCTTGTAGGTATTGTCCGTGTCGAAATCGGTCGCGACCGCCACGGCGGTAGTCGTCGCGACCGGATCTGGAACGTCGCTTGCCACGGCGCATTCGAGGAAATCGAAATAGAAATACCAGCCCTGGCTCGAAGCGTTCTTATTGCCCGAGAGCGTGATCACCACCTTGTGCTGCCCTGCTCCGACGCCGGAGAAGAGCAGGCGTCGTGTCTGGGAGGTGGTGGCCGTGGGATAGTAGCAATCGAGCGCCACCGGCGCGCCGCCGTCCAGAGTGGCGGTCACAATGCCGCAGGTGGTATCTAGCCGCGTGCCGACGTAGATAGCGTGGGTGTACTGGCAGTGCGTCTCGACGGTGATGCTGGCACCGGACGCCGCCGCCCGGATCGCGCGCCCCTGGCTCCAGAAGGCGAATGCGCCGTTCACGGGGTCGTTGCCGGGGGCTGGCTCCCAGTATCCGGACGTGGTGACCCAGGTGCTGTCTTCCTCGATGCGGACCGAACCGGGCCCAGCCACCTTGAGAGCGCGCTTGCTGGCGGGATTGCTGGTCACGGTCCAGTTGGTGACCACCACCTTCCACTCAGTGGAAGGGTACGCCTGGCTATTCGGGAGTGCCGGAGCGATGGTCCACCAGACCTTATCGACATTGCTCCAGCCGAGAGCGGTGAAATCGATGTGTACGTGCCACGAGACGTTGTCCGAAGAGCCGCCGGATAAGTTCCAATTGGCCGCCGTGAAGTACAGCCGGCTGCTGCTGTTGTTGTCGGTTTGGTAGAACGCCACCATGTTGCCGTCGGCACCCGGCGTAGCGGTCACGACCAACTGGTTCGGCAACACCACGGAGGCGCTGAGCACGGCGGGGCCATTCTGCACCCAGTTCGTTCCGTTGACCTGGTTGGCGATGTTGTTCAGAATGGTGGCGGCATCCGTGCCTTGCGTCAACGATGCAGCCGCGGAGCCATCCGAACTCGACACCGTAATTGGGCCCACCACGCCGGCCTTCAGCGTGATGAGGATCTCGTTGTTGTACTGACCTCCTACCGTGCCCGTGCAGTTCGGGTCGGACGCGTTTATCTGCGCCGCGACGTTCGCCGCTATCTGCGCGCTGTTCAGCGATCCTTCGTAGCAGGAATACGTGACGCTGCCGATCTTCACCCAGTGCTGGTAGTTCGACAGCGTGGCGCCCCCAGAGCCGTCGGAGCTAGACACTGCCACAGGACCGTACTCACCGGACCTCAGCGAAATGAAGATCTCATTGCCATACGAGCCTCCCGTGGTGCAGGAGCAATTGGGATCGGAAGCATTGATCTGGGCGGCGATATTGCTCGCGACCCCAGCGCTGTTCAGCGAATCTTCGAGGCAGGAATAGGTGGCCGAACCGATCTTTACCCAGTGGTTATAGGCTGCGTTCCCCTGCCACCAGAGGGCCTGGTCGGTGGTCGCCACCGAGCCCTGCCACCACAGAGCCTGGTCCGTGGTCGGATTGCCGGGAATGATCGCCGGGCTGATGAACGACTGGTTCTGATACCAGAGCGTGACCTTGTCGCCGGCCTGGGGACTCGCCATGTTCAGGGTGAAAGTGGCCGACGCCCCGATGCGGCCAGTCGTGTTGCACGTCACCGCGATGCCGGTCGTTCCGATCCACCTCACGTCGGTGTGACCGACGCCGTTGACGGAGTAGTCGAGCGTGTTCCAGTCGGTCCATGCACTCTTGAGCGATTCCCAGGCCTGAATGCCCTGCCACGTAATATCGAAATCGAGTACGAGGCCGGTCAGGTCGCCGTCCGGTAGATACGAGAACAGCGGGTGGCCGAACGGATCGTCTTTCTGGAACAGAACCAGCACCGCGAAATCGGCGAGGTCGCGGAACACGCCCGAGACGGTGAAGCCGGTATCGGACGCACCCCACAGTGCTGCCGCCGCGCCGTAGTCGTCAAAGCCCTGCAGTGCCATCGTGCGATGCGGCTGCAGCTTGTAAATCTGATCCATTTTACGAGTAGATGAAGACCGAGAGGTTCGAACCAGGGAACGTTGTACCGACCGCCGTAATGCCGATGGAGACTGCCGTGTTCGCCGGGATCTCGGTAAGAACGCCGATCTGCGACGGAGTGGCAACCACTGCCGTCTCGCCGGCAGGAATGGTCAAGGTCAGCCAAGCCGCGCCCCCGACGTAAATCGTGAACGTGATCGCCGCGCCGGTGGGCGCGGCCTGGACGTAAGCCTTCACGTCACCGACAGTGACGGGGCGGTTCAAATAGAGAGGCTGCGCCGCGTTGGATTCCACACCAAGCGTGCCCTGCATCTGGAAGACAAGGCCGGCGACTTTCGAGAGCCCTTCCGCGCCGAACACCCAATCCTCGCGGATCGGGGCGTCGCCGTCGGGCGATTCGTTGCCGTTCACGTCCACCGTAAAACCCGCGATCACGAGGGCCTCATCTACGAAATTGCCGGTGGGCATGTTGATCGTGGTCACCGCCAGCGGGTTGCCGTTATCGAGAGTGGTCGTGTCGCAGGAGTACGGCCACGTCGGCTCCTCAATGATCCAGACATCGCCGGGGTTGATGACCATCGGAAGGTCCCAAGTGATGGTGGTCGCGGTGTTCGCGACGATCTTCCGCGGCGGCGTGCCGCGCGAGACGCCCTTGATCACTCGCACCAGGTTGCCCACTTCCGCACCGGGCGTCATTCCGGCGGGGTAGGCGATGTTCTGGCACCCGGAGTCCGTTATGGAGGTGGGATTGGCGGAGTTCGATGCGTCGGCGCTGTACCGGACCACCAAGCAGTCGCCCGCCTGCACGATGCCGTTGGGGTCGGGAGTGACGCCGATGGTTCCGGTGCTGGAATCCCACGAAGTGACCGTCGCACTGAAGTACGGCGTGGCGCTTTCCGGCCTCCCGATGATCGAGATGATGCGGCCCACCGGCGTGAAAGATGGGTTGGTGGATGGCGGGCTGCCTTTCAAGTACCCGGCCACCAGTGCGCCGGGTGAAACGCTGTCGACGGGCGCGCCGATGATCCCGCCGTGAATCAGGTGCTTGGCTTTCAGCCGCACCTTGCTGACATACGGAGACGGCAGTGCCCACGTCGAGCGAACCAGCGGCCCGCCGAACGTGATCGACCCGGGCGTGTACGTGTTGTTCGGACCCGCCGTCAACGCGCCGGTGGCCTGCGCGCAAATCAGGTCGTCCTGCGTCGCGACGAACAACACATAGGAAACGAGGCCCGCGACCGCCGGCCAGGTAATGCCTGTCAGTGTGAACGCGCCACCCGCCGCCGCTCCGGTCCCGATGATGGCGATGTTCGACGGAGCCGAAGGAAGCCCGTTCGAGTCAATCGCGCAGATGGCCACGCGCAAGGTCACGTTGGCTAGCAGCGATCCGCCAGTCGCGGACTGCGAGATCGCTCCAATTCCGGGCGCTCCCGCCCCAGTGGCGCTAAACTCGTTCACCGGCAACTTTCCGGTCACCACAAGGTTCGCGAGCATGCTGCCGTCGGCCATCTGCGCATAGGACTGATTGGTATCGAAGGTCCACTCGCCGGGAAACAGCGCGTCATTCGCCGCCGCCTGCACCTGATATGGCGCCCACGCCGGCCCGAGCGGAATCGAATAGAACAGAGGGGGCAGAGGTCCGGGCACCACGTCCATCGGCTTCGGCCCAACGTCCAGATCGTACATGGAGTCCGTGACAGTCTGTCCTTCGATCTGCACCGACCAGTCCTTCTTCAAGCTCCATCGCTGAATCCTGAAGGACATCGTTACGATTTGGAACGGAAGATTGGTTCCGTTGCCCGGCGCCGAAGCCAGGAGCAAGCCGGTTACCGTGTGGTAGGTCGGGTCCGTCGTGTAGCCCGTGATCAACACCTGCACGCCATTGATCACGACTTCCTTGTTCTCCATGGACGTGTCGAAGGCATCGCCGCTGGCCCATGTGACCGAGGTGCCGGTGACGTTGCAGGTTCCATGAAGTCCGGGGATGTCCGGATGCGTCATCGAGACCACTTGCCCGACCTCGTTGCCAAGACCAAGCAGGGTGGTCTGCCATGCGGCGTTGCGCGCGTCGCGCCACTCGGCGGGATTCACACCGCCGATCTCCTCGCGCGTCCGAGTGGCGGCGATCCGCAACGCCTGGCTGAGCGACGAGCACCCCACCGAGTGCATCTGGCTGGTGAGCGGAGATCCGGCGCGCCCGTAATACGCCGCGTGGCTCTTATCGCAATACTCTGCCGTGTTCGCCTGATATTGATAGGCGACGTCGGCAAACGAAAGCACCAGGTGCTCGAATCCGGCTTGAATCGGTGTCAGGCGCAGGCTTTGAAACAGAGAGTTGGCGAGGGTGTAAGCATCCACCGCGCTGGCGTTGATGCGGCAGCCGAGCTTCAGCTTGCCGAACTCCCAGGTGTAGAAGCCCAGGCAACAGTTGAGCACCTCGGTCAACCAGTCGCGGAACGGCTTCTGGCTGCTGATGATTCCCTGGAACTGGAACTGTGTCTCAACGCCGGTACCGAGGATGGCCGCGACCTGGTCCGCCGCGATCTCGGCCGTGCCGCTTCCATCGCCCACTATCAGCGACGGCAGCACGAACGTGGCGAGCTGCGCGAACGAGGTGGGACCGCTTCCGCCGGCGGGATTTGAACCGGTGGACGGATCGCCATACAAGCCCATCGCGCGCAGCAGCATGTTGACGGCGATCCAGAACGGGTTGATGAGGCCTCTGACCGCCGTGCGGTTGCCGTTCTGATCCCAAGTCCAGCCCCACATCCCGTAGTCGATCGGGACAGTCATCTGGTGCTGGTCGGGAGTGCTCGGCTGAATGGTGGTGGACTTGACGATGCGGATCTCGCACGCCGCCGTGCCTGCCGCGTATACGTTCGGCTCCCAGACCTGCGGCGACCCCTGGCCGAGCGAGAAGTAATCGGTGGTCGAATTCGCCGGGTCGCTGCCGGTGATATAGCGCAGCCCCATGCCTGGCTGGTACTTCGTGACGTTCAGGTTGCCGTCGACCTTCAGACCTTGCCAGGTGTAGCCGTCGACCATCGGTGCCACCACATATCGGTAGCCGTCCGCGTTCGTGACGACCATCGACGCGGCGAATCCACCGAGTGGCCCGGCGCTGAGAATGCCGAGCGAGTCGGCGTAGCCCGATTCGTCGCGGTAGTCCACCATCAGGGCAGTGGCCAGGAAAGCAAACAGCGGGTTTCCACCGCTGTTGCACCAGATCTCGGGCAATGCCAGACCCCAGATCGTGTCCGAAACAATCGACGTCGCCGTTACTGTGTTGCGCCCGAAGCCGAGGAAGCCGGTGGAATCGTCCTTGATGACGACGCCCTGCGGGTCGGCCTGGTGCCCTCCAAAATAGGGAGCCATGCCATGCACCTGGCAACCGTTGGCCGATTCGAGGTAGTAGTCGCAGCTTGTGGGATCGCCGCCAGCAGCCGTCACCGCCGCGGCGCTGTGCCCTCTCGTGGCCCACGGACAGTTCACGCCATCGTTGTAGATCTTCCAGCACTGGCGACTGAGTTGCCGCTCCGGGTACTGGTTCATGATCTGGAAGAAGCCGTCAGAGCAGGTGACCGGGAAAATCGGCGTGCCATCGCTGGTGAAGTTCTGGATGACGCCTTTCCAAAGTTGCAGCACAATCCCGGAGTTCACATGGAAGAGGCAGAGATCGATCTCGGCATACTTCAAGTCGGTGTCGTTGGCGAGCTGCGTCATCACCCGGTCGCCGTTGCCGAACGTAAAGCGCACGTTGTCGGAGGTGCCTTTGATGTCCTGCGAGATCAGAACGTCGGAGCCGGGCTCACCGATTCCGATCAGGCGCGGCAGGTATAGCTGGCCGCCCACCGTGACGCGACGGTCGGAGACGTAGATGTCGGCGACCGCAGATTCGCGCACGCGGATGTGCACCAGCGGGATTATCTGCTGGACTTCGGAGAGCAGTGCCGTGGACAGCGCGGTAGAGGGGAACCGCAGGCATGTGGAGTTGACCGCGTAGGTGGGGGCTTGTGTCGGATCGACGACCTCGACAAGGTTCAGGCCGATCTGCGCAGCATTGCGGAGGTATTCAAACGAAATCGGGGCCTGCTCGAAGGTGACGAGTACGCCCGTGGTCGAGCCACCCGGGTTGGGGACGTTGTAGGTGAAGGCTTTCCACGGCCCCTGCATGGCCTCCCAGAACGCCTTGAGCTGGTTGGCTTCCGCCCAGCCGAGGTTAGGCCGTTTGAACTGAAACTTGCGCGGGCCGATGCCGACGTAATACCGCTGCTCCTGCTTGGCGTCGAGGCTGCCGAAACGGTGGACGATCACCGGGCGCTCGACGGAGAAGCCGAACGGGTACTGCGTGGTGAGCGGGAATGTCTGGCCGGAGTTGATCACCGTGGGAACGGTGATGCGGCCGATGGTGTTGGACATAGTGTGCGGAAACAAAATGCGCCGACCCCGTTCCGCGAATCTAAAGCGGAGGTCAGACGCGAGATAATGGCAACGTGGCGACTGTCAGTATCGAGAATCGGCAACATCTCGTTCGCCGGGGCCTGCGCCTCGAATACTTCACCGTTGTTTGGAACAGCCTCGAAGCCCTGGTCTCGATTACAGCAGGAGTCTTCGCTGGATCGGTCTCTCTCATCGGCTTCGGACTGGATAGCGTAATCGAGGTTGCATCCGGAGTCACTCTGGTTTGGCGGCTCCACCACGACTTCAACCTGTCGCGGCGCGAGCATCTCGAGCGGACCACACTGACGATTGTGGGCTGGTGCTTCATTGCCCTTGCGTTCTATATCGTCTACGAATCCGGTTCCACGCTGATTCGTCACGAAGCGCCGGAACGAAGCATACCGGGCATCGTAATGGCCGCCGCTTCACTCGTTGCGATGCCGCTCCTCGCACGAGCAAAGCGCCGGGTCGCTTCCGGGATTCAGAGTGCAGCGATGCACGCCGACTCCAGACAAGCGGACTTCTGTGCATACCTGTCGGCCATTCTTTTGGTCGGATTGCTTCTAAATGCACTGATAGGTTGGTGGTGGGCCGATCCTCTAGCAGGACTCGTCATGGTTCCGGTCATTGCCAAAGAGGGCGTGGACGCCCTCCGGGGAAGAAGCTGTTGCGGGCATTGTGGATGCACCTAATTGACTCTCAACCCACCTCCACCAGTTCGAGAGCCTGAACGTTCGTCCGCGCGACACTGGTAGCCTGGGCCCAGTTGCCACGAAACACCACTGTCACGCGCCCCTGCGTGTTGTTGCCTGTGGGATCGTAGTTGCTGCCGATCTGCTGGCCCGACGCCACATCGAAGGGATTGTAGAAGGCGAACGGGGTCAGACCAGCGTTCTGGGTCACCCAGAAGTTGTACAGCGCCGTGAGCAGCGACGCGCTCAGGCGCTTGCTGAGCCGGAAAGTGCGGCGCGAGGTCTGTGCAAGCTGCGACCGCTGGATCGTGCCGTCATGGTACTGATTCTGGAGTTGGGCGGATTCCCGCAACTCCGTGAACGCGGTGCACAGCGACGCCGGCATCACCCCGTTGGGGGCGGATTGTACGAGATTGCCTGGCACGTTGAATCACGCCACCGTCAATCCGGGTAGCTGCATGTTGGCCGACTGCTGCGTGCGGCCGTAGCTCGAATACTGCGCAGCCATCGCCTGGTCGGTCACAAACTGCGGCGTCACAAACTGGCCGGTCATGAAGTTCGCGGCGTCGTTGCCGCTGATATTCAGCGAGAGGTACGTCGCACCGCTGCCGCCAGCCGTGTTCGGGCCACCGGGGGTGGGATAGGTTCCGGTAGCGATGCCGCCGAGCGTCGGGATGTTCGAAGCGTAGGCGTGAGCCTGGCCATCCTGGTAGCTGGCTTGTTGATAGAGCTTGCCGCCCTGCTCCACAAGGCTCCCCGCGTATGGCGTCGTGGCCGACAACGGCATCTTCTGGCCGGTCGCATCCGAATACAGCATCACGAGTTGACGGACGCTCGGGGATCGCACCGCCACCGCGATTTGGCCGCCGAACTGCGACTGGGCAATCTGGACTACCTGCTTAATCGTGCCGCTGTTCTGGGGAATGTCGACACCGTAGATGCTCTTGATGTCGTCGTGCGCCTCCCTCTGCGGAGACTTGACGCCAGCTATCATCTCTCCGATGCCAATGCCGAAACCGGCGGCGCCGCCAATCAGCGCGCCCAACGGGCCCCCCATCTGGAACCCGATCGCCGCCCCGCCAGCCGTCCCTTCCGCTGTGCCCGTCCACGTGCCACGGCTGCTCCCGAGCAGCCCTTGTTGCGCCAGCATCGTGCCGCCCGCCAGCATCGCGGCCCCGGCCACGCCCCCTACACCCGTGATCTTGCCACCGGAATCTCCGGTCTGGACGTCGTTGCCGTTTTCATCAGTGCCATAGATCGGATTGGACGGACTCCGCTTGAAGTTCCCCCAGTTCGTGCGCTTCAGGTTACTGACAATTCCCGACAGACCGTTCGACCCGCTCCCACCAGCCGCGCCGCCGAACAACGTCGCCAGCGGATTGAATCCGCCCGTCCCGCCCGGCACCCGATTCAACGTCGGCATACCCGCCGATGCGCTGGACCAGTCTCCCCCGCCAGCAGCCCAAGGGGCGGGCGTGTAACCGCCGGTGACCGCGCCCGACCAAGAGTGATCCGTCCCCACGGCCGCCGCTCCACCGCCAGCCGCTCCGGAGCCGCCACGCGTGGCACTGCTGAACAGCATTGCCATCGGGTTGAATCCGGTGCCGCTGGAGCTCCAAGGAGCGGGGGACATCTTGGCCGGCGCCGAGATCGATGGAATGGAAATCCCCAAAACGCCAGCAGCACCGGCGGCACCACTCTGCAAGGATGGAGCCGCCACTCCCATGCCTGCGGCCAGGATAGCCGTCAACGCCGCCATCACCGCGCTGTTCTGCATGGTCGCGGCGGTGTTCTGGTCGGTGGACACGCGCACCGGGTCCTGCTTGCCGCCCTTGAACACACCAGCGAGCCCACCCTGCCCATCCGCACCGTAGATGATCGGATGGAGGACGTTCGCCGCCATACCGCCCAGCGTTTCGGTCACCGGTTTGAGCACTGCGGCGTGAATCGTGTTCAGCAGATCCTTGCCGAAGTTCTTGGGCTTGGTGAACAGAACTTCGATCAGCTTTTCTGCCTGCTTCTGGAGGCTGTCGAACTGCGACTGGATCTCCTGCTGGCGCTTCTGCTGGAGCTGCGCCTGCTTTTCCTCGAGCTGGTCTTGCGCTTGGGCGATTTCCGTAAACAGATCCTTCTGCGCTTGCGCCGCCAGCACGGAGCGCTTCGCCGCGTTCTCCTCTTTCGATATCCGCTCCGCTTCGATCCCCGCCAACTGGACGGCCAGATCGAGCCTGATCTGGTAGGCTTGCTGCGCTGCTGACTCCTCCTTTCGAGCCGATAGCTCCCGCTTTTCGGCCTCGGACATAGCCATCGGCGTTTCCTGGCCGGCAGTCAGTTCCGCCATCCGTGCGGACCGCGCGGCGCGCCGCCGCAGTTCATCGCGCTGCGCCTGGACTCCGATATCCTCGATCCGTTCCTGCGCGGCGAAGCCTTCCTCCCACTCCTTCATCTGCTCTTTGCTCGGCATCATCAGTGCGAGCATTTTCTTCTGCTGCTCAGCCGCTTGCTTGTCGGCGTACTTTTCGAACTCATCCCATGCCTTCTTCGAGAGCACGGCCGCCTGCTCGTCCGCCGCCTTGCGGATCGCCGCAATCTCCGATTCCGAAGCCTTTACCTTCGCGGCCTGCTGCAGAAGCTGATCGCGCTGATAGTAGATTTTGCCGATAGCATCGAGCTCGGCTTCATCGCCCTTCTTCTCGAACTCGGCCGCCTGGCGACGGAAATCCTTGAGCTGCTCCGCGCCCTTTGCCACCGCGTCCAATGCCGCCTTGCGCCGTGCCTCGGTAGCTTCCGCGACGTGGAGTTGTTGGCCCAGATCCTGTGCCTGAGCCTTCGTCAACGGCTTGTCCGGTTCGAGCAGTTGCTTCTGAAGCCGCTCGACGTCCTTCTTGGCGTCGGCGTATGCCTTCTCCATGCCATCGTGCGTGCCGAAGAACCGGGCGCGAATGCGATCCGTTTCTTCCTTGCCTGCACGCAGGTCTGTCCGCTTGGTGGCCGCCTCGGCATCCTGGAGCATCTTCTGCAACTGCTGGATCTGATCCTGAATATCGCTCGCGCGCTTCGCTCGGGCCTCCTCGTCGCGGGTGGGCGCAATCGCTTGCAGGATGCCGAAATCGCCGACCAGCCCTTGCTGTTGGGTCCGTAAGTCCTCGATGCGCTTCAAGGTGGCATCGCGGTTCTTCATGATCTCCGGCGCCTGTCGCTCCATGTCAGCCACCTGTTGACGATGACCGGAGATCGACATCTTCGCCCCAACGCCGCCAGCCGCACGAATGGCGGCAGCATCCTGGCGTGCCTGTTCCTCCTCGCGGTGTTCCCGTTCATCGTCTCCGGCGGTGCTGATGTTGTTGAGGAACCAGTCGACGCCCTTCCCGACCCAGGTAACGGTGACGACCAGCCCCTCCTTGAACTTGCGGACGAGCGCGTCCCACTTCGTTTCGAGCACGGTCACTTCGCGCTGGTATTCGGCAAAGCGGCGGATGTCGTCCTCAGTAGGCCCGAACCCCTGCTCGTGGGCGACGCGCAGGTTCTCGTTGAGTTCCGTCATGAACGGAATCGCCTCCACGCCCACCTTTTTGAACAGGTCCATGGCGGCGGCGTCCCGCTGAAGCCCTTCCGGAAGCTTGTTCAGGCCCTCGGAGATCTCCGTCAGGATCTCAGACGTGGGTTTCATCTCTCCCGTGGCGGTGTGAAAATCGATGCCCATCCCGCGCAAGGTAGCCCGCGCCTTTTCGCCTTCCCTGGAATTGTCGTCGGCTGCCTGGGACAAACCACGCATCAGGCGCTCGACAATCGAGATGTCCTGTCCGACGGCGCGCGCCGCGAAGCCGAACTGCCCGACTTCCTTCGCGGTCAAGCCGGTACGCAGCTCCGCGTCCTTCACGCGGGTGCCATACTCGCCCAGACTCTTCGCCGCCTCGAACGCGGACGCCGCAATGGTGCCCAATACAGCGGCACCAGCCGTGACGGCAATGCCAAAGGGACCAAGAGCGGAAAGCACCGACGAGAGTGCGCCCTTCGCCCCCTGGAGAGGATTTTCCATGAACTGGCTGACCCGGTCGCCGAACGAGGTGATGGCTTCGGACTGCTTCCGCAATGCCTCTTCGGCTTCCTTCGCCGCCTTGACCGCGAGAGCTTCGCGCGCGGCCTTCTCCTCCATGGCGATCATCTTTTCGTAAGATCTGGTGATCGCGTCGATGGCCTGCGGCTCGCGGTTGTATCGCTGGAGAAGCTGGTCCCGCTGGGTGATGAGCCGGTCCACGCCGGATTTGCCATAGGTCTCGGCCTGCTTTTCGAGGGAGGCGATGAGCCGCTGGACCGAGGACCGGGTCTGATCCGAAATCCGAATGACCTTGCCATGCGACGATTCCGCTTTCTTCTCGAAGCCGTCGAGGGCGGCGTTGGCCTTGTCCGTTATCGGGGTGACCTGGTCCTCGGCTTCGAGAATTACGCGTTCCGCTTGGTCTGCCATTTCACGCTGCCTTGAGCATCACAATGGGACGCGCCAGGAATGCGGCGAGAACGGCTTGGCGGTCGCGCGGCGACACACCCCACTGCGCCTCGCGCCGGTTGTTGAATGCGGCGATCTGCGACGCCGTCAGTCGCCGCCCAGGAAGGGCTTCGTCGAGAAACCCGATTGCCGCGCGGTTTTCGTTCGCGGTGAGGACCTTGAGGCACCGCAGCGTATGCCCGCTCCAAGTCCAGTCGCGAATGGGATTGAGACCACGCGCCGTTTTGTAATCCGGGTAGCCGCGGCGGCCAGACAGTCCGGGCTTCAGTGGCGACGCCGCCTGATCGTAGATGTTCTGCCCGCTCTGGATGCGCGCCCGAATCGAATCCGCCAGCACCTGCGCGAAGCCCTGCATTTCGGTCGCGGTGTAGGGCGAATAGACGAAGCGGGCGCGTTTGATGACGGTTTGG